>NZ_SACQ01000009.1 GCF_004005935.1 Neptunomonas marina | reverse complement strand
TGGTTACATCCAGCATTTTTATAATCGAATTCGATTGCACTCCAGTTTAAATTACCAGAGTCCGGTCGAATATGAAGCTATGACGGCGTAAGCGAAAGTGGTGTCCACTTTTTCGGGGGAAGATCATTCGCAACGCTTGGCATTTTTGCTATGCGTTGCGTTTTGTGTTTATGGTGGTATGCGTCGGCTTTGGTATTGCGTTGCTCACACCTTAACAGGGCGTTATATTTTTTGAAGCGACAAATAAATGGAAGTTGTAGCGCATAGACCTTCTGCATGGCTTCTCTTGCAAGAAGGTTGTGATTACTACAAAACCCTTATGCAACGTCTTAGCCTTGCTTACTACGGTATCGCCGCTCTGGCCGCCCTACCGAGCCGTAGCTGACTTCGGCGAGTAGTTGCTGCTCAGCAACAAGATATTCCAGATAGCGCCGCGCGGTGGTGCGGCCTGCGCCGATGCGCTCGCCGACCTCCTCGGCGTTTAAACTCCCCGTTTCGGCTGCGAAAACCTGTTGTACTTTTTCTAGCGTGAGGGCATCGATCCCTTTAGGCAAGCGGTTAGATACCACCGGCGGTTCGCTGGTATGGCTGCGGGGTAGCAGGCGGTCTACTTCGCGCTGATCAAGGGCGCTTAGTGCGGTTAGCTTTTCAAGGTGCTGCTGATAGTTAAGCAGTGCTTCTTGGAGGCGTTCATACACCAAGGGTTTGAGGATGTAGTCGAAGATGCCGCTTTGCAGCGCGGCTTTTAGGGTTTTTACCTCTTTGGCTGCGGTAATCAAGATAACGTCGATATTGCGGCTTTGCGCACGTAGCTCGCGTAGTAACTCTAGGCCGGTGCCATCAGGAAACTGGATATCCAGCAGCAGTAACTCGGGCGCGAACACCTCGATCAGGTCGCGCGTCTCTTTTAACCCGTGAGCAATGCCCACCAGCTCAAAGCCTTCAACACGTTCTAAAAAGCGCTTTTGAATCTCCGCAATTTGCGGGTCATCTTCTGCAATCACAACCCGGATATTAGCCATCTCTGCTGCCCTCTGGTTTGCCGGGGGTTACTAGCTGTTTAGGTAGGTAAACCACAAAGCGTGCGCCCTGCGGCGAGGGCTCTAGCATTATGGTGCCGTTTAGGTCCTCTAAAATACCTTTTACGAGGTGCAGCCCGTAGCCGCGTCCGGTTTCGCCTTTGCTCGAAACACCCTTTTCAAAGATGCGTTCGTGTTCGGTCTCGGCAACGCCGCCACCTTGGTCCTCCACTTCAAAAACAAGGTCATTGCCAATATCGGTCATAGATAGGAACACTTGCCCGCCCTTGCCTTGATGCGCAAGCGTCGCCTCTAGCGCATTATCAAGTAAGTTACCGATAATAGTGACCAAGTCCTCTGCGGGGATGTTGGCGGGCCGCTCCGCCATGTGGCTTTCTGGATCGATCTCTAGGAGTAACCCCATCTCTTTGGCGCGGTTATATTTACCGAGTAAACAGCCCGATAGCACCGGATCGGGCACGGCGTTTAGCAGCAGTTTAATCAACGCTTGGTGGGCTTTTGTCTCTTGGCCAATCAGCGCGAGTGCCTCGTCTGTGGCGCCAATTTGGATCAGCCCCGCAATGGTGTGCAATTTGTTGGCGTATTCGTGGGATTGGCTGCGCAACGAATCAGCATACTGCTGTATCCGAGTCAGTTTCTTACTCACCTCAGCCAGTTCATCTTTGGGGCGAAAGCTTGACACCACACCGGTAATCTCGTCACCTTGGCGCAGCGGAATGCGGTTGGCGATGATGATGCGCTCGCCCCGGCGCACTTCACGGTCAAACTGCGGCTCGCCAGATTGCAATACATCGAGCATTGCGCTGTCTGGCAGCACCTCTTCAATTGGGCGGCCAACATGCGGCTGGGCTTCCGGTAAGCCGAGCGCCACCACCGCAGTGCGGTTAATCGTTGTGATATGGCCGGTTGCATTGATGGCGATGATCCCCTCCTTTACCGACTCAAGCGTTGCGCGCTGTTCGCTAAAGAGGCGTCCGATCTGCTCGGGCTCTAGCCCAAAGATCGCTTGTTTGAAGTGGTTCGCAAACCAGATGGCGATCATGGCACTCACACCAAACGAGAGCAGAATCACCACAATTAGCGTAACGCTGTAGCGGGTGATTGTTAGCGCCACCTGATCAAGGTGATAGCCCACCGATACAATGCCCAGCACCTGCTCGCCATATTCATCAAAAATGGGAGCTTTGCCACGCATCGACCACCCCATACTCCCTTGCGCTTTCGCCAAGTAGGTTTGGCCAAAACGCAGCGCGGGGGCGTTGTCGTCACCATCGTCATCGGCCATCGAGTAACCGATCATCTCAGCGCGTGGATGAGCTAAACGGACGCCATCACGATCACCAATCACAATAAAGCGTGCTTGGGTTTGCTCCGCCAGCGTCAAACTCAAAGGGACCAGATAGTCGGAATCACGCCGTTCTACGGCGCTGCGCACATTGGGCATGGCTGCGATTGTTTTGGCAACATCCAATGCCCGCTGGCCAATTTGCTCATCTAGTGAATGGTGCAGCGTTAAAACGGCCACCAGCCCTATGACACCCGTTTGCACAACGGTCATTATGCCGAGTACGAGGATCATACGAGTTTTGAGTTTTAGTGCTTGTAACTTACGCATGTGTGTCTTTTATTGTTGTTAATAACACGCCTTTCACGATCAGCATGGTAGCGCCTTGTTTACGTTAAATAGTAGCGAACCCAGACGGCCATTACCCGTGAACAATATGAACAAAACGCTCTTTATGGCCTTAAATCCCATTAAAACCACAATATTCCCACCATCCGCGCCCACTTCTAAGCTAGCCCCATAAAACAAAAACAAGAGGTGCTAACTATGTTTCTGAACAAGCTATCTAAAGGTCACTTTGCCGGTGCGGTGCTAGCGGCGGCAATTTCTAGCGTATCGTTATCAGCGCAAGCATTGGAGAGTGTTCACTTTCTGATTCCTGGTGGTGCTGGCGGTGGTTGGGACTCAACCGCCCGTGGTACCGGCGAGGCGCTATCTAAATCAGGCCTTGTGGAGACTATCTCGTACGAAAACATGTCAGGTGGCGGCGGTGGTAAAGCCATTGCCCACCTGATTGAAACCGCGAGCCAAAAGCAAGATACGCTGATGGTTAACTCTACGCCCATCGTGATCCGCTCGTTATCTAAGGTGTTTCCGCAGTCGTTTCGTGATCTCACGCCTGTTGCTGCCACCATTGGTGACTACGGCGCTTTCGTGGTGAAGAAAGACTCGCCCTATACCTCGTTTACCCAAGTGGTCGAAGATTACCGCAAGAACCCACGCGCCATTAAAATTGCCGGTGGTTCGGCACGCGGCAGCATGGACCACCTAGTTGCAGCAATGGCCTTTAAAGCCGCCGGCGGTGAGCCGCGCCAAGTTCGCTACGTGGCGTATGATGCCGGTGGCAAAGCGATGGCGGGGCTACTTTCTGGCGAAACCCAGCTCCTCTCAACGGGATTCAGTGAAGCGTTGGCACTGGCTGAGGCTGGCGAAGTGCGCATTCTGGTAATGACGGGAACCGAGCGCAATGAAGCGGCGCCCGATGTGCCGACGCTAAAAGAGCTCGGCTACGATACAAGCTTTGTTAACTGGCGTGGTTTTTTTGCAGCGCCAGGCCTTGCAGACAGCAAAAAAGCTGAGTTCATCGATACGCTCACCAAGATGTACGACACACCTGAGTGGGAAGCGGTGCGTGCCCGCAACGGCTGGACAGAGATCTTCAAACCCGATGCTGAGTTTGTCTCATTCCTAGAGGCACAGGAGCAAGAGGTGGGCGCTTTAATGAAGGAGCTTGGATTTCTGAAGTAGTGCTCACGCGGGCGTGATCTTATCTCGTAAGCCTATCTACACGCTCGCTTTCCAGGCTTTGTCGCTCTGTCGGGCAAAGCCTGCTTTTTGATTGTGCAGCGCGTTGCTGCTCGGAGCTTCCCTTATGACAATGACAAAAGACCATATAGGCGGGTTAATCTTTCTGCTGCTCTCCATCGCCTATGGCTACTACGCACGCCAAATCCCCCTGCTACCCGGTGATGAGTTCGAGCCGTTCCATGCCCAATCGCTACCCAATGCGCTGGCGATAATCGGTGCGGCGCTGGCCTTCGTGCTGTTGATTACCGCATCAAAACAACCGGATGACCGACTGCGGTTATCTGGCTACCACTTTTTGCTGGTCGCAAAGTTGCTGCTGCTGACTGTTGCTTTCGCACTGGCACTGAACTGGATCGGTTTTCTACTGGCCACGCTACTGTTTTTAATCGGCGGGTACTGGCTGCTGGGTGAGCGCCGTATCAAGGTGCTGCTGATTGCATCGGTCCCCTTTGCCGTGGCGATCTGGTTTATTTTGACGCAATTGCTCGATATCTATTTGGCACCCGGGCGCTTATTTGCTGGGTTAGGAGGCTAAACGATGTTAGACGGTCTTATGGCAGGCCTCACCACCGCGGTGATGCCCTTTAATCTGCTGATGGTCGTTGTTGGCTGTTTCGCGGGGACCTTTATCGGGATGTTACCGGGCCTTGGGCCGATCTCGGCAGTCGCACTGATGATCCCTGTAACTTACGGGTTAGATCCCTCTTCGGGCATTATTTTAATGGCCGGTGTCTATTACGGCGCCGTGTTTGGTGGCTCGACCTCCTCTATTCTGATCAACGCGCCGGGCTGTGCGAGTACGGTTGTCACCTCTTTTGATGGCTACCCTCTAGCACAACAAAACCAAGCGGGTAAGGCACTCGCGTTGGCGGCGTACTCTTCGTTCACTGGCGGTACCATTGGTGCCATCATCTTACTGTTTGCCGCACCTGCGCTGGCCACTGTCTCTTTGAGCTTCCAATCAAGTGACTACTTCGCGTTGATGATTTTAGGGCTCACCGCTGTCGCGGCTTTCTCTGGTAAGGGCCAAGTGATTAAAGCCCTCATCATGACAACATTCGGTTTGATGATCGCAACGGTGGGCACCGATGTGACATCTGGCACCACCCGCTTCACGTTTGGCAGCGTAGACCTTATTGATGGCATCAGCTTCTTGCTGCTGGCGATGGCAACCTTTGCGCTCACCGAAGTAATTATGACGGTGCTCAAAGGCCAACATGCGCAGGAGGAAGCGCAGATGGATATGAGCCAACTTGGCAGTATGAAGCTAAGCAAAACCGAAGTGCGAGAGGTGGCCCCTACTGTGGCACGCTCCTCTGTATTTGGGTTCTTAATCGGCGTGCTGCCGGGTGCGGGCGCCACCATCGCGTCATTCCTTGCCTATGGCTTTGAGCGCAACCTTGCCAGTGCGAAAGAGAAACTCAAGTTTGGTAAAGGCGCGCTGCGCGGTTTGGCTGCACCGGAATCTGCTAACAACGCGGCATCGACCGGTTCGTTCGTGCCGCTACTGACGTTGGGTATTCCGGGTTCTGGCACAACAGCGATCATGCTCGGTGCGCTGATCGCTTACGGTATTCAACCGGGGCCGCGTCTGTTCGTGGATAATCCCGATGTTTTCTGGTCGGTCATTATCTCTATGTACTTCGGCAACTTGGTATTGCTGATTCTCAATTTGCCGCTCATCCCTTACATTTCGCGCTTACTTGTGATTCCGCGCCCAATACTGATACCGCTGATCCTGTTCTTCTCCATCACTGGGGTTTATCTGGTCAGCTTTAACACCTTCGATATCCATATGATGGTGCTAATTACCGTGATCGCCATTGGGCTTAAACTACTCGAGTTCCCTATGGCCCCGATGCTACTGGGCTTTATTTTGGGTGGGTTGATGGAGAATAACCTTAGCCGTGCGCTAATGATCTCTGATGGCAGCTTCGCATTTTTGTGGGAGCGTCCGCTATCGGCCAGTATTGTAGCCATCGCATTGCTGGTACTTATTGTTCCGCCGCTGTTGGAGCATTGGAACCAGCGCAAAGGCCGATCGAAAGGCATTGAGTCAGCGGTTAATGAGGGAGAGGGTTAACTCTAAACCGAGCACGCCAATCGGCGTGCTCTTTTGGTAACAAACGCTACTTCTGTAAACGATTTGCAGCCATATTTAACGCATGTGCTTGGTTCTCTTCGATAACAGCATCACCGAACCACGCCAGTTTGTCTTGCAACGATACCACTTCACCCACAATCACCAGCGCCGGTGCTGGTAGTTGAGCCTCTTGCTGCTGTGCCACGATGGTTTCCAAGGTACCGGTCAGTACTTTTTGGTCTGGCGCAGTACCACGCGATACGATCGCAACAGGTGTTTGCAGCGGTTTCCCGTGGGAGGTCAAACCTTCAACAAGATCAGGCAACGTGTGCAGCCCCATGTAGAACACCACGGTTTGGTTGGGGTGCACCAGCTCGTCAAAATTAAGTGCTTCTTTACGGTTTTTTAGCTGGCCCGTTACAAACTTAACCGACTGGGCGAAGTTGCGGTGGGTAAGCGGAATACCCGCATAGGTAGAACACGCGCTAGCCGCGGTAATGCCGGGCACCACCTGAAACGGTATGCCGTGCGCTTTTAGCTCTTCTAGCTCTTCACCACCACGGCCAAAGATAAACGGGTCGCCCCCTTTTAGGCGCACAACACGTTTGCCGAGCTTGGCGTGTTCCACAAGCAAGGCATTGATGCCCTCTTGCGGTACAGCGTGGTCATCGCGCTTTTTACCTACATAGATCAGATCAGCATCGCGGCGGCACATCTCTAGTACCTCGGGTGATACCAAGCGATCATAAAAGACCACGTCAGCCTGCTGCATTAAGCGCAAGGCTTTGAAGGTGAGCAACTCTGGATCACCGGGACCTGCACCCACCAGATATACCTCACCAATCTGGTGCTCTGGGTCAGCCGCTTGGATGCTCTCGCGCAATAAGGCTTCGGCCTCTTCATCGCGACCGGAGAACACTTTCTCTGCAATCTGCCCCTCCAGTACCGACTCCCAAAAACGGCGGCGCTCGTTTACGGTCGCAAAGCGGGCTTTCACCTCGTTGCGAAAACGCCCCACCAACTGGCCTAGGCGGCTGTAACCCGATGGGATAAGCGTTTCTAAACGCGCGCGCAACATCCGCGCAAGCACGGGTGATTCACTACCCGAGGAGATGCCAATTACGATGGGCGAACGATCCACAATGGCCGGAAAGATAAAGGTACACAGCTTTGGCGTATCCACCACATTGACGGGTACATTGCGCTCCACCGCATCAAAATGGATACGTTCATGGAGGTCATTGTCGTTCGTTGCGGCCACCACTAGTACTTTGTCATCCACGAGCGCGCTGTGGTATTCCCCCACGATCACTTGATCTTCCTGATCTGTTGCCATGGCTCGCACTTCATCAGACACATGATGTGCAACAATTGTCACAAACACACCAGCACGCTTGAGTAAACGCAGCTTGCGCAAGGCGATATCGCCACCGCCAACAACCAGTGCATGTTTGCCTTTTAGATCAAAAAACAGAGGAAGATAATTCACGGACTCGGCCCCAGATGAATAGGAATAACGTTAAGTATAGCGATACCCGAGCGCAGAGACTATTTGATGCAGGCATCAGGAACTCAGGAAGAGAGGCACCCCGCAAAAGCAAACATAGCCTAAGCGGGGCAAGTCGCGGGTTATAGCTGGGTGTGAAGACCACACTCACGCGTTTCAACCGCTTTGGTTGGGTCGAAATAATCGTGTTCGTTTGGCAAGTTGTGCTCAGCAAGGTAAGCGTCAAGGTCGGCCTCTGTTAGGTTAAACAGTGGCGCTACTTTCAGGATGCCATCCTTACTTTGTGACACGATCTCTAATGATTGGCGGAACTCTGTTTGATCTTTACGGATCGCATTCAGCCAGACATCAGGCTTGATCTCGGCCAACGCACGCTGGAACGGCTCCAACTTCACTTGGCGCGTGAACTCTTCGTGCAGTGGATCATCGATATCCGGAATACCTTTCATCAACACGTTACGGCGCGCAGCGGTTTCACGTGGGATATAAACCTCAACATTAAGATTCAGATCTTGGATCACTTGCTCCGCAAAGCGGTACGTTGCTGATGTGTTATAGCCCGAGTCCACCCACAATACACGGATATCCGGTTTCGCCTGAACCGCCATGTGCAGAATCACTGACTCATACGGGCGAAAGTTTGTTGTCACTACCGGGTTCTCTGCCTGAGCGATTGCCCATGCAATGATCTCCTGTGGTGACTTATCAGCAACCGCGGCATTCGCAGCTGTTAGGTCGATACTCATTGAATAACTCTCCTTTGTGCTCAGCGGCGGAAGATAGGACGTGGATCTGCCACCGATCCCTGATAGTTAACGCTCATCTCGGTGAAGGCTGCCACATCTTCAGGTGTGAAGCGATCTTCAGGAAGCTCGTATGCGGTAAAGCCGCAGCTATCCATGTAACCCAAGCGATCTCGTGAAACATCGCCAACCGCGCGGATCTGACCTTTAAAGCCATCACGCGCAAGGTAACGTGCGATGCTAAATCCACGGCCATCACGCAGTACCGGAAAGTCGATAGCGATCACCGCAAAGCGCTGCTGTTGTTCGCGCAGGGCAACGATATCATCATCACCATTGACGCAAACACCCAGCGCTTCGCGAGCCGCCAATGCATCTTGGTTCGCTAGGAAATAGGTAAACGGGACGATCACTTTACCTTCGGGTAGCTCAGGGTTAGCCTCAAGCTGGTCCGCGTCAAGGCGTACCCATTCATCCGTAACGACGGTTTGATTAATGAGCAGCGGCATAGACTCTCTCCTTAAATGGTTCGATACCTAAACGTTGGTAGGCATCGGCAAAACTTTCTTCTTCTTGGCGTTGTTCGAGATAAACGGCAAGGATCTTCTCGAGTGTGTCTGCTACTTGATCAGCAGCAACGGCCTTACCTAAGATTTTACCCAAACGGGCGTCCTCTTTAGATGAGCCACCCAAGGTGATCTGGTACCAGTCTTCACCTTTCTTATCGACACCTAGAATGCCGATATCACCCACATGGTGGTGGCCACAGGCGTTGATACAGCCAGACATGTTCAGGTTAATTTTGCCCAGATCATAGAGGTAGTCGAGATCATCAAACTTCTCGTTGATCTGATCGGCAATGTTCAGTGTTTTCGCGTTCGCCAGTGCACAGAAATCGAATCCTGGGCAGCAGATCATATCCGTTAGTGTGCCCACGTTAGCACGGGCGAGGTCGGCACTGTCTGCAACCTGCCAAAGCGCGTAAAGATCGGACTTTTTCACATCGGCCAACACGAGGTTCTGATCGTGTGTCGAACGAATTTCACCAAAGCTGTAGCGATCAGCAAGGTCTGCGACCAAGTCCATCTGCGCATCGGTGATATCACCCGGCGCTTTGAGATAAGGCTTCAGCGATAGCACCACGATACGATAGCCCGCTTGCTTGTGCTCGACGGTGTTACGCTCGTACCAAGCTGCAAACGATTTATCAGCGGCGAGCTTCTCATCCAGCGTGGTGTCATTCGCGGCATCTGCATCGTAATCGAAGGGCTTAAAGAAGGATTTCGAGCGTTCGATCTCGGCCTCAGTCAGCGTTAGCTCACCATCACGTGAGAACGCCCACTCCTCTTCCACCAAGCGCGAGAACTCCTCCACACCCAGTGCATTCACGAGAATCTTAATACGTGCTTTGTACTTGTTGTCACGGCGGCCATTCATGTTGTAAACACGTAGGATGGCATCCAAGTAAGACAGCAGGTGCTGTTTAGGCAGGAAGGATTTCACCACTTTACCCACCACTGGTGTACGGCCAAGGCCACCACCCACCAACACTTCAAAGCCGATTTCACCCGCTTCGTTTTTGACCAAGTGCAGACCGATGTCGTGCACCTGCGATGCAGCACGGTCTTCCGGGCCACCCGTTACCGCGATCTTGAACTTACGCGGCAGGTAAGCAAACTCAGGGTGCATCGTCGACCATTGGCGGATAATTTCACAGTACGGACGTGGGTCTTCAAGCTCGTTCGCAGAGACACCAGAGTACGGGTCCGTTGTGGTGTTACGAATACAGTTACCCGATGTTTGGATAGCGTGCATCTGTACTTCGGCAAGCTCTGCCAGAATATCTGGAACCTCTTCAAGCTTAGGCCAGTTGTACTGGATATTGGTACGCGTCGTGATGTGGCCATAGCCTCTATCATAGGTACGCGCGATATGAGCCAATTTACGCAACTGAAGCGAAGACATTAGTCCATATGGAATCGCAACTCGCAGCATGGGTGCTTGGCGTTGTATATAAAGGCCGTTCATCAATCGCAGCGCCAGGAACTCATCCTCTGGTAGCTCGCCTGCCAGAAAACGGCGCGTTTGATCGCGGTACTGTTCGACCCGCTCATCAACCAACTTCTGGTCTACTTCGTTATACTGATACATGAATGATTCACCCATTTTGGCAGCAAGCTGCCGTTTTCTGATTCCTGAAATTCAACGTTTTTAGTTATTAGCTGGCGAGGACAAAGCGTAGTCCAATCGCCAGTAGCACCGACCCCATAATGGGCTGCATCACCTGAGGTGATAGTCGTGCGCCTAGATGGCTGCCAAGGAATACCCCCGGCAACGATCCCAACAGCAGGAACGCCAATAGCTCCATATCGACATTACCCATCGTATAGTGCCCCGCTCCAGCCACACCGGTCAGTACCACAGCGTGTACGAGGTCGGTACCAACAATGTTCTGCATGCTCATGCGTGGATACAGAGTAATCAGCAGCGCCGTACCCAGTGCCCCCGCACCCACTGATGACAACGTCACCAGACCGCCTAAAACCAATCCGGCAGTCACCGTGATCATCGGGCGAGCGCGACGAAACACCTGCACCCAAGGCCGATCTTCCACTCGTAATGCCAAGTCACGAATGCGGTTACGCGCAAACACGGCGATTGAGGTTAAGATCAGCGAGATACCCAGCGTCAGGTTCATTAGCGTCTCGATGCTGGATAGCTCTTCTAAACTCTTTAAATACTCAAGCGTAAGCAAACTGCCAGGAATGCTGCCGGCCAACAGCAGCAACACAACGCGCCACTGCACCAGCTGCTTGCGCGCATAGGCAAAAACACCGCCTGCTTTCGTAAGTGCCGCATATAGAAGGTCGGTACTTACCGCCACCACAGGCGGGATACCAAAAATCACGATCAAGATAGGTGTCATTAATGCGCCGCCACCAATACCGGTCAGGCCGACGATGAAGCCCACTACTAACCCTGCAAAACTGTAGGCCAGTTCCATATATGCGTTACCTATCTAATGCCACACTAACGAAGTGGGCATAATACCGACGCATCAATATAACCCAAAATAATAAATTTCTATTTTGTTATTCTATTTTTGAATTAAAAGACTGGATCACCATATATAACAAAAGGAAATATAAAGATGAATATTTATTACTTTTGA
This sequence comes from Neptunomonas marina, assembly GCF_004005935.1. GTDB lineage: Bacteria > Pseudomonadota > Gammaproteobacteria > Pseudomonadales > Balneatricaceae > Neptunomonas > Neptunomonas marina. The sequence goes on along the minus strand of NZ_SACQ01000009.1, from coordinate 78,639 downwards.
AATATAAAACGCTCTGCAATAATGCGTCGAAAATTACGGGAGCCCTGTCTACAGGCCCTAACAACACACGAGAAACCGAGCAGGCTGAAGCTGATGACATCAATACCAGAGCGCCGTCTTACCCATTTAAAGCAATTGGAAGCTGAGAGCATCCAAATCATTCGCGAAGTTGCAGCCGAGTTTGACAACCCGGTTATGCTGTACTCCATCGGTAAAGACTCTGCGGTGATGCTGCACCTTGCTCGCAAAGCATTCTTTCCTGGTAACCCACCGTTTCCGCTGATGCACGTTGATACCACGTGGAAGTTCAAGGAGATGATCCAGTTCCGCGACAAAATGGCGAAAGAAGCAGGCATGGACCTGATCGTGCATATTAATGAAGAAGGTGTAGAGATGGGCGTTGGCCCCTTCACTCATGGCTCATCAAAGCACACTGACATCATGAAGACCCAAGCACTCAAACAAGCACTGGATAAGTACAAGTTTGATGCCGCATTTGGCGGTGCACGCCGTGATGAAGAGAAGTCCCGTGCGAAAGAGCGGGTGTTCTCGTTCCGCGATCAGTTCCACCGTTGGGATCCAAAGAACCAACGCCCTGAGCTGTGGAACATCTTTAATACGCGCGTTGATCAAGGCGAAAGCATCCGTGTATTCCCGCTATCTAACTGGACTGAGCTAGATATCTGGCAATACATCTACCTAGAGAGCATCCCGATTGTTCCACTGTACTTCGCCGCTGAGCGCCCCGTCGTTAACCGCGATGGCATGATGATCATGGTGGATGATGAGCGTTTGCCGCTGCAACCGGGCGAAGAGCCAGAGCTGCGCAAAGTACGTTTCCGTACACTGGGCTGCTACCCGCTAACCGGTGCGGTTGATTCAGAGGCGGATACGCTGCAAGAGATTATTCAAGAGATGCTGCTCACCACAACATCAGAACGTCAGGGCCGCGCAATCGACCACGATTCGGCAGGTTCTATGGAGAAGAAAAAGATGGAAGGTTACTTCTAACCGCCCTTTTTCATCACACGCTAAACCACCGAATTCGACAAGAAGAGTGTTAACATGAGCCACCAATCTGACCTAATCGCAACAGATATCGAAGCGTATCTGCAGCAACACGAAAACAAAGAGCTACTGCGCTTCCTAACGTGCGGTAGCGTAGACGACGGCAAATCCACATTGATCGGCCGCCTTTTGCACGACTCAAAAATGATCTATGAAGATCAACTCGCCGCCATCAAAAACGACAATGCGCGGGTAGGTAACGCGGGTGATGCGCTTGACCTCGCGCTACTCGTAGATGGTCTGCAAGCAGAACGCGAGCAAGGCATCACCATTGATGTAGCCTACCGCTACTTCTCAACGGCGAAGCGCAAATTCATCATCGCAGACACACCAGGGCACGAACAGTACACGCGCAACATGGCAACAGGCGCATCCACATGTGACCTTGCGATCATCCTGATCGATGCCCGCCACGGTGTGCAGATTCAGACCAAACGCCACAGCTTTATTGTGTCTCAACTGGGTATTAAGCACACGATCGTTGCGATCAACAAAATGGACCTTGTTGAGTTCAGCGAAGCACGTTACGAAGAGATCAAAGCCGAATACTTGGCGTTCGCAGCGCAGCTCGATCTGCCTGATGTGAAGTTTGTGCCGCTGTCAGCACTGAACGGCGATAACGTGGTTAACAGCTCTGACAATATGCCTTGGTACCAAGGCGAACCGCTGATGGAAACGCTCGAAAACGTCGAGATCGCCAACGACTACAACTTCGATACGCTGCGCTTTCCGGTGCAGTACGTTAACCGTCCTAACCTCGATTTCCGTGGCTACTGCGGCACGCTGACATCGGGTGTAGTAAGACCGGGTGATGAGGTTACCGTGCTGCCTTCGGGCAAGTCTTCACGCGTTAAGTCGATCGTGACATTTGATGGCGAGCTAGAAGAAGCATACCCGCCCATGTCTGTGACACTCACGCTAGAGGATGAGATCGATATCTCCCGCGGCGACGTGATCGTGCACAGCCATGCCGTGCCAGAGCCAACAAACCGCTTTGACGCGACGCTCGTTTGGATGTCAGAAGATGCGTTAGTGCCCGGCAAAAACTACGAGATCAAACTGCTAACAGGGCGTGTGGCGGGATCCATTACCGCGATTCGCCACCAGATCGACGTCAATACACTGGAACGCTCTGATGCCGCATCACTGGCCCTAAACGAGATTGGTGTCTGTGAGTTAACCTTAGAGCGCTCGATTTTATCGGATAGCTACAAAGCGTTTCGTGGTACTGGCTCATTCATCGTGGTTGATCGCCTGACCAACGGCACCGTCGCTGCAGGTATGATTATCGGAGCGCAAGCCGCTCAAGAGATCACGCTAGAGGACACGCCAGCGGTTAGCACAACAGCGAAAGCCCGCCGTTTTGGCCAACAAGCGACAACGTTGCAGCTATCGGGCAGCCAGCAAGCACTTGCGATCGCCTACACGCTAGAAAAAGCGCTGTTCGAGCAAGGCCGCGCTGTTGCAACACTGGTGAACGACGCTCCGGTACCTGCCGCCGTTGCAGCAGAGCTACTGAAGAGCCAAGGCTTAATCGTTATCAGCACTGTTAACCTGCCGCAGGCGGATATCACAATCGAACTGAACGATACCGAAGACAGTATCGTACAAGTACGCGATGTGTTAGCCGAGCTAAAGGATAAGAATCTGATATAATGCCGCGTCTCGTAAGAGCGTTGGTGCTGCCAACGCTCTTATTGAGTTAGGTCAAGCCTTTAACATCCATTCTGAACAGAATGTAATATAAAATCAGACACTTCTAATATTAAGGTTTATCACAGGCGTTTTCAGCGTTAGATTGAGATCATGACAGACTTCCTACTCATTCTTGTCAGTACCGTTTTAGTGAACAACTTCGTTCTCGTGCAGTTTCTTGGACTGTGCCCGTTTATGGGTGTGTCGAATAAGCTTGAAACCGCGATGGGCATGTCGTTGGCAACCACGTTCGTTCTGACGCTGTCGTCTGTTTGTAGCTACTTGGTGTACACCTATTTATTGGCACCGTTTGAGCTTGGCTACTTAAAAACGATCTCCTTCATTCTTGTGATCGCCGTGGTGGTACAGTTCACCGAGATGGTGGTGCATAAAACCAGCCCCCTACTCTATAAAGTGCTAGGTATCTTCCTGCCGCTGATCACAACGAACTGTGCAGTGCTCGGTGTTGCGCTGCTAAATATCAAGAAGCAGAACAGCTTTATTGAATCGATCTTTTACGGCTTTGGTGCGGCTGTGGGTTTCTCTCTTGCACTTATTCTTTTCTCTGCCATTCGCGAACGTGTTGCAGTTGCGGATGTACCTACACCGTTTCGTGGCGCGGCCATTGGTATGGTGACCGCCGGCCTGATGTCCCTAGCCTTTATGGGCTTTACCGGCTTAGTTAAGTTCTAAGCAGGAGCTATTGATGAGTACTGTTGTTATCGCAATTTGCGTATTGCTCGGATTAGCTGCGGTATTTGGCATAATCCTCGGCTACGCAGCTGTTAAATTTAAAGTCGAAGGCAACCCGATTGTTGACCAGATCGACGGACTACTGCCGCAAACTCAGTGCGGCCAATGCGGATATCCGGGCTGTCGCCCCTATGCTGAAGCCATTGCTAACGGCGATGCCATCAACAAGTGCCCTCCGGGTGGCCAAAGCACCGTCGAGGCATTAGCCGACCTGCTTGATGTTGAAGCCGTGCCCCTTGATGCCGTTGAAGAAACCGTTAAAAAAGTCGCCTACATTCGCGAAGATGAATGTATCGGTTGTACTAAGTGTATCCAAGCCTGCCCAGTAGACGCTATTTTAGGAGCGGCAAAGCAGATGCACACCGTGATCACCGCTGAATGCACCGGCTGTGACCTTTGCGTTGAACCTTGCCCTGTAGACTGTATTGATATGCTGCCACTAGAAACCACGCTAAATAACTGGAAATGGGATGCTCCACGCCCAGGTATTGAGCTCATCGCAACCGACGCAGGCCGCGGCACTGAACAGCGGGGAGCAGCATAATGGGTAAAGTGTTTGCGTTTCATGGTGGCATCCATCCACCAGAAAACAAGAAGCAGTCCACACGCACACCTATTGCAATCGCGCCTATTCCAGAGGTGCTGACTGTCCCGATTCAGCAGCACATTGGCATACCCGCTAAAGTGTTGGTCAATGTGGGAGATCAGGTGCTTAAGGGGCAGATGATTGCTGCCGCCGAAGGCCGCATCAGCGCTTCTGTCCACGCCCCAACATCAGGGAAAGTCGTCGATATCAGCATGCAGCCGGTTCCTCATGCGTCAGGGCTGTCGGCCCAGTGCGTCGTGATTGAAACCGATGACCAAGAGCAGTGGAGTGATACCCAAGGTCTTGCTGACTACACCGCTCTTTCCAAGCCTGAGCTGATCGACTTCATTCGCGATAAAGGGATTGCTGGCATGGGGGGCGCAGGCTTCCCAACAGATGTAAAACTGCATCTAGGCGATGACCATATCGTCAACACATTGATCATCAATGCGGCGGAGTGTGAGCCTTACATCACTGCCGATGATATGCTGATGCGCGAACGCGCAGATCGCATCGTGCGCGGGATTGAAGTGATCCACCACCTGCTCAAACCACACCATGTTGTAATCGGGATTGAAGATAATAAAGCGCACGCCATCCGTGTGCTTGAAGAGCAACTTAAAGGCCATCCGCTTAACATCGATATTGTTGTGGTGCCCACAAAGTATCCTTCGGGCGGCGAAAAGCAGCTGATTAAGCTGCTCACGGGTGTCGAGGTACCCAGCGGAGGAATCCCTGCTGACGTGGGTATCGTCTGCCAAAACGTCGGTACCGCTGCGGCGATCAGTGATGCAGTATTTGATGGTAAACCACTCATCTCACGTATTGTCACGATCACCGGCGATGCAGCACGCAAACCGCAGAACTTCGAGGCTCTAATCGGCACTCCGTTTGATACGCTACTGGAGGCGGCCGACGTTGATCGCAACGCGCTTAGCCGCTTGGTCTGTGGTGGTCCGATGATGGGATTCACCATCAACGATGGCTCCATCCCTGTTATTAAAACATCGAACTGCGTTATTGCCGCAACCGCTGATGAGATGCCACCCGCACCGCCAGCGCAAGCATGTATACGTTGTGGTATGTGTGAACAAGTCTGTCCAGCAGAGTTGCTGCCACAACAGTTACACTGGTTTGCAAAAAGCCGTGAGCTGGATAAAGCCAAGCACCACAACCTGTTCGACTGCATCGAGTGTGGCGCTTGTGCTTATGTCTGCCCAAGCAGCATCCCGCTTGTTCAGTACTACCGGTTTGCAAAAAGCGAAATCCGTAACGAAGAAGCCGAACAGCGTAAAGCTGAGCTGGCTAAGCAGCGTTTTGAAGCACGCCTCGCGCGTCAAGAGCAAGAGAAGCTCGAGAAAGAAGCACGCCGCAAAGCCCGTGCCGCAGACGCCGCAAAAGCACAAGCGCAGAAAGCGGCTGCACCTGTCAGCCAACCGGCATCATCTGAAGATGAGCTCAAAAAACTTAAAACTGCCGCAGCGGTCGCACGCACCAAACTGAAAAAAGCGCAAACCGCACTCGATAAAGCGAAAGCAGATGGTGGCGACGATATCGCCCAGCTGGACCTGCAATTTCAGCAGGCCCAACAAGCCTCTGACAAAGCAGCTGCAGCATTGGCCAGCGCAGAAGCAGGCCAAACTGACGCGGTAAAACCGGCCGTTGATACCAAGCAGTTAAAAACCGCCGCTGCGGTTGCGCGTACCAAACTCAAGAAAGCGGAAAAAGCCCTTGCTAGCGCCGAGGAGAAAGGCCAAGACGACCTTGATGCACTGCGAGCAACGGTGAAAGAGCTAACTCAAAAAGCAGACGCAGCGCAGCAAGCACTCGAGCAAGCAGACAGCGGCACAAGCGCCCCAGCCGTACCTGATACCAAACAGCTGAAGACCGCTGCAGCCGTTGCACGCACGAAGCTTAAAAAGGCGCAAAGCGCCCTCGCTCTTGCCCAAGAGCAAGGTGCAGACAACGCAGATGAGCTGGCGAAAACAGTCGCGGAGCTAGAGGCAAAAGCCGCCACTGCACAAGCAGCATTTGATGCAGCCGAGTCTGGCTCGTCTAGTGCACAGCCACAGGACAAAACAGCTGATCTGCAAGCCGATGTCGATAAAGCCAAACAGACGTTAGAGAAAGCACAAAAAGCACTAACTGCTGCACAGGCCAGCGGTAGCCCGGCCGTTGATAAGATGCGCGCAGGCGTCGAGAAGCTTGAGAAGAAATATCAAGACGCGGTTACAGCGCTGCAAGCGGTAAAAGGCAGCACAGAGAAACCCGCTGCCGAGCCAGAGCTCGACTTAAAAGCGCTTAAGCAAACGGTGTCGATTATGCGCACCAAGCTAAAGAAAGCAGAGAAAGCGTTGGCAGAAGCACCTGACGATGCCGCACTGGCGGATGAAGTCGCCCGCTTAACGCAGAGCCACGACGAAGCCAAGCAAGCGTTTGAAGCCGGTGAGGCCAAACAGATCGAACAGGCTGCAGCGCAAGGCGTTGACCTGAAGCAGCTTAAGATTGACGCTGCCATGGCACGTGCAGCGGTTACCAAAATTGAACGCGCTATCAAGAAAGCAAGCGAACAAGACAGTGACTTGCGTGAGTTGGAAACAGAGCTTGTCGGTGCGCAACAGCATGCCGATAAACTCAACACCACGCTAAGTCAATTTGAGTAGGACAACGTTAACTAATGTCGCTAATTAGAATTACATCACCCCACGTCCATAAGCCAGCGAGTACCGCTGATGTAATGCGCTTAGTGCTGCTTGCAACGATACCTGGCGTTATCGCGATGACGTTCTTCTTCGGTTGGGGCACCTTGATCAATATCGCATGGGCAAGTTTACTCGCTCTCACTTTTGAAGCGGTTTGCGTTAAAACCCGCGCCCGCCCAGTTAGCTTTTACCTCAAGGATAACAGCGCGCTTGTCACCGCGTTCTTAATTGCACTGGCGCTTCCCCCATTTGCCCCGTGGTGGCTGACGGCAGTGGCAGTGTTTGTTGCCATTGTGATTGCAAAGCACCTGTACGGCGGCATGGGCCAAAACCCCTTCAACCCTGCCATGGTCGCTTATGCACTCGTCCTGATTTCGTTCCCTGTAGAGATGACCCGCTGGACAGCACCTTTCGTGATGCTGGGCGAAGGCTGGAACGTAGCTGGATTCAACGATACTTTACAGCTGATTTTTGGCGGCTGGAGTAACACAGCAGATGCATTCACTGCCGCAACACCATTGGATGAAATGCGCCACCGCGGCGGCTTAACCACCGAAGAGGCGTGGCGCGCTTCCGCTGTATTAGCTAACGTCGGTGCTTGGCATGCCGTCAGTGCAGCGTATTTTATGGGCGGCATCTTCTTGCTCTACAAGAAAATTTTCACATGGCACGCACCCGCGGCGTTTCTCGGCTCACTCGCTGTTATTTCGACGCTATTTTATCTCGTTGCGCCAGACAGTTATCCAGATCCGTTCTTCCATTTAACGGTTGGCGGCACCATGCTAGGGGCGTTTTTTATCATCACTGACCCCGTCTCTTCGGCAACCAGCAACCGCGGAAAAATTGTATTTGGTATCGGCATTGGTGTGCTTGTATTTACGATTCGCAGCTGGGGTAACTACCCGGACGCTATCGCGTTTTCAGTGCTTTTGCTTAACCTTGCAGCACCCTTTATCGACCAATATACGCAGCCTCGAACCTACGGACATAAACAAGCAAAACGTGGCGCTAAGGAGAAGACCTCGTGAATTTAGTCTCCTCATTACGTGAAAACACGCTCGGTATTTCGATCTTTGCTATCGTGACAGCAGGCTTGATTGCAATCACACAAGTCGCCACCAAAGAGACCATTGCAGAGAATCAACGTGAGCAGGAAGCGCGGGCGCTTTACGAAATTGTGCCCAACCAAACCATCGATAACGACTTGCTCGACCACGCAATCTCTATTACGGCGCCGACGCTCGGCTATTCAGAAGGCACTGCCTACCAAGCGATCAAAGATGGCAAAGTTACAACCGTGATTCTTCCTGTTATTGCAGCCGATGGTTACAGTGGCGACATTCACCTCATCGTTGGCGTTAACGCTGATAGCTCTGTTGCTGGCGTTCGCGTATTAGCCCATAAAGAGACACCGGGGCTAGGTGACAAAATCGACCTGAAAAAGTCCGACTGGATTTTAAGTTTTAACGGCAAATCGATGGATGCGGCTAACGCCCCCCGCTGGGCCGTAAAAAAAGATGGGGGTGAGTTTGATCAGTTCACCGGCGCTACGATCACACCGCGCGCAGTCGTCAATGCCACAGCCGCAGCCATCCGTTATTTCAATGCACAGCGCACGTTATTGTTAACGCCCACAGTAAAGAGCACCTCATCATGAGTATCGATTATCGAAAAATTAGCTTGGATGGACTCTGGCACAACAACCCTGCACTCGTCCAACTGCTTGGCTTATGTCCACTATTGGCGGTAACAGCGTCTGTGGTGAACTCATTGAGTTTAGGGATCGCCAGTATCTTGGTGCTGGTTGGCTCTAACCTTACCGTATCTTTGTTTCGCCAATTCGTGCCAGAAGCGGTGCGTTTGCCTGTATTCGTGATGATCATCGCCTCATTTGTTACGTGCATTGAGCTGCTGATGCAGGCACTCACCTACGAGCTGTATTTAATACTGGGGATCTTTATTCCACTCATCGTAACGAACTGCGTAATCATGGGCCGCGCAGACGCATTTGCATCCAAGAACCCCGTCAAAGCCTCTGTGGTGGATGGTCTCATGATGGGGCTAGGCTTTACGGCTGTTTTAGTGGTTCTTGGTGCGATGCGTGAGGCACTGGGCGCGGGAACACTTTTTGCCGATATGCAGCTACTTTTTGGTCCAATCGCCGAGAACTGGAAAATCACCCTCGTTGATGACTACAAAGGCTTCCTTTTTGCCATTCTCCCACCCGGCGCGTTCGTTGGTATGGGCTTATTGATCGCCCTAAAGAATGTGATCGATAACCGGTTAAAAGAGCAAGCACTTAAAAATACCCAAGAAGAGGCGCCATCTAGCCGTCGCGTACGCGTCACTGGAAACATTAGCTAGTATGAAAATAGTCGCGATAGCCCGCGACTATTTGAGAAAAAACAAATAGTTGTTTGTTTTTTGCTTCATAAGTAGTTTAATTACGTGAATAGTTAAGGCGATTATGGAGTAAGTTTTTGGGCGCCCCGATCCCCGTTGTAATTTGCGACGACTCCTCTCTAGCGCGCAAGCAAATGGCACGCAGTTTGGAAAACTGGAACGTATCTATTACCTTTGCTGAGCATGGTCTTGAAGCTATCGAGGCGATCAAAGAAGGTAAAGGCGACCTGCTCTTTCTCGACCTTAACATGCCCATCATGGATGGTTACCAAGTTCTAGAACGAATCCGCCGTGACGATCTCCAATCGCTTGTCTTAGTGGTCTCCGGCGATATCCAACCTGACGCTCATACTAGAGTAAGCAACCTAGGCGCACTCGACTTCATCAAAAAACCGATCAATGCAGAGCTACTCAGCGATGTTCTGCATCAGTACGGGTTACTGCATGAACTCGCGCCCGGTGAAAAATCCAACATTCAGCATCTCGATGTTGCTGTTGACCTGAAGAGCTACTACCAAGAGATCTCAAACGTTGCCATGGGGCGCGCAGGTGACCGTCTAGCACGGCTTTTGAAAGCGTTTGTGCACCTTCCCATACCACGCGTTAACATCATTAGTATCGAAGAGCTCGATATGGCGCTACGCGAGCACATTGGCCGCGAGCAAAGCGCCACCGTTACCCAAGGTTTTAGTGGCCCAGGTATTGCTGGTGAAGCTCTCCTGATGTTTACTAACTCCAGTATTCAAGACATGGCGCGCTTGCTGCGCTACGATGGAGAGATTAATGAAAGCGGCGAGCGTGAGGTCTTAATTGACCTTGCTAATGTATTGAGCGGCGCATTTCTCAACAGCTTAGCTATCCAATTAGATGTCTCGTTAAATCCGAGTGCCCCGGTCATTCTGGGCTTGCAAGGTGAGGCTCCTAACATTAGTAGTAGCAAGCACCGTTGGGAAAAAACGCTCTCAATCGAAATCAGTTATCGCATCACCGAGCACAATATTAACTGCGACCTGCTTATCCTCTTTACTGAAGATTCGCTGGACGAACTCAATGAACGAGCTAGCTTTTTCGAATGAACGCTAACAGCCCCAGGCACGAGATAGACGAGCTACACCTCCAGCTCGGGTTATTACAAACCCTAGATGTTGGCCTGATCGTGCTTAACAAGGACTACCAGATCCACCTTTGGAACTCCTTCATGGAGAACCACTCAGGTTTACTGCATTCGAAACTCTTCAAGCGCAATATCTTTGAAGCATTTCCAGAACTCCCTAGTCAATGGCTCAGGCACAAAATCGATTCGGTTTTCTTGCTCAAGAACCGCTCGTTCATCACTTGGGAACAGCGCCCTTACCTGTTTAAATTTAAGCCCCACCGTCCGATTACCGGTGAAGCCCCCTTTATGTACCAAAATGCCACCTTGATACCGCTAAAGTCACCGGGCGGAGAGGTGGATAATGTTGGCATCATCATCTATGACGTTACGGATGCAGCGATCGGTAAAATCGGGCTGGAGGAAGCCAACACCCAGCTCCAGCACCTTAGCCAAACCGACCAGCTAACATCGCTATATAACCGCGGCTTCTGGGAAGCCCGGCTACGCCATGAATTTGATCGTTTCTCACGTACCCAAGCGCCTTCATCACTCTTAATGATGGATATTGATCACTTTAAAAAGATCAATGACAACTTCGGCCACCCCGCCGGAGATGAGGTGTTACGCCAAATGGCTGCCATTTTGAAAGATGTGACACGCACGACTGATATCGTTGGGCGCTATGGTGGTGAAGAGTTTGGAATCTTGCTCATCGATAGTAACGCAAAACAATCGCTGCGCGTAACGGAACGTCTTCGTGACCGCATTAGCCGCCTTGTGGTTAAGCACCTGAATGATGAAATCCGCTTCACCATCAGCATGGGGCTAACTGAAATCAGTAATAGCTTCCAGACTCACGAACAGTGGATACAGCTCGCTGATCAGGCGCTGTACCAGTCTAAGTCTAATGGGCGAGATCGATTGACTATTCTCGGCACGGAAGATTAACTATCCCCCTCTTTTGCAGCTAAAAACCTGACCTCTACCTCATGAACAAAGAGAAGCGCACCGAGATCTTTACTCGCTGGCGGAACGACAATCCGCACCCAACCACCGAGCTTGAATACAACTCTCCGTTTGAGCTTTTGATCGCTGTGATTCTATCTGCACAAGCCACAGACGTTGGTGTGAATAAGGCAACCCGCAAACTATATCCGGTCGCCAACACCCCTGAAGCGATCTACGCGCTAGGGCTGGAAAAGCTAAAGAGCTATGTGAAAACGATCGGCCTATATAATGCGAAGGCAGAGAACATCATCAAAACCTGTAAAATTTTGATTGATGAACATAATTCACAAGTGCCCGATAACCGCGAAGCACTAGAAGCACTGCCTGGCGTTGGTCGTAAGACGGCAAATGTGGTGCTTAATACCGCGTTCGGTCAGCCAGCCATGGCGGTTGACACGCATATTTTTAGAGTTTCGAACCGCACGCGTATCGCAGCGGGCAAGAATGTACTCGAGGTCGAGAAGCGATTAATGCGCCTCGTCCCTAAAGAGTTTTTGCTAGATGCTCACCATTGGCTCATCCTCCATGGGCGCTACACTTGCACCGCGAGAAAACCAAAATGTGGCAGCTGTTTAATAGAAGATCTATGTGAATACAAAGAGAAAACTGAGCTGTAGCACCTTATCCACAAATTCTGTGGATAAAATCATGGATAACTTTTTTATAACCGCTTACAGCCCAATAAATACGCGATCTGCTAACAATCTGAACAAAAAACAAACACCGCTACAACGCATTGAAAATAAAGAAATATTCTTATTGACAGCAGAAAATTTTCGGAATTTATCAGCGATTAGATAGAGAATAAGTGCAAGCAGGCAAGGATGTGGATTAAAAACGGGCAGCAACCGCTACCCGTTAATACTAGGAGCTTTCTGGCAGCTCTATTTCGATATGCGTTTTGGGAACACAGCAGCAGGTAAGCACCTCGTCATCCTGAAGATCAAGCAAGCTTTCCTGCACATACTCCACCTCACCTTCAAGCAGCCGCACTTTACAGCAGCCACAATAACCACCGCGGCAGTTATAAGGTGCAGGAATCTCCTGCACCTCAAGCGCATCCAGCAAGGTCGGCTCATACTGGTAGTAGAATGTGTGAAAGTGATTAACCTTAATCCGTGGTATCGACATAGCACTCTCGCTTACAGATCGAAGTCGTCAAAGTCGCCATCTTGAACTTCGTTGTCGATCTGACCAACAAGGTAAGAGCTAATTTCAGACTCTTGTGGTGCCACCTGTACATTGTCACTGACCAGCCAAGCGTTCATCCAAGGGAGCGGATTCTGGCGCGATGGGAACATCTCTTCAAAGCCCAACGCCTTCATTCGTACGTTGGTAATATATTCAACATAATCGCTCAAAATCTTTGCATTTAGACCAATCATGGAGCCATCTTGGAATAGGTAGCTCGCCCACTCCTTCTCTTGCTGAGCAGCTTCAGCAAAGATGGCGATAGCCTCCTGACGACACTCCACCGCAATCTGCTTAAAGTCTGGATCATCAGCACCCGATGCTAAGATATTGAGCATGTGCTGCGTACCCGTGAGATGCAAAGCCTCATCACGCGCAATGAGCTTGATGACCTTAGCGTTACCCTCCATCACCGCGCGCTCAGCAAACGCGAACGAGCATGCGAAACTCACGTAAAAACGGATCGCCTCCAACACGTTTACAGACACCAGCGTCAAGTAGAGCTTCTTCTTCAAGTTCCACAGTGAGGCATCATAACGTTTACCATCAAACGTATGTACCCCCGCACCATGGGTTGTGTAGATAGAGGTCAGCTCTATCAACTCATCGTAGAGGCGCGTTACCGATTCTGCACGTTTAATAATTTCATCATTCGTCACGATCGTATCGAACACTTCAGACGGCTCGGTGATGATATTACGGATAATGTGCGTATAAGAGCGGCTATGAATGGTTTCACTAAACGCCCATGTCTCGAACCAGGTCTCCAACTCGGGCAACGACACGATTGGCAAAAACGCAACGTTAGGCGAGCGCCCTTGCACAGAGTCGAGTAGCGTTTGATATTTAAGATTGCTGAGAAAGATATGCTGCTCATGTGGCGGCATATTCATGAAGTCTTTGCGGTCAGTAGATAGATCCACCTCTTCTGGACGCCAGAAGAATGACAACTGCTTCTCAATCAGCTTCTCGAAAATTGGATATTTCTGTTTGTCATAGCGCGCAACATTCACACCACGGCCAAAGAACATTGGTTCCAGCGTTGCATCATGAGAGGTAGGATTAAAAGTCGAGTAAGACATATTCGTTTCGTTCAGCAGAAAAGGCAAAGGTTTTGCGGGGCACACAACCCCGCGATTACAAAAACTGGCTATTACAGCTTGCAGGCACCGCTCGCGCAGCCATCATCTTGCTCATCACGAGCACCATCGCGCGTGTTGTGGTAGTAGAGCGTTTTAAGACCATACTTGTACGCGGTCAACAGATCCTTAAGCAGCTGCTTCATCGGTACTTTTTCGCCAGGGAACATGCTTGGGTCGTAGTTGGTGTTGGCAGAGATCGACTGATCCACAAACTTCTGCATGATGCCCACGAGCTGCAAGTAGCCGTCATTGCTACCAATGTTCCAGAGTAATTCGTAGTTATCGCGCAGCTCAGTGAAGTCTGGAACCACCTGCTTCATGATGCCATCTTTACTCGCCTTAACTGACACGTAGCCTCGTGGCGGCTCAATACCATTCGTGGAGTTAGTAATTTGAGATGATGTTTCACATGGCATAAGCGCCGTTAGCGTGCTGTTACGCAGACCAAACTCACGAATATCTTCGCGCAATGTTTCCCAGAAATACTGCAAAGGCTCTTCACAGTAATCGTCGATATCACGCTTATAGGTATCAATTGGCAGAACACCTTTAGCGTATGTCGTTTCATTGAACTTCTCACACGCACCCAACTCTTTCGCCAACTGGTTAGACGCTTTGAGCATGTAGTACTGAATCGCTTCAAATGTACGATGCGTTAGCGCATTAGCAGACCCGTCTGAATAACGAACACCGTTCTTCGCCAGGTAGTACGCGTAGTTAGTTACACCAACACCCAAAGTACGGCGAGCTTTCGTTGTCAGCTCCGCTGCGATAATCGGGTAATCTTGGTAATCCAACAGCGAATCAAGGGCACGGACTATAAGATCAGAAAGATCTTCCAGCTCATCTAGACTCTCCAATGCACCCAAGTTAAACGCAGACAGCGTGCATAGCGCAACCTCGCCTTCCGGATCATTGATCTCTTTCAACGGTTTCGTTGGCAAGATAACCTCAAGACAGAGGTTAGACTGCTTCACTGGTGCGACCTCAGGATCAAACGAGCTGTGCGTATTACAGTGGTCTACGTTCTGAATATAGATACGGCCAGTAGAAGCCCGCTCTGAGGCAAGCAAGCCAAACAGATCAACAGCTTTAACGGTCGATTTACGGATGCTGTCGTCTTTCTCGTACATTTCATAAAGACGCTCGAACTCTTCCTGATCAGCAAAGAACGCATCGTACAAGCCAGGTACTTCGTGGGGACTGAACAGCGTGATGTCACCGCCTTTGATCAAGCGCTGATACATCAATTTATTGAGCTGCACACCATAGTCCAGATGACGTACACGGTTCTCTTCAACGCCGCGATTGTTCTTCAGAACTAATAGGGATTCAACTTCAAGGTGCCACATCGGGTAAAACAATGTCGCTGCACCGCCTCGCACACCGCCCTGCGAGCAAGACTTAACCGCCGTTTGGAAGTGTTTATAAAACGGTATACAGCCGGTATGGAATGCCTCACCGTTGCGAATTGGGCTGCCCAGTGCACGAATGCGGCCGGCGTTAACGCCAATACCCGCACGCTGCGAAACGTACTTAACGATCGCCCCTGCTGTCGCATTGATAGAATCAAGGCTGTCACCACACTCGATCAATACACATGAACTAAACTGGCGCGTCGGCGTACGCACACCCGACATAATCGGCGTTGGCAATGACAGCTTGAACAACGATGTCGCATCATAAAAGCGCTTCACGTAGTCAAGACGCGTCTCTTTCGGGTAACCAGCAAACAGACAAGCAGCGACCAACATATAAAGGATCTGCGGGCTTTCAAAAACATCACCCGAAACGCGGTCTTGCACCAGATACTTACCTTCCAACTGCTTCACCGCCGCATAGCTGAAATTCATATCACGGTTATGGTCTAAATGGCTGTTAAGCTCGTCAAACTCCTCTTTGGAGTAGTCTTCGATAAGGTGCTTGTCATAGCGGCCGGATTCAACCATCGCAGCAACATGGTCGAACAGATGTGGTACATCGAAACTGCCAAAGGCACGCTTACGCAGATGGAAGATAGCTAAACGAGCAGCTAGATATTGATAGTCAGGTGCTGTTTCAGAGATTAAGTCTGCAGCAGATTTGATCAACGTCTCGTGAATATCAGACGTTCGAATACCTTCATAAAACTGTAAGTGTGCTTTGAGTTCAACTTCAGAAGGGGATACTTGATCCAGTCCCTGGGCTGCCCAGATGACTACACGGTGGATTTTTTCGAGATCAATCGTTTCAAGGCGTCCATCACGTTTAGTAACCATCAAATTTTGCTGCATAGCGACGCTCTTCCGCTCCGTCTAATAATTATCGACTAGGTGCTCGGCCTGACGTTTCCCTAAGACCAAACACTATGAATGGGTTACGTTTACGCTGCTCTAACAGACCACCAAAAACCAAACCACAAATTGTGGCCAAGTGGCTATTAAACACACAACATCTAGTGCATCAGCGAAAAGTTGCCACTAAATATAGAGGGAAAGCCTTTTTTTTCAATACTTGATTTTCGGGATTTTGTGTGCGCCAAGCGCGTCACTTTAAGGCTATCTTCAGTTGTGGTGGGACGCGATAATCGATTGCGTTTTTAGAAGAATAATTTTCAATTTATCACAAAAAATCACAAATCAATTTCATGCAAAAAAAAGCACTATTTTTTCGAATATTTGCTTTACACAAATATTTTTCATGCCTATTATACGCACCCCTTCAAGGTGAGGTTCCCGAGTGGCCAAAGGGATCAGACTGTAAATCTGACGCGAAAGCTTCGGTGGTTCGAATCCACCCCTCACCACCATTTCTTAGCTAAACATTGCTCAAACTTTTCCAAGCTCGCTCAAAGCGACCTCAATACTTCTCATCAACGTAAAAATTCAGAAAATTCTGAATATTGTTGAAAATATGCTCAATTTCTCGTTATAATTCCTAGCAAATCAGTCAGGTATATACAGGTTTTCTAATATGAGACTCGCAGAAGTTGAAGCGCTAATGCTCAATGTCGGCTTGGTTGTTTTTGCCGGTTTCGTTTTCTTTATTATTTATGATCTTGCAAAGCGCTCTAACGCAGGCAAGTTCGGTACATTTGTGCTGTTTTTCGCTCTTGGCTTAGGGCTCGCTGCATTTTTAGTGAAAACAGTCATCGTAGAGATGATGGGTGGCAGTGTATAACCACCCACTACGCTCTATGCCCCTGTGATCAACGTTGCGCTATGCTTGTCCAAACTCACCGTATAAGCTTTGCCAAAACCTGCAACGTAACGCACGCTCTTAGGGTTTAACTGAAAGAGCGTAAAATCAGGTAGCGTACGCAATAACCCTACGGTCTTTCCAAGCTGCGATTCCATACCATCCAGTATCTCTTCTTGATTCTCCGTAACCTGCGCAACTGCGCATCGCATCGAAATGCGCTCGCGAGCAAAAATATTTCGTGTGTCTTGTTCATCCCGTAACACCAGCACACCAATATCTTTTTCACTCAACAAGTGCTGAGTGTGCTCGGATAGGCCACTCGTCAAAATGTAAAAACTACCCTCACAGTGTAGATAGGGTACAACGCTGGCATTGGGAGTCCCATCAGAGTCAACCGTCGCCAAAACGAGCGTATCTATTTCGCTTAAAAGTTGCTGGAAATGACCCAGCACTACCTCTTGATCAACTGCCATGTATCACCTAACTGTCATAGAAAAGGGAGCCGTATTTTACAGCGGTATAACGTATAATGCAGACTTTACGTCTTACTCGGAATGAGCAGCATTATGGAACAAAAAACGGTTACAGTCGGCAATATCGAAATTTCCAATGATAAGCCCATGGTTCTTTTTGGCGGCATGAATGTGCTTGAATCACGTGATTTGGCGCTGAGTATTGCTGAGCACTACGTCAAGGTAACGGAAAAGCTCGACATACCTTATGTATTTAAAGCGTCGTTTGATAAGGCTAACCGCTCTTCCCTCAACTCCTTTCGCGGCCCAGGTCTTGATGAGGGCCTGAAGATTCTCGAAGAAGTTAAAAAGACATTTAATGTTCCGCTTATTACCGATGTGCACGAACCTTACCAAGCGGCCCCCACCGCTGAAGTGTGCGACATCATTCAGCTACCGGCGTTTCTCTCTCGCCAAACAGATCTTGTGCAAGCGATGGCTGATACCGGAGCGGTAATCAACATCAAAAAAGCGCAGTTCCTCGCACCTCACGAGATGAAACATATCCTGCATAAATGCCAAGAGGCCGGAAACAGCCGCTTGATTCTATGCGAACGAGGTTCCGCTTTTGGCTACAACAACCTAGTGGTCGATATGCTCGGTTTCTCTATTATGAAGGAGTTTGGTTTCCCAGTGATGTTTGATGCAACTCACGCCTTGCAGATGCCAGGTGGGCGCTCAGACTCTGCTGATGGGCGTCGCGCATTGGTGGCACAGCTCTCCCGCGCAGGTCTTTCTCAAGGGATAGCGGGCCTCTTCTTAGAAGCCCACCCAAACCCCGCAGAGGCGAAGTGTGATGGCCCTTGCGCCCTGCCATTAGATAAACTTGAGCCTTACCTTGCACAGATGAAAGCGGTAGATGAGCTTGTAAAAAGCTTCCCTGCTTTAAACACTGAAGGCTAAGTCAACAATTTGGCTTAAAACATGGCCCATCCTTAGCTATGATGGCGTGACGCTTTGCAAAGGATCGGGCTATGTCGTCGCAACACAACTCTCCACTGAATCAACTCTCTGACGGGCTTATTATTGGCCCAGAGCATCATCGCTTTAAACTGGTTGGCAGCGCTGTTTCACACCCGCTAGGGCAGCGCTGGGATGCCGAAGATATGAGCACCCCTAAACCAACACCAGTCTCACTCTTTGTACTTAGCCCACAATTGATCCGCAGCAAACCATTTTTAGCTGAGTTCAAAAAGCAGATTATCTTTGCAAAAAACCTCAAGCATAAGCACATTGCACAGACGTTTGGCTACTTTGTGCACAAAGGTGGGATGCTTTTTTTCACCACCGAAAGGCTCGATGGCCCGACGTTACAAACCCTTATCGACGATAAGCGCTCCAAGAAACTAAAAGAGACACAGCAACGCGGCCTTTTACTGCAGCTTGCATCTGCAACCGATGCTTTAGTGCAAAAGCTGCGCGATGCCCATGGCGCTCTCGCGCCGGATCTTATCTACATAAACCGGAAAGGTGGCGTAAAGATCCTACCGATAAATCCTCGCAAACTACTTAAAGAGGTAGCTGTCGCATTGGAGCCACCTTTTATGGCGGCAGCCTATCAGCCACCCGAGGCGTATCATGAAAACCCTCTCCCACTGAATGCCGACAGCTACTCCATTGCAGCCATGGTCTACGCGACGCTAACAGCAGCGCACCCGTTCAGCGCCAACGAAAGCGAAGCTGAACGGGTACAGCGGCGTCTTAAGCCTTTATCGAAACTTGGCTCAAAGTGGTCACAGCTTGAAGCAAGTTTAAGCACCTTACCTGAAGAGCGCGCCCAAAACGCAACAGCACTGATCGAAGGCCTCTTTGAACAGGACACGACCGAAGAAGCAGCAGATCCATCCCTCGATGAAACGGACACTCGCGACAGCAGCGTAGCCACCGAAACACCCAGTAGCCAAGCAGCCAAAAAAACAGCTGAGTCAGAGCCCAAACGATCACGCCGCTTTAGCGCAATCGGTTTGGGTATCGCCTTTGGTTTGGGCGCTGTCGCTGGTCTCTCGGTTAGCTTTTTACTACTTAGCCAGCAGCAAGCGATGATGACCGACAGCATCAATGCTTGGAAAGCGCAGGCAGAAAATTGGAAAGCCCGCGCGCAAGAGCACGAGCTGGCCGTCGCCGCACTGCAGCAAAGCCTCGCGCAAGCTGAGCAAGCGGCCGCTGCCGGAGCAGCCCCCTCTTCACCTAGTGAGTCGAGCGGCTTAAGCACATTTCGCGATGAACTCACCGTAGGCGGCTTTGGCCCCCGTATGGTGATATTACCAGCGGGTAGCTTCACAATGGGCGATAGCGCTGGCAAAGGTGATGATAATGAAAAACCGACATTGACCGTCACGATAGAAAAGCCGTTTGCGTTAGCAAAATACGAAGTCACCTTCGCAGAGTATGATCAATTCGCTCAGGCCACAGGCCGTAAACTTCCAGCTGATGAAGGCTGGGGACGCGGCCAACAACCGGTGATCAATGTGAGCTGGAACGACGCTCAAGCCTACACACAATGGCTCGCAGCACAAACAGGGCAACCATACCGCCTGCCGTCAGAAGCCGAATGGGAATACGCAGCACGAGCGGGAACCACAACAGCCTACTGGTGGGGCGATGAACTTTCACCAGCACACGCAGTCTGTGATGGGTGTGGCACGCAATGGGATGGCAAACGGCCAGCACCGGTGGGCTCTGTGAAAGAGAGCCCTTGGGGGTTACATGACATGAGCGGCAATGTTGATGAATGGGTCCAAGACTGCTACACCAGCAGCTACAACGGCCACCCAACGGATGGTAGCGCCCGCTTAAGTGGTAACTGTCAAAGCCGAGTCATGCGTGGCGGTTCATGGTTCGATATCGACCGCGTGATACGCCCTGCCAGCCGTTACCGGCATCCACTCAATGCCACACGTAATACTTGGGGATTCCGCGTTGCTTTGGATACCTCAAACTAATTCCGATCCATAGGATGATCAGCTATGAAGCATAACCTGCGTGCAGCAATTGTTATCTCTTTGTTTGCGTCGACTTCAACGCTTGCAGCACAACAACCCGTAACGATTACCGCAGAAGCGCAGCAAGATCTCGCGGTAACACTCTATTCCGACAACCTTGGGCTAATTCAGGATACCCGAGCACTGCCTAAGCTCGACAGCGCAGACAGAGTGGTGGTGCGGGACGTCAGCCAGCAGATGCAGACAGAGACGCTGCAAATTACCAATGCGGGCCGTATCAAGGAGCAAACGCTCAATAGCGCAGTGGTCAACTACCACGCCATGCTAACGCACTATCTTGGCAAGCAGGTCACACTGTCACGTGTGCAACCCTCCGGACAAGAGATCCAACAAAACGTCACTCTACTCAGCGTGGACGGTGCGACAATGCTCGTCGAGAACAATGCACGAGTCGAAACAGTGCCGATGAATGGCGATTGGCGCATTATCTTTCCCGAGAAACCGTCCGATCTGCTCATCAAGCCGAGCCTAACCTTCCGTACAGCCGGAACTGAGCAGCCTAGCAACGCAACGCTAAGTTACCTAAGCAGCGGTTTACGCTGGCAGATGGATTACGTGATGACGCTTAACGAGGCGCAAGACCGCCTCAACATCGATGGTTTGGCATCGCTGATGAACAATACCGGCACAGCGCTCGAAAATGCTCGTTTTCGTTTACTCGCAGGTGATGTAAACCAAGTCCGAAACGCACCGGTTATGCGCCGCAAAGAGGTACTAATGGCCGCTGCCATGGCAGACGAGAGCCAAGCAGGTAGCGGACCACAGAATATTGGCGAGTATAAGCTATACACCTTGCCAGAACCGATCACCCTACAAGACCAACAACGCACCCAAGTGCCGCTATTAAGCGCAAGCAACGTACCGGTGCAGTCGCTGCAGCGATATCAATTTTATGTTGGTAACCATATCGATAGTCATACAAGCAAAAGCAAACCGGAAAATATCATTCGCTTTAAAAATAGTGCAGAGAGTGGGTTAGATAAGGCGCTACCCGGCGGTAACGTAAGAATGTTTGCGCCCGATGGGCAGTCAGAGCTGCACTATATCGGCGGCGCGCAGCTACCGCAGACATCCCGTGGTGAGCAGATCGAACTGAGCACCGGTGCGGCGTTCGATGTCACCATCACACGCAAACAAACCGCGTTTGAAAACACCTTTGACGGCGCTATTGTCGAGTATGAATTGACGATAAAAAACGCAGCGGCTCAACCGCGTCAAGTGGAGATAGGCGCGATGTTTTCGCAACCATGGAAGCTTGAAAGTAGCACCTTTAAGCCCACCGAAACCAGCGGTGGCGCGGCTAAGTGGGCGATATCAGCCAGCGGAAAGACAGATACCGTTATGCGTATACGCGTGCGCCTGACTGATCGAAAATAACTCTCAAGGCGATGTCGGTAGCGCAGGCTGCCGGCGTTGCCACATCTCCGCTTTCGCAGCATCCGCCGATTGCCCTAACTCGCCGCTAGAAAACACTTTCATCAATCGTGAAATGGCTAATGTATGGCCTTGCTCAGCCGCTTGCTGATAGTAACGCAACGCCTTCTCTTCATTGGCTGAGAAATAGTGTTCAAACCCCTCTTCAAAGATACGGCCCATCTGATATTGAGCTTTCATATCACCGTGATCGGCAGCGCGTTGCAGATAGATACCGCCTTGAATACGATTTTCGACCCCATCACCCCGAAAGTGTAACAGGTGCCCATATACAGAGAGCGCTTTAGTGTGGTCATTATCGGCACAGAAGCGAAAGATCTTCATGAGCCACTCGTGGCGCTTGCGCGAACGTTTAAAAAAGCTAGAACGAAATACTCCGTAGGCCAGCGCAAAGATAATCGGTGCTAGCATCTTAATTAAAAACCGCATCACATGACCCCAATTCAGTTAAACGCCGCTAATATAGCACTTTATCTTGCTGATCATTCATTAATTACATTAGAACATAACCATATAGCGAACGAATCGATGAAAATAGCCAATCAGCACGGTAAACTCGATTTATCATAACCCAACGGAATAACAGAAAGGTTGCACAATGAAAGCGTTTCAGGACAACTCACTCACTATTGGCCGAACTCCTCTCGTCAGACTGGCACGTTTAGCACCCGATGCAGAGATCTACGCGAAGATCGAATCCCGCAACCCAGCAGGCTCCGTTAAATGCCGAATCGGTGCCAGCATGATCTGGTCAGCGGAAGAGTCTGGTCAGCTCAAACCAGGGATGACGCTGGTCGAGCCCACCAGCGGCAATACCGGCATTGCGCTGGCGTTTGTTGCTGCGTCCCGTGGTTACAAGTTGAAGCTCACGATGCCCTCTTCTATGAGTATTGAGCGCCGTAAGCTCATGAAGGCGCTGGGCGCTGAGATCGTCCTCACAGCACCAGAAAAAGGTATGAAAGGTGCCATCGAGAAAGCACAAGAGCTGGTTGATGAAGCTCCCGACACCACGCTGATGCTGCAACAGTTCCAGAACCCTGCAAACCCAGAGATTCATGTAAAAACAACCGGTCCTGAAATTTGGGAAGATACGGAAGGTGAGATCGAGTTGTTTGTGGCAGGTGTTGGCACCGGCGGAACGATCACGGGTGTCTCACGCTATATCAAAGAGGTTCAAGGCAAAGCGATCACTAGCGTAGCGGTAGAACCGGTTGACTCACCCGTTATTACCCAAACACTTAACAACGAAACGGTTCAGCCAGCACCTCATAAGATTCAGGGAATCGGCGCAGGCTTTGTACCGGGTAACTTAGATCTATCGTTGGTGGATCAGGTTGAACAGGTCAGCAACGAAGAAGCGATGGAAACCGCACGTCTATTGATGCAAAAAGAGGGTATTTTGGCTGGCATCTCATGCGGTGCCGCCACCGCTGCCGCGTTGCGTGTTGCTCAACAGCCAGAACATAAAGGTAAAAAGATTGTTGTGCTGTTGCCTGACTCTGGCGAGCGTTACCTATCCACGCTGCTGTTTGATGGTATGTTCACAGAAAACGAACTTAACCAATAAGCACATCACTACCATTAACAAAGCCGCCAACTAAGGGCGGCTTTTGTGTTTATGCGCTACGGAATCCGTGAAATAATTCCCCCCCCTGCCGCACAATAAGAGATGGGCATGTGAAGAATCTATTTCTCCCTGTTGGGCTACTGATAAGCTTTGTCGTCGCATGGCTATTCCCCGCATTGGGTAACCAACTGAAAGAGCTGGGGTTGATCCCTTGGACGGTCGTCGCGATCTTTATCGTGAACGGCTATCAAACCAAGCTAAGCGAGCTTCCGAAAGATAAGCACTTCTTCTCCGCGCTAGCGGCAGCTGGCATCATCACCCTGCTCCTCGCCCCTCTGCTGGGTAGCGTCGTCGCACACTTTTTAGCGTTTGGCAGTGGTATGGCGCTTGGGCTGATCGTTAAAGCAACGGTGCCCTCCACGCTCTCAACCTGTATCGTCATGACGCAATTGGCCGGAGGCAACGCACTTTGGGCATTGATGATCACTGTGATTCTCAATGTCATCGGTGTGTTCACGATTCCAATGATGCTATCGCTGACACTTGGCGGAGCAGATGGCATCGCGCTATCGCCTTGGGACCTGCTTTTTAAATTAATATTACTGGTGCTACTACCCTTTATCGGTGGCCTCGCTGCAAAGCGCCTGTTAAGCCTGTCGCCGAATCATATTGTTTTGCAGTACCTTCCCTCTAGTTGCGTTATCGCAGCGGTTTGGATGTCGCTATCAAGTTCTAACGATGTCTTCCGCTCGTTGGAATGGGGGGTGCTACTTAAAATCCTTATCGCAACCTTTGTCGTGCACTTTGGTTTGATGGCACTCGCTTGGATGGCTAGCCGATTACTGAAAACCCCAAATGAGGGCGTTGTCGCGCTATTGCTCACCAGCTCGCAAAAAACACTGCCTGTTGCAGTAAGTGTTTTAGCAGCCTTGAACCAACAAGTGGGTGAGGCCATTCTGGTGTGTGTGCTATTTCATTTTATCCAGCTCTTTGCCGATGCATCTCTGGTGCCGAAAATGGCCAAGCGCTGGCAGCAGGCTTAGCAAACATACTTAAGCGCTATCACAGTGATCGGAAACCGAACAATTACGTACAGAGTACGTGGTTAAATAGGTAAACAAGTGATGTTGATCTCCGAGCTAAAAAAACTGTCCAAACAACACAAGGTTGATCAGGTTCGTTTTATTCGTCACGGTTTTCAGCCGATGCTGATTGAGGTGACCTCCCAACAGGGCAATGATATTGAGTTGCTTACCGATCACCTCCGACAACCGCTACGTGTACAGTCGTTACCTGAGGCGTATGCCATCTGCCGCAAAGCGGGGATACACCAAGCTAAGTTGCAACAGTACATCCCACAAGATGAGGCATGTGCTGGCAACAGCTCGCTACATCAAGAACGCGATATGACATTGAGATTTTAAAGATGAGTGATATTCAAAACGCGGCTATCATCGGTGCCGGGTTAGCAGGATGCTACCTAGCCCAGCAGCTTACGAAAGCGGGCATCGCCACCACCGTATTTGAAAAAAGCCGTGGCACTGGCGGCCGCCTATCAAGCTGCCGTTTAGGAGAGGGAAGTGCAGACCTAGGTGCCCCCTATTTCGATGCAACAACCGACGAGTTCCGTGACTGGATAAAAACCCAGCCCAATATTGTTCAGTGGTGCGATATTTCTAGCCCGGCCACCTCAGCACCAACGCGCTATACCGCAACACCGCGTCAAAGCGCACTAACACGCGCGCTACTATCAGACTCAACACTATGCGCCGCAACTCGCATCGCATCGATCCAAGAACATACCGATGGGCGCAAGCAACTAACCACTGACGATCAGCAAACCTATGGCCCATTTGATGCGGTATTCGTGTGTGCCCCTGCGCAACAAGCTGCCTACTTGCTGAGCCCAGCGCCTGACTTTGCAGATATCGCGAGCCGCGTACAGCCCACCATGAACTGGGTCATCGTGATCGAAGTGGAGGTCGAAGATAGCACCGAAGTGAACCACTACGAAGCGCCCCACCTTGTTATTGCTCGCGCTATTAAGGACAGTGCTAAACCCGGCCGTAAAGCCAGCGCAGAGCATCGCGAGACGTGGATGATTGAAGCTGACGCCGACTGGAGCCGAGTACACGAAGATGCAGATGCGGATTGGGTATACGAGACTCTGCTCAGCGCTTTTGCGGCCATCTTAGCACGCCCATTTAACGTTACAGGAAAACGCACCCACCGCTGGCTGTACTCGCGCCATATTAACCCGGTAATTGGCAGTCTATGGAGTGAAGAAAGCCGCATAGGTGCCTGTGGTGACTGGTTAGATATTGGCGGCGTGGAAGGCGCTTGGCGTAGCGCCCATGATTTGAGTCAGCGCGTTTTGGCGCATACGAAAGCGGGTTAATCCTCTTTAGTAAACACGATGGTCACCGTGCCCACATGCAGCCCCCATTTGGTAATCCGAGCACGGCTGACCATTACCCCACCCGAAAACAGCACCATCTTGTCATCGAAAGCAAATTTGATCGGTATACCACCTGCGCGCAGCGCCATCTGATAACGCCACGAAAAACGGTTTCCTTCAGCTTTGCCCCGTGCCTGAGAGGGAATGTCGTCGGCAAAGCCGATATAACTACCCGCGCGATTTTGGATGCGCCAAATACGATGTTCTTTCTTGCCGTCGTCGAAGATAAAGTGCTCATCGAGCGTCAAATTGCCCTCGTCCACAGTGCCATCGACGCTCACCACAAACGAGCGCTGGATTCGGCCAAAGCGATCTTCAAATAAGCCAGCCGCCTGAGTTTTACCGCGAAAGTACTCAAAAATGTTCAGCGTTGGCTGGCAAAAACTGGAATCGCTCACTTGACCTCCTACTCGATTGCATAGATACACGTTTTACGCACCTGCAAACACTTCAGATCAAATGAGGAAAAGCTAGAAAAGATAACGCTGTGCGATAGCCGCCACATCAACGCGGGCTTTGAAGCGCGTTGCGATAAGATAAAGGCCGGCTAATTTACGGTGCAAAAACAGCACATCAGGTGGCGGCGTGTGCCACGCATCAGGGTTTGAACTGATCTCCAAGCCCTTTTGATGAATACGCTGCGCTAAATCCGTTGCGCCAAAATCGTAGACGCCATCGCTACGCAGCGGCTCCATCGCCATCATAAAAATATCGAGCACTAAAGGCAGATTACTTTGCTGGCGATTCTGCGCAAAGAAGCCAAGGTCAGATAGCGCTTGCGCTAACGTGTCGCTCTGCTGCTCGATCGCTGCCCGTATCGCACGACAGTATCGTTCAACAAAGGGGCGTTCAAACGCGCGATTAGCACCAAAATCGAGCAGCACAACCTTATCCTCTGCGGTGCTGTACTGGTAGTTCGCTAAGTTAGGATCGGTCTGTACGAAGCCAAACTGCGTAAACTCCATCAATAGAAGCTCAAATAGATCAGCGACACACCGATCACGCACTGATTGGGGAGCTGACTGCAACGCGTCCAGCGAGACACCCTCCACATAACTCATGCAAAGGATCTCAGGTGTTGAGTAGTCGCTGAAAAAGCGTGGCATCAAAAACCGATCTTTGAGTGCACTGGTACTTAATGCTGCGTAATACTCTTCGATGCTAGCACCCTCAAGGGCGTAGTCTGCCTCGCGCTTAAGCTGTGAGCGCGCTTCGTCGATAAGCGGGTTGAGATCGAGCTCTTTAGGGATCAAGCCACTCAAGCGCAGCAGACCAAATACGTTATCTAAATCGCTATCGATACTCTCTTTTACGCCGGGGTACTGGATCTTAACTGCCATGTCCTGCTCATTACGGCTCATGGCTCGGTGTACCTGTCCAATAGAGGCAGCGGCGATGGGCTCGAAGGAGAAGCGCACGAAGTTATCAGACCAGTTTTCGCCCCAATTACGCTCTAGAGCATCATGTAGCTGCACAGCTGGCATAATGACCGCATCTTCGCGCAGCCGCTCTAAAATAGCGGTTAGCTCCGCAGGCAACAGGTTGCCTGTGTCCATCGATAGCAACTGCCCAACCTTCATTGCTGCACCGCGCATCGTTGCAAGCTTATTTGCTAACTGCTGCATGTTGCTGGGAGTTAACAGCAGATCACGCGCCGCTGGGCGCTGTCCGCGTGCCAGTTGCTTTCCCCCATCAATCAACATATTGCCCGCTACACGGCCAGCTAGCGACCCTAAACGCCCCAGCCGAGAGATACGTGAACGTGGCACCGCGACCGCACGTTTGGTTTGCTCACTCATTCGGCAAGTTCGCTTGGATGAGGTTCACGAGCGTCGTGTCATTAGGCTCGATGTGGCTTTTGTAGCTGCCTAACAGCTTGCCCTCGGGTGAGATGAGATATTTGTGGAAGTTCCAGCCGGGATACTCGCCCGCCTCGTCGGCTAGCTGCTGGTAGAAAGGATGTGCAGAGCCTTGACGCGCGTGTACCTTCTCGAACATTGGGAACTGCACACTGTATGTGAGGCGGCAGAAGTCGCTAATTTCTTGTTCGGTACCCGGTTCTTGACCGGCAAAATCATTCGATGGAAAGCCGAGTACCACCAAGCCTTTCTCTTTGTATTTGGAGTAAAGGCCCTCAAGCCCTTCATACTGGCGGGTAAACGCACACTTGCTGGCAGTATTGACCACCAGAACCAGCTTATCTTGGTACGTTTCGCAGAGGCGTTCCGTTTGCGTCTCGCCTAACCGTTTAAAGGTGTAATCCAACAAAGCGCTGCAAGACTGAGCAAAAGCGGACGGTGCGCAGGGCCCAATCGCTACCACTAAACATGCCTTTAACGCCAAACGATTCAAGCCCATAACACCTCCGCTACTTCGCACGATATAAATTAAATGTAATTGCGCAGCCCTAGCTCATGGGGATATGGGTCTAGGTACGCCTGGGATTTTATGTAATCACTACCATGGCGTTTAAGATAATGCTTCAACAACGCAAGCGGCACCGTTAGGTTAACTTTGCTGGTGCGGTACTGATCAATGGCATCTAGTAAGTCTTGCTTTGTTTCAGAGTCAATATCACGCTTGAGGTAACCCATAATGTGCATCAACACATTGGTGTGTGATTTACGGTTGGCACGTTTAGTCAGGTGTTCCATTAAGCGCAAAATATAGGTGTTGAGCACCTCTTCTAATGGCGCTTTGGGCGCATCAGTCGCTAGATATTTACCCAGTTCCCGGTAACCCTCGTAGCTGTGCGCCATAAGTTGATACTTGTGGCGACTGTGAAACTGAATCACTTTGTGCAGCGTGGGTTGCTCCATCACGCTGCGTTGCCATTCGTAATAAACGAAAACGCGTGTAATAAAGTTTTCTCTGAGGATTGGGTCGTGTAAGCGCCCCTCCTCTTCCACTGGTAACGCAGGATGCAGGTCCATTAAACGTGCAGCATACGCACCGCGCCCTGATATGTTGGGCATACCATTTTCATGATAGATCTTGACGCGCTCCATGCCGCAGCTGGGCGAACCCTTCATCAACACGTAGCCGCATAACTCTTTGTGTGACTCGAACACCTCTTCGGCGTAGGCGTGCAGCTTATCGGTTACGTCCATCGATGGATCTTTTGTACCGACAACACGAGGGGCATCAGCGTCTCCAACGAGGCGTATCGGCTCACGCGGGATCGGCAATCCGATCGCAACTTCAGGACAGAAAGAGATAAACTCGAAGCAATCACTAAGCACATTCAAGCAATAGCGCGATTGTTTATGGCCGCCGTCAAATCGGACTTTCTGGCCTAGCAAACACGCGCTGATCCCAACAGGAATAGATGGTTTTTGCTCTGAACTTTCCATGACCTACCCTCTAGTAAAAATAGCTTCCAGTGACACTAGAAACCGGTAATCGGTTGTACAATTTTTCCTAGCAAGGTGCTGAACTTCAGCGGCGCCTCTGTAGCGATCAAACAGATACAGTCAACTTCACTGTCCACCAGTGGCTGATGTTCGATATCACCATCCAGATCGGCAATATCACCGGCTGTAAAGCGGCCAACCTCATCAGAGAACGAGCCTTGCAATATTAAGGTTAGCTCATTTCCATCGTGCGAGTGCGGTAACATCGCTTTGCCCGGCGCTATACGCAGCAACCGCGACACGCCGCCGCGTTCTGATTTGCATGGCAGGTCGTGATAGTAAACACCAGGAACAATAGTTCGCCACTCAACGGTGTCTAACGATCCGCCAATGTAATCCTGTAACGGCGCTGGGACCGAACGGGCATCTACGGCGCGATCACGGTGAATCTCTGTCGGCGCGATTGCGGCATTAACTGATGGCTCATTATCGAGCGCGGCTAGCACTGAATCGAGCGCATCGCCTTTAATAGCCGCAGGCTGCAAACCTTCTAGCAGCATGCCTCCGATCGCCTCAGAGTCTTTGACACGTTCACGGCATTTAGGGCACATGGCAATGTGGCACGCAACCACCAACGCCATCGCCTGTGACATCGATCCAGCCGCATAGCTGACCAATGTCGCTTCATCAAGGTGATGTTTAACGTTCATACATCATCTCTCCACATGTGTTTCAACTTCTCAGAGGCTAGTCGGATGCGCGATTTGACGCTCCCAAGCGGCACGCCTAACCGATCCGAAATATCGGTGTGTGATCGGCCCTCAAAAAACGACATATAGATAACTTGTGCTTGGTTTTCCGGCAACGTGTTGATCGCTTTTATCATTCGATCTGTTAAAACGGAATCTGCACACTCGTCTTTTGAGTCGTCTGGCTCTTCGTGCCACTCCTCCAAGCCATACTCTGGATACTTCTGTTTTCGCATCCAATCGATACTTTGGTTCCGCGCGAGCGTGAAAATCCACGTGCTAGCCGATGCTTTTTTGCGATGATACAGATGCGCTTTTCTCCATACGGATAGCATCGTTTCTTGCATAATCTCTTCGGCGGTTGATTCCACTAGCCCAAGACGCAAAATGTAAGACTTTACACGCGGTGCAAAATGCTGGAATAGCTGCACAAACGAGCTGCGGTCGCGTTCCTCTGCAACCCGCTCCAGCAGAGCGCTCCAATCTTGAGCCGTTGTCGGCCTGATCATAGCTATATTTTCCACTTCATCACCCGGTGGTTTGTTATCCATAACGCTCCTTACGCTGGTGGATTTAATTCAGATCATATGAGTTGGGCAAAAGGCTATCGTAGTGATCTTTTTCACAGGGGATCGCGTAAACTCCACTAACATCAACACTTTCCTGCCGACTGAGAACTACATTATGGAATCGAATAACAACTTAAAAGCCATACACCCCCGCAAAATCGCGGTGATCGGCTCCGGCATATCTGGATTAAGTTGCGCTTGGCTCCTCAATCAGGTTCACGACGTAACCCTATATGAAAAAGATGATCGCCTAGGCGGACACTCCAATACAATTACTTGCAGTGTAGACAACCAAATCATTGATGTGGACACCGGTTTCATTGTTTACAACCCAGTGAACTACCCAAATCTAGTCAGATTTTTTGAGAGTTTACAGGTTAAAACATGCGAAACCGACATGTCATTCGCAGTATCAATTAATAGCGGACAACTGGAATACGCCGGAACCGGACTTGCTGGATTACTCGCCCAAAAGCGCAACACGTTCCGACCAATCTTCTGGAAAATGGTAAGAGAGCTGCTGCGCTTCTATCGTGATGCTAGTACCCTACATCAAAAATACGACCTAGAGCGTATGTCACTGGGCGAGCTGCTGAAAAGCGAGAAGTACGCAGATACCTTTATATACGACCACCTGCTACCAATGGGTGCAGCGATTTGGTCAACACCTGTCGATAAGATGCTCAACTACCCAGCTGGCGCGTTCCTGCGTTTCTGCCAAAACCATGGTCTAGTGCAACTCAAAGACCGCCCCCAGTGGCGCACCGTCGTTGGTGGCAGCCGCCAATATGTCGATAAGGTTGCTGACGCGTTAGGCGACTCGATTCGCTTAAATAGCCGCGTACACAAAATCACCCGGTTTGACGACTATGTTGTCGTCGAAGACCACCATGGCAACCAAGAGATTTACGACGATGTCGTGCTTGCTTGCCATTCAGATCAGGCCTTGTCTTTGCTTGCAGATGCAACAGGGGATGAACGCACGCTGTTACAACGCTTCCCATACCAGCGTAACAAAGCCTACCTACACCTAGATGCTAGCCTAATGCCACAGCGCGAGGCGGCATGGTCGAGCTGGAACTACCTCTCTGAAGGAGAGCGCGATGACTCACAGCGTGTCTCGGTGACCTATTGGATGAACAAGCTGCAACCGATTGGTGTTGAGCGCCCGGTTTTTGTGTCGCTCAATCCACTCGAGGAGCCTGCACAAGGCACCATTTTACGCAGCTTCTTTTATGACCACCCAGAGTTTGGGAAAGATGCCCTCACCTCTCAACAACAGCTATGGTCGCTCCAAGGTAAGCATCGCACTTGGTTCTGTGGCGCTTATTTTGGCTATGGTTTCCACGAAGATGGTATTCAATCGGGGATCGCTGTAGCCGAGCAGTTGGGAGGCATCCCGCGCCCATGGCAGCTCGATGAGCCAAACACCCGTATTTTTGTCACTGACACCACACCCAAACCTTTGAGCCGCCCTCAAAAGGAGCAAGCGCATGGATAAACTCGCATCAGCGCTGTACGAAGGGCATGTGATGCATCATCGCTTTCGCCCAGCGACACATCGCTTTATCTATCGCGTGTTCTCCTGTTTGATCGACCTTGATGAGCTTGAGCGCCTGAATAAACTGCGTTTTTTCTCCGTCAATCGTTTCAATCTGTTCTCATTTCACGAGAAGGACCATGGCAGCGGTGAGCGAGGGTTACGCACAAGGATCACTCAGCTACTCAGCAAGCGGGGCTTCGAGAGCGCAACAGATTCAATCCGCGTGCTCTGCTATCCCCGCATTTTGGGTTATACCTTTAATCCGTTAAGCGTCTATTTTTGTTACAACCGCCAACAAGAGCTCGAGGTGGTGCTGTACGAAGTTAATAACACGTTTGGCTCGCGCCACACCTACTTGGTAAAGGCTGAGCAAGGCGCGACTGTACTGCGTCAGCAGTGCAACAAGTTGATGTACGTTAGCCCTTTTATGCCGATGGATACCGCGTACGGTTTTAGGATTGTACCGCCGACGAAACAAGTGGCTGTTTGTATTCGCCAAACAGAGGTGGATAGCGAAAGCGAGCAACGGCACCCTATCTTGCATGCCACCTTCACCGGCACTCATCAAACGCTAAACGATAAGCAATTGATCAAAGCCTTTACGAAATACCCTTTGATGACCCTCAAAGTGATCACTGCGATTCACTGGGAAGCGCTGAAGTTATGGCGCAAAAAACTTGTGATTCAACCTAGAGATAAAGAGATCAGCCAAAGCATAAGCTGGCAGGACGACCACGGAGAGTTTCACTATGAAAGCCTATGAGCCATTATCGAACACAGCTGTATCGAGCGATGCTCCCAAAAGCTGGTTAGAGCAGCGCGTCGCACAGCGCTTGTCTACTGCGCTGCAAGAGGCCGAATCGGGCTTATTAGTTACGTTCCCAAGTGGCTATCAAAAGCGGATGGGAGCTGCCGTTGAGCAAGCACCGAAAGCTGACCTAAAACTGCACAGTCTAAAGCCCTTCCTGCGCTTGTTGACCGGCGGCATCAATGGCTGGTCGGAAGCCTACCTTGCCGGTGAATGGGATAGCAGCGACTTGAGCGCACTCATCCGCTGGGGCTTACGCAACGAGCACGCCCTCAGCGGCCTAGCGAAAGCACGTTTTCTGGTTCAAGCCTTGCATAACCTGTATCACAAGCGTCGCGATAATACGAAACAGGGCAGCCGCCGTAACATCGCCGCGCATTATGATCTTGGTAACGATTTCTACCAGCTCTGGCTGGACGATACGATGACCTACTCGGCGGCGTTGTATCGTGATTACGGCGAATCACTGCAAGCTGCGCAGGTGAATAAGTACAACCGTATCTTAGAGCTTTTGGATGCACCCAAGGGCGCCTCGATTATCGAAATTGGTTGTGGTTGGGGCGGTTTTGCCCACCAAGCGGCCAGCCAAGGCTACCACGTTGATGGCATCACCCTCTCAACTGAACAGCTCAAGTGGGCGCAGGAGGTGGCGGTCTCGGCTGGTTTTGAAGAGCAGGTGAATTTAAGCCTAACAGACTATCGCGATCTGGACGCCAAATATGATGGTGTAGTATCCATCGAGATGTTTGAGGCGGTCGGCGAGTCTCACTGGGATACCTACTTCGCCAAGCTCAACCAAGTGCTTAAACCGGGCGCAAATGCGGTTTTGCAGATCATCACGATTGACGACGAGCGCTTTCATAGTTATCGAAAACAAGCTGACTTTATCCAACGCTACGTATTTCCCGGCGGCATGTTACCTAGCGTTGCGATGTTGCGGAAAAAAGCCGACGAGCATGGTTTTGAGCTCACTACACAACAGATGTTCGGCCATGATTACGCTCAGACACTACGTGAGTGGGCGGCTAAATTCGAGCAGCACTGGCCTACTATTCGCCAGCAAGGCTTTGATGATCGCTTTTACCGCTTGTGGCGCTACTATCTTGCCTACTGCGAAGGTGGGTTTGATGAGAACTCGATTGATGTAGGGTTCTTTGTGCTAACACCGAAAGCATAGGGTTTAGAAATGAAAAAAGCGCGTGCAACAACGCGCTTTTTTATTTACCAACCCGCCTTTTTTGTCTACTTCATTGCACTCGAAATTAGGCCGTAGATATAGGGGTTGCTTATAAAAAGCAGCCCCGCAATCACAAACCAGAGTGTGATGACACACCAAAATAATACCGGATACTCCTCTTTAATAAGGGGTTCGAAGATATAAGTTTGCCCCGATAACACGCCCATAACAGCCCACAGCAACATAAATAGCCCCCAGATAATACCGGTGTTGAACCAAAGCTCAGCGAGAATCATGCCGACACCAAGCAGCGTGCGCCAAGGCCAAGGTTGAGCGCCACTGGCACGTTGAGCTTGGCGGCTACTCCCAGCCGCCACAGGATTCGACACTTTCACACTCGAGGGGTTACGGTTTTTCATGGTCGATCTCTTGGTCACATTTCAGTCGGTTCGATACAGTGATAACCACTCACTCCGCAAGCTCGCCACGGAACAGCTGCGCAGCATCGGTTTCGTGAATAGCCGCTGCGGAGTGATTAAATAGGCATTTCGCGAGGTATTGATGGAAATCCACAACAATCCGCTCCACTTCAAGTAGCTTGCCGCCACTGTGATGCGTTGAACCCATGCCCGCCTGTACCCGCTCGCAAATTGCTTTATCTTCACTTAAAAATGCGTTGGTGAAGCTGTCCTTTGCCACATCTTCAGTACTGATTTTGTGAGCGGTAAGCCCACCACTTTGCACCAAGCAGTGCTCTGCACCGTCCGGTGTGATAGCGATCCAATCAAAGGACTCATAAGTTAAAATACCGATAAAGCCGGGTGGCAAGTAGATCAGTAAGTAGTGATTCGCGCACTCTGGCAAACTTCCAGAGAACAATTGAGCTAACGCTCCGCGCGGTGTAACGATCTCACCACCGGTGATACTCCAATCAGCGCCCCCAGCGACATAGTAAGCTTTCTTACTAGGCGTATTCACTTCCAGCGTCTCTCGGTGCACCAT
Organism: Neptunomonas marina; assembly: GCF_004005935.1. GTDB lineage: Bacteria > Pseudomonadota > Gammaproteobacteria > Pseudomonadales > Balneatricaceae > Neptunomonas > Neptunomonas marina. The sequence goes on along the minus strand of NZ_SACQ01000009.1, from coordinate 43,641 downwards.
AAAAAGATGGTAGCTTTCGATACCGTTCTCAACAGCCAGCTTCCAGTTACTATTCCAACGCTCTGACACACCCACATAGGCATGTTTGAACTGGTCAAGCGGGTAGTTAGCAAGATAGGGATTAATCCGGTTAAAATTCGCAGCGAGATCTTCAGGCGCATCGCTCAAGTTAATGAATAATAAGCCCATCCACTCGGTTAGCGCATATTTAGGTAATGCGTGAAGGTGCTTGTTCACACAGCCATTATCAAAAGGCGCTCCTTTCAGTGCACCGTCATCTGCGTAAGTCCATGCATGGTAAGGGCACACGATATTTCGCTCGATACGCCCAAATCCGGTCTCGAGAAGCGGAGTACCGCGGTGGCTACAGTTATTGGACATCGCCCGAATGTGGCCGTCTTTTCCATGCACAACTGCAATCGACTCACCCGCTAACGTAAAGGCGTAGTAACTACCCACCTCTTTCAACAAGTCAACGGCACAGACAAACACCCATTGTTGATGAAATATCTTCTGCGCTTCCAAAGCGGCTATTGCTTCGTCTCTATAAACGGCGAACGGCAAGCTTAGTGCTGTTTCCATCGGCTGCTTTGCACGCTCTTCATAAAGCTCAATTAAATCACTCATGCTAAACCACTCACTATTTATGAAACACAGATGTATCATATCAACCAAAACTTTATGATACAATAGCGTCTCATTAAATGGAGATCATCGTGACCGACCGACGCATCAAACGATCTAACCGCGCTCTTCTGGATGCTAGCTTTCAGGTGCTTTTACATAACCCCCATGCATCATTAAGTGAAATCGCCAATCAAGCCGGTGTAGGACGCGCCACGCTGTATAGACACTTCCCCACCCGCGAGAACCTTCTAGCGGCGATTGCAATTGAGTCCCTAGAGATAGTTGAGCAAGCCACTGCCAAACGGCTGCGCTGCGAGCTGCGCGAAACGTCCGCTATCGAGCAGTTAGTCAGCGCACTGCTCCCGCTGGCTGACCGGTTTCATTTTCTACAGATGATGTGGACAGATATTGAATTAGACGCTGAGGTATGCGCGCTTTACGAGCAGCAGATGGCGGCACTGGAGCGCTGGATAACCGCGGGGCAACGCAACGGCGTGCTGTCTGAGCAACTGCAGCCGCAATGGATCGTCGCCATGTTAGATAGCATGCTTTACAGCGCCTCGTGGCTGATCAGCACACACGCCCTTTCGCCCAAAGAAGCGGAGCAACAACTCCTTATTGGGTTATTGAATGGAATAAGCGGTCACAAGCCGACAGGCTGAATGGTTATTGGGGCGCTAGCCATGTCCCATTTTACGCCGAACTTTGCGGATCACAGCGCCGAGCAGTGGCAACATCTGCATCAGCTCCGACGCATCCCAATAGTCACGGTGTAGAGTGACCAAGCCATCGCTGTTGGCCGTCAGGTAGCTGCTTCCCGCCACACTAAACTCACCGGTTTTTCCACTCGCGGCGGAAAATGTCCACGTGATAAACGCCTCTTGGCCGTTCTGCTGCTGACTATGCACATCAAATCTAACCCAGTCGAGACGCTCAAACATATCCGCCATGACCGCTAAGAAGTCGGCTTGCGTGGTGGTATGGTTAAACGGATCTTGGAACTCAATATCTTCCGCTGTCGCGGCCGCGAGTTTATCAAGCTGAGCAGGCGCTAGCGTTTCAAGGATACCGCTATAGTGTGCTGCCCAATGCTGTACTGCTGTCATGATGACCCCTTGTTTACGATGAACGGCCCGATTTGGTCGCCCGGCCGACGAGAGCAAAATACCAACGATATGGCAGGATACGAAAGAGTTTTAGCCAGTAGGTGAATCGTTTTGGAAAGGTAATTTCAAACCCGTCGCCAGATAAACCTCTGACAATACGGTCTGCGGCATCCTCTGGTTCCAATAATGCAGGCATGTCATGCGTATTCTTGTCCGTTAGCGGTGTTCTTACAAACCCTGGATTGATCAGTTGTAACTTAACCCCTGTGCCTCGAAGATCAAGCCGCAGCGATTCACACATGTTGATCAATGCTGCTTTACTGGCGCCATACGCTGAAGCGGTGGGCAAGCCCCGATACCCAGCAACCGATGCCATAACAGCAATATGCCCATGGTCTTGTGATGTAAACCGTTGCAATACAGGTGCTAAGCAGCGCATCGTACCGTTTACATTGACATCAATCTGCCGCTGAAAGCTCTCCTCATCGAACGCTTGTGCGGAAAACGGCTGATACGTTCCAGCGTTCAGTACCACCAGCTCTGGCCAGCCCTCCTTATCAAAGCCATTCAGAGCCGCTTCGATATCTGATTTCTGGGTAATATCCAGTGGCATGGGCACAATACTCCCTGCCAGCGTACTGCAGCGTTCCGCAAGCGCGTCGAGCTCTTCACGGTTTCGAGCAGAGGCATAGACGATCACACCATCGCGTGCTAACGCCTCTGCCAGTGCAGCCCCGATACCACGCCCAGCGCCCGTTACCCAAGCGCGCGGCCAACGCGCAATACTCACAAGCTGCACTCTGGCGTGCGTGGTCCACCCGTCTCACCGACCTTACGGATAGACAAAGTAATCTGCCCCACTTCTAAGCCAAATTTCGACATCGTCGCACGGTTGAGTAAGTTGTTCTCATCGATCAAGTACATCCAATCGTTGATGTTTAGCGTCCACTCCGTGCCATCCACAGGCACTAATAACTGATACTGCCAGTTCAGTGCATTTCCGACCGTACGCCCCGCGGCGGTGCCAATAACATCCCCTGCCGTGCCAGTATAGCTATCGCCCTCTTTGGTTAGCCGCCAGCAGCGATGCTGCTCTTCGCCGTCATCAAAAATAAACTGCTCGTCCAAAATACCTTGATTGCCCTGCCATTCACCACGAATGGATGCGCTGAAGTGCCGCAACACGTTATCGCTGCGATCTTGCACCATACCATGTGCTACAAGCTCACCCGAGAAGAACGTTGGCAGCTCTAACTTTGGCGTTTTCTCGGCATAGTCATCTACCGTTGCGGCACAACCGGCGACTAGAAATAGCGTCGCTAGAACCATTATTCGCTGCATCCACACCACCTATTGGCCCCCTCTCAGTTTTTCTGCAAGTTCCGGAAACATACTTGATCGGCCTAGCCAAATTTTGACAAAAGCAGGCGAAAACTCCGGATCTTTCATCGTACCGATCCATGTTTGATTGAAGAAAAAGTGGCCTTTACCTTGCTCATCAATTTGAAAAGCTATTTGGTCACCCTCTTTCACACTGGGCCACATCTGCTGCAGCTCTAGCATCCAGCGCTCAACTTTCGCTTGCGTCGCTAAAGGATTTAGGTGTTTACGCGTTTCATCGAGCAGCATTTTTTTGCGAATCTTGCGCTGATAATCAAGACAGAGCTGTAAAGGCGCATCGTAGCCATCAAAGCGCCCCGTCGGGGTTCTTAACACCGCGTTGTAAACGTCAAACCAGAACACTTTAAGGTGCGCTTCGCCAACATCTTGCCAAGACTCCTTAAAGCTTGGTTGAGTGAGCTGTGCAGCTTGCAGCGGCACAGCAAAGGCAAACATTAGGCTGATGCTTAGCAGCCATCTAGTGGTGATGCGAAACATAACTCTCCTCCAGTTTTTCAGTGAGAATGAGTAGACAGGGGAACAGCACTGCCCAGACGGGCAAGAGCAACAGGAAGGTGGCAAGATAGCCAAAACTGAGTTCAACAGCGCCGAGCTTGGCTGCGGCAATGTAAGTAGAAGCGCCAGCGACAGCGCCCAGTACGCTCGCTAAAACCCGATACTTGCGCAATACACTTAGGCTGTTACGCAGTGTCGCGCTGAACGCAAACCATAAAAAAAGTAACCATATAGGAGGTAATGAAAGTAATAACGAGGGAAAGGTGAAAACGCCGGCTATAGTGAGAAATGAGTCAACGCTGAAACCTACCACACCGGATGCGATAACAACTCTGGCTTCAACCATAGGTTGCGAGTGACAGGCAAAATGCAGCGCAAGTAAAGCAAGAACGGCAAATGCGGCAGTATCGCCTAGTAATATCGAGCCCCACCAAACGGCCTGAAAACCGATAGCATTCACCCAAAACCGCTCTGACCAACCCATATTTTTCTCCTTTTAATCTGTTACGAGATAAAACAGGAGGTAGATCAGGTCTGCGTGAAAGGCCCACAAAAAAGCCCAGCACTAGGCTGGGCTTTTCAGAGGTTTTAAAATTATGCTTCGGCGTCGGGGTTCTTTTTAAGGCTCGCATTGAGGATCAGATAACCCACAATACCGGAACAGAGAGAACCAAAAATAATACCTAAGCGTTCATCGAACATCCTATCAGCCACATCGCCAAAGGCCAGTGAGCCGATAAAAAGGCTCATGGTGAAGCCAATGCCACAGAGCGCCGCCGTACCATAGAGCCCTATCCACGTCATGCCTCTTGGCAAGCTGGCAACACCCATCTTGATAAACAACCAGCAGAAGCCAAAGATGCCAAGCTGTTTACCGATAAAGAGACCGAGTGCAATACCGACCGGCACGCCATGGAATAGCTGCTCCGTCGTAATACCTTTAAGGTTTAAACCTGCATTCGCGAAAGCAAATACCGGCAGGATGAAGAAAGCAACAACGGAGTGTAAGTCGTGCTCTAGGCCACGCACCGGTGAGTAATCTGGATCGGCTTTACAGCGCATCGGAATAAACATCGCAAGTACGACACCCGCCAGCGTTGCGTGCACACCAGATTTCAGTGTTGCAATCCACATGATGATACCGATCAGCATATATGGGCTTTTTGAAACAACATTGAAGCGGTTTAGTAGGAATAGTGGCGGTATACAGCAAGCCACAACCACCAACGCTGTAAATGAGATCTGCGAGGTATAGAAGATCGCAATAATGATAATCGCGCCAATATCATCAAAGATCGCCAACGATGTTAGAAAGATCTTGATAGACGTAGGCACACGCGAGCCAAGCAGTGTCAAAACACCCAGTGCAAATGCGATATCTGTTGCCGCTGGAATTGCCCAGCCATTGATCGCTTCAGGATCATCATAGTTAAAGAACGCATAGATGAGGGCTGGAACCGCCATCCCGCCAACAGCGCCGATACCCGGCAAAATAACATTGCGTCGGTCCGATAACTCACCTTCTGCCAGCTCACGTTTTAACTCAAGTCCGACAAGAAAGAAGAAAACCGCCATCAAACCATCGTTAATCCACAACAAGAGTGGTTTATCGATATCAAGCGCGCCAACGCGCACTTCCACTGGTGTTGATAAGACAAGTTGATAGATAGGTTCCAAAGCAGAGTTAGCAAGCAACATCGCCAATACAGCTGCGAAAAACAGCAGAATGCCGCCCGCGGACTCCATCTTGAAAAACGTATTGATATAAGAGTTCTGATTTTGGTGCATTGTTATCCCAACAGTTAGAGGTCAGTTCGTATTTACAACTGGATTTCGTCAAGCAGCCCTAGCTGCTACTCACTCGTCGTCTTTTTGCCGCTCGTCTCCCGTGCCCGTTGCTGGATACGCTTTAAACTGTAACGTCCCCAAAAGATCGAAGAAAACGCTACATATCAGTAAAGACACATCAAACAAACATAAAAATGTTTCATTGATGAGTAAAAAATACTGTAAAAAACCAACAAGCTCAACCTTGACAAACCATCGAAATAGCTTAGCGAACAACAGGATACCGAAGCTATAGTTATGGCTGCCAACCATGACTATTTACTGACAAGTTCGCTAAGCCCAACTAAAAATTTGCGCTTAACAACCTCTCATCAGTGCGCTATTGCGCCAATGATCGCCTTATAAAACGCATTGGAGGGGTTCAAATACGTTAACCTAACACCAATCATTATAGTTACCATTGAGGTACAACAAACATTTGAGCGCATCAGTCGTCTTTTCGGGCGTCATTTAACGTGCCCAGCTCACTCCTCGACTCAACGTGCTAGCCAGTCACAGCCGCCACGGCGCTTTTCACAACAGCAAAAGGATCGTCGATGCGCCCTGTGCTGTTACTGAGCAGCTAACTGCACCGCATTAGTAACCTCCTTATCTCACGGTTTCTTGATAGCACTGCTACAAACCAACGCTATTGGCGTGTATTGAAAAGAAAGGAGAATCGAGAGCAAGCGATAAAAACGGTGAGTATCACGGCTGTTTCAACGTGATACTCACCCAAAGGAAGCGCTGTTCAGACGCTCCAACACATTGAGAAGAGAGAAAACCTTATGCGATTTGGCGCTCGACGGTCGCCGCAACCATGCGCGTTAGGCTGCTTAAATCAAAGATGGGTAAGCCAAACTTAGCTTGCAGGCGCGGTGCAAAGTGGGACAGGTCAGTACATTCAAGAACGATAGCACCCACCTCTGGATTTTCGTTCAGCATCGTTTCTACCACACTCGTCAACTCAGCTTCAAAGATATCCATATCCAGATCCACACTATCACCGCGCAGAATAACCTCAGCAAATTGACGCTGCGCCTGCATACCCGCAACAACGATAGGCTCATCCTGAATGCCCACGCCCGATAGATGATCAGCCGTCAACGCGTCGGAGTTCGCCACCACAACACCGACTTTTTGCTCGGACTTTAGCATCCGCGAAACCAACGGCACTTGAATCAGACTAGAGATAAAGACCGGGATATCGACGGCATCGGCCAACGCTTTTTGATGGAGCGCCAAGAACCCGCAGCTTCCGGTGATCGCTTTAACGCCTTCACGCTCAAGTTCCTGTGCCGCTTCAATAAAGGGCTGTAGAAGTGCAGGATCACGCTCACGAATCAAGCGGTCGATCGTTGCGCCTTGAACCGTTTTATACATCACCGGAAAATCAAAGCTTGCCGGGTGTTTGATATGGCCATCGGGCTTTGGAAAGTAGGACTCCAGCGAAATCACACCCATCGGCACGCCGCAAATATTGATACCACCTTTAATAATCATATAAATACCTTAACTAAATCGCTCGGGTGCGAACGGCTGCAAATCTACCGCGGTCGCAACGCCTTGAATGGTTTGTGTTACTAACTTGCCGGTCACCGCCGCAAACGTTAACCCCAAGTGGCCATGACCAAATGCGGCGATAATACGCGGGTGTGCTTTTAACGAGCCGATCACAGGCAGTGAATCAGGCGTCGATGGACGGCTACCGACCCAAGAGTCTTGCACTTGCGGCGTGAAGCCCAGCATCACTTGCGCATGGTTGAGCATGACATCAGTACGCTGCTCATTGGCTGGTGCATCTGCAAATGCAAACTCTGCAGTACCCGCTAAGCGCACACCGGTCGCCATAGGGGTGAGAAAAATCGCTTTATCCAACCAACCTACCGGTCGGCTAATTTGGCTCTTCTCAGTATCCAACGTCAGGTGATAACCGCGTTCACTTACAAGTGGAAAACGGCAACCCAGTGGATCCAGCAGCTTTTGGGACGCAACGCCTGCACACATCACCACATGCTCCACGGCTATGCGTTGATCCTGCAGCTGCACCTCGACGCGATCAATAGATGGGTGAACGGCAACCACCTCTTGATTAAGGAGACGCCCCCCTTGGGCAGCGAAATACTCCGCATAACGCCGACACAGCGCCAGTGGATTCACCGTAAAGCGCGTATCCTTATAGAAAACGCCGCCTGCATAAAAGGGGGCAAGGTCAGGTTCTAACTCAGCAACCTCTTCAGCACCCACATAACTCAGGTTAACGCCCTGCGCCAGCCGCTCAGCCATGTCGCCCTCTTGCGCTGCAACAAAATTTTCTTGTGTTGCAAACAGACCCAAACACCCGTTAGCTTGCACCAAACTGCGCGCCCCTGTTAGCGCTAACAGATGATCATCATTCTCGCGGGTGTGATGCTGTAGCTGGGTGAGTGCAGCTCTTCCCTGCTCATACTTTGCTTGAGAGCACGACTTTAAGAACCCCCAGCCATAGGGCATCAGATGAGGCAGATAAGCGCCTTGCATAGAGAGCGGGCTTTCACTATCAAGCAACATACCCGGCATTTTGCGCAGCATAGCGAACTTGGTAAAAGGCAGCCGTGCGTAGTCTGCAAACAAACCAGCGTTACCGAAAGATGCCCCTTTTCCCGGATCGTTACGATCGATCAGGGTGACAGTAAAGCCCGCCTGCTGCAGGCTAATCGCTGTTGACAGGCCTACAATGCCTGCCCCCACGACTGCTACATGCTTTGTTTCCATAACCGTATCAGCCTCTAAGCTATTAGAGTTTGGCGGCAACCACTTGTATTTCGACTAACAGCTCGTCTCGAGCAAGACGGGATTCAACACATGCACGCACCGGTGGGTTTTCGCTATCAACCCAGGCATCCCATACCGCATTCATCTGCGCAAACTGGCTGATATCTGAAACCCAAATATTGGCGCTGATAAGCGCACTTTTGTTGCTGCCAGCATCGGCTAACAGCGCATCAATCTGCGCCAAGATCTGTTCCGTTTGGCCGGCCATATCCTGCGATGGATCTTTAGCTACTTGGCCTGCAGTCCACACTAGGTTGGCAAAACTAACAAGCTGGCTCATGCGTTGATTTTTATGCTGGCGTTCAATCATCGGTTACTCGCTTAGATCTAATGTCGTTGATACAGCCGAAAAGCGGCTGCTAAATAGATAGCTCTGAACCATCGAGAGAAGTGCAACACGTTGCAGGCGCAACGCTACCGAGAAGGACAATGTATAAAGGTGATAAGCACTCGGCAGATTAACAAGTAACCTAACCGGCTTCGAAACACTCTTTTTTATTGTTGTTGTCGGCCTGTCGTCACTAGACGATTCAGGTCAGAGCCTAAGTTAGAACTATTATTTTCCGGCAAAATCATAATAACAAATCCGATTTTTTTAATATTTAATCAGAAAAACTTATGTTTTAAATGAGTACCGCGTTCAACCACGCTGATAACAATCGTTAATGCGTACGAAACGTCGCCATTTCACAACCTTTATACGAATTCAAACAGCAAGCCCATTACAACTTCCGCTACCATAGTCGTATGTTCGATAAGTCAAACGGTGTGCGGATACACACTACTCACGGACGAATAGACCTCCCCACCCAAAAACATAAGATTAACTTATGAAATCAGTGTTTTTTTCGAATTGTATCTATATAGGGTTTATTTAAACTGGTTTTAACAGTGGCCAATCGCCAGATACGCGTCAGCAATGCATTCAAGCATTGCCCGTAAGACGACATCGGCACTGGTTATAAAAATAAGAAGTTATTGGTGTTGCAAATGGATAGACGAAAAATAGACGTCGGGCTCTCGACGTTTTTGATCATCATCGCGGTGATCATTCTAACCAACGACAATCTCGCCGAAGGTGGTGCCGAAAGTGATTTGGGCATTATGTTCTTGCCACGTGCGGTAGCCGGTTTGATGATTTTATTCGCTGGCACGATTGCCATTCAGGCGTTCCAAAAACTCGCTCAGGGTAAACCTCAAGAAGAGAATGAGATCATTTCTACCGATGGCTTCGGTGGTATTGCGATCTACATCGGCATCTTTGTCCTCTACTGGCTGGCCGTGCCTTATATCGGGTTTATGGTCACAACGCCATTCATTATGTTGGCGGTAGCCTACCTGCTGGGCGGGCGCAACTGGCTACCGATCACGGTGGTCTCGGTCGTTGTTCCTATATTGATCTATTACGGTTCGCGTGAGTTTCTGCGCGTTTACTTACCAACTTGGTCGCTATAGGAGGCGCTGCAGATGTTAGACAATATTCTTAGCGGCTTCAGCTCGATTCTGGCTGTTGGCCCAATCCTCGGCATCATTTTAGGTGTGGTGGTTGGCATTATCTTTGGTGCTATTCCCGGTATTTCAGCCATCATGGCGATCGCGATCATGCTGCCCATGACCTTCTATGTTGACCCCATCATCGGCATTACGATGCTGCTGGCGGTCTACAAAGCAGGGATCTATGGCGGCTCAATCTCGGCTATTTTAATCAACACGCCGGGCGCGGCAGCCTCCTTCTTAACCGCGCAAGATGGTCATGCACTGACCAAAGCAGGTAAAGCCGGTAAAGCGCTAGATATGTCGCTATTCGCGTCCGTATCTGGAGAGATGCTGGCAACGATGGTGCTGATCCTAGTCGCTGCACCGATCTCGGCGATATCGCTACAAGCGGGCCCCATCGAGAAGGTCTTTCTATTGCTGTTCGCCTTCACGGTGATCGGCTCTATGGCGGGTGAATCGATTCCTCGCGGCTTACTTTCATGCTGTTTAGGTATGCTGTTTGCGATGGTCGGTATCGATTCAATCACAGGTTCCGCACGCTTTACCTTTGGTATTGATGAGCTGATCGGCGGTTTCACCTTTACGCCGATGTTGATTGGTGTCCTTGTGATGCCGGAAGTGATCAATGTGATCCGCCGCCGTAAAATTCCTCACCATGAGCTCGCGATCACCCGCTCCCCTAACCCGGCGGACAATCGCATCAGCTTTAAAGAGTTCCGCAGTGTGTTTGGTACCATCTTGAAATCAAGCGGCATCGGTACCTTTATCGGCGCTCTGCCTGGGCTAGGCTCGAGTACAGCTGCGTTTATCGCCTATGGCGAAGGCAAACGTACTTCCAAGAACCCAGAAAAGTACGGCAAAGGCTCGGTCGAGGGCATCGCTGCTGCAGAATCCGCTAACAATGCGGTGTGTGGCTCCAGCATGATCCCGATGCTAACGCTTAGTATTCCTGGCGATGATGTTGCCGCACTGTTGATGGGTGCCTTCCTGATTCACGGCTTAACGCCCGGCCCGATGATCTTCTTTGAGCACACTGAAACCATCTACGCGATCTTTGCAGGCTTCTTAATCACAGACCTGTTCCTGCTCGGTATCGCTCGCTCAGGCTTCAAGTTCTTTGTGAAGATGGCATCGCTGCGCCGTTATTACATCTTCCCATGTGTGACAGTGTTCGCCTTTACCGGCGCCTTCACTGCGGGCCAAAACATGAACGACATCTTGGTGTTGATCGCCTTTACGGTACTGGGCTACGGCATGCGTATTGTGGGCTTGAACCCAGCGGTCTTCATCATCGGCTTTATCCTAACACCCTTCCTCGAGCAGAACCTTGATCAGGCGTTCGCTATTGTCGGTGACGACTATGGACGCTTCTTCGCCTCACCGTTCTCTTGGGTGTTTATCGCGCTATCGGCTTTCTTCGTGTTGTCTAGCGCACGCATGAAAGCAAAAGCCGCAAAACGTGCTTCAGCACAAGGGGAGGAGAGCCCCGCCTAGCTGAGCAAACGATTTCACGGCGGTGCGCACGGTCGCACCGCTTGAAAAAATGAACGTCAATAAAAATAAATGAAAGGAAGTTGGTATGAAAAGTCCTAAAAAAACTCTGTTATCTCTGGCAACAGCAGTCGCGATGACTGTTGCATCAGGTGCGGCGCTTGCGGCCTACCCTGAAAAACCAATTCAGGTCATTGTACCTTGGGGTGCTGGCGGTGACTCCGACTTAACAACCCGCATCTGGGCAGACGCGGTCGAGAAAGAGCTAGGTGTACCGGTTGTTGTCGTTAATAAGCCAGGCGGTGGCGGTGTTGTGGGTACGTCGTTCGTTGCTCGCGCGAAAGCCGATGGCTACACGCTCATCAATGCAGGTTTGAGCAACATGTTGGTGACACCTAACTTCACCAAAACGCCTTACAGCTTTGATAGCTTCGATCCGGTTGTAAAATTCACGTCAGTGCCTTTGGCCGTCGTGGTAGCCAAGGACAGCCCATACCAAGACTTCGACCAGTTCATAAAAGGTGCCAATAGCAAAACACTGACCCAAGGCTCTTGGGGTGCGTCCTCTTCTGGTACGATCATGGCGAACATCATCGCAAACCAGTCAGGCTATAACGTGAAGTACGTTCACGCAAAAGGCGCAGCTGCGTCTATGGTATCGGTTGTGGGTGGTCACATCGACTCTGCGGTCTCCTTCCCACCTGCATTCGGCCCACACGTCAAAGCAGATCGTGCCCGCATCTTGGTAATGGATCAGAAGATGGATGCCTTCCCGGGCGTGCCAACCTTCTCTGACTATGGCATCAAAGGTAGCTTTGGCGGCTGGTCTGGTGTCTTTGCCCCGAAAGGTGTACCGGCAGAGGTTGTTGAGAAACTGAACGCGGCAACCGCGAAAGTGATGAAAGACCCAGAAGTGCTGAAAGCATACGAAAATATCGGCGCATTGGTGGACTATCGCTACGGCCCAGAGTGGATCTCTGACCTAAAAGCAACTTATGCGATCTACACCGAAGAAGCTGCTCGCACGAGCAAGAAGTAACCATTCGCGTTACCCACCTCACCCGCTGTTCTAGCGGGTGAGTCTCTCCAGCCTTATTGCAACTCACGGCTCCATACATTCCGCACCATCTTCTCATTGATATAAGCTAGAAATACGGAATAATAAGGTTTATCAGATTTTCTAATATATAGGTCGTTGCCATGAACCTAAAACAGATGGAAGCCTTCCGTGCCGTGATGCTTGCAGGCTCAGTCTCTCAAGCCGCTAAGCAGCTTTTTCGCACCCAACCTGCGGTCAGTATGATGATTAGTTCTCTGGAGGAGGAGATCGGCTTCCAACTGTTTGAGCGCCATAAAAAACGCCTCTATCCAACGCCTGAAGCGGAGTATCTGTACCGCGAAATCGAAGCGATCTTTAATCGCATCCAAGATGTGAGCCAAACGGTCCAAGATATCCAGAACAAGCAGTATGGCTTTTTGCGTATCGGCTGTATGCCCGGCCCATCCACCTTCTTTATGCCTAACCTGCTCGCCGACTTTCTAGAGGAGCACCCCAAGGTACAGGCCTCCTTACAAACCCGTACCTCAGATCTTGTCGCAGAGTGGGTTGCCTCAAACCAATATGACCTTGGGCTGGCCGAGATTACCCAACACCAGTCGCAACTCTCGCTTGATGATCGCTTTACGCTACCGTGCTGTGTCGCGATACCAGCAGATCATCCGCTTGCTCAAGAGGAGGAGCTCAACACCGCCTTGCTCGATGGTGAACCGATGATCACGCTACACCCTGATCACATGATTTTCCATGACCTCCTGAAGGAGTTTGAAAACAACGGACATCGGATGAACGTGCGCTTGCAGACACGCTTTTTTATCCCAGCACTCACTTTTGTGGAGCGCGGCCTTGGCGTTTGTGTCATGGACTTGATCTCCGTCGATAGCTATCAAGGTTACGCAAGCCCCGGCAAGGTGGTGTTTCGGCGCTTTAATCCCGAAGTCGAGCTCAATATCGGCATTTTCTATCCCGACGACACACCGCGCTCTATGATCACTCAAGCCTTTGCTGAACGCTTACGCACCCGTCTAGATAGCATCCAAGCCAACCACGCCACTTTGCTTAATTGGGGTAGCTAAACGGGCCTGTCAGGTTTTGCGCTTAAAACTTGGCAGAAGCTCCTAGCAATCCGTATTCAATTGATAGGTCTGCCAGAGTGTTTTATCGGCAATACGGTCATAAACGGCCCGCGCACGGTAGTTATTCTCCGCGGTAATCCAACGCACGAACGGCCAGTTCTGCGCTTGGGCTTCCTGCTGTAAACGCGCGAACATCTGCTCGGCCACACCTCGACTACGACAATCTGGATCGACAAACAGATCATCCAAGAAGCCAACTTCAGCCCCGCGCAGCGGCGATGGCATACCACGGTAGTGCATCAAACCGACACCATTATCCCATTCATCTTTTGCAATCAGGGCGAAAAAGCGGTTGTTAGGGTCAAAAATCCACTGCCATACGGTGTTGAGTGTCTCATCTGTCATAGGCATGTTGTAGAACTCGGCATAACCTTTATAGAGCACTTCCCATGCTGATCTATCGCCGGTATGCAGCGCTTTAACTGATACATTCATCTCTTACTCCTTGTCTGCTCTAAAGTGACGTAGTGGTTGCCGTTGCTTACCCTGTGCATCAAAATTTTTAGGGGCGAGCCACCCTTCAAACATCGCTTTAACGTGTGGCCACTCACGATCAATAATCGAAAACCAAGCGGTATCGCGGCTGCGGTTTTTATATACAACCGCTTGGCGAAAAATGCCTTCAAAGCTAAAACCAAAGCGCTCGGCGGCGCGTTTTGAGGGGGCGTTGTGGCTGTCACACTTCCATTCGAAGCGGCGATAGCCTAGCTCATCAAACACGCGGCTCATCAACAGAAATATCGCTTCTGATGACATCGGCGTACGCTGCATACGTGACGAGAAGTGGATATGGCCCACTTCGATAACGCCCATGCGTGGATCAATACGCATCAGCGCCGCCATACCCACGGCTAGCCCGCTAGCCTGATCGATCACGGTGTAGAAAAGCGGGTCATCGCCACAACACGTCTCGACTAGATATCGGTCAAAGGCCTCATAATCTGTAAACGGCTCAGCGAATAGATAGGTCCAGTTTTTACCGCTCGTGTCCAACGCAAAAGCATCGAACAACCGCCTAGCGTGATGCTCTGGAGCCATCGGCTCAAGCCGACAAAAACGTCCCACGAGAGGCGTGCGAGGCGGGCTTTGACACGGCACCCAATTCTTCAACGTCGGGCCAACGGGTTGCCCAAGTTCGTTCTGATATAGATCACTGGATGCGGTAAACAGCGGCTCTGTTTTCATAACAACTCCTTTACGCCTGTTTCGCCGGAGTAAGCCAAACCATGCTGGCACTCCAATAACGTAAAAGCAGCATAAAGCCACCAATGGATCCATAGAAGATCCATTTTAAGAACAAATACAGGAACCACTTCCACGTAAATTTAGCTTTGCAAGACGGAAATGGCCCTATTTGGTACCAAACGCTGGCACTACCTCCGAAGGTTTAGTACCAATAAGATTCACTTTATAAGAATAAAAACCCCTTGTTCATGGCGCAGTAGCATACCGCCCAAGGAGCTAAAACAGATGTTAAACCACCTTTTTCATCTCTCTCCTGATAGTGAATCCAGTTTGCAGCAGCAGATTCGGGAGCAGATCAGTAAAGCCATTATCGATGGGCATATTCCACCCGATCTACCGCTGCCCTCAACACGCAAACTTGCGCAAATGCTTGGCGTATCGCGCAATACGGTGATCTTGGCGTATGAACACCTAATGTACGATGGCTACCTGATCTCACGTGAACGCGCAGGTTTCTATGTTAACGATGAGATCCTCAAAAGCTCCGTCAAAGAGGAGCGGCCCGTGGCGATCGAAAGCGGCAATAAGCCCGACTGGGACCAGTGCCTGAAGTTGCGCCCCACCGAACGTAAGCTCAACAAAGTGCACCGCTGGCGGGACTACCCTTACCCATTTATTTATGGCCAGCTAGACCCCAAGATGTTCCCAACCAACCATTGGCGCGAATGTTGTAAAGAGGCAGTTTCGGTACAGGCGATTGGCGACTGGGCCGGCGACCGCTATGACGACGATGATGCCCTCCTTGTGGAGCAGATTCACTCACGCTTACTGCCACGCAGAGGCGTCTGGGCGGAGCCTGATGAGATCCTGATTACGGTGGGCGCCCAACACGCGCTTTATATGCTGATACGGGTTTTGCTCAACCAAACAACGCGCTTCGGTTTAGAGGATCCGGGCTATCCTGATCTTATCCATATGGCCGCCTGCACCGGCACACGAATTAAAAACCTCTCCATCGACCAAGACGGCCTTGAAACCGGAGAGCAACTGCGCGATTGCGACCTGATCTTCACCACCCCAAGCCACCAGTTCCCCACCACCGTCACGATGCCACTGGCAAGGCGCCAAGCTCTATTAGAGCAAGCTTCGCGTGATAACTTTTTAATCATTGAAGATGATTATGAGTGCGAAACCAGCTTTGCTGCCAACCCAACACCAGCGCTGAAAAGCTTGGATAAAAACGACCGCGTTATTTATATTGGCAGCCTCTCTAAAACCCTATCGCCTGGCTTACGGCTGGGGTATATGGTTGGGCCCAAACCTCTAATTCAAGAGATCCGAGAATTTCGCCGCATGATGCTGCGCCACCCGCCGATGAATAACCAACGCTCGGTTGGTCTCTTTCTCCATCGCGGGTACCACGACTCACTGGTGCGCAGTATTGTGCAGGTCTATGAAGAGCGCTGGAAAGCAGTGAGTGATGCGCTACAAAGCTGCCTGCCTGCCTCAGCGAAACCACCAGTGTTTGGCGGTTCCGCCTATTGGGTTAAGGGCCCCGATGGTTTAGATGCCCGAGAGCTAAAGCGTTTGGCCCTCGAGCGCGGTGTCGTTATCGAATCAGGGGATATCTACTTTCACCGCGCTAACCCACCTCAGCAGTTTTTCCGCTTGGGTTACTCCTCGATCGCCACCGAGCGGATTCGGCCTGGTATTGAGCGCCTAGCGGCCTTAATAGGTGAGCTTACCTAAGCGCATATTGGGCAATGGATACTGCCCCTCTCCTCCCACACATCATGCCCTTAAACAGCATATGCTGCTCGGCCTTATCGTTACTTTGCTTAGCTAAAGCCCACACCTAAAGCGGCGCAATTTTCACAACCAACTCCTCTACAAGCCCCATAAATACTAGCGATACAGCCTGGTTCTATATTTCGGGTTAGCGTTGGGCCTATTGGCTATTGGAGCGCCAAATTTATATTGAAGTGGCTCCGACAACGCGGTCTTGCCTTACCAAAACCTACGTTGTCGGACTCGGACTATCAAAGCGCAGCGCGATCTTTTGCTGCCCTTTAGCGACAACAATAACAATCACCGAGGTAACTATGAAAATAACGACTCGTGCAAAGACTCTGCTCTCTACTTGCGTCCTATCTGCTGCCCTAACACTGCCTAGCGTGCAAACAGCACAGGCGGAAGAGCTGATGCTCGGCCACGCCTACCCTGCCGATCACATCTTCCATATGACATCCACCACCTTCATGGATGAACTCAAGAAAACCGGCGCCGATATCGAGGTGGACTACCACCCAGGCGGAGCGCTAGGTGACTGGGCATCGATTTTTGAGCAAAGCATGGAAGGCGTTGTACCGATGACTATGAGCTTCGGCGCTTCCGAGTACGATCCTCGCCTTGATCTTTCTTGGTTGAGTTATGTAGTAGATGATTGGGCACAAGCACGCGAAGTGTACGGGCCAAACGGCAAAATGACCGATGTCTACAACGAGATTCTCAACGATCTCGACTTAGTGGTGCTAGGTATCATCCCAACGGGCTTTGGCTCCATCGCGATGCGCAAAGGCGTTGAAGAGACACCCACCAACTTCCCAGCGGATGGTAAGGGAATCAAGATGCGCGTACCGGCGATCCCTATCGGTATCGAGCGCTACAAGAGCTTCGGCTTCACACCCGTACCGATGCCTTTCTCTGAACTCTACACGGCGCTCCAGCTCGGTACGATTGACGCACGTGGCACCGCACCCTCGGTTGAGATCTGGCAGATGCGTGATGTTATCGAAAGCTACATTCTTACCAAAGATTACTTCGAGCACGCCTTCTGGGTTGTGAACAAATCGTGGTTGGAAGACCTACCAGCAGCTGAGCGCACTAAGTTAGTGGCAGCAGCAGATGCAACCATGGCGAAAGTTTGGGATGAAGCGCAAGCGATCGATGAAGGCTTCCTCGATAAAGTACGCGGTAGCGGTGTGAAAGTCGTCGAGCTATCACCTGAGCAGATGGCAAAAGCGAAAGAGATTCTGTACGCCAATGAGTGGCCATTTATGGAGAAAGTGGTTGGCGCAGACATTATGAACATGATGCGCAAAATTGCAGGCATCAACTGATCCTTACGGTCAACCGGCGCTAGAGCGTGTGCTCGGCGCCCTTTCTGCTTTACATAGGATCAGTACCATGAACAACAACACACCTCAGTCAGTGGGCTATACCAAGATCTACGACTACGACCCTGATCTTAGCTCGCACCCAATACCACCCCATCTGCATGCGGTACCCGATACAGCCAACAACCGCTTAGATGGCTACCTTTTACGTTTTGAGCGCCTGCTTAACGTTACGTTTCGCAGCTTGATGATTTTGGCAGGTCTTGGACTTGCGCTACTCATGTTTACTCAAGTGGTGCTGCGCTACTTATTAGATTCACCCTTCAGTGGTATTGAAGAAGCGTCAATTCTGCTGGCGGTTTGGATCTACTTTTTAGGCATGGGTTACGCCACTCGCGAACGCGAGCATATTCATGGCGGGATTGTCAGCCTAGTTGTGAAAGACCCCTACAAAGTAAAACTTATCCGCTTTATCGGCTCAATTACCTGCATGTTAGCCGCCATTCTGTTCGGTTACTTCGCATGTAAATATGCCCTAAAAGAGATTGATAAAGGCCGCGTCAGTATCAACCTGCGTTGGCCAAGAGGTATCTGGAGCGCCAGTATGATTGTCGGCTTTGCCATGATGGTTGGCTACTTTCTGCTCGAAACTATCAATGAGTGGCGCGATATACGCCGCATGAAACGCAGCCAAAAAGGAGCCTGACGATGACGCTGTTTCTTATCGCGATGGCGGTTGTTATCGTGCTCATCCTGATCGAAATTCCCGTGGCGTTTGCCTTTGGCATCGGCGCGGTGCTGTTCGCCTACACCACAGGCAACAACATCTCATTTCTTATTCCGCATGGCTTCAAGACCGCCAGCGGCTTTGCATTGCTGGCGTTGCCGCTGTTTATATTCGCAGGCCTTTTGATGGCCGAAGGGGGTATATCAGAGCGCCTACTGAACTTCGTTAACGCTATCGTTGGGCGTATTAAAGGCGGGCTCGGTGCAGTGACCGTATTGACCTGCGCGCTGTTTGGTGCAATTTCCGGCAGCTCTTCAGCGGCGATTGCGGCCGTTGGCCAGATCATGATTCCGCGTATGATTCGCGAAGGCTACCCCGCGGGGCACGCCACAGCGCTGGTCGCGTGTTCATCGGTTCTTGCTTTGCTGATCCCACCGAGCATTCCGATGATCGTGTTCTCGATCACGGGAGGTATTTCTGTAGGCGCGGCGTTCCTATCAACGATTATTCCGGGCATTATCCTGACCATCGTTTACTGCTTACTCAATATCTGGTTCCTACGTAACGATCCAAATATTAAGGTCGCGGCACCGCTGCCCTTTAAAGAGGCTGCCAAAGGCGTGGTGAAAACCGGCCAAAGTGCCGCCTTTGCACTACTGATGCCACTGCTGATCTTAGGCGCAATCTACAGTGGCATCGCTACGCCAACAGAAGCGGCGGCGATTGCCGTGATGTATGCAATCCCCGTTGGTTTGTTTATCTATAAAGGCATGACTTTACGCAGCTTAGGCTCCGTTACGGTGCGTGCGGTTACCATGACAGGCTCCATTATGGCGGTGCTCTTTTTCCTCTTTATCATGAGCCGTGCCATGATTTTGGAGCAAGTGCCGCGCGACCTTGCACAAAGCCTGTTACAGATCACTGAGAACAAATATGTTCTGCTGCTGATGATCAATCTGCTGTTACTGCTTATTGGCATGATCGTCGATGATATCTCGGGCAGTGTGCTGGCAGCGATTATCTTCCTTCCCATCATCAATGAACTAGGGATCGATCCTATCCACTTTGCGGCGGTGGTCGGTGTCAACCTTGGCCTTGGGAATGTGTCCCCTCCTTGTGCGCCCATGCTCTACATGGCTGGCGGGGTCAGCAAGCTATCCCTTGACCGCTACATTAAACCCACGCTCAAGTTCTTGGTATTCGGCCACTTACCGATGGTGTTTCTCGTGACCTTTGTACCAGAGCTGTCGCTTTTCTTACCCAAATTACTGATGGGCTACTAATTGAACTTTTCACGCTGCTGAGGCGTTCGGGCTTCGATTTCGGAGCCCTTTTTTTACCACCCGCGTTGGAACTACATCTCACAAATTCGTGGATCTACGGCCTCAGAACCGCGCAACTTTATAGTGATGTTACTCGCGAATAACGCTTTAACCTGACACTAACGGAATATAACAATGACAAACTACATCAAGATAAAAAACCATATTAATGGCCAGTGGCTAGATGAAACGAATGGCCAGTATGAACCATTGAAAAACCCATCCACCGGTGCCGTTATCGGTGAAGTTCCGCTGTCCTCAGTGGAAACGTCTCGTGCTGCCGTTGCCGCTGCAGCCGAGGCCTTTCCTGCTTGGAGCGCAACGCCGCTGCCAAAGCGTATGGACTACATCTTCAAGATGCAGCAAGCGATGAAAGATAACCTAGAGATGCTGGCTGAATCGATCGCTATCGACCAAGCCAAGCATATCGCTGAGGCGCGCGGTGAGGTGGGGCGCGTTATCGAAATCCTACAGATGGCCTGCACGATCCCCGCACTAGTGCAAGGTGAAACCGTGCAAGGCATCGCTAATAACATCAACGGACGGCTGATCAAAGCGCCGCTTGGCGTATTTTGTGGTGTTGCCCCTTTTAACTTCCCAGCGCTGGTGTTTGGTTGGTTTATCCCCTTCGCCATTGGCACCGGAAACACCTTTGTTTATAAGCCTTCAACAGAGTCTCCGCTGTTCATGCAGAAGATGATGCAACTGTTGGTGGAGATCGGTCTGCCAGAGGGCGTGGTCAATATTGTTCACGGCGACCGCGAAACAGTCGAAGCTTGGTACGAAGATGACAACGTCGCAGGTGTTTGTCTGGTGGGTTCCACACCAACCGCAAAAGCGATCGCCGAAGGGTGTGGCCGCAGCGGTAAGAAAACCATGCTGCTAGGGGGTGCCAAGAACTTCTTGGTGGCGATGGAAGATGCGCCAATGGACTTGATGATCGAGAACATTTTGATGTCCGGCTACGGCTCAGCAGGCCAGCGCTGTCTCGCGGTCTCTAATATCGCTGTGGTCCCAGAGATCTATGATGAATTTGTAGAGCGCCTATTGGAAGCTTCTAAGAATGTCACGGTTGGTGATGCGATGGATCCAGATGTGTTTATGGGCCCTGTTATCTCTGCCAAAGCGAAAGAGCGGATCGAGAACTACATCGAGATCGGCCAACAAGAGGGCGCTACCCTTGCGCTAGATGGCCGCAATCCTGATGTTGCCGCAGCAAATAAAGATGGCTACTTTGTCGGCCCAACGATTTTCACCGATGTAACACCCTGCATGCAGATTGCTCGCGAAGAGATCTTTGGCCCGGTACTTAGCGTGATGAAGGTAGGCTGCATCAACGGTGCGTTGCGTGCTATTAAAAATCATGAGATGGGCAACGGCGCGGTCATCTTCACCCAAAACAGCTACTACACCGAGAAGTTTATCAACGAAGCCGATGTGGGCATGGTGGGCGTTAATGTGGGCATCTGCGCGCCGCACCCTTACCTACCCTTTGGCGGTATCAAAGGCTCGTTAGTGGGTAACAATAAGGTGCAAGGTAAAGACGCAATCGACTTCTTTACCCAAAGCAAAGTGGCGACCGTACGCGTGGTTGACCCGAAAGCGGGTGAAGCGACACCGGCTGGCGGTAACTCCGATGTGCGTAGCTGCGTAGCATCTTAAAAGATGCCTCATGCCAACATGCCCAGCACCGCTGGGCATGTTTATCTAACCAAAGTAATAGATATGCAGCCCAATGGGCACAAGTGCTAGAGCTAACGAAACACACAATCCGATCAAGCTAGGCCGAATTAATAGGCTCTTTTTAGGGTTCTTGGGGTTATAAAATACCCGCACCTGCCCCTTCTCAAGATGCGTTACCCCTTTGAGCTGAGCTTGCAAGATCACACCTTTCGGTGCTGCAACAACCACCCATGCCGACACTTTAGAGCCTTCATAACTCACACCATCAACCACATATCGGTAGAGCGCTTTTATCGTATGGCTATTGTAATTGTCATCAGTGATGCTGCGGCGCGTGCCCAACTCTAGCAACTCCCCTGCAACGCTTGGCCAGCGTCTGGCGCGCATCTGCATCCAAGAAGAGAAGCTCAGCATCAAAAACGCATACAAAGAGATCCCAAAGAGGACGCCTGCCCGCTCACCCGCCATTAGTAACTGCCAATGGCCAGACAGATAACCCCATATCGACTCGTACAAAATTATGCCCGCTCACTCATCGCCAACTTCACGCCTAATGCAGCAAAACTAGCAGCAAAGCCACGCTGCATAGTCCGCGCTACCTTTTCCGAGCGTAACAACCAGCGGCTGACATAATGGGCAAGCGCGCCATAGAGCAGAAAAACAGCGAGTGTCATGCCCATAAAGACAAGACCAAGCAAAGACATATCCAGCACCGGTGTCGTGCTTGATGCGGGCATAAACTGTGGTAAGAACGCGAGAAAGAAAAGCGTCAGTTTCGGGTTTAAAATATTGATAAAGAACCCTTTCGAGGCGATGCTCAGCAAGCTAGCGGCAGGCGCCTCTCCTAGGCCAAAACCATCGCTCGCACGCCACATCGACCATGCCATAAACAATAGATACGCAACGCCTGCAAATTTCACAAACTGAAATGCCGTCGCACTGGTATGTAGCAACGCCGCAAGCCCAAAAATACTCGCCAACAGGGCGGGCACAATCCCAACCGTGCAGCCAATGGCAGCAAAACAGCTGGCCCGAACGCCCAGAAACAACCCGGTTGATAGCGTGTATAGAACACCAGTGCCGGGAATAAGCACCACAACCAGTGAGGTGATCAGAAATTCTGCAGTAAGCATACAAGCGCTCGACAATTAGTCAGTGTTCTGCCCTATGCGCCACAGCACGCCGCTAGGGTCCCAAAGTACGAAATCACGCATCTGCCAAGGGCGATCTTCGGGCGGTTCTGCGCGCACCTGATATTTGGCCACGAGATTAGTAGTAAGAATATGCTGCCACCACGCCTCCACATCCTCGACTAACAAATGCATCACCATGTTGTTGGCAAACTCCGCTTGGTAGTGGTTTTGCAGCAAAAAGCTCGTTGTTCCTAAACGCAGGTAGGCCAGCTCATCAGACTGCCAAGCCAACTCAAAACCAAGATCCTGATAGAACGCTAACGACTGTGTAAAGGTTTTAGCAGGAACAAAGGTTTTCAGCTCGACAGGGGTTAAATTTTCCATTCAATGAACCTCTTGTAAGTGAGTGCCGCACTCACTCTGCGGCAGCATCGCAGGGTCTAAATCGGGCATGTTTTGCGCCTGCTGGGCACCCCACAACACCATGACAAACATCAGCACCGGTAACACGAGTAACCCAACGGCCTTAAAAACCGCCACGCGGCCAACACTAACGCGGGTGGGTTTCATCACTTTGACATGCTGGGGCGGAAAGCGCTGTTCCTTCAAGCTCTTAAGGCCCAACGGTAGTGTCAACACAGCGACCACAACCAGTGTGAACAACGGTATACCGATAAAGATAATCTGCCAAAAGTAGCGCAGCGCGCTGATACCGAATAGCTGAACACATTGCGGGCGGTTTACGAACTCGTTAAACCAGGGAAGAAATAACCAGTGATGCAGCCCCATCAGCCCAGCAGCAAGGGTTAACAAGCCGATCACTCGGATTAACTTCTCTCGCGGACTATATTGAGTAGCCCATTCGGTCGTATCATTCGGTACTGTCAAAACGCTGCTCCACTAGATAGACCCGATACAGGAAAGCCAACCCTAGGCAGACGCCAATAGGCAACAGTAACGCCATAAAGTGATACTCGCGGAACAACCATGCGCCGAGTGCGCCGCCACCGATAAAACCGCTGATAATCAGTAAAAACAGCTGGGCTTTACGCCGATCAAACGGCTCGCCTCGCCATCGAGCGCCGAGCATAATGCCAAGGTCAGTGAAGATACCGGTCATATGAGTCGTGCGCACAATAGCGCCACTGTATGTTGTGGCCAGTGCATTTTGTAAGCCACAAGCAGCGGACGCAAAGTAATGGCCGTGATACGAACCAAAGTATAGCAACCCAAGTGCCACCAAAAGTAAGACGGCCTCCAGCAGTAAGGCGGTGTCATAGTGGCGCCCAAGCTTGAGCGTTGCGCCGTGTAATAGCGCACCCGCAACCGCCGAGCCCGCTACAAAAGAGACGAGTAATAGCACTAAGTGTAATAGCGCTGAGCTAGGGTTTGTTAGATGCGTGCCGAGTAACGTCGCTGTCCCAGATAAGTGCGAGACGGCTTGATTCTCAAACCCTAAGAGGGCGATGGCGTTCACGACTCCTGCCACCAGCGCCAATACAAAAGCGCCCAACTCAACCCACTTAGGTAGCCGCGAGATCACCGTCGCTCCTCCTTTCTAAGTCAATTCCGCGCTCACTGGCGAAGTTGCCCCTGCGATAGCTGCTGCATTGCAAGCTTTCTGGTTGCCATATAGTCGAGTTTTAATTGCTCGACCACGCCCGACAGCAGTGCTATCTCTTGGGCAATCAACGGTAGTTTTTCCAGCTCATACGCAGATGTATGGATATCCGTAGGCTCCATTAAATTGCCGCTATAAGGCAACATAAGCAGCGCGGTGTTACCCACAAATTCGCACATTAGCCCGCTGCCCTGCACGTTCTCTCTGAAGAGATCATCCAACGCAATTAGGCGCTCCATCATGGCGGGCGATAGAATATAACGGGCAAGTTGCTGGTCATTAGCGCGCACTTCATAGCGCGCTTCAAAGTTTGGGTTCTCAAGCGCCACGGTTTGGTGCGAGAGCGCACCGCGTGCAAACAAGTTGCCAAGGGCACCCTTATCTTTATGCATAATCACGTGCGCACCAAACTCAAAGGGCATGGTTAACGATATCATGCCGCCTTTGAAGACAGTCCGTGTCGAGTCTTTGGTTTTCACTTTGAGATGCAGCTCGCAAAACTCAAAGCCAATATCATCAAGCTTTCCTTTAATCGCATCTTCGCTGCTCCAGCGCTCAAAACGGGGAACCACCTTGAAACGACTATCTAGCTCAGGATCAAACTCGCTTTTGGGTGCGTAGGTGAAGTCGCCATAGAGTTTAACCAATATTGGCAGCACGCTCGATTTGTAGTGAGCGATATAGTCCCTAGCGGGTTTATTTACCCAATGATTTACGAACAGCAAGGCGAGCAATGGGTACAGCAGTGCCTCAAAGAGATGCAGATTAGCTAATTGCACACCCCCAAATACCAGCGCGGCGGGGAAGGCAAAGTATTTTAGAACCTTCTCCCGTTTCTCGTACTGTTCAAAGTAGTGCTGGCGCTGCGCTTCTAATTGATCTAACCCCGGCTTGATGCGCTCCTCAATAACGGCGCGCAGCTCATCAGATATGGGACTATCGTTTACCGGGGCCTGTTTAGGGCGAAAACGCAGTAGATTAAGCGCCCCAAGCGAGTTGAGTAATGGAATTATCATAACGCTTAACCAAGGTACTGGTTGGCATCAACCGGCGCACGATCAGCGCTACTCGCCTCAAAAAATGGCATCGCTGTCACACCTGCGATAGAGGCGATAATATTCCCTGGGAATACTTGGATGCTATCGCGAAGCCCACGGTTAGCGGCATTGTAACTGCGTCGTGCAGCACTGATATGCTCTTCAACATCCGCATAGGCGTGCTGAGCCGCTAACATATTCTCTTGCGATTTTAGCTCTGGGTAGTTTTCAACCGATACCAGCAAACTGCCCATTTTACTTTCTAGTTGCTGCTCCAGCGCAAAACGCGTCTCTTGATCAGCTTTTGCGTCAGTTGCTTGCAAAACTTCACTACGCAGGCGCGTTACCTCTTCGAGCAACTCGCGCTCGTGCGCCATGAACTTCGCTGCAATTTTTAAGATATTCGG
Source organism: Neptunomonas marina (assembly GCF_004005935.1). Taxonomy (GTDB): domain Bacteria; phylum Pseudomonadota; class Gammaproteobacteria; order Pseudomonadales; family Balneatricaceae; genus Neptunomonas; species Neptunomonas marina. Next base: position 17,959 of record NZ_SACQ01000009.1, on the reverse strand, counting down.
TATTAAATCGGCACGTTTTTTCAATTGCACATCAATGCCTGAAAACGCTTCCTGCATGGCATTGCGGCGTTTAATGATCGAAACGTACCACAGGTACCCAACTACCAACACAACACCCAACACGACCAAAACGATGCTCATCGAATCCAACTCCCTTTCCTCCGAATGTGATAATCCGCTATCCCTAATTTCGATAAAGAAAACAGCGCGTTATCAATTATTGTTAGCGTTAAACACTACAGCATATCTGCACGATAAGAAACGAATTGAGCGCATCAGAGTAGAAAGTGGCGTTAGTGTCCACAGCTCGTAGAAATAACCTCATCTGACAACTACGCAGGAGCCCTCCATAGCTGCCAAATGAGTTGAACGAACCGCGTTAGTTTTTAGCGGCATAAGGGCCCGGTAACAGCCCTAGGTTGCGGTGATTAATCGCGATGTTATTCGCGATTGCAGAGACCTGAGGGGTTCTATCCGAGACAGACCCGATCACCTGATTAACAACTGCAGAAATCAACATGCCAGCTAAGCCCCCTCCGCCGTTGTTAGCACCTTGCGCTAATGCGGCTTTTGCGGTCCATAAAATGTGGCCTGTTTTCGCATCAACAAGCTTCAGCTCAGTATTTACAACCGTTGTGGAGTCAACCACGTGATATTTCTGCCCCCAATCTTGGATGGTGACGTATAGCACCGCATCGGGGTTTATATGCTCACGTATTTTTTCTAGGCTGATGTTATGCATATCAGCGGGCGATTGTAGACCATTACTGGTTAAAAACTGCTCAATTACCGCAACCGGAAAGACGTAATACCCTTTCTCAGCCAAGGGTGCTGAAATAGTCGATAGGTAAATATAAGGTGCATTTACGGCAACGCTGTTATTAATCGGTGGAATCACCAAAATAGAGCGTGGCTTTGAAGCTTCTAATGCGGTGTAGTCATAAGTTGGTTGGGTGGTCGCACAACCGGTAGCTATTAGCGCGACGACTGTTATAGCTATCGCCCGAACAAAATGTCTCATTGCTGGCTGGCCTCCATGTCAGCATTTCTAAGCAAGGTTGTAATAAAAGTCGTAGACTCTGGAAAGAGCGCCTGCTCTTTGTTTAACGCCGCGGCCGCTTTTTCTGGCTGGCCTTGTGCTGCATACGCCATCCCCAAATGGGCATAAAGGCCCGGCGGCACCTTTTGGCCGTTGGCAGCGGCTTGCTCGATATCTTCGTTGAGCTTCGTAATTTGCATCGCTGGGGGCATGTTCTCAGGGGTGACATACATATCATGCACAACGCCTTGATACGAACCCCAATGATACATTGATTTTTTCTGCCCACAGCCCACCATAACAAGCGCTATGGCGATAATTGGCACAATCCTACTTGCCGATTTCATACATCTTCCCTGTTACTTTTCTACAGTCCAAACACCTAGGCTAACGTCATGAGCTAAGTTATTCACGGCTTCCTTGATAGCAAAGTTGAGCACTTTTCCGTTAAGAGTTGCATCGTACCCCGCCGAACCACCAAACCCTATTACCTCTCGATTGCTCAACTGATACTCACCTGCACCTTGCGTGGAGTAAACAATTTCAGAAGTTTCGATATCCACAACGTTCAAAGAGACTTTTGCATACGCTGTTTGAGTTTTACCACTTCCCAACAGACCAAATAGCTGCTGATCTCCTGTGACTTTACGGCCAAACTCGGTGACATCACCGGAAACAACGTAGCGGGCTCCCTTTAGCTTTTGGCTCTGACCGCGTAATTTGGCTTCGTTAGCCAATTGCTGCATGTTGTCACGATCAACAACGCGAAAGCGGTTGGTCTGTTGTAAGTGCGTTTTAAGAATCGTTTTAGCCTGTGTTCCAAGCTTATCGCCGCTGCTAAACATGCCTTGCATGTAACTAGAACGATTATCAAAGTTGCCGATAGCTAACGTTGTTTTTACGCCGTTGTAGACGGTGCGATAAGTTTCCACTTTCTGAGGAGCAATTTCGCGATGTGTTTCCGTGGCGCAGCCACTGATCAGTACCATAGAAACCGCGCTTGCCGCGATCACGCAAGCTTTGGATGAAAAACGAGTAGACATGTTTGTGCCTCTATTAAGACGATGAAAACAAAAGGAGCCGGTTTTTGAGAGCCAAAACGTCAGGCAGCTGATCAATTAGTCTCAGCCGTGCCCCAGTCGAGAACATCGTAGTATTAGATGCACTGATAAACCATGTTTTTCGTCATAGAATCAATAGGTTCTAGGTGCCTTAAGCCCTGGACCTCGCTGTTGTTACTCTATCTCTTGTCTCGTTACACGTCGGTAGACCTCAACCGACTAACAAACTTTTTTACATCGCAGACAGTTCATCTCCCACCCGCTCTACTTTCGCCATCAGCCGCTCTATATGCCCGGCATTCACCTCACCGTTAGCCAAGATCAATCGAATACCGGTGCGCCCTTTATACTGGGCATAATCAACGTAAGGGCCGCCGGAACGCATCATGATTTTGCAGATCTCGATATTCAAGGTACGGAGCTGCGCTTCAGTGAGGCCGGTACCGGGGTTGAATCGAAACAAGACATTTAGGTAACTCGCATCAGCCAGCAGCTCAAGCTGGCTGCTTGCGCCAATATGCTCAACGCATGTTGCCCGCATCGCCTGGAGGTGATCGATTTTGGCAGCGAAACCCTGATTGCCGAGCGCTTTCCAACTGAGCCAAACCTTGAGTGCATCGGCACGACGGCCACATTGAATGGAGCGTTCACCCAAGTTATAGGCCGCGTTCTCATCGGCATGGAATAGATAGTCACCCCCGCCGCCAGAGCAACAAGCCGTCAACGCACCGGCGTGCTTGACGAGAATGACGGCGGCGGTGATCGGTACGTTCATCAGCTTGTGTGCATCCCACGCAACCGAATCGGCTAAATGGCTATCTGCTAATAGGTGGCGGTGTTGCTGAGAAAACAGCACAGGAGCACCCCACGCGCCATCAATATGCAGCCAAATGTTGTGAGCCTTGGCGATTTTGCTACACGCAGCGACAGGATCAAACGCCCCTGTTACCGTGGTGCCAGCGGTCAGGCCGATAAAAAACGGCACATGCCCGTTGGCGATACTGGCGTTGATCTCGGCTGTGAGTGCATCGGGGCACATACGGCCCTGCTCATCTGTAGCAACGGCAATCAGGTTATCAGTACCGATGCCGAGCACATTCGCGGCTTTTTGTGCGGAGTAATGCGCTTGATCAGAGACATATGCCACCAGCGTTTGACCTTGGCTACCACGTGTTTTGTAATCTGGACAGACGTGGTGGCGCGCTAGCATCATGCCAATCAGATTCGCTTGGCTGCCACCTGCAACCATGACGCCTTCGCTGGTATCGTCAAAGCCGACCAAACGGTTCCATTGGCGGATCAGCTCCAGTTCCATCAGCGTGGCCACCGGCCCCACTTGGTAGGTATGCATGGTGGCATTGCTCAAACTTGTGATCCAATCGCCCAGCAGCGCCGCATCGTTACGGCCAGAGTAGAGCAGCTTGAAGAAATCAGGTTGTGCAGCATCGGGGTTGTAGTGCAGATAGTTGCGCACCGCGGCCTCTAGTGTCGGCCAGTCGGCGCCCTGCTCGCCTAAACTAACATCCAGTTGCGCTGCTAGCTCTTGTGCCGCGGGAGCTTGCACTACCGGGCGCTCCTCTGCCAACCATGTCGTTACCGCTTTGGTGAGTATCTCTAGCTGCTTTTCCATACATTGTGCCCAATCTAAGCCGATTATTATGTGTTAGATCGCAGTATATTCACGGCGTTTGGCTAGGCTCCAATGCTGATTTTATTTGCGGCAGTTACTTTTCGGCATGGCAACGCGTTAGGTGCCGCTGTAGAGCTCTTGTAAGTAGTGCCAAAACTGATCCGCTGCGTGACACGCTGGGCGGCGTAATCGATACAAGCGAATGGATAGGTCTAACGAGCGCAGCGGTTCGTCCAGTTGCACCAGCTGGCCTTGCTCTAACTCGCGGCGGATCAAGCTAAGGGGTAGCCAAGCGATACCGTAGCCACTCAGGACCAGTGACTTGAGCGCTTCCGACAGCGCGTTCTCACAGGCCAGATGTAACTTCAGCTGCGCGGGCACATGAGGTATGCACTCACGCGCTAATAAGCGGCCAAAATAGGACTGCGCAGGGTGGCCTAAAACTTTGAGCGTACCCTGCTCCGGTACCGGTAAAATCGGTTCACCGGCGGTGTTGGCCGCTGAAACAGGCACTAACCGATCAACACCCACTTGCAGTGTTTCAACATCCTCTCGTTGGAGCTGACTAAAAATATCTTCAGAGGCGTAGCACAACAGAAAATCGCCATTACCTGAGAGAAATGCTTCAACGTTATCGTGCAAATTGCCAGACTCCACCTTCACTAGCGCTCCATTAGTGAGTGCTTCAAGGGTGGTCATCCACGCGGGGAAAAACGATACCGCTAGCGCATGTTGCGCCACTATCACCAGTTGCTCGCGCTCACTGGCCATATCTTGCATCTGATTACGCACAGCGTTGGTTTGGCTGATCATCTGGCGCGCTTGCTCAACAAAAGCCTCGCCTGCGGGTGTCAGTGTGGTGGGGTATTTATCGCGATCAACCAGCCCAACACCCAACCAGTTTTCTAACGAGCGGATACGGCGGCTAAACGCAGGCTGCGTTACAAAGCGCGCTTGGGCCGCTTTGGAGAAACTGCCGTGCTCCACGAGTGCAATAAAGTCGATTAACCATTTCAGTTCCATAATCTCACCTAGACGCCCATGCAAAAAAGTAACCGCCTGTACCAAAAACGGCATTGGCCTGCTGCTGCACACTCCTCCTAGTATGGAGCTATTGCATAGGCGGAGATAGGCCTCCGCTCAACCAAAGTACCAAAACTTCGAGCCTCACAAGAAGAACGACAGAGGGTTTAGACAATGGAATACATCAAGCGCGCAACAGCGGGTGTAACAGCCACAACAGATGAGCGTATACAGCAAACCGTAAAGCAGATGCTGGAGCGCATTGGCCGCGATGGCGAGGCCGCCGTACGCGAGTACGCCGCCCAGTTCGATAATTGGCAAGGCGACTTTGTGCTCAGTGATGAAAAGCGCGCAGCACTGATCGCTCAAGTGCCGGAGCAAGTAAAAGCAGATATCCAATTTGCCTATCAACAAGTACAAACCTTTGCCAAAGCGCAGCGCGCTAGTCTGAATGAGTTTGAGATCGAAGCAACGCCCGGCGTCAAGCTAGGTCAAAAGGTGATTCCCGTCAGCTGTGCCGGTTGCTATGTACCGGGCGGACGATACTCCCATGCCGCATCTGCGCTAATGAGCATTGCAACGGCCAAGGTCGCCGGTGTTGAGACGATCATCGCGTGTTCGCCACCGAAAGATGGCAGCATCCACCCTGCCATCGTCTATGCCATGGACCTTGCCGGTGCCGATATCATCCTCGAAATGGGAGGTGTTCATGCGGTGGCCACGATGGCCAAAGGGCTGTTTACCGGCGTAGCTGCGGATATTTTGGTCGGCCCCGGCAACGGCTATGTGGCCGAAGCAAAGCGCCTACTCTTTGGCGAGGTGGGTATTGATGTATTCGCAGGCCCCACTGAATCCGCCATTATCGCCGATGATAGCGCCGATCCTATGACCATCGCGGTGGACTTAGTCTCGCAAGCCGAGCACGGCTACGATTCACCGGTTTGGCTTTTCACAACCAGCCGCCAAATTGCAGAGCAGGTTGCCAAGATCATGCCAAAAGTGGCTGCCGACATGCCCAACCACGAGGTGGTACAAAGCGCATGGGATAACCACGGCGAGATCATCCTCTGTGAGAGCCGTGAGGAGTGTGTCCGTGTGAGTGACGAGTATGCATCTGAACACCTACAGGTGATCGCAGAGGAGCTAGCATGGTGGCGCGATCATCTACGCAACTACGGCTCGCTTTTTCTCGGTGAAGGCGCCACGGTCACTCACGGCGACAAATGCTCTGGCACTAACCATATTCTGCCCACCAAGCGCGTGGCTCGCTATAGCGGTGGCTTAAATGTGCAGAAGTTCTTGAAGATCCTCACCTATCAAGAGATCAGCGAAGACGCCAACTACGCGTTCAGCGCGGCCGGCTCGCGTATCTCACGAGCCGAAGGTATGGAGGGCCATGCTCGAGCCTGTGATTGGCGCTTGCGTAAGTACTTCCCGAATGAAACGTGGGATTTCCCCGTCTATCAACAGAAACGCTATGACTGAGGAGCGGCTATGAAACGTTTTGAGAAGTCGTTCACTCAGCAAGAGCCGATCCCAGCAGCGGGTATCGAAGCGGCCATTAACGTGATGCAAAGCGGCCGTCTGCATCGCTACAACACACTGCCCGACGAGCAAAGTGAAACTGATCTACTGGAGTGCGAGTTTGCCGAATACCAAGGCGTTCCCTATGCTCTGGCTTGCTCTTCGGGTGGATATGCGCTGCATATCGCTATGCGTGCTGGCGGTGTCAAACCGGGCGATCAGGTGCTGTGTAACGCTTTCACACTGGCTCCTGTCCCCGGTGCCATCCACAACAGCGGCGCAGTGCCTGTATTGGTGGATGTTGCCCAAGACTACTGTATCGATCTTGCCGACTTAGAGCGCAAAGCGGCCAGCAGCGGGGCCCGCTATTTGCTGCTATCACACATGCGTGGCCACCTTGTGGACATGGATGCAATTATGACGATCTGTGCACGCTATAACCTGTTCTTAATCGAAGATTGCGCCCATACGATGGGGGCTACATGGAACGGCCAAAAAAGCGGCACCTTTGGTGATATTGCTTGTTTCAGCATGCAGACCTACAAGCATATCAACTCGGGCGAAGGCGGCTTTTTAACTACCCGCCATGATGATGTGATGGCGCGGGCAATCATGCACTCTGGGTCTTACATGCTGTTTGATCGCCACTTTAAAGGGCCACCGCCGGCTACGTTCGATACGATTCGCTATGAGACCCCCAACTACAGTGGCCGTATGGATAACCTGCGGGCAGCCATTTTGCGTCCGCAACTGGCCGATTTAGACGCCCAGTGCGCACGCTGGAATCGCCGCTATCGCATACTGGAACGTACACTTGCTGAGGCTGACAATATTTATATACCCAGGCGCCCTGCTAAAGAGGGGTTTGTGGCCAGCTCTATCCAGTTCTCACTACCAAACTTTAATCCAGCGCAAATCCAGCACGTTATCGATGAATGTGCCGCGCGCGGTGTGGTACTAAAATGGTTTGGAGGCGCCGAGCCAACCGATTACACCAGCCGCTACGATAGCTGGCGCTACATCAAAACGTTGCCCAAGCTAACGCAAACCGAGCAAATACTCGCCACGCTTTTGGACATGCGTATCCCGCTGACTTTTTCAAAAGAGGACTGCGCACTGATCGCCGAGATCATTGTAGAGGTGGTTGGCCAGCAATAGCGATGTGCAGCAAGGCACTTGCCTGCTGCATTTAGCCTTTTAGCGCTTTGGTTGTTTGGCTTTTCTCAGGCCAACAGCACCTAATAGGCCACCTAACAAGACCAACCCTGCTAGCGGGATGGCTGGAATCTGGCGTGGGGGTTGTGGCAAGTTAAAAAGCAGCACTGAGCCCGTGGTTAGCGTTGTAGCGCCACGTTGTAATGTGGCATTTAACGTAACCTGCGTGCTTGCCCAAGGGTTGGTAAAGCTAAAATCCACCGCTTGTCCTGCAATGGTCTGGCCGGAAAGGATCACGCCATCACATGAACCAGGGCCTGTGGGCGTATTAAAATTATTCGTTGAGATACTTGCTGCGTTGTTCACAGTGAAAGTAACTGTTTGTTGGCCCGTCGCATCTGCTGGTGTTTGAGCGGCAAAACTTACAGAACCGGTTCCTGCTCCCCCTTTGGATTCCTCAAGACTCATGGTAGCTGATGCGAATCGTGCATCATTAGACAGCGTATAGGTGAACACATCCCCATCCACCAGCGGGCCGTTCAACGTATCCAAGCATAACCAGATCGAATCACCCGCGATGTTCTCAGTAAAGCCTGGTGTGTTCATCTCGGTTGTGGTGATATTTTCTGATGTAATCGGTTGAAAATCCGCATAAGCGGATGAGCTAATCAGTGTAGCGAGCACAGCTGCGTTTAGGCGCTTCATTAATGTTCCCTCGTTATCAATCAGGCCAAATGTCGGTAATAACAAACAGTTAATACCACACTAGTCTAGTCCAATTGGAGCCGCTGTCGAGGTAGAAACGCAGAGTATTTAAGATATGTGTGGATATATCGAAAGAGGGCACCAAAGTCCTAAAAGTAGCACTTTGGTGCGAGCAATACTTAGTCGTATGTTACGTTAATAAGATTGGTAACACCCGGCTTGATTGTAATATCGCCCACCGCAAGTTGTGGGTCTTGGTTGCCATACTGGCCTTTAAAGTAGTATTTGCCGGGGCGAACACCGCGCGCCTTTTTAGAGATGTAGATGTTACGCTCAAAGGCGATAAAGCCGCCATCAATATAGGGAAACATCTGTTCCGAAACGCGGCTCTCTTTCAGCATGCCACCGCTGGCACCTTCAATTAGGTTACCGTAACGCACGAGGGTTACACCTTCACGATTGCGTTGATGCGTCACTGCTAGCTTGCCGAAATCTGCAGCACACTTGTTATCAAAATGATAACGACAGTTATTACGCGCATGGCCCGGCGATAAGAAATCATCATTTCGTGTACTCGTGCCGGTTCCTTTGCCTAATATGCCGGTTGAGCTGGCAACAGAGCCTAATGCACCATTCAAAGCACCTTCGATTACCTGATTCGATTGGCAGCCGGCCAGCGCAAGTGCAGCCAATAATCCTGAAGCGAGCTTTACATTCCTATTCATACTAATTCCTTGATAATAATTATAATTTGCAACAACGAGATACAAGGTGGCGAATTATTACACAAGGACGGTGCGAATAAAATATTGAGCCTTCGCACGCATAACAGAGTGCAAAAGCTAAGTAATCTAGCAGTCACGGATAAAGAGGAGATAACTCAGAGCTACGTAGACCGACCTAGAGTAAGCAGAAAGATAGAACGCGCCCACACAAGCTTGTCATGCTCAAATGCTCAAATGCTCAAATGCTCAAATGCTCAAATGCTCAAATGCTCAAATGCTCAAACAAACCTGAGGTTAGGTTCGAGGGGAATCAAGCCCAGAGCAAAGCCATCTTAGGTTTTGGAACAAAAAAGCGATATCACATTGTTATAAACACACTCGAGCGGGCATCATGGGCTCGTAACTAATTCACGTAACTACAGCCATTTACGCCAATAGAATATCGCCCAGAGCAGCCCAGCAATTAAAAAGCAGATGACCAATACTACCCAGAAGGCTTGCCCGCTCTCTATCCCTGGCATCCCACCGACGTTGATGCCCATCAGCCCAGTAAAGAAACCCAATGGCAAAAAGATAGCGGCAACAATGGTTAGCACGTAGCTGCGATTGTTCATCTGCTCAGAAACACGGCTCACGAGCTCTTCCTGCGCCATACTAGCGCGCTCTTTAGCTGCATCTATATCCTCAATATAGCGAATTTGGCGGTCTGATATGCTGCGCAAATTCAAACGATCCATGTCATCGAGCCAAGCGATAGGCTCAGCAATCAAGCGATTAAGCGCTTCTCGCTGTGGTGCAATATATCTACGAATCCCAATGCTCTGTTTTCTGGCCTGTAGTAATGCACTACGCAACGCTTTCGGATCGCCGTTAAAAAGCTGATCTTCAACCTCGAGCAGGCTGTCTTCCAGCAGGTTAACCGTATCACTCATACGCCTAACGATACGATCGATCCACTCAGTTAAAAGCTGTCCTGTATTTTTAGGACCCTCTCCTTCCTTTAGGCTTGATACGACATCTAGCGTAGATAGCAAGGTTCGTTTTCGGGTGCTGATTAGCAATTTACCGTTGGTCCAGATACGCACTGAAACCATATCTTCAGGATCAGCCCCTGGGTTTAAGTTGACACCGCGTAATGTCAGCAGAAGATTATCGCCACGAGTCAAGACACTTGGGCGATTCTCCGTATTTAGCAAACCCTCTACTGCAACATCATTCAATCCGCTGTTTAACGTTATCCACTGCTGGGTTTCTGGCTCACTGTAATCGAAGTGCAACCATAGAGACCGTTGCTGCAAACTCAGCGCCGCAATATTTTGCCAGTCCACATTTTCTGCCCCGCCTTTACCATCTAGAAGTAACGCATGGACCAGCCCTTTGGGAGCTTGTTCGGTTCCTGTAATCATCTGCTCTCCTAGTAAAAACCTTTGACCAAAGAGGTTACGTAAGCTTTGCGAACTTAGTGCTATAAAGAGTAGAAGTAAAGATAGCAAGCCGCACCCTTCGCATTTAAGCCTTATCCATCTATGTGCTTTACTAACCCCAGCAAGCGACTAGAAAATGCTCTGCGGCCAAAACTGCCGCGGTTGGAGGCGCTATGTATGAACGAAGATGGCGAAGAGGGTGAGCTATAGATATGCGCTTTTATTCAGGGCCTTTCCAGCACTGTAAGAAGCGAGTAAAACGACAGAATGAGGCCGAGCACAAAGTTGTAAACCATAAGCGGAAAGCTCAGCAAACAAGCATCGCAAGGTTCCTTCTAGCGAAGCGTTGAGTAATGACTGGAAATAGAGCCATAAAACCCAAAAAGAGAGTCATGTGGCACCCTTTGCTAACCGTTTTTACCAATATGACAAAAAAGCAACGGCGGGTGGCGTGGACGCATAGCTGCCATTAACGCCGCAAGCGTAATCAAGGGACTAAGTTCTTTGTAAGTGAAGCTGCCTGTATAAAAAACACTTCAAACCTCACACAGTATCTTTTAGAGAGGCCCTAAGTAAGCAACGACGAGACGTCTAAACACCGACCTGCTCCGCAGCCGAAAGCGACAGTCTTTCTTAGCAAGTGCCAAAAGTTGCGCAAATTAGCGCCGAAACGGGCACGGAGTTATATCTATTACAGAGTTTAAGATGAACTTTCTTCAGAGACGCCCCAAAAATAAGCAGGACTTTCTAAAGCACTGATATAGATAGATACAAATGGTTGTCAGGGAGCCAATCAAAAATCACTATAAGCTATTGATAATTAAATATATAAACTAATATTATTTAAAAGCGCTATCATCCTGAAAATCGTGAACCATAAGAATACCGACTTGGCACTTTTGGCTAGTGAACATATCAAGCTCGGATACCAAAACCATACATCCCCCTCAAACTAAGGGGGATATTGGTTCAATATTTCTAAAAATCTCAGCTCAATTTATAGGTTTTCAAATGCAGCTTATTCATAGTTGTGCTTTGACAATAGAGAGTAATTAGCAAGAGTGTTACCACCGTTCAATGTCCCATTCTCAAAAGTTGTTAATCTAAAACCTAAAATATAGGGGCTAGAGTAAGACCACGTTACAGTACTCACAGGGTTGACGACAACACCGTTCATATACTCCAGATACTCTGAAGTTGGATTAGTAACGATAGACTCAGAGCTATCAAAAGCTAAAACATTTACCGCGTTACAAACGTTGAGCGAAATACTCTCTTCTGGAGCGGGAGGTATAGATGAAAAATCTACCATATCTTGATAAAAGAAGTTTTCAGACTGTACTCCATTACCAAAGCTGACAAACGCATGAGGCCATGCCCATCTACTACTTACAACAGAAGGACTGCCTTCTTTAGGTGTCGCATAAAAGCTATCGCAGTATTTGGTCTTTCCATTAGAGATAAACTCGAAAGGCTTATAATTAGCATATCCAGCTAACGGATATGTTATTACCCAGTCAGTCTTTGCATTTATCTCATCTAAAACGACGACCTCATTACTGATATCATGTTTCTCCAAAGCTCCGATTACAGCCTGGATGCCACCTCCATATGTATTTTCTCCACCTTTAACCTGGGAAAGATCCAAAATGGTGTTACTTGCTTTTAGGTGAGGTAAGTCGATTTCTGTATTAACCAAAGCTGTTGATAAATACTCAGAAGCAAGGCCTTTTCCTACATTCACCAAATTTGCTTTACCTTGCATCTCCGGTTGCTCAAGGGCCGATAATACTCCGCTTGATGAATCCGAAGCCCATGAGCCAGATCGCCATGAGTTCATAAAATCACTGCAATCAGAATCACTTTTCCACTCTGATTCGTCAGAAAAGTCCAAGTAATTATTCGTGACATAGAGCTCTATACTTCCCAAGCTATTCTCAAGAGCAAACTCTGTTCCGACCCCACCATAATGAGCTGAAGTAATGTCTCTATTTCCATCAATCACGCATGTGCCTTCAGCTACTCTGAGTATGAATTTACCTTCAGCATTGGCACTGATACTTGCTCTAAAGTTTTCATGCTTTTTCAGATAAATATTGAACGCATCTGTTACGTCTCCCGTTTCAGGACTGCGCACCTTCATGTGCAAGATCGGTGAGGACCTAAGAGAGTATCTATCCATACCACCTAAAACATTAATATAAGTATCCCAACCATTTTCAGTTGTGTAAAAGGGAAAAATTAGAACGCTCCCTTTACCATTTTCTGATACCCTTACAGGTGCAGGTTCATATGCTCCCCAAGCAGGAAGTGTTAAAAACAGAAGTATCCCAATTATGTTTTTTATAATCCATTTCTGGCAGTTGCTCATGTTAAGTTCCTTCTAATACTACGAGCTTTAAACCGTACAACTCGACTGTGAAAATCTGTAGAAAAATAGTTGTATGGGCAGACCTGCTACCCTCTTGCGAAAAAAACAGGTACAGTTTTTGATAAATAAATCTTTCTCACATTTTAGTATAACTGATGTTAATCGTCGATGTAACATTGTAAGGTATTAGTAACAGAGCTACGGCGAGCAATGGAATAGCGGCGAAGTGGTGCACCTGTTTTGGCTTCAGAGCGCCCCTTAAATCGGGTGTAGATTTACGTTCTGCCCTTCCGGGGGAGTGGCATACCTGAATACCTGCCCGGCTACCTGCTTAGTTCTATGAACCGTGGTTACGGCATTGCGTTGTTCAATTTTTCGTAGAGCGGTTAACAGGATCGGGGCGGTTATATCCGTGATGGTTAGATTGCCAATGACCGGATATAGATCGGCCTCAAGCATCCGTTTGGCTCTCGCTTTGTGGGTATCTGATTTATTGCTCATGTAGCTAGCAAACCATTCGCCGCAATCACTTTAAACGTGTTAGCCGAGTTAAACTGGTTAAACGCCTTCTCAACCTGTTTTTTAAATGATGGATCAATGCCATCGGCCAAATCTTCTTTGGTCTTCAAAGTTAGCTTGCGCGCCTTGGCTAGCGATATATCAGGATATACGCCCAAAGAAAGCGTTTTACGCTTGCCTGCAAAACGATAATCCATTCGCGAATACTGACGGCTGGTTGTGGTCACGAATAGATACATACCATGACCGTCAGGTAACTTGTAGCTCTTGTGTTGTGGTTTCGCGTTCGCTGGATCAAGTGAGTTTAAAGGCGTGATGTCTTAACCCAATCAAAGCGTTACAAGCCATGAGATGGTATCAAACTGCTAGAACCACTGAGATACTTTCAAAATGCGGAGATGCGGCGGTATCTATTGATACATTATTAAACTTGATATTAGGCGTAGAGCCCAGTATTTACGAGAGATTAGAGACTAAGTGAGATAGTATGAAATAAAAAAATGGCGGTCAGGGAGGGATTCGAACCCTCGATACGTTGCCGTATACACACTTTCCAGGCGTGCTCCTTCAGCCACTCGGACACCTGACCGTTTTGATACGTTAACAAGCCGTTAGCGCCGCCTCGTTAAGTGGCGCGTATATTAACGGCATCTCCCGAGATCAGCAAGAGGCATAGCTAAATTTATGCTAAAAACTTGCTACTTTTCAGCCCTCTAAGTAGGAGCGTGCAAAAGATAACCAATACAACAAGCGGGTTAAAAACGGCCATCCTTGGCCAACCACAAGTGAGACCTTGCAGACAGTTAAACCCGTTCAAATAGTGCGGCGATACCTTGGCCACCGCCGATACACAAACTCACCATTGCGAAGCGCCCACCCACACGTTGCAGTTCATGAAGAGCTTTCACCGTAACGATGGCACCCGTCGCGCCAATCGGATGGCCAAGCGAGATACCGCTGCCATTCGGGTTAAGCCGTTCGCTTGGTAAGTTGAGTGACTTCGCAACCGCCAACGCTTGCGCGGCAAACGCTTCATTAACTTCATATACGTCGATATCGTCAACCGTGAGCTTTTGGCGAGCGAGAATTTCTTGGATCGCAGGTACCGGCCCTATTCCCATGATCTTGGGGTCTACGCCAACAACACTGTAATCCACAAGGCGCGCCATGGGCGCTAGCCCCTGAGCCTCAGCGGCTTCTGCATCCATCATAACCAACGCGGCTGCGGCATCGTTTAAGCCTGACGCGTTCCCAGCGGTTACGGTACCGTCACGTTGAAAAACCGGCCGTAGGGCCTGCATATCACTGAATTGACAATCAAAGCGTACGTGTTCATCCTGAGCAAAAGTGAGCTCTTTACCACGTTTACGCATCGTCACAGGAACGATCTGATTGGTAAAATGGCCAGCTTCGATTGCCGCTTGCGCCCTGTTGTGGCTCAACACAGCCAGCTCATCTTGTTCGTCCCGGCTGATATTATGACGCGCGGCAAGATTCTCCGCTGTGATGCCCATATGTATCCCATTAAAGGGGCAGTGCAGCGCGGCCGTCATTGGGTCGAGCATCTCCGCATCCCCCATCCGTTGCCCGAAACGGCCCGCTGGAAACCAGTAGGGAACACCGCTCATGGACTCAGCTCCACCTGCCACCACGGTGTCGCAAGCGCCTAGTTCAATTTGTTGAGCTGCTGAGAGCACAGCCTGCAAGCCACTTCCGCAAAGCCGGTTAACCGTAAGAGCTGGAGTTGTTTCAGGTAAGCCTCCCTTGATTGCAGCATAACGCCCTAGATACATATCCTGAGCGGTCGCATGGATGACGTTTCCAAAGACGGCTTGTCCCACCGTGCTCGGATCAACTTCAGCACGTTTGACCGCCTCGGCCACTAACATGCCTGCCAAGTCACTTGCTGCTTGATCTTTTAGGCTACCGCCATAGGTTCCGATGGCGGTTCTCACACCACTCAATACCACAACTTCGCGCTTATTCATTTTGGCTCCAACTCTTAACACACTTCAGGTACATCTAGTGTCGCCGTAGCGCCTGATTGCTGCAATTGCGAAACAAGCCCTTTGATTACCATTAAAGGACACACAAACAGACAAAACTTGCTTTTTTTAGCCAATATGGACATTATTTATAGCAAAAGAGGACAGCCGCATACTCATGAGTACGGATCATCACACTATTGCCATCCATTTTGCAAAAACGCTGATTGCCGCAGCTGAGCGCAACCATCTTGATCTCGATATATTGTTAGAAAAGGCGGATCTCAATAGGGAAATGCTAACCAATTCCCAGCTTCGTATTACTGCAAACCAATTTGGTGGGTTAATGCACGCGCTCTGGCAAGCAGGTGATGATGAACTGATGGGAATGGCGGGTGTACCATCACGTTATGGTGTGTTTGCGATGATGGCTAAGCAGGCCGTACGCTGCCGTACGCTGCGCTCGGCACTGTATCATCTATGCAAATTCTACTCGCTCGTTGCGCCCGGACTAGAACTCACGTTTATCGATGATGGTGTGAACACGCGAGTTACCACTCAACTCAATTTCCCTGAACATGATCCAGACCACACGCTCAGAGAGTTTCTCATGCTGGTTTGGCACCGCTTTGCCAGTTGGCTAGTGGGACAGCGCATTCCCCTCAGTCATATTGATTTTGAATACCCCCAGCCAGAACATGTTGCTGAATACCGTTTAATGTACCCTTGCCCAGCAAGATTTCAGCAACCAACGAATAGCCTTGTACTGCCAAGCTCGGCGCTAGGGTTGCCTGTGATTCAAACACCCGAATGCTTACGCAGCTATCTGCGAAATGCTCCGGTTCAGTGGTTTCAGCGCCAAGCTTACTTTCCTGTTTTTACCCGCAAAGTCATCGACTATTTAGAAGAGAACCAACACGTGGGTGAAAGCTCGATGGACAACATTGCTGACGAGCTACATATGACAACACGCACACTGCGCCGCAAATTAGCTGAAGAGCAAACCACCTTTCAAGAGTTAAAGGACCGCGTAAGACGGGATCATGCCATTCACCAACTGAGCAAGCCTGCGCTAAGCATTGCCCAAATATCAAGAGAGTTAGGTTTTTCAGAGCCTGCTGCATTCACACGCGCATTTAAGCAATGGACGGGCGTTCCACCGAGCAGTTATCGCGGTGGCGTAAAAGCGTAAGACATGGTGTTTCACAGATACAAAAAAAGCCGCTCATCAGAGCGGCCCAATCATTAAAGCACCTGAAAGGTCGATAGACCTCGGTAATCAATCTGCCTGACGGCGCAAGAAAGCTGGAATATCAAGGAAGTCCATATCATCAGTGCCTGTCTTTTGCGGAGACACACTCTGCGATTGTGCAACGCTCTCACGTTCCTGCTCTTGCAAAGCCTGACGCTTACGCTCCTCTGCTCGGTTACGTAAAACGGCAGGTAGCTCAAGCTGATTGAAATCGGTTGATGTTGGCGCAGGCGCTGCAGGCTGAGATGATGCAACTGCTCGAGTTGTTGTACCACCATTAGCCACTTGCAGTGTTTGCGCTTCTGCCTGACCAAGCCCAGTCGCTACGACTGTTACTTTAAGCTCATCTGCCAGATCAGGATCAATCACTGTACCCACAACGATTGTTGCGTTCTCAGAGGCATACTCTTCAACAATGTTACCCACCTCAGAGAACTCGCCTAGGCTCATATCAAGGCCGGCGGTAATGTTAACCAAAATACCGCGAGCGCCTTTAAGATCGACGTCTTCTAGCAGTGGGCTGTTAATCGCAGCCTCGGTTGCTACAGAAGCTCGATCATCACCTTTCGCTGTACCTGAGCCCATCATCGCCATGCCCATTTCAGACATTACGGTACGCACATCGGCAAAGTCGACGTTGATCATACCTGGGCGCGTGATCAGATCAGCAATACCTTGTACAGCGCCGCGCAATACATCATTCGCGGTATTGAAGGCATTCAGCAGGCTGCAGTTACGGCCTAGTACCTGCATCAGCTTTTCGTTTGGAATAATGATGAGCGAGTCAACATTTTCCTTTAATTCTTTGATCCCCTCTTCGGCGATCTTCATACGCTTGCGGCCTTCGAACGGGAATGGCTTAGTCACCACGGCAACCGTCAAAATCCCCATCTCTTTCGCCACTTCAGCAACGATCGGTGCAGCACCCGTTCCCGTGCCGCCACCCATACCTGCGGTGATAAATACCATGTCTGCACCGCTGATCATCTCAGCGATATGGTCTCGATCCTCTACTGCGGCTTCACGGCCTACCTCTGGATTTGCACCAGCACCCAAGCCTTTCGTGAGTTCACCACCAATCTGTAGCACCGATTTTGCCAGCATATTCTGCAACGCTTGCGAGTCAGTGTTTGCGCAAATAAATTCAACGCCTTCAACATCTGTACTCACCATATGCTGAACGGCATTACCGCCACCACCACCTACACCAACAACCTTGATGACGGCGCTCTGTGGCAAGCTATCAACCAATTCAAACATGATCTAATCTCCTTCAGGTTTTGCGCTTTTCTTACAGCTTTCTTAAGTGCTGTTTTATTGTTGTCTGTATCTTACCGACTCTATCCCCAATAAGGGAGAGACTACGGCTAAAAATTCCCTTTAAACCAATCTTTTACCCGACTGATCATGCCCGGCCCTTGGGGCACGGGTAGTTCTTCCACTTCGCTAGAGCGATCTTCGCTCACCAGACCGCTACTGGATGCTGCCGTCGGTAGTGGCGCCGTCGACGCGCCTCCGAGTTGCTCCCCCTCCGCGGCATAATGCA
>NZ_SACQ01000008.1 GCF_004005935.1 Neptunomonas marina | reverse complement strand
TGACGGATTTTAGTTGCTCAGAGCAGCATCATAGTGAGAAAACTGGGGCTAAATGGCTCATTTGAAGTATTGTTGGCGTGCGAGCAAGTCAGACCAAAATTACCTGACTTGTTCGTAGTATCCTTAAACCAGAAGGAGGCCTTGGCCTCCTTTTTTGTGTGTGAAAAATAAAAAGCACTATATAACCGGAGTGCGCCTGTTTGTTTTCTAACATACGTCTGTTTGTTTTCTAAGGGTTATAGTTGGAAGTGACTTTGTATTTTTATAAGGCGTAATTTAAAAAATAAAAATATGTATTTCTTTGAATTAATCTAATTTCTTTCAGTTTCGTTTCAGATTGATCTTTTAATCTACACCCATCAAAACGACATTCAAGGCGCTGATCACGCATCACCGCCGACAACAGATTAAAAGGATCATCACCATGAAAACCGTTATCGCTTCTACACTTTTCGCCGTACTGGCTAGCTCTTCTGCCTTCGCTGCGAACGACCTCAGCCAGTTCTCTGATCACTCAGTACAAGCAAACTTAGCCGTGGGCCACAGCAGCACAGCAACCGGCTTTAACACCGCTAACCCTTTGTCTGAACTGGGTAATTCTAAAGAAGCACATCTTGCTTCTGAGACACGTGTTGCTGATGCGAATACACAGGGTGCGGTACTGGTTGCCTCTTACGGTCTTGATGTACCGAGCGTATCCAGCGAAGCAACATTGTAATACCCCACTTTTTTCATCACTGTTCCACCCCCTCTATCCTCAGGTTTACAGTACACACGTTGGGAGCTTCGGCTCCCTTTTTTTATGGCTGCTATTTGCGATTTTTTGCAGTGATAAAAACATAAAATGCCTATTGTTTTTCTCTGTTTATAACCTGCGGTTTAAAAGGCTTTAACAATAGGTTTAATCGGATTTTGCTGCGTATTTTTAACTAAAAATAAATAAAAGTTTTCAGGTTTTTTCAGTTTCGTTTCAGATTCGTCATATACATTTAACCCATCGAAACAAGCTATGAAGGCCACCAACAAGGTGAGCCACCGACAGAATCAAACAAGGTAAACGATCATGAAAACACTACTTAACACAGCCATCATCACATCCGCTCTTTTCGCAACGTCAGCGTTTGCGGTGAATGACCTCAGCCAGTTTGGTGCTAACTCGGTCGAGAGCAACCTCGCGGCACACACCGTCGCAACAGAGCAGGGTTTTGAAGCAGCAGTCAGCCCACTGACAGCGTTTGGTGCGTCAACAGAAGGTCACCTATCTGCTCAAGTGGACAGCGCGCCAACGTACAACGCTGATAGCAGCGTGGCATCGTTTGGTTTGGAAGTACCGGCTAACTCTAACGAAGCGCTGTTGTAATAAAGCACCACAGTAAGCTCCGAGTTTTATCGCTAAGCCCCGCTTAGCACAGCAGTAGCAGACGCATACTCTCATCATTGGACATCTTCTGTCAGGAGGCTTCGGCCTCCTTTTTTTATGCCTCGCGTTCTATATAGCTACGTAGCTGCAATAAGCTTTCGTCACCTACCACCGTTAGACTATTGAGTTGCTCAGGCGTTAGCGTTGCGCCCAACTGCTCGTAACCGCGGCACTTCACTGCCAGTTGATCAAGGCCAAAGTTTGCAGCGGCTCCGGCCAGTTTATGTAAAGCCTCTTGCTGCTGTTTGGCCGCTTGTTGCTGCACTAATTGCTCGAAGAGTGCCTGTACTTGTTGTTCAAGCTTGCCAATCAGGGAGATAAACGCAGTATCGCCTAATGCGCTTTGGTGCTGTTCAATTCGGCTAATATCTAGCAGGTGGTGGTGCACGTTGGGCTCCTCCATGGTTTGGGCTGTTTGCTTTCCGAGCAAGTGCGAGAGGGCGGCGAACTCCAGAGGTTTGCCAAGCACGCCATCGATTCCTGCTGCATGGTAATTATTGACCTGCGCTTCGGAGATGCTGGCAGTCAGAGCGATGATGCGCACATTCGCCTTGGATGTATCAGGGTGAGTGCGCATCTTACGGGTGGTTTCCATGCCATCCATATCGGGCAAATGGATATCCATCAGCACAATATCGTAACGGTTTTCATCGTGCAGGCGCAGCGCTGTGTAGCCATCGGCTGCAATATCAACGTGGTGGCCTTCGCTTTCGAGCAAACCACTCGCTACCTGTTGGTTGATGGGGGTGTCCTCAACAAGTAGTACTCGCAGCGGTGCGGTTGATGCTAACGCCGAATCGGGCGTTTGATCTTGGCTGCAGTGCTCGTCGGTACACTGGTAGGGAAGTTCAAACCAAAACTCACTCCCTTGGCCCTCGCTGCTGGTAAAACCTATTTTACCATGTTGGGTTTCTACCATCTGCTTGGCGATGGCTAGCCCTAAACCGGTTCCGCCATAGCGGCGTGTGATTGATGAGTCTGCTTGTGTGAAATGCTGAAAAATTCGGCTGTGGGCTTCAGTAGGGATACCAATACCGGTATCTCGGACGCGGCAACTGAGCACCATTTCAGATGCTTGTCGTGTGCAGCTGACCGCTAAGGTGATAGTACCCTCTTCAGTAAACTTGATGGCGTTTGAGCATAGATTCATCAAAACCTGCCCAAGCGCACGACGATCACCTATAACGTTTGCAGGAACCGCAGTGGGCACATCAAACTTAAATGCCAGCCCCTTAGATTGGCACAGTGAATCAACAATCAGGGTGGTTTCATCGAGTACTTTTTGAATCGAAAAACGGGAGGCTTCGGGTTGAAACTGGCCAGCTTCCACCTTGGTAAAATCAAGTACATCATTGAGTATCGACAGCAGAGATTGGCCCGATTGATAAATCGCCGCGACTTGTTGCTGCTGCTCGGCAGAAAGAGGGCTCTTCTCCAGTAGTTGCGCCATACCCAGAATACCATTCATCGGGGTACGAATTTCATGGCTCATCGAGGCCAGAAACTCTGATTTTGCTTGGCTTGCGGCCTCCGCTTTCTCTAGCTCAAGTTCTGCTCGACGTTGCTGTGTCAGCGCTTTTTCCCGTTCAACCCGTTCGGTGATATCTGTCACTGAACCTTCATAGTAGTTGGGCTGCCCGTGGGCCTCACTACGCTGGCGGACAGAGATTGAAACGTCCACCCGTGAGCCATCACGGCGTTGCCATTGTGTTTCAAATCCGATCACCTCAGCATGGGTGTTGAGACGGTCTTGCAGGCGCTGGTAGTCACGGCTGTGGGTAAAGCACTGACGCTCGATATCATCAATACCCGCTAAGCACTCAGCAGGAGAACTGTAACCCAATAGTCTGGCTAGCGCGGGGTTGGCGGATAGTAGTTTGCCGAATGCGTCGGTTCTAAAGATCGCTTCGACGGCGTGCTCAAACAGCGAGCGATACTCCTGCTCGGAACGTGCCAAACTTGAGTAAAGTTTCGCGTTTTCGATGGAGATCGCTGCTTGTGCCGACAATATCTGCAGGGTTTCCATGCGTGTACGGTCAAAGACATCGCGGCTTTCGTTGTTCTCCAGATAGAGAATAGCGGTGAGTTCGCCATGATAAAGAATCGGCATACACAGCAGCGAGCGAGGTTTGCGCCGCTGGATGTAGGTGTCTTGCATAAACATCTCATGGCGATGTGCGTTACTCAGTACCACATCGTCTTTAGTGCGTGCGACGTAGTGCACCACGCTAATCGGCACCAAGTGAGTATCGTTTAATGCCTGTGCCGTAAAGAAGGTTGGTGGACTATCGAGCTGGGCCTCAGCTTCAACAAAGAGCCCCTCCGTTTGGTTTAATACGAGAATCGCACGTTGCGCGCCAGCGTTCTCAAGTGCTAGCGCCATCAAGCGTCCGAGTAGCTTTTCGAGCTTAATCTCATCAGAGATGGCGTGTGATGCGCGGATGATCGCATTGGTATCGAGGTGCTGATTCGATAATCCATCTTGGATATCGACGACCTCAGGCTCAAGGGCCGTCGTTTGCATGGTGCGATGGGCGAAAATATCAGGGTAACGCGCGCTGAGTTGGCGCAGTTTAGCGCTCAACTTTAATGCTTCATAGGCACTCCACGCTTCACTCAGGTAGGTGCGAGCGATCTGGGTTTTGTCCCACTCAAGATAGCAGCGGCCCGCCAACTCATTGGCCAGAGCGCTGATCAGGTGGAATCCTTGGCTACGGCTTTGGTTAATGGCGGCGTCATAAAAATCCATCGCGAGACTAAACTCCTGCTTACTGCGATGCAGCTCAGCTTGGGTCAAGCTCAACAGGTGCTGATAGTTCTCGGGGCAGTGCTCTGCCCATAGCCTCAGTTGGCGCAAGTTGTCTTGGATACGCCTGAACTTATGGGGGTGGTGCAAAATGCTGAGTTTGGGCAGCTGTCTGATTTCAGCCAGTGTGGAGATAAAGACAAAACACGGGCTGGTGTAGGTAGCATTGATATGAGCGAGATAGCGTTGGCCTGCTTGGCTATGTTGCAACGCTTTTTCGTCGGCATCGAATAGATAGCATAATAAGGTGCTGTAGTAGTGATAGATACTGATGGCCGTGCGGTGATCTTCGCGGTGGTTTTCGGTTAGCATCTGTTGGTCAAAGAAGCGGCCACACAGATACGTTGGATCTTCGCTATTGCCTAGCAGGTTATCGATCGCTTGCAGCGCGAGCAGCGAGTACTGTAGCGATTGCTTTTGGCCGTAACCGGCTAAAAGCTCGGTGTATTGCTCTAACAGCGGCTGGCGGCTAGCAAAGTCTGCCGTTAGGTTAAAAGCGTACTGGATATAGGCCGCGAGACAGTAACTTCCCCACTCGATATCGCCGCCATCCAACGCTAACTGGTGCCCCTCTAAAAGCGAGTCCAGCGTGTTTGCTAGAGGCTCTTTCCAATGCCGCACGTAGGTGTTGAACAGGTAAAGTGTTTTGTGGCGGATCAAGCGGTTGGTGCTGCTGTTTTCGGGCCGCTGATCAAGCTCCATAGCAATGTTGCCCAGGGCGTAGCCATCGACAATTTTTTGCTCTTGGCCACACAGAATCCCTCCGTAGCCAGCCAACGCCATGGCCGCATGGGGTGTAATGCCGTGAGAGAGCGTCAGTTCCACCTGTTTCGCCATGACGATTGGGCGCAGGTTTGAACTTGAGAACTTCACCACTCCAAACATACTCGCCAAAATCGACAGCGTGGCGCGCTGGTGCGGATCTTCAATCGCGGGAGCGCTTAATAGCTGGTGTTGCTGCTGGCGGCGCAGTAACCACTGAGTCCGCCACATCCCCAGCTTGGTTTGCCAGCGGCTTGGATGGCGGGGCAGATCGACCTTGAGGAGCTTGAGTGTCTCAAGCGCGATATCCAGTGCTGCATCAAACTGGTTGCGGGCAATCAACGCCTGCATATGGATCTCATCAACACGTACCCGGTCTAAGCGCTCACGCGCATGGGCAATAACGGTATCGATAAAGCGCTGCATGGTATCGAACTCACCGCGAATATACGCAACCTCCGCGCCATGGGTATGCAGTGCTAGGGCCAGCGGATAGTGTGCCTGCCACGCATCGTGTGGCAGCAGCGCTACTCCCTCTTGCAGGTAACTGAGTGCCGCATCGAAAGCTGCCGACCCCAACGCTTGTGCGCCGGCTTGAGCGTTCAATTTAGCAAGCTCTAGTTTCGCATCGGGCGTATCGATCAGTGCTAACGCCTGATTGAGATGGTTGGTGATCTCGAAAACCGCGCTACTGTCGGTTTCGGTGGGCAGTTGCTGCTGTAGAATCCGGCCAATTTTTAGGTGGAGATCGGGTTGCTGAGCGGCGGGAATCAGCGAGTAAGCGGCCTGTTGGATACGATCATGGACAAAGCGGTAGCGCTTTTTATTGAAGGTCAGGCCAGAGTGTGACGAGTAGTTACTGTCCACCTGAAGTAGCAGGCCTTCACTGACTCCGGCACTTAAATCAGCTTGTGTCTGTTGCTGTGATTGCGACAAGATCGTGGATAGCGTTTGCAGGTCAAATGGACTGCCGATGCAGGCGGCAAGACGCAGAGCCTCACAGGAACTGGTGGGCAGCTTCTGAATTTTGTTCACCATAAGATCGATAACATTATCGGTCATTTCGCGTGAACGGATACGCGCTTCATCCCAGTGCCAGCGGTTCTCTTTAAAAGTGATTAACCCCTCATCATGCAAAGAGTAAAGAAACTGGGTAAGGAAAAAGGGATTGCCCTGGGTTTTGCTCAAGCAAAGCTGCGCGAGCACTTGGCAGTGGTGTGTTTCGCGGCGCAGCGTATCGGCGATTAAGCGTACGATCTGATTGTGGTTGAGTGGCTCGAGTACGATCTCATCAAGGTGCGCCGGACTGCTATGCAATTTCTCTAGGGTACGGCGTAGCGGATGTGCGGGGCTGACTTCATGGTCGCGGTAACTGCCGATAATCACAAGGTTGGTGAGATCCTCACTGTTGGCGAGCGATTCCAGCAGGTGAAACGATGCCAGATCTGCCCAGTGCAAATCATCGAGGAACAGCATTAAGGGGCGTTGTGAGGTGGCGAAGACCTGCAGCAGGGCAATAACCAAGCGTGAGAAGCGGTTTTGCTCCTCCATCACTGATAAGCGCGGAGCATCTTGCTGTGGGCCGATGATTAACTCCAGCTCAGGCACTAAGCGGATCAGGGCTTGAGCGTTATGTCCTAGTGCTGCTGTTAAAGCCTCGCGATAGCCTGCGATCTCCTGCTCATTTTCGGTGAGCAACTGCCGGATCAGCCCTTGCAGCGCCAAGAAAAGCCCTAGATAGGGGCGGGTGCGACGGTATTGGTCAAACTTTCCGCTGATAAAGCGCCCGTTTTGTTGATGGATATAGTGGCGCAGTTCGTGAACTAAGCTGGACTTTCCCACCCCTGCATAACCGGTGATGGTGACGATCTCTAGTGGCTTGCGGGTGGCGCGATCGAAGCAGTCACGTAACCGCTGAATCGTCGCCGCGCGGCCATACAGGCGCTGTGGTACCGCGAAGTGCTCAGAGACATCTTGCTGAGCAAGGGTAAAGTTGGTGATGTTGTGATGTTCGCGCCATTGATCTTCACAGCGTTTTAAATCTTGCAGCAGGCCAAAGCTGGATTGATAGCGCTGCGATGCGTCTTTTGCCAGCAGCTTAAGGACGATGCGGCTGAGCATCTCGGGCAGATCGGGGTTAAGCTGGTGCGGCGCAGGCGGATGCTGTGCGATGTGGCTGTGGATCAGCTGTGCCGGCTCTTTGCCGTGAAACGGTGTACGCGAGGTAAACAGCTCGTACAGTGTGGCGCCAAGGCTATAAAAATCACTGCGGTAGTCGATATGGCGGTTGATCCGGCCCGTTTGTTCGGGCGCTAGGTAGTGCAGAATATCGGGCTGTAATTGTTGGGCGTTCCAGCTGGCTTGTTCACGAGTTACGCGCGTGGCCATGGCAAAGTCGATCAGGCAAATATCGCGGCTTTCCGGAATCCACAAGACGTTATCGGGCGAAATCTTTTTGTGTATGACGCGTGCCGAATGCAGCAGGCCCACCAGATTCGCCAGCTGAATGGCCACGGGCAGTACTTGATCCCAGCGGTAGTGGTTGCGCTGCATCATTTGCCGCAGGGAGATCCCCCCCACATCGGGAAAGACGATCGCGGGGGCGGTTTTATGTGCCACCCAGCGCAGCGGCTTGATCACGCCTGCGACCTCAATATCGGACAGCAGCGCGTATTCATGCTCAAACTGCGCACATTCGGCAGCACTGGCGGTGCCGTTTGCCTGCTTGATGATTACCGGCTGATGATCGCTCTCTTGCAGCGCGCGGCTGACGGTGCTGTTTTTACCGCGGTGTAGTATCGTCTGAATCTGGTATCCCGGAAGGTGATGCAGCATAAGGTGGCCTAGTCTAAGGTGCCAGCAAACATATATCCGGCACCATGAGCGGTGAGGATAAAGTGTGGATCGGCTGGGTTGTCACCGAGTTTGCGGCGCAAACGGCCTATCATTACGTCCACTGAGCGGTCATTCGGTGTCCAAGCGCGGTCGTGGATCGCATCCATTAGCTGGTCTCTGCTGAGGACTTGGCCGGGCTTAGTGATCAGCGTATGCAGCAGCTTGAACTCTCCTTCTGGAAGGCGTTCGGTGCTGTTATCTGGGCTACTGAGTAACCGGCGGCTGCTGTCGAGCGACCAGCCCTCGAAGCGGATCAAACTATCGGTTTCTGCCGGTTGCGTGGCTTGGTCGGTCACGCGCCAAATAAGGTTCTTCGCGCGTACCAGCAATTCGCGTGGATTAAAGGGCTTTGTCACGTAGTCGTCGGCGCCGAGCTCAAGGCCCACGATGCGGTCGATCTCATCGCCTTTACTGGTGACTAAGATGATACCCACCTTGGATTGTACGCGTAGCTCGCGTGTTAGTGTGAGGCCGTCTTTACCGGGTAGGTTAATATCCAGCAGCACCAGATCGATATGCTCTGTTTGGATGCGCTGTAGCAGATCGTCCCCGTGATCGATTTCAGAAACGCGATAGCCCGCGTTCTCAAAATAACTGACCAGCAGGGCGCGAGAAGCAAAATCATCCTCGACGATCAAAATATGGTGTGGGTTAGCGTGTGTCATTGTCGTGTTGTGTCGCTATCTAGGCCAGCTCTTGGGCGTGTTGTTCGAGTGTAGCAACCCCACAAAGGTGAGAGAAGTGGCCGAAAAACGAAAGAAAGTTAAGTTGTTAATATGATAAAAGTTATTGAAAACAAAGGGTTGTAAATATAAAGGTGCTGTATTGTTACATTTTGTTACATACCTGCACAACTTAACACAAAACAAGGCAAGTTTATTTACACCGCGCCGGTAAGTTGGCCATTGTGTATAAACCGACACGTTCCTTAACTCGATGGGCCTGCATCGCTTTTGTGAAAGTGATGCTGCGACAATAATTCTTACAGGAGTAATTGGCCTTGAATAATAATAAATCCAAGCGAGCCCTACTGGGCGGAAGTGCACTGGCTTTGTTGGGGGCGATTGCTGCGCCAACAACCGTGTCTGCGATGGATGGTGCGAGCGTACTGCAAGAGAAATGCCTGATCTGCCATACCCGCACTGGCGATCCAGAGGCTCCCTATTCACGCATCAGCCAGCAGCGTAAAACCCCGGAAGGGTGGCACATGACCATCAACCGCATGCAGCGTTTGAATGGACTCGTTATCTCGCCGCAAGAGAAACAAGCTGTCATTCAATACCTCGCTGATACGCAAGGCTTGGCGCCATCTGAAACCGCGCCATATCGTTATGTATTAGAGCAGCAGCCCAACGTTGTTGAGCAGGACATAGATCCCGCTTACGTTGAGATGTGTGCGCGTTGCCACTCCAGCGCGCGCTTTGGCCTGCAACGCCGAACAGAAGCGGAGTGGAAGTTGCATGTCAACACCCACATGGCGATCAACCCAACCACTGAACTGCACGCCTTAGCGCGTGACCGCTCTTGGTACGATATCGCGTTAAACGATACGGCACCCAAGTTGGCAAAAGACTTTAACTTCCACGATGCTGCGTGGAAAAAGTGGCAAGCCGCGCCTAAACCGGAGCTTGCGGGCCGCTGGAGTGTTGCAGGCTTCTTACCTGAGCAGGGCGACTACAGTGCCACACTGACGATTACGCCAACCTCTAACAACCGCTTTGAGCTGACCCTCGATGGCCACTTTGTTGATGGCACTGCACTCAAAGGTAGCGGTAAAGCCAAACTATACGCAGGCTACGAGTGGCGTGCGCAATTGAACGTGAACGGTACCAAGATGCGCCAAGTGATGGCGGCATCTGAAGATGGCCAACAGCTAACGGGCCGTATGTATCAAGTGGGACGTGATGAGATGGGTGGCGAGATCAACGCACATGTTGGCACCGCTATCGCAGGTGTATCACCCGCTGCAATCAAGCAAGGTGCTGTACAAGAGATCACTATCATGGGTAGCGAGCTGAAGGGTAACGTCTCGTTAGGCCGTGGTGTTAGCGTTGAAAAAGTACTGACACGCGATAACGACCGCATCGTTGTGCTAGCGCGTGCCCAGAAGAACGCCACTGTCGGTGCGCGTGATGTTCGCGTTGGCCAATCCCGTGATCAGCAAGCGCTGGCTGTTTATGATCAGGTTGCGCGTGTGGCGGTGGTTCCGGCTGAGTCGATCGCTCGGGTCGGTGGTAATGGCGGCCTGGTACCGAAAGTGCAATCCACTTACCGTGCGCAAGCCTTTAGCGCTGGTCCAGATGGCAAAGCGGGTACAGCCGATGACCTCAATCTTGGCTATATGCCAGCGAACTGGTCTGTTGCGCCATTTAACGAAACAGCTGAACACGATAAAGATACGAAGTACGCCGGTTCAATCGACCAGCAGGGTATCTTTACACCGGGTGACGCAGGTCTTAACCCAGAGCGTAAGTTCTCGACTAACAACTTGGGTAACCTGAAAGTGGTTGCATCCATGGGTGAAGGCGATGAACAAGTTTCGGGTGATGCGCACCTACTGGTCACAGTGCCTGTGTATATCAAGCGAGCTGTTCAGTAGCCATAGGTGTGTGATAGCACCGGCGAAGTAGAATAATAAGAGGACGACCAAATGGGATCGTTAACACTCGTAAAACCCAACATGCATTTGGTGGATGTGGACGAGCGCCGCATGATGTTCCATGTACCGACAAGCAGCCTTTTCGAGTTGGATGCGTTGTCGGATGAGTTGATACAACTGTTTTCGGAAGAGGCGGAAGTATCAGCAGCACACATCAAAGCGCGCTTTGGCGGGCGCTTCCAGGTTGATGATGTGACGGAGACGCTAGCTGAGCTTAAGAGTCTCAAGATCATCGCAGATGCGGGCAGTGCCGCACAAATCAATATGGAGCCTCAAGCGGTGGAGTCATTTCCACTGACAACCATTGTGCTCAACACCAATACCGGCTGTAACTTGAGCTGCACCTATTGTTACAAAGAGGATCTGACGACCCCGTCCAAGGGCGACAAGATGGGCTTTGAAACGGCTGTGCAATCGATTGAGATGATGCTCAAGGAGTCGCCCAATCAGCGCCAGTACAATGTGGTTTTCTTTGGCGGAGAGCCATTGACCAATATGCCGCTGATCCGTGATGTGGTTGCCTACTGTGAAGAGCGCTTCGCTGCGCTTGAGTCAGAGGTGAGCTTCACAATGACCACAAACGCCACCATGCTCAATGAAGAGCTCGTGGATTGGTTTGATGCGCACCGCTTTGGCTTGACCATCTCGATGGATGGGCCAAAAGCGATGCACGATAAAAACCGTATCACGGTGGGTGGTCAGGGCACATATGACGTGGTGAAGCAGAAGGTAGCGATGCTGCTATCGCGCTATAAATCTCGTCCTGTGGGGTGCCGCGTCACACTGACGCGTGGGATTACCGATGTGGAAGCGATCTTTGATCACCTCTATAACGATCTTGGCTTTGCTGAAGTGGGTTTTGGGCCAGTGACCTCTGGCGATATTACCTCCTTTAACCTGACTGCCGATGAGATGGCAGAGGTGTTTGCAGGTATGAAGCGCTTAGGTAAAAAGTACCTGAAAGCTGCGCTTGAGGGCCGCAATATGGGCTTTGGCAACATGCATATGCTGATGACCGATATCCATGAGGGCAATAAAAAACAACTGCCTTGTGGGGCGGGTGTTGGGCTTTTAGCCGTGGATACAAAGGGGGGAATCAATCTTTGCCATCGCTTCACAGGTTCAGACCAGCCGCTGTTTGGTGATGTCAGCGAAGGGCTTGATAAAGCCAGCCTCGCGACTTTTGTGGAGACGCGTCTTGATCGCACGGATACCGGCTGTGAAACGTGCCGTATCCGCAATATCTGCTCGGGTGGCTGCTATCACGAAAGCTACGCAAAATATGGTGATGCAACCGTACCTTCCTACCACTACTGCGACCTACTACGTGACTGGGTTGATTATGGGGTAGAGGCGTACACACGCATCATGCTAGAGAATCCGAGTTTCTTCGAAGCTCATGTCTCTCCTAGAAGGAGTGCTTAAATGAAACATCTAAAGTCTTTTAACAAGAAAGCAAAAATGCTCGACCAAGCAACCTCTCAGAATGAGGTTGAAGAGGTGGTCGCGATGCAATCTGTGGTGGGCTGTACCTCCACGAATGATCCCGGCTGGGAAGTTGATCCATTTGGCGGGCTCGGTTCCTTGTGTCAGCCGATGGAGTCGGACCTTTACGGTTGTGCAGATGCGTGCTGGTGGCCAGCTCAGGTGCCTGACACCATGAGCAACTATCCAGAGTGGTCACAAGATGTGGCGAAAGCGAATGAAGATTGGCGCAAGCTTGACGGCATCTTCCCAGAGAACGACCAGTAACGGAGGCGCAGATGACTTTTTCTCGATTGTTTAAAGCGGTTGCGCTAATGGGTGCTGCCAGCGGTGCGGCCTTGTTAACCGGTTGTGCGGCTAACCCCATGGCTGAGCAGGGTATGAAAGCGGGTGGTCACGAATATGTACTGACGGTAACGCGCCCGAACCAACTGCATATCATTGATACAGAAACAAAGGATGTGGTGCGTAGCTGTGATGTGCCGGGCACCTTTGGTAGCGGCTCAATTGCTAGCTCACCCGATGGACGTATTGCGTACGTGTTAACCGCCGGTACTGAGAAGGTGGTGGGTTTTGATATTCGCAACTGCGACATCGTGTTTGCAGCAAACCAGTCAATCAATGGCGAGCGTGTAAAAACCTTTGTCTCGTTGGCGGTGAGTAACGATGGTAAAGAGCTATACACCGTGCAAAACCCAACGCGTAAGCTGAATGATCGCTACGATGTTCTGCAGCCGCGCTTAGCGGTTTATGACACGGCAGCTGGCCTCAATGCTAAGCCGCTACGCACGTATCCTGTGGATCGCCGTATCACTAAAATCGCTGTCATGGGCGATGGTCGTATCGTCTTGGGCGGCGCAGATCTGACTGCGATCAACCCGAACACGGGCGAAGTGAAAATGTTGAGCAAAATCCAGAACTGGAATCGTGCGGGCAGCTGGGTTCCACCTGATGCCTTCGCGATGTTCAACCAAGGTGAGCACGTGGGTGAATACATCATGCCGTACTTCACGATTAAGTGGAACGGCGCACCTGGGGATATGGAGAAAGCTGAGTTCTGGTGGGGTATGAACCGCATCGATCTGGCATCGGGTGAAGTAGAAGAGACTGAAACGGTGCCGTTTGAGTTTATCGTCTTCAACTGGATTACTGATCCGCTTAACAAAGATATTTTGTACGGCGCATTTAACCAGCTATCGAAGCACGATATCAGCAAGAAAGAGACCGTTGCGGCAGTGGATCTGGATCACACGTTCTACAGCATCAACATGGACAGCAACCGCACGATCTACATCGGCGGTGCATCTAGCGATATCTCAGTACATAACCCTGATACGCTGGAGAAGATCGCTTCCATCCAGCTAACTGGCGATATGTCTTCTGCGGACCTGCGAGTTGTTAAACTGCACTAATCAGGCTCAACAGTAGATATCGGTGAAAAAAAGGGCTGTCTTGGATAGCCCTTTTTGCGTTTCTCCAAGGTGATAGATTGGCACTAAAGCGCTGGTGGTTGCTCTTGGCGGCTGCTATAAAAAAGAAAAAATAATAAGGCGTTCAAATGGTTAAGTGGTTAGCAGCAGCGGTTGACGGAAAAGATCCTGCGAAATTAGAGCAGGCGTTCCGCTGGCTATATACCTTTATTCGGCCCCATCGGCGCGCCATTATCGGTCTATTGGGATTATCAATGCTCGGCTCAGCCTTTGTGCTGCTACAGCCTTGGTTGACCAAAATGTTGATCGATGATGCCTTGCTCGCGGGTGATTACAATTTGTTACTGGTGATGGCTGGCGCCATGATCGGGGTGGGCATACTGAGTACGATACTGTCGGGTGTGAATCGCTATCTGCACACTCAGCTCTCAGGACGCATCCTGTTTGCGCTGCGTGAACATCTGTATTGCCACCTACAAACACTATCGCCACGCTTTTTTGGCGGACGTCGTATCGGCGATATTCTCTCGCGCTTAGATGGCGATGTTTCTCAGATTCAACGGTTTGCGGTGGATAGTCTGTTCTCTGCGTTTAGCAGTGTTTTGGGCTTAGTTGGTGCATTGGTATTGCTGGTGTCACTCTCGTGGCAGCTCTCACTGTTGGTGCTGGTGCTGATCCCATTAGAGGTACTTTGGTTGCGCTGGATGCGGCGTAAAGTAGAGCGCCAAACCCGCATTATGCGTGAGCGCTCCGCTGATCTTAGCTCCTTTTTGGTGGAAACGCTGCCTGCCATGAAGTTTATTCAAGCCTCTGCACAAGAGAAACGTGAAGCGAACAAGCTCAACGGCTTAAGTGATCGTTACCTCGGCGAGCTTCTCAATCTTCAAGTTGTGGAGTTTTTTACGCAAGCGATCCCCTCGACATTGACCTCTTTAACCCGCGCCGCTGCATTTTTAATCGGCGGCTACTGGGTTATTCAGGGGCAGTGGCAGCTTGGTTCGCTTATCGCGTTCTCAACCTATTTGGGGATGGCGACGGGCCCTGTGCAAAGTCTCTTGGGGCTTTACGTTGCGATTCAGCGGATGTCGGTAAGTCTAGACCGAGTCATGGAGCTGCGCCGCGCAACACCAGAGGTCAGCTTGCCGGAGCAGCCGGTCACACTGCCTGAGCATGTGCAGGGGGATATTGTTTTTGAACAAGTGACATTCGGTTACCAAGCAGACCGGCCCATCTTATCGCAAGCAAATGCTCGCTTTAGCGCTGGTCGCAGCACGGCTTTGATCGGCCCATCGGGTGTTGGAAAATCAACTGTGATTGATTTGCTGCTGCGCTATTACGATCCGTCGCAGGGGCGGATTTTGCTAGATGGTGTCGAGCTGCGTCATATTCCGCTGGATCAGTTACGCCAACATATCGCGGTTGTAAGCCAAGAAGTGACACTATTTCGCGGCTCACTAGCCGACAATATTCGCTATGCTGCGCCCTCGGCAACTCAAGAGCAATTGCTCCACGCAATCGAGATGGCACAGCTAACTGACTGGGTGGCCACGCTACCGCAAGGGATCGAAACACCGATTGGCGAGCGGGGCAGCCAGCTATCGGGCGGCCAAAAGCAGCGTGTTGCCATCGCCAGAGCGCTGCTGCAGCAGCCATCGATCCTTATCTTAGATGAGGCCACGTCGGCGGTGGATGAAGCGACTGAACGTGAAGTGATCACCAATGTGAATCGGCTTTTCAGTGGCACAACGCGCATTGTCATTAGCCATCGTGCCTCAACACTGGTGGACGTTGATGAGCGTCTCCTGCTGCATGAACAGCAACTGCTAGATGATCTACCGCGTCACACAGATACAACGGGAGTGCAGGGTGCCAGTTAAGGTTGGAATGGTGGATAGCGGGTGCGGTTTTAGCCGTTCTGCGTTTTTAGACGTTAATCAGCGGGTTGTCGCGCAGGCGAGTTTTGTCTTTCGCGATGGTGGCGTTGAACAGGTGGCACCGATGGCGGATCAGCTCGGCCATGGCTCTGCTCTATTAGGTATTATTGGCCACTGCGCACCTGATGCGGAATTTGTGGTGGCGCAGATATTTCGCGAGCGCTTAACGACAACAGCAGCACAGGTAGCGGCGAGCATTGACTGGCTCGTTGATGAGCAGGTTGATGTAATCAACCTGAGTTTAGGGTTGCGCCAAGATCGCGATGTTCTGAAGCTAGCGTGTGATCGAGCACGACGAAAGGGCGTGATCTTGGTGGCCTCTACACCGGCACGGGGAGAACCCGTTTTTCCCGCCGCGTACGAAGGCGTGCTGCGTATGACAGGCGATGCGCGCTGTCAGCCAGATGAGTTTTCCCGGTTGCAAACGCGTTTAGCTGACTTTGGCGCGCATGTAAAAGGGGAGAATGGCGTTGTGGGGGCCAGCGCTGCGACAGCTTACCTAACTGGGTTTATAGCCCAGCACTTAATGGAGCACCCTCAGCATGATCTTGAGGCGCTCACGCGATGGTTGTGTGATGCTGCCACCTATCAAGGCGCAGAGGTGCTGCCATGGCAGCAAGCAGACGGAGAGCAAGCATGACAGATCCTATTCTGGTGTTGGGAGGTGGGCCCGCAGGCGGTGCCGTTGCGCTAGGGTTGGCCAAGTTAGGCTTCACGGTTGCGGTGGTGGCGACCCCGCGGCCATTTCGGGCGATGGAAGGCGTGTCTGAGCGCGTTGTCGAAGGTTTGCGCAATGTCGGTTTTCGTTATGCGCTTGAAGCGCTGCCTGCGCCCACACCACGTATGGCGAGCTGGAATGGCACGGCCGCGACAGCGAATACCGAGCGTCTGGTCGATCGTGAGCAGCTAGATGCTGGAATTCTTCAAGACTTGCAAGCCGCTAGTATCCGAGTGATCACAGGGCGCGTTAGTAAAGTTGAAGAGCATAACCATGGCTTTGATGTTTACCTGAAAGGGCAATCTGAGCCGCTTACGACCTCTTTTCTGGTTGAGGCTCGCGGGCGTAGTGCTCCAAGCGCCAGTTTGCCTCGTAAGCGCGGCCCAGAAACCGTCTCGTTGCTGCAGTATTGGCAGGGTGCTCCTATTGCGCCTTGCTCGGCTGCAGCTAGCTTTACAGAAGGATGGGCATGGATGGCTGCAGGTGCAGATGGGACCCGCTATCTGCAATTAACCTTTGATGTGGCGAGCAAAACGCTGCCGGAAAAGTCACTTCTAGTGGCGCACTGTAATCAGATTCTACTCTCCTTGCCGCAGGCTCAACACTTTACCCAAGACGCTGAACCGACTGGCGAGCTTCATGCGCGAACCAGTACCCCCATTCTTTGCGAACAAGCGGTTGGTGAGCGCTGGATTCGTGTGGGTGATGCTGCCATGGCGGTTGATCCGCTCTCGGGTAACGGTATTTTTCAATCGCTATCCAGTGCTTTACAGGCTCCTGCCGTGATCAATACCTTGATTAACAAGCCCGAGAATGCAGCTCTGGCGCAACAGTTCTATCAGCAGCGAGTTGATCACCTGTTTCATCGCTTTGCTCGCATTGGCCGCGACTTCTATGCATTGGAAGCGCAATGGCCGACACAGCCGTTTTGGCAACAGCGAGCCTGCTGGCCCGATACAGCACCGCTGCACCAAATAGCAGACCCAAGCTCCATTGAGGTCGTGATGATGCCGGTGGTTAAAGGGGGCTTTATAGAGCTTGCTGAAGTGGTGACCACCAATGATCAGCCACTGGGAATATGGCACCTCAATGGTCAGCCACTTGCACCCATTGCAAAAGCCTTAGCGCAGCGTAAGTCTCACGAAAGCTCTGAGGCCTGCTTTACACGAGTACTGGGGATGCCAGCCAAGGCTGCGGCCCAGTGGGCACTTTGGGCGAGTCAAAACGGTTGGGTTACTGAATAGAGCGCTGCGAACTAATTACAGCAGATGTTGTAAATGCTACAGGCAACGTCTCTGAAAATTGGGCGTGAAGCCCTCTTTTGTATGGTATGTATTTTGCTTTTCCTTTTGTACGTGTGACTTAACGCTAACGTGAGTTTGGTATGCAGGTACAAGGGGGATATTGTGAGAAACGGCTTAACTGATCTTTTGGAAAAGCTGGTAGACGACACCGAGGGCGACGATACGTCAATTGGTGAACTGGTCAAACAGTTGGAGAGCCGAGGGCTCGGCGCGATGCTCATCGTACCGGCCCTGATTGGTATTTTACCCACCTCTGCTGTACCTGGTGTTCCGAGTCTATGTGGAATCACGATTTTTTTGATAGCGATTCAGGGAGTCATGGGGGATCCATCGCCATGGCTACCGAAACGCTTAACCTCAATCACCCTGAGTCGAGACCGTTTTCTCAAAGGTGTGAACTACGCCCGTCCCTTCGCACAACGCTTGGATAAGATATTTAAACCGCGACTCAAATTTATGACACAGCAGTGGTCTAAGCGCGCCATCGCTTTTGCATGTGGGATCACGGGTTTGTTAATGATCCCTTTAGAACTCGTTCCTTTTTTAGCAGCATTACCTGCTTTAGCAGTTTTATTTACAGCGGTAGGCATTACCACAAATGATGGCGTCGTTGTTATCGCAGGTTGTACGTTTTCAGCTGGAAGTATTTACTTAGTATTAACTCAAGTTTCTATCTAGATAAATAAATAGATAGTTTTCAGTTTCATTTCAGATTGATCTTTTAATCTACACCCATCAAAACGACATTCAAGGCGCTGATCACGTATCACCGCCGACAACAGATTAAAGGGATCATCACCATGAAAACAGTTATCGCTTCTACACTTTTCGCCGTACTTGCTAGCTCTTCTGCCTTCGCTGCTAACGATCTTAGCCAGTTCTCTGATAATTCAGTGCAAGCAAACCTTGCAGTGGGCCATAGCAGCACAGCAACCGGCTTTAACACGGCTAACCCATTGTCTGAGCTAGGTAATTCTAAAGAAGCGCATCTAGCATCTGAGACACGTGTTGCCGATGCGAATGCACAGGGTGCGGTACTGGTTGCCTCTTACGGCCTTGATGTACCGAGCGTATCCAGCGAAGCGACACTGTAATACCCCGCTTTTTTCATCACTGTTCCATCCCTGCCATCCTCAGGTTTACAGTACACACGTTGGGAGCTTCGGCTCCCTTTTTTTATGGCTGCTATTTACGTTTTTTACATTGATAAAAAGATAAGGGAACTACGGTTTTTCTCTGTTTATAACCTTAGGTTTAAAAGGTTTTAACAAGAGGTTTAATCGGATTTTTCTGCGTATTTTATCTAAAAATAAATAAGAGTTTTCAGGTTTTTTCAGTTTCATTTCAGATTCGTCATATACATTTAACCCATCGAAACAAGCTATGAAGGCCACCCACCAGGTGAGCCACCGACAGAATCAAAAAAGGTAAACGATCATGAAAACACTACTTAACACAGCCATCATCACATCCGCTCTTTTCGCAACGTCAGCGTTTGCGGTGAATGACCTCAGCCAGTTTGGTGCAAACTCGGTTGAGAGCAACCTCGCGGCACACACCGTCGCAACAGAGCAAGGTTTTGAAGCGGCAGTCAGCCCACTGACACAACTGGGTGCGTCAACAGAAGGTCACCTATCTGCTCAAGTGGACAGCGCGCCAACGTACAACGCTGATAGCAGCGTGGCATCGTTTGGTTTGGAAGTACCCGCCAACTCTAACGAAGCCTTGTTGTAATCGATCAGTGCTGTAACCAACCAGCACGATAACGAATCACGCACGAACGGGAGATCGACACGTGATTTGAGCAAGTCGCTTAAACCAGAAGGAGGCCTTGGCCTCCTTTTTTTTGTGTGAAAAATAAAAAGCACTATATAACCGGAGTGCGCCTGTTTGTTTTCTAACGTACGGCTGTTTTTTTCTAAGGGTTAT
Source organism: Neptunomonas marina (assembly GCF_004005935.1). Taxonomy (GTDB): domain Bacteria; phylum Pseudomonadota; class Gammaproteobacteria; order Pseudomonadales; family Balneatricaceae; genus Neptunomonas; species Neptunomonas marina. The sequence continues at coordinate 128,725 of NZ_SACQ01000008.1, read as the reverse complement.
AGTTAGAAGTAACTTTGTATTTTTATAAGGCGTAATTTAAAAAATAAAAATATGTATTTCTTTGAATTAATCTAGTTTCTTTCAGTTTCGTTTCAGATTGATCTTTTAATCTACACCCATCAAAACGACATTCAAGGCGCTGATCACGCATCACCGCTGACAACAGATTAAAAGGATCATCACCATGAAAACAGTTATCGCTTCTACACTTTTCGCCGTACTTGCTAGCTCTTCTGCCTTCGCTGCTAACGACCTCAGCCAGTTCTCTGATAATTCAGTGCAAGCAAACCTTGCAGTGGGCCACAGCAGCACGGCAACCGGCTTTAACACCGCTAACCCATTGTCTGAACTAGGTAATTCTAAAGAAGCGCATCTAGCATCTGAGACGCGTGTTGCTGATGCGAATGCACAGGGTGCGGTACTGGTTGCTTCTTACGGTCTTGATGTACCGAGCGTATCCAGCGAAGCAACACTGTAATACCCCGCTTTTTTCATCACTGTTCCACCCCCTCTATCCTCAGGTTTACAGTACACACGTTGGGAGCTTCGGCTCCCTTTTTTTATAGCTGCTATTTGCGATTTTTTTGCAATGCTAAAAACATAAAATGCCTATGGTTTTTCTCTGTTTATAACCTGCGGTTTAAAAGGTTTTAACGAGAGGTTTAATCGGTTTTTGCTGCGTATTTTTAGCTAAAAATAAATAAAACTATTCAGGTTTTTTCAGTTTCGTTTCAGATTCGTCATATACATTTAACCCATCGAAACAAGCTATGAAGGCCACCAACAAGGTGAGCTACCGACAGAATCAAAAAAGGTAAACGATCATGAAAACACTCCTTAACACAGCCATCATCACATCCGCTCTTTTCGCAACGTCAGCTTTTGCGGTGAATGACCTCAGCCAGTTTGGTGCTAACTCCGTTGAGAGCAACCTCGCGGCACACACCGTCGCAACAGAGCAGGGTTTTGAAGCGGCAGTCAGCCCACTAACAGCGTTTGGTGCGTCAACAGAAGGTCACCTATCTGCTCAAGTGGATAGCGCGCCAACCTACAACGCTGATAGCAGCGTAGCATCGTTTGGTTTGGAAGTACCGGCTAACTCTAACGAAGCGCTGTTGTAATAAAGCACCACAGTAAGCTCCGAGTTCTATCGCTAAGCCCCGCTTAGCACAGCAGTAGCAGACGCATACTCTCATCATTGGACATCTTCTGTCAGGAGGCTTCGGCCTCCTTTTTTTATGCCTAAAATGTACTTTCGTCGTTCATAGCTTCGGTTTATCTTTAAACGTTCCTACCGTAGAGTGGAGCAACACGATGGACCGCCAACTGAATGATATCGAGATCCGTGTACTGGGGTGCTTAATCGAAAAAGAGCATACCACCCCTGATCTTTACCCCTTATCTCTCAATAGTTTAACTAACGCATGTAACCAGAAAAGCAGCCGTGACCCAGTCTTGTCTCTAACCGAAGCGGAGGTTGCGAACACCCTTGAGATACTGGAATCCAAGCGGTTAATTTTGGCTGAAAGTGGCTTCGGTAGCCGAGTGATTAAGTACAAGCATCGCTTCTGCAATACTGAGTTTAGCGAGCTTAAGCTAAGCCAAGCAGAGTTGGCGGTGTTGTGTGTACTGTTTTTACGCGGCGCCCAAACACCAGGGGAGTTGCGCTCGCGCTGTGCTCGCATCCATAGCTTCAATAATGTGGCAGAGGTGGAAGCTGTACTGCAGGAGATGCAGCAAGGCGAGTCCCCCTTAATTGTTATGCTACCGCGGGAGGCGGGGCGCCGAGAAGCCCGCTTCGCACACCTATTTGGCGATGCGCCCATCGAGACAAGCAGTGCTTCTTGTGCGGAGGTCGCGCCAGATCAAATAGCGCAATTACAGGCTCGTATCGCAGAGCTTGAATCTGAAGTAGAGCGGTTAAATCTCAAACTTAGCCACTACGAATCCCAGTAACGGAACAGACCCAAATTATAAGGAAGCCGCTGACGATGCGTGAACTGCACTTTTACTTCGATTTTATCTCGCCCTACGCTTACTTCAGCTGGCGTTGGCTACAGCCGTTTTGCCGCCAGCATCGCCTTACGCTGATACCGCACCCTGTGGTGTTCGGGAAGCTGCTCGACCACTGGGGTCAGTTAGGGCCTGCAGAGGTGAAACCTAAAAAAGCGGCACTGTATCGTTATTGTTATCGTTATGCTCACGCAGAGGGCTTCAATTTCAACCCACCCCAGCGCCACCCCTTCAATCCGTTACCGGCATTGCGGCTGAGCTTAAAAGAGGTCAGCGGCGAGCAGCAGCAGGCGCTGATCAGCGCTATTTTTGAGGCAGGTTGGTCTCGCGGTGCTGATCTTTCGTGCGAACACACACTCAAGCAGCTGGTAACGGATGTTGGATTAGACGCTGATATTACAATGGCGCGCATTCAGGAGGCTGATGTAAAAGCTTTATTGGTGCAAGAGACACAAGAGGCGCTCGCGCAGGATGTGTTTGGCGTTCCGACCTTCGTGCTAGACGGCGAACTGTTCTGGGGCAATGATCAGCGTGAGCATCTAAAGCTGTGTGTTGAAGGCAATGACCCGCTAGATCGAGAGGCGTTGGAAGAGATGCTGGCACGTGCTCGTGGCATTGATCGCAAGCAGTTTCAAAACCGTTAAGTGAGCAACGCGCGCTCAATCGAGCGCGCGGTTTAGAATCAGATACTCATCAGCACCGTTTTCACTTCTGTGTAGTACTCAATGGCTTCTGCGCCCATCTCACGGCCAAAACCTGACTGTTTATAGCCACCGAATGGCAGAGCAGGATCAAGTGCTGTGTGACAGTTGACCCAAACCGAACCGGACTTGATACGTGGAATCATCCGATGCACCTCGGATAGATTGTTCGACCAGATGCTGGCGCCCAAACCATACTGGCTGTCGTTGGCAATACGCACCGCTTCATCCACATCATCGAATGGCATGGCGACCAAAACGGGTCCGAAGATCTCTTCACGCACCACACTTGATTGCTGGTTTACATCCACCATAACCGTGGGTTGCACGAAGAAGCCGGGGCGATCAACCGCGCCACCACCGGTGGTGATTGTGGCACCGGCATCGCGGCCTTGATCGATATAGTTGCATACACGCGCTTGTTGCTTAGCAGAGACCAATGGCCCCATCTGAGCGGTTGCATCAAGACCACCACCCAACGTCATGTTGGCGGCAATATCCGAGATATCAGCCACGACGCGATCAAAGTGTTTTCTGTGCACATACAGGCGCGAGCCCGCGCAGCATACTTGGCCTTGGTTAAAGAAGATCGCGTTGGCAGCGCCTGCGGCGGCGGTGGCAAGATCGGCATCTTCTAGGATGATAGAGGGAGATTTACCGCCGAGCTCAAGGGTGATGCGGGTCATATTGTCGACCGCTGCATGGCCAATCAGTTTACCGATCTCGGTGGAGCCGGTGAAGGTGAGTTTATCAACATCCGGGTGTTGGCTTAGGGCAGCACCTGCTTCGTGGCCTAGACCGGTAACCACGTTGAACACACCCGGTGGGTAGCCCGCTTCTAGGGCAAGCTCCGCCAGCTTCAGCGCGGTTAATGGTGTATCTTCAGCGGGTTTCAGTACAACGGTACACCCCGTTGCGAGTGCAGGCCCTAGCTTCCAGCACGCGAGTAGCAATGGGAAATTCCAAGCGACAATCGCGCCAACCACACCAACCGCTTCGCGGCGGGTGTACCCATGAAACTGGTTATCCGGCATAAACGGTAGTGAGACATCGACGGTACGGCCTTCAATTTTCGTTGCAAAGCCTGCCATGTAGCGCAAAAAGTCAACGGCCAGACGAATATCCACATGCTCGGCGATCACCGCACTTTTACCGTTATCAATGGCTTCGATCTCTGCGAGCAGCGGTGCATTTTTCTCAATCAGGTCCGCGAAGTCGAGCAGCAACTTTTGGCGTGCGACAGGGCGGATGCGACTCCACTCCGAGTCATCGAATGCTTGGCGTGCGGCTGCAACCGCTTTGTTGATGTCGTTAACATCACCCGCTTGAATTGTGGTGATCTGCTCGCCATCAGATGGGTTAAGCACCGGGTGGGTGCGCCCACTAGAGGCTTCAAGCCACTGATCGCCAATTAACAGCTTATGTTGGCGCTGAATAAAATCGAGTGCAGCTTGGGATGGGGTGTTTGGAATATCGCTCATCTTTTCAACCTTTTAATTATTTTTGTGTAGGAACAGTGTTGTTATCGCAAGAGCTATGCCATTTCGGGTGGTTTTATTAACTTGTTGTTTTTTATATGTATTTTTTGTTTTGAGAGGGCTGTATCAAGGTGTCTCAGGTGTCTCATGATGAGACGGTCGCTGTATCAAAGTGAGACAGTGCAACAGGGTCAAAAGAACTAGAGGGCAGTGCGTAAGGATAATTAACTTATTGAAAAGTATGCATTTTGATTTCTTGGCATACGACATGCTTTCTATCTGAACAGGTTGGAATAAGTCGCGCCAGCGACGACTGAATAATAAACATAAGAGGAGTCTGGCCTTGATGAAGAATCGGAACCTACCCCGGTTGGCGGGTGGTGTGATGGTTGCAGGTATGCTGTTACCCACTACCTCAAGCTATGCGGCGGATGCAGAACAGATCATTCGTGATAACTGTTTGCTTTGCCACAGCGAAGAGAACGCGTCCGCCCCCCAATTTAGCCGCATGAGTCACCAACGGAAAACCCCAGAGGGGTGGTTGATGACGATTGCTCGTATGCAACTGATGCACGGCCTTAAGATCACTGATGAAGAGCGCCGTACGCTCGTCAAATACTTTGCTGATCGCCAAGGTTTAGCACCTGAAGAGACCGCAGGCTCGCGCTATGCCATGGAGCGACGCCTAAACACCATGGAATCCTTTGAGTCAGCTGACTTTGAACAGATGTGTGCCCGTTGCCACTCTGGAGCGCGTGTTGCATTACAGCGCCGCCCCGCGCAAGAGTGGGAAAAGTTGGTGCACTTTCACTTAGGTCAGTGGCCTTCTCTTGAGTATCAGGCGATGGCGCGTGATCGCGACTGGTTTGATATTGCACTTGAAAAGATGGTGCCGGAACTCACCAGCAGTTATCCGCTGCAGTCCAGCGCGTGGGAGAGCTGGAAAGCTGCGCCCAAGGCTGATCTTGCTGGGCGTTGGAGTTTCTCGGGCCAACTGCCAGGTAAGGGTGATCTGCACGGCACCATGACCGTGGTTGCTAAGCAAGGAGATCGCTACGAGGTCAGTGTTGATGGCCAATACGCCGATGGCAGCCCGATCAAAGGCAGTGGCCGAGCGATCGTGTATACCGGTTATGAATGGCGGGCAGACTTAACAATCGATGGCGTGAAAGTGCGTCAAGTATTTGCCGCTTCCAAATCGGGTCAGCAGCTAACCGGACGCATGTTCGAAGCTGTTCATGATGAAGTGGGTGCTGACATCGTCGCAGTACGCGAGGGTAGTGCTCCTATGTTGCTTGATGTGCAACCAGAGTACATTCGTGCCGGTAGCCGTGCCCAGTTAACACTGGTGGGTACGGGGTTAGGTGAGCAGGTGTCGCTAGGTGATGGTCTGCAAGTGGTGAAAGAGCTATATCGCGATGACAACAAGGTTGTTGTTGAGGTGATGGCGGATGCCGGTGCCAGCGAAGGTGCACGTCAGGTTTCAGCAGGTTCTGCTAACGGTGCTTCAGTCAATGTTTTCTCCTCGATCGATCAAGTGAAAGTGGTACCCGAGTTTGCAGTTGGGCGCGTCGGCGGTAACGGAGGCTCTACACCAAAATACAACGCTCAGTTCCAAGCGGAAGCATGGGCGAACGGCCCTGATGGTAAAGCAGGCACTGAGGATGATTGGCGTATCGGTTTTGTCCCAGCCAGTTGGCACGTGGAACCTTTTGATGAGCGCGCTAAAGCTGACCGTGACACTGAGTTTGCCGGTGTGATGGATGCACGTACGGGTAAATTTACCACAGGTGCAGCAGGGCCTAACCCAGAGCGGAAAATGTCCACGAACAATGCCGGTAACCTAAAAGTGGTGGCGGCTGTGAAAGAGGGCAGTGAAACCCTAACAGCGGATGGCCAGTTAATCGTCACCGTGCAGCGCTGGAACAATCCACCTCTGCCATAACACACGATGTCGAACCTAAAAAAATAATAATTGAGGAGGGTCCTGCGATGGGTGCCCAACTTACGATAGTCGAAAAGAACCTACATTTGGTGGATGTTACGGGGCGGCAGATGCTGTTCCATATTCCATCCAGCAGCCTGTTCGAGGTGGATTCTGCCAGTGCGCAGTTGATCGCTTTGCTGCGCCAGCAACCTGGCCTGACCGCCGAGGAACTGCTTGCGGCGATTCCACCGGGTGTGGACAGCAGTACTTACCAGCAAACCCTGCGTGATCTTATCGCGCTTGAGCTGGTGAGTGATGGCTCGCCACTGACGCCCGATGTAGGCGTTAAAAAAGTGACTGAGTTTCCGCTCAACACGGTGGTGCTCAACGTCAACACCGGTTGTAACCTCAGTTGCAGTTACTGCTACAAAGAGGATTTGGACAAACCCTCTGCCGGGAAAAAGATGGACTTTGCGACTGCGCGCCAGTCCATCGAGATGCTGTTGGCGGAGTCTCCCAACGAGGCGCGTTACAACATCGTCTTCTTTGGTGGCGAACCGCTGTCCAACTTCCGCTTGATCAAGGAGGTCGTTGCTTTTGCCGAGCAGCGCTTTGCTGAGCTTGGTAAGCCGGTGGACTTCACCATGACAACCAATGCCACGTTGCTCACGGAAGAGATCGCCGACTGGCTCTCTGAGCATCGCTTTGGCTTATCGGTCAGTATGGATGGCCCGAAGGCGATCCATGACAAGAACCGTATCACGGTGGGTGGCCAAGGCACCTACGATGTGGTGAGCCGCAAAGCCAAAATGCTACTGCAGCGCTATGGCTCGCGGCCGATTGGCGCACGTGTCACCTTAACTCGTGGTGTGACCGATATTAAGCGTATATGGGATCACCTATTCAATGAGTTGGGCTTTGCTGAGGTGGGCTTCGCACCGGTGACCTCTGGTGATATTAGCTACTACAACCTCAGTGATGAGGAGTTGGTCGAAGTCTTTCAAAATATGAAAGCGCTGGGTGAGCTTTACCTGGAAGCGGCACTTGAGCATCGCAATATTGGTTTCTCCAATATGCACCAGCTGATTACAGATCTGCACGAGGGCAACAAGAAAGCGCTGCCTTGTGGCGCCGGGGTTGCCATGTTGGCGGTTGATCACGAAGGGGAGCTGAATCTGTGCCACCGGTTTACCGGGTCTGATTTAGATACCTTTGGCAACGTCAACGACGGTGTTGATAAAGCCCGCTTGGGGGACTTTCTAGAGCAGCGCTTGGACCGCACCGACACCGGTTGCGCCAGCTGCCGAATCCGTAACCTGTGCTCTGGTGGCTGTTACCACGAAAGTTACGCCCGTTACGAAGACCCCACTCGTCCCACTTACCACTACTGCGATCTGATGCGCGACTGGGTTGATTTTGGTATCGACGTTTATAGCCGCATCATGGCCGAGAATCCGGCCTTTATCGATAGTTACATTTCTCCGCGGAGGGCCCATTAAGATGAAGCCGATTAACAACAAAGCACATACGCTGCAAAAAGCGGTGGAAGAGAACCATGTTGAAGAGGTAGTCGCGATGCAATCTATCGCTGGCTGTACCGCAACCACAGACCCCGGCTGGGAGATCGATGCTTTTGGTTCAGTCACATCGCTATGCCAGCCGATGGAATCTGATCTGTACGGTTGTGCTGATCCTTGCTGGTGGCCTGCACAGGTGCCAGACATGATGAACACCTACCCTGATTGGAACAAAGATGCACACGCATCTGGCGAGAACTGGCGCAACCTTGGCACCGTTTTCCCTGCGGACAAAGATTAATAGAAGGAAGTACACGATGAACAACAAGAATAAGCTTCGTTGCTTGGCTAAACGGTCATTTTCTATGCTGGGCTTCAGTGCTGCACTGGTCGGTGCTGCGGTCAGCTATTCAGCATCAGCTGCCGCTCAAGGCCCTGCGCTAAAAGCGGGGCAAGAGTATATGGTTGTTGCTAGCTATCCTAACCAACTGCATGTGATCGATGCTGAAAAAGATAGTCTTTATAAAAGCTGTGACATGCCGGGGCGTTTTGGGCCGGGAGCTATTCAGGTGGCGCCCGACCATAAAACGGCATATGTGCTCAACAACGGCTACGAAGATATTTATGGCGTCAACATGGACACCTGCGAGGTGACTTTCCATGCCAAGATGTCCCAAGCCTCAAATGAGCGCACCAAAACCCTGTATGCGTTTGCGCTAAGTTACGACGGTAAAGAGCTCTACACAGTTCAGAACCCGACGATCTTGCGCAGCGACCACTATGAAGTTCAGCCTACGCGGTTGGCGGTTTACGACACCTCGGCAGGCTTAAAAGCAAAACCTATTCGTACGTTCCCATCGCCACGGTTGGTGACGGCGATGCAGGTGGGTAAAGACGGTGGCCTTTATATGGCAGGTGCCGACATCTATAAAATGGATGTACACACCGGTGAGTATGAGGTAGCAGTACCGAGCCGCAACTGGCAGCGTGAGCGTTATGTGCAGCCTGATGTCTTGAATGTTTGGGCGGTACAGACCCCGACCGAAGATTTCACGATCCTCTATACAACAGCACGTTTCCAAGAGGGCTCGGAAGATCTTAATACCGCAGACTGGCTGTATGGTTATTTTAATATCAACCTTGCAACAGGCGAGACAACCACCCAAGACTTTGCTCCGATTACGGAGATCTACTTTACCGGCACACGTTCGCCAAAAGACTCGAACATCATGTATGGCGTACTCAACCGATTGGCGAAGTACGATATTGAGAAGCAAGAGTTGCTAGGCGTTGCGGAGTTAGATCACTCCTACTACTGCATCACGCCTAATAACGATGGGAGTAAGGTTTATCTTGCCGGTACCTACAACCACGTTGCGGTATACGATGCTGACACGCTAGCGCATCTCAAAACCATCACCTTGCCAGGTGGTGATATGTCTACAACCACGGCACAGGTCTTTATTCGCTAGTTTTACCCCAAAGAGCGTGAACGCGTCGGTGTGTTTAACACGCTCTCTGCACTGCATTCCTCACCGGCCTTAGGTCGGTGGGGCTTTTTTGCGTTGGTACATACACTTGAAACTTGGTTCTTATTTGAGTAATACATAAGGAGAAGTCGCCTTAAAACAACAATAAAGAGGTATGGTGATGAAGCATCAAGAAGCTATTCTGGCGCCTGCCGACATCGCACGTCAGCACCTGGCGCAGGATGGCGAACTACCTAATGGGCTGTTACGCAGTGAAATCGCTGATTCGTGGCAGCGCAGTTTAGCTGCCGGTTTAGCGTGTAATGCTCCGCTTGAGTTAGATAACCCCTCTAAGGATCAAGTTGATGACCTTAAAGCCGCTAACCGCACCCTGATCGAGACTGCACAGCCTGAAGTAGCGCAGTTGGTAGACTACTTCCATGGTGTTGGTGGACTCGTTATGTTGGCCGATTCCGACGCCAACCTATTAACCGTGCGCGGTGATAAGCGCCATATGGACAGCGCGTCGCGTTACGCGCTTGAGCCCGGTGCCAACTGGCACGAGGGCGCTCGTGGCACAAATGCATTGGGTACCGTTGTGGTGGAGAAAGCGCCGATCATGATCAAAGGTCGTGAGCACTTTCTTGATCAGGTTGGGCATCTGTCCTGCTGCTCGGCGCCCATTCATGATACTCAGGGCGGACTGCTCGGCGTGCTCGATCTAACCTCTCCGACAGAGGGGGAGCTGCCGCCCAATCTATCGCTTGTGCAGCAAGCGGTGCGCTCCATTGAGAACCGCATGTTCAGCGGCCAGTTCCAGCAGCAGGTCGTTATCAGTTTACACAGCCGTCCAGAATACCTGCGCTCCTCATGGCAAGGACTACTTGCGATGGAGTTGGATGGCTATATCCAAGCTGCGAATGAACAGGTTTGCCAACTGCTAGGCCGCAAGCGCGAGCAGTTGGTGGGTAAGCATCTTGAAGAGCTATTTGGCGTTAAACCTGAAGCGTTGTTGACCACGCTGCATCGAAAGGGGCGTGGCCAGCTACGGATGCGCAGTGGCGATTTTGTTTGCGAGCTGGTCAGCTTTCCAACGCGTATTAATAGCTATCAAAGTCGCTCGACAAAACCAAGTCCGCCAAAGCGCGAAACGCCCGCGCAATCCACGCTGCAAGCTCCCCAATTAGACGACTTAGCAGGGCAAGATCCTCGTCTTAAAAAAGGTGTGCGTATGGGGAGTCGTGCGCTTTCCCATGAACTGCCTGTCTTAATACAGGGGGAAACCGGAACCGGAAAAGAGGTGATGGCCAAGTCCTTACACCTAGATAGCCGTCGTAGCCAAGGGCCATTTGTTGCGGTGAACTGTGCGGCATTACCTGAAAGCTTGATTGAATCCGAGCTGTTTGGTTACCGCGAAGGCGCGTTCACTGGATCACGTAAAGGCGGCATGATCGGTAAGCTGCAGCAGGCGCAAGGAGGGACGCTCTTCCTTGACGAGATCGGCGATATGCCACTGCCCCTGCAAGCTCGCTTACTGCGGGTGTTGCAGGAGCGGGTTGTATCGCCCCTCGGTGGTGGTGAGGAGGTTGCGCTCGATATCGCTGTGATTTGTGCCAGCCACCGCGATCTTAAAGCATTGGTAGCGGAGGGCAGCTTTAGGGAAGACCTTTACTACCGATTAAATGGTGTTTGCCTACGTTTACCTGCGTTGCGCGAGCGTGCGGATAAACAGAACTTTATTTGTCAGTTTTTGCAGAAGCTTGCGCCAGATGGCCGCCAAATTTCGGTAAATAGCGGCCTGTTCGAGCAGCTTCTAGCATACCGTTGGCCCGGTAATGTGCGCCAATTGGAAACAATGCTTCGTGTTGCGGTGGCGTTTATGGAACCGGATGAACACTGCATCGATCAGTCCCATATCAGTGATGACTTCCTAGAAGAGCTTAACGGCGTACCTCCGGTCGTCCAGCCACAGAGTGATGGGCATACGTTGAAGCAGCGACAACAGCAGCAGATTACCGACATGCTGGCCCGCCATAGCGGTAACATGACAGCCACCGCAACTGCGCTAGGCATCAGCCGTGCCACACTTTATCGACGCTTAAAAGCGGCGCGTGCAGCAACCGACTAATATCCAAAGTCGGGTGCTGTCATGGCACACGTGTTTATGTTTGGTTTGTAACGAACTGTTGCAGATATCGGCTTCGTGGGGCCTTTTCTTGGCCCCAGCCACGTCTTCAGACTAATGGATAACACCCTGAAGCCCCTATTATTTCTGGGTTTATTGGGTTGTTACATTTCGTAAAAATTGAGAAAAAATTTCGACACTTTTCTGCGATCTACTGGCCCGCGTTTATTGGAAGCCTCGTTAGGCTGTCTCTTAACTGTCGCGGGATTGTGTCAGTAAAGAGGCGCTTGAGGCTATGTTCTCTGTTTCCTAAGGCAGCTGCTATAGAAGCTGTCGGCAATCATAAGGAAAATAATAATGCAGGTCTCGAAGCGAGAATATGGTGCTGAGCAGCCATATTGGCCGGCTGGCCCATTTAAGATAAGACTCCCGTTTATCCACTACCGTTGGGAAACGCCTGAGATGATTCAGGGGCTGGTGATGTTCGTCGTTGGATTGGCGATGATCCCCTTGCTGGAAAAATATTTGGGTATGCCTTATGAGGCAGCATTGGCGTTTACGTTCGTCGCAGGGATAGGTTATATCCTGCCAGCTTTGCTCGGCGTACCGCTGGTCCCCGGATGGATCACCCCCGCAATACCTGTGGTGTTGCTGTACCTGAAAGGCTTTGAGCCTGGCCCAGAGGCGATTAAAGCGCTCTTTGCCTTGCAGTTAGAGGTTACGTTTATCTTCCTCTTCTTAGGGGTAACGCGTCTCGGCTCTAAGCTGGTGGATGTGATCCCTAACTCATTGAAGTCAGGGATTATTATCGGTGCAGGTATTGCAGCGATGATGGGTGAACTAAAAGTGGGTGGCCGTATTGATGCAACGCCAATCTCTTTGATTGTTGGTTCGTTGATCTCCGCTTATGTACTGTTTTCTTTGTCGTTCAAGAGCGTTGTTGATGCTAACCCGCTGGCGAAGAAAATTGCCAACTTCGGTATGGTACCGGGCATGATCTTGGCCATGATCGTCGGCTGGGTTGTGGGTGAATACCCGCTGCCGGAGATCGAGTGGGGTATTACACAGCCTGACTTCGCGCTGATGTTCCAGTACTTAACATTCACAGTTGGCTTTCCAGGTTGGGATGTGTTCCTGCTAGCGATTCCAACGGCCGTGATCGCATACGTCATCGCATTTGGTGACATCATCGTTGGCTTTACACTCGTGAAACGTGTTGAAGATATCCGCGAAGACGAGAAGATCGAAGACAGCGTTGACCGTGTACACTTGGTGACTGCGCTGCGTAACGGTATCCACGCGTTCTTGGCACCATGGCCGGGCCTTGCTGGACCGCTATGGACAGCGGCTCACGCAACGGTTGCAGAGCGTTACGCCATGGGCCGTAAAGCGATGGACTCCATCTACAGTGGCGGTGGTACGTTCTGGATGACAGGTCTGGTTGCTCTGTTCATCTTGCCGTTGGTGACGCTGTTTAAACCGGTACTACCTATCGCGCTTTCGCTGACGTTGGTACTGACGGCTTATATCTGCATCATGGTGGGTATGGAACAGCTTAAAAACTCAGTAGAGCGTGGTGTCGCTGGTATTGTTGCGGTAACACTAGCGATGCCGGATCCTAAGTCTACTGTTTATGCGGTGGCGATTGGTCTGGTGCTGTATTTCCTTATTGAGCGTCCTAAGCTTTTGGGTCGCCATAACCCTGAAGATGAAGTGATCTTCGCAGATGGTGAAGAGGAAGCGTCAGCTGCAAAAGCGGCGCAGCAAGCGAAGCAAGCAAAAGAAACGGCATCAGTGGATTAAATCCGCAACGGTGTGTTTCCTTAAGAACCCGGCCATGTGCCGGGTTCTTTATTTCTGGCGCCCATCGCTTCTGCTAAATTGTATGGCTATTCCACTGAGCACGGAGCCATCGACCCATGTCTGCCACTGCACTGAACCGCAGCCAAGAAACTGCGTTATTTAATCCGGTTTTGATCGCCGGATGTATCATTATTCTGGTGAGCTTCGCGATCCGTGCGTCATTTGGACTTTTTCAAATTCCCATTGCAGACGAATTTAGCTGGTTGCGTGAAGAGTTTTCGTTTGCGATAGCGATTCAAAACCTGTTTTGGGGCATTGGTCAGCCGATCTTCGGAGCACTGGCGGAAAAGTATGGCGATCGCAAAGCGATCCTTGCGGGCGCTGCCTGTTATATCGTCGGGTTGGTACTGTCTTCTTTTGCGATTACTCCAGGGCAGCACCAGTTACTTGAGATGCTGGTCGGCTTTGGTATCGCTGGTACCGGTTTTGGGGTTATTTTGGCGGTGGTAGGGCGCGCGGCGTCTGATAAAAACCGCTCACTGACACTTGGTATCGTTACCGCAGCGGGGTCTATGGGTCAGATTGTAGGGCCTCCGCTAGTTCAGTTTTTGCTGGCTGATATGGGTTGGCAGCAGGTGTTCGTCGTATTGGCTGGGTTTGTTGCAGTTTCCATGCTGGCTCTGTTTTATATGCGCGTACCTAAACCTGCGGCAGCAACCCATCAAGATGAACAGATGGGTACTGTGCTTAAACGTGCCATCAAAGATCCAACCTTCGCTTTCATCTTCTTTGGTTTTTTCTCCTGTGGCTATCAGCTCGCCTTTATTACCGCGCATTTCCCCGCATTTATTATTGAGATGTGTAGCGCCGTCGCGCCCGGTAGCATTGTTCAGTCGCTTGGTATCAGCTCGACCTCAACGCTAGGTGCAGTTGCGATCGCGCTGATCGGCTTTTCCAACATTGGTGGTACCGTGTTCGCAGGCTGGTTAGGTAATCGTTACTCCCGTAAATACCTGCTTGCTGGGATCTACTTTCTGCGTACCGTTGTGGCAGCAGCCTTTATCCTAAACCCGATCACGCCAGAATCCGTGATGTTATTCTCAGTCTTGATGGGGGCGTTGTGGCTAGCCACGGTGCCGCTGACATCGGGCCTTGTCGCACAGATCTACGGTTTGCGTTATATGGGGACGCTGTACGGTTTGGTGTTCTTCTCTCACCAGTTAGGTGGCTTCTTAGGTGTCTGGTTGGGCGGGCGTATGTATGACCTGTATGGCAGCTATACACTGGTTTGGTGGGTTGGCGTGGGCTTTGGTGCGTTCTCGGCACTGATTCACTTACCGATCAACGAAAAGCCTTGGGAGAAGAGAGAGTCCGTGGCTGCGGCAGCTTAGATTTCTCGGTCTTTGGCAACACTTGTCGGCTGGATGCTCGGTGTTGCCGAACACGCTTATGCTTATCGGTAGCTGCCATGCAAACTTGTTGGTTTAGCTCCAACTCACATCCGTTGTCAGCATATATCCTACCCCGTAGATGGTTTTAATCAGCTTGGGGTTTTTGGGATCTGTCTCGATTTTTTTCCGTACGCGTGACATGCGCACATCGATACTTCGGTCGAAAGGTGATGCGTTTTCACCGAGTAGCTGATCTCGGGAGAGAATCGTCTTGGGCGCTTTGAGCAGTGCCAGTAGTAGCTCGCTTTCGGCGGAGCTTAACTCCACGGTGGCGTCATCACCGTTGGTGAGGGAAAGGGTGGCGGGATCGTATACGCAGTTTCCAAAGTGCGCTTGTCGTTGGCTCGTGGTTTGGGGCGGTTGCTCGAGCTTTTCTAAACGGCGCAACAAACTATTGACACGTGCCACCAGCTCACGAGGGATAAAAGGTTTAACAATGTAATCATCGGCACCGAGTTCGAGGCCAAGAATGCGATCAGGCACGCTATTGCGGCCAGAGAGGATCATCACGCCCACATTATTTTTGTCACACAGCTGGCGCACGAGGTCCATACCGTCCATGTCGGGAAGGCCCAAGTCGATAATGCACAGTGCTGGCGGCTTGTTTTTAATTGCATAGCCTGCTTGGGCGCCAGTGCTGAAGGTTTGTACCTGATAACCGAACAGCGTGAGCTCTTGTGCGACCAGTTCGCAGATATCGCGCTCGTCATCAATGACGTAGATACTTTTATTATTTTTCATGCACTTATCCATTTGAATACATCAACCTAGCGCAGTGGTATGCGGCGCTTCGGTTGTTCAAAGGCGCGTCTCAGATCTGTGCTATCAAACGGTTTCTCTAGCAAAATGAAGTCTGGATCGAGATTGCCTTTACTATGTTGGTAGGAGTAGCCGCTAATTAAAATGATATGGCTACTCGGATTATGCGTTTTGAGCCACTGCGCCAGCTCAATACCGTTGCGCTCGCCGGGCAGCATGACATCGGACACCATGGCGTAGAGTTCTGGGAGTAGGGGAATTAAGTTGACCGCCTCATCTGCGCTGCCTGCATCGATAACATCAAACCCCATATCAAGGAGCTGTTGGCGCACCAGCTTACGCACATCTGGATTATCCTCGACCAGCAGAACTAATTTTCCTTGGTAACTATTTTCAATCTCTGTGTGAAGGTCGCGAGGGACAGGATCGAGTGCTTCCACGGTTTGTGCAGGTAACAGCAGATGGATACACGAGCCTTGGTCGGCATGGTTTTCAATGCGGATATAGCCACGAGACTGCTTAATGAAACCGTACACCATACTTAAACCAAGCCCAGAACCTGAACCGCCCGATTTGGTGGTAAAGAAGGGCTCGAACGCTTGGTGAAGAGCGGTTTCCGAGAAGCCATTGCCGGTATCGGTGACCGTAATTTCAACGTAACGTCCCGGAGCAACCACCTCGTCGTAGAGGGGGGCGTCGTCAATGTCACGGTTGGCGACTGAAAAGTGAATTTTCCCGCCCTCTGGCATGGCATCTTTAGCGTTGAAAGCCAAATTCACAAGCGCATCCTCGAGCCTACCTGGGTCCACAAATGGCAGTGCATCGAGCGATGTTTGACTGAATTCCAACGCGATATTGTCGGGCAGCGAGCTATGCAGCAGTTGAATCGTCTCTTCGATCAATGCCCCGAGATCGACTAACGAGGGAGACAGCGGTTGGCGGCGTGAGAAAGATAACAAACGGCTGGTAATATCTGCACCACGGCGCGTTGCTCGAATCGCTGGACGTAGGCAGTCTGCTAACGGCTCGTTATCTGTGGCAAAACGGTCTTTGGCTGCATGTAGGTTGCCCAAGATAATGGTGAGCAGATTATTAAAATCATGAGCTAGGCCTCCTGCCATTTGACCCACGGCACTCATTCGGTGAGCTTCAGAGAGCTTCTGCTCCACCTCGCGCTCGTTGGTAATATCAAAGATCAGCAGCAGTAAACCGTCGACTTGGTCATTCTCACTGCCGCAAGGGATACAGGTAAGCTTCTCGATCTTAACCGCTCCCGCTTGGCCTGAAGTGATTTCGTGGACCACGGTCTTTCCCGCCAACGCAGCTTCAAATAGTGGCATGAGTTGATCAAGCTGTGTCTTACCAATAACAGGCCGCAGGTGCTTGCCGATAATCGCCTCTTTTTGCAGGCCTAAACGCTGGGCATAGCCTTGGTTTACAAACAGGTACGTCAATGAGGTATCGAGGTAGAGAATATCGGCCGGTAGTGCATCAAGAATAAGCCGCTGGCGTTCCTCAACTTTAGATAGCTCAACTTTGGCAAGTAGGATGGACTCTGAGGCGATCTCAAGCTCAACGTTCTTCTCAGCAAGTGCTTGAGTACGCTCAGCGACTTTGCTGTCGAGGTTTTGAATCGCATCGCGCAGCCGCTCCACCATATCATCAAAGGTGCGCGCCAGCAGGCCGATCTCATCGTCACGGTGGATGCCGCTTTTAGCCGTAAACTCACCTTGGCTGACACGTTCTGCTGTTCCGGCAAGGCGCATGATGGGCTCGGTGATACCGCGCGCGAAGGCAAATATCAGTAGCGTCAGTAGCGTCAGTGCGACCGCTGAGATCGTGATCAGGCGCTCAGCCAGCTGCTCGGAGCTGCTGCGTAGCTCATCCACATAGACGGATGAACAGATGTACCAATCAAAGCCCGGTAAGTAGCGCACCAGCGATAGCTTCTCGTAAACATAGTTACCCGGATCATTGGGGCGGTCCCACGTGTAGTGCAACTCTTTGCCGGTGTCGGCCACGCGGATCAACTCATCGGCAATGGATTGCTGTGTAAGGGGGTTTACCAAATCCCAAAAGTTTGTGCCGTTGATATTGGGGTTTGGGTGGATCAGCATGTTGGTTTTCGCATCGAAAATAAACAGATAGCCGCTGGTGGCGATCTTAATATCCCGAAGGCCCTCCGTTAGTTCCTGTAACACGCTGTCATGGCTGGTTTTGATCAATTGCTCAAGATCGTCGAGATAGACACCAGAGCCGATAACGATGTTCCATGCCGGTATATCTTTGAAGTAAGAGACTTTATCCAGTAGCTGCTCACCTGCGAGGCGACTCCATTGGTAGCGATAAAACCCTTCCCCCTGCTGCTGGGCCATCTCGACCATCGTACTGATGGCGGGGGCTTGGTCGTATTGGCTCAGCCGATCAAGTGATAAACCATCAAAGCGGGCATCGGGGTGAGCGACAAGGGTGCCTTGGTAGTTCGATGCCCAAATATAGTCGTTGTTTCCGTAGCTTAATGTGCGCAGTGTGTCGAAAGCGCGTGTTGTGGCGCTCTCTTGTGACAGCTCGCCAAGGGCCACTGCGGCACTTAAGCCATCAAGGTAAGACTCTGCCAAGCTGACAACATTTTTGAGCTGTTGCTTACGGGCATCGAGTGCATCTTTTCGGTGCAGCTCAATATCCGTGTGTAATTTGCTGGCCATCGAAAACACGCTATCTAGCGCGATGCGGCTGGCGTTGCGCTCAATCTCGTACACCTTTTCCTTCAGCAGTGGCACTGAATAGAAGTAGATCGTGGCAAATATCGCTGACATGACGATAAGTACGGTGATCAGAAAGCGTCTGACGAGGCGTGAACGGAGCAGCATGTAGGTATATTTACTTATTTTTTTAACATTCGTCCATTCTAACCAAAATGGTGCACAAGTAGAGCGATTGTTACATTTCGTAAGAATTGCGACAAATTAAAGCAAAGATCTTCCCTTTAACTAGCCCTACAGCAGTTTGTTAACTGCCTTCCCGAAAACAAAAACAATGAAGACATCATCTATAAGATGGTGCCAAGGGATAGATTCAGCGCATCGCCACGGTGAGCGATAGCACGAAACCCATCATCGTTGGGAATCCCCTGTGTAGTGTGGGTAACAGCCCTCACAGGAATAGCATTATCCATAAAAACCGAAATGTAGCGTTTGCACTGTGGGCGGGCGCTAGTGGAACAAAGGAGAGGTGGCTCAAATGCATCGGCATGGTTTGAGCTGCTGCTAGTAACAGGAACTAGGTATGTCTTTAACGCACAACATCTACAACCAGTCATTGGAACAGAACCACGCCAACTATGCGGCGCTAACACCTATTAGTTTTATAGAGCGTACGGCGGCCGTTTACCCCAATCGTATCGCGACGATTCACGGTGATACACAGCGCACTTGGGCGCAAACGTATCAGCGTTGCCTCCGTTTGGCGAGTGCCCTGAGCAAGCGTGGTGTAGGTGTTGGCGATACCGTATCGATTATTGCGCCAAACCTGCCTGAGCACTTTGAAGCGCATTTTGGCGTCCCGATGTCTGGAGCGGTGCTTAACTCGATCAACACGCGATTGGATGCTGAAGCGGTGGGTTTTGTGCTGCAACACGCAGAAACAAAAGTGCTAATTACTGAGCGCGAGTTCTCGGCAGTAGCTGCAAAGGCCGTAAAGATGTCAGGCCGTCAGATCCTTGTTATTGATATTGATGATCCGTACTTCGAAGGCGGCGAGTTGATCGGCCAAATGACATACGATGCATTCCTAGAAGAGGGCGATGCAGATTTTACGGCGGTGAAACCTGCTGACGAGTGGGATGCTATCACGTTGAACTACACGTCGGGCACGACGGGCGATCCAAAAGGTGTGGTGTACCACCATCGCGGTGCTTACCTCAATGCCGTGAGTAACATTGTATCTTGGCACATGGGTGAGCAGCCGGTATATCTGTGGACGCTGCCAATGTTCCACTGTAACGGCTGGTGTTTCCCTTGGAGTATTGCAGCGGCTGGTGGCACGAGTGTCAGCCTGCGCCATGTCCGTGCGAACGACATCTTCGATCTGATTAAAGAACATAAAGTTAACCACTTCTGTGGTGCGCCTATTGTACTGAATATGCTGAATGGTGCTGATGACAGCTTGAAAGCCGGCATCAACCACAGCGTAAAAGTCATGACGGCAGGCGCAGCGCCACCGGCGTCTGTTATCCAAGGGATGGAAGAGTTGGGCTTTAGCGTAACGCATGTATACGGTCTAACAGAAACCTACGGCCCATCCGTTGTGTGCGCTTGGCATGATGAGTGGAATGAGTATGACGAAGGTCAGAAAGCTCGCTTGAAGTCACGCCAAGGCGTGAAAGCACCGATGCAAGAAGATCTCATGGTTGCAGACCCAGAAACGCTAGCGCCAGTGCCGCAAGATGGCGAGACCATTGGCGAGATCTTTATGCGCGGTAACCTAGTGATGAAGGGCTACCTGAAGAATCCATCCACCACAGATGAAGCTTTTGCTGGCGGTTGGTTCCACTCAGGTGATCTTGCGGTATGGCATGAAGATGGCTATATCGAGATCAAAGACCGTTCCAAAGATGTCATTATCTCAGGCGGCGAGAACATCTCCTCCATCGAAGTGGAAGATGTGCTTTATCGCCATCCGAAAATCCAAGATGCCGCAGTAGTGGCGCGTCCAGACGAGAAGTGGGGCGAGACGCCTTGTGCGTTCGTCACTCCAGTCGAGGGTGCTGCGGTAACCGCAGAAGAGATCATCGCATTCTGCCGTGACAACATGGCCCACTTTAAAGCACCGAAAACGGTGGTGATGGGTGAGCTGCCAAAAACCTCTACCGGGAAAATTCAGAAGTTCTTGCTACGTGACCGTGCCAAGGAGCTGTAACTGTTTTGTTGTGTACCGTGAAAAGTAGACATTTTTCACATCCCTTTGGCTGGCCGTAAGGTCAGCCGCTTTTCACTCGTATCTTGTTTGTCCACTTGATGTCCTTTTGCCGGTGTGTACCGGCTTCTTTTTTTGCTGCCCTCTTGTAGCTGCCCTGTGCTCCCTATGTGTTGGTTCGCTACGGTGTGGCGTGATGTCGCATGTGGCATTTGGTCACGCTGCAACGCTTGTGTACTTCGCTAAACTCGCCACAAATTTTCATGGCTTGAACCCTTATGAAGTACACCGCTTTAATCCCCTTGGTGCTTTGCGCACCGCTTGCTCAGGCCGATTGGTACTGGGCACCCTATACTGAGACCGCTTCACATCATGGACACGGGCGTGGTGCAAAGCAGTTTGTGCTACACAACGCTACCACTGAACAGCAGCCTGATGTGGCGCTGATCCACTCTGATCTGGTGCGGGAAACGCTCCGGCTTGATGGTAACCGTTTAAAACTGCGGCCAACGGGCAAAAACAACTACCATCTGCTACTCGCCACAGCCAAGGGGCAGCGCTACGAATATGCTGCCGCTCGGTACCTCTACTTTAATGGCCGACCGGTAGATACATCGCCGACCGACTTACTGGCAGCGCCACAAGCCTCGTTAGTGCTCATTCCCGATCCGCTGCCGCGTGAGCACTGGAAATATGAAAGCCAAAAAAGCTATCGGTATCGCGCTACGTTTAACGGTGCGCCGTTGGCTAACCAGCCGGTGTTGGCGACCACCACCTTTGGCTCGACTGAGATATTGCATACCGATGCGTTCGGCGTACTCGAGGTTCATATTCCAGATGACTTTCCTGAGGTAGTACCTGCCAAGCGCGCTACACCACCGGGTGAGCTGAAGCTGTTTATCTCGCTGGAGCGCGGTGGGGTGGACTACCAATTTAGTTTAAGTAGTCGTTATCACGCGAGTGCGAAGCACTGGAAAAGCGCGTCAGCTGGCGCGCTGGTCTTGGGGCTTGGCATGTTTGCCGGATTCGTTGTGAACCGCCGCCTTCCCAGCCATGACCGCCGCCGGAGCAAAGTGAAATGAGCCAACGATTCTCTTTAACGGTGATTCGCCGCAGTGTGCAGCTTTTTATGTTCATTTTCTTGGTCTATGGCGCCTCGGTTGTAGGCTTTTACGCTGCCGATAAAATATCGGGGGCTTTGCCCTCGCTCAGCTGTGCCTACGACCAGATGAATGCGGACTATTGCGCGCTGATCCCGCTACAGCACCAGTTTCATCACCGTCTTGGCGCTGCGGTTGATACCGGAAATGCGTTGCAGATCTTGATGCCGGTACTCACCACATTGGGTACGTTCTTACTGCTGTTTGTCGTATTGAACAAAGCCTTTTGTGGCTGGGTTTGTCCGCTGGGCTTTTTTCAAGAGGTGATGAATATCGTCGGGCAAAAGCTCGGGTTGCGCCGGGTTAATCAGCTCCCCGATGCGACGGTGGATAAGATACGTCCGGTTAAGTGGTTGATGCTGGGCGGTTTAGTGTTTGGCCTCCCCGCGTTAACTAGCCTCGGATTTCTATCGGATGAGTGGGGCGACCCCTTTTGCCAGATCTGCCCGAGCAGAATACTGACCACCCTGATGACAGGCAGTCATGAGCAGCTGTTTGTTGATACCTCAACGCCAAGCTATATGGCGTTATCGATCTTAGGTGATTTTCTGTTTGGTCTGGTTATCGCGATGGCTTTGACGTTGCGCCAGCCTTTTTGCCGCATCTGTCCGATGTTGGCCTTACACGCGGTATTTCGTAAAGCCGGCTTTGCCCGATTAGTAAAAAAGGGTACATCGCGATGTGACCGCTGCGGCCTATGTGCGGACGCGTGCCCAATGGATATTCGTGAGCTGCAAACCGAGCACAACCACACCGATAAAGCACGAGGCATTACGCTGGCCGATTGCACGCTTTGTGGTCGTTGTGTGGAGTTCTGCCCAGATAAAGATGTCTTGCAGCTGCGCTATCTTAATCAACCGATCTTTAGTGCGAGTCCGCGCTATTTCAAGGCGCGTAAAAAAGCCCAAACCCAGTGGGAAAGAGTCAAGCTGGTGGAGATGCCAAAGTCGAAGGTGGAGTCATGAGTACGGAGTGGGTTGAGCTGAGTCTCTATACCGCGGTCTTCTCAGCATTTCTGATCGGTGTGAGCTTTGGAAGTGGGCCTTGTAATCTAAGTTGCTTGCCATACCTTGGCCCCGTTCTGCTCGGCCCTTCTGCCGCGAAGCCTGTAGCGGAGGTGCTGCTCCCCTTTATGGGAGGGCGGTTATCAGGTTACCTCGCATTGGGTGCTGCTGCGGGTGCATTTGGGCAAACACTGCAGCACTACCTTGAACACCCGGCTGTACCGTTGTTTGCGGCCAGTATCACCTTTTGGTTGGCCCTTAAAATGTGGCGTCAAGCGCGCCAGCCTGTGTGTCACTCCGTTTTGCCCAGTGCCGTGCCTGAGCCGCCTGCCAGCAACCTCATCGCAACGGATCGGGCGGTTGAGCCGCGTAACCGCTTGCAGCTCTATGGGTTGGGTTTTTCGCTGGCGTTAAACCCTTGTATTCCTCTGTTGGGGTTGTTGGCGGTGGCTGCACAAAGCGCCAGTTGGTTTTGGGGCGGCGCGGTGGCCTTTGGGTTTGGTATCGGAGCCATTGTGATACCGACACTCTTAGTGCGCTATGGCGTTGCGCTGCTGGGTAAGGAGCTACGCCGTCATTTGGCGCAGTGGCAGTTTGGTTTAACGCGCGTGGGCGCAGGCCTGCTGCTGTTAGTGGCCATTAACACGGCTTGGCGAGGGGTTCCCGCATGATGATGTTTGAGAAAGGTGGTCCCGTCGTGTGGATCCTGCTCGCGTACTCTGTTCTGGGTGTGTCTATTGTGGCAGCCCAGTACCTGCAGCTGATGCTGCGTAAACGCGCTAAGTTGCATCTGCCGATTGAGCAGTGGCCACAAGGGGGTGAGCTGCGCATTGTTGAACAGTTAACACAGGCGTGTGATGCGAAAGGGCACGGCGCCGAGCTGCGGGCAGCGGCTGCACACCACATTTATGATGAAATGCGCCCGATGGAAGCGGGCATCAAAACGGTTTCGTTGTTAGCAAATACTGCTCCGTTGTTGGGACTGCTGGGAACAATCACCGGCATGATTAAGGCGTTTCAGGTTATCGAAAGTGCGGGTGGCAAAGTCGATGCAATGGCACTGGCGGGCGGTATCTGGGAGGCGATGCTGACAACAGGCATTGGGCTAGCGGTGGCTATTCCTTTGCTAATACTGATCCACTTCTGGGAGTCAGCATTGACGCGCTATCACTGGCAGCTGCAACAAGCGGCAGCCTTGGTGCTTAACGACTCAGAGCAAGCGACGCTCTGGCAGCAGGAGAGTATCACGGGTGCAATATAGATCGCCGGTACAACAGACAGCTATCCTTAACTTAACCCCGCTCATCGATATCGTGTTTTTGCTGTTGGTCTTTTTTATGCTGACAGCTCATTTTGTGGAAGAGCAGGTGGTTGATCTGGCGCTGCCGACCGCTGATACCGGTGACGACCTGAGAGCTCAGCAAGCGCACAAAATTACTCTCACTCCCAGTGGCGCTATGTTTCTGGACGGTGAGCCCATTCATGCCAATGTTTTATCGCACCGCTTAACTGCGCTGATGCAAACAAAAGATACACTCGTGCTGCAACTGGCTGCTGATAAGGAAACACCATTTGAGCACATTGTGCAGGTGTTAGATGTGGCCAGAGCGCTGCATATCGATAATTTAGAGATATTAACTGAGCAGTCATGATGCAGTTGCACTGGAAAGCCTGCGGGTTTTTTTGTTCGTTACTGCTGCACCTAGGGCTTGCGTATCTATTGTGGAAGCAGCCCTTATTGGCGGGTGCTGCACAAGCGCCAGCGGCGTCGTTCTCTGCGGTGCGTGTTAGCGTAGCAGCGCCTGCTCCTGTTGCTCCGGCAGTGGCAGCTCCACTTGCGGCAGCCACACCGCCAGAACCTATCATTGAAAAGCCCAAGCCCAAGCCAGCGGTTCAACAAACGCTACCCACCCATACGCAAGTGGCTAGCGGTGCCAATATTGTGGCTAATAAAGTGCAGCACCAGGCAAGTGTGGATGCTGCAAACGAACAACAGCGAGCGGCACCGCCCATAAACCCAAAGGCGCAACGAGATCTACACTTTAATGAGCTAGCTGCACGTATTGATGCACACAAACATTATCCGTCTCGAGCACGGAAGCGAGGTATTGAGGGACGAGTGACTTTTATCGTATCGATTGATGCGTCGGGAAACCTAGCGGATGTTGAGTGGCTCAAGGGTAATCGTTTGTTTTACAAGAGCACTTTGCAGGCGATTCAGCGCTCTTTGCCGCTGCCATCCCCCCTGGGTGCGGTGGCGTATAAACTCACGCTGGTATATCAGTTAAAGTAGTTTGCTAGTGATCAGCTTAAGGCGAGGGCACTCTTTTAGATTCGCTTTTAGCCGCGAGAGTTGATTGTGTGAGATGCGATAAAAAAAGGGAGGTATTACCTCCCTTGCGGTTAAAACTGGTAGCGATAACTCAACATGATTGAGCGCGGTGCACCGGGTGAAAACGATTTTTCGCCGCTCGTATCTTTCTCCACTTCAACGGCATAGCGTTTATCAAACAGGTTTTGAATATTTAAGCTGATATCGTGCGGGCCTGTGGCATAACTGACGTTGAGGCTCGTGACAAAATCATAGCCTTTATATTTCTCTGTATTGGCGTTATCGAGGTAGTAATCTCCCCACGAGTCAGCTTGCACACGCGCTTTGATGCCGGAGGGGTGTTCATAGTTTGCGTTGATGCTGTAGTAATGCTTTGGAATGTAAGGCAGTTGATTGCCGGAACGGTCATGGTTTGTCGGGCGGCCACCGTAAACAATCTCAGAGAACTCATCATAGGTGTAATCACTGTAGGCATAGTTAAAGCCAAGTCGTAATTTACCGGGAATTTTACCCTGCAACACTTGCTTAGAGCCGCTGAACTCAAGCCCTTTTTTATCAGTACTGCCGGCGTTTTGATAGATGCTTTCGCCGTTGGTGCGTACTCGGATGATCTCGTCGTCAACACTGCTGATATAGGCGTTTAGGTCAAACTCCCAGCTAGCAGCGCGGCCTTTAAGGCCTACTTCGAAGCTACGGCTGGTGGGGCTGCGAAGATCGGGGTTGCTCTCTAATTCGCTAGCGAAGGGGACTTGCTCGCCTTGGGCGAGATTACCGAAAAGCGTAAACTGATCGTTGAGTTTGTAGCTAATGCCAACGCGGGGTGAGAATAGGTCGAAGCTGCGGTTAAGTGAGCTATAACCGCCACTGCCCGGTACGGTTACATAGCCGCCCATGCCGTAGTTGTAGCGTGTATCACTGCTCCAAGTGTTTTGCTCGATGGTGATGTGGTCAAAGCGAAAGCCTGCATCAATCAACAGCTTTTCGTTGGGTTGCAGGCTCTCTTGCACAAAGAAGCCCACCACGTTGTTCTTCTCATCTTGCTCCTCTAATAGCTCGCCCGGATCGTTAGATAGCGTGCGAATCACTTTGGGGCCAGCGGTCACGATATCTTGATAGGCGTATTTTTTAGCGCCTAGGTTGCGGTCTTGGCGGTAGGTCATGCCCATCACTAAGTTGTCCTGACCAAGCAGGCTGTGAGGGACTTCAACTTCGAGGTCTGTGCCCCAGATATTCACACCCGGCGTATCGTTGATACCGCCCGTCACTGGGTGGAAGTGGCTCCAGTGGTTGAAATAGAGACGCGGCTTAAAGGTAAAACTGCCCAGATCCATATTTAAACGGCTATTGAAAAAGACGATTTCAGAGTCCCGTGCGTTGTGCTTGAAGGGGCTGTTGTTGTCGGTTTGTTTGCCGGTTTGGCGAAACGCTTCGAACTGCTCTTGCGTCATATCTCCGGGGAGGTTGAGCTGCGCTTTGGTGTAGCTTAGCTCGGTCTCGAGTTCGGTGTAGTCATTGGGCAGATAGCCTGTTTTTATGCTGAGCTGATTCGATTCAAAATCGTTCCAACGGCGCCAGTTATTATCTGACTTGCGGTGCGATGCGGTAATCGCGACTGCGTTGCCTGCCTCCGACATATAAGACTTGCGTGCATGGAGGTTTTTGGTGCCAAACTCGCCTGCGCCGATGCGTAGTTGGTCGCGCCGATCATCGAAAACCGATTTAGAAATAATCTGTATGGCACCGCCGGTCGATCCGGCAGCATAGATATTTCCGGGCCCTTTGCTCACCTCGATCTGCTCGATATCTTGCGTATCGATAAAGTCCATCCGTGTGAAGCTGTCGGGGTCGGTGATCGGCACCCCATCGCGCAGCAGCATCACTTCGCGAATTCCGTATTGGGCCTTTAAGCCTGCGCCACGCACGATCATCCGCGAGCTGTATGCGCCACTGGTCGACTCAACTAAGACACCCGGTGTGCCTCTTAGCGCATCGTTGATATTACCCATGCGCTCCTGCGCAAGACGGCTTTGATCAATCACGGCGATGCTTTCAGGCACCTCAGACGAGACGCGCTCTGCACGCGTGGCGGTCACGGTGATCACATCGGTTGGGCCATCCACAGCGAGCGCTTGGCTGCTGATCAAGGCAGAGATAACAACGCACAGTTGTTTTTTAGGGGTGGGGGTTCCGATCATCTTTTTAACTCCAAGAAAAACTGACCGGAAAATAAGGGTATAGAGGCTTGTAAACAATGTGACATGATGTCACGCGGCAGATTGTCGCAGTGCTGCAAGGGGGTGTTAATACCGTCTTGGAACGCTGGTAATTGCGCTTAATTGTCACCCGATGTGGCGAGTTTCAATTGGTCCACCAGCCACTGACGTCCCGCTTCATTGCGTAATCGAGGGTCTTGAATGAGCGTCATCCGTTGGGTGGGGAACGCATCACTCAGTGCAAAGATTTTTACCGGTAATAAGGTCGCAAATAGCTCCGCCATGCGTTTGGGCAGTGTTGCGAGCATCTGGCTATTGGCAGCCATGCGTGCGCCCGCCATATAGTTACTCACTTTCGCAACCACTTGGCGATGTCGGTTTTGCTGGGCTAACCAGCGATCAACGGCGCTGTCGGCTTGCGAGGCCAGATCAAAAAAGGCGATATGCTCAGCCGCCAAATAGGTTGGCAGATCCAGTGGACCACGATGGTTATAGTGCTCGCTGCCAATCACCACTAAATGCTCCTCACACCAGATATCGATATCCAGATAGCTAGGAGTGGAAAGGTCGCTCTCTAGCCCGATAATCAAATCGACTTCACCACTGGAGAGGCGCTGTAGCGCTCGGTCTTCTGGGATGATGTCGATAGCGATCTGAATATGGGGCGCGCGCTTGCGTAATGTGCAGAACCAGTCTGGAAAAATAACCGATTCGAAGTAGTCCGTTGCTGCCAGCGTAAAACAGCGTTGGCTGGTGGCTGGCACGAACGCGGTGGGGGCTGCGATAGCACGCTCGATGGTAGCAAGCGCGTCGCGTACTTCAGGCAACATCGCTTTGGCACGCTGGGTAGGCTGCAAACCCTGTGGCGTGCGCACTAAAAGAGGATCGTTACAGTGTTCACGTAGTCTTGCTAAGGCATGGCTCATCGCCGACTGGCTGAGAAACACTTTTTCAGCGGCACGGCTGACATGACACTCGCTAATGAGCGCCTCAAACTGAATCAGTAGGTTCAGGTCAAAGTTGTGTAGATCCGACATGCCAGCACTCGTTAATTATCTATTGTATTAATAGTTATATCATCTATATGCATTTCACAGATAGTGGTGAGTGAAGTAGCCTGTTCTCTATTGAGATGACAGGAGCAAAACAATGACAAAACCAACCACACCCGGCCCCGTGGTCGCAGATGCTGACATGCCACTCTATGGCACATTAGGCATGACGTTTATGCAGGTTCCTTTTGTACCGGATCCGGCGCAGTTTAGTGGTGACGTGCTGGTGACAGGCGTTCCTTATGATATGTCGACATCAGGGCGCCCAGGTGCGCGCTTTGGGCCACAAGGTGTGCGTGCTGCATCGGCAAACCTTATTTGGGAGGGCGCGCGTTGGCCTTGGAACTTCGCGCTTGAGGAGCACTTAAACGTTGCAGATACCGGCAATCTGCTGTTTCGTCATGGCGAACCACAAACATTGGTTGATAATCTCACAGCGCACATTGATCAGGTGCTAGCGAGCGGCGCACAAGCACTCACATTTGGCGGAGATCACTACATTACGCTGCCGGTTTTGCGCGCGTACGCTAAAAAGCATGGTCCTGTGGCGCTGGTACATTTCGATGCCCATACCGATACCTACTCAGGGGGCACCCAGTATGATCACGGCACGCTGTTCTACCATGCGGTTAAAGAGGGGCTGGTGGATACGGATCATGCCATACAGGTAGGCATCCGGACGGCATATGAGCACGAAGATCACCCCTTCGAAGTGCTGGATGCGGCGTGGGTCAATGGCCATGGTCCTGATGCGACCCTTGAGCGGATAAAAGCGCGTATCGGTGACAAACCAACCTACGTTAGCTTTGATATCGATGGTCTTGATCCAGCGGTTGCACCCGGCACCGGCACACCAGTGTGCGGCGGGCTATCAATCGATACGGCGCTTAAAATTATCCGCGGTTTGCAGGGCGCTAACCTTGTGGGAATGGATGTGGTGGAAGTGGCACCGGCTTACGACCATGCTGAGGTGACATCGCTGGCAGGAGCAACGCTCGCACTTGAGTACTTGTATGTATTGGCTGCTAACAACGGCGCGGGAGGCTGCTATTTAAGCCGATAAAAAACCACCTGCCATGGGCAGGTGGGGAAATGAGGACGTACCTAAATACAAGCGGGGTAACGTGCGGTTAACCCCAACAGGCAGGCACAGAGGTTGGGCCGTGATCAACGGCTGAATCCTGAGACCATCACCATCATAGCGAGGCAAAACGGTTGGCCAGAGAGCCAACATCGCCTCGCGTATGAGTCCATCCCCTCACATACCTATTCGGGTGTATAGTGCGTCGGTGCGGCGCTATATAGTCTGTCAGTTAATGATGCCAAATTTATGCAGGAGTAAGACGTAATGAAAAGTTATCAGGAATGGGAAGCGCTACGCAGCGAACTGCGCTTTCGTGAGGGCGCGTTCATTAACGGTGAGTTTGTCCCAGCCATCAGTGGCGAGACCTTCCCCTCAGTCAATCCTGCAACGGAAGAGGTCTTGGTTAATGTAGCCAGCTGCGACACAGCAGATATTGATGTGGCTGTATCCCATGCCCGTGCGGCGTTTCAGTCGGGTGTATGGTCGCAGATGGCGCCACGTGCACGTAAAAAAGTGTTGCTACGTCTTGCGCAGCTACTCGATCAGCACCGAGATGAGCTAGCACTGCTCGATACCCTTGAGATGGGTAAATCAATTTCTGAGATGGTCGCCATCGATATCCCTGATACGATCGACTGCTTCGAGTGGACAGCGGAGTGCATCGACAAAGTCTATGGCGAAATCGCACCAACGGGCGTGGATACCCTGGCGTTGATCAGCCACGAGCCGTGCGGCGTTGTGGGCTGTATCACACCTTGGAACTACCCTTTGATGATGGCGGCGTGGAAAGTGGCACCGGCGTTGGCGGCAGGTAATAGCGTCATTCTAAAACCATCGGAAAAGTCAGTTCTCAGCTTGCTACGCTTGGCGGAGCTTGCGAAAGAAGCGGGTATCCCTGATGGCGTATTCAATGTTGTGACAGGCTATGGTCACACTGCGGGTAAAGCGTTGGCGCTGCATCAGGATGTCGACGTATTAGCCTTCACCGGCTCGACGCGTGTGGCGGGGATGCTCATGGGCTACGCTGGCGAATCCAACATGAAACGAGTGTGGCTAGAGGCTGGCGGTAAGTCGCCAAATCTAGTATTTGCCGATGCAGACTTGGATAAAGCCGCACAAACAGCAGCCGTTGCCATCTTTGGCAACCAAGGCGAAGTGTGTATCGCGTGCTCGCGCCTGTATGTTGATGCATCGGTTAAAGATGAGTTTGTCGAAAAACTGGTGGCGGCCGCTAAGCGTTTTCAGCCGGGTGATCCGCTCAACCCAGCAACAACGATGGGGCCTTTGGTGGACAAAGCACAGCTGGACACGGTTGCGCGCTATGTAAGTTCCGCTATCGAAGAGGGTGGCCGTGTACTTTTGGGTGGCGTACCTGAGCACCAAACAGGCGAAGGTTTCTTTGTTGAGCCGACCATCATTGATAACGCACACAACGGCATGACCTTTGTGAAAGAGGAGATCTTCGGCCCTGTGCTTGCGGTATGTACTTTTGAAACAGAGGAGGAGGCGATTCGCCTAGCGAACGATTCCCAGTACGGTTTGGGCTCTGCTCTGTGGACCGAAAGCCTCTCGCGTGCTCACCGTGTAAGCCGCCAGATTCAAGCCGGTATGGTGTGGGTAAATACATGGGGAGAGGGCGATACCACGGTTCCGTTTGGTGGTGTGAAAGCATCGGGCAATGGCCGTGATAAATCGCTACATGCCTTCGAGAAATACACCGATGTGAAAAACGTCATGATCCGTTTGTCGTAAGACCCATCAAGCCCCTGCAAGACGCAGGGGCTGCTCTTAGCATTTACATCCCCTCGTAACTGCCGTAGCATCTTTGGTATCTAGCGTTATTTAGCGACTGTATCTATCTGTTGATTCGCCCATGCTGAAGTCCTTTATCCATATACTCACGTTGTGTGCCTTACTGTTTGCCCCTATCGGCCAGACAGTCGCGCTGACGGCTATGGTGTGTCAGCAAGCGGATAGCCACGCCGAAATGATGGATCACTCTCAGATGGCAGAGCATCACGCTATGCTGCAGAGCAACGTGATGGGAGAATCTGCCCCCGACTGCTGCCAAGCTGATGAACACTGCCCTGCGATGTTTTGTGCTGCGTTATCTGCAGCTTACGCTGGGCCACTGCGCTTTGAAATCGAACGTGCTGCCTTGCTATCGCAGCAGCATTTAGCGCAGCCGCGCGATACAGTTCAGTCCCTCTATCGTCCTCCCATTCTTACCTAACACAGGGAAAGTGCGCCCTGATTTTGCGCACTGCCGCTTTTTCCTGTTTTTAGCCCGTTCGTTGTAATGGGTTTAGCCCAGAATATCTGGGGGTAAGATTATGCATTTCAAAAAACTCTATCGATGTGGAGCGCAGCCTCAGCTGCGCTTACGCATGTCCAATATCTCTTTCTATAGCCAAGGTCTTTATGGCTCTGTGCGCTGCTTACTTGGTGCTGGCTTACTAGTGGTGGCGTCAATGGCCAAAGCGGATACTCCGCTGACGCTGAACGATGCGGTAGCGATATCGTTACAAAACGACCCTTGGCTGCAGGGGAGTCTTTATCAGCAGCAGGCGATGCTTGAGCGAAGTGTCGCGCTCGGTGCCCTACCTGATCCGCGATTTTCCGTAACGCTGGCGAACCTGCCAACCAATACCGCTGATTTTAACCAAGAGGCGATGACACAGTTAAAGTTCGGCGTGACCCAGTTGTTACCTCGCGGGGACACTCTGTCTATCAAACAGGCCCGCCAAGAGGTGGCTGCTTCAAAGCAGTCGTTCTTGCGTGATAACCGTAAAGCACAGGTAGAACGCGATGTATCGCTGTTATGGCTCGATGCGATCAAAGCTGATAAGACAGCAGCCCTGATAGAAAGCGAGCTGCCATGGGTCGAAAAGGTTTTAGACGTTGCTCGGAGTAACTATGCCTTTGGCATTGGCGCGGCTCGCCAGCACGATGTTGTTCAAGCGCAGATGAGCGTCACACAGCTACAAGAGCGCCTGCTACGCCAGCAGCAGAGTTTGAGTGCTGCTTTGGCCGGCATAACTCAGTGGTTATACCCAGCGGCCTTGCCCGCCTCGGAAAGATTCGTTGGCCACCTGCCGGATAGCTTACCAGCACTTGAGCGGCCAACCCCTCCTGAAACAGATGCTCAGCGCATGGACCTTTTACGCCAACACCCTTTGTTGAGAGCGGCTGGTGTCGATCAGCAGGTGAAAGCGCAGGATATTGCGCTGGCACGCGAGCAGTACAAACCCCAATGGGCTGTAAGTGCTGGATATAGCTATCGGGATGATGCGCCCAATGGCCCCAGCCGTGCAGATCTGTTTTCAATTGGCATCTCGTTTGATCTGCCGCTATTTGCGAGCCAGAAACAAGATCGCAACGTGGCTGCATCCATCGCAGAGAGTGAAGCGGTGAAAACAGAAGCGGTGCTGCTTATGAACCAGATGCAAAGCGCCATGCATAGCGAGATGCGCACATTGGCGAGTCTAGAGAAGCGGCATCGGCTGTTTGAGCGCACGTTATTGGCGCAAGCGACCAGCCTTGCTGAGCTCACATTGAACGCTTACACCTTGGATGACGGCGAGATCTCTGCGGCATTGCAAGCTCGAGTGACGGGTATGAACACACGCATCGCAGCGCTGGATATCGCCGTTGAACGCTTAAAAAGCATTGTAAGACTCAATTATCTGCTCACCCAAAGCGGTGCAGAGCGAGTGGGCGAGTAAGGAGAGAAAGATGTCAGGAATTATCAAAAATCTGTTGGTGATGACCGCTGGCGCAGCGCTCGGTGTGGGTGGCGTTATCTTATTTGCCCCGGCCGTTTTGCAAGGCCAGCTGAGTACCGAAAGCGCTGAAAAGCAACCGCTATACTGGGTGGCGCCGATGGATGCCAACTATCGGCGTGATCAGCCGGGCAAGTCACCCATGGGCATGGACCTTGTGCCCGTCTATGAGGAGGCTAGTGACAGCACGGTGGCCGGAGCGGTCGAAATAGCTCCGCAGGTTGTTAACAACTTGGGTGTGAAAACGGCAGCCGTTATCGAGGCGCCCTTTGAGTCACGAGTGGATACCGTTGGTTACGTCCAGTACAGCGAAGATGCGTTAGTACATATCCATCCGCGTATTGAGGGTTGGGTTGAAGCGCTGTTTGTTGAATCGACGGGAAGCCCTGTGGAGCAAGGAGCGCCATTGTATCGACTCTATTCACCGCAATTAGTGACCGCTCAGCAAGAGCTGTTGATCGCGTTGAAACGAGGTAATCGCATCTTGGCCAAGGCTGCTCGTAGCCGTCTGGCGGCGTTGCAGGTACCAAGCCACTTTATCAAAGAGCTAGAGCGAACCCGAGAAGTGCAGCAGAGTGTGACTTTCTATGCGCCTCAGTCTGGTGTGATCGAGAATTTATCGGTGCGCGAGGGCTTCTATGTGAAGCCGGGCACAACGCTGATGAGTATTGCCAAACTTGATGAGGTTTGGGTTGAGGGGGAGGTTTTTGCAAACCAAGCGGCTTTTGTCACCCAAGGCCAACCGGTGCAGATGAGCCTCGATTATTTTCCGGGGCAGCAGTGGCAAGGGAGCGTCGAGTATATCTACCCAACCCTATCTACTGACACACGCACCCTGCGCCTGCGGATGCGCTTTGCCAACCCTGATCAACGCCTGCGCCCCAACATGTTTGCATCTCTGACGCTATTTGCGCGTGATAGTGAAACGACGTTGATGGTGCCCCGTGAGGCGGTCATTCGGACAGGCCGACAAGATCGTGTTGTTGTGGCACTGGAGGAGGGGCAGTTTAAGTCGGTGGCTGTGCAGTTAGGGCGCATGAATGATCGCTACATCGAGGTTTTGGACGGGGTGTTGCAAACTGACCGTATCGTCACCTCAGCTCAGTTCCTGTTGGACTCGGAGTCGAGTAAGTCTTCTGATTTTCTGCGCATGGCGCCTGCGCCGAGTAAGGTCTGGATGGCGGGGGAGGTCAACGCAGTGACGCCTGCAGAACGCCTCGTCAACATCAGCCATGAGCCTGCACCTGAGTGGAAATGGCCAGCAATGACCATGAACTTTGTGGCATCAGATCAGGTGGATATCAACCAGCTAGAAAAAGGGCAGACACTGCACTTTGAGGTGGCTAAAGGGGAGGCGGGAGATTATCAAATCACTGGGATCCATATTATGTCGCAGCCGCGTGTCTCGAGCGCCACGGTGAATGGCACGATTAACCGTATTGATATTGAAAACCGTGTTATCAACATCAGCCGAGATGCCATTGAAAAGTGGGATCGACCGGCCGCGACGATGGACTTTATCGCAAGCGAGGACGTTGATCTTGCTGCGTTAACGGTTGGAGCGGTGGTGCGCTTTACCTTTGAGGTGCGTGATGATCTTGTGATCACTGAGCTAACGCCTGCGCCCACCCATGCTAACCATTCTGATACTCAGCAACACTGAGGGTGGCCTAATGATTGAAGCTATTATTCGGTGGTCAATTGCTAACCGCTTTCTGGTTTTGGTGGCTGCTGCTGTCCTTATTGTAAGCGGTAGTTTTGCGCTAAAAAATACGCCAGTTGACGCCATACCTGACCTTTCTGATGTGCAGGTGATTGTTAAAACTAGCTACCCGGGCCAGTCACCACAGGTTGTTCAGGACCAGGTGACTTTTCCCCTAACCACGGCGCTTTTATCTGTACCCGGCGCAAAAACGGTGCGTGGCTACTCCTTTTTTGGTGACTCATACGTCTACGTCATCTTTGATGACGATACCGATATCTATTGGGCTCGTAGCCGAGTGCTTGAGTACCTCAGCCAAGCAACATCCAGCTTGCCGCAAGGGGCGACGACGCAGCTAGGCCCAGATGCGACGGGTGTGGGATGGGTCTTTATCTATGCGCTCACTGATCGCACCGGCCAACACGATCTCAGCGAGCTACGTAGCCTGCAAGACTGGTTTCTCAAATACGAGTTGCAAACTGTGCCCGGTGTATCCGAAGTTGCAGCAGTGGGTGGCATGGTGAAGCAGTACCAAGTGCAGGTCGACCCTGACCGGTTGCGTGCCCACCGTATCCCTTTAAGTTTGATTGAGATCGCGCTAAAACGGGGCAACCAAGAAGCAGGTGCTTCTGTTATTGAGATGGCAGAGGCGGAATATATGGTCACGGCCAGTGGCTATATTCAATCGGCGCAAGATATTGCGCAGATCCCGCTGGGTGTAAACGAGCAAGGCGTGGCGTTGACCATTGCCGATGTTGCTGAGGTGGTGGTAGGGCCGCAAATGCGCCGGGGCGTGGCGGAACTGAATGGCGAAGGGGAAACTGTCGGCGGCATTGTTGTGATGCGCTTTGGGGAAAATGCCCAGCAGACCATTGCTGGTGTTAAAGAGAAGCTCGCTTCTTTGGAAGGCTCCTTACCGGATGGAGTTGAAGTCATTCCGGTTTATGACCGTTCTGACTTGATCACCCGCGCGGTGGACAATTTGTGGAGTAAGTTGCTGGAGGAACTCGCCGTTGTTGCGCTGGTATGTGTGGCATTTCTCTTCCATCTTCGCTCATCCATCGTGGCGGTCGTCACGCTGCCCCTTGGAATATTGGTGGCGTTCATCGTGATGTATTGGCAGGGAATTAACGCCAATATCATGTCGTTAGGTGGTATCGCAATCGCTATCGGTGCGATGACAGATGGTGCCATCGTGATGATTGAAAACATGCATAAGCACATGGAGAGAACTCCGCTCACTGACCAAAACCGGTGGCAAGTGGTTGCACGGGCGGCCTCAGAAGTCGGGCCTGCACTGTTTTTCAGCTTACTGATTATCACCGTATCATTTTTGCCGGTGTTTATCCTTGAGGCGCAAGAGGGGCGGATGTTTGCGCCACTGGCGTTCACCAAAACCTATGCAATGGCGGCCTCAGCAGGGCTTGCGATCACATTGGTGCCGGTGTTGATGGGCTACTTTATCCGCGGAAAAGTGATCTCCGAGCGCAAGAATCCGCTAAATCGGTTACTGATTGCGCTCTATTTTCCCGTGCTGAAGCAGGTTATGAAGTTCCCTAAAGCGACGTTGGTGGGGGCGCTGGTTGTGACGGTCGCAGGCTTTTATCCGGTCGATAAGATTGGTAGCGAGTTTATCCCTGAACTGGATGAGGGGGATCTGATGTATATGCCAACGACATACCCGGGAATATCGATCGGCAAAGCGCGTGAACTGCTGCAGCAAACCGATAAACTGATTCGTACAGTTCCAGAGGTGGCCAATGTCTTTGGCAAGGTGGGCCGGGCTGAAACTGCAACGGACCCCGCTCCTTTAACGATGATCGAAACATTTATCCAGCTTAAACCGCGTTCTGAGTGGCGTGCAGGCTTGACGACAGCAGATCTAAAAGCGGAGCTAGATCGTTTAGTGAAACTGCCGGGCGTCACCAACGCATGGGTCATGCCCATCAAAACACGTATCGATATGCTGGCCACCGGTATTAAAACGCCGGTTGGTATCAAGGTGGCGGGGCCTGATCTGGGCGTGATTCAATCTATCGGGCAGCAGCTTGAGATGCTGCTACCACAAGTTAAGGGGACCGCATCGGTATACTCTGAACGTGTGGTCGGTGGGCGCTACATCAATGTGGATATTGATCGCCAGCGGGCGAGTCGTTATGGGCTGAATATTGCTGATATCCAGCAGCGTGTAGCCGTGGCTATTGGGGGGAGAAACATTACCCAAACCGTAGAGGGCCAAGAGCGCTATCCGGTGAACATACGTTATCCTCAAGACTATCGTGATAGCCCTGAGAAGCTCGCGATGCTGCCTTTGATGGCTCCAAACGGTGCTCAAATAACGCTGGGTGATGTGGCATCAATACAGATTAAAGAGGGCCCTCCCGGCATCAAAAGCGAAAACGCACGCCTTAATGGGTGGACATTTATCGATATCGACAACGTAGATATTGGTACCTATGTGGCTGATGCGAAGGCGATGTTGGCGCGCGAGCTATCACTGCCGGTGGGGTACTCCATTATTTGGGCTGGGCAATATGAATATATGGAGCGCGCCAAGCTAAAGCTATCGTATGTTTTGCCACTCACCTTAGCGATTATCGTGGTGTTGCTGTATCTCAATTTCAAAGCGTTTAGTGAAGTCGCTATCATCATCGCAACGCTGCCGATGGCGATGATTGGCGGGCTTTGGTTGATGTATTGGGAGGGCTTCAACTTTTCAGTGGCGGTGGGTGTAGGTTTTATCGCGCTGGCAGGCGTTGCCGTAGAGATAGGCGTCATTATGTTGGTATATCTCAACCAAGCCCTTCGCGAGCTTCAGGCTGAGGCCCGAGAAACAGGAAAGCCTATTACGCGTGCTGAGTATCGAGATGCGTTGCTGCGTGGAGCGGGGTTGCGCGTGCGTCCTGTTATGATGACGGTGGCAACAATCATTATTGGGCTACTTCCCATTCTCTATGCGGATGGCACAGGGGCGGAGGTCATGAGCCGCATTGCTGCCCCTATGGTTGGCGGTATGACCAGTGCTGTCATACTGGCGCTGATCGTGTTGCCGGTTGTTTACAGCTTGGTTAAGTGGCCGGTGATTGAACGGTTCAATCGCCAGTTGCCAACACCGTCGTGAGGGGTAGGTAATGTAAAGAGGGAGAGGCTATTGGGCCTCTCCTTCGTTGCTGCTATGTGCGTTTTCTATCTCGTTGAGGTGGGCTAGAAAGAGCGTAAAAATCTCAGATTGCGTTGAGGTGTTCAAACGAGTGTGGATATTTTTACGATGCACTTTCACGGTTCCAAGACTGATATTGAGCATCGAGGCGATCGCTTTGGAGGAGTGGCCCTGTAAAATTAGCCCTGATATCTCCTGTTCGCGTTTTGTTAACACGCCCGTACCGAAGGTTTTCAATGCTTGCTTCATCGCGCTATCGGATTTTTCAAACTGAACATACTCGGCCGCTTGCGAAAGCCAGAATTGGCGCACCAACGCACTAATCACGGGGAAGCTGTCCTGTAAGCGCAGCAGTTCGGCACGGGTGATGGTGCCAAGGTTCGTTTTCCGCCCTAAGGAGATGGCACAGGTAACGGTTTTATCCAGCTCAATGACAAGGTTTATCTCATCGACGAGATCAAAATCCTTGTAGCATGTTTGGTAGTATTCGGTCGTTTCGAAGGAGTCAGGGGCGATCTCAATGAGGCGGCTAACATCGGGAAGCCCACCAGCTTGGATACGGTTGAAGAGCGGGTCCAGAATATAGGATTTACTGAGGTAATTGTGCAGCGTTTGGCTCTGCTCAGCAGGGTCTGTCGGGTAGAGAATGACGGGCCTAAAACTCTTTTTAAACGTAACCATCAAGATGGTATCGAAGTGGCACAGGGTGCCTAAAAAGTCAGCGAGTACATGTGGGAAGCTGCGCAGCCTCACATGGTCTATTAAACTGGCGACATCTTTCTTCCATGCGCTGAATTGTGCATCTTGTTGGTATCTTTGGCTCATGGTGGGGCCTGCGTTTGCTGCTTTCTGGCGATAGGCTAATATCGCGGCGTTGACTCGTAGTTTACGATGGAATCGAGCAATAAAAAATCTGGCTGCGCGAGGCAGCCAGTAGAAAGTGAAGCATGCGGTGCTTCAGTGCTTACCGTGTCAGGGCTAATTTAGCCCTTATCTACAGAGGCCAAGGTAAGATCAAAACAGTGGCGCGCCTTTTCTAGGACTTCATCCACTTCGGCGTGGCTGATAACCAGTGGTGGCGAAAGCACCATACGGCTACCCACGGCACGCATAATAAGGCCGTTTTCGAAACAGTGGTCACGGCAGATTAGGCCGATATCTAAATCATCTGGGAAGAGCGTTTTGGTCGCTTTGTCTTTAACCAGCGCGATACCTGCAACTAGCCCCATGCCTTCGATGTGCCCAACGAGTGGGTGTTCGCTGAGCATTTCACGCAGCTTAGTTTGAAAGTAAGGCCCGATATCGTTCGCGACGTAATCAACGATGTTCTCCTCTTTCATAAGGCGGATGTTTTCGATAGCAACCGCCGCCGCCACAGGGTGGCCCGAATAGGTGAAGCCGTGGTTAAAGTCTTCATCGTGCTCGATAAACGCGTTGGCAATGCGATCACCAACGGCAACAGCCGCAATCGGCAGGTAACCGGAAGATAGGCCTTTGGCCATGGACATCAGGTCGGGCTGGAAATCAAAGCTTTGGCAGCCGAACCAGTTGCCGGTACGACCAAAACCACAGATAACTTCATCTGCTGCGATCAGTACGTCATATTTGTCGCAAATGCGCTTGATCTCTTGCCAGTAATTAGCGGGTGGCACGATAACACCGCCAGCGCCTTGGATCGGCTCACCTACAAACGCCGCAACGTTGTCAGGCCCTACGGCAAGAATCTTCTCCTCTAGTGCTTGTGCACAGGCAAGACCGAACTCCTCTTCGCTCATATCGCCTGCCTCGCCGTACCAGTAAGGCTGGCGAATACGCTCGATATTCGGTACCAGTGGGCCGCCTTGTTTATGCATGCCGCTCATACCACCTAGGCTGGTGCCGCCAATCGTACTGCCGTGATACGCATTTTCACGACCGATCAAGATATTTTTGTACGGCTTGCCTTTGATATTCCAGTACTGACGCACCAAGCGAATGACAGTATCAACCGCTTCGGAACCGGAGTTTGCAAAGAAGATATGGTTTAGATCGCCAGGCGTAACACTTGCGATCTCTTTGGCTAACTCTGCAGCAGGTGTATGAGTTGTTTGGAAAAAGGTGTTGTAGTAGGGCAGTGTTTGCATCTGCTGGTGCGCTGCTTCAACAAGCTCTTTGCGCCCGTAACCCATGTTGACGCACCAAAGGCCTGCCATGCCATCGATAATCTTGTTGCCTTCACTATCCCACAGGTAAACGCCTTCGGCGCGTTCGATAACACGTGCGCCTTTGCGGTTCAGTGCACCTGTGTTGGTAAATGGGTGCATGTGGTGGCTAGCATCGGTGGCTTGAATATCGGCGGTGTTAGCCGCTGTCGTTGTGCGATGGCTGGACATAACGTTACTCCAATTTAGTAGCAGCGACACCATCGCTTGAACACAGGTCGTGTGAATTTTCGATGGGGTCGTTGAGTGATCAAGTTTGAATTGATTTTGTGATCACAAAATTTAAAAGTCAATCACAAAGTTGATAAAAAATCGCACCACTTCGAGGCGTATACCTCGAAGTGCTTGATATCAAAAAAGAAAATATGGGGCGTAACGGGGCAAGGATGGTGCGCAGGGTTAGCTCTCAGACTCTTCGATAAAGCG
The DNA here is from genome assembly GCF_004005935.1 of Neptunomonas marina. Classification (GTDB taxonomy): domain Bacteria; phylum Pseudomonadota; class Gammaproteobacteria; order Pseudomonadales; family Balneatricaceae; genus Neptunomonas; species Neptunomonas marina. The sequence continues at coordinate 88,452 of NZ_SACQ01000008.1, read as the reverse complement.
CTGCAGTAACTCTGGGGTACTGGCGAAGGCAAAGCCCTCGCGAATATCGGCCGAAATGGCGATTTGTAGCGCAAAAGCATCTTTTCTTTCAATGGCTTGCATCGCATCGTTATGACGATCGACAAGGTAGTGATCTTTGAGATGATTGGTGGCTAAGCGCATAAATGGGCCGAGTTGCAGCCAGATGCTCTCGATCAACGGAAGCGTCACCTGGTGGGGGTTGGCCGTGTACAGGCTGCGGTGAAAGTTCTGATTCAAGATGCTAATTTTATTGAGGTTTCCCTGCTCTTGAGCATCATCAATCAGGCAGTCTAGCTGGCGTAACTCGTCTAATTTCACGTTATCAATATAGGGGAGCGCACGAGCCGCCGCATGAGATTCTATCGCAATACGTGCTTCACAAAGTTCATCGAATTTCATGGCTGTCATGTGGGGAACGAGCACCCGGCGGTTCCCCTGAATCTCAAGTGCGCCCTCGGCTGCGAGCTGCCGCAATGCTTCACGAATAGGCATGGGGCTGACATCGAGAAGTGCCGCCAGTTCGCGGATTGTAAGCGCGCGGCCAGGCAAAATTTCTCCGTTCATGACGGCGTTACGGAGCATCGAATATACCCACTGGGTGATAGTTACACCCTCGTTTCGCTCGGTTAAGGTAATTTCGATAGGGGATTTCTTGTCCATTGGCTTTGTCATCTTGTTGTTTGCCCTTATGTTACCGCTATCGCGGTTGAGGGTGAATGCAATAAGCTACTGACGAATAGTTGACCGAAAGAGAAATTCGTGATCACATTGTTGTGTATTTGTGATCACAATTCAATTAGATTGTGACCTGTGATCATCTAGCTGAAGAAGGCTGCACTCAGCTGTGCGGCGCTGGATGACACCGTGTTTAGAGAGAATCTTATGTCTTCTGATAATAACAACGAGTTTGATCTGTTCATCACCGACCTAAATGGCAACCTGCGCGGTAAGCGTATGCCAAGCAATACACTGGATAAAGTGATGGAAGAGGGGGTCAAGCTGCCGCGCTCAGTGGTTGGATTCGACTTCTGGGGAGATGATGTACTGGAGAATGGTCTGGTTTTTGAAACCGGCGATAGTGATGGTGTTTGTATGCCAGTGCATCCAGAGCCCGTTCCCGTAAGCTGGGCTGAAACTGCCCGCGACCAAATCTTGGCGACGATGTACAACCCAGATGGCTCGCCTTTCTTAGCTGATCCTCGCCAAGTTCTGAGCGCAGTGGTTAAGCGTTATAAAGAGAAAGGGCTGACACCCGTCGTTGCGACCGAGCTTGAGTTCTACTTGATGGACGGCAAGTCAGAAGAAACACAGCGCCCGCAGCCACCTGTTTTAGTGGAAGGGCACGGCCGGCGCCTATCTGAGACTGATTGTTACTCCATTGATGAGATGGACGGTTTAGCGCTGTTCTTTGCGGAAGTCCGTGAAGTGTGTGAACAGCAGGGAGTGCCGGCGGATACTATTATCTCCGAGCTTGGACCAGGTCAGTTTGAAATTAACCTAAACCACGTTGATAACCCTATGTTAGCGGGTGATCAGGCGATCATGTTTAAGCGTCTGGTACGCGGTATTGCACGCAAGCACGGATACGCTGCCACCTTTATGGCTAAGCCATACGCGGACAAGAGCGGTAACGGTTTCCATGTGCATTTCAGCTTGCTAAACGAGGCGGGTGAAAACGTGTTTGATAATGGCGGCGACGAAGGCACCGATATGCTCAAGCACGCTGTTGCTGGCATGATGCAGACGATGGCAGATGGCATGCTGACGTTCGCACCCCATATGAACTCTTACCGCCGTTTCATGGTGGGCGCTCATGCACCAACGTGCGCTAGCTGGGGTTACGAAAACCGCACCGTAGCGATCCGTGTACCGGATAGCCCATGTGTCGCACGTCGCGTGGAGCACCGTGTGGCAGGAGCGGATGCCAACCCATATCTGGTACTTGCGGCGATTTTAGCGGGTGCTTTGTATGGTATCGATAACAAACTGATGCCACCTGCTCCGGTTGAAGGTGACGCCTATGCCGAGATGGACCCTGAGTTGGTCTTGCCTAATCGCTGGGATGACGCCACCGAGGCGTTCGCGAACAGTGATGTGCTATCCGAGTACTTGGGTGAAGAGTTCATTCGTGTTTTCACCGCGGCGAAGCGCCAAGAGCAGCAAAAATTACATGCGCAGATTTCAGATATCGAATACGAGTCTTACTTAGGCTTTCTTTGATAAATACCACGCAGTTGAACTTTCGTCATACCACCTGCGAGGTATGTCGAAAGAGCAGTCAGCTACGTAGATTGGTACCTGCCGCTATCGCACAAAGGGCGGCAAAAGCTGGTTTTCGCTGTAGGTTTAGCACAACAAGCATAATGCACGGCTAAAGCTACAGAGAGTTAGGTTAGCAACAATAACAAAAAGCATGTCACCATCCTTCATTAGAGAGTGTGAAGCGGTGGCACCTAAACGGAGTGTACCTATGTATAGCAAAAAGGCCGCACTGGCTATTGCGCTTTCAGCGTCGATCTCAACAGCGGCATTGGCCGAAGAGAAGGTTCTAAACGTCTATAACTGGTCTGATTATATGGACCCAGCGGCTATCGAAGCATTTGAGAAAGAGACGGGCATCAAGGTCAACTATGATGTTTATGACTCTAACGAAGTGCTCGAAGCGAAGTTGATGTCTGGTGGCACAGGTTACGATGTTGTCATCCCAACGGGCTCTTTTCTGGAGCGTCAGGTAAAGGCGGGTATCTACGCTAAAATCGACAAACAGAAGCTGAGCAACTTGAAAAACCTCGATGCTGAGCTGGTTGAAAAGGTTGAACGTCACGACCCTGGCAATATGCACAACGTACCCTACACATGGGGCACCATTGGGCTTGGCTACAATAAAGAAGAGGTGACCAAGCGCCTTGGTACAGACTCTTTCAATACTTATGATCTGATCTTTAAGCCGGAAGTTGCGGCTAAGCTAGCGGATTGCGGTATTGGCTTACTCGACTCACCGGCTGAGGTGATGTCTATCGCGTTGAACTACTTGGGCCTTGATCCAAACTCCGAGAAGAAAGCGGATCTAGCGAAAGGAACTGAGCTATTAAAGTCAGTGCGTAGTAGCTACAAGTACTTCCACTCCAGTAAGTACATCTCGGATCTAGCGAATGGTGATGTGTGTGTTGCCTTAGGCTATAACGGCGATATTCTGCAAGCTCAGAGCCGTGCACAAGAGGCAGGTCAGAAGCACACCATTGAGTATATGATTCCAAAAGAGGGTACGCTGGTCTGGTTTGATCTGCTGGCAATCCCTGCTGATGCTCCGCACCCTGAGGCGGCTCACCAATTTATCGATTACATTCTGCGCCCAGAAACTGGCGCGAGTATCGCTAATTTCGTTTACTATGCCGTTGCAAATACGGCGGCTCGTCCTCTCTTGAATGAGGATGTCGTTAACAACCCGGGCATTTACCCTGCCGATGAGGTAAAAGCGCGTCTGTTTACGCAAAATGCACACACTGCGAAATTTGATCGCCAGTTGACTCGTGCATGGAGTGGCATTAAAACCGGACGTTGATAGATAGTGCACCGGGATACGTGTCAACGCGTTCCCGGTGTTCTACAACTGCGACGATAAGGCGCCAAAGGCACTGACGTATCGTTTGTGCTTCAGCATATTTAGCTAGCCGTTTTAACCCTGACGCTTGCCTTGTGTGGGTAGGTGGAGGGATCTGTATAGCAACGACGCGAGGGTAAGTTATGACCTCCTCCCAGAATATCGAGACATCACTGTCATCTAATACTGCAACTGATAGTGTACCTGCATGGAAGCAAGAGGGTGCTGAACCCTTTCTACGTATCGAAAACCTGACTAAGAAATTTGGCGAGTTCACTGCGGTGGATAACATCTCGCTAGATATATACAAAAATGAGCTGTTTTGTTTGCTCGGCGGGTCGGGCTCCGGTAAGTCCACGTTACTTCGCATGTTGGCAGGCTTCGAGACGCCTACTAGCGGTCGCATTATTATCGACGGTACCGATATGTCGGGTATTCAGCCGTGGAAGCGCCCGGTTAACATGATGTTCCAGTCTTACGCGCTGTTTCCGCACCTCTCGGTTGCAGACAACGTGGCTTTTGGCTTGAAGCGCGAAGGTGTGGGCCGTGCTGAAGTGAAACAGCGTGTTGCGCAGATGTTGGATATGGTACAGCTTGGGCATCTTGGCAAGCGCAAACCGCATCAACTTTCTGGTGGTCAGCGTCAGCGGGTTGCGCTAGCACGTTCCTTGATTAAACGTCCTAAGTTGCTGTTGTTGGACGAGCCGCTGGGCGCGTTGGATAAAAAGCTCCGCGAAGAGACCCAATTTGAACTTGTGAACATTCAAGAGGAGTTGGGAGTTACCTTCGTTGTGGTAACCCATGACCAAGAGGAAGCGATGACGCTCGCAACCCGTATTGGTGTCATGAACCACGGTGTGATCGTGCAAACGGATGAGCCACACGATGTTTACGAGTATCCAAATAGCCGCTTCGTTGCACGCTTTATCGGTTCCGTGAATCTGTTTGCCGGTTTCGTCGTGCAAGATGAGCCGGATGCGGTGCATATCGAATCGGCTGAAGCGGGCACAACGATTGTAAAACACCATGGTATTAGCTGTGCGCCGGGCCAAGAGGTAAGTGTGGCGGTGCGCCCAGAGAAGATCTCTATCAGCTATGAGCGCCCAACCGACGCTGATAACATCCTAGAGGGCGAGATCGAAGATATCGCTTACATGGGCAGCCTTTCAGTCTTCCGAGTGCGCCTGAACAGTGGCAAAGAGGTGCGAGTCACTCAACCGAACTTCGACCGCCACGTCGGTGATCGTTTTACATGGAACGATAAAGTCTTCCTATCTTGGAAGTCCGATAGCACCGTGGTACTCACGTCATGAGTATTCTAAAAGGATCGGCCTGGATAGGCGATGAGTCACAAATTGGCGTGAAGCGCCCGTTCTTCTCACGCATCCGTTGGGGAAAGTTAGCAGTTATTTCAATGCCAATGTTTTGGCTCGGGCTATTTTTCTTCGTGCCTTTTCTGGTGGTGTTCAAGATCTCATTGGCCGAGACGGCGATTGCCGTACCGCCTTACACATCACTGCTAGAGTGGAACTTAGAAGAGGCTTACCTCAACCTCAAAATTAACTTGGGTAACTACTTTTATTTGGTCGAAGATACCTTTTATCTGGATGCGTATCTTAACTCGATCAAAATTGCCGCGATCTCAACGCTTATTACACTGATTGTCGCGTTTCCTATCGCATACTTGATTGCGCGCAGTGAGGGCAGCGTGCGTGGTTTGCTGCTAGCTGCGGTGATTTTACCATTCTGGACCTCGTTTCTATTGCGTGTGTATGCATGGATGGGGTTCTTGAAAAAGAACGGTATCGTGAACGATATGCTGCTGGGTATGGGTGTGATCGACCAGCCTTTGCAGATGCTACAAACAGACTTCGCCGTCTATGTGGGTATCGTTTACACCTACCTGCCATTTATGGTGTTACCGCTATACAGCGCCCTCGAAAAGATGGATATGACGTTGCTGGAAGCGGCAGAGGACTTAGGTGCTCGGCCAGTAACCGGTTTCTGTTTAGTGACACTGCCGCTGGCACTACCGGGCATTATCGCCGGTTGCTTGTTGGTATTTATCCCTGCGGTTGGTGAGTTTGTTATTCCTGCGCTGTTGGGTGGTTCGGATACTTTGATGATTGGTCGAGTGCTCTGGGATGAGTTCTTCTTGAACCGGGATTGGCCGATGGCCTCAGCGGTGGCGATTGTTATGCTCATCGTGCTGGTGTTGCCGATTATGTTGATCCGAAATACGCAAGGTAAGGAGGCAGCATCATGAAACGACGTTCATGGTTCCTGAACCTATCAGCTACGGCTGGCTTTATTTTCCTGTACGCGCCGATTGTTGCGCTGATCGTTTACAGCTTCAACAAGTCCAAGCTTGTAACGGTATGGGGTGGCTGGTCACTGAAGTGGTATACCGAGCTATTCAACAATGAACAGATCATTGAGGCGGCTTGGTTGAGCGTGAAGATCGCCTTTATCAGTGCATCGCTGGCCGTGGTGCTCGGCACGTTAGCAGGGTATGCGATGAGTCGTTTTGGGCCGTTCCGTGGCAAGATGATCTTATCTGGTTGGGTAACGGCGCCGCTGGTTATGCCAGAGGTCATTACCGGACTCTCGTTGCTGCTGCTCTTTGTGGCGATGGAACGTATCTTTGGCTGGCCCTCAGGGCGTGGGACTGGCACGATTATCATCGCACATACGACCTTCTGTATGGCCTATGTTGCTGTTATTGTGCAGGCGCGGCTCTCGTCGATGGATGAGTCACTCGAGGAAGCAGCGATGGACCTGGGTGCACGTCCAAGTTCGCTATTCTTCCTCGTGACGTTGCCCTTGATAGCTCCTGCGATCATCTCGGGGTGGCTACTATCCTTCACGCTGTCGTTGGATGACTTGGTAATCGCGAGTTTCGTTTCGGGGCCGGGTAACAGTACATTGCCTATGGTGATCTTCTCGAAAGTACGTTTAGGCGTAACACCAGAGGTCAATGCGCTCGCAACGCTGATGATATTGATTGTTGCGGTTGGCGTGATCGCTGCGATGTACCAAATGCGTCGCCAAGCTCGCTTGTTAGAACGTTTAGACAACAACTAGCGCGTTGCGCAGTAGGGGCTCTGCCTGCTGCGCGTTTTTCGCGGCTCAGTTTATAAAAGGTAGTAAAAATGAAGTTAGGTATCCTTGAAACCGGTATTACGCCAACCGAGCTACTCGATGAGCATGGCTCTTATGCGCAGATGTTTATGCAGCTGTTTGATAAGGCGGGCTACGACTACCAATATGAGGTTTTTGAGGTAAAAGCGGGCCAGTTTCCGAGCAGCCCGACCGAGTGCGACGGCTGGATTATCACCGGTTCAAAGTCCAATGTTTATGAGCAACTACCGTGGATGGCGACGTTGAAGGAGTTTATCCTGGCTATCCATCAGTCTGAGCGCCCGATGGTGGGTATCTGCTTTGGACATCAGATTGTGGCCGAGGCGTTTGGTGGTGTCGTAGAGCAATATGCAGCAGGTTGGGGGGTAGGTTTGCATACCTATCGTTTGGAAGGGAAAACCGACTTTATTAAGGATGTACCGAACGCATTTACGATCAACGCTGTGCACCAAGATCAAGTTGTCACCAAACCGGATAACGCTGAAGTCTTTGCTACATCAGAGTTTTGCCCGCTGGCAGGGCTTGTTTACGATGATCGAATCTTTACGCTGCAGTCTCACCCTGAGTTCAACGTGGCCTATGAAGAAGCGTTACTTACGCTACGCGACGGAGATGGTATTCCGAATGCGGCGGCACAAGCAGGGCTGGCGTCACTGCGTGAAGCAGGCGCGAAGGCCGATTCTCTGGAAGTCGCGCGCTGGATGGCCGAGTTCTTAGAGGCGCGGGTCAAATAAATACAGTCAAAGAGCAAAATCTCGAAACATAAAAAAGCCAGCATGTCGCTGGCTTTTTTGTGGGTTTGGCAGAGGTGTTATTTGCCGCGCTTGATCTCGGCCCATAAGCGGTTGCGGACTTTGGCGATCTTCGGTGGTACCTGAGAGCTGATATACAGGTTGTTCATTGTCGCCTCATCAGGATAGATGGCAGGGTCGCTAGTGATCTCTTTATCAACCAGTGCGGTAGCGTCTTTGTTTGGGTTGGCATACCAAACATAGTTAGTGATCTCTGCAATGACGTCAGGGCGCAGCAGGTAGTTGATAAACTTATGCGCGTTCTCTGCATTGGGTGCGTCTTTAGGGATCACCAGCATATCGAACCAGATCTCAGAACCCTCTTTAGGGATGCTGTACTTCACCTCAACGCCGTTATTTGCCTCTTCGGCACGTGCCGCGGCTTGAAACACATCGCCAGAGAAACCGACGGCAACACAGCTATCTCCATTGGCAAGGTCGTTCACATACTGCGAAGAGTGGAACTGCTTCACGTAGGGGCGAACACCTTTCAGTACCTTGGCAGCGTCGGCATTGGGTTTAAAGTCGGCCACGTTGTGGGAGTTTGGATCTTTTCCTGCGTAAAGCTGCGCAAATGGGATCATCTCATCGGGTGAGTCTAAGAACGTGACGCCACAGTCTTGTAGTTTCGCCATATACTCGGGTTTGAAAACCAGATCCCAGCTATTGACGGGAGCATCCTCGCCCAGTGCCGCTGCAACTTGTGCAGGGTTATAGCCAATACCCGTTGTGCCCCAAAGGTAGGGAATACCGTATTGGTTGCCCGGGTCTTTACGGCCGAGTGTTTCCATCAAGCTAGCGTCGAGGTGCTTGTAATTCGGCAGCTTTGTTTTATCAATTGGCAGGAAAATACCCGCTTTGATCTGTAACTCCATAAAGTGTGACGTTGGCACAACCAAGTCATAACCTGAGTTACCCGCTAAGAGCTTTGCTTCGAGCGTTTCGTTGCTGTCATAAACGTCGTAAGTCACCTTGATACCGGTCTCTTTCTCAAAGCGTTCTATCGTCTCTTCAGCGATATAGTCAGACCAGTTATAAAAGTTTAACTCCTCTTGCGCTTGAGCGGCTGAGGAGGCTGCAATACTTAAAGCCAATGCTGAAAGCGTAAAGGTAAAACGAGAGGGTAGAGCGCTTTTCATAGTTTACAGTCTCCAGTTGCAGTGGGTTCGACATCCGTCTCAAATGACGCAACACGAATGCCAATCATAGTAATCTATGAGGTCAGGGAGTCCAACGAATAAATCTGTCAGAGCTGACCAGAAAATCGGATCAAAAAAGGCAGCCGAGGCTGCCTGATTTTGTTAAACGTTTAGTAGCAGGAATTCACGCTCCCACGAACTAATGACTTGGTGAAAGGTTTCAAACTCAGCACGTTTAACGCCGATGTAGGCTTCAACAAACTTTTCACCCATGATTTCGCAAAGTTCCGGGCAGCTTTCAAGTAAGCGTAGCCCCTCTTCTAAGGAGCGTGCTAGCTCCACCATATCGCCCTCTTCAGCAGCAAGATCCGAGGTTGGTTTGGTAGGCTGCAGCTGCTTCTTGAGTCCGAGGTAGCCACAAGCAAGGCTTGCTGCGATGGCAAGGTAGGGGTTGCTATCAGCGCCTGGAAAACGGTTTTCGATACGAGTTGCGTCTGCAGTTGCTTCCGGTGCACGCAGGCCTGTCGTCCGGTTATCGATACCCCACTTCATGTTGACCGGGGCGGACATCTCGGGCGCAAAACGGCGATAGGAGTTAACGCTGGGTGCATAGAAGCTGATCGCATTTGGTGTGAACTTCTGCAAACCACCAACATAATGATAGAAACGTTCGCTAAAGCGGCTATCGGTTCCGGCAAAGATATTTTGCTGTGTTTCTAAGTCGATCAAGCTTTGGTGAATGTGCATCGAGCTGCCGGGTTCATGGCTCATCGGCTTCGCCATAAAAGTGGCGTAGATACCGTGCTTAATGGCAGTTTCACGCACAGTGCGCTTAAACATAAAGACTTGATCGGCTAACTCTAACGGGTCGCCATGCAGGAAATTGATCTCTAGTTGCGCTGGGCCGGATTCGTGGATCAGTGTATCGACATTGAGCTCTAGTGCTTCGCAGTAGTCGTAGAGCGTATCGATGATGGGATCAAACTCATTGACGGCATCAATGCTAAAAGACTGACGCGCGGTTTCGCGGCGGCCTGAGCGTCCAACAGCTGGCTTTAGCTCATAGTCTGGGTCGGTGTTCTTCTGGATAAGATAGAACTCAACCTCGGGCGCGATAATCGGTTGTAAACCTTCATCTTCATAAAGCTTGAGCACTTTACGTAGTACGGAGCGGCTCGCTAAAGGATGTAGTTCACCATCAACGGTGTAGCAATCGTTAATCACCGACGCGGTGGGCTCTCCGGCCCAAGGAACAATACGCAAGGTTGTGGCGTCTGGTGTCAGAATCATATCGCGGTCGCTGGCATCGACCAGATCGTAATGGTTGTCTGCCCAGTCCCCCGTCACGGTTTGGACCAATAACGACTCGGGAATACGGCCACCTTGCTCGGAGAGAAATTTCTGCGTGGGGTAAAACTTGCCGCGGGCATTTCCCGTCATGTCGGGTAGTGTGGATTCGACTTCCGTGATTGCATTTTCCTGAAGAAACCTAGCTACGGCTTCCATAAGTCACCTGTTGAGTTCTCTGTTGCTTTCAGCGTGTAGTGCACTGCTAGCGGATGGTTAAATTCGAATAAAGATTCGGTTTTACTGCTGGGGTATGGCTAATTATTAAGCACCAAAGATTTGTGATTATCAATATAGAATGTAGCTTGTTTCGCAAAAAAAACCGAATTAATATTCGGTTTAATGCTTTTTATACGTGGAGAGAGCCGTACTCATGATGGGCCATATTGATTCCTACTATGCAGCAACCGCGAAAGGTTTCTCTGAATATCAGAGGCTACAAGGAGAGCAAACAGCGGATGTTTGTATCGTGGGTGCTGGCTTTACCGGGCTTTCTGCGGCTTTGCATCTGGCCGAGCAAGGCCACTCGGTGGTGTTACTCGATGCCGAGCGTGTCGGGTGGGGAGCATCAGGGCGCAATGGCGGCCAAGTTTGCCAAGGTCACAATATGGATCATGATGAGCTGAGCGATGCGCTAGGTAAAGATGGCGCGGATAGGCTCTGGCAGCTCTCTCTGGAGTCGGTTGATCTAGTGAAGGCGCTCATTGCCAAGCATAAGATCGACTGCGACCTAAAATCAGGGGTGTTGCATGTGGCAAACAAAGCAGGCCATGCCAAAGAGATGCAAGCCTCGGTCCGCTACAAGCAGGATAAGTTGCACTATAACGCAATCCGTTATGTTGATAGGCAGGAGGTTGCCGACCTGTTGGGCACAGATCACTACCATGGTGGTGAGTATTGGCAAGATGCGGCGCATCTCCATCCTTTGAACTACGCGCTAGGTCTCGCGAACGCGTGTACGCAAGCTGGTGTGGCGATCTTTGAGCAATCTCGGGTGACAGAGATACAAAAAAACGCCGCGGGTGTGGTGGTGAAAACAGCGCAAGGACATGTGAGCGCTGCGTCGGTTGTACTGGCCTGCAATGGCTATCTGGAGAAGCTGGAACCACGCATTGCCGGTAAGATCATGCCGATCAATAATTTCATTTTGGCCACTGAGCCGTTGCCGGATGCACTGGCTCGTAAAATCAATCGTGACGACGTTGCGGTGGCGGACTCACGTTTCGTAATCAATTACTTCAAGCTGTCTGCGGATAATCGCTTACTTTGGGGGGGCGGAGAGAACTACACGCGCCGCTTCCCCAGCGACATCAAACAGTTTGTACGCAAGCATATGTTGGAATTTTATCCTGAGCTGCACGATGTACAGATCGATTATGGCTGGGGCGGCACGCTAGCCATCACACTGAACCGAATGCCCCATTTTGCGCGTCTGGATCAATATACGTGGGTTGCGCAGGGATACTCTGGCCACGGTGTGGCATTAGCAACGTTGGGCGGCAAGTTGTTGGCTGAAGCGTTCGGTGGGCAAAGCGAGCGCTTTGAAGCCTTTACTCAGCTACCCACCCGAACCTTTCCAGGAGGCACCTTGTTGCGCTGGCCGGGATTGGTGGCAGGCATGTTATATTATGCGCTCCGCGATCGGCTGTAATGTCAGGGAAAAAGAGAGATGGTTTCGAAACGACAGGTCGTTGCCCGGCAGCAATCTCAGGAGCTGGAGGCGCGCAGTAGCCAAGTGCAAGGGCGCGCGAAGCAGCGTAACCAGCAGATTCTTGATGTTACCAATACATTATTGGAGCAGGTTGGGCTTGATGATTTAAGCACTGCTCTCATTGCCAAAGAGGTGGGAATCTCCGTCGGCGCCTTATATCACTACTACCCCAATAAGTACGCCATTCTCTATGCGATAGGTAAACAGTGGTTAGATGAGATTGAGCGTGCGCTGCTGGATATGGTGCAGTGGGATATCGAGAGCACGCCTCTGGAGATATTAGTTGATGCGATGTTGGCGAGAAATCTTAAGGTTTATCAGCGTCAGCGAGCGGTTTTAGCCTTGGTACAGGCGATGTTCTCTGTGCCCGAGCTACGTGAGCTAGATCAGCAGCACGATGCGATGGTGATCTCCTACATGGCAGAATTGTTTAAACGGATGGGTATTAAGCGCCGTATCAATGAGCGCGAGCGGCTTGCACGTCTCTACCTTGAGTGCAGCCATGCCGCGTTTCTGGTGGTGGTTAATCAAAAAGGGGAGCGGGCTAAGCGGACGCTGGCAGATACCAAGTTGATGCTCTGTGCGCTATTAAAGGCCCACCTTAGCGAATAACGAAGACGTATAAAGCGAGACGATGATGCTAAACATGGATATGACTCAGCCTTTGCTGATTCACAATGCTGATCAGCCATGGTTACCCAGCCCAATGGCGGGGGTGCTGCGTCAGCCGCTAGAACGTGCGGCCGCTGAATCGGGCCATACCACCAGTATTGTGAGCTATGCCGCGGGTGCATCGTTCTCATCCCATCCGCACCCACAAGGCGAGGAGATCTTGGTGCTATCGGGCGTATTTTCTGATGAGTCAGGAGACTACCCCGCAGGCACCTATCTGCGTAACCCGCCCGGCAGTGAGCATGCGCCTTTTAGTCACGAAGGCTGTGAGATATTCGTCAAGCTGAACCAGTTTGATCCACACGATAGCGATGTTGTGCGCATAGCTGCATGGCAAGATGCGCCAATCTTGAGCCGGCAAGTACAAGAGCTACACACGAGCGCGATTGAAACCGTAAACCTAGTGCGTTTACCTGCCGGTGAAGAGTTCCTGTTGGACATTATCGGGCAGCGGATCGAAGTACTCGTGATAGCGGGAGCGCTTGAGTCGTCAGGGCAGCGATGGGTGGCGCGAGATTGGCTACGCATTCCGAAAAGCCAGTCGGTTTTACGTGTGACTGCGAGTACCGCGAGTTTACTGTTCATTAAACAATGGTTGTAGATAAAACCACGCTTTCTTTGTGGAAAAAGCCGATTTCTTTTCTAAGCTTGATAGATGAGCGCGGGGCACGGATTGATAGCCCTCGCGTCTATCTCGGCGAAAAGGAGTTTGCATATTATGTTGGAATTGAAACCCACCTGTGAGTGCTGTGGCGAAGTGCTCCCACCCAACTCTCCAAAAGCAGTCATTTGCGCTTATGAGTGCACGTTTTGCCTCACTTGCGCCCGTGAGCACTTAAACCATATTTGCCCTAACCATGGCAGTAAGCTGGTTGAGCGCCCGAGCTTGCCGGTATCTGCCATGGTAAGCCCGTTGAGCGGAGCTTCATCCACTTCAGCCGTTTAGTTACCAGAGAACATGAAAAAGGGCAGGATATCCTGCCCTTATTAGTTTTAACGCCACTGGCGGTGAGTGGTGGTAAAGCTTTATTGATCTACCTTAGGTTGCGTACCTTTAACGCGCTCGCGCAAGCGTTGCATCATCACGTAGAGTGACGGAATAAACACTAAGCCGATGACCGTTGCGGCCACCATACCCGCCAGTACAACAAAGCCAATGGAGATGCGGCTTGCTGCCCCAGCGCCAGAGGCAAATACCAGCGGTAGTACACCCAAAATAAAGGATAGGGCCGTCATCAACACGGCTCTAAAGCGCAGGCTTGCTGCGTTGGCAGCCGCCTCCAGAATCGACTCTCCCTCTTCACGGCGTGCCTTGGCAAACTCCACAATCAGAATGGCAGACTTTGCAGCTAGGCCAATCAGCATCACGATACCGATCTGGGCGTAAAGGTTGTTGTCGAGAAATGGCAACAGGTACATGGGAATCAGTGCACCAAAGAGTGCCACGACGATAGAGATCATCACCGACATAGGGATCGTCCAGCTCTCGTATTGAGCAACCAAGAACAGGTACGCGAAGAGTATCGCCAAACCCATAATCATGACTGCGTAACCGCTCGACTCTTGCTCTTGCTGTGTTGTGCCAGTCCACTCCAGTACATAGCCATCCGGTAGTACTTCGGCGGCAAGCTGTTCAAGCTCGGCGATGGCGGCCCCAGAGCTGACATTATTGCTTGGCGTGGCATTTAAGTTAGCGGTACGGCGCTGGTTGAAGCGTGTTAATGACTGCGGGCCAAGGACGGTCTCTACCTGAACAAGTGAGCCAATAGGAATTTGTGCTCCACTGGTACTGCGTACATGCAATGAGGAGATATCGTCTATGTTGTCGCGGAACTGGGCATCAGCCTGCATCATGACACGGTAGTTCTTGCCATACAGGTTGAAGTCGTTGATGTAGCTCGAACCTAAATATGACTGGAGCGTGCCAAAAAGCTCCGCTACCGGTACCCCAAGGCTTTCTGCCTTGCGACGGTCTACGATCAGCTCCAGCTGAGGTACGTTGGAGGAGAAAGTACTGAAAACCTGCGCAAACTTATCGCTTTGGTTTGCCGCAATCACCAAACTGTTCACCGCTTGAGAGAGCTCTAAAGGTGTGCCGTTATTTAGGTCGAGCACCTGTGCTTCAAGGCCCCCGGCGGTACCCAAACCCGGGATAGGCGGTGGTGGAAATGCAAAGACATTAGCACCAGCAATCCCTGAGACTTTTTGGTTGATATCGCCAAGTATTTTATACCAAGCTAACGATGGATCTTGGCGCTCGTCCCAGTGCGTAAAGATAGGAATCGCGACGGCACCATTGGATGCAGCGCCGCCTAGCAAGCTGAACCCCGACACTCCAACCACCTCACGCACGCCGGGCTGCGCTTCAAGTATCTCCTCGACTTCGCTTAGCACCTCACCGGTACGATTGAGCGATGCGCCATCTGGCAGCTGAATATTCACGAATACCGCACCCTTGTCCTCATAGGGAATGAAACCTGTTGGGACTGTATTGAACATATACACTACGCCTGCCGTGATTGCAGCGAGCAATCCAGCGCTAAAGAGTAGGTGGCGGTTTAAAAACGTTGCTTGTTTAAGGTAGCCAGTACGGAGGTTATCGACGCGAGCATCGAACCAATGAAAAAAGCCCCGTTCAGGTGCGTTACCCGACTTCAATAACAGAGCGCATAGCGCCGGGGACAGCGTTAATGCGTTTAGCGATGAAAACGCGACCGCCACCGAGATCGTCAGCGCGAACTCTGTGTAGAGCTTGCCGGTGAGACCGGGCATAAACGCAACGGGAACAAAAACGGCCATCAAAACTAATGTGGTCGCGATAACCGGCCCAAAAACCTCTTTCATCGCAACGCGAGTTGCGTCTGGCGCACTGAGGTTGTCATCAGCCATATGCCGTTTCACGTTCTCCACCACCACAATGGCATCATCCACGACGATACCGATAGCTAGAATCAGAGCGAATAACGAGATGGTATTCACTGAGAAACCCACCACGCTCAACACCGCGAAGGTGGCGATTAAAGAGACAGGGATGGTTGCCGCTGGAATCAGTGTGGCGCGCCAGTCCGCTAAGAAGAGGTAGGTGACCAAAATAACCAGCACAAAGGTTATGCCAAGGGTTTCCACCACCTCTTTCAATGAGGCGCGTACAGCTTGGGTGGTGTCATAGGTGATTTTGTATTCCAGATCGTCAGGGAAACGGGTGCTCAAACGCTCTAGTTCGCTGTAGATCTGATTCGCCACATCTAATGCATTAGCACCTGGCGTCTGGTAGATCACGATAGCCGCAGAAGGGTCTCCATTCAGTCGGCTGGCCGCGCTATAGCTTTGCGAACCTAGCTCGACCCGCGCGATATCCTTCAAACGCACGCTAGAACCATCGGGGTTCGCGCGTATTAGAATGTCTTCAAAAGCGCTAGGCGAGTTCAAACGGCCTTCGGCGCGTAAGTTGTATTGGAGTTGTTGGTTGAGGTCAACAGGCGCTTGCCCAATGATACCCACCGAGGCCTGAATATTTTGTTGGCGAATCGCGTTGCTGACCTCTGTAGTACTTAGATTCAGGGCGGTCATTCTGTCTGGGTCTAGCCAGATACGCATGCCGTAGTCGAGCGGGCCGAACTGGCTTGCTGAACCTACGCCATTAATACGTGCTAACTGATCCTGAATATTGATGGAAGCGTAGTTACTCAGGAACAAGCCGTCATGGGTGCCGTTGGGTGAGAACAGGTTGACGATCAAGAGCATGTCAGATGCTTGCTTACGTGTGGTGACGCCTTGGCGCACAACCTCTTGAGGTAGCAGCGATTGGGCGAGCGCAACACGGTTCTGCACGTTGACGGCGGCTTGGTCGCCATCGGTGCCAACTTTAAAGGTGATATCAAGCGTGTAGCTACCGTTATTGGTGCTCGTTGAGGACATATACAGCATGTTCTCGACGCCGTTAATCTGCGCCTCAATGGGGGCTGCGACGGCCTTTTCGATCACCTCGGCGTTTGCGCCAGGGTAGCTGGCGGTGACTTGTACTTTAGGCGGCGCGATATCAGGATATTCTGCGACGGGGAGCGCCAGCAGCGCTAGCCCACCCGCGATGATCATCACAATCGAGATGACCAGTGCAAACTTGGGGCGATTGATGAAAAACAGAGAGAACATCCTGCTTACTCCTGTGTTGGGGAAACAGGTTTACCGGGCTTAGCCTTCTGCAAGCCCTCTACGATAATGCGATCTCCCTGATCAAGCCCAGACTTAATAGCCCATAGACCCTCAAACTGCTCGCCCACATCAACACGGCGGATTTGGGCGATATTATTGCGGTCAACCGCTAACACGAAGAACCCTTCACGATCTTTTTGCACGGACGACTGCGGCACGGTGAGCGCAAATTGAGGTTGCTTCGTCTCTATTTTCACTGTTACAAACTGGCCAGGTAGCAACACATGAGCCGGATTTGGGAAGGTGGCGCGGACACCAATGGTATCAGTGTTTGGGTCGACTTCGGGGTCAACAAAGTTGAACTCGCCTAGATGCTCATACTGGCTACCATCTGCCAAAATCAAACGTGGCGCAAACGGTGGGTTTTCAGTGTTAATCCCTTGGCGTCTCGCATCGATGAGTAGCTTCTCACTTACGGATATCTCAACATAAATGGGATCTAAGTTAACGACGGTTGCCAATACTCCACTGGAGGGGGTTACCAGGTTGCCGGTTGAAAAATTTGCTTTACCGATACGACCGGCGATGGGGCTAGTGACTTGGGTGTAGCTAAGATCGAGCTGTGCACGCTTAACGCCGGCTTGTGCTTGCAAAACACTCGCTTTGGCTTGGTCATACTCGGCCGCTTTTTGATCGAGCTGGGCTTGGGAGACGGCGTTTCTCTTTTTCAGTGCTTGTGCGCGAGTTAACTCTGTGCGCGCGTTTTTCTGGGTTGCTTGAGCCCCAGCCAGTTGTGCTTGCGCCTGTTGTAGGGCGATTTGGTAACTATCTTTCTCGATCAGGAAGAGTTCGCTACCTTGGGTAACGTCGGAACCTTCCACGAAGGACTGCTTCTCTAAAAAGCCGGAGACTCGCGCAAGTATGTCCACACGCTCAGTGGCTTCCACGCGGCCAACCGTCTGAAAACCTGAAGAAACCTCAACGCGCTTAACTTGATCAACCACTACGGCCGGTGCGGGTGTATCTGCCGCCCAGAGCGTCATGCTCAGCGATGTGAATAGCAGTGCAGAGATAATTCTGTTAGTCATAAGCCCCTCTAACAATAGATGACGAAACGTCAGAATAAGCGCTTAGTGTACACGCTTAGAGCAAAAGTTCAGTGTGCATTCTTTAATAATGAGCAATAGCGGGAGAAATACCAGCTTAGAATAGAGATTTACATAAGAGGTGACGACCTGCGGTGAGACCGGCACACAGGCCGGTCTCAAAAAGGTATGGTTTTAAGCGAATGCAAAACCGAGCGCAAGGAGGGCTGCAAAGGTGATAACAGCACCAATCAACGCGTAGGGGATCTGTGTTAATGCGTGCTGCATTGCGGTACATCCAGAGCCCTGAGATGATAGCACCGTTGAATCACTGAAGAAGCAAGCGTGGCTACCAAAAGCCGAAGCAGATAGCAGAGCGCCAACGGTGAGAGGCATCGACATGTTCATGGACATGGCCATAGGAATTACGATCGGTAGCGATACCACGAAAACACCCCAGCTCGATCCTGTGGCAAATACCACAGCAGCCATGGCAGCGAATACTAGCGCCGGCAGCAGGGCAGGAGATAGCCAAGGCGTGAGGGACTCAATAATGTAAGGTGTCATGCCAAGCTGGTCGTTAACGTCTTTGAGCATAAAGCCTGCACAGACCACAGCGATGGGGTGAAGCATCACTTTAAAGCCATCGAGCATGGCATCAACTAGCTCACCAAACGACAGCAGGTTTTGCCAAAAATAGAGAATCATAGTGAATAGAGATGCGACGAGTGCGCCCAGCAACAGGTCGATCTCGTAGTAAACACTGGCAGCCACCAACACCGCCATCGGTAATAGAAAGTTCATCAGCCCAACAACGGGATGCGTTTTTGGTAGCTTGCCAGTATCGAAGCCATCTTGTGCGCAACCATCAGGAACCGGCTGGCCTGCTTGTGCGCGCATCTCAGCATCTTTCATTGGGCCGATGTCACCTAAAATGCCAGCAGCGACCAAAAATACCACCATTAGCGCGATCCAGCCGTAGGCCATGTAAGGGATCGCTTCGATGTAGAGAGACATCCCTTCACCCTTAGATGCCGCTCCGTTCTCTTCCAGCAAGGCTGCGAAATAGACCGCCCACGTCGAAACCGGCACCAGAATACAGACCGGCGCTGCGGTGGAGTCCACCAAGAAGGCGAGCTTCTCGCGGGAGATGCGGTAGCGGTCTGTTAGGTTTTTCATTGACGCTGAAACGGCCAGTGAGTTTAGGTAGTCATCGATAAATACCATCACGCCCAAAGTACAGGTTGTGAGCATGGTCGCGCGTTTTGACTTGATACGAGAAGCGAGCAGTTCACCAAAGCTTAAAACGCTACCGCCGCGCTCCAGCATATTGATCAAGCCGCCCATCATGCCGCACACCAGAACGATCCATGCGATCGTTTCATCCATAACAACACTCATTGAGATATCACCAAGACCGGTGATTAAGCTGCTAGGATCGAGTAACAAGAGCCCCGCTACAATGCCTGAGAAGATAGACTCGAGCGGTTTTTTGGTAATGACCGCAACGATCAAGATCAAAATAGCGGGCAATAGGCTCAGCCCGCCGTAGGGTGTTCCACTTTCATGGGTAGAAGATAGATAAACAAAACCGCCCATAATTGCGGCAAAAAACAGCACCCAGCGGCTGGTGGCACGTAACGACCGTGGGGGCAAAGCACTCGAACTCAATGTGTCGGGCGTAGCGACATCGGTATTCATAAATACACCTTGTTTATATTTGTTATAAAAGAGAAGCGTCCTTGGGTGCCTAGATTCCTAGCTTGTCCCGAAGGTCGTAATACCAAGCACCCATAGCTGTATAAGGGATGCGAAGAGCACGCCCGCCAGGGAACGGATACTGCGGCAGGCTGGCGAGCACATCGAAGCGCTCGGCTTGGTTCTGGATAGCATCGCTCAGCACTTTGCCAGCGAGATGCGAACTTGTAACGCCGTGGCCACTGTAGCCCTGAGCGTAATAGATGTTATTTTCAATGCGGCCGAACTGTGGCAGACGCATCAGCGTCAACAGGAAGTTACCTGTCCATGCGAAGTCGACTTTAGTGCCTTTTAGCTCAGGGAAGGTTTTGAGCATCTTAGGTACGATCAGCGCTTCGATCTTGTCCGGCTCGCGCGCACCATAAGTAACGCCGCCGCCGTAGATCAGGCGGCCGTCGCCAGAGATGCGGTAATAATCGAGCAGATAGTTGCAATCTTCCACGCAGTGATCGTTTGGCAACAGTGCTTGCTGCTGATCTTTAGACAGCGGCTCCGTCGCAATGACTTGCGTACCGCAGGGCATCGATTTGCTCTCTTGCTTAGGAAGCAGGCCTGTCTGATAGGCGTTACCTGCAACAACGACAAAATCGGCTGTCACACTGCCTTGAGCTGTGCACACTGTTGCTTTGTTGCCCGGTTTAATTTCTGTAACCGCGCTATCCTCATAGATAACCCCTCCTAACGATTCCAGCGCTGCGGCTTCGCCTAGCACGAGGTTTAAGGGGTGGAAGTGGCCGCCGGAGTCGTCGAGTAGTGCACCCTCATAACGATCTGAGCCAATGTGCTGCTGCGTTTGTGTCGCATCTAAAAGGGTGAGCTGTTTGTGACCATAGCGTTCCCACAACGCCTTTTTGCTTTCAAGCTCGCGGAACTGTTTCTTGTTGCATGCAGCGAAGATACCGCCTGGCTTTAAATCGCAGTCGATACTGTAATCGCTCACGAAACGGCGCAGAATTTGTCCGCCTTCGAAGGCCATAGCGCCCATCGTAGCGGCTGTTTTTTCGCCATAGTGCTGCTCGATAAAATCGATATCACGGCTATAGCTGTGGACGATTTGCCCACCGTTACGTCCAGACGCCCCGAAACCGATGCGGCTAGCTTCAAGTACAGCGACACGAAAGCCCTGCTCTGCCAAATGAAGCGCTGTCGACATGCCGGTGAAACCAGCACCAACGATACAGACATCGACCGAAATCTCCTCGTTGAGTTGAGGACGCAGGCGAGTGTCGTTCGCTGAAGCTGCATAGTAAGATCCGGTGTGGGAAGGTTTTGCCATAATTGCTCTCTACCAATGAACAGTGTCTCGTGCGTGAACAAGCCACGCACTTGTATTGAGTTTTTAAGATAGAGCTTGGCAGGTATTAACAGCTATACCCCGAAGGGGATATTTGTAGAGATATTCTGTTATACGTAAGGAGGGTGTGTATCTCTTTGATTTATAACACAAATAAAAAAGCACGGCGTTAGCCATGCTTTTTTTTGCTTACTATCGAGTCGATAGAAGCGAAGTGATAATACCGGATATTACAGCTTAGTGATGTTTTCCGCTTGTGGGCCTTTTTGGCCTTGCGTTACTTCAAACTCAACCTGCTGACCTTCAGCCAGTGTACGGTAGCCGTCACCTTGGATAGCGCTGAAGTGAGCGAAAACGTCTGGGCCGTTTTCTTGTTGAATGAAGCCGAAGCCTTTCTCTTCGTTAAACCATTTAACTGTGCCAGTAATCTTAGACATTAATTAGTCCTATAAACTCAATCTATTGGAAGTACTGAAAATGCAATTTTGCATTAACAGCGTAAATTTTTTGGTGCAAAAGCTTTCTAGAAATTATGAATTACAGGACGAGGCACTCGTTAAAGGCTTCGCATTGAAACATAAATCGGTGAAATCTAAAGCAATGCCGAGTATAGCGAGTGATGAAATTAAGTGTCAATTCAAACTTCAGTGTATTCAGCAAACAATTTTCAGCTGGCTCAATTAGGGGCAAGCTAACGAGCTTTGCCCCATAAAAGGTCACTCGTTACAGTAGGTTATAGAGAAAGACAATCAGAACAAGAGCCGGTGAAACATAGCGCATAACGAAATGAGTCAATCGGTATACATTATCGGACTTAATCCCCACCTCATGGCGCGCGGCGTCTGGATTCATAAACCAGGCAAAGTACACCACGATAAACAAGCCTCCCAGTGGCAGCATGATATTAGCTGTCAGGTAGTCGAAAATATCGAAGAAAGTTTTCTCAGCGAAGACGGGCACAAATGACAGCGGGTGTAGGTCTGCCCAATTGTTAAACGAGAACACCGTTAACAGTCCGACACTCCATACCAGCACGCCCGCAATCAAAGCGGCCACTTTACGGTTGATGCCCCGTTGCTCCTCTAGCCATTCAATCAAAGGCTCCAGCATGGAGATCGCCGATGTAATTGCAGCGATCAAAAGCAGAGAGAAGAACAGTGTCGCGAAGAACGTGCCAGCAGGCATCTGCCCAAACGCGATCGGCAGGGTTTGGAAGATCAGGCCAGGGCCTGCACTTGGTTCAAGTCCGTTTGCAAAAGCCAGCGGGAAGATCGCTAAACCTGCCAGCAGTGCAACAACAGTGTCGATGACTGAAACGGTGATCGCGGTGCGCGCCACAGAGACTTGGCTGGGTAAGAATGAGCCATAGGCCATCATGGCGCAGGAGCCGAGGCTTAGCGTAAAGAAGGCATGACCCAACGCACTTAATACGCCCTCTGTTGTGAGCTTTGAAAAATCCGGCGTGAATAAAAAGTCGACCGCTTGCGAAAACTGGCTTGTTGACATCGCGTAGCCAACCATCACGAGCAACAGCAAGAAGAGCATGGGCATGAGGACGTTAACCGCTTTCTCCAAGCCAGAGCGAATACCCTGCGATAAAATAGCGACAACGATAAGTAAAAATACCGAATGCCAGATCATCAGTGTTTCAGGGCTGGATAGCATAGCACCGAAGATCGCCCCAATTTTATCGCTGCCAGCACCTTCAAACTCGCCGGAGAAGGCGTGGCCGATATAAGAGAGCGACCAACCACCAATGACTGAATAGAAA
Organism: Neptunomonas marina; assembly: GCF_004005935.1. Taxonomy (GTDB): domain Bacteria; phylum Pseudomonadota; class Gammaproteobacteria; order Pseudomonadales; family Balneatricaceae; genus Neptunomonas; species Neptunomonas marina. The sequence continues at coordinate 65,969 of NZ_SACQ01000008.1, read as the reverse complement.
GAGAGAATCAAAAACGCCGCGATCACGCCCATCCAGCCGAGGTACTTCCAGTTTTGCGAGGCGCCATCAGCACGCGCGAGCTGTTTCATGGTATTAATCGGGCTTAATCGGCCACGGCGGCCGAGGCTGACTTCGGCGATCATGATGGGGATACCGATCATCGCAATACACAACAGATAGACAACGACGAATGCGCCGCCGCCGTTCTCTCCTGTGATATACGGGAACTTCCAGATATTTCCTAAGCCCACCGCAGAGCCGGTTGCCGCTAGGATGAAAGCTAGACGTGATGACCACATGGGGCTGCCTGCGCGAGCCGCTGGGTTGATCTCGGTATGGTTGCTCACCCGATACTCCTGTTATCTCTATTCGATTAAGCCAAAGTGAGGAGCTGATGATACGAATACACAAAACCTAGCTCGCAAGCTAGCGCTGGACTACCTGATCGGCTTTGTTGGATCGCAACAAACACGACGTAGTTGTGTGTTGATCGCCCGTCTCATCTTTTGGACTCTAACTGGGAGGTCGAACACTATAGCGACTTCGTAGCCGTTGCAAGCAAAGTCGCGTGTGTTAAAAGGTTTACGCCGCAAAAGTGTAAATTATCTGCCGTGTATCAGCAGGGAGGTGTTCTTTATTAGCGCCACAGATATCCGCTCACCTTCTGGCGGAGCATATAGTCCGAGAAAACATGCTCTGCAGGAGCATCGCCGCCAGCACCTAGGCAGACGTGTAATGGGAGGAGGTGCTCTTCACGTGGGTGGCAGTAGCGCGCCTCGGGTGCAGTTTCCCAGTTGATCAAACGCTCGCAACGTGCGGCGTAACTGTGATTCGGCGCACAGCAGGTGTCCGTTAGCCATTGGTCAAATTGTTCGCCTCGAGCGCCATCCGCTTGGCGGTCAAAAAATACTTTCAAGTTGTGAAAGCTCAAGCCGGAACCGATGATCAAAACGCCTTTCTTGCGTAATTCGCGCAATGCTTCGCCTAGCTCAATGTGGGTTTCGGGGTTTAAATGATCTAGCAAAGATAGCTGGACGCAGGGGATATCGGCATTGGGGTAGAGCAGTGTTAAGGGCACAAACACGCCGTGATCGAGTGGGCGCAGCTCATCTTGTACCGCTAGCATCCCCTGTTGTTTTAAGAGCGCGATAACCGTGCGTGAGAGTGCCGGGCTCCCTTTGACTGGATACTCTATTTTGTAAGCCGCCTCGGGAAAGCCGTAATAATCGTGCACGATACCTGGGTCTTCACTGGCCGTTACGCTGGGGACGGGGGTTTCCCAGTGCGCGCTGATCACTAGAATCGCTTTCGGCCTTGGAAGGTTAGGCGCTAGCGTTGAGAGCCAGTCCACAAACGGCTTATGGCTAGGTTCACCAAGTAGTGGCAGTGGCCCACCACCATGTGGCAGAAACAGAACAGGAGCAAGGAGGGTATCTGACATATGGATGGCCTGTGTTAGCGAGGAAGGTAGCGCAGCAAAGTTGCAGGGGCAGCGCGCAGGAGTTGTTCGCGGCAGTTACGCCAGAAAACCGATAGTAGTAGCAACAAAGAGCCGATGACCATGGCGGCCAGTGCAATATTGAGCTCAATGGCACCGTAATTTTCAAACAAGCTACTCAATGTATAGATCACATAGAACAATGCAGAGACGAGCAGCGCTCTGCGATCTACCAATAACGAGATCAAGCCGATAACAAGGTAGATCGTTAAAGTCGCGACTGCCGCGGTGATGCTGTTGTCCATCTCTAGCACGCCTGCGAGTAAAAATATCGGGTGGATAATCAGTGGCGAAGCGAGTAAGTGGAGCCAAAATGCCACATCAGAACGACGGGTAGTGCGCTGCAGATCTGATATATCCCAGCGCATCGCAAAGAGGAACACGCCAACGCCTAAGCTGAGCATCACTAAGTTTGCGAGTTGCTCCTGATCAGGAAACTCAACCAAAACAAACGAAAAGATCATAGCGACCAATGCAGCAGTACCTGCCGCAATGGTGATTGGCACCTGAAATCGCCACCAGTGTAGTGTGGCAGCGGCCGCTGCTATGCCGCTGGCCACCATAAAGCGCGCGGGCAGGTCATCAGGTATTGCTCCGCTCAGTTGCCAACCCACACCAAAACCTGCGCCAGTAAAAGCAAGCAAGAGCGCAATGGAGGGCAGGGCCATATGTCGACGCTTCGTGAAGTACTCGCTCAAACCCCATGCGCCAACAGCCAGTAGGAGACTGCCGAGCAGATCGTTTAGGGCGGTTGTTACAAAGTAGAGGGCTGTCAATGTTAGTGCGCATGCGATTAAAACGAAGATATCGTTAAAGCCGCTGACGAGTCGGATATGCTCTTCATCGACTGATTGGGTGTGTTGCTGTTCACTGATAAAGGAACGAAAGCGGCCCACGTCTTCGGCCGTTAATACGCCTGCATCAACGGCTTGGTTTAAATCGTCATCGCTGTACACGAACTACCTCTAATGATGTGTTACTTAAACTGTGCTGATGTGATGTATTGATCAAAAGACTCACACCACACGATAACGCTATTGTATTGGCTCAGGTCGACGTTATCACCCAGTGGCACGACGAAACGATCAAAGGTCGCGATATCTCCCACTTTCAACATCTTGCTTTGATGCTCGGCAAATGCCGCTTCTGTCTCTACATAAACCGGTGAGAGGTAAAGCTTGTAAGCAGGGCCTGGGGCTAGCTCACCAGAGAAAGCGATCTCTTTTGCTGAGATAAACACATCGCCCTCGCCCCAGTGTAGAAAATCACTGTCGGCGCGCTCTTTACTGAATGTCGTGCGATAGGTTGCAGCCTGCTCGACTTGCTGAACCGCATTTTCCGGTGGCGCAGAGGGCGCCATTAAAATGGGCAGCATATAGATACCGAGAGCGAAACCTGCGAGTGCTGTAGCGGTGTGTGAAACAACCAACGATAGCATTTTAAACATAGTGATCTCCTAGATGTCTTGGCACAGTCTATAGAGTAGCTCAGCTGCGGGAATGGATTGGCACCCAGATCTGTTTTGACCGCACCATAGCGGTGAATAATCGCTGCTATTTTGCGCCTCGGCAGCTTGTCGAAGTGCGGTGATCGCCGTTGAAGCAAGAGGAAAAGGTGGTGCGGCCTCATTCATGGCTCCAAGGTCCCGCATAACGCCATTGACGATACCGCGTGCTGCGCCACCGGAGAAAAGGTTGGTGAGAGCTGTATGGTTTGCGTCCTCACTTTGCAAAGCGGCGCGATGCAGTGGGCTGGTTGTGGCTTCATCGCAGAGCAGGAAGGTGGTACCTAACTGAACAGCGCAGGCACCGAGCGTAAGGGCTGCATTGATCCCCTTGGAATCTGCGATGCCTCCTGCAGCAACAACGGGGCAGCTAACGGCTGCAATAACTTGGGGTAGTAAGGCGAATGTCCCCATTTGGTGTTCGACCTGTCTATCCAAAAAGTGACCGCGATGCCCGCCGGCCTCTAGGCCTTGTGCAACAATGATATCTGCGCCGTTTTGCTCCAACCATATCGCCTCGGCGGTGCTAGTGGCGGAGGAGATAACCACGCTGCCGCAGCGTTTAACACGTTCCAGTAGCGCTTTGTCTGGCAGGCCAAAGTGAAAGCTGACATAGGCTGGCTTGAAGCGCTCGAGTACCTCAGCGGCCGCTTCATTGAACGGTTGTCGTGAAGCGCCTCCCGTGAGTGTGCTGGGGTCAATATTAAACTTGGCGAAGTGCGGAGCCAGAGCTTCATGCCAGCGCGTAATCTGCTCTGGCTGAACTGTAGGTTGTGTGTGGCTAAAAAAGTTAACATTATAGCTGTTATCGGTCGCTTCGCTGAGCGCCAGAAGTGCCTGCTCGAGTTGCTCTGTATTGAGCATCGCAGCAGGTAACGAGCCCAGCCCACCAGCATTTGAGATTGCCGCTGCTAAACGGAAATCCTGAACTCCCGCCATGGGGGCTTGAATAATAGGATACAGGGTGGCTAACGGTGCTTGCATACACACTCCTTATCTGCGCAACTTATCTCGTTTTAGGCCGATTAGTAGAGCTAATCTATTCCTTAGTTTTCATGATCATACCGGCGTTGCAGCGAAGTAGCTATTCACAAGCCTGCCCCCTACAATGGGCAGCTTTAGTTACGTTGAGGCCATAGCATGAAGAGTTGGCTATTTTTGGTGATAGCGATTATCTCGGAGGTTGTCGCTACGTCTGCACTTAAGCAAAGCGAAGGGTTTACCAAGCTGCTGCCGTCAGGCCTTGTAGTCGTGGGCTATGGTTTGGCGTTTTACTTTCTCTCGCTCACTCTAAAGTCGATTCCTTTAGGTGTGGCGTATGCGATTTGGTCGGGTGTTGGTGTTGCGTTAATCGCATTGGTCGGTTGGTTATTGTACGGGCAGCGTCTTGATCTACCTGCGCTGCTTGGGCTTGGCCTGATCGTGGCTGGCGTGTTGCTGATTAGCTTAATCTCCAAAACAACCAGCCACTAGCAGATATCGCCTAGCTGGTGGGTGCTAGTGTTCTGGCATTAAAGGTCGCTTGGCACAACGCTGAAACGGCTGCTGTTAGGCGCATCGCTTGATCGATCGCTGCATCCGTCTCCCCAGCTTGGAGCAAGCTGCTCATATGGCTTTGATAGCAGGCATAACCGCCATTGATCATCGAGATTGCTATGCATGCATAGTGGTATGCCGTTTCGTTTTCGATCCCCAGAGAAGCGAAAGGAGGCATGGCTAGCACCTCTAAGCTGCCGCCAGCATTAGGCGCGAAGAACTGGCGACTAAAGAAGTAAGGATTGGTAACCGCCATCCGATTGAGTGCGTGCTCTAGCGCGTATTGTTCGTCTGGTTGCAGTGGTTCGATATGGCGCGAGATCAACTGCACCACCGCATCATCTTTGCTGGCTAACGCAGCTGCCCACGCGACCCAGCGGCGATATGTTGGCTGCAGATGTGTTTCATTTAGTGCAGCAGATTGAAAGAGCGCGACCTGATGTTCGGCTGTTGTGTGTAGAAGCTCCATGCGCCTCTCCTTTGTTGTCTTTGGTACGCTCAGCTTAACCTAATCAGGCCTCGATGGGGTGCTGCGCTTTTCTAAACCGCTGTTTCATCAGGTAAGGCGCCAGTAGCGTGGTATAGACAATAACGACGATGAGCGCGGTGTAAACGTCGTTATCAAATACGCCCGCTGTTGCGCCGATCCCCGCAAATATTAGCCCTACCTCTCCTCTAGGCATCATTGCAATACCGATAATAAGACGACGCTGCAATGGCTCCTTGAGCAGCATGGCTCCGGTGAATTTAGCCAGTATCGCGACAGCTAGCAGGCTGATAGACAGATACCAAAATAGCGGCGAGCTCCAATCAACGGTGGTGAGGTCGAGTGATAACCCCACGGTGACAAAGAAGATCGGCGTGAACAGTTGAATAATGGGCAACATCTGACGCTCGATCTTGTGTGAAAAAGCGGGTTGAGCGTGCATCGATAGGCCAAACGGTAGGAAAAAACGGCGCGAAAGGGCGATACCAGCAGCGAAACCGCCCAATAACTCCGGTGCGCCCGCCTCATGTGCTGCCCATGCAAAGAAGAGCACCAATGATACGATGGTGGTGGGTATCAGGCCCGGGTTATCGATACGGGTATCGAGGTGTTGAATAACGCTGGACATAAGCCGCGCTAATATGGGTGCTAACAGAAAAAAACTACCAACAAAGATCATCACCTTAGCGGTATTGGCCCAGTTAACTGCCCCCGAAACAGTAAAGTCATAGAGCAGCGCGAGTAATATAACGCCCAACACATCATCCAATACGGCTGCACCTAACGTGATTTGTCCTTCGCGGCTGTTGTGCCTACCAAGGTCCGTCAAGGCACGAACCGTCACGCCTATGCTGGTGGCGGTGAGGGTGCCGCCAATGAAAAGGGCGACCAAATAGGGCAGATCAAATAGATAGTAGGCGAGACAGAAGCCTGCGATTAGTGGCGCAAAAAAACCGCCCAGTGCAACGATGGTTGACTCTTTCCCTGCGCTAATCAGCTTTTCGACATCGGTTTCCATCCCCACTTGGAAAAGCAGCAAGATAACCCCGACCTCGGCAAATAGGTGTATTAGCTCATGGTTCTCCACCCACCCAAATAAGCTGGGGCCAATAACAATGCCAGCGACTAACTCACCTATGACTGGCGGGGCTCCTATGGCTGCTGCTAGCTCTCCAAAGATGCGTGCCGAGACCAGAATAATAAGTAAAGCAAGTAAAAACTGATGTGCTTCCATAGAGCCTCCATGGCATCCCTAGAGCGTGTTACAGAGCCATAGTATCACCGAATATTAGGATTTTTTTATATTGATATCTAGGACGATCTGTTTCTTGTCTTTGCTCAATACACCGCTGGATATCGTGTAGCATGCCATGCGTTAGTGATGTTCTGGTTACGGGTTCATAATCACTTAATATCTACTGAAAGTGTGTTAACATCGCGCTATCTTGTTGAAAAAAATAACTATATTGAGATCCCTTTGTGTGGTTCGTTTATCTCCTCGAATGTGCTGATAAAACACTCTATGCCGGAATCACGACAGATTGTGAGCGGCGTGTCGAAGAGCACAACCACGACCCTCGGAAAGGTGCCAAGTACACGCGCGCAAGGCGTCCGGTTGCTCTGGTATGGTCAGAAGCGCAACCGACTCGTGCGGAGGCGACGCGGCGTGAGTTAGCCATCAAACGTTTAAGCCGAGCTAAGAAATTAGCGCTAATCGCAAATCTCAATAACTAACGTGCCGTTGCGGGGCAGGTTGTACCGCTTGCCTAAGTGATTGCTTTGGCGCGTGAATTAAAGCGTTTATACCTGTTGTGTATAGGGTTATACGAAAGTATTATCGGTCAGGTTCCAAACCAGTCAATGGAGTAGTTAATGAGCAGGCAATACACAGGATCGATTCGTAGCAAAGTTATTATGATCACTTTGGTCTGTACGACAGCGATTCTCGCCGCAGTCGGCGTCTATGATGCGCTGGAGGTGGTCGCCAAGGAGGAAGCTCAACTGGAAGACCGTGCAAATGTAACGGCCCAACGGATTGCGCGTCACCTGACCATCCCTGTGTGGAATTTGGATAAAGAGCGTATTGATGCTTCGATTGAAGCTGAAATGCTTGAGCCCAGTGTGTTAGCGATTGTGGTGCACGATAGCGATGGGAAAGATGTAATGGGCGCTAAGGAGCGCGATTACAATTGGGAGATAATTGGCTCGTCCGGCACCATTCAGACCGGTGCGTTCGCTATCTCCGATGCGCCAGTGTTCTACGAGGACAAAGCGATTGGTTCGGTCTCGGTCTATATCAGCGACCGTTTTGTCAAAGAGGACATTCAGTTCCAAGTGATATTGGAAGTGGTGCGTGTTGTGGCACTGAACCTCGTTATTTTTGTGATCTTGGTGCTGTTGCTCGGTAAATTTTTGATCACGCCGATTCGTCGCTTGGCGGAGCAGGCGAGTGAGATCAGCTCAGGGCGTTTAAATACAGTCATCGATATCTCCAGCAATGATGAGATCGGCCTACTGGCTGATTCGCTATCGCGTATGCAGCGTAGTCTCTCCGTTGCGTTCAAGAAGATTCGCCAAGCGAACAAAGCGCGGGAGCAATAACGTGATGCGTCGTCTACTTTGTATTGCACTGCTATTGCTCAGCAGTCTATCGACAGTGGCTCAGGAGGCAGCCGGTGCTGCGCAGGACGACGCTGCTGCGAGCTACCCACCCATTGCGCTGGTGACGGAGAACTACCCTCCTTTTAATATGTTGGCACGTAACGGCCAGATTACCGGGATCTCAACCGATATCGTGCGTGCGCTAATGGAGCGCAACCAGATTCAAAACGAACTGTCGCTGCTGCCGTGGAATCGTGCTTATAACCAAGCGCAAACTGAGGTGAATACGGGAGTTTACTCCACCACACGCACCGAAGAGCGTGAATCTTTGTTTAAGTGGGTGAGCCCATTAACAGAGAACAAGTGGGTGTTTCTTGCCATGTCTGATAGCGACATTAAGATTAGCTCGCTCGAAGAGGCAAAGCAGTATCGTATTGGAGCCTACCGCGGTGATGCGACTGCACTGTTCTTAGCCGATCAAGGGTTTGAACTAGATTTGGTGCGTCGCGATGAACTAAACGCCCGTAAGCTTGCGCGCGGGCGCATCGACTTATGGGCCACAGGACATCTGTTAGGGCCTTATCTTGCCAAAAAAGAGGGCGTTGGGGCACTCAAAGAGGTGCTGACTTTCAAGCGTACGGTTATGGGTATCGCATTTCACCCAGATACCCCCTCGTCGCTGATTGATCTTCTGAATAGTAGCCTTAAAGAGATGTATCGAGACGGCTCTATCGACCAGATTACCGCAAAATACCGTTAGTACAGCAAAGATGGATGGCTCCATCTTTTATTTTCGATATGTTATGTTATAACGAATTGAAAATCTTAACGTGCTGGAATGAAAACGATGAAACAGTTATGTGTTTTAGGGTCTTGTTTACTGGTTGGTTTTGCTGCTAGCGCAGCTTCTGCGAGCGATGCTCATGAGCATGGCATTGCTGAGTTAAATGCTGCGTTTGAGGGCAAGCGCCTCGATATCATGTTTAAGTCGCCAGCTGATACGATTGTGGGTTTTGAACATGAAGTCAAAAATGAAGCCCAACACAAGCAAGTGATTGCGGCGGTTCAGCAGTTGCGTGATGGCTACCAAAACATTCTGTTGCCCGACGCTGCCCTGTGTATTCTTAAGCATGCTAATGTTGAGCAGGCCTTAGTGGCGATGTCTGATGACCATGACACGCATGAGAAGCACGGCCATGAAGATAAGCACGGCCATGATGAAAATATGGCAGCTTCTGACGACCACGACCACGACCACGATAAACACCAAGATCATGGTGGTCACAGCGACTTTATGGTTGAGTATACGTTCGAATGCCAAAAACCGAAGGAACTCAATAGCCTGCAGGTGGGTCTGTTTAACCACTATCCAGCCCTAGAAACCGTTCGTTATCAAGCTATTGGTATCAGCGGTCAGAAGGGCGGAGAAGTCAACAGCGCAACAGCGAGTATCTCCCTGAAATAGAGAACGATATGGCAGCGATCTCCATCGAGGCGCTGAGCTTTGCATGGGCTCAGCAGTCGCCGGTTATTGATATCCCTTCATGCAGTATTGCAGCGGGCGAGATGGTTTTTTTACAAGGACCATCTGGCAGCGGAAAAAGCACCTTGCTCAACTTGATGACGGGAATGCTAGTCCCGCAGCGGGGGGAGATCAGAATAGGGGATACGAGGTTAAACCGGTTAAACTCGGTGGCAAGAGATCGCTTCCGTGCTGATCATATCGGTTTCATTTTTCAATCACTTAACCTGCTTCCCTATCTCTCGATTGAAGCTAATGTGCAGCTGGCCTGCCGCGTTTCGAAGCAGCGGCGGCAGCGCGCAATAGCGCGCTTTGGCTCGGTTCAAAGCGCGTGTACATCGCTGCTTAGCTCATTAGGCCTTGCGGAACTTGTCGATGAGAAGCGACCGGTTAGCCAGCTCTCGGTAGGTCAGCAGCAGCGCGTGGCCATTGCTCGAGCGCTGATTGGTGCTCCGGAGTTGATCATTGCAGATGAGCCAACCTCCGCACTCGATACTGCCTCGGCACAGCGTTTCGTTGCATTGCTCCAAGCTGAGGTGAAAGCTGCGGATGCGACCTTGATTTTAGTGAGTCATGATGAGCGACTGGCCCCCCAGTTTGATCGAGTTATTCAGTTAGCTGATATCAATCAGGCTTCGAAAACGATGGGTGGTGTTTATGTTGATTAAAGAGGCGATTGCCAGTAGCTGGAGCCGCCGTGGCACGTTGGCTTTTATCGTCCTAACCATTGCCCTCAGTGTTGCTCTGCTCATCGGTGTTGAAAAAGTACGGGAAGAGGTTCGCGCCAGCTTTGACCGTTCGATCGCCGGTACTGACCTTATTGTTGGAGCACGCGGTGGCGAGTTACAGCTATTGCTGTACTCAGTGTTTCACATTGGGCAGGCTACCCGAAATATCAGCTGGGATAGTTACCAGAAGATCGCAGCTAATCGTTATGTCGAGTGGGCTGAGCCGATCTCTTTGGGTGACTCCCATCGTGGTTATCGTGTGGTGGGTGCTGCGCCGTCCTTTTTTGAGCATATCCGTATTGGTCGCGATACCGCATTGGGCTTTAGCCAAGGTGCCCCTTACAAAGATCTCTATGATGTCGTGCTCGGCGCAGAGGTGGCTAAGGTACTCGGTTATCAGTTGGGCGAGCAGATAGTTTTGTCCCATGGTATGGGCAAGAAGAGCTTCTCTGATCACAAGGATAAGCCGTTTCGTATCGTGGGTATCTTGGCAGGTACAGGGACTCCGGTAGATCGCTCCTTGTTTGTCAGTAATGAGGCGATCACAGCTATTCATGTCGGCTGGGAGGCGGGCGTACCCATCGCAGGGATGCAGCAATCGGCAGAAGAGGTGCGCAAGCTCTCTCTGACGCCTAAAGATGTGACTGCCGTGTTGGTTGGGGTGAAATCGAAGCTTGGTACATTCCACCTTCAGCGCCAGATTAATAGCTATCGCAAAGAACCGTTACAAGCTATTTTGCCCGGTGCTGCCTTACAGCAGCTTTGGGAGCTGCTACGTAATGTCGAGAGTGCACTACTGATCGTCTCAGCCTGCGTTGTAGTCGCCGGTTTGATCGGTATGTTAGCGGTCTTGCTGACCAGCCTTAGTGCGCGGCGCCGTGAGCTGGCGATCTTTCGCGCTGTGGGCGCAAGACCTTGGCACATCGTGTTTATGCTGGTGCTTGAATCGGCACTGGTCTCTTTAGTAGGTGCGTTGCTAGGCCTATTGGCTGCCGTACTAGGGCTCTATCTTCTATCGCCTGTGCTTGAGGATATGGGGCTATATCTTGAAAGCTATTATCCCTCTTGGGAGTACTTAACGCTGCTTCTTATGATCGTGGCTGCGGGTGGTTTGACCGGTATCTGGCCGGGATTACAAGCGTACCGACTTTCTGCCGCAGATGGGTTATCCTCTCGCTAGTTATCATGATTAGGAGAGTCTTTGTGGGATATCCAAGGGCGTTGTTTTGCCTATTTGCTGTATTTTTGCTGGTTACTGCACGCATTAGTGTAGCTGCAGATGAGGCACCGGCAACCGTTAATGGTGAAGTGGTTGAAGTGCTTGAGTGGGATCACCTGATGCCTGCTGACTTTACGCTTGAGGGCATTATCGATGTCGAAGAGTTTAGTGCGCTAGATGATCTTGACCCACGCGCGGCTGAGCTGATGGATCAGCTACAGGTCGCGCTGCAGTCTGCGCCGATAGTCCCTGAAATGGACGGCAAAATGGCGAAAGTTCCTGGCTTTGTTGTGCCTATTGAGGGAGAAGGGCGCGTTATCTATAAGTTCTTTTTAGTGCCTTACTTTGGTGCTTGTATTCACACGCCACCACCGCCATCCAATCAAATTATCTATGTTGAGTATGAGCCAGGCGTTACGCTAGAGAGCATTTATGATGCCGTGTGGGTGACTGGTAAGTTGAAAACCGAAACCTTCAGTCATGAGTTGGCGTCGTCTGGCTATGGCATGGAAGCATTTCGTATCGAGCCATACGAGTACTAGATCGTTTTAGCAGTGCTTTTCGGTATACTGGAGACTGTTTTTTTTCACCGGGAAGCACACGCTGTAATGAACTACCCAGAGACGAAGTTACCGAAAGTCGGTACCACTATTTTCACGCAAATGTCGCAATTAGCGGCACAACATAATGCGCTTGATCTTTCCCAAGGTTTCCCTGACTTTGATGGGCCGACAGCACTTCTCGACGCTGTGGGGCATCACATCTCGTCAGGTGCGAACCAATATGCGCCAATGGCAGGTGTGCCAGCATTGCGCGAGGCCATTGCAGAGAAAGTCAGCCGCTTTTACGGTGGTCACTACTGCGCAGAGCGTGAGATTACGATCACCTCCGGCGCGACAGAAGCGCTATTTGCAGCGATCTCTGCGGTTGTTCGTACCGGTGATGAAGTGATTATGTTTGATCCGGCCTACGATAGTTACGAGCCTGCGGTAGAGATTAATGGCGGGACAACCGTTCGCCTGCAGCTCTCTGCGCCACACTTTAAGGTCGACTGGCAAGCCGTACGCGATGCTATAACCGCCAAGACACGGCTGATTATTCTTAACTCGCCGCACAACCCAACTGGTACAACGCTCACCCAGCACGACCTAGATACACTGGCGGATATGCTTGCCGACACAGATATTTTGGTTCTCAGTGATGAGGTGTACGAGCATATCGTCTTTGATGGTGAGCAACATCAGAGTGTGGCTGGGCATGAAGCCTTGCGGGAGCGCAGCTTTGTGGTGTCTTCTTTTGGTAAGACATATCACATTACCGGGTGGAAAGTAGGCTATTGCCTTGCGCCTGCAGCGCTCTCTGCAGAGCTTAGAAAAGTCCATCAATATCTGACATTCGCCATATCTACACCCATGCAGTTGGCTATCGCGGACTATATGGCTGATGCGCCAAATTATGGCTTTGAGCTCCCCGCTTTTTATCAACAAAAACGTGATCTTTTTTGTCGTTTGATGGCATCTAGCCGTTTTGAACTGCTACCAACGCAAGGTACCTATTTCCAACTAGTTGATTATCGTGCCATTAAAGATGTACCGGATATCGAGTTTTGTCAGTGGTTAATCGAACATGCGGGGGTTGTGGCTATACCGATTTCGGTGTTCTACCAAACACCGCCTGATACACGTATTGTGCGTTTTTGCTTCGCCAAAGGCGAAGCGACCTTAAAAGCGGCTGCTGAGCGTTTAGTTAATTTATAGAGGGAGCTACTTATGACTGATATCTTGCGTGTTTCCATCGTACAAACAGAACTCGCTTGGCAAGCGCCGGAAACAAATCGACAGATGCTGAGTAACGTGATGGAGCCTCTGCAGGGGGCGACTGACCTTATTGTGCTGCCCGAGATGTTTACCACAGGCTTTATGATGAGTCCTGAGACAATGGCTGAGCCTATGGAAGGCGAAACATTGCCTTGGCTCAAGCAGCAGGCGCATGAGCTTGGCGCTGCCATATGTGGATCGGTTGCGATTAAAGAAGATGGCGCTTATGTGAATCGCTTCCTTTTTGTCACCTCAGAAGGGGAGGTTGCTTACTATGACAAGCGGCACTTGTTCCGGATGGGGAACGAGCATGAACACTTCAATGCGGGCACTAGCCGGTCGCTCATCGAGTACCGAGGCTGGCGCATCTTGCCTTCCATCTGCTACGACTTGCGCTTTCCGGTCTTTTTGCGCAACCGCAATGATTATGACTTGATGATCAACGTCGCGAACTGGCCTGGTGCTCGGCGTAACCCATGGCGTACCCTGCTACAAGCGCGTGCGATCGAGAACTATGCCTACGTAGTGGGAGTGAACCGTATCGGTAGTGATGCGGCAGGTTTACACTACACGGGTGACTCCATCGCTGTTGATTTTAAAGGCGAGCTGGTCTGTGATCATCCAGTGGATCAAGCGTTTGTTGAAACGGTTGCGCTCGATCGGGCGGCGTTGCAACAGTTCCGCGACAAGTTTCCTGTTTGGCAAGATGCGGATGATTTTGATCTTGGCCTGCCCTAGGCAAGTGGCTCAAATATCTAAGGGCGTTTAGTGCGCCCTAAATACTCATCCAAATCTTTATGGAACTTAATACGGCCTTTGCCGCTGTGCTTGGCGCGGTACATCGCCTTATCAGCTTGGAGCAGTATTTCGGATAGCGTTTGCCCATCCTCTGGGAATAAGCTGATACCGATACTTGCGCCGACCTCAATGACACTGCCGTCTTCGCGCTTAAACTGGCCGTAACAGTTGGACACGACCAACTCTGCCACTTTGGCGGCGATGTCACGCGAGGCGCCTTCGAGCAGAATAATGAACTCGTCACCACCAAAGCGCGTAATGATATCGCCTTTTCGCACAGCGGCTTTCATGGTGTCTGCCACTTTCTGCAGATATTTATCACCTTCAGCGTGCCCAAAAATATCGTTAAGTGACTTGAAGTTATCAATATCCACGAAGATAACCGCAACTTGACTGCCGCTGTGTTTCGCGCGCTCGAGAATACCGGGTAGTTCATCTTCTAAGCGACGACGGTTACCAAGACCGGTTAAATGGTCTGTTGTTGCGTGTCTACGCTGCTCGGTTTGTTTGTTGCGATAGTGGCGAATCGTCGCTATCAGAATACCTGTGATGACAACTGTCGCGGCGATGTATAGCACGATAAAGCGCAAGTACTGGCGAAACCGCGTCTCTTGATCCATTGCAAGTTGCAGCAATATTTGATTCGCGCTTTGCAAAGGCGCCGAGATGTCTAACGCAATGAGTTCGTGGATCGTGTTGTTGTACTCTTGGCGTAGTTGCGTAAAGTGGCTCAGCCGATGCTGCAAGTTTACCCAGTTGATACGTGACGATTCGGGCAGTTCGGAGAAGTCGTTGGGCACCGGCAGCAACGATTCGCTGTTGGGTTTCTCAAACTCGATTCCGACCATATAGCTAATGTAGTAGTGCAAGCTGTTAGCCGCTTCGGCAGATAGCGTGCCATCCACAACATGCTCGCTCAGTTGCTCTCGCAGCAGCATACTGCGGCGTGTTGCATCAGCAACGACATCCTGCTTTTTGTGGCTTAGCTGGCGCAGTATTTCGGTCATCTCCTGCTTTTGGTTCAGCAAGGCTGATAACGGCTGCAGAATGCTTGGAATAGGGGAAGGTAAATCGGGCTGGCTTAAAAGCGCCTTAGCAAAGCGAGTTTGAATGTTGTGAATATCTTCATAGTTGACGAAACCATCGAGTGCGCCTCTTAGGATAGCGCGCTCAAGCTGCGTATCGAGCGTGCGCAGGTGGCTCAAGTATTGATAGGTGCGGTAGGCCTGCTGGTCGCCAGACGCCCGTTCAGCTTTGAACCAGATCACGCCAATCACAGTAATCAGAGTGATTACGATCAACAATATGACCCAAGGTCGTATCAACTTCATAAGATGGCGATGTGCCTAAAAGGTTGTAAAAACACGCAGTACATTTAGCAATCAATCAACGTCTGAGCTTGTTAAAGGTGCGCAGTCTACTCCTTCAGACCGTATTTAAGCTTAATCATCTCGTGCCTATTGCTGGAACCTGCAATACGGGCGCTGTCTCTTTTTAGCGGCTACATTATAGAGAGTTTGATGAAATTTGTTGGCTAATATAAACAAAAAAAGCGAGCTTTTGCCCGCTTTCGTTTTGGAGTGGATCAGAAACGCCAATTCACACCAATGCGGAAATGGCGCTCGGGCTCTGAAAAGCGTGCTAGACCGTCAAGGTCTGCTGTTTTGCCACGCGCTTCGTCCCACGTGTGGTAGTCCTTGTTAGTGAGGTTAAAAATGCCTGCATCAAGGCGCAAGTCATCGTTGACTTGATAGTATGCAGTTAGGTCAACGACACCGAAACCTGCCGGTACGAACGGATTATCGCTCGAAATATCGCTGCGCGATTTGCCTTTGGCTGCGGTTAGCTGTAGTTCGCTACCCCAGCGTTTATTGGGCGCATCGTAACGCAGCCCGATCACACCAGAGAGCGGAGCAACCGAATCAAGCGGCTTTTCAACCCCATCGACTTTTTGGGTGCCTTCGGCGTAAGCAATGGCGGTGTGCAGCTCGAAACCACGTAAGTTTTGTGCCAGCTCCTCAAGATAGAGTGCGCCTTTAAACTCAGCACCTTTGATGACCACACCTGCGAGGTTTTGCTGTTGGTAAACACCGTAAGGGTACTGGGGATCGAAAGGCAGCGTTACCTCATCGATAAAATTGTCATAGTCGTTATAGAAGACGAGGAACTCTAAGTTTGCTGGTGCAGTATTAAAGCGTACGCCTGCCTCAAAGCTATCGCTGGATTCCGGTGCTAGGTTCGGGTTGGCGATAAATTTATAAGCACCGCTGCGCCCGTAGTTTGCAAACATCTGGTCCATATCTGGCGCTTTGAAACCCTGACCAAACTGACCAAACAGTGTCGTGGTGTCATTGATGTCATAGGTGGCACCCAAGCGGAAGCTCAGTTGGCTATCTTCATTGTTCTCAGGTGATGGATCCAATGGGTTGCTATCGAGGTATGCTTGATCAGGTTGTGGATCGATTTTGTAGCGATCATAACGCAGACCTGTTGTGACCTTGAGGCCGCTATCGCCAAAAGTCATCTGATCTTGGATATATGCGGCAACTGCATCGCTCTCACTGCGCGGCATGGAACGATTTGCTCCGCTTAGCGAACTGCTGCGGTACTGCTCGAAGGTTGTTTGTTCGTAGTCGAGTGCATAGATCAGGTCGTGCTCAATCGCATCAGTGACCAGTTGCTTCTTGAACTTGATCTCAGCGTTGCGCGTGGTTTCGTCATACTCGCCGGTATAGCGGTAGTCACCGCCGAAACGCGCATTGAAATAACCTTGATATTGGTCTGTTTCGGTGGTTTGCCAATCAAGATCGACTGTGACGCTATCAAACAGGGCGTGATCTGCGAACAGTTCATATTGGCCTGACAGTCTGGTACGTTTTTTATCTTCGTTGTAGAAGGCATCTGCGTTGCTAGAGCTCAACTGAGTCGTGTCTTCGTCCGTTTTGACCTGCTCAGCGGTGAATGTCAGCGTTTGATCATTCGGGAGCGAGAAGAGCACCTTACCAAAGAGGCTGTTCGCTTCTTCATCTTTCGGGTCGCTTTTTTCTCGAGTAGGGCCGGTGCCACCTAGATCACCATGAACACGAACCTCTTGTGCATCTTCGCGTGTCGCGATGAACAGACCTTCTACCGTTTCATTGCGCCCAGCTAAGCTAAGCGTATTGCTGAAGCCCTCTTTCGAGTCGTCATATTGCGAGCGAATGCTCCCGGCAAAGTTATCTTGTGGGTCGGTTAAGAGATCGCTCGGGTTTTTGGTTGTGAAGTAAACGGTTCCACCCATCGCATCGCTGCCATAGATAGACGAAGAGGGGCCAGGGATGACATCAACCTGCTTTAGTGTGTTTACATCGACTGTGTTACGGCTTGAGTTAAGTGAGCCCCACGATAGGTTTTTCGCTTGGCGAACACCGTCGACCGAGATCAGCACGCGGTTGCCAGTGATGCCACGGATATTGATGAGTCCGTCACCTTGCGCGCCGCCGCTGACCGACACTGAAGGCGTATATTTGAACAGGCCTTTAACGTCATTGGTGAGGTTACGTTGGATATCCTCTTCGGAAATGACGCTAACAGACCCGTGAGTATCGCCCAGTGTTTCTTCGGTTTGCGATGCACTAATAACAACGCGGTCGAGGTAGCGAACGTCCTGAGAGGTCGGCTCGGCTGCGTTAGCAGCCGTTGCCACAACACTGCTTATACAGCAGCAGAGAAGTCGTTTTTTCATGGTTAGCACTTAGTAAGTTGAATAGGTGCTAACTACTATAATGAATAAATATAATGCGAATCAATATCATTTAGTTTTATTTGGTTGGTTTTTTGTTCATCATCTCGCGCATTTTCTCGCAATGATCCTCTCGGGGTTGGCGGGGAGTAAACCAAGCAAAGTCGGCCTGTGTGTGATCTAAATAGTCTGCAATTTGGCGCTTATCCTCAGCAACCTCAACAAGCGCGAGCGATACGCTCTGCTGGCTGAGCGCTGTAAGGTGCAGGGGAACACCAACATCCTTACGGGTATGGAAACTGCCTGCGATGAGTAAGCTTGGTGACGAGCGATCACCGGCCATCACGTGTGCCATGCGCGCATCCTTTGCGAGCTGGATGTTGTTCATACTGCTCAGTTGTGCGTCTTTGATCATGCCGCAGTGGCTGCTGATGATCTGCTCCGCGATGATCTGGGTAGCGCTTTCCGGGATCTGCTCAACGGTTGCAAGGTCTGGTCGATCAAGAGCACTCGGCGATTTGTAGATCAAGCGGATTGTTTTGCGACTGATGTTGCCGGGCACAACGCCTTTGCCATAGCGGACCGCTTGTGTGATCGCCCCACGGTAGTCTTCCCAAGGCCAACGGTTCTCTTTCCAGTTTAGTTTTTCGTAGATCGCCTCAGCGGAGTCTTCGGGCAAGAGGGTGCGTGCCGCGTCTATGTTCTCTTCGGATAGCATCTCGAATACGGCTCGCCGTGGTTGGTGCTCACTCAGTGTTTTGATGAGAAAACTCTCGATCATGTGGTGATCGGGGTTGTCATGGTTTTCACCAATTAACACGTGCGTTTGCGCATTCAGTTGCTCAATGAGCTGCGCAGAATCGACTGGCTCGCTGGTTTGCAGGTTAACAATCATGCCGCTTAGAGGATGCTCTTGCAGTAGTGGTGACAACCATGCATGGGGATAGTTCGCTGCGGTGCTTTGGCCACTAAAAAGCATAAGTAGAGAAGTGAACAAGGGTAGCAAAACCCGCTCGCGAATAGGGGTGAAATGGGCTTTAGGAATCATTTTAATACTCTTGGTATTGTTAATGTAAATGATTATAGTTATCATTAATATATATTTCTATTCTAAATATTGGAGTCTATTATGGGCGATCTCGCGCAGATGTTTAATCGTGTCACTGCTTCCTCCTCACTGTCAGAGCGATTCGCGGCACTCATCGAGGCTGAACCCAGTTTGCGCCGTCGTCAGCAGGCTGAGCGTCTGGATGTACCGGAAGCACAACTGATCGATCAGCAGTGTGGCGTCCAGTCGATCCGTTTGAACCGCAAGTTTTCAGATCTGATCTATGCGCTGCCTGAGTTGGGCTACATCATGTCATTGACGCGCAATGAATCGGCGGTGCATGAACGTAAAGGTATTTACGACAACATCCGCATTAACGGACCAATGGGTCTGGTTATCTCCCCCGACCGAAAAATCGATCTGCGTATCATCTTGTCCCGCTGGACCGTTGGTTACGCTGTTTGCGAAGCACTAGGTGATTCGCACCGCTTTAGTTTGCAGTTCTTTGACCAAGCCGGTAACGCCATTCAGAAGATCTACCTTCAGCCTAACAGTAACTTTGCGGCCTATCAGCGTTTGGTTGAGCAATTTGGCGCGGCTGACCAAGATGCGCAGATGAGCTTTAGCACGCCAGAGGCCAACACTGAGATGGCATCTGATAGTGATGTTGATACCCATGCGCTGGTGAATGAATGGAAAAAGATGACAGATGTTCACCAATTCTTTGGCTTGTTGCGCCGCCATAAAGTCACACGCGAGCAAGCGTTCCGGTTGGTGGGAGAGCCCTACGCGTGCCCTGTTGCGAACAATTCTGTGGGGTATCTGCTAGAGGAAGCTGCACAGCAGCGCCTGCCGATCATGTGCTTTGTGGGAAATAGCGGCAATATCCAGATCCACAGTGGCGTGATCGAAACTGTTAAACGTGTTGGGCCATGGCTTAACGTGCTAGATCCTGAGTTTAACCTGCACCTTTTGGAAGATCAGGTTGCCTCAGCATGGCTGATTCGCAAGCCAACAGTGGATGGCATGGTGACCTCGTTGGAGCTCTACGATGCGAAAGGTGAAACCATTGCTCAGTTCTTTGGTGTACGAGAAGAGGGGCAACCTGAGAATCGTGCATGGCGCGCACTCGTTGAATCTCTGCTTGGTGAAGAGGTTGCGGCATGAAGCTCTTATCACACAGTGTGCGTTGGCTAAGTGCTGCTCTGC
This sequence comes from Neptunomonas marina, assembly GCF_004005935.1. Classification (GTDB taxonomy): domain Bacteria; phylum Pseudomonadota; class Gammaproteobacteria; order Pseudomonadales; family Balneatricaceae; genus Neptunomonas; species Neptunomonas marina. Next base: position 46,281 of record NZ_SACQ01000008.1, on the reverse strand, counting down.
TAGCCGTACCGGTTATCGCATCGGCTGCACCTGAGCGTATCGTGGTTGTGGACGGTGCCTTAACCGAGATCGTGTATGCATTAGGGCAAGAGGACAAACTTGTTGGTGTTGATACCACATCGGTCTATCCCGCTGCGGCAACGCAGCTGCCTCAGGTTGGCTACAAACGTGCTCTCTCAGCGGAGGGAACACTTTCTTTGGCACCTGATCTTGTGATCGCTTCTGAGGATGCGGGCCCTGAAGGTATCTTAGGGCAGATCGAGTCGGCAGGCGTCACCGTGGCATCGGTAACAGCAAAAGCGTCGGTGGATGCCGTGGGTGAGAAAGTAAAGCGCGTTGCAGCACTCCTAGAACAACCTGATGCGGGTGAGGCGCTATGGCAGTCTATTCAAGCGGATATTGAAACCGTTCAAGCCAGCCAGTTGCGGTTGAGTAAGCCGGTGAAGGTGCTGTTTATCCTTAACGCGAGCGGAGGCAGAAACTTGGTCGTTGGCGGCGCTAATACCCATGCCGATGCAATCATCAAACTTGCGGGTGCCGAAAATGCCGTTCAAGGGATAGAGGGCTACAAGCCGGTGACGACAGAAGCATTGGTGGCCATGGCACCTGACGTTGTCTTGATGATGAAGCGTAATGAGCACTCAATGCCAGCTGCGGAGCTTTTCGCGATCCCTGGGCTGGATCGTGTTCCGGCTGCAGATAATCAGCGTTTGGTTACGATGGACGGTATGCTGCTGCTAGGCTTTGGACCACGTATAGGTCAGGCGATGAAACAGTTGCACGAAGCTCTTTACCCAGCGGTAGTAGCGGCGCAGTGATGGACAGCTTAGAGCAACACGAATGGCGAGTTAAGTGGTCCCTATTAGGCTTACTGATAGCACTGCTGCTCGCCATATTGACCTCAGTCAGCGTTGGGCCGATGGATATCTCGATGAGTGATGCCTATCGGATTCTACTCAGCGGGCTGGGGCTTGATGCCGGAGAGGTTGAGCGGCACCTAGCTACGATTATCAATGCGATCCGTTTGCCCCGTTCGCTGTTAGCAGTGCTGGTTGGTGCGGCGCTAGCCGTGTCTGGCGCTGCGATTCAAGGTGTATTTCGCAACCCACTGGCGGATCCCGGGCTGATCGGTATCTCGGGTGGCGCTGCGCTGGCAGCGGTCAGTATGATCGTGTTTGGTGGCTCCGCTCTCGCTGTGGTGACCGAGGTGCTGGGCCAGTATGCGCTCATGTTTACCGCCTTCTTAGGGGGCTTTGCGGCAACCTTAGTGGTGGCGAACATCGCGACTTCACGGCTCGGCGTCTCGATTACCACCATGTTGCTCGCCGGTATCGCTATCAATATCGTCACGGGCGCAGGGATCGGCATCATGACCTATATGGCGGATGATGTGCAGCTGCGTACATTAACGTTCTGGCAGATGGGTAGCTTGGGTGGCGCGACATGGGATGTGGTGCTGGCTGCCGGTTCTGTTATTGCCATTGTGATCGTGATGATCCCGCGTTATGCCCTAGGGCTGAACGCTTTACTGTTGGGTGAATCAGAAGCTCGCCACTTAGGCATCGATGTACGCCGTGTTCGTCGTAATATTATCCTCCTCAGTGCGGTGGCTGTAGGTGCCAGCGTTGCTGTGTCTGGCATGATTGGGTTTGTCGGTTTGGTGGTCCCGCATATCATTCGGTTGGCATTAGGGCCTGATCACCGCTATTTGCTGCCCGCTTCCGCGTTGGCAGGCGCACTGTTCTTGTTAATCGCTGACATGATTGCCAGGACATTGATCGCACCCGCTGAGCTACCTATCGGTCTGATTACGTCAATTATTGGCGGTCCGTTCTTTATCGCATTGATCGTAATGCGTGCGCGACAAGGAGGCGGGATATGAGCTTAATAGTTGAGCACCTCTGTTTCGATATCGGCTCAAAGCGACTATTAGATGAGGTGAGCTTTGCCGTAAATCCAGGGGAGGTCGTTGCTGTTCTTGGCCCCAACGGCGCGGGAAAATCTACGCTGCTACGGGTGCTTGCTGGTGAGTATCGCCATTTCGCGGGTGATCTTTCGTTAAATGGTCAGCGCTATGAGAACTGGGGCACCCATGATATCGCTCGCATGGTGGGCGTATTGCCCCAGCATACAACGTTGATGTTTCCCTTCTCTGTATTTGAAGTCGTATTGATGGGGCGAATGCCTCACGCAACCGGCCGAGTGCGTGATCGCGAAATTGCGAAAGCTGCGCTGGAGCGGGTAGATATGTCTCACCACATTAGCTCATCGTTTCCGTCGCTATCGGGCGGGGAAAAGCAGCGTGTTCAATTGGCGCGGGTACTCGCGCAGATTTGGGATGCTGCAGAGCAACCGCGTTATCTGCTGCTTGATGAACCTACCTCCGCATTAGATCTTGCTCATCAGCATCATGTGCTGGCGCTGGCGCAATCGTTAGCGCAAGAGGGGGTTGGCGTTATGGCTATTTTGCATGATCTCAACCTCGCGGCGCAGTATGCCGATCGGTTGGTACTACTAGAACAAGGACGTGTTAAAACACAGGGCAGTGTTGAACAAGCGCTGGATCCTGACATTCTTGAATCGTTGTTTGGCATTGCGGTGGACGTCGTGCCGCACCCAAGCCAGTCGTGGCCGCTAGTGGTTGCGCGTTAGGAGGTGATAATGACTTTTCTCTGCCCTCAGCATCATTCGCAACTACAGCGTATGCCCAAGCATGCTTTGATCGGCTGCTGGCTGCGATGGATGATGGCGGCAGAGCCACATTATCTTGCACGGGGTTGGGATCGTGTATTGCCGCTGGTCGGCAGTGCTTACGATCTAACACCGATGATTTGTCAGCAGAGCCGTGGTGACCTGTTTAGCCAGCGTATCGCGTTTGTATCGGCTGTTCTCCTCTCTAATGTACTACATCACTCTGGTCGTGAGGAGGAAGCCGACCGCGTATTGATGAGTGCCAATACGCAGCTGGCGGGCTCACAATTAGCTGCCGTTGAGCCCGACGGCGAGATTAGCAAAATCCTCTCCGATGAGCCGCGTCAGCGCCAGTTGGTTGCGCAGTATCTCAATATTGAGCTTCACCAGCGCCGCTACCCTGAGCGGCGTGTCCATTAAGCAGCCCTGAGCTGTTCTTCCAGCCACTGTTTGAACTGATAAATTCGGCTACTTTGCGCGTTGAAAGCGGGTATTTGGAGATAAAAACCGTAGCCGCTTGTGTAGCGTATCCCCAGAGGGTTCACGAGCTCTCCCTCTGCGAGTTCCCGCTCGACCATAAAGTGGGGTAGTAAGCCGATACCTTGGCCCTGCCGAATCGCCTCATAAGACATATAAAAATGCTCAAAGCCGGTGCTGTAGTGTGGAGCTTGGCCACGATGCTCATTGCCCAATACGTTATTGAGGAAGGCTGTCCAGATTTGGGGCCGTGTAATATGCAGCAATAGAGGGTGGTGCAGTAGGTCTTCCGGTTGCTCGATTGGCTGAGCGGCAAGGCGTGAGGGGTGAATAATCGGCAGTAACTGCTCAGCAACCAGTAATGTGCTGTTTTCATAGTTGGGAGAGAGCGGTAAACAGCGAATCGCTGCGTCTATCGTGCCTTCCGTGAAGCGCACGGTCTCGTCGCTCGATGCGATCGCTAAATGGATATCCGGATGTGCGGATTGCAGCATCGCTAGGCGAGGAATCAACCAAAGATTGCTAAAAGATGGGCTTAAACTGATGTTGAGTGTGCGTTGATGCCGCTGTTGCTGCAGCAGTGAGGTCGCGCCTTGAATCAAGTGCATCGCTTCAGCAATGGCAGGTAGGTATTGGCGGCCCTCTTCAGTCAGCTCAAGGCCTGTGGCAGTGCGTTTAAAAAGCGATACTTCAAGGTGTTTTTCGAGCGTTTGGATCTGCTTGCTAACAGCGCCTTGGGTTACGCATAGCTCATCCGCAGCCTTGGAAAAACTCAGCTTTCTCGCTGCGACCTCAAAGGTTTTAACCGCATTTAGGGGAGGAAAATGGCTGTGCATTACAGGGCTCTCGCACTAGTCGTTTGGGTAGGTATTCCGTTTTCTCATAATGGTGGAGAATATATCGATTGTTGCGTGGATTAAACCGCTTTTTAATGGCTGCATTGTCAAAAAAGGGGTTAAAGCGCACCATGAGCCATGTTTTTCATCGCCAATGTAATCAAAAGCTGCCAGCGGCAGTGAAAGGCGACGGAGTCTATCTTATTGATCAATCTGGTAAACGTTATCTCGATGCAAGTGGCGGCGCTGCTGTGTCTTGTCTTGGCCATAGCCACGCAGGTGTGCGCGAAGCGTTGCACCAACAGATAGATGCTTTGGCTTACGCTCACAGCGGCTTCTTTACAACAGAGACGGCAGAAGCGTTGGGCGAAAAGCTCACGTCGTTGGCACCGGGTGATCTCAACTATGCCTATTTTGTATCGGGCGGTTCAGAGGCAGTAGAAGCGGCGCTTAAACTGGCGCGCCAGTACTTTGTCGAGAAGGGAGAGCCCCAGCGTCAGCGCTTTATCGCCCGTCGCCAAAGCTATCATGGTAATACGCTAGGTGCGCTGGCAGTGGGCGGCAATGAATGGCGCCGTGCTCAGTTTGCACCGCTGCTGATTGACGTGGCGCATATCGCACCTTGTTACGCGTACCGTGATCAGCGTGAAGATGAAACGAGCTTCGAATATGGACAGCGTGTTGCCAATGAGCTTGAGCAGCAACTGCTGGACGAGGGGCCGGATACGGTTATCGCCTTTATCGCTGAGCCTGTGGTGGGTGCCACGGCCGGGGTCCTGCCTGCTGTCGACGGTTACTTCAAACGTATTCGCGAAATCTGCGATAAGTATGGCGTGTTGTTAATTCTTGACGAAGTGATGTGTGGGATGGGCCGTACAGGGACCTTATTCGCCCACGAGTATGACGGAATCACCGCTGATATTGTGACGATTGCTAAAGGGCTAGGTGCGGGCTATCAGCCTATCGGCGCGATGCTAACAACGGAAGAGATCTACCAAGCGGTCTCGAGTGGGACTGGCTTTTTTCAGCATGGCCATACCTATATGGCGCATGCAACCGCGATGGCTGGGTCGCTGGCTGTACTAAACGCCTTTGAAAATGAGCAGCTCGTTGCGCGAGTTGGTACGGAGGGCGAGCTGCTTCAGGCGAGCCTCAAAGAGCGCTTAGTTGATCATCCCTTTGTAGGTGATGTGCGCGGCCGCGGTTTTTTCCAAGGCATTGAGTTTGTTGCGGATCGAGCCACAAAAGCCCCACTACCTGTTAAAACGCAGTTTCATGCAAGGCTCAAGCGTTCAGCTATGGAGAATGGCCTGATGTGTTACCCAATGGCTGGTACGATCGATGGGCAGGCGGGTCACCATGTGTTGCTAGCACCGCCCTTTATTTTGAGCCGATCTGAGCGTGACGAGCTAGTTGATAAGCTGGTTGCGAGTATCAATCATGTATCTGAAGAGGTTTATAAGGAGTTTTTAGCATGCGCCAAGACAGCTTAGTCATTGTGGCACCCAACGGTGCTCGACGAGGCAAACAAGACCACCCAGCCCTGCCAGTGACCCCTGATGAGATTGCATTAGAGGTTGAGGCGTGTGTTGAGGCGGGCGCGGCTATGGTGCACCTCCATGCACGCGATGCTGAGGGCGGCCACTCGCTCGAGGTGGCTGATAATGAAGCGGTACTTGAGGCGGTGTGTAAACGTGTACCACAAAAAGATGTCGTCATCCAACTGACAACAGAAGCCGTAGGAATCTACCAGCCACCGCAGCAGATGGCGTTAGTACGAGCATTGCAGCCAGAAGCAGCCTCCTTCGCGATTAAGGAGCTGATCCCGACTGAGCGCGATGAGGAAACAGCCGAAGGCTTTTTCCGTTGGGCAGCGAGCGCTGGCGTGATATCGCAGTTTATCGTTTACTCGGCGGATGATCTGCTGCGTTACGTGGACTTGGTCGAGCGTGGTGTATTACCAAAAAATAAGCACCACCTCTTGTTTGTTTTAGGCCGGTATCACAACAAACAGCAGTCTGAACTCAGTGACCTTGAGCCGTTTTTAGCACTGACTGACCGCTTAGGTGATGTACGGTGGGCTGTTTGCGCATTTGGTCAGCAGGAGCAGGCGTGTTTGTTAGCGGCCACTCAAGCGGGGGGAGATGTGCGTGTTGGGTTCGAAAATAACCTGTTACGTCCTGATGGATCGTTGGCAAACAACAACAGTGAACAGGTGTCTGAACTGGCTGACAAAATCGTTCAGCAGGGGCGTAAGGTACTGACTGCACAAGAATTACGTGCGATGCCACTATTTCTGTCATAAATATGCGGTAGGGGCGTGAACTAAAGTCTAAAACATATTAGTCTTATATCAGTTGGTGAAGGTATAAGGCGATTCTCATACTTGTAATCGTTACTAAAAAATATCAACCAATATAACAATAGCTAAATAAGCGTTAGTTAAGTGAGGAGAGTGAGATGAAAACTATTAAAACGGCCCTGATGGGTGCTGGTCTATCTGCGATGTTCGCGATGGCGCCAAGTGCTCAGGCACAGGATTTCATCACGATCGGTACAGGTGGTGTAACAGGCGTTTACTACCCAACTGGTGGTGCAATCTGCCGTTTGGTTAATAAAAGCCGTAAGGAACATGGCATCCGCTGTTCTGTAGAGAGTACTGGTGGTTCTGTATACAACATCAATACGATTCGTGCAGGCGAGCTGGACATGGGCGTAGCTCAGTCTGACTGGCAATTCCATGCATACAACGGCACAAGCAAGTTCAAAGACGCTGGCGCATTTAAAGACCTGCGCGCGGTATTCTCTGTACACCCTGAGCCGTTCACTGTGGTTGCACGTGCTGACGCTGGCATCAAAACATTTGATGACCTAAAAGGTAAGCGCGTTAACATCGGTAACCCTGGCTCTGGTCAGCGTGGCACGATGGAAGTGCTGATGGATGCGAAAGGCTGGACAACAGACGATTTCAAACTCGCATCTGAGTTGAAAGCGGCTGAACAGTCTAAAGCGTTGTGCGATAACAAGATCGACGCAATGGTTTACACAGTAGGTCACCCAAGTGGCTCTATCAAAGAAGCGACGACATCTTGCGATAGCGTACTGGTAACGGTTGCGGGCCCAGATGTTGAGAAGCTTGTGGCTGACAACGATTTCTACCGTACAGCGACGATCCCAGCAGGTATGTACCGTGGCACTGACGCTGACACACAAACATTTGGTGTGGGTGCTACGTTTGTAACGTCTGCAAATGTTGATGACAAGTTGGTATACAACGTTGTTAAGGCGGTCTTCGAGAACTTCGATACGTTCAAGAAGCTTCACCCAGCCTTTGCTAACCTGAAGAAAGAAGAGATGGTAAAAGACGGTTTGTCTGCACCATTGCACCCTGGTGCTGAGAAGTACTACAAAGAAGCAGGTCTTCTGTAAGTATCAGTCGTCGCTTAGGTTTTAGACCTATGCATTGAGAATAAGGCCTGTTCTTGGAGCAGGCCTTATTTTGTTTTAGCACACTTCTCAGGAGCGATTCATGACAACGGATGCTTCATCATCAGATAAAGATTCTGACCAAACTATCGAAGAGTTATTGAACTCCGAAACGGGTAGTCGGGCGCTATCAGGCTCGATGGGTAAACTCGTCATTGGTCTTCTACTCAGTTGGTCGGTTTTCCAGCTTTGGTACGCCTCACCACTGCCTTTCATCTTCAATTTTGCGACATTTAACGAAGATCAGGCTAAGTTTATTCACCTCGCGTTTGCTACGTTCTTAGCGTTTTGTTTGTTCCCAGCAACGCGTAACTCTAGCCAATATCGTCTGAGTCCGTTCGACATATTATTTGCGCTCGGCGCTGCAATGTCGTGTCTGTATTTGTTGGTATTTCGCGATGAGCTGACAACGCGTATTGGTGCTCCTACGACAACGGATGTTGTTATGGCGGTTGTGGGCGTCGTGACGTTGCTTGAAGCAACGCGCCGTGCATTAGGACCACCATTGGTTGTTGTGGCAGTGGTATTCCTGACGTATACCTTTGCCGGTCAGTACATGCCAGACGTTATCGCTCACAAGGGTGCGAGCCTTAATAAAGTTGCCTCCCATCAATGGCTTACAACCGAGGGTGTCTTCGGTGTGGCGCTGGGTGTGTCAACGGCATTTGTATTCCTCTTCGTATTGCTCGGTGCGCTGCTAGATAAAGCAGGTGCCGGTAACTACTTGATCAAAGTATCCTTCTCTTTGCTTGGCCATATGCGTGGCGGCCCTGCTAAGGCGGCGGTTGTTGCCTCAGGTTTGAGCGGCATTATCTCCGGTTCGTCCATTGCGAATGTAGTAACGACCGGTACCTTCACGATCCCACTGATGAAGCGGGTTGGATTTCCAGCAACTAAAGCAGGTGCGGTTGAGGTGGCTGCCTCAACAAACGGGCAGCTGACACCACCTATTATGGGTGCAGCGGCCTTCCTGATGGTTGAGTACGTGGGTATTCCGTATGTTGAAGTCATTAAACATGCGATCTTGCCATCGCTGATCTCTTACATTGCGCTGATCTATATCGTTCACCTTGAAGCTCTCAAGATGAACATGCAGGGGATTACGCGTATCCACACGCCAACGATTGCTCAGCGTATGCTCTCATGGGTGACAACAACGCTGATCATGTTGGTGCTATCTGGCATCGTGTACTACGGCTCGACCTTATTGGAAGCAACACTCGGTTCGCTAGGTTATGTCGTCATGATCCTCGCAACGGTTGTTGGTTACTTCCTGCTGGTCAAGCTGTCAGCGAGCTATCCAGACCTTGCTGAGGATGATTCGAGCATTGAGCTTGACCATCTGCCCGAGCCAAAGCCAACCATTTACTCGGGTCTGTATTTCGGCCTGCCTATCGTGGTGTTGCTATGGGCGCTGGCAGTCAAAGGCTACTCGCCGCAGCAGTCAGCCTTTTTCTCTGTTGCATTCTTGATCGCTGTTGTGCTGACTCACCGTCCGCTGAAACAGTGGTTCCGAAATGATCAAAACTGGGCAGCGCAGTTTAAAGTGTGCTGGGATGATTTCATCGATGGGTTGATTAACGGTGCTCGTAACATGGTGGGTATCGGTATAGCGACGGCTGCTGCCGGTATTATCGTAGGTACTGTGACGCTCACCGGTCTTGGCCAGATGATGACGGAGTTTGTTGAGTTTATCTCCGGCGGTAACCTGCTGTTGATCCTCATCTTCACTGCTGTGATCTGTATCATCTTGGGCATGGGGCTACCCACGACGGCGAACTATATCGTCGTGTCCACCCTGATGGCGCCGGTGATCGTGACGCTCGGTGCTGAGAACGGCTTGATCGTACCGCTCATCGCGGTGCACTTGTTTGTGTTCTATTTCGGGATACTCGCAGATGATACGCCCCCCGTTGGCTTAGCTGCATTTGCGGCGGCTGCGATAGGGCGGGCAGATCCGATCAAAACAGGTATTCAGGGCTTTACTTACGATATTCGTACGGCGATTTTGCCGTTTATGTTTATCTTCAACACGCAGCTGCTGTTGATCGGTATCGACTCGGTGTGGGACCTGTTACTGACGATCTTTAGTGCGGTTGTTGCCATCCTTGTTTTCTCGGCAGCGACACAAGGCTACTGGCTGGTAAAAAGCAGACTTTGGGAGTCGTTAGTTCTCATCTTGATTGCATTCAGTCTGTTCCGTCCTGGTTTTTGGTGGGATATGGTGTATCCGCCGTCAACGTCATTGGCTCCAAGCGCGCTGGTGACAGAGGTCGAGCAGTTGAACTCTGGCGACTTCATTCAGTTGAAGTTTGAGGGCGAAACCATTGAAGGAGACGAGGTCAAGAAGACAGTATCGCTGCAGCTTGAGGAAGCAACCGGCGATGCAATGCAGCGCCTCGAGTCGATGGGCTTAATGCTAATGGAGCAGGATGGCGGCTGGGTAGTGGACTTAGTTGTCTTTGGTAGCTCTGCTGAGAAATCAGGTGTTGATTTCGGCTGGTCTGTCACGGGTATTGAGAAAGCGGCTGATCGCCCAGCAAAAGAGTGGGTATTTATTCCAGCTCTGGGTGTGCTGTTCTTTGTAGGATGGTTGCAACGCCGTCGACGTAGCAACGTGTAAGTGGAGCATTCTATGTATAAGACAATTCTTGTTCCAATTGACTTAACTGAAGTGGGTAGCTTTACCGACAAGGTTGTAGAGCACGCGCTAGGTATTCTCGAACCTCATGGCCAGTTAATCTTACTAACTGTTGTGCCAGGCTACCAAATGCCGCTGGTGGGTTCATTTTTCCCGCAGGGCACGTTTGATAGTGTGGTTCATCATGCTGAAGGCGAGCTTGAGCGTTACGTAGCTGACAAGTTGCCGGTAGATCCTCAGGAGTGCACGCTGAAGGTCGTTGAAGGTAAGCCTGCTGATACTATTTTGCAGGTTGCTGGAGAGGCCGGTGCCGATGTTATCGTGATGGCGAGCCATAAACAGTCGCGTATGGAGCGCACTGTGATCGGTTCTATTGCATCTAAAGTCGTTGGGCGTGCTGATATGCCGGTGCTGGTGGTAAAAGGCTAACTGCTTTTATATCAGTATCAAAAAAGGGGAGGTCTCGGTGGGGCCTCCCCTTTTTATTTTCTGCAGTTGCAGCGTTAGGCTTTTTTCGTCTTACGGGATTGGCTAGCAGTCACACTAGCTAAACCCACCAGAAAGAGCGCTGCGGTGGCAGGGGCAGGTACGCTCCCAGGATCCGTTTTGGTGTTAGGTAATCCAAATGTGGTTAACCCATTACGAGCATCCACATTGAGTGCTTGGTAAAGCGATCCACCGCTGGCATCGAAGAACTCGATATTGAATAGGTCGCGATGATTAAAGCCAGTCGACCGCCCTTTAATGCTGATGCTAGAAAGCTCTGTTATCGCAGAGAAGTCGACTCTCAAGAACTCACTTGCGGTGTTGCCCAGAGAGTGGAACATATTGCTGAAGTCGCCATCAATCGCTTGCATCGGCGGATAGCGCCCCAGAAAGATAATGAGGATGCGCTGCCTCCGTTGGCTTGGTGAGCGACATTGATCCCCGATCCTGTTTCAAATGCTTCGAACTCGCCAACTTGGATATAACCTTCTGAGTTACCCATTGCTGCGAGTGCGGATGTAATGACAACATGCTGTACGCCAATTAAACCTGCGTGGCTGAATGAGCTGGTGGCGAGCATGGCACCAGCAAAGATCGCTTTCTTTAAGGGCCGCATTTTCCTTTCCTCTTTTCGTTTAGGGACAAATTGCAGTGATTGGTTAGGTGTATGCTAAGAGGGAGGTCGTGCGTGAGGTATCGCTACTAATAGCTTGTTTGCTGCAAAAAGTTGCTAAAGTGTCGCTAAAAGTGGTTATCAATTCACTAACAAAGGTTAGTTGTTCTCGAGTGAATGCCTATAACTAGTGGGTCAAGAAAATTGGATTTTAGTCTGTTAATCAAGACGTTATGGAGAAAGGAGGCCGCTTACGCTGCGGCCTGAGTTAGCACTATCGGCTCATCTATTAGCTTGGTTGTCTTGCGACGAAGAGTTTCATGTCAAAACGGCAAACGGTTTCGTCGTTTTGATTGCTGATGACAACATCATAGAGCAGCACGCCAGAGTCGGGCTTCTTGTAGTCGATCTCAATGACGGTGGCCTGCGCTTTGATCGTATCCCCAATAAAGGTTGGTGCAGTAAAACGGACTTTGTCCATGCCGTAAAATGCGACAAATTCCTTCGCCAGTATGGTATCGGTGCTGATACGAAACAGTTGAGCCATACCCACCGAGAGCACTAGCATGCCGTGTGCGATGCGCTTTCCAAATCGGCTGTTTTCTGCATAGGTGGTATCGGTATGCAATGGATGCCAGTCGCTCGTTAGGCCAGCAAAATTAATAATGTCTGTCTCAGTCAGCGTTCTGGCGGGTGAGTCGAATACTTCACCCACATTGTAGTCCTCAAGGTACACTTTACTCACAACAGGGGGCTCCTTTCTTATCGTTATTGGCAGTGTGTTTAATATCGTTCAGAAACAAGAAGAGCCCTCAATAGGGCTCTTCTGGAAGTCAGTGTTTCAGTTATTAAGCGGAGTAAACGAGATTCTCTTCCTCATCATAATCCATATCGCTATCGTCACTCGCAGGTGTTAAGGCGTTATGTTTAACCGTGCCTTTTTTGTGAGTTTGTTTCTCACGTAATTTAGCGAGCTGGCGGTCTGCTTTTGCAACTGCGGCGTCTAGCGCTGCATAGAGGTTTTCGCCTGTTGCTTTGGCGGCAAGTTCTCTGCCTGCGGCGTGTAAGATAATCTCTACTTGGTCAGAGCGCTCGTGTTTGTCGAGTGTGACCTGCGCACTGGAAATGATGTCATAGCGTTCTTGGCTGTGATGCAGTTGGGCTTCAATTTTTTCGCGAACTGCAGGTGATACTTTGTCGTGACGGTTAGTAATGTTGATGATCATAACTCTTCCTTACCACTTCACATGGGTCGAGAATCAACCCAAAACAAGAAAAAAGATAACGCCTAGTAACTCCGTGTTTTTTAGTGATTATGACAATGTGTTCATCTTCACTATAGCGCTACTTTGGGCAGAAAGGAAAGGGATTATTTCGACTATTCTTCAACCCAAATTTCACGGACAGGTTCGCCGAAGTCGTCGTAAATAATTTTTTTGCGGGGGCGCTTGGAAAAGCTATATGTTTGCTTCGCTGTTTTGAAATGGCGGCGCGAGTCGATTGCAGCAAGTGCCTCAGGAACAGGGGTGCGTTCCTGTTTAGGTTGGCCAAATACAAAACTATTGCGGTCATAGGCGCCGTCGACAAGGCCGCTTGCACCACGCTCGATCTTTTCAACTTCGCCGCCGTTAGCGATATATCGCTGCATTTGCTGCTCGAGTTGTCGGCGAATTTCCGCTTTTGAAGGTCGTTTATTCATGCGCGCATTATGCCCGAAATAACGTATGAAAATCCATTCTGTCTACTAAAGAGTGGTACAATGGTGCTTTGCTCAATCACCCCGTTACAAGGAGCGCTAATGCACTATATACCATTGTCCCAATACCGTTACGCGTGGTTCTACAGCCACCGAGAGATGCCGCTATCTGAAGAGCAGTTGAGTAAGGTATTGCCGATGACGGAAGCGCGTGCGTTAACGCTTTGGCAGCAGAGTATCAGTAAAGAAAGCGATGATCCGCTAGAGCCAGCCAAGCAAGATTGGGTAGGCAAAGCTGCTACTTGGGCCGAAGAGGGTGAGTGGCAAAGTGCATGGGATAGCAGTGCGCCAGAGTTGCCTGAGTTGATTCGCGATATGTTGCAGTGGGAAGATTCAACGGTTGTCTATTTCTGCTATCGAGCTGACCACGTTGTCGAAACGCGTTGGTCACTGTTTAAAGCTCACTGGAAGAACTTTCTCTTTCTGGACGATGGCCCGCTGCTGATTGGTAAAAAACGCAAAGAGACGGTGCAGTTTTTCCAAGATGGTTCATTTAAGGTAGGTAAGCGCCCCTAGTGAGGCGCTTGTATCATTTAGGCATCGTTGACCCAGTGCATTGCCTGAAGGTATTGCGTTTCACTAAAGTGGCGCGCTTCGCCTTTCACTAAATGGTTACCTAGCGCTGTTGCCCATTCAGCCCAGTCGGGGCCACCCACAACGGCTAAACGATAGAAGTCATTCGCGTGAGCCATACCAAGCTTGGCATCTTCCCAAATAGCACCTAGCTCCATGCCAGTAAATGAGGGATCGAAGTAGATGACGACCCGCACATTGGGATGGCTTTTTAACTTCTCTTCGACCTCAGGCACCAATACGCTTTGGTAGTCATCCGCGGTGAGTTGATCCGAGGCTTGCACAACGATCAAATCTCCAGCGGTTTCGGGTAAAACCGATAGCATCTTGTTTTCCTCCTAATTGAATAGCGCCATTGTAGCGACAATTCATATGTGTTGCTGCACATAGCAAAGGATTATTGGTGCGCGGATTCAACCCAAGTTCATCCGGTGCTGGCAAGGTTAAGTGTGTTTAACGAATCAAGGATGATGAGATGAAACAGACAAATAGCACAGGAATTGGGCTTGTGTTGGGAGTGGGATTATTGCTCTCTCCCAGTGAGTTTGCGCTGGCGCAAGAGCTTCCGTTACAACTACCTAAAAGCGCTGATGAGCGCACGTTACCAATCGACTATGCGGCATTTTGGTTCGCGGAAAAGTTCGATGGTGTGCGTGGCTACTGGGATGGTAAGCAGATGCTCACCCGCAGTGGGCAGCCGATTGCTGCACCTCAGTGGTTTATCGATCCGTTACCGAGTGTGCCTGTCGAGGGGGAGTTGTGGATTGAACGAGGCCGTTTTTCTGAGGTGTCCGGTATCGTTCGCCAGACTCGTGCCGATGCAGGTTGGGAGAAGGTGCGCTTTATGGTGTTCGATCTTCCTGCGCATCGCGGCCGGTTTGAGCAACGTTATAAGCAGCTCTCTGACTGGGTTACTCAGGTTAATGCACCTCATATTCAGTTGGTTCCCGTGGACTTAGTCGTTTCTGAAGAGCAGTTACAACGCGTGCTTACACAAACTAAGCTTGCAGGCGGGGAGGGGCTGATGCTGTATCGTCGCGATAGCTACTATGCCCTTGGCCGCACCGATAACGTTTTAAAGCTCAAAGGCTATGAGGACGCAGAAGGCGTCGTGATGGGGTATACCCAAGGAAAGGGTAAATATACGGGTTTAGTGGGTGCGCTCATCATTCAGTTCCAGGGCCAAGAGCTGCGTATTGGTAGCGGTTTATCAGATCAAGATCGGCGTGAGCCGCCGCCCATCGGCACAGTGATCACGTTTCGATACAATGGTTTGACCCGTACAGGTTTACCGCGATTTGCTCGCTTTCATCGTATTCGCACCGCGTATTAACGCGTGTCGCTGCGATTAAGGCAGTGTTGCTAAACTAGACTTTTATCGTCTTAAGTAAGGAGTCTTATTGTGCAGTTAAATCCTCGCACGCTCATCGCTTTAGTTGCCGTTGGTATTGTGCTGCTCAGTGGCGGCAAACTCTCAGATATCATAGGGCCGCAGAGTGCCTCTAGTTCTGCCAGCCAGCCAGCCTCAAGTAGTGTGTCCTCCGGTGCTGTTGAGCGTGCATTTGCTAAACGCCAAAGTGATGTCATGGTGGTTGACCGTGGCCGTGTTGTTAAGTTGTTGCCAGACGACCTAAAAGGCTCTAAGCATCAAAAGATGATTGTTAAGTTGGCTTCGGGGCACACGATTCTGATTGCTCATAATATCGACCTTGCGCCGCGACTTAATAGCCTTCGAGAAGGCGATATGCTCGCATTTAAGGGGGAGTATGAGTGGAACGAGCGTGGCGGTGTCGTGCATTGGACACACCATGACCCGCGTGGCCGTCATGAAGGGGGGTGGTTGGAGCTGAACGGTAAGCGATACGAGTGAGGTTGATCCCGTGGTGACTGTTTGTTTTGCCTAAACCTGAGTAGAATAGTCCACTAATCAGGAGGAAAGTTATGATCGAACTTGGCAATACAATCCCATCAGTCTCAGTAACAGTAGTAACCCCTGAAGGGCAGGATGTTGTATCCGCAGAGCAGCTGTTTGCTGGTAAAAAGGCGGTTCTGTTTGCTGTGCCTGGTGCGTTTACTCCAACCTGTTCGGCGCATCACTTGCCGGGCTTTGTTGTTCTAGCGGATGACTTCAAAGCCAAGGGTGTTGATATCATCGCATGTATTTCGGTTAATGATGCGTTTGTTATGCGCGCTTGGGGCGAGCAACAAAATGCTGAAGCAATCACGATGTTAGCTGATGGCGGTGCTGCTCTAACGAAAGCCATGGGTCTAGAGATGGAAACTGGCGACTTCGGTGGTGTACGTTCGCGCCGCTATGCGATGGTGCTAGAAGATGGCGTTGTGAAGCAGCTTTTTATTGAAGAGCCGAAACAGTTTGAAGTGAGTAAGGCAGAAGCGGTCTTAGCCACTCTGTAACGCTTTTACTAGCCAATAAAAAAGCGACTCCCTATTCGGTGAGTCGCTTTTTACGCTTTAAGAGAGCTTACTTACGGATGCCTTCAACATTGAGCTCTAGGTAAACTGTTTCTGATGCTGGGCCTAGGTTGTAGTTGATACCAAAATCTTTCAACTTAAACGATGTTGTGCCGCTGAAACCAGCTCGGTAGCCGCCCCATGGATCTTCACCTTCACCCACTTTGCTAACATCGATTGTCACAGGCTTGGTAATACCGCGCAGTGTGAGGTCACCCATCATAGTAGCAGAGCCGTCGCCGTTATCTTTGAAGCTTGTTGAAACGAAAGAAGCTTTCGGAAACTCGTCAGTATCGAGGAAATCACCACCACGCAGGTGCTTATCTCGCTCCGCGTGGTTTGAGTCTAAGCTCGTGACATCAATATTGACGTTAACTTTTGATGCGTTCGGGTTGGCTGCATCATAGCTGAAGTTGCCATCGAATGTATTGAAACGGCCTTTCAACCAGCTGATGCCTAAGTGACTGATTTTAAACTCGATATCAGCATGTGCGCCTTTTGTGTCGATAACATAATCGGCTGCGTATAGAGGTGTCGTCGCCAGCGTTAAAGCGGTTGCTGCGATGATTGATTTGAACTGAGCTTTCATGATGTCTCCTTTACTCCCAACATCCGGGTGAGGGTTGTGTCTTTATCAATAAGATGGTGTTTCAGCGCGGCAGCTGCATGTAAGCCCGCCAGCACAATGAGTGTTGTTGCAACGTAAAAGTGAATATCCCCAGCAACATCCTCTTGGTTGTCGATAATTGCTGGCAGAGCAGGCACCTCAAACCAGCCAAAAACGCTAATCGCACGCCCGTCCGCTGTCGAGATCATGTAGCCCGATATAAAAACGACGAGTAACAGAATATACAGTGCGCTATGGACCACCTTGGTGGCGAGCCGCTCAAAGCGCGTATGTGTCTGAATATGGCTTGGATGTGTTTGCATCACTCGCCAAAGGAGGCGGGCTATTAGGGTTGCCGCCAACAAAATGCCTATGCCTTTATGCCAATCGGGAACGACGCGATATGCGGGATCATAGTAGCTGAGGGAATCAATGTAGAGGCCCAGTGGATATAGGCCGATCACTCCCAGCGCCACGACCCAGTGGAAGCCGATACTCACCCATCCATACGCGGAAGGCGTGTTTGCTACTTGTCTAGTAAAAGCCATCAGTAACCTTGTTATGCGCTTAATTAGGAATGAAACGTATTGGATATAAAAATACAAATAAGTTTCATTTAATTTTTGGTCTGTACGTTTTATTGCTCAGTTAAGCCTAATCAAAGATAATTGATTCATCTAATGCATTATGGTGATAGTGGATATGCATGAAGTGAATTTGCGGGCAGTGGATCTTAACTTGCTCGTCGTGCTCGAGGCATTGTTGGAGGAGCGCAGCGTAACGCGAGCGGCTGAGCGGCTGCATATGAGCCAGCCCGCGGTTAGCCGGGCGTTGCAGCGCCTGCGTGACACTTTCGATGACCTTCTCATCGCCCGCAGCGGGACACACTACACGTTAACGCCACGAGCAGAGCATCTGCAGGTGGAGTTGACTTGGGTGCTGAAAAATATCCGCCAAATGGTTCAGGCCCCGAAGTTTGATCCATTGCGTACCCGGCAGGTGGTTCGGATGGCTGGCCCAGATGTCGAAGTGTGTCAACTTGTACCTGAGCTACTGGCTCACTTGCAGCATGCTGCGCCCACGCTGCAAGTTGAGCTGGACTCCCGCCCAAGTGATTACTTTAGCGCCTTGGTGAACGGGGATATTCACTTTGTGATCTCTGGTCTGGCCCCCTCCCAGCAGGATGACCAGTTACACCGTATCTTTCTGGAATCAACCGAAGTGGGGCTAATGATGGGGGCTGCACACCCTCTCGCTTCTCAGTCTATCGATCTTGAAGCATACCTAACGGCGCGGCATGGCTATATTTCCTTAACTGGGCGTGGGCCCGCGTTTGCCGATGCGACACTGAAAGCGATGGGGAAGAAGCGCAATACCGTGCTGCGGCTGACGAGTTTTGCCTCCGTTGCAGACTACTGCGAGCGTAGTGATCTGGTTTTTATGCTGCCAAAAAGTATTGTTGAACATGTCGGCAAACAGCGGGATGTGGTGTTCAGGCCCGTGCCAGAGGAGCTGCGCGCACCTGAGCTCAACTTCTATTTATACTGGCACCAACGTAACCATCGCGACCCTATGCATCGTTGGCTTCGAGAGGTGGTTCAGTCATTAGTTGTTTGATTTTTAAGCACTTTAAAAAGAAATAGGTTGAATATTTGCATTCGCAAAGCGAGTTGGTATAATTCGCACCCTGTTGTTAGCAAACGCTGATAACTGCTGCGATGGTAGCTCTGCTGGTCCTCTCGCAATGATACACCGTGAACCTGGTCAGGCCCGGAAGGGAGCAGCCACAGCGGTCGACTCATGTGCCGGGATGTGGCTGGTGGAGCTGCCCCCATTTCTTGTATCCCTTTGTTTTTACTAGTTCCTTTTGAGTTAAGCCTGTTGAATAACGCAAGGTGAAACACATTGGCTAGATCTACAGCCTATCTTCAACTCTCTTCGTACTCCGTTTACTACTTCCGTATTCGTGTACCTAAATCGTGTCGTAAAGCTATACCTTGAGAGCAGCTTCGTAGATGCTTGGTCAGCGAGTAGGCCAGTCTATGGGTATTAGGGCTTCTTTAGAGGCGCGAGTCCATCGCTGACGTGTAGAGGATACATACCGAGAATCGTCTGCGAAATAAGCGTGCTCAATTAGGATAACTTGAAGTCCTGTCCGCTGTTCGACCTCTGAGAAAAGGAAGTCAATGTGAGTACGCATCGCTTTTACTTCCTCATCCTCACGTTCTCCTGCAATTTCAGTTTCGTCATCATTCTCACCCCTTGTAGGAAAATAAGGACGACTAATCTGATCAAGTACCAATACCCCGGGAACCGGGGATTCGACCAATTCGAAGTGCTTCTGAAGCGCGAATGCCAACGCTATGTGGATTGCAAGGTAGTTTTGGTCTGAACCTACGTCAGGCAATTTGAGAAGTTCATCAGTATCAGCTTCAATTACGGAAACTTCGGGGCGTCGTGATGAAAAATCCAGCTCGGCCCCTATGCAGGGAGCAACAGTTGGAAGTCTTTGCAGGTTTTTTGAGGCAATGGCCGAAATTTTCGCTTCCGCTCTCCGTAATCTAATTTCTCTTTCCTCAGGGTTTACTCGCGCTTCTAACTGCTTAATATCGTCGCGAAGCACAGTAAGGTCAGGAGATGTTTGTCTTTTTTCATCTGTACTCGATTCAAGAAAAAATGATATGCGCCCCAGCAGGTGGGCCTTCAATTGAGCAATATCGTTGAGCTTTCGAGCTTCATCGGTTTGTTGTAGCCACGCTTTGATTTGATTATCAATGCGACGCAGGGCCGAGTTTAGTTGTGTGATCTCTTCCTTTAGCTCCCGGTCGTGTTCAACAAGCTTTGGCTTTACTCGTTCAACCGCAGCGCTTTCTGCTTGAACTTTGTTTAACGCTTTTTGTAAAGCATTCGCGGTTTCTTGACCTTTTTTGGATGGAGATTCACATACAGGGCAAACCGAGGCAATCTCTCCGAGTTTAAAGTGTTCTGCTAACCTTAGTTTACTGCGCTGGCGTGTTACAGTGTCCTCGAAGCCGTTGGCCTCTCTGAGAGCAGAGCGCGTTGCATGTGACTTGCGCTTTACATCGGTGAGTTTGTTGAGAATTTCTCTTCGTTGTTCATGAAGCGCACCTAATTCGCCTTCAACTGGATAGGAGGTAGGCTGTAGCTGAGTTTGTGATAATCCTTCAATTTGTTGTAAAAGCTCTTCTTCAGAAGCATCTGGTGGAGGCAGAGTGGTTATGCCAATGCGATGGGCCTCACTAATCAGGCTCATTGCTCGTTTCTTCAATGCGGTCTCTTTGGATGCCAAGGAGCGAGTTCGTGCCTCCTCATTATCAAGTATGTAAAGGAGTTGACGCAGCCGCCTTTCATCCTTGAAGCTTGCTTCATCAGTTGCACGCAGAAAGTACGGCATACTTGCTAATATGTCCCGTGCCTTTTCCGCTTTCTCAAGACCATGAAAAAGCACTGATTCACTGTCGATCACCTCCTTTGTAACGAAGAGATAAGGCGTCAGGTTTCGCACCGTAGCCCTCGCCTTTCCAGAGGAGGTAGCATTTGAATCAGTCCCTATGTCTCCAATACCAAAAGCTCTCTCAATAAAAGCTTTCGCTGCATTTGTCGTTGTAGAGCCATCAAATTCCTCAATTTTCTGAGGGATCGGCAAGTTTCGGCCTGATGTGGCAAACATCTTCGAGCTGGAAGTCTGACCCACAGGAGGGATAAGACGCCCGACGATCAGTTCATCTTCACCTGCGACCCACTTGACTCCAACGGCAGTGCTATGGCGACGAACATGCACTGGCAGTTCGCATTTACTTGAGCCTAAGCAGTAGTCAATTGCTTTGATAATCGTTGATTTTCCGGTACCTGAGGCGCCTGTAATTATGTTTACTTCGCCTGGCTTGAAGGTTAAGGCTCGACTTCTGCCGGAGACTCCCAGAAAAAAAATACTGGCTATGTTCCAACGTATCATACTGTCAATCCCATGCTGTCAAAGACGTTCCTTGTGGAGCCCGCCATCGCGAACCAGAATCCGAGGCGCTCTGCTCGCCGGATCGCATTTACGGAATCCTTATCTAAGTTGTTGAGGGTGATTCCCTTGGGCTTTTGTGGACCGAGGCGCAGCCGTGCATCATCCCCAATCTTAATTGCATTAACAAAGCAGCTAAAGCGCACACTCTCGGTTACGATTTCAACAGAAGAGTTAATTCGATCAGCGAGCCCTACTTGCACTTGTGGACTTCGCTCTAACCATTCAAGCAAGCCGGTGTTCTTATTGGTTCCTTCAAACAACGCTGCCAAATCTCCGGAAATCGCTATTGGTAACGCGAGGTAAATTGTCGGAAGCTCCGGCCCTGAATCGTTAATGGAAAGGTACGCTTTGACATAATTCAATACCGCGTAGGTGCAGAAAGCCGGATTTGTCTCTGCATAAACATCATGTGCAAGATTCATTCGGAATCCTCAAGTAACTCTTCGTAATCAGGATGCCAGCCCACTTGTAGGTTAATCGCTAATACTTGGTAGCTGCCTCGGATATAGTAGGCGGCATTCCAGCCCTCAGAGATTGGCCGAATCGTCGTAGGAGCATCGTTGTGAGTCCAGCGAAGGAGATTGAGCCCTGAAGCTTGCTTTTCTTCCTCCGCCTGATCGGCACTGTTGTCTACCATTTCTAAATGGAGGTCGGACCAGTACTCTTTCAGCAGCAAGTCATAATCATTGATCTTGGACACTAAGGCTGGATTGGAAACGGTCCATCGGGCCCGCTGTTCACGGGCTCTCCATTCTTCTCTTATTGCCTTTGCAAGATCGCCTCTTGTACCTTTCACTAAGTCGATTTGACGGAAGAGCATACCGTCAGGTTGGTAGTCAGTAGGGTGGCTTACGGTTTCTAATTCAGGAACAAGTTTGTCTTGTTCGATATCCGCAACTATGGTGCTTACCTGACTTTGTAGCTCTGTCCGGCTTATTATGCCCTCACGTTGACCACAGAGTGAGTACACCATTTGTCGGTCCCACCATTCGACTAAACGGCAAGCAACCGTGTCGCGTTGGTGAGCTGGAAGAATGTGAAGGTTTGCTGCAACCTCTTGCTCAATTTGAGGGACCGTGGGGCTTTCTGGTCTAATGCGGGTACGACGAAGCATGTTGAGCCGATCAATTTCAGTTAACTCCAAGAAGGCTTGGCATCCACTAATGCGCTCAGAGTGTGGCAGTTTGTTGCCTTGTTCTGCGGCTTGAGAGCGCTCAAAAAGTACTCTTTCAGCTTCTAACGTCATGGCCTTTGCAAGATCGACCCGGTCCTCCCCAGCGCTTGTTAGAATTTGGAGGGGATCACTCTTCGCAATTCCTCCAACCGTAACAAGGTGAAGCGTAGTTTCCGCCAGAGTTAGCTTCGGAAGGGCATCCACCCAAACCTTTATTGTCTTCCAAAGTGATTTCGATTTGATTGTGATAGGCGGTGGGGCAGTGCTTATGGAATGTTTTAGTTGGTAGAGAAGCTGCTTGCCGTCGGCCTGTAGCTCGATGTCATCAAGCTTTTCTATGCCGATTGCTGCGTCATCAGTTGTTTGTTCTACGAGAGTTAACAGCGCATAGAGGGCTTGATACCAAAAGCCCAAGGCTGCGGCTTCAGCCGAGTGCGTTGTATTCTGGTCTACCGTTGTCATTTTTATTTCAGGATGTGAAGGGCATTTCAAGAGACAGCTTACGCGGAGCGGTTGAACTCCATTGTTGTAAGTGCTTCAAGCGACAGCATCTCCATTTCCTCTCCATTGAAACGAGCGTGCGAATTGATTGACGAGGGGGATTAGCCAGCCTCAGGTCCTTAGGTTGCAGATAATGCCGTATCTCATAATGTTCCGCCAGTCCTCAAGGGAAGTTACTGCGTACCAAGGTGCGACATATGGCTTGTCAGGTGATCACGTCGTGTGTTCTCATTGAGCCTTCAAATCAACCAGCGACAGTAAATCGCAAGTTGGCTGAAAGCCGCGTGAGACGTGCCTCCCGCAACGATAAGCCGTGAACCTGGTCAGGCTCGGAAGGGAGCTGCCCCCAAAAATCCTTATCTATTTGTTCTCATTAGGTTTTAACTTTCTGTTGTGCTTACAGTCAGCGAGACGCAACGCCTATTTAGAATACTCACGCCAAAATTTCTTCTATTCACTGTTTTAAGTAAGCGCTCGAAAAGTTACGGGCTCAGAGCTCTATAACTTATAAAAGTCTATCCGCGGGGGTTGATGCACCATGCGACAACTGAATATTGCAACTCATAGTAGCGCTCAAAAAAACAGCATTCTCACACGTATTGCCACACGGGCGATTGTTCTGAGAGGCGAGCAAATCCTATTGCTATTTACGGAGCGTTACCACGACTATAGCTTGCCAGGTGGTGGTGTCGATGAAGATGAAGCGCTGCAAGCGGGGTTGGTTCGCGAGTTACAGGAAGAGACAGGTGCGAAGAACATAAGAAATATCGAGCCATACGGTGTATATGAAGAGTACCGTTCTTGGAATAAGCATGGTTATGATCTGTTGTATATGAAGTCCTATTGTTATCGCTGCAGCATTGATGATGAGCTAGGAGACCCCCAGCTTGAGCATCATGAGATCCAAAATGCTATGAGACCTGTTTGGGTCAATATCTACGACGCGATTGCTCATAATGAAGAGACGATCGTAAACAGTGATAAAAAAGGACTTTCGATCGAGCGGGAGACTTTTTTACTAAAGCTGATCGCTGAAGAATTGGTTGAGTCATAACGAATGGCTGAACCTGCGAACCGTTCCTCTAAAGTAAGTGATATCCCTTAGTAAAAAGTGCTATCTGCATATTGTCAGTTTTCATGTGTTGGCACCGAGTGCAACCACTGGTGCTAATAAACTCATCACGAAAAGCTTCTTACTTCTGTAATGACAGTGGCACTTGAGGAATAGCCTGAATCCTTCAATAAGCCTCACTATCCAAGTGTCGATAATGATTTCATGCCTTGTTTACAGCTTGTAGCGCCGCGCACTTCTATATGTCGCAAGGATCTGGCCAGGGCTCCGTCGTAGCCAAAATTCGCAGCACTGGCACATATGGTCCATATCGATAGTACAAAACTCGTTATCATGGATACTCGGATTGAGCGTGTGGCGCTTAGCATGGTGACCTCCTTGGTGATGCAGAGCGTTATCATTGATTTTTGCGCTCTGCTTTGGTCGTTATCCAGTGAATAGCAGCGCTCGTGATACTTCTGTGAAAGTCATTGGCCCGGTAAATCGGGGGTAGGGGAAGAGCCCAGACTAAACTCCGTGGCTTTGAGCGCTGTTGCAGCAGCGCGGTTAATCTCCGTTTACAAAGCACAACTCAGTAGCTATTAGCGTGTTGAAGCGGTAGCATTGGCACTGTTTTTTCTAATGGCAGACAGACGGTTATATGAGTTATCAGGTTCTTGCTCGTAAGTGGCGACCCAAGCGTTTTGTTGAGATGGTTGGCCAAGAGCATGTACTAAAAGCACTGGTCAACGCGCTAGATGATGATCGTCTGCATCATGCTTATCTATTTACTGGCACCCGTGGTGTCGGTAAAACGTCGATTGCTCGACTGTTTGCTAAGTCACTCAACTGCGAGCAGGGTGTTTCGTCTGAGCCATGCGGCCAATGTGGCGCTTGCCGGGAGATCGCCGAAGGGCGGTTTGTCGATTTGATTGAGGTGGATGCCGCATCCCGAACTAAGGTTGAGGATACCCGCGAACTGTTGGAAAATGTGCAGTACGCGCCAACACACGGACGCTTCAAAGTGTATCTCATCGATGAGGTGCACATGCTCTCTAGCCACTCGTTTAATGCGTTGCTAAAGACCCTTGAAGAGCCGCCTCCGCATGTGAAGTTTTTGCTCGCGACAACGGATCCGCAAAAACTGCCGATCACCATCTTGTCGCGTTGTTTGCAGTTCAACCTTAAAAACCTAATTCCTGAACGTATTGTTGGTCATCTCCAGCATGTTTTAGCTGAGGAGCAAATTAGCTTTGAAGAGGCCGCATTATGGTTGTTAGCGCGGGCCGCTGATGGCTCGATGCGTGATGCACTGAGTTTAACGGATCAGGCTATCGCGTTTGGTGCCGGAGCCGTGGTTGAGGCGGATGTGCGCGCCATGTTGGGCACCATCGACCAGCGCTTGGTATACCGTATTCTTGATAGCTTAGCAGCGCATAATCCGGAAGAGCTATTTGTGGTGATGGCTGAGCTGGCCCAATTTTCACCCGACTACATGACAGTGTTGGGCGACTTGATCAGCCTGTTACACCGAATTGCTGTGGCCCAAGCCGTCCCTAAGGCGATCGATAACAGTATGGGCGATCAAGAGCAAGTCGCTACGCTGGCGCAGCAACTCACCGCCGAAGACGTTCAGCTGTTTTATCAGTTCGCGTTGTTAGGACGCAAAGATCTGCCTTTTGCTCCTGATGCGCGCGAAGGGTTAGAGATGGTGTTGTTGCGCATGCTAGCGTTTCGGCCAGCGGACACGGCCGCACCTGCGGTTGAGCTGGCTGAGCCAAACGGTACTGCCGCGCTTGACACGCCACCGCCTAAAGCAGAACCTTCTCCAGCTCCAGCTCCAGCTCCAGCTCCAGCTCCAGCTCCAGCTCCAGCTCCAGCTCCAGCTCCAGCTCCAGCGTCTGATCTTGAGCCGCCTCCCTATGACGATGATTATTTTGCAGGGGATAGTGCCGAGGACGATACCGCAAAAAAGCCTGAAAAAAAGGCTGAGCGTTCTGGGTTTACCCCCCGAGCGGCAGAACCTGCCCGTGTTGTTGATTCTGCAAATATCGATGTGCCACCTTGGGAAGAGCAGCCCGCTCCTCAAGCTAGCCTTAGCGCAGAGTCAGACACGGCTGCCATTGAGCCGCCTGAACTGGCTACCGTACCAGAGATCGCAAGCGTCCAGAGCGCGGTTAAAATAGCGCAGGTTGCTCCCGAGCTGGCGGATGAGCGTATCGAACTTGAACGCTTTTCCCCAGAGCAGTGGGTCGTATTGCACCCGCAAATCGGCTTGTCGGGTATGAGCGCAAGCATTGCAGCTAACTTATCGTTGGAGTCCGCGTCTAATGGGCTGTGGCGCTTTCATTTTGCAGCTGAGCAAGCAGCAATGTTGGATGACGTCCAACGTAACCGTATCGAAGCTGCGCTGCACAACTACTTTAACAGCCAGTTTGCGGTAGAATTTGAGCAGGCAGCTCAGACATGTGAAACGCCAAGGCGTTATGTTGAGCGCTTACGCGCTGAACGCTTAGCAGAGGCTGTAGCGCAGTTTGAACAAAACCCCAGCGTGAAGCAGTTGATCGCTGAGTTTGATGGTGCCATCGATTACGACAGCATCACACCAATAGATTGATAGATTTAAGAGGTTATTAACATGATGAAAGGTGGTATGGGGAACCTGATGAAACAGGCCCAGAAAATGCAGGAAGAGCTACAAAAAGCTCAGGCAGAGATCGCTAACGCTGAGGTGAACGGTGAATCTGGTGCAGGCCTTGTGAAAGTTGTCATGAATGGCCGCCACGACGTTAAGGGTGTCAGCATCGATGACAGCCTTATGGAAGAAGACAAAGAGATCTTAGAAGATCTCATCACAGCAGCGATCAACGATGCTGTACGTAAAGTTGAGTCGCAAACCCAAGAGCGCATGCAGAAAGTGACAGGTGGTATGGGTATGCCACCAGGCTTTAACATGCCGTTCTGATTATGTCATTTAGCCCTTTACTGCATGAGTTGATCGCGGCGTTGCGCTGTTTGCCAGGCGTTGGCCCGAAGTCTGCGCAACGCATGGCGTTTCATTTGCTTGAGCGCGATAGAGAGCGCGCCATGACGCTCTCAGATGCGCTGCGCACGGCTGTCGAGCAGGTATCTGAATGCCAACGCTGTCGTACCTTAAGTGAAACCGATATCTGTGAGATCTGTGCTTCGCCCAGCCGCGATGAAAAGCTTTTATGTGTGCTAGAGACGCCGATGGACATCTTGGCTATTGAGCAAACGAGCGGCTTTGGTGGCCTCTACTTTGTGCTGGGTGGGCACTTGTCACCCATCGATGGTGTTGGGCCGGATGATATCGGTATCGATCAATTGGTTGAACGCATCAATGAGGGCGTCATCGAAGAGGTGATCTTGGCGACTAACCCAACGGTAGAAGGTGAGGCAACGGCACATTATATCGCCGAGCAGCTGAAAGGCCGTAATGTAAAAGTGAGCCGCATCGCGCACGGGGTGCCGGTGGGTGGTGAGCTAGAGTATGTGGATGGTGGCACGCTGGCTCATGCGCTGGCGGGCCGTCGCTTACTTTGATGGGATAATACAGAGCATTTATGGAAACGATGTATCAATGGGAGGTGTTGGAAGCCTCCGCGCAACAGCCGGTTCATATCAACACAAATAGTGCTCTGGCTGAGTATTGTGAGCGATGGGCGCAGCTGCCGATGATCGCAATCGATACGGAGTTTCAGCGCGTCGACACTTTTTATCCTATCCCTGGCTTGATTCAAGTGGCAGATGATACGCAGTGTTACTTGATTGACCCGCTAGAGATCTCTGATTTTTCACCGCTGGTGGCGCTGTTTCGCGATCCATGCGTGCTGAAAGTGATCCACGCAGGTAGTGAGGACCTTGAACTCTTCAATCACTCCTTTGACGTGATACCACGCCCGTTATTCGATACTCAATTGGCGGCTGCGTTTGTTGGCTGGGGGTTTACGATGGGGCTGCAGCGCTTGGTCGAACATGCACTGAGCGTCCATTTGGGTAAGGGTGAAACCAACTCTGATTGGTTAAAGCGCCCGCTCAGCCCGCAGCAAGAGCGTTATGCGGCACTGGATGTTGCTTACCTTCCCGCCATTTGCTTGATGCTCAAGAGCAAACTAGAGCATCTCGGGCGCACAGAATGGTTTGCGGAAGAGACGGAGATGGTGCTTGGTAATGTGGTTGATACCGACCCAGAGGGGCACGAGTACTATCGTCGTTTTAGCCAAGCGTGGGGGCTGCCTGATCATAAGATTGCTGCGCTGCGTGATGTAACCCGTTGGCGTGAGCAGGAAGCGAGACGTCGTGATATCCCGCGCAACCGTATCTTGCGCAACCAATCACTACTCTCCCTCGTGCAGGTATGGCCCAAGAATAAGTCTGATTTGGCGCGTGTTGATGAAATTAAGCAGCGGGCTATCCGTGAAGACAGCGAGACGATTCTTGCGTTTATCGCCAATGCCCAGCACAGTGCAGAAAGCGAGCCTGTGAAACCTATTCAGCGGCCGTTACCGATTATCTGGAATAAACGCCTTAAGAAACTGAAAGCGATAGGGCGTGAAGCGGCTGCACGGCTTGAGATGGCACCAGAGGTGGTGTTGCGTAAAAAAGATCTGGATAACTTAATACGCAGCCGAAACCCTCAGGGGGATTACCAACTGCCCAGTGAGCTAAGTGGCTGGCGCAAGTCTGTGGTTGGGGATGCGTTGCTCAATCAACTGGCTCAATTTGAGAAAAATGGTTCATAGTTATGAAAATTATTTCGATTTTTAAAAGCTCCCGTAAAGATGAGATGTATCTTTATGTTGATAAGCGGGAACAGCTTGAGCGTGTTCCCGAGCCGTTGCTGGAGATGTTCGGTAAACCGGTCCATGTGATGGATATGCCTCTGACGAGTGAGCGTAAGCTAGCGCGCGTTGAAGATACCCAAAAGCTGTTGGATGATGTGGCAGAGAACGGGTTTTATCTGCAAATGCCACCACCAAAAGATGACTACATGCTAGATCTTTATAAAAACCGTCCGGAGACAGGGGTTCGTTAGTGGTTGCCCAAAACGTATTTTGGCAAAGCAAATCACTGGACGAGATGACACCCTTTGAATGGGAGTCACTTTGCGATGGCTGCGCCTTGTGTTGTCTGCACAAGGTAGAAGATGAAGACACTGAAGAGGTCTTTTATACGACAGTTGTATGTCACCTTTTGGACTTTGATAACTGCCGCTGTACCGAGTACGAAAAGCGCTGCCAACTGGTGCCAAGTTGCGTCAAGCTGCGGCCAGAAGATGTGGAGTCTTTTCATTGGCTGCCGCCAACCTGTGCTTATCGCCTTGTATATGAAGGTAAAGATCTTCCCGAGTGGCACCCGCTGCTATCGGGCAAAGATGACTCAGTTATCAATGCGGGCGCTTCGGTACTGAGCTATTACGAAGTCAAAGATAATGAGATCAGCGAAGAGCAATTGATCGATTATGTGATGATTGATTAAAAAAGCCGGCGATACTGCCGGCTTTTTTATTGGACGTTCTGTACTGGATTGCCACTTACTCAGCGTGATCACGCGTGAATACAAGTGTATCGCCCTCTGACAGGGACTCCGAGTATTGGTAGCCGTCATAGTCAAAGTTTTGCAGCGCTTGCGGGTTGTCGATGCCATTTTCGATAATATAGCGTGCCATAAGCCCACGTGCTTTCTTGGCGTAGAAGCTGATAATTTTATACTGGCCGTTCTTCCAGTCTTTGAAGACAGGGGTGATGACACGTGCATCGAGTGCCTTTGGTTTCACCGCTTTGAAGTATTCGTTAGAGGCAAGGTTGACCAGTACTTTGCTGTCTTGCTCAGCAAGTTCCTCGTTCAGTGATTCCGTTAGCGCATTGCCCCAAAACGCATAGAGATCCTTGCCATGCGGGTTTTGGAGTTTTGTGCCCATCTCAAGGCGATAGGGCTGCATACGATCAAGTGGACGCAATACGCCGTACAGGCCTGATAAGATCCGCAGGTGCTGCTGCGCATAATCCAGTTGCGCTGATGACAGCGATGCAGCATCCAGACCTGTGTAGACATCGCCATTAAAGGCCAGTACCGCCTGCTTGGAGTTATCCGCTGTGAATTTCGGCTCCCAAGAGGCATAGCGCGCCACGTTAAGGCTGGCGAGCTTATCACTTAGCTTCATCAACTCTGCGACATCCTGTACCGAGAGCTTATCGAGGATATCAATCAACGCTTGGGATTGGTCGATAAAGCGCGGTGTGGTGTGGGTATCGATGTGGGCTGGCGTTTCATAATCAAGATTTTTAGCCGGTGAAATCACTGTCAGCATGGGGTGTTTTTGCTCCGTTTTCAGGTTGCCCAGAGTGCTCTGTATTCGCTTCCTTTTTTACCATTCCCGACGTTCAGATGAAAGGCAGGGGCGATCCTTATGCTGTTTTTGTGTATGATGTTGGCGGATTATTTATCATAGATTTTTACAGCAGGACTTCTTGGAAAATGTCGAAAAAGACTGTGTTAACAGGTATTACCACAACAGGGACACCGCATATTGGTAACTACTTGGGTGCGATTAAGCCCGCTATCCAAGCCAGTGAAGACGAGAGTTACGATAGCTTTTTCTTCTTGGCGGATTACCACGCACTGATCAAGTGTCACGATCCTGAGCGTGTTGCGCGCTCCTCGCAAGAGATCGCAGCGACTTGGCTGGCGTTAGGCCTAGACACAGATAAAGCGACATTTTACCGCCAATCAGATATCCCAGAGATCCCAGAGCTCACGTGGATCCTGACATGTATGACCTCTAAAGGTTTGATGAACCGCGCACATGCGTACAAAGCGTCTGTGGATGCCAACCGTGATGCGGGGAAACAAGATTTGGATGATGGCGTCACAATGGGGCTATTCAGCTACCCGATTTTGATGTCGGCAGATATCTTAATGTTCAACGCAGATATCATCCCTGTTGGTAAAGACCAAGTGCAGCATATCGAGATGGCACGGGATGTTGCGGGGCGCTTTAATCACACGTACCAAAATCTTTTCAAGCTACCAGAAGCGCAAGTCGATGAAGAGACTCAGCTCATTCCGGGGCTAGATGGTCGTAAAATGTCGAAGAGTTACGACAATACGATCCCACTGTTCTGCTCGTCTGAAGAGCTGCGTAAGCTGATCAACCAGATCGTGACGGATACGCGCGCGCCAGGTGAGCCGAAAGACCCTGATAACAGCACACTGTTCCGTTTATACAGCTGCTTTGCTAACGAAGCCGATGCCGCAGCGATGCGTCAGCGCTACCTTGAAGGTATTGCATGGGGTGATGCGAAGCGTGAACTGTTTGAGTTTCTTGATAGCCAGTTGAGTGCACCTCGTGCGCGTTACCACGAACTGATGGGTGACCTCGGCGAAGTGGAAGCTGTCTTGCAAAAAGGTGCAGAGAAAGCTCGCGCTCGCTCTATGCCGTTGCTTGATCAGGTACGTGTTGCGGCAGGTATTCGCCCGCTAAACTACGTGCCAGCGCAGCAAGCAGAGCAGGTGCAGGAAAAGAAGGAAAAGTCAGCAGAAGAGATAGCGCGTGCAGAAGAGGGGCGTCGACGCGCCATTCTTATGCAGTTAAAGCGTTATTTTGATCGTGTTGAAGCTGCAGATGATAAGGCCGCAGAAGCCGTAGCGATTCTCGAAGAGAAAGCGGCCGAAGTAGCGACACTCAAAAAGAAAGCGAAGCAAAAAGCTGAAAATGAGCTTGAACTGCTGACCGAAGAGTTCGCTCAATATACTCGTTAATTTAGCCATTACGTGCCGGAGTGCCCATGTATTCGACATTGATCAACGCAGACCAACTTAAGGCCGACTTTGATGCCGCATCATGGGTTGTCTTCGATACGCGCGCCTATTTGACCGACTTCGCGAAAGGCCGCGCGCTTTATGAGGCGGGTCATATTCCGAACGCGCATTTTCTCGATATGGAAAGTGTGCTTTCGGGCGAAAAGAGCGCCCAAGTAGGGCGCCACCCATTACCTGATGAGCAGGCCTTTATCTCTACTATGGCGGCTTTTGGTGTGGCACCTGGCGTTCAAGTGGTTGTCTATGATGATATGGCTGGGGCGATGGCGGCGCGTCTATGGTGGATGTTGCGAATGGCTGGCCATGAAGCGGTAGCGGTGCTCAACGGTGGACTACCGAGTTGGCAGGCGGAAGTGGGCGAGCTCTCAACAGAGATACTAGAACCTAGCGCTGCAACCGCGGCGTTGGCGTGGGATGCGCGCCAGTATCTGAGCACAGCTCAGGTGTTGGCTCAACTTGATCAACTACAGCTAGTCGATGCACGCTCTCAAGAGCGTTTTGCAGGAGACGCTGAGCCGATAGATCCTGTTGCGGGGCACATCCCGGGGGCGGTCAATCGTCCATTTCAAGCAAACCTTACCGAAGCTGGCCTGTTCAAAACGCCAGAGGTCTTGCGTCGTGAGTGGCTAGCATTGATTGATGCCACAGTGCCTGTTACGCATATGTGTGGTTCGGGTGTTACAGCGTGCCATAACTTATTGGCGATGCATCATGCAGGCTTAACGAATACCAACGTGTACGTTGGCTCTTGGAGTGAGTGGGTTCGCGATGCGGACCGGCCCATCGCTTTGGGTGCTGAATAAGGTTATCCCATTCGCTTCAAGCCCAGTGCCATTCTTATTAGACCATAGGCGAGTTTGACTCAGCTCATCGCCATAGCGCGATTAAACTCGTCTAATCTAAAGTCAGATCTAACTTAGGAGTATAAGCATGACGGTATGTTACCAGTCGGGCGTTGTTGCGCCAGCGAGTTCTGATGCCCTGTTCATTACGCTCAATGTTAAAGCGGGCCAGCGCGATCAACTGCGCGCTGCGTTGTCTGATGCGTATCAGCGTGTTGCCAGCGTATGTGAAAGCTATGCCGATAATGCGCCGTATAGTGTCATCGCTGTGGGTAGTGACTTTTGGGACACACTGTTTAGTGAACGCCCCCGTGAGCTGACCCGTTTTCCTGAGTTGGCCACCGATAACTACACCATGCCAGCAACGCCTGCTGACCTTTTCTTGCACCTTCGCTCCAATCGGCGTGACGTTACATTTGAGATGGGTAAAGCGGCGATGCAAGCTCTCGGTGGCATTTGTGAGGTGGTGGAAGAGGTTTCCGGCTTTCGATATCTCGATAACCGTGATTTAACAGGGTTTGTAGACGGTACCGAAAACCCAGAGGGTGCCCATCGCGCCGAGGTGGCTGTTGTTGGCGATGAAGATCATGCTTTTGCTGGGGGGAGCTATATTCACGTGCAGCGATATATCCATGACATCGCGAAGTGGGAAAAGCAGCCTTTAAAAGCACAAGAAGATACCTACGGGCGAACTAAGCATGACAATATTGAGTACCCGTCTGCCGAGAAGCCATTATCTGCCCATACAAAACGCGCATCTTTGAAAGATGAGCAAGGCCGCTCTCTTGAGCTGTTGCGCCATAGTATGCCGTACGGAACGACAACGCAAAATGGCTTAGTTTTTGTGAGTTACTGCCGTACTCCCCATAACTTTACGGAGATCCTTCGTAGTATGATGGGGCAAGCAAAAAGTGCTGCAGGCACGACTGATAAGGTGTTGCAGTTCACACAAGCTGTCACGGGAGCTGCGTTTTTTGCACCCTCCTGCGAGTGGTTTGAATCGCTAGCATAGATGCTAGGGGTTATCCTTTCGTCGTGCGGCAATCTGTCGCGCGACACTATGTCACGCTCAAAATAGGCCGTAAGCTCATAAAATACTCCTCTTTATTAGGAGGGTTTAATGTATGGGTCGCTATGGCGCTTTGGGAGCGATGACACTGTTATCGACATCACTACTTACGGCAGCAGATGAGGGCTTAACGCTAAAGGTTACTTACGATGCCGACCGTTTGGGAGACGTGGCAGAGGAGCCCGTTACAACATTCACCAAGAAGCCTTCGGCTGATTTAGCTGATCTCATTCGTCAGGTAAACGGTGTGAGCGGTATCCGTATGGGCGGGCGTGGCATTGATCCGGTTATTCGTGGGCAGCGCGAAACTCAGTTAAATGTGCTCATTGATGGGGCTTTTATCCATGGTGGTTGCCCTAATCGCATGGACCCGCCGAGCACTTATGCCAGTGTAAATAGCTACGACACATTAACCGTTATTAAAGGGTTTGAGACGGTTAAGTACGGCAGCGGTGGAACAGGCGGTACGGTACTGATTGAGCG
Source organism: Neptunomonas marina (assembly GCF_004005935.1). GTDB lineage: Bacteria > Pseudomonadota > Gammaproteobacteria > Pseudomonadales > Balneatricaceae > Neptunomonas > Neptunomonas marina. The sequence continues at coordinate 12,645 of NZ_SACQ01000008.1, read as the reverse complement.
ACAGACACCAATGTTCGATGACGATGGTGTCGTGGGGCATCTATCCACCACCTATCGAGACAATGCAGAGGGCGGCCAAGGCAGTCTCGATCTCGCGGCGGGTAGTGAATCTGGTTACGTGCGCGTTGTAGGTGACTATGACGAAGCTTCCCATTATCGGGATGGCAAGGGTGATGAAGTGCGCTCCTCCTACCTGACGCGCTCCGCAGGTATTATTGTGGGCGGTGACATTACCGAAAACACAACGATTCAAGCCAGTTATGACCGCAACGAAGAGCGCGATGTATCTTTCGCTGGAGCGGGTATGGACTCACCTAAATCGAACGCAGATAGCTACCGTCTAAAGCTAGCGCACAAACCCGCAGGCAGTGTGATCTCGAAGGTCTCGGCTGAGCTTTATCGCAGCGAGGTGGACCACCTTATGGATACCGCACGCCGCGGCGGTAAGATGGTGATGTCCGCACCGAGCGAATCCAACACAACCGGGGGGCGTATCACCGCGACCGGGTGGCTCGGCGCGCATGAGTTAACTGCGGGGGTTGATATGCAGCAGCGCGACAAGAGCGGTGCCATCTTTGCTTTACCGGCTGGCGTAAAAAAGGGGCTGCTATGGCCGGATGTATCTATCGACCAAGTAGGTGTCTTCGCAGAAGTAGCACGCCATTTAAGTGCCCAAGATAAGTTAACAGCGGGTCTGCGCTATGATCGCATCGAGGCGGATGCTGCCTCTAGGGAGCGATCCTTTGGTAAAACGCTAGCTGAGCTGTACGGCCAAGCGCTCAGCCCTCAAACTGAGCACAATGTTTCAGGTTTTCTCAATTGGCAGCATGACCTTGGCGCAGGGCGAGTTTTTAGTGCAAATCTATCGCGTGGCGTGCGCACCGCTGATGCCACTGAGCGATATATGGCGAAGTCGAATTGGATTGGTAATCCATCGCTGGATCCTGAAAAACATCAGCAGTTGACGCTAACGTTACACGGGGGCGATCAACACCCGTGGTTGGTTTCAGCGTTCTACAACCGTATTGATGACTATATTCTGCGTTACCAACATGCGGGCGCTAGCCGCTATAAAAACGTGGCTGCCGAGCTTTATGGTCTTGAACTTGAACAAGCTGTTCGTTTGGGCAGCCACTGGCGTATTACCGGGCAGCTCAGTTACACGGTGGGTAATAACCTCGATGATGATCAACCGCTCTCGCGCATAGCGCCGTTGATGGCGTCGTTGAGTGCTGATTATAGCCGTGATGCTTGGGAGGCTGGGGTACGCTGGAACTTAGCAGGGGCGCAGAGCGATGTGTGTCTAGCCAGCTCTAGCTGCGCGGGCCTTGATGTAACAAAAACACCTGGGTACGGCGTGGTTGACCTTTATGCGGATTATCAAATCAGTGCCGGATGGCGTATCTCTGCGGGTGTCGAGAATATTTTCGACAAAACATACCGATTACATGAAAGCCGTGATGATGTTTTCGATCCAAACCCGGTACAGGTCAATGAGCCTGGTCGGCAGTTTTGGCTGACCTTGCGTGGTGAATTCTAACTTTGAAAGGGAGCCGAGTGGCTCCCTGTTTTCTTATAAAGATCGCGCTATTTAGTAGTTGTAGGAGAGAGTGATTGAGCCAAAGGCATGGCCTTTGCCTTGTTGTTTGAACTCCTTAGTGCGATGCACCAGTGCAACTGATACTTTCCAGTTTTCATAAGTGCTAGCGATACCAATGGCTCCGTCGGCCACGAAGTGCTTTTTACTCACCGAGTGGCTATTGCGGAAGGTATTGCCATCGAGAAAAATATTATTGAGCACGATACGACCATCAATAGAGATAAAACCGTGTAGGCCGATATTTCGGCTGGTACGGGTTGCTCCTGGCGAGCTGTTGTCACCACCTGGGCGCAGCGCTGATGTGCCGAAATCTTTGGGTAGGTTCCAACCAAAACGCATTTCGCCGCCGGCGTTTAAGTAGCTGGCCACATTACCTATGCTGCCGCCATAGTGGCTGATGAAGTCGTACCCTAGGTCATCGCTAAAGTCCCAGCGCCATGCCTGCTTTTCTTCATAAACAAGCTGAAGGCCTAGCTCGTTTTTGAGTTGATTATCCCAGCCTTCGAACTGCTCAATGCCACGAATTTTGTGCACGAAGTCTTGGGTCTCATGAGCAAAAGAGGCGGGGCCGACAATACCGAGGTTGAACTCTACCGACTTTAACTTATTGGCCGTTGCGGCGTGAAACCCAAAACCTGCATAAAGCCAGCCGGCGTAGGGCCGGTCATTTGGGTCAAGTGTCGTTCTCTCTGAGTCAGAAGGGGTGTAGATCTGCTGGCCTAAAGTGAAGATAAATTTACGCTTCACCTCTTCACCATATTTTTCTGGGACAGGATAAAAAGGTTCAAGATAGGTATTGGCTCGGCGCAGCCATAAAGGTACCGAGGGGTCATCCAGATAGCTGGTGACATCGGGCGATACCGCCGACATCCTTACGCCATTCGTGTAGCTGCGGTCTGTGTTGGCAAATAAGTCATTCTCGAAGTAGTAGTTTTGCGTCCACTCGGAGGCCATGACCGGGGCACTGGCTGCTAATGCAGCTATCGATAAGGTTTTCTTTAACATCATATTAGAAGTAGGTTCGTCGTGCTGGTGGCCGTCTGAGTAACAGGCGGCTGGCTATTAAGATCAGCAAAAAGAAGAGTAACATGGCAACATCCGCAAGATTCAAACCGTAGAACTGCCAACTCGGCGGAATGCACTCGGTACCTGTGGGTAGGTATGGAGCAATATGTGTTTGAAAGAGGGGAGTGCCCTCTAGAGCATCAAGCCCAAGCGAACACTCATTAGGTGCAAACGATGCGCTGAGCCAATGATACCTAACCGACGCTGCCATTCCTGCCGCTGCAATGAGCAGCGCGATGAATGCCAAAATGCGTTGGCCCGTCACCCAAGGGTTTAACAAGAATGCGATCACAAACAGGATGCTCAGACCCAATAGGCTAGCTCTTGCTATTGCGCAAAGGCCACAATCGATACCTTCCAACACGGGCGCTAAGCTAATAGAGGCATAAGCTAACCCACAGCCCGATAGAGCGAACCCTAGCAGGTTGAGTCGTCGGTAAGAGAAGAGTGCATCGTCGATTGTAGCCACGGCAGATTACTTCCCTAAATTATGGTTTGCGATACCACTGACCGGCAGGTGATTTCAAATAGCTACCGGAATCTGCGCGTTCATAAAGACGCTGTGCAATACGTGCTTCGATAACGCTACGCTCAACGCCTGCTTTGCTGGCACTTTGCTGGTATGCGGTCGCTCGCTTTTTATTGATCGAATCGATCAGCGCACGGACATCACCAGAAGGTGTGGCGGTAACACTGGCAAGATAGCCTTGCTGCGTTTCACCCACTAAACCTTTGGCTTTTGCTTCATCTAAGGAAAGCGCCCAAGCGTTCGTGAACAATGTGCTGAGTACCATTGTTAACAAGATCTGTTTTATCGTACGAGGCATCTGTCGGGTCTCCTTAGAACAGGTCACTTTGGTCATCAAGCAGTTGGTCAATCTCGCGATCAACTTTAACCAGTATCTCATGCTCAATTTTGACATTGAGGTTGATGGTGATGGGTTCATTAGGAACCGCGACTTCGACGCGTGGTGCGCAGCCCGCCAATAGCGTGGCTCCGACAAAAATCAGGCTGATAACCGTAAGCCTTTGCTGCATAACTATCTCCATGACGGCAGAGTGGGTCAACGATAACGCTTTTCTATTTGTTGCGTCAATTTGTCGGCAAACTGAAGCGTTTCTAATAATTTAAGTACGTTTTCTTCAATATTGATCGAAAAGTTAACCGGTTGGCCTTGGTTCCAATCTGGGTTCGTTCCCTCTATGCGTGTAGCCAGCAATAACGAACCGTCAGGTTCATAGTTTGCTTTCGCAGAGAGGTGATTAAAGTGAAAATTCTCAAGAGCATCTAGGGCTACACCTAAACCAAGGTTTTGTTGACCTAGTGCTTTGACGCTTGCGTCGGGCTGATATTGAACGACACCTGGGGAGCGTGCGGCGAGGGTTCCGTTAACGACCCGGACCCCTGATGGCATGAACTGAAGGGGGAGTTCGCCATCAAGGATACCATAGCCTGTAAGGCCGGGTTGTTGTTCTAGTAAGAGTATCTCCTGTAGAGAAAGTTCCGAAATTTTTACGCTGGCGCTAATTTTTTCCGCGTCCAGCCGGGTAAACAGAGGCAACACACTCGCGCTGCCGCCGAGTAACTGCAAATGGGCGTGTTTGAGGTCGAGACTAGGCTTTTGAGTAATATTGTTGAGGCGTAGTTCGAGCGATATATCGGTAATGGGAGTGCCCACTGCCACAGTATCGATATTCGCCTTGAGGGACTGGTCGAGGCGGCTACCGCGCAAGAAGGTGGTTCCTGATAAAAACGCTTGTTGGAGTGCTTTGTTTTCCAGCACCAGCGCAAGGTTATTCAGGCTGTGATGCAACTTGCCATCTAAGCGGCCCTGGCGCCATTCAAAGGCCCCATGGTGCGCATAGGTACCCGATAGCACTTTTAGCTCATCAGGAACTTGTTGCTTTATCTCTTTCGGGAGTATCGCTAACAGTGTTGCGGTGCTATCAGCGAGATTAAACTCCGCCAAGCGCCAGCGTGCATCGGCAACATCAGACGTTGCATTATAGGTGACGGCGCCAGCACCTTTAGCGGGAATAGAGGGCAGCGAGACCTCTAAGCCAGCTTTAACATTGGGCCATGCGATGTAAGTAGAGCCAGATAAGCCGATGGGGGGCGCTGTTGTTTGCCCGCTCTGTATCACAAATGGGCTGACCGCTAGCGTGGCATTGGCGCTGAGTTTTGTTGGTGCGATATTCTCGAGTGTTAACAAGGCGTCCAGCGCTTTAATATGCGTCGTATCGTATTTGAGCTGCTCCAGATTAAGCGCGACATGCAGCGGTGACAGCACAGCTGTGAGTGGCTGATCAACGGGGAGCTTTACACTAAACGGGGCGGTGAGATTGGCTATCGCGCGCGCGGCATGGACTTCATGCTTGATCTGCGCTAACTGCAGCGTAGCTTCGTTCAGGGTCACATTAAACTGATCGATACCCTGTGATTGATGAGATAGCGCTGCTTCTAACTGTGTTTGTCCGACAAAGGCGAGTGGTTTTGGGTGGCTTGCAACCAGTGTGTGGCTCCCAGAAATAGCGAGTGCTTTGAGCCACTGTGTTACATCGCCAGTAAAGTTTCGACGGGCCGCAAGGCTTGCAGCCCCTTTTAGACTGCCACGGGTTTGATCGAACTCCCGTGGTAGTGTCTGCTGATATTGTTGAGCGACCTCAGTGGATAGTCTTGCAAGGCCTTGAAGCTGCAACTGATAGCTGAGCTTAGTTTGCAGCGTTGCTTCGTGCAGAGATAGCTCAATATCGCTATTAAAAAAGCGTTGATTGCGCTCCAGTAGCGCCAGAGTGGCACGGTTATCGGCACTAACCGTGATGTCGGCACGGACCACCTGTTTATCTGCTACGTTTGCTAATACGCGAGATAATAACTGGGTTTGAGTAAGGTATACGTTGCCATCGAAACGTAGCTTAGGTTGCGTGGGCGCGAGCCAAGTTAGCTGAAGCTGACCAATGACGAGTTCCTCGGCAGGAGAGAGTTGCATCCATTCGTTCGGCATCAGTAGCGACAGATCGAGGGGGGAGCTTTCCGATATATTGGCTGGCGGCTCGCCCGTGAGCTCAACCGTTAAACTGGCTTGAGGTATCTCAACGCGCGTTAAGCGCTGCTCCAAGATGAGGGTCAACGGTTCATAAGATACGGTAACGGGCCCAACTTCGAGCGTTGATGTGCGGTCTTGTGTGACTTTTTGGGCGCTTAGCTGGCTAATACGTAGTTGGCGGAATTCAGGGTAGTCCAGTGCGAACTGCGGATTTGAAAAGCCGCGATCAAGTAGCCAGCTCTCTACTGCGGACTTGGCAAGAAAGGGCAGGGAGATGTAAAGCGCTACCGGCAGCACCATCAGCATCGCTGTGAAGGCTAGCAGCCACTTCCTCATCCCGTACTCCTTTGTGTTCGGTGGGCTTACATTGCATCAAGCATTAGGTCATCGAGACGCTCAATCGCCATTTTTAGATTAAAGATCAGGTCGGTATAGCGATCTTCATCTGCTTCGATATCGAGGTCACCCAATCGTTCCGCTGTTTCGTCAAGTGATTCACCCTCGCAATTGATTTGGTGATCCCTTAAAAGCCAGTAGATTAGGCCATTGACTTCGGCTGGTGTCTGAACGCTGTCGATATCACTTAGCAACTGATCACGGATATCGCGCAGTATTGCCATCTCGGCTGCATCGTCCTCGGTAGCAACATAGCAGCGTAGAACTTGATCAGCGTTTTCAAGGGTTTGGTTGCCCACAGTCCATGCCATTAGCGGAGCTTCCTAACAACGTTGATGCCATCACGTACCGTTAAAAATATGTTTTCTACGTCAGGGTCCGCGGCAATCATACGGTTAGTTTCGACCAGTGTGTCGTCGATCTCTGACTCTGGCTGCAGCACCTTGCCCGACCACAAAACGTTATCCAGAATGATGAGGCCACCCGGGCGGGTCAGTGCTTTGACTTGCTCGTAGTAGTTTAAGTAGTTGCGTTTATCAGCATCGATAAAGGTGAAGTCCAGTGGGCCGTCTAGCTTTTCTGGCAGCGTTTCGAGCGTATCGAGTGCGCGGCCAAAAATAACCTCGATCTTATGGCCATGCTCGCTGCGATCAAAGAACGTTTTCGCGTAGTCAATCGCGCGCGGGTTTGTTTCACAGCAGATAAGCTTGCCGTCTTCTGGCATCCCTTCGGCGATCGAAAGCGCAGAGTAACCGGTGAACATACCGATCTCGAGTGCGCGCTTGGGTTGATGGATGGCTGCCAGCATCTTTAACGTGCGGCCCACCAAGCGGCCAGATAGCTTCTGTGGCCAGCCCATGTTCTCATTTGTGCCGTCAATCAGCTCTTGCAAAAGTGCAGGCTCTTCGCCGGTATTAAGAAAGGCGTAGTCATCAACAGCTTCGTTTACCAGGAACTCCATAAAGCGGGAAATCTCTCTTTACTGTGGGAAGCGAGGGAAGACCTCGCCGCCTCTGAATCGGTTAGCAAAATAATTTCGCGATTATAGCACTTCTTTCGATATGGCTGGGTAGCGCGAAGCGCTCTGATCACACCTGATTTGCGTATGGGTAATATGGGTAGCGTAGGCTTAGGGTTTCACTAGGTTTTACTCTACAATAGGCAAAATTTTTTTGGCGGGAGAGCGTTGTGGATCCGATCTTTGTTTTTCTTTTTAGCGGCTTTGTTTCGATGTCGGCTGCGTTGAGCGCAGGGGCAATCAATAAAATTCCTGAAGCTGAGCGTGAGGGCTGGCTAGCAAAGAGAAATAACCAAGTGCTGGTGGTGCTGCTCGGTAATCTAGCTGCGTTGACGCTGGTCGGAGCGATGGCCTATGGTGTGCTAAATCTGACATGGTGGTTCCCGTGGGTGTGCTTATTTATCTCCTTCCCCGTGGTGCATTTAGTGCTTTTTCAGCGCTTGCTGGGCGATCTTAAAAATCTGCTGTTTATGGGCGCATTGGTTGTTGCAGCTATTCCAACGCTTTACTACTACTGGCAGTAGCATGTCGCGTCTTGTGGCTGAGATAGGCGTGAATCAGGTCGAAATCGTCACTATTTGATGCCATCAATCGGGTGCGCTCTGATCTGGAGAGTGCATCCAGTAGCTTTCCTTTATCTGAGCTGCTAAGTGCTCCTTGCGCTGTAAGCGCTTCAGTCATATCCCAAATTTCTCGCTCAAGTGTGTTGGTCATTGCCATTGCGCATCCATGATTAAGCGCATCATTGGTGGGCATCTCTTGGAGTGCGGTTGCCGCATCTTGCAGCATTACAAATGTCAGCATATCGGGTAGGCTCTGCTATTTTATCTGTATAAATATACAATATTGGTGTGGCTAGTTGCTTTATCTGACTAGTGTGAAAAGCAGCATCGTATGTTTGCTCTGTAGTAAGAGGGACGCTTTTGTTTAATAGTGGTTCACAAGAAAGTTGGGTACTTGCGGGCGTTTTGTTGCTCTTGTTGGTGGTTGCGCTCCTAAGTTGGTGGCTTGGCAGCCGCCGCCATCGCGAGGCTTATACGGCATTGCAGGCGGAGCTTCACCAGCAGGCGTTGAATGTTGCCGGTATGGAGGCGCAACTGCGCCAGCTAAGTACGTTGACCGATGAGCTGGAAAACGCTCGCTATGTACAAACAGATCTTCGTGAGCAGTTAGCGATTCGTCAGGCGCAGGTGGCGGAGCTAGAGGCCCGTTTGCACGCTGACCGAGAGGCAACCGAAGAGAAGGTGCTGCTGCTGACTCAAGCACGGGATCAGCTGAAGCAGGAGTTTCAGGCACTGGCTGCGCAAATTTTTGATGAAAAGACCCAGCGCTTTGCAGAGTCGAGCCAGCGCGAGATGGGGATGATGCTCAACCCTTTGCGCGAGCAGCTCGGCGAATTTAAGCGCCGGGTTGAGGATGTGTACGTTAGGGAGGCAAAAGATCGGCGCGCCCTTCATGCTGAGATCACGCAGCTCAAACAATTAAATCAGCAGATGAGTGAAGATGCGGTCAATCTGACCCAAGCCCTAAAAGGCGAAAATAAAACGCAGGGTAACTGGGGTGAAATCATTCTTGAGCGCGTGCTGGAGGAGTCAGGGCTGCGCAAAGGTCATGAGTATCAAGTGCAGGTCTCGCTTGCGAGTGAGCAAAGCCGCTATCAGCCCGATGTCATTGTGCATCTCCCTGATGGCAAGGATGTTATTGTCGATTCGAAAGTCACGCTCACAGCATATGAGCGTTATTGCAGCGCATCGTCAGATACTGAGCGGCAGCAGCACCTCAAAGCACACCTTATCTCGTTACGCGGACATATTAAGGGTTTAGGCAACAAGGCTTATCAAAAACTCGATGGCGTGCGCTCGCTCGATTTTGTGCTGATGTTTGTGCCGGTAGAAGGCGCGTTTTTAACTGCGTTAGAGGAGGATCCTGAGCTTTTCCGCTACGCTTTTGAGCAGAATATTATGCTGGTGAGCCCGTCCACGTTGTTAGTAACGCTGCGGACAATCCAGAATATTTGGCGCTATGAGCATCAAAGTCGCAATGCGCAAGAGATCGCCAAGCGCGGCGCTGAGCTACACGATAAGTTTGTTGGCTTTGTTGAAGCGTTAGAGGATGTGGGTAAGCATTTGCAGCGGGCGCAAGGTGCGCATGATCAAGCGTATAAAAGGTTGTACCAAGGCCGAGGTAATCTCGTGCAGCAAGCGGTATTGCTGAATGAGCTAGGTATTAACGGGAAGAAATCTTTACCAAACGACTTAGTTGCTGCGGCATCTGAATCAACAGCGGTGGATGGTTTAGATCGGTCTGAGCCCGAATAGGGCAACATAAACATAATAAAAAAGGCCACATTGTTGTGGCCTTTTTTGTGGGTGCTTGGTTACAAGCTGCGGCGTAGCTCGCGATCAAACTGGAATTTACGTGATGTTACATGCTCTTCCAGTCGGCGAATACGCTGATCAATGTTTGCCATACGTGCGCGGATCTCTGCAACACGGGCTGACGCCGGATGGCTCTTATCTAGCACTTTATCTTTTAGGTTTGCGTTGGGTCGATAGACAGACTCCTCCGCTTGGTAAGTCTGCTGGCTTGGTCGGCTAGCGAGCAGAAAAACTGCTGCGATGTAGCCAAAGATCACCAACGGACCTGTAAACATAAAGAGAATAAAGATAGCCAGACGAACCCCACCTGCTGACCAGTTCATATTCTCCGCAATCCCTGCGCAGACACCGCCAATCCAACGTGAGCGTGTGCTGCGATATAGATCGATGTCGTAACCTCGGTATTTAGCTGAAAACATACAGCCTCCTTATTTTACGGCTTGCTCATCACGCCAGTTTGGGTGATCGGCATCCAAAATCGTCTCAAGTGTGCGCAGGCGATCTTCTAAATGATCAACCTCGGCTAATGCAGTCTCTAGTGCTTGTTTATCTTCGCCTGATAGCCCTTTAGCTGAGCGCCACTTACTGATGTAGTGCAGTACCAGCCAAAGCGGCAGAACTAAGCCTACGAAAATGACAGCCGGTACGAAGAAAAACACTAAACTAGACATAGTTATTCACCAGAATCCTTTTTATCCATGCGGGCTTTGAGTTTTGCCAGCGCTTCATCAATGGCCTCGTCGCGCTCAAGATCAGCGATCTCTTCGGCCAGATCTTTGCTGCCTAAGTCGTAACTTTCGACCTCAGCCTCCATGTTATCCATTTTCCGCTCGTAGCGCTCAAACTTCTCGAATGCTTCATTTAGCTTGTCGCGGTTAAAGCGGCGGCGAATTTCCAAGCGTGAGCGGGCAGACTGCTCACGTGCGAGCATCGATTTTTGCTTCGCTTTAGCATCGTCCAGTTTGTGTTGGAGCTGGCTGATTTCGCTGTTCAAGTCTTCTAAGTGCGACTCAATAGCATCAAGTTCGTTGTGGCCTAGCTCTAGTGTTTCAGTTGCTGCCGCTTGCTCGGCCAGTGCAGCGCGCGCTAGATCTTCGCGGCCTCGTGTAATGGCTAGTGCTGCTTTTTGTTCCCAGTCTTCAGCATCTTGGGTCAGGGCAGCCATGCGGCGCTCCAGTGTTTTTTTATCAGCAATAACCTTTGCGGAGGTGCTGCGAACCTCAATTAGTGTCTCTTCCATCTCTTGAATCATCAGGCGGATCATCTTTTCAGGATCTTCCGCACGATCCAGCAGGGAGTTGATGTTGGCGTTAACGATGTCTTGAAAACGAGAAAAAATACCCATTGTTATCACTCCTTCTGTGTAAATGCCTCTCCAAGCATGTACTCATGCCTCGAGGGCTATGGATACTTTGATGTAGCGAACTCCATGCCAATTTTATAAGCTGTTGATATATATGGCTTTTATAAAAATCATTAAAAAATAAATGCTAATATTAGTTAATTTGACTAAAATTTAATTAATTTTTTGACTAATATTTAGTCTATGAAATTACATAATAAATCCATGATTGGCGAATCAGCTTTAATGCTGGATCTTGCAGACCATATCTCGCGAGTTGCTGTGCTTGATAAGCCGGTATTGGTGATAGGTGAGCGTGGAACCGGTAAAGAGTTGGTGGCAGAGCGTTTGCACTATCTATCGAGGCGCTGGGATCAGAGCTTCCTCAAGGTAAATTGCGCAGCAATGACTGAAAGCTTGTTGGAGTCCGAGTTATTTGGCCACGAGGCAGGTGCTTTTACCGGCGCATCTAAACGACACCTCGGCCGATTTGAGCGGGCAGAGGGAGGCTCGCTGTTTATGGATGAATTAGGCACTTGCTCTCTACGCGTTCAAGAGAAGCTGCTGCGTGTGATTGAGTATGGTGAGTACGAACGAATAGGTGGGCAGACAACGCTGCAAGCAGATGTGCGTCTTATTGCGGCAACGAATGCAGATCTACCACAGTTGGCAGACAGCGGCGAGTTTCGTGCTGATTTGCTTGATCGGTTAGCATTTGATGTTGTCCATATTCCGCCACTGCGCTATCGGCAAGAAGATATCCTTTTGTTGGCGGAGCATTTTGCGCTAAGTATGTGCTTAGAGTTGGGGCGTAGCTACTTTGCAGGCTTTTCTGACTATGCGCTGGATCAGCTGCGAGATTACTCTTGGCCCGGTAATGTGCGTGAGCTGCGAAATGCGGTGGAACGTAGCATATATCGTCAAGATGATGAGGATGAGCTACTTAAAGAGCTGCTGCTTGACCCTTTCGCCGTGCCGTGGGCTGAGTCAAAAGAGGTGCCTGAAGCTGATGAGCCCTCCGAAGGAGGTCAAACGACTGGCTCGGTTGATAAGCCGCAGTTGGGATTCGCGCAGCAAGTGGCTGAGTTTGAAAGGGGGGTGCTGTTAGAGGCCCTGAAAGCGGTGAACTACAACCAGCGTGATGCAGCTGAGGCTCTCAATATGACTTACCATCAGTTGCGCGCGCAGCTTAAGAAGCAGCAGATGCTCCCGTTGCGGCAATTTTTGCGCAAAAACACCGTCGATATTGCTAATGAATAAATTTCACTCAAAAACTAAGGTTAAAATCAAAAGTGGATTTTGATTTGTGATGGAATAATCAATATTGATTTTTGATATCTTTGGAATTATTCAAAAATGGATTTTGATTTTTTGCATTTATTCAAAATTGAATTTTGATTTTTTTGATAATTTAGATTCACTTTTATTCATGTGGTTAATAATAATTTGCTGCGTTAACTTGGGTGCTTCAGTGCTCTATCTTATTGAAATATGTAGATTTATCTAAAGTTATAAAAGTATACGTCGATAACCTATTGGCGATAGTTGATTATATTTTGTACATTAATAACGCGGGTTAATTCTTGAGTATGTAACTGGAATTAGCCGAATGTTTGCATATAATTTGTCGCGAACTGAGTTTTAGATCCTTTATATATGAATGGTTGGCCCCATGGAAAATGAACACAACATGATAGTCGCGTTAGACATTGGCACCTCCAAAGTGGTTTGCCTAGTGGCTGATGTGCGTCCAGATGGCCAGCTCGAGGTGGTGGGTATCGGTTCGCACCCCTCCCGTG
>NZ_SACQ01000007.1 GCF_004005935.1 Neptunomonas marina | reverse complement strand
CAACACTTATTTCAACTTTTTAATAAAAAACGCAAAAAAACATCAAAACCGGTCAAAAAACACACAAAAGCATTTAAAACCGAACAAAAACAACCAGCTCAGGTACAAAAAACGCCCCAGTGGGGCGCTCAATAAATGCTATCTCTATAAATTAGGGTCGATAGAATCGATACAGAGATCGTTCTCCGAGGGCGACCAACAGAAATACTCCAAAAACGATAGCATCGAAGTAACTGGCTCTCACCATCCATACAATATGCAGAAGCACGAGCAGACTGATGGCATAGACAGTTTTATGCAAACGACTCCAGCGCTTACCTAACCTCTTCTGCATCTTTTTCGTTGATGTCGCCGCTAAAGGCACCAAGCCTAATAGCGACAACATACCCACAATAATAAAAGGCCGCTCGGTGATTTCTTTTATTAAAAGGTCAAAACGCCAGCCAGCAATGAACGTTGCAAATGCTAGGCTATGCAGCACAGCGTAGAAAAACGCATACAACCCTAGCATTCTGCGAAACCGGACAACCCAGCGCACACCTATCCGCCTACGCAGCGGGGTTACCCACAGTGATAACCAGAGAAATACCGCTGCCCATAGCCCCGTTTCGAGCACGATCTCTTTTGCTGGATCAGCACCCAAGCGTCCTTGGTAAGCCTGAGATACCAGTAGAAGCAAAGGCACTAGCGAAACTAAGAAGATCCCCCACCACAAACATAACTGAGCAGCACGCCCACGCGTTAGAACCATTGCTTAAGATCCATTCCGCTATATAACGAGGCCACTTCATCCGCGTAACCGTTAAAAGGCGCTGTGTCGATAATATTGGGGGAGAACAAAGATGAAGGCAAACGACGCTCCGTCGCTTGAGACCATCGTGGATGATCGACCGAAGGGTTCACATTTGCGAAGAAGCCGTACTCCCTTGGCGCGCTAATATTCCAACTTGTTTTTGGCATGCGCTCTGTAAAGCGAATTTTAACTATCGACTTAATGCTCTTAAAGCCATACTTCCACGGGACCACCAAACGCAGTGGCGCGCCATTCTGAGGAGGGAGCGCTTCTCCGTATACGCCAACCGCGAGGAATGCCAGTGGATGCATCGCCTCATCTATTCTAAGCCCCTCAACATACGGCCAGTCCAATGTATTAAAGAAACTCCCTTGTTCAGGCATCTGTTTGGGATCAAGGAGTGTGGTGAACTCCACGTATTTCGCATTACCCGTCGGATCGAACCGTTTCAAGAGATCAGCTAGTGGAATGCCAACCCAAGGGATCACCATAGACCACGCTTCAACACAGCGCAGCCGATAGATACGTTCCTCAAGTTGATGAGGGGACACCAGATCCTCCAGCGTAAAGATACCGGTTTTATTGGCTTCACCCGCAACCTCTACCGACCAAGGGTCTGTAACAAACTTCTGCGCACGACGGCTTGGGTCTTGCTTACCTAAACCGAACTCATAAAAGTTGTTGTGGGTAATCACGTTAGGATAAGGTGTCAGCTTTTCGGCGGTGGCATAAGCTGTGTTTCTTTGCGTGTTAGCGAGTTGCGCTCGCATCCATTCTGGACCTGGGTAGGTGGGCCAATCTTTTTCGAAAGGATAAGATAAACCCGCAATGGCATTGCCGGTTGTCAGCGCTGCTGCGCCACCCACCAGCCCTTTCATAAAGGCACGGCGCTGGCGGTAGATAGACTCAGGAGTAATTTCAGAGCTTTTAATCGAACTCGATTTCTTAATGATCATAGTGCTTCCATTACATAAGCTTGCAATGAAAGTTTAGACCGGTAGCGGCTCCAAAATTCCCCCTGTTATAGAATTGTTATACTTTGCGAACTTTACGAACAACCCAGAAAAGCGGACCGGTAAGGCCATAGCCTAAGAAGACTAACCATAGCGCCAACGAAGGCTCAATCGAGATCACACCAATCACAAGCACAATCGCTGCTAAGATAACGAACGGAATTTTGCCCTTAAGGTCCACATCTTTGAAACTGTAGTAGAGTGCATTACTCACCATTAACACACCGGCAGCAGCAACATAGAAAGCGATAAAGTAAGCGTAAGGTTGTGGGTCGAGCTCATATTCAGTGCCAAACCACACCAAGCCCGCGATCATAGCAGCCGCTGAAGGCGACGGTAGACCAATAAAGTAGCGTTTGTCGACAGAGCCTATTTGGGTATTAAAACGCGCCAAACGCAATGCTGCGCCAGCAACATAGATAAAAGCCGCAAACCAGCCGATCTTTCCAATATCCCCTAGCACCCAACTAAATGAAACCAACGCGGGCGCTACACCAAAAGACACCATATCGGACAATGAGTCGTACTCGGCACCGAACGCACTTGAGGTATTTGTCATCCGCGCCACGCGTCCATCAAAGCCATCGAGCACCATCGCTACGAAAATAGCGATCGCAGCCGCTTCAAACTGACTATTCATACCAGCGATCACTGCATAGAAGCCAGAGAATAGCGCTCCCGTTGTAAAGAGATTCGGCAGAAGATAGATACCACGATGCACTTTCTTTTGCTCAGGCTTAGCTTGATGGCTTTCTGAGGGTTTGTTTTCTTCGATCATTACAGCTCATCCTAATGGTGGAACTGTATTCTACAACGCAGAACACAGGTTCGATACCACCGACGAAGTCTGCAACTACACACAAGTCAAACTAAGCTGCTGTTGCCATAGCCGTTCTATGCTGTCAGGCGAAGTTACACCATAGATCGCAGCGGGCTCATCACGGTAATAGCTCCATAACTGGTTACCAAAATCGTAGTGCCACCACTCACTTGGTAGATTTGAAAACCCTGCGCTTAGCATTGCATTGTAAAGCACTCGACGATGCTGTTTAGCTGCAACAACAGTATCGCCCTGAACCTCCTCCAATGCCGCACTCCACGAAAGCGGGCTCGCCTCATCGAACGCAGTGCCCATATCAATCAAGCGCCCCTCATCATCACACAACGTAACATCCACGGACCCTCCGGTGAGATGAGGGCTTGGGTTATTGCGATCATCACTGGCGGGCGAGACAAGCGTTCGAGCGATTGCAATGCGCTGCATCTCATCAAGGGACGGCTGGTCACGCTGAATAAGATTGGTAAGCGTATCAAACAGATACTGTTGCACTGCGATAGGCCTCCAACCATCCAGTACAACAAGATTTAGTCCCGCCGGTAGTGTCCTTGCTGCCTGAATCAGCTTTTCAAATACCCGGCTGCGCACAAAGCACTCAGGGATTGCGCCAACGACGCGCATTTTGTAGTAAGCGGGATAGACCCGTATGTTTTGCGATAAGCTGACCGGCACCAGTGCATCATCGTGTTCGTCGATAGGTACCTTTCTAAGCAGCTCCCAATCGGGAAGCGCCACCGCAGGGATCGGTTTTGTATATAACTCACTCATCGCCCTAATCCACCATACCCGGCAGTAATAGGGTTATCTGTGGAAACACGATAAGCAGCAGTAACACCGACATCGCGACCAACACAAATGGCCAGATCGTTTTAAAGAGAGATACGAGTTCTAACTTGCTCACCGCGGCTGCCACAAATACACATGCACCCATTGGTGGAGTAATCAGCGCGATTGTAATATTCATCGTAATCACTATACCAAGATGCACTGGATCAACCCCCGCCTGAAGAGCAACCGGCATGAACACAGGCGTGAGCAGCATGAGCGCCGAGACTTCTTCCATCATCATGCCAGTCACAAACGTGATTGCACTAAACAACAGCAGTATGAGGGTGGGGTTATCGATAAACGGCTGCAACATAGCCGCAAACTGATTCGGCACTTGAGCATAAGCCAGCAGCCAGCTCACCACTGAAGATGCGGCGATAATCAAAAATATCGCACTAGTCAAAGTACATGTTTCAACTACAGCCTCCCAGATCCTCCTCAGGTTGAGCGACTTGCCCAGTAGGCCAAATAAAACAACGTATGCAACGATCAAAGCGCCTGACTCCGTTGGTGTTACAAAGCCAAACACGATACCCGCCACAATAATAAAAGGCGCAAGCAAGGCGGGTAACGACGCCACTAATGCGAGCGAGATCATCCGCAACGAAGGCTTCTCATCACTGTAGGGCAAATTGGCGCGATACGCGTATACCCAGTTCATCAGCATAAACGCGCCACCCAGCAGCAGGCCAGGAATCACACCCGCCAAGAAAAGATCCCCCACTGAGGTGTTGGTCAGCGATGCGTATAGAATCATAAAAATACTTGGCGGAATAATCGGGCCAATCAACGAACTCCCCGCTGTAAGGCCTGCCGCATATGCCGCAGAATACCCTTCCTTCTTCATAGCAGGGACGAGCAAAGAACCCAACGCAGAAGTATCAGCAACAGCAGAGCCGTTCACTCCGGCGAAGAAGACGCTAGATACCACGTTAACATAGCCTAAGCCGCCACGAAGATGCCCGACCATCGACTTAGCGAGTGCAATCAACTTTGTTGTCAGGCCAGCTGCGTTCATCAGATTACCCGCTAAGATGAACAACGGAATCGCCATCAACGAGAAGACATCAATCCCAGCGAAGAACTGCTGGGGCAACATACGTTCAAGCAGTGCTAAATCGACAAAAAAGAAGCCCGCCACAGCCGCCATTAACAAACTGATAAAAAGCGGAACACCCAACAGCACATGAATGGCAAAGGCACACAACATAGCAATTAACATGATGCCGCCCTCTGATCAGCCGAGCGGCCAAAAGGCCCTTGTAACAAAGCCAGCAAACATAACATCGCAAACCCGATAGGTAGCGCAAACATCGGGACGGATTTACTGATACCCAACCCAATTGTTTTAAAAATGGCTAACGAGGCTGCATAGTGATAACTGATGTAAGTGACATAGCTAGACAACACGAGTACGAGACTCCAGTGATAGAGGGAGAGCAGCGCTGCCGCTGGCCCCGTCAGCGCTTTCTGAATCACCGACACTCGCATATGCTCGTCCCGGACATAAACCGTGCCGGCGGCAAGGGTCACACTACCAATGATCAAGTAGCGGGATAGCTCATCCATCCAGATAGGGGAAGCATTAAATAGATAACGGGCCCCAACGCCATACAACAGCACGACAACCCCCGATAGCAATAGCAGACTCGCCAGCCACAGCAACGCCCTGGCCAAGCCTTCAGCAAAACGTGTAAACATGGAACTTCCTGAGATAAAAAAGGGGGAGAAGAAGTCCCCCTGATAATGCGGAAAGGTTACTTTAAACCTGCATCTTTAAGTGCTGTGTCGATCCACGTGTTATCGATACCCTGCTCAGCCAACCATGTCAGGTATGCAGGCTGACCAACCTTTTGAAACGCAGCTAACTCTTCGGCGCTAGGGCGATACACTTCCATACCTTGATCCGCAAGATACTGGATACGCTCTTCAACTTGAGCCTGAACGGCTTCACGGTTCATATTGTTTGCTTCGACCACCGCCGCTTCTAGCACCTTACGGTTATCTGCACTTAAGCTATCAAGCAACGCGCCATTGGCGACTAAAAATTGGTCGGAGTATTGAATATTTGCGAGCGTCATGTGCTTTTGCACTTCATGCAAGCTACCCAAGATAATGTACATAGGAGGGTTCATCTGGCCATCGGCTACACCTGTGCGTAACGCCATATAAACCTCAGTCCACGGAATAGGCGTGCCCGATGCACCGAAAGACTCATAAAGCGCAACTTGGCTCTTATCCATCGCACGGAAACGCAACCCTTCAAAATCTGCGGGCGACTTGATTTGACGCTGATTGTTCGTAAAGGCTAGGAAACCGCCTTCCTCCACGACTGCTAGGATACGGGAGCCCGTGCGCTCATAAAATGCCTTACGCGATGCTTTCCAGTACTCACCTTGGTCAAAGAAGCTACGGGCACTATCAAAGCCATCAAACATGAAGGGAATCGCACTCACGAATACCTCAGGCAAGATAGGTGATACACCGCCAAAAGACGCGATATTCAGGCTCGGCGTATTGATCACTTGCTCCATACGCTCCTGCTCTTCACCTAACATACTGTTTGGGTAAAGCTTGAGTTCAAGGGCACCATCAGTACGCTCTTCAACAAGTTGCTTTAAATTAGATGCAAACAGGTGAACGGCATTCTTCTTCGCATCTGGCGCACCGTTATAGCTCAAGTTTATGGTTTGCGCTTGCAAGCCCATGGAAACCAAGACAGCCCCTAAACCCAGAGAAATTTGCTTAACCAATCTCTTGCGCTGCGAAACCTTACAGAAGTTTTTCATTTTTATACTTGTCCTCAATCGCTCTGCTTATAGTGAATGTTTAAAGTACCCAATGACTTGTTGACAACTCAATAACAAAGCTGTTGCTTCATATGCAACACTCAATTAACAGCTGTAAGGAATTGCGCATTTTCTTGGAGGTGGCGTAACAATGCTTGAGCTGGAAGTGTGAGCTCCTGCCCTTCGACACACAATACTCGTGCACTTGCGTCACGCATCAACGGGTGATCAACAGGGCGCGCAACGATTGAGCCATCTGCCACCTCTTGGCTGACCGTTAGCTGCGGCATAAAGGCTATACCAACGCCAGATGCCACAAAGCTCTTGAGCACAGTCACCGAGTTAGTACGTAACCTAGGTTCCAGACGTACATGATTCGTCTCTGCAACAAGGCTCACTAAACGCCCCATACCGGTTGAGGTATCAATCAGAGCCAACGGCGAGTCCACGATTTCGTTAAAGGAGATAGGCCCCTCTTTTTGCGCTAAAGGGTGCTTCGGCGGAGCGATTAGATCCAGTGGATGACTTGTCTCTAGCAAACAGTGCAGCTTAGGATTCGCAACACTTGCATAGGTGACTGCGAAATCGAAGTGCCCTTCAGCTAACCATTGCACAGCGTCTTGGGCTCCCGCAATATCAACAGTTAAGCGGATTCCGGGGTAAGTCGATAAGAAGCTTTCTAACGATGAAGAGATTAAGTCAGTAATGAATCCCTCACCTACGATGATTTTTACCTCACCACGACGTAATGAAGCGAGATCATTAATGCGTGACAGCACCGCAGCCTCGCCCGCTTCCATTTTACGATAATAGGCAACTAACTCACTGCCAGCCTCAGTCAACCGCTGGCCACCTCCTGTTCGATCCCAAATAGGCATACCAATCCGATCTTCTAGCTGAGTTAACAGACGGCTCACGGTGGACGGATCAACGTTCAGCCGTGATGCGGCTTTACGCAGCGAGCCATAGCGCGCAATGGCATTAAGATACTCTAAACTTCGGGTGTTTAATTGCTTCATATCTTCGCTCCCTACAGAAACAAAAAAGCCCCTGTTTCACAACAAGGGCTTTTTATAAAGGATAGCTAAGGATTGCTTAGTTTTTCTCTTTGTCTACGATTTTGCTTGCCGCGATCCAAGGCATCATTGCACGCAGCTTCTCACCAGTCTCTTCGATTGGGTGCGCAGCATTGTTACGACGACGTGCAGTCATGGATGGGTAGTTAGTCTGGCCCTCTGCGATAAACATCTTCGCGTATTCGCCGTCTTGAATGCGCTTCAGAGCATTACGCATTGCTTCACGAGATTGCTCGTTGATAACCTCTGGGCCTGTTACGTACTCACCGTATTCAGCGTTGTTAGAGATAGAGTAGTTCATGTTCGCGATGCCGCCTTCGTACATCAGGTCAACGATCAGCTTCAGCTCATGCAGACACTCGAAGTAAGCCATTTCTGGCGCGTAACCCGCTTCAGTCAGAGTTTCGAAGCCCATCTTAACCAGCTCAACCGCACCACCACACAGTACGGCTTGCTCGCCGAACAGGTCAGTTTCAGTCTCGTCTTTAAACGTTGTTTCGATGATACCAGAACGGCCACCACCTACGCCCATCGCGTAAGAAAGTGCTAGGTTTTTCGCATTGCCAGACGCGTCGCGGAAGATAGCGATCAGGTCAGGGATACCGCCGCCTTTTACGAACTCAGAACGTACCGTGTGACCCGGTGCTTTAGGTGCAACCATGATAACGTCAAGGTCAGCACGTGGCTCAACTTGGTTGTAGTGGATAGAGAAACCGTGTGCGAAAGCCAGAGTAGCGCCCTGCTTGATGTTTGGCTCGATCTCTTCTTTGTACAACTGGCCTTGGAACTCGTCCGGCGTCAGGATCATGACAACGTCAGCTTGTGCAACGGCATCAGCAACGTCAGCCACTTTCAAACCGTGAGCTTCTGCTTTAGCACGGGAAGAGGAGCTAGCGCGCAGGCCAACGGTTACGTCTACACCAGAGTCTTGCAGGTTGCACGCATGTGCGTGACCTTGAGAACCGTAACCGATGATAGAAACTTTTTTGCCCTGGATGATAGAAAGATCGCAATCTTTATCGTAATAAACCTGCATGGTTTGCTCCTAAAAATTAAATGTTGTGCGAATCCGTTGATTCGATGGTGCAAAGATAGTCGATATGCAAAGTTGCGTAAATTGAAATATTAGCATCAATGTATTGCGATTTATGCAATACTAATGCTATGGATACTCGCACTCTCAGAAACTACCTTCATCTCGCTGAGACGCTACACTTTAGCCGCGCCAGCGAACTGTGTCACATTAGCCCATCCGCATTAAGCCGCAATATAAAGCAGCTTGAAGAGGAGCTAGGCGTCACTTTACTCTATCGTGATAACAGAAGCGTTAGCCTAAGTCATGAAGGCAAGCTATTTCAGCAGTATGCACGTGATGCACTGTCACAATGGGATGCCACACGCCAACGATTATTAAGTGAGGCAGAAGAGCTGCACGGAGAGATCAGTGTTTACTGTTCAGTCACAGCCAGTTACAGCTTCCTTTACGATATCCTCAATCGTTTCAGGCAGCGCTTTCCGGCGGTAGAGATCAAGCTACATACCGGTGATCCAGACCACGCCATTCAGCACATCCTGAGTGATAAAGAGGACATTGCCATCGCCGCACGTCCTGACCATATCCCAAATGAACTCGCCTTCAACGAAGTGGGCATCTCCCCCCTCCTCTTTATCGCGCCACTAGAGGCCAATTTCGACGTGCCACAAAAAGCGGCGCAATGGGCCGATGCACCGATGATCTTGTCTGAAGAAGGGGTCTCGCGACAACGCGTGAATGCTTGGTTTCAGCAGCAACAGATAGCACCCAAAATCTATGCACAAGTTGCCGGTAACGAAGCGATCGTGAGCATGGTGAGTCTCGGTTTTGGTATCGGGGTCGTTCCGCAGATCGTATTGGAGAATAGCCCGCTTGCCGACCGAGTAAAGGTTCTCGATGTACAACCTCAATTAACGCCTTATCATATCGGCCTATTTGCACTGAACCGCAAACTTCGCCACCCCCTTATTCAGGCGTTTTGGTCTGTGTTAGATCAGTAGTGGCGCTTGAAATACAAAAAGGCCGCAGCGTTACGTGCGGCCTTTTTAGTCGTTATTAGAGAACCCGCGATAGCGTACTAAGTTAACTGTAAGCTGCCCTGCGCATTCATGATCAAAGGCACCACGTCATCAGCACTAATCACCACAAAACGTGAGTCGATCTCATCCTCGGCTACACCGTTGTGAACCATACAGGCTTTACAAACTGCAACTTGACCACCATTGGCGATAAACGCTTCCAGTAGCTCTTGCGCCGGCATAAAAGGAGCGCCGATATCAACACCATCCAAACTGTTGGGCCGCGCTAGGTGCACCGCATCAACCATCAGCATGATCGTAGCAGAGTGGCCCTGCTCAAGCGCTTTAACGCCCATTGTAAACGCAACGGTGATCTTGTTCGGATCGTCTAGATTGCTGAACAGAGTACCGACGAAATCAGTGTTCACTGGCATGACTTATATCCTTCTCTAGGTAAAGATTACACTCAACTCGTATATTATATTTATCTAATATAAGTGCAACCTGTTTTACCTTTCAAAGACACAATGAATACCCGCTGCTTCTGACCGCTAAGTGATCGAGGGGCTATGCACCATCAAACAACGCTCCGATATCCGGCGATAGATATGGCCGCCCACGCTCATTCAACGCCGTGCCAATAACCAGTGCTTCCACGCATATTTTTTCATCTGCTAGGCGCACCACCCGCTGGCGAAAGCCAAACTTCACTTTGCTGATACGCTCCACCGCCACCTGCACAGCAAATTCATCACCGCTTTTCAGAGAGCTCTTATAGTCAAGCTCGGAGCGAATAACGACCAGATGAATGCCCTGCTCTGTTAATGCAGCAAAGTCGATGCCTTTTGCTAACAAGAACTCATGGCGCGCATGCTCAAGGTAGTTAAAGTACACACCATTGTTAACGATGCCTTGCATGTCCAGCTCATAATCACGCACTTTGAGCGTTATGCTGAAAGGTTGTTGCATCTTCTACTCCTGTTCAATCAGTGGTTTTAACAGTGCAAACGCAGCAGCTAAGTGGGGGACTTCATATGTTGCACCTGAAAAGTCATGCAGCGCAGAGTGACTGTTGCGGATTGCAACGACATCAAGCCCAGCGGCCAGCGCCGCCCTCACACCACTTTGCGTATCCTCTATCGCGATACAGGGACGTCCGGCAACATTCAACCGATCAAGCGCCATTAAATAACTATCAGGTTCTGGCTTGTTACGCGTCACATCGTCTGCCGTCACGACCACGGTGAAGAGTTCCTTCCAGCGATGCCCTTGCAGCGATGCCTCGATACAAAACCCTTGGGAGCCACTCACCAGAGCAATGGGGAGGTGTTGAGCAGCAAAGCGTACAAGTGCATCCGCGCTATCCATCGCCGGAAAGTGGCTACTGGCCAGAAACGCTTGGGTTAGGCGCTCCTTGGTGGCCACTAGGTCTGGCACCGTTGTTGGTAATTGGCGCAGCTGAATCAAGTCAGCCGCGTTTTGCTCTGCAGGCACGCCCAGCAACCGTTGCCAGTATTCATCGTCAGTTATCGTTGCTCCGAATGGAGCGATAGCCTCACGCCAAAGTGTTAAATGTGTGCCTTCGGAGTCTACGAGTGTTCCGTCATGATCAAACAGAATAGCGGCATAGCTCATGTTACGCTCTTTCTCCCGCCGTGATGGCAAAAAAAAGCCGCTCAATGAGCGGCTTTTGTTGATAGTTTTCAGTGATTAGATGCTTAACACCTTTTCACCACGTGCGATACCAGATACACCAGAGCGCACCACTTCCATAATAGAGGCGGTACCGAGTGACTCAATAAACGCATCCAGCTTAGCGCTAGAGCCCACTAGCTGCACAGTGTACGTGTTCGGCGTGATATCGATGATTTGACCGCGGAAGATATCCGCTGTTCGCTTCACCTCAGCGCGGAACGCGCCAGATGCTTTGAACTTAATCATCATTAGCTCGCGCTCGATGTGTTCACCCTCTGTGAGGTCAACCACTTTAACCACATCAATCAGCTTATTTAGCTGCTTAGTGATCTGTTCAATTACGCGATCATCACCCACCGTTGTTACCGTGAGGCGCGATAAGGTTTCGTCATCCGTTGGTGCAACGGTCAAGGACTCGATGTTGAAGTTACGCTGCGAAAACAGACCAACAACACGCGACAAAGCACCCGGTTCGTTCTCAAGAAGAACAGAAATAATATGACGCATGATTATGTCCTCTCCGTCTTGCTTAACCACATATCGCGCATAGAACCGCGCGGTACTTGCATCGGGTAGACATGCTCAAACGGGTCAACCGCGATATCCATAAAGACCAGACGATCCTTCAGCGCAAAGGCTTCAGTCATCGCAGCTTCCAGATCAGCGTAACGATCAACTTTCATACCGATGTGACCATACGACTCCGCCAGCTTAATAAAGTCAGGCAACGACTTCATGTAAGACTGCGAGTGGCGAGAC
Organism: Neptunomonas marina; assembly: GCF_004005935.1. Taxonomy (GTDB): domain Bacteria; phylum Pseudomonadota; class Gammaproteobacteria; order Pseudomonadales; family Balneatricaceae; genus Neptunomonas; species Neptunomonas marina. The sequence continues at coordinate 227,849 of NZ_SACQ01000007.1, read as the reverse complement.
TCATAGTTCATATCTTGCCATTGGCGAACCATACCCAAAGACTGGTTGTTCAAGCAGATAATTTTCACCGGCAGGTCATATTGGTTACAGGTCGATAGCTCCTGAATATTCATCTGGATACTACCTTCACCTGTGACACACGCAACGTCTGCATCAGGGAAGTTCAGCTTAACGCCCATCGCCGCAGGCAAACCAAAGCCCATCGTGCCAAGGCCACCTGAGTTGATCCAGCGGTTTGGCTTGTTGAACTTGTAGTACTGTGCCGCGAACATCTGATGCTGGCCTACGTCTGAGCACACAAACGCATCACCACCTGTGACCTTGCTTAGCATCTCGATAACTTGCTGCGGCTTCATCAGCTCAGAGTCATCGATACGGTAACGACCGCCATGACGCGTACGCCACTCATCGATCTGCTTCCACCAAGTATCCAACGCTTCCGCATCCGGCATTTTTTTGCTGGATTTGATCAGCTGCATGATCTCTTCGATAACACCTTTCGCTGGGCCTACAATCGGGACATCCGCGCGAATGGTTTTCGAGATAGATGCAGGATCTACATCGATGTGAACGATCTTAGCAGTCGGACAGAACTTGTCTGTGCCGTTAGTAACACGATCATCAAAGCGCGCGCCAATCGCCAGAATCAGATCCGCATGGTGCATCGCCATGTTCGCTTCATAGCTACCGTGCATACCCAACATACCGACAAACTGACGGTCCGTGCCTGGGTAACCGCCCAAGCCCATCAGTGTATTGGTCACTGGGAAGTTCAACGTCTTAGCTAGTGTTGTCAGCTCATCCGATGCATCACCCATAATGACGCCACCGCCGGAGTAAATCACCGGACGCTTCGCTGCCATTAATAGGTCAAACGCTTTCTTAATCTGGCCGCTGTGACCTTTTGTCACTGGGCTGTAAGAGCGCATTTTGACGCTTTTCGGGAAGACGTACTCAAAACGATCAGTTGGCGTTGTCATATCCTTTGGAATATCAACAACAACCGGACCAGGACGACCTGTTTGCGCAATATGGAACGCCTTACGGATCACCGCTGGAATATCTTCTGCACGCTGCACGCTAAAGTTGTGCTTCACCACTGGACGGGAGATACCAATCATATCCGTCTCTTGGAAAGCATCTTCACCAATCAGGTGGCTCATAACCTGACCTGTGATAACGACCATAGGGATCGAGTCCATGTAAGCCGTAGCAATACCGGTGACTGCGTTAGTCGCTCCGGGACCAGATGTCACTAGCGCGACACCAGCTTTTCCGGTAGCACGCGCGTAAGCATCCGCCATATGAGTTGCAGCTTGCTCGTGGCGCACCAGAATATGTTCGACTTCGTCCTGCTGGAAGATTGCATCATAGACATGAAGCAACGCTCCGCCGGGATAGCCATAGATATATTTCACACCCTCATCGCGGAGAGCACGAACAACCATTTCTGCGCCTGATAGTAATTCCACTTTTTTACCCTCAAATCGACACCGACTTACACGTCGGCAGTGAACAGTTCAGAGATTCTGCAAATTGAACATGTTCTGTGTTCGGTATCTTGTTAATACAGACACGAATAAAGCCAACAGCACACCGTGCATATGGCCCATGTTCGGATGAATGCTGGTCAAGGATCGCTTGTACCGGCAGACCTTCTGAGACTTAAGCTGGGTAGTGCTTAGTTTCGCCGCTTAGTTCGGGGTTGCCTACCATAAACGGGCGAAGAAAAGAGGCGATATTCTCCCACTTTGCTATTTATTGTTCAACCGCAGCAAAGCGAACCTTGGTAGGAGAAAAAATGGGCCAAAAGCCGCATAAACATGGGCTGACCTCACGAGATAGGCTATTTGGCAGATGCAGCTCAACTAAAGTCGAGTTATATTGGTTGCTGAAAGTAGCTGGAGAATACTGCAATGAATGTTTCAAGTTTAAAGAACAAAGAGCGCGTGATTAACGAGCTGATGCTATTTATCCGCAAAGTCTTTGCTGAACCAGAGATCTGCCAAATTGCCAAAGATATTGCGCGCAAGCATCAAAACGAGCCTAACGCGCTACAGCTTATTGGCGAAGAGTTATCTGCCACCACCAACGTGAAGATCCCTATCGAGCACAGCGATGCAGACGACCTGTTCCTAGAGCTGTTGATTGATATCGTCAAGGATGAACAGGCCCTCTACTAAACACCTTACTCCGGCACAAGCCACGTCTCACGTGGCTTTTCTGCTCCTGCCATCGCTAATCTCTGTGCCAGCCATGGGGTGACGCTCGCAATCTGCTGATCAAGCTGCCACGGGGGGTTGATCAGCAGCATGCCGCTACCGAACATACGTGCAGAGTCACTCGGTTGAGCAAAAAACTCCGACAAAAAGATGCGCCGAATACCTGATGCAACGATTTTATCGATCATCGCTTGATGCTGCCCAGCTTTTAAAAGCGGAAACCAGATAGCGAAACTGCCATTTGGCCAACGTTGCTGCGCATCTTTTATGTACTTGGCAACCTGAAGATATTCAGCTTTCACTTCGTAGGCCGGATCGATCAATACCAGCCCCCGATTGGGCTTCGGCGGCAATAACGCGCTTACCCCTTCGTAACCATCACGATGATGCACCGCCACCTGTCCATTACGACTAAAGTGCTGCTTTATCTGCCGATATTCACCAGGGTGCAGCTCCATAATGGCGACTTTATCACCCTCACGCGCAAACTGGGCAGCCAACTGAGGCGAGCCGGGATAGAGCGCAAGGTTACCGCTCCCATTTAAGGCCTTCACTTCATTTAGATAGGGAGCTAGTGCTTCAGGTGTTTCCGACTGCTGCCAAATTTTCAGGATACCATCGCGATACTCAGCTGTTTTTTGCGCCTGCTCAGAACGAAAGTCATAACATGCCGCGCCACCATGGGTTTCCAAGTAGCTCCAAGGTTTAGCCTTCTTGTTTAAAGCGGCAAAGATCAACGACAAAATAAAATGCTTGTGTACATCGGCAAAATTGCCGGCGTGAAAGCCATGCTGGTAACTAAGCACCGCTGCTCCTAAGGTTTGTTTGAGATGCCCTATTATCGCCGCCTTGCTGCAGCAACAAAAGCACTAGCGCCGAACGGCCTCAATATATTTGCTCAAGTGCGCCATCTTATCAGGATCATCATCCACAAAAGACACAACAATATTGATAAAAGGGGAGTCTACACGCGGCTCAACCGCCTGTAGGCTTTGAATAAAGCCATTCATTTGGGCCACGCTATCACCAGATAACGCCTCGATATCCACCACCACCGATTCCAGTACGCTGGGGTAGTTACCTTCGTTCTTAATGACGATCAACGCATCCTTTAAGCTCAAATCCTTCACGGCACATTTGAAAACTTGTCCGCCGGTACGCAGCTGTGCCATCCCTTTGGGCTTCGCAACATGCTTTTGGGTACCCGTTGCTTTCAGTTTATCCTGTGCCAAAACGCGTCCTGCTTTAGCTTGTTTTGCGGCATCCGGCGCTTGTTGAGGTTGGCCCAGTAGCTTATGCACTTTTGTTACGAGCTGATCTGCTGTGAAGGGTTTCCCCAAATAATCATTCACACCTGCTTGGATCGCTTTAAGCACATAAGAGCGCTCTCCGCGACTGGTGATCATCAGGAACGGCGTGGTTTGATATTGAGGCTGCGCGCGCGTCCACTTAAGCAGCTCTAGGCCACTCATCTCCGGCATCTCCCAATCACAGAGCACAATGTCAAAAGTCTCTGCGCTCATCAGCTTGACCGCCTCTTTGCCGTTGTATGCCGCTTGAATTTTCGCGCCTAAAAAGGCTTCGTTCACTATTTTGGTGACATGTTCACAAATAAACTTCGCATCATCGACTACGATGACTTTCAGATTTTCCATCGACTACTCTCATCAATCACGCAAACTACAATCCACTAAACATAGGTTACGCTTTGCGAGTGCGCCAACTAAAACGCAAAGAGGCCCACCCGAAGGTGAGCCTCTGTTGAGGTAAATGGCCGCTAGCGGAAGACAAACTCTCCTGCTTCCACATCAACCACTATTTCACTGCCCGGCGCGTAGCGCCCAGCCAACAGCGCTTGTGCCAGCGGGTTTTCTATCCACTGCTGTATCGCCCGTTTGAGCGGTCGCGCGCCGTAGATAGGCTCAAAGCCCACATCCACCAGCTTTTCCAAGGCCGTTTGTGTCAACGTGAGCGCCAAGCTGTGTTCCGCTAAGCGGCTACGTAAACGATCAAGCTGAATATTCGCGATGCCTGCCACTTGGTTTTTCTGCAAGCTGTGGAACACCACCACCTCATCGATCCGGTTGATTACTTCAGGTCGGAAGTGGCTGCCAACAGCCTCCATCACCGCTTTATTCATCAGCTCATAGTCATCATCAGCGCTGAAGTTTTGAATCAGGTCTGAACCCAAATTCGAGGTCATCACCACAATGGTATTTCTAAAGTCCACGGTTCGGCCTTGGCCATCCGTTAATCGGCCGTCTTCGAGCACTTGCAACAGGATATTGAAGACATCGGGATGCGCCTTCTCCACCTCATCGAGCAACAGCACAGAGTACGGCTTGCGACGCACCGCTTCGGTCAGGTATCCGCCCTCCTCATAGCCGACATAACCCGGCGGGGCACCAATCAAGCGAGCAACAGAGTGCTTCTCCATAAACTCCGACATATCGATACGTACCATCGCCTCTTCCGTATCAAACAGGAAACTCGCTAAGGTTTTGCACAGCTCGGTCTTACCCACACCCGTTGGGCCCAAGAACAGGAACGAACCGTTCGGACGATTGGGATCAGCCAGACCAGAGCGTGAACGTCGTACGGCATTCGCCACCGCTGTGACCGCTTCGCTTTGGCCAATCACGCGCTCGTGCAGCGCATCTTCCATACGCAGCAGTTTTTCCCGCTCGCCTTCGAGCATTTTGCTAATCGGAATACCGGTCCAGCGCGAAACAACTTCGGCAACCTCCTCCTCACCTACGCGGTTGCGCAGCAGCTTTGTTTCCTGATCTGAGCTTTCGGCTTGATGCGCCATCTCTTGCTGCTTTTCCAACTCAGGGATACGGCCATATTGCAGCTCTCCCGCTTTCGCTAGATCGCCACTACGCTGTGCCTGCTCTAACTCGATGCGCGCCTGCTCTAGCTCCTCTTTGATCTTTTGGGAGCCCTGCATCACCGACTTTTCTGACTTCCAGATCTCATCAAGCTCTGCATAAGCACGCTCTTGCTCAGTGATCGCATTTTCCAGCTCGGCTAAACGCTGCTTCGCCGCACTGTCCTTCTCTTTGCGCAGCGCCTCACGCTCCATCTTGAGCTGAATGAGTTTACGCTCCAAACGGTCCATCTCTTCCGGTTTAGAGTCCATCTCCATACGGATACGCGATGCTGCTTCATCGATGAGATCGATCGCCTTATCAGGCAACTGGCGATCCGTAATGTAACGCTGAGAGAGTTTTGCCGCAGCGATGATTGCAGAGTCGGTAATATCTACCGCATGGTGAATCTCGTAGCGCTCTTTTAGGCCTCGTAGAATCGCGATAGTGTCCTCTTCGGACGGCTCATCCACCAGCACCTTCTGGAACCGACGCTCCAGCGCTGCATCTTTCTCGACATACTGGCGATACTCATCTAGCGTGGTGGCACCAACGCAGTGCAACTCGCCCCGCGCCAAGGCGGGCTTGAGCATATTACCGGCGTCCATCGCCCCCTCGCCCTTACCTGCGCCGACCATGGTGTGCAGCTCATCAATAAATAGAATGACCTGCCCATCTTGCTTGGCAAGTTCGTTAAGTACCGCTTTTAGACGCTCTTCAAACTCGCCACGGAACTTAGCACCCGCGATCAGCGATCCCATATCCAGAGAGAGCACGCGTTTACGTTTAAGCCCCTCGGGTACCTCGCCATTCACAATCCGCTGCGCAAGTCCCTCAACAATGGCCGTTTTACCGACACCCGGCTCACCGATCAGTACAGGATTATTTTTGGTCCGGCGCTGCAACACCTGAATAGTACGGCGGATCTCATCATCGCGCCCAATCACCGGATCCAACGCGCCAGACTCCGCACGCTCAGTCAGGTCGATACAATATTTGTTCAGCGCTTGGCGGTTTGACTCAGCATTTGCATCGGCAACACTTTCACCACCACGCACCGCATCAATCACCCGCTCTAGCGTGGCTTTGGTAAGACCCGCTTGCTTTAACAACCGGCCACAGTCGCTCTTGTCGTCGAGCATCGCGAGCAAAACGATCTCGCCGGTAATGAACTGGTCGCCACGTTTCTGGGCCAATTTATCGGCATTGTTGAGTAGCTTTCCCATCTCGCGGGAGATCTGCACATCGCCATCGGGATGTTGCACGACGGGTAAGTGCGTCAGCGCTTCAGCGACCTTTGTGGTTAAGCTTTGTAACGAAACGCCGGCTTGAGGCAGCAACGGGCGTACTGCGCCATCTTGCTGCTGTAAGAACGCTGCCAATAGGTGGATTGGCTCGATATAGTTGTGATCTTTCCCAACAGCAAGCGACTGCGCATCGGCCAGTGCTTCTTGTAGTTTGGGTGTAAGTTTATCTTGTCGCATAGACCTTCATCTCCTACGTTAATGTCGCTGCCCGCATTCGGCACAGCTGCTTTCTTAATAGATATATGCGGTCATGCTGATCAAACTTCAAGCAGAGAAACCGAGATAGCCCACCCCCATCCATAGTGCGCTACACTAGGCGCGAGTCTGATGGATGCGTTAAGGAGTTATTGTGAAGCACGCTGCTACACCCAATGTCGGTGCCGCGATGAAACAACGCCGTAAAGCACTGGGGCTAAACTTGGCGCAGTTGGCTGAGCGCTCCAATGTTTCTCGCTCTATGTTGTCGGAGATTGAGCGTGGTAACGCCAACCCAACCTTCACCACGCTATGGAATATTACCCAAGCACTGGGCGTATCCATTGATCAGCTAGCAGCACAAAGCCAAGCAGAGGGGCCGCGCATCGAGCGCCAAGAAGCCATAGCGACACCTCGCTTGCTTAGCCAAGATCAGCAGTGCGAACTCGTCGCGCTTAACCCTGTGGATATGGCAAGCGATGTGGAGTGGTATGAGCTGATTGTGCAGCCTGGCGGTGAACTGTGCTCTGAGGCCCATATTCACGGGACTCGTGAGCACCTTTCGGTGATAGCAGGGCAAGCACGCGTCGCCCTCGATGGAGGTGTATACACCGATGCTCAAGTGGGGGATACGTTGCGCTATCCTGCAGATATTGCCCACCGTATCGAAAACCGTGGACAAGACACCCTACGTGCGTTTTTGGTGGTCCATAAAGGCCGCCCGTAGCTACCAATTCAAGATCACTTTACCTGACTGGCCAGAACGCATCACATCAAAGCCGGCTTGAAACTGCTCAACTGGATAATGGTGTGTAATGACCGGTGTTAAATCTAGCCCCGATTGAATCACGCTGGCCATTTTGTACCAGGTTTCGAACATCTCTCGTCCATAGATACCTTTGAGTATTAGGCCTTTAAAGATAACCTCAGACCAGTCGATCGCCATATCAGCAGCAGGAATGCCGAGCATGGCGATTTTGCCACCATGATTCATGCGATTAAGCATCTCACGAAACGCTTGCGGCGCCCCCGACACCTCAAGCCCCACATCAAAGCCCTCCGTCATGCCAAGTTGCTGCATCGTATCCGCCAACGACGCCTGCACAACATTAACAATATGAATACGCGGATCAACCTGCTGAGCGAGTGTTAGGCGATAGTCGTTAATATCGGTGAGCACCACGTGCCTAGCCCCCACATGGCGGGCTACTGCAGCAGCCATAATCCCGATGGGGCCAGCACCGGTAATCAGCACATCTTCACCCACCAGATCAAACGACAAAGCGGTGTGTAAGGCATTGCCGAAGGGGTCGAAAATAGCCGCAAGATCATCAGAGATATTGTCGGGGATCTTAAAGGCATTAATGGCAGGAATAACCAAGTACTCGGCAAAGGCCCCCGGGCGATCAACACCCACACCTTGGGTGTTGCGGCATAGATGACGGCGACCTGCGCGACAATTACGGCAGTGTCCACAGGTGATATGCCCCTCACCGGAGACTCGATCGCCGATCGCAAAGCCTTCCACTTCACAGCCGATCTCCTCCACAACACCAACATATTCGTGGCCAACGGTCATCGGCACCGGAATGGTATTTTGCGCCCATTCATCCCAGTTGTAGATATGAACATCGGTCCCGCAGATCGCTGTTTTACGAATTTTGATCAGCAGGTCGTTGTGCCCAAGCGCCGGTTTGCCGGTGTCATGCAACCAGATACCTGGCTGAGCTTTCAGTTTGGCAAGTGCTTTCATTGGATAACTCCTAGCTCACGCCCCACCCGGATGAAGGCGTCAATCGCTTGATCAAGCTGCGCGCGAGTATGAGCTGCCGACATCTGGGTACGAATACGTGCGGCTCCCTTTGGCACCACTGGAAACGAAAAACCAATCACATAGATGTCATAGTCAAGTAACCGGTCTGCCATACGGCTCGCCAGTTCCGCATCACCGATCATCACAGGAATAATCGCATGATCAGCACCTGCCAATGTAAAACCTGCGGCTGTCATACGCTGGCGAAAATAGCGGCTGTTATCTTGCAGCTGCTCGCGCAGACCTTCGCCCCTCTCCACTAACGCCAGCGCCGTTTGGGTAGCCTGTACGATGGCAGGCGCCAGTGAGTTTGAAAACAGATAGGGCCGTGATCGCTGCCGTAACCAATCGATCACTGGCTGTTTCGCTGCAGTGTATCCACCAGAGGCACCACCAAGCGCCTTTCCGAAAGTACCGGTTAAGATATCTACCCGCCCCATCACGTTGCAGTATTCGTGCGAGCCACGCCCGTTCTCTCCGATAAAGCCAACCGCATGGGAGTCATCCACCATAACAAGCGCATCATACTGGTCAGCAAGATCACAGATCGCCGCAAGATTGGCGATCACTCCATCCATCGAGAACACACCATCCGTGGCAATCAAACGTACCCGCGCATCCTGTGCGGCTTTTAGGCACTCCTCTAACGCCTGCATATCGTTGTTGGCGTAGCGCATCCGCTTCGCTTTACTCAACCGAACGCCATCGATGATACTGGCATGGTTAAGCGCATCGCTGATGATGACATCCTCTTCACCCAACAGGGTTTCAAAAAGCCCGCCATTGGCATCAAAGCAGGAGGAGTAAAGAATCGCGTCATCCAAGCCTAGAAACTGGCTGAGCTGGCGCTCCAGCTGTTTATGAATATCTTGCGTGCCGCAGATAAAGCGCACCGAAGCCATCCCAAAACCATGCTCATCTAGCCCCCGCTTTGCGGCATCAATCAAGCGTGCGTCGTTAGCTAACCCGAGATAGTTATTTGCACAGAAATTGATGACGTCATCGCCCGATGAGAGCCGCACGTGAGCCGCTTGCGCGGACGCGATCTCTCTTTCTGCTTTAAACAGCCCCTCGGCTTTTAGCTCATCGAGCTGCGTCTCGAGTGTTTCATAAAATACCTGACGCTTCATGACCGCCTCCCTATCGACTTATCCTGCTTGAGATTACAACAAACAGGAATAAAATCCATTATAATGGATAAAAAAATCCAACTTATAGAACAGTTGACTGATGTCGGTAAGAAACGTTCGGATGGGCAGCGGCTGTTGTTAAGCCGCTGTTTTCCAGATCAAGGTTGCCATACGGCCTGTGGTACGGTCACGCCGATAGGAGAAAAAGCGCACGGCATCCGTAAAGGTGCACAAACCTCCACCATAAACCTGTGTGACACCAGCCGCAGCAAGGCGTAATCTAGCTAAGCCATAGATATCTGCCAGCCATTTGCCCGCATTTGCAGAGGGAACAAAGTACTGCTCAGAAGCGGGCAGATATTGGCAAAACCGCTCACGCACCTCATCGCCTACTTCGAACGCAGCAGGCCCAATAGCGGGTCCTAGCCACACAGACGTATGAGCACGCTCAAATGCTTCAAGGGTTGTTTCAAGCACGCCATCGGCCAATCCACGCCAGCCAGCATGAGCCGCACCGACACGTTCACCATCGGTAAAAAGCACCGGCAGACAATCAGCGGTCATAATGACGCACGCCAGTTGCGCTTGCGAGGTGTAGCAAGCGTCCGCTTCAGGAGCGATATGCAGAGACACGGGTAACGCCTCTATACATCGGGTGCCATGTACCTGCGTTAGCCATTGCGACTGCTCAAGATCGAGCTGCTCTAGCAACTGAGCACGATTCGCTGCAACATGACTTGGCTGATCCCCCACATGGTCACCGAGGTTAAGGCCGGCGTACGGCCCTTGGCTATATCCACCGATGCGCGTTGTTGCCACAGCTTTAATATGGCTTGGCACAGGCCAATGTGGGGTCAGTAGCTCCATCGCTAGTACTCGTCGTCGTTATTAGCTTTGTCTTTCGACAGCACATCGAGCAACGCGCTGAAGTCCTCAGGCAGATCCACTTCCCATGACATCAGCTCACCCGTCACCGGATGCCAAAGCTCAAGCTTCTTGGCATGCAACGCTTGGCGCTTAAAGTTGCGCAGCGCCTCTTGCATCGCCTCACTGGCCCCTTTGGGTAAGCGGAAACGTCCGCCATATAACTGATCACCCACTAGCGGATAGTTGATGTGCGCCATGTGGACACGAATTTGGTGGGTACGGCCAGTCTCGAGCTTCAGACGGATATGCGTATGGGCGCGGAACTTAGTCAGCATACGGTAGTGCGTCACCGCTTCTTTACCTAAACCAACAACCGCCATCTTCTGACGGCTCTTAGCATGGCGGCCCATCGGCTCATCCACACAACCTCCGCCGGTCATCACACCTTGTACGACAGCTTCATATTCACGGCCCATGGAGCGATCTTGCAGCTGAGCCACCAGCTCCGTTTGCGCTTGCAGCGTTTTCGCGACCACCATCAAGCCGGTTGTATCCATATCCAGCCGGTGCACGATGCCCGCACGTGGTACAACCGCGATATCAGGAAAGTGGTGCAACAGCGCATTCATGAGCGTACCACTGCGGTGCCCCGCTGCTGGATGAACCACTAGGCCCGCAGGTTTATTGACGACCAATATGTCATCATCTTCGTAGACAATATCGAGAGGGATATCCTCACCCACATGGTCTTCGATCTCTTCAACCTGCGCGGTAATAACGATCTTTTCGCCGCCAAAAAGCTTCTCGCGCGGTTTCATCTGCTTACCATCAACCGTCACGAAACCTTCTTTAATCCAGCTCGTTAAACGGGAGCGTGAAAAGTCGGAAAATAGCTGCGCTAATATTTGATCTAAACGTTGGCCGGTAAGATCACCGGGCACCAGCGCCTCTCGTTCTATTTTTTCAGACATCAATCTACCAATCGATAACAGCAGTGATTTTGCTTCGCCCGCCGTTGTGTTTAAATAAACTGTTTTTTAACCAATAACCACCAGTATACCTGATCCGGCGATGGTCGCCGAGAATCGGATGGTAACGTATCGGGATTAATTCATGCGGTTGGGAAGAGTTTTTAGCGTCATTGCAGTGTGCTTTTTTGTATCAGCCTGTTCGTGGTTTGGCGGTGATGAAAAGCGGCTACCAGACATTCCAGAGCAACAACTTTACGACGAAGCGATTACAGCCCTTGAGCAACAAGAGTATGAAACCGCTGTGGAAAAACTGCAGATGCTCGAAGCTCGCTATCCATTTGGGCGCTACTCCGAGCAAGCGCAGCTTGAGTTGATATTCGCATACCACAAAAATTTTGAGCCAGAGGCTGCTCGCGCCGCAGCAGATCGTTTTATACGCCTGCATCCCTCACATGAAAACATCGACTATGCGTATTATTTGAAGGGGCTAACCGCCTTTGAGCAAGATCAGAGTATGTTCCAGCGATTCTTGCCGATCGATATAGATCAGCGCGACCCCGGTGCGGCACGCAGCTCCTTCGAAAGTTTCTCAACTCTGATTAACCGCTACCCTGATAGCTCCTATGCACCCGATGCTCAAAAGCGCATGTTGTTTTTGAAAAACCGCTTAGCATCCTACGAGGTCCACGTCGCAAACTACTACATGAAGCGTGGTGCCTACATTGCGGCAGCTAACCGTGGCCGCTATGTGGTGGAAAATCTCAAAGAGACACCGGCAACGCCAGACGCCCTCGCGGTAATGTACCAAGCATACGAGCTGTTGGGTGAGCAACAGTTGGCACAAAGCGCCCGTGATGTTCTCTTGGCAAATTACCCAAATTATCCGCTGAAATCGTACAAGGTTAAGAATACAAGCTTACTGGAAACCGCGACATTTGGTCTGTTTGGCTCCGAGAGCGAAGCCGACGATCCACCGCGCCCAACAACAGAAGATAAGCAAGGCTTAGAAAAGCCAGAGAATGAGGCGCAGAAAGAGCAAGAAACCAAGCGCCCTTGGTATCACAAAGCCACCTTCGGTATCTTTGAATAAAGAGGCACACAATGACCGCAAATGAGATCATCCAAGCGATGCATGTACAGCCTTCCATCGACCCAGCCCAAGAGGTCGAGAAGCGCGTTGCCTTTATCAAGCAACAACTACGCGCATCAGGTCAGCAGCACCTTATTTTGGGCATCAGCGGTGGCGTGGACTCCTCAACTTGCGGGCGCTTAGCGCAGCTCGCGGTTGAGCAACTCAATGCTGAGGCCGACAGTGCACCCTACAAATTTATCGCGGTTCGCTTGCCTTATGGTGTTCAGCAAGATGAAGAGGATGCCCAGCGCGCGCTCTCTTTTATCCAGCCCAGTGAGACACTCACGATCAACATTAAAGTAGGTGCCGATGGGCTACACAACGAAGTGACCGCCGCCCTTGGCAGTTTGCTGGAGCATAGCGATGCTCATATCGACTTCGCCAAAGGCAACACTAAAGCCAGAATGCGGATGGCCGCTCAGTATCAAGTGGCCGGTATTTTGGGCGGTTTAGTACTTGGAACAGACCACTCAGCTGAAAACATCACCGGCTTTTATACTAAGTGGGGTGACGGGGCTTGCGACTTAGTACCACTATTCGGTTTAAGTAAGCGCCAAGTACGCCAATTAGCCGACTACTTGGGTGCACCAGAAGCCTTAGTTCACAAAACACCGACGGCCGACCTTGAGTGCTTAGAACCACAGAAAACCGACGAGTCCGCGTTAGGTTTAACCTATGACGAGATTGATGACTTCCTCGAGGGCAAGCCGGTTAGCTCGTCAGTTCAGGAGCGCCTGATTGAGATCTATACCAAAACAGAGCACAAACGCCAGCCGATCCCAACAATCTATGATTGATCGAGCACTTAGCAGCAATAAAAAAGCGCCATTCGGCGCTTTTTTTGTCTAGTTCATTCGCCCTGCTAATTGGTAAGGCTGCGGATCAATGACCGGATCACGCCCTAACAAGAGGTCAGCATGTAGACGTGTCGACGCAGGAGCCAACACTAACCCATTACGGAAGTGGCCAGCATTAACTGACAAGCCCTGCCATTCTGGTACCTCGCCAATAAAGGGAATACCCTCTGGAGAGCCAGGACGCAAACCAGCCCAGTGATGCTCGACATCGTAGTTTGCCAGCTCAGGAATAATACCTATCGCGGTATCGCGCAGCGACGTGAAAGCCACGTCTGTCGTCTGCTTATCAAACCCTTCATACTCCAATGTGGAGCCCACCAGAATGCGCCCATCATTACGTGGGATAACATAACGCCCGCCCATCAGCACAACCCGATTAACCAGCCCAACAGGTGCATTAAAGACCATCATTTGCCCCTTGACCGGCTCCACCGGCAAGCTCACATCAAAACGCTTGAGTAACTCGCCCGTCCATGCCCCGCTGGTAACGATAGTATGAGCTGCCTTGATCTCTACGCGTGGTGTTTTCACGCCCAAAACCCGCTGCCCATCACTCAGCAACCCCGTAACCTCACTATGTTCATGTACAGTAATGTTAGGGTTTAAGACCACGCTTTGCTTTAATGCTGCGCCTAGTCGCGGGTTGCGAATACTGCTTACTTCTGGCATCCACAATGCAGAGGTATGCCCCGGAGCAAAGTTAGGCTCTCTATTATAGAGGTGCTGTGCATCAACGCGCATCATTGGACGATGGTGCTGTTGCGCCCATTGCAGCGCGTCCTCTTCATCATCCACAGCAACCATATACATACCACGCTGGCGCAACTCAGGATCCAGTCCGGTTTCCTCTAGCAGATCTTGAGAAAGGTGCAGATAACTCGATTGAGACCATGTCGCCAACTGTGTCACTGGCGTTGAGTAGCGCCACGGATAAAGTGGGGAGACGATCCCGCCTCCTGCCCAAGACGACTCGCGCGCACATTCGCCCTTATCAATCAGTGCGACTGTTGCATCTGCCTGCGCCAACTCACGCGCTAGCATCATACCGATAACGCCAGCACCCACGATTGCAAAATCATTCACTCTATTCACCACCAAACTACCAGTTTTGCTCTGATCGAATACGACCAACATTGTTGAGGACGAGTTTCTTTTGATAACCACTCGCGGTATGCAGCAACTCAAACGTACCGTTGGCAAGCGCTGGCCGGCCTGAGCCTGCATAGACTAAGTAATCACCGCGACCCCAGCTTACTGCCAGCCCCGCGGAGAAATCAACTTGATAGATCAACGTATCGCTCCCTGGCGTAAAGCGCCTATCGCGATTGGCATCATGGAAGACTAGCATCCCGTGCTGCCAAGGCTTGCGCCCTCTGCCTGATGTCCCCGCACATTGGGAAACGCCATCTGCAACACTGCACACGTGTAGCGCATTACCTGTTTTGACAGCTTCAGAGCGGGCCTGGCGAAGGACTTCTCGTACCTGCAGGCTCCCCGTATTGAGATCGATTTTAGCGATAAGGTCGGTGAATGCAGGAACCGCAACCGTAATCAGCACGATCGCGACTGTAGTGGTCACCATAAGCTCAATGAGCGTAAAGCCGCATTGAGCACGCGAGGTTTTGATATCCATATCCCTTCCAACATCCTTGTTGTCCGTTCAATGAGTGAGGCTTTTCCGTTGCCTACTTCGAGTCAGTGCTCACCAAATCCATTTGGTATTCCTAGCACTGAAATTACATACTACTGCCAACAGTAAGCGACATCCTTCGAACCGGTTTCAGATCGCACGCCTAGGTTGTTAATACCCAACGTGCCGCATTTACTATCTCCCGATTGAGCCCCCTTTGGCACGGCAGTAATCGTGTAGGTTGTGCCTGCGCCGTTTACAACAGGTAACGGGAAGTTGTAACGATCCGCTAAGTCGTTTGTACAGCCGCTTAACGGCCAATCCGCAGCGCCAATGGCATAGCTCATCGGTGTTGCTGTCGCAAACCGGCGCTCCATACCTTGCCCCAACTCCAGCAAACACCCTGTTGCAGTAGCACGCCATGTATTTAGCACATGCTCTTGGTAGCTCGGTAACGCAACGGCTGCCAAGATGGCAACGATAGCGACCGAGATCATCAACTCAATCAACGAGAAACCGAACTGCTTCATTCCGTAAAGACCTCGATTTTTGTAATTAGGGGTAGCTGCTTCTTTTTGCCAACTGTGTACTCAAACTTGATCTGCATATTTCGCTTGAGAGACATTACGGAAATAGGCTTACCCATCTCGGTTACCGGGGCATATTTAGCGATCTTATAGCGATCCCCTTCAATCACCAGCTCGCGCTTCTCCGCGGTAATTTTGATCTTTTCGATTGAGCCCATAAAGAACAGCGGCTTGGCAGAGGCCGTTGCACTCGCTAATGCAAGTATCAACACCAATGTCCACCGGTAAAGATTCATCATTGTGTGACCTCCTGCCAAGACTGACGGTTTTGTAAAAGCGCGTTTGCGTTTGCTCCCAAGCGCTCTAAGCCAAGATAGATCTGTTCACCAAAATCATCCACCATGGTATTGAAGCCAGCGGCCTCTCCCACTTGGACGCCCGTGTAAGGGCCGTCTTTAGCATCAAACTTACCATCTTCGTAAAGATCCCAAGTCGATTGCAGCTGCTTGCCATCTTTACTACCAAGTTGATAGATCCAAGAAACACCACCAGGTAAACATTCATCATTTCCGGGTGTTGTGGAGATAAAGAAGACTCGATCACCGCGCACTTCAGGCGCGTTAATAACACGCTCCCCGTTTTCAGTACCATATTTCAGATCGAGATACCAACCTTGCTCATTTGTCATCGAGTAGTCAGAAGTCTCTCTCACCAGACGAGGCTCGGTCGTATCATCAGCGGGGTCATCAGTACCGTTTGTATCGGTAAATGTTGCCGTTTTCTCAGATGTAATAACCTGTTTAAGGAGATTGCTTCGTGATACCGGTGCGCCTTTATCTAGGATGCCATAAAGGCTCTGTAACCCGCCGGCTGCTGCATTGTTATCATCGATCTCTAGGTGTTTACCAGTTCCGAAGAACACCATCAATCCAACACCATCACTTGTAAAGCCAGTGGATATACCCGACGTTATCGGCTGAGTTGTACCACAACTGCCGCTTGGGCAGGCCGTAAATAGTTTATAGCCTAGTTTCCAGCTAGAGGTTGAGCTGCCAGTGACATCAAACTTCCAAACATTGCCGAATAGATCTCCAGCGTAGATGTAATCCGCTTTAAAGTCGCCATCGACATCAACGGGTGTCGCCGTTGATATACCATTAGGCCGGTTCTTACCGGTCGGATCGGCACTCGCACCCACACCAGTATTGAGCTTAATAAAGTTTTTGCTGGCAAGGTCAACAATGTAAACAACCGCGTTACCCGTCCCGCTGACATGATCGTCGCTCACGGTGTTGTTATAGCCATTGCCAAATACAGCGTACCAACGGCCATCTTGCATCTTAACGATCTTTGGGCGCCCGTAAACATATCCAAGGTCAGCATCGTCGGCGTCAGTGAACTCCCACATGAAAAGGTTCGCAGCATTGCTATCTGACTCACCGAAGCTGGCGGGGTTAGTTACATCAAGGGCATAAACACTTTGCGCACCTTTACCTAATCCACCTGTCAGTACCGTTCTCCATGCACCATTCACGAACGCATCAACAACCGTTGGCGTCGCGTCTACAAAGTAGCGGTGGGTATAACCGGTATCAGCCAGCTCTTTCAATCTCGGTAACAAAGACCCTGGGACAAACGCCATACGCTCCACCCCAGTGTTGGCATTAAAGCCATGCAACATACCATCGTTTGCGCCGACATAGATCATGGGTTCACGGTTGCGATTCGCAGCAACAAACGATGAGTAATCAGGCCCTTCTAAGCTATCTTTATATCGCCCATTAGGACGCCCTTTGTACTGAGGTGCAGAGTTAACAATATCTGCTAATGCGGAGGTTCTTGTCCGGTAACCGCTGACATCGAAACTAGCATCGCTGGTGTTGCGCCCACGTAGATACTGCAACATCGCCTGCTCATCATTGAAGAACTCTGTACGCTGAGCGGCGTTGAATGTTCCCCAACGAAAGCGCTTACCGCTATTCCCTAGGTTGGTAAATATACGCCGTGAGTTCCACTCGGGCATCTTATCCTCTGCACTCCATTGCGCACCTTGAGGACCGCTACCACTGGTTAAAATATCACCGTAGTTCGGGCTCGTTTTATCTGTCTCAATCCCAAAACTCAGCAGGTCACCGCTCCAATCAGCGGTATGGAACTTCGCTTGATATACCGATGATCCAGACTGAACACGCCCGGTATTTGCCGCAACAGCCGTGGCACTCGTGGATTTATCAGAGATATCCAGCAGCGCCCGTTTAAGAACGTCAGTTAACTGTTGAGCATTGGTGGCGGTGAAGTACAAACCGTTCCCGTATTGCGCGGCATCTTGCAACATATTGTTTTGCGTCGCAAACCCGACGGTATAGGTGTACATGTTCTGTACTTTGAACAATGGGTCGTTGTAGCTCTGCCCCGAGTTATCTGGGGCAGTGGTATTTTTAAAGTCGATATCCCAAGCGAATTTGGCTATATCGTCCAAATAAAGCGTGCCACCTTCGCCGTCACTGCTGGCATTGTAGCCATCAGAGAAGTGCGGGAAGTTTGGGTACTGGCTTGAGCTCGTAGCGGGATGCAAGCCATCCCAATCAGGAAACGCATTGCCTGCTGGCACATCCTTATCGCCAGAAGGGAAGCTTGTTGGGAAAGTTCTGTCACGGGTTGGGAAGCCATCGGTAATGGCTATCGTAAAGTTTGACTGGCAGCGATATTGAATGGGACTTGTGTATGAGACATTACGATAAGGGCTCGTCATCCCACGGAAATAACGAGTCACCTCATAGAGGGCTTCGGCCAATGGCGTCCATGTGCTAGCGGTATAGCCGGATATAGAGCTAATAATACTAGTGGTGTTAGCTCCACAAGACTGATCAACGGTAGCACCGTCGTTGGAGCTATTAAAACGTGCCACACCAAAGCGCATCTTAGGGGTATTTTGTACGATATCTGAGGCTACCTGCTTTGCCACCCCCATACGCGTCTGCTGTGGAAAGCCCGCAACAGTACGAAGGTCTGTACCACTGGGGTACTTATCCAGTAGATAGTTCAGATACTCGCCGTAATAGCGAGTACTCCCTGTCCCTTCCGGTGTTGGCGCAATCATGCACTTGTAAGGGCCTGAGCTCGACTTACGAAAGCGCCTGTAGGGCCAAGAACAACTACCATCATCCATGTAGCTAAAATAATAGGTGCTACCATTATTTATCCAATAATAGTTACCGTTAGTACGCAGGTACTGCCAGCGATCAGAATTTCCCAGCGTTCCGGGAACAAAGCCATCTTCAAACACCATGTTGTTCATGCTGCCCGAGTTATCCATCAGCAACATGACATTCGGCTCAACACTACTCGAGACAGATAGCGGGGTATCCGCCAAATCTAGCGGCGCTGCGGAAGAGTGCGCTGAATACACCAGCGCACAGGCCAGCAGCAAACGGTATGATGAGTTATTTCCCGACACAGACTCTCTCTCCCTTTTATTCGAACCGACGTGAAAATAGTGTCTGCAAGATGGACTCAGATACGTCCGTACCGCCTGCAGCTTTTGATGTGACACGGTAGTAGTCTAGCCCCGGCTGCTCACCATCTCCGATATCAGCACTAAACGGCGTAAACGCTACATACTCCACCAACACTTTCGGCTTGGCCTTCAAGCCCATGCGATCAAAATCAGTTTGATCGGAGACTGGCGAGATCACAGCGTTGGCCATATTTTTAAAATCACCATAGTCGATCGCCCGAGCATCCCAGTCAGCCGGGCTGTTAAAAAGCATATCTCTTACATTGACTGCGGAGTTCTCTTCGGAGTTGATAATACGGCAGCTCGACGTACATCCAGCCCACGTATTCCCTTTCTCGATATTATCCAAAGACTGTAAAAAGCCCCGCTCCACATAACGCAAAGCGAGTTCACTGTTCTGGAATGCCATTTCGGAGTCGCGCATATTCGCTGTCATTTTGTCCTGCATGCCGGTCCCTTGCATGGCACTTACACCGATCATTGTTAACAACAGCATCATCACAAGACCGATAATCAGCGCCGCACCGCGCTCTTTCCGTGGATAACGATATTCAGCCAACTTCATACTCCTCAAATTCTTAAGGCACCTTATTACGCAATGCAACAGTTGTGGAGAACATGCGATAGAGGCGTCCATCAGAGATATCAACGCCATTAAAAGGCGCAGGCAGTGCAGCAGGAGGGTCAGATACAAGCCCCGGCTCACCAGCAGCAAGCAACAGATCTAGCTTCACTGCAACAATACCGCCCGATGACCACTCAGCGGCAGTAATCGCAGTGGCATCTGCAAAGCGATTTGGAAACCGGTCGCTGTCTGTATCGACACCATATTGAATATTCAGGCCCTCGACATTTTCAGCGATCGCCGCGTTGTTACGAAACAAAGCTAGCTGCCCATTCGCAGCCGCATCTGGCGCAACATAATAAACAGCAAGCCCTGCGGGCGTTTCACTGCCATCCACCAGCATGGCATCGCTGACACGACCATTAACACTGTTGGCCGCAATTTCAGGCGTCGAGGGCTGACCTTGTTCAACACCAAACACACTGCGCTGGTTCAAGTTTTTCAGGACACCATAGGTGCCAAGAAAGTCATCGAAGCCTGAGGAGCGCAAATCAGTTTTCATGATTTCAAGGGCGAAACGGCTTGTCTCTTGCACTCGAAACAACGCATCCTGCAAACGATATGTTTGGTTCGATGAAAGAAAAATATTGATCACGCCAGTCATGAGCACCAAACCGAGGAGCATGGCGATCATCAACTCGATCAAAGAGAGACCTTGCTGCTTTGCAAAGCGCATATTTAATGGGGTCATAGGCTCGTCAGGAAGTTGTACACTGCTTCCGCTCCGTTGGCGTTGTCTCTGTCTTCGTCCCACCATATGGCAATTTCAAACTCAACCAAGTCGCCGTTGACGTTAGTGGTAATAGCCCCTTGACCACCGGGGAGCTGATTCGCCACTTCACCTAACCACTCAGTAATTTCTGCATCAACAGGCGCGGCATTACCCGGCGCAGCCGCACCGCGCGCATGGTCGAAATCGCCATCCTCAGCCTCCTCTTGATGGCTGCGAATCCGATCTGACATGTCGTAAGCAAGGTTGATAGCGATTGTGCGCTGATAAGACTGGGTATTCAGGCGTACTGCATCAAACATGAGCGTTGCCATACCAACAAGCCCGACCGAGAGCACCAATACCGTAATCAGCACCTCTAACAACCCCACTCCACGCTGCCTGTGCAGATGAGGTAGCGTGTCGACAACCGCGGGACATCTAAGGGCAGTTTGTTCGTGTAACACTGACTCTTCCCATCGCATTGATTCGAATAACTCGCTGCGCATCGCCGGTACAGCCGGTGTAGCGCGCATTAATTCTGACAGGGCCTGCACTGGTGAGGCGCCCTGTACCGTTAAATTCTATCGTGGCATTTCCGTTCGCTTGCTGAATCGCTGCACCTGGCGGCGGTGCCATCCAGACCTGCAGTTGCGCATTGGCATCATCACGCATCGACCACCCTTGGTTCCAATCGAGCGTACAACCACCATTAGCTCCAGGGCACAACCGTACCGTCGCGTTGCGTTTGATCGCTTCGCTGCGGGCGGTATTGAGAGAGGTGACTAAATCGTTCGCGACGGTTGCCGAACGCAGATTGCGGATAAAGTCCACAAAGCTAGGAACCGCCACAGCGGCCAATATCACAGCAACCGACATCGTTACCATCAACTCGATCAGAGTAAAACCACGGTGGGCTGACTTCGTACGTTCCATTCTTTTCCATAAGTGCCAAAGTCCCTTTTCTGTTACATCTGCGATCCGTGCAAATATCCATAAGTTTAGGTGACAAGGCTGTGCACTTTGTGTACAGCCAAAATGAGTATAGGCTCAAACGGGCGTTCAAGCCATATTAATCAGAAAGGAATCTTTTGCATCATTGTGACGCAGATTAACTACAGAGGTTATTCACCTACCGAGAGGATTTCAACATCAAATTCGAGTGTTTGCCCAGCTAGGGGATGATTAAAATCAACTTCGACTTTGTTGTCGTCAAATGAGCGAATCACACCCGGAAGCTCCCCCGTTGGGTCTTGAAAAGAGACAACTAGGCCCGGCTCAAGCTCCATGCCTTCAAATGCACTGCGCTCCATCACCTGCATATTACTTGGGTTAGGCATGCCAAAACCGTTTTCAGGAAGGATCTCGTGGGTTTTACGCTCACCCGCTTTCATCCCAAACAATGCAGCTTCGAAGCCTGCCAGCATATTGCCATCGCCAATCACAAATGAAGCAGGGCCACCTGCAAAGTTATCGTCAACCACATCCCCTGACTTCAAGCGGATTGCAAAGTGAAGCGTCACTTTTTTCTCAGGGCCAACAACTATGTCTGTCATATTTACCTTCCTCGAATCACGATGCGCAGCTACGTGCGTTCATCGGCTTCGCTTTCAAAAAATATCATATCGATGATCATTAAAACGGTACCCACCGTGATGGCTATATCAGCGATATTAAAGGCCGGGAAGTAATGGACATCGTAGTAAACAGAGATAAAGTCAACGACATAACCCAGATAAACCCGGTCATGCAAATTGCCCAATGCTCCGCCGAGGATCAATGCCAACCCTGTCGCTAACCACCACTGACGCGGCTCAGTGCGCTTAAGCCACACTAATAGTACGGTACTCACCACGATAGCGATCACGATAAAAAACCAGCGCTGCCAGCCTTCTTCTCCTGCCAAAAAACTAAACGCAGCTCCCGTATTGTAGAGAAGAGTCATATCCAACCCAGTAAACACTGGATTCGGAACTCCGTAGCTCAACACTTGTTGCGCGTAGTCTTTGCTAACAAGATCAGCGACCACAATGAATGCGGTCAACCATAACCATTTTAGAGAACCCACAGCACCTTCCCATTCATTGGCCGATGCACCCAGTGGGCATCGGCCGCTGCGATTTAAGCAAATTGACGAGCTTCGCCTTCGCCGTAGACATTTTCGATACAGCGATTACACAGCTCTGGGTGCTCTGCATTGCTACCCACCTCTTCACGATGGTGCCAACAACGCTCACACTTGGCATGTTCGGAAGCTTTCAAAGCAACTTTCAAACCATCCAGCTCTGTCGCGCGGGCATCATCACTCGCATCAGCCAGTGGCGCAACCTGCGCTTCTGACGTAATGAGAACGAAGCGCAGTTCAGCATCAAGACGCGCTAAGTCTGCAGCGATCTGCTCATCAGCAAACAGTACAGCCTCTGTTGATAGCGATGCTTTCACCAGCTTTTCGTTACGGGCCTCTTCTAGCGCTTTATTCACGGCGCTCTTCACAGCCAAGATACGCTCCCAGTAATCACGGCCAAACGCATCGTCATCTGCCAGCTCAAACAAGCCCTCGTACCACGTCTCTAGGAAGATACTCTCGCCTTTTTCGCCAGGTAACGCTGCGTAGATCTCCTCGGCAGTGAAGCTCAGCACCGGTGCAATCCAGCGAGTAATCGCTTGAGCGATATGGTAAAGCGCAGTTTGTGCAGAGTGGCGTGCCAGACTATCTGCTTTCGTTGTGTACTGGCGATCTTTGATAATATCGAGGTAGAAACCACCTAGCTCCTGTACACAGAAGTGGTGTACTTGCTGATACACATCCAAGAAACGATAGTTGCGATACGCCTCCTGAACCTTCTGCTGCAAGCGTGCTGCCGCATCCACAGCCCAGCGATCCAGCGCCAACATATTCTCAGGAGCTACTAGATCGGTTTCTGGGTTGAAACCATTCAAGTTCGCCAACAAGAAGCGTGATGTATTACGGATACGACGATAAGAGTCTGCTGTACGTTGCAGGATCTGCTTCGATACTGCCATTTCACCAGAGTAGTCGGTCGATGCGATCCATAGGCGTAAAATATCAGCCCCCAAGGTGTCCGTAACCTCTTGCGGAACAATCACGTTACCGAGCGACTTAGACATCTTGTAGCCCTTCTCATCCACGGTAAAACCGTGCGTTAAAAGTGCTTTGTAGGGAGCATGACCGTCAATCGCGCAACCGGTCAATAGCGATGAATGGAACCAGCCACGGTGCTGATCCGAACCTTCCAAATAAAGGTCCGCGCGCGGGCCTTGATCATGACCCATCGGGTGGGAACCACGCATCACGTGCCAATGCGTTGTACCAGAATCAAACCAGACATCTAGCGTATCTGTAACTTTCTCGTACTGATCAGCCTCATCACCCAGCAGTTCAGCAGGCTCCAGCTTAAACCATGCTTCGATACCCTCTTCATCCACACGCTGCGCTACCTGCTCCATCAACGCAACGGTCTCAGGATGCAACTGGCCGCTTTCTTTGTGTAGGAAAAACGGGATAGGCACGCCCCAGTTACGTTGACGAGAGATACACCAGTCAGGACGATTCGCGATCATGCTGTGCAAGCGTGGTTTACCCCAATCAGGTACAAACTGAGTCTCTTCGATTGCAGCAAGCGCCTTATCGCGCAGTGAGCCTGATTGGCCCTCGACGCCATCCATACCCACAAACCACTGTGCCGTCGCACGGTAGATCAACGGTGTTTTGTGGCGCCAGCAGTGCATGTAGCTGTGCTTAATTGTCTTGTGGCACAACAAACGATCAGCGTCTGCCAGTGCTTTGACGATATCGCCATTTGCTTCCCAAATATCCATACCGCCGAACAGCGGCAGATCATCGATATAGACACCATCGCCCTTAACGATATTTAGGATCTCATCAAACTGCATGCCGTAACGGCGGCATGTTGCAAAGTCATCTTCACCATAGGCTGGCGCTGAGTGAACAATGCCCGTACCAGCACCCAACTCAACATAGTCGGCGAGGTAGATCGGAGAGCTACGCTCGTAAAGCGGGTGGCGGAAACTGATATGTTCCAGTTGCGCACCCGCAGTCTTGGCAATGATAGTTCCTTCAAGTTCGAAGCGCTCTAATGCGCCTTCGACAAGTTCAGCCGCCATAACGAGTAGTTTGTCGCCGGTATCGACCAGCGCATACTCAAACTCTGGATGAACATTCATCGCTTGGTTCGCAGGAATGGTCCAAGGCGTTGTCGTCCAGATCACTGCGAAGGCCGGCTTTGCAAGCTCACTTAAACCAAAGGCTGCAGCCAGCTTATCCGCTTCTTCGCAAACAAACGCCACATCGATCGCTGATGATTTCTTATCCGCGTACTCAACTTCCGCCTCTGCCAGTGCAGACCCACAATCAAAACACCAGTTAACCGGCTTCAAACCTTTGAAAACGTAACCGCCTTCAACCATTTTCGCTAACGCACGGATCTCGCCTGCTTCATTGGCAAAGCTCATGGTTTTGTACGGGTTGTCCCACTCGCCAAAGATACCAAGGCGGATGAAGTCCGCTTTCTGGCCTTCAATCTGCTCTTGCGCATAACTACGACACAGTTCGCGGGTCTTGTCCGCGCCCATATCCTTGCCGTGCGTGACCTCAACTTTGTGCTCAATCGGCAAGCCGTGACAGTCCCAGCCCGGCACGTAAGGTGCGTCGTAACCATCCAGTGTTTTAGACTTGATGATCATATCTTTGAGCACTTTGTTCACAGCGTGCCCAAGGTGGATATTACCGTTGGCGTACGGAGGGCCATCGTGTAGCACAAACGTTGGACGACCAGCGCTAATCGCACGAATCTTTTGGTAAATCCCCTGCTCCTGCCACGCTTTCAACATGTCGGGTTCGCGCTTGGCTAGGTTGCCGCGCATCGGGAATGCCGTATCCGGCAGATTCAGTGTTGCTTTGTAGTCGGTCATCGCACTTATTCCACGTTTAGTTAGTGTGCAAAAAAGCTTCTCGCAGCCTCAATGTCACTCGAAATTTGTTCTTTAAGAGCAGCCAGCCCATCGAACTTTTGCTCGGCTCTTAAAAATGTTTTGAATTCTACTCTGAGCAGCGTGCCATAGAGGTCGCCACAATAGTCTAAAAGGTGCACTTCCAGCACCGGCTGCGTACCCGATACCGTCGGGCGCATGCCTATGTTAGCAACGCCGTTGCCAAGCAGTTGGTCTTGATGGTGAACCGTGACGGCATATACGCCATGCAAGGGTGCAGCATATTTGTGCATACGGATGTTCGCCGTTGGGACACCCAACTGCCGCCCTAGCTTTTGGCCATGCATCACGCGTCCGCTAATGCAATAAGGGCGCCCTAGCAATCGTTGCGCTTGTGCGAAGTTATTGTCTAGCAATACATCACGCACACGAGTGCTGCTGACTCGCTCATCATCAATCAGGTAAGTTTCAGTGTTCGCAACCGAGAACCCTCGTTGCTTACCCACCTCTTTGAGCATGTCGTAGTCACCAGAGCGATCACAGCCAAAACGGAAGTCATCACCCACCACGAAATGCTTGACGGCCAAGCCCTCAAGCAGCAATTGATCGACGAAAGCTGCTGCAGACATACTCCGCAGCGTTTTATTGAAGCCAAGGCAAACCACACGATCAATACCCTGAGCTTGCAGCAGTTCCACTTTTTCGCGAAAGCGGGTCAGGCGTGGCGGTACATTATCACCCCCAAAGAACTCACGCGGCTGCGGTTCAAATATGATGACCGTTGTCGGCAAGTCCAGCTCAGCAGCTTTAGCTTTAACTTGCGCAAGAACGCGCAAGTGCCCCTGATGCACACCATCGAAGTTACCGATAGTTGCAACACAGCCACGATGCTTTTCTCTGAGGTTATGCAGTCCGCGAATCAGTTCCATGGATCTCAAAAGCTTGGAAAATAAACGCGCGATTATAGCTCAGATAACATACAACGAGTACCCAAAACGGCTACTCAGCGCGAAAATCGCGGATTCGCATCCCCGTTAACAGCAGCGTACCAAAATATCCGACCACACCAGCTACTACAACCAGCAACATTGTCATAGCTCGCCACCAGACATCCCCCGCAAACCAATCACCCTCAGCCGGTGTTAACCAGAGAATCAAGCCGGCCAGAACAGTTAGCGCAAGCATCAGGCGGCCAATCAGCAAACCCCACCCGGGCTGCCAAACGAAGACGCCCTCTTTTAACAACCCACGCAACAACAACCCAGCATTCAAAAAAGCAGATAAGCTGGTTGCCAGTGCCAACCCAACATGCTGCAGCGGCCAGATCAAAACAAGGTTAAATACCATGTTTGCAGCCATCGCCTGCACGGCTATTTTGACCGGCGTTTTCGTATCTTGGCGCGAAAAATATCCGGGCGCCAACACTTTGATCAGCATGAACGCAAGCAAACCACAGCCATACGCGCGTAAGCTCATCGCGGCCATCGCGATATCGCGCTCAGTTAAGGCCCCATACTTAAACAGCGTAATCAGTAGCGGCTCTGCTAGAAGAATAAGCGCCAGAGCAGAAGGCAAACCGATCAGCAACACCATGCGAAACGCCCAGTCTAGGGTACGAGCGAATGCATCTGCTGAGGCATTTGCATGCTTGCGTGAGAGGCTTGGCAAAATCACGGTAGAGATGGCGATACCAAATACACCTAGTGGTAGCTCTGACAAGCGATCCGAGTAATAGAGCCAAGAGACGCTGCCACTTTGCAGAAACGATGCCAGTACGGTATCAAGCAACAAGTTAATCTGCGCCACAGAAACACCAAACATCGCAGGTAACATTAATTTCAATATGCGCTGCACGCCTTCATCGCGCCAGCCCCAAACGGGCTTAGGCAGCAGCTTTAAGTGGCGCAAGAAGGGCAGTTGAAACGCCAACTGCAACGCACCCGCCATCAGCACACCCCAAGCCAGTCCCACAACTGGCTCATCAAAGAGCGGAGCTAAAAAATATGCCGATGCGATCAAGCTAATATTCAATAACACTGGGGTAACCGCAGGCACTGCAAAACGCCCATAGCTATTTAGAATGGCGCCAGCAAATGCCGTTAGAGAGATCAACATCAGATAGGGAAAGGTGATCTGAAGCATCTGCGCAGCCAACGCAAACTTCGCAGGCTGATCTGAGAAACCGGGCGCGAAGAGCGTGGTAACCACCGGAGCCCCCCAAATCGCCAGCAGTGTCACCACCAATAGCACCACACCTAACGTTCCAGCCACGCTGCCAACAAGGTGCTGCACATCAGCAAACGCACGCCGTTCACGATACTCGGATAGAACTGGCACAAACGCCTGAGAAAAGGCGCCCTCTGCAAAAAGACGACGCAAGAAGTTAGGGATCTTAAAGGCAACGAAAAACGCATCCGCGCTATCACTCGCACCAAAGAAGTTGGCAATGACGACATCACGCACCAACCCCAAAATACGCGACAGCATCGTCATCACACCCACAACACCACTCGAGCGCAACAGGCTTGGCACCTTCTGCTGGGCTGCTACATCTTTATCCACTCTCAACGTCCCTTCGTTATTGCTGCGCGCATGTTAATCCTTTACCTAGAAAATTTCTTGCTTTTTTATTGACACCTGTACAGAAAATATGAATAATTTCGCCCTCCAAATCTAGTACAACATGTACTGGATACTTTTTAACTTGACTATATAAGGAGCCGGATCGTGGCTAACTCCGCAGGATCCCGTAAACGTGCTCGCCAGGCGGAAAAGCGTCGTCAGCATAACGCTAGCCTCCGCTCCATGGTTCGCACATACATGAAGAAAGTTGCTGCTGCCATCGAAAGCGGTGACAAAGCTGCTGCTGCAGAAGCTTTCAAAGCTGCTCAGCCAATCATGGACTCTTCAGTGAACAAAGGCATCTTCCCTAAGAACAAAGTTGCCCGCACTAAGAGCCGCATGAACGCAAGCATCAAAGCAATGGCATAAGCTATTGCTTATAAAAAAAACCGGCTGATGCCGGTTTTTTTATGCCCATAATTTGGCGTTACGCTAACACCAAATTATCACGATGCACCAACTCTTCCTCGCTAACGTAGCCCAACAACGCACCAATGTCTGCACTCGGATGCCCCATCAGCTTTGATGACTCTTCAGCACTATAATTCACCAGTCCGCGCGCAATCACATTGCCCGACTCATCTGCCATCAGCACCATCTCACCCCGCGTAAAGTCACCACTCAAACCGATCACACCCGCGGGCAGTAGA
Source organism: Neptunomonas marina (assembly GCF_004005935.1). Classification (GTDB taxonomy): domain Bacteria; phylum Pseudomonadota; class Gammaproteobacteria; order Pseudomonadales; family Balneatricaceae; genus Neptunomonas; species Neptunomonas marina. The sequence continues at coordinate 199,234 of NZ_SACQ01000007.1, read as the reverse complement.
CTTTTACCACGCTCTTGCAGCGCCTTCACAGCCCCTGCATCAAGCACCAGCGTGCCACGCGCTTGCAAATGCCCAGCGATCCACTGCTTCCGCGCAGCCATGGGTGAGCGCTCTGGCGTTAAGAGCGTACCCACCTGCTCGCCACGACGCACACGCAAGAGCACATCATCCTCTCGACCACTGGCGATAATGGTGACAGCACCTGAGCGCGCAGCCAGCCTAGCAGCCCGCACCTTCGTCGCCATACCACCACGCCCAAGCTTTCCACCACCGCCAGCAACTGCCACGATCGCCTCATCTTCAGCGCGCGCCTCGGAGATCAATGTAGCACTTTTGTCAGTCCGCGGATCAGCGGTAAACAAACCCTGCTGATCCGTTAACAAGATTACGCCATCCGCTTCTACGAGGTTAGCCACCAACGCAGCCAGCGTATCATTGTCGCCAAAGCGGAACTCATCCGTCGCCACGGTATCGTTCTCGTTCACAACAGGGACAACGCCCATATCCAACAGGATACGCAGCGCAGAACGCGCATTCAGATAACGACTACGCACCTTGTGGTCATCATTCGTCAACAACACCTGCGCAGTTTGCATACCATGGCGACTAAAATTGGTTTCATAAGCTTGCACCAAACCCATCTGCCCAACCGCAGCCGCAGCCTGAAGATGACCCAAGTCTTCAGGCCGATTCGTCCATCCAAGACGCGTCATCCCTTCAGCAACGGCACCTGATGACACCAGCACTAGCTCTACACCATCCCGCTTAAGCTCGGCCAACTGATCGACCCAACGCTCGATCGCAGCCACATCCAAACCCTGACCATCATTGGTCAGCAGCGCACTACCAATCTTTACCACCCAACGACGGGCACGCTTTAACTTGTCACGACCTGCAGCCACAACAACTCCCTCTATCTACCGCACATACTCAACATCGACATCGTAATCATCGTCATCGAAGTCGTCGTCATCTTCAGCCGCCTCTTTACGCGCACGCATCTCTGCACGTAAGCGCTCGATATGTAGACGCGCCTCTGCATCAATCATGGCACGCACTTCGTTCTCTTGTTCTTGCAACTCTGGATCATCCGCAAACGCCTGAGCACGCTCATCCAAGAAGTTCTGCAGATCACCAACCAAAGACTGAGTACCCTCACCACTAATCGCCGCAATACGATAAACCGGCCCTTGCCACTGCAATGCATCTACAACAGCCTGACAGCGCTCCTCGAGCTCCTCAGCAGGCACCATATCGATTTTATTTAGCACCAACCAACGCGGCTGATCAGCCAACGTTTGGCTAAACTTCGCCAACTCTTCAACAGCCACAGCCGCCGCCTGCGCTGGCGTCACCTCATCCCACGGCGCCATATCCACAAGATGTAGCAAGACACGGTTACGAGCCAAATGCTTCAAAAAGCGAATACCAAGCCCTGCACCCTCTGCAGCACCTTCGATGATGCCCGGGATATCAGCAACCACAAAACTGCGGTTACGCTCGGTACGCACAACACCCAAACTAGGCACCAGTGTTGTAAATGGATAGTTAGCCACCTTGGGCGTTGCCGCAGATACCGCACGCACAAACGTCGACTTACCCGCATTTGGCAACCCCAGCAAACCGACATCCGCAAGCACTTTGAGCTCGAGCTTAAGGTTACGCAGCTCACCTGCAGAGCCGTTAGTCGTCTGGCGCGGCGCTCGGTTCACACTGCTTTTAAAGCGTGTATTACCCAACCCGTGAAAACCGCCTTGCGCCACTTTTTCGCGCTGACCAACTTCAGTTAAGTCCATTAGGACTTCGTTGGTGTCGATATCAATCACCGTGGTGCCCACCGGCACCTTCAGAATAAGATCTTCACCCTTTGAGCCGGTACAGTTACGCCCCATACCGCCTTCACCATTCTGCGCTTTATAACGGCGCGTGTAGCGATAATCAATCAAGGTGTTTAACCCTGAATCTGCTTCCAAGTAGATGGAACCGCCGTCACCACCATCGCCGCCATCCGGACCACCCTTGGGAACATACTTCTCTCGACGAAAGCTCAGGCAGCCATTACCACCTTTGCCCGCTTCAACCGATATCGTCGCTTCATCAACAAATTTCATTTTTCACCTCCCAAGAGCCCTAGATCTTAACTTAGCGCACGCAAATATCAGAAACAAAAAAAGCCCCGCAAGGCGGAGCTTTTTTCAGCAACGAAAACCTGCCTTATGCAGATACGATGCTGACGTATTTGCGGTTTTTAGGGCCTTTTACTTCAAACTTCACAACACCGTCTGACTTAGCAAACAGCGTGTGGTCTTTACCCAAACCTACATTGTTGCCTGCGTGGAACTTAGTACCGCGCTGACGAACGATAATGCTACCTGCAGACACAACTTGACCACCGTAGCGCTTAACACCTAAGCGCTTCGATTGGGAGTCGCGACCGTTACGAGTAGAACCACCAGCTTTTTTATGAGCCATTACCTATCTCCTGATTCAATCAAACGCTTACGCGCTGATTCCAGTGATCTTAACTTCAGTAAACCACTGACGGTGGCCCTGACGTTTCATGCTGTGCTTGCGGCGACGGAACTTGATGATCGTTACTTTATCAGCACGACCGTGATCAACCACCTCAGCTGTTACTTTCGCGCCATCAACAACAGGCAGACCAACTTTAACGTCGTCGCCGTTACCAACCATTAGGACACGATCGAACTCAATAGTAGAGCCCGCTTCAACACCCAGCTTTTCCAGCTTCAGTGTTTGACCTTCTTGTACGCGGTACTGTTTACCACCGCTTACGATTACTGCAAACATGCTATTCTCCAGTTTTACGCGTGCCCAGCTACTAAAAATAAAGCCTACTTCTAATGGGGAACCCATATAATAGGGAGCGGTTTTGGACACGCTTAGGGCCGAGCATTGTACAGAAAGCAATCGATCAAAACAAGCACACTTATTGATGCTGTCACTGTTTCTTGACACCCCATGCTGCAACACCTAGCATTCGCGCTATACATCATCCATTCAGCTAAAGTTGTCCCATGCAACCACACCAGTTAAATCCGCTCATCGAACCACAATTTGACGCTGTCAATGACTATATAATCAATCACTTAGGCTCCAATGTGCCGCTGGTAGAGAAGATTGGACACTATATAGTCGAAGGGGGCGGTAAGCGCTTACGACCACTGTTGGTGCTGTTAGCTGCCAACGCTTGCGGATACAAAGGAGAGCAACATATCTCCCTCGCCGCTGTGATTGAGTTTATCCACACGGCAACACTTTTGCATGACGATGTCGTTGATAACTCCGATATGCGCCGCGGCAAAGATACCGCAAATGCAAAATGGGGTAACGCACCAAGCGTATTGGTAGGTGACTTCCTCTACTCTCGCTCTTTCCAGGTGATGGTGGACATTGGTGACATGGCGATCATGCAGGTGATCTCCAACGCAACCAATGTCATTGCCGAAGGTGAAGTATTACAGCTGCTTAACTGCAAGAACCCAGACACCACCGAAGAAGCCTATATGCAGGTGATTATCGGCAAAACGGCCATGCTGTTTGAAGCAGCCACCGAGGTGGGAGCTATCTTAGCCGGTGCGACACCAGAGCAACGCACTGCCTTGCAGCTATATGGCCGCCATTTGGGCATCGCATTCCAGTTAATCGATGATGTGATGGACTACCTATCCAGCGCCGAAGAGATGGGTAAGAACGTCGGCGACGATCTTGCAGAGGGCAAACCAACACTGCCCCTCATCCAAGCGATGAAACAAGCGGATGACGAAGGCCGCCAATTGATTCGCCAAGCCATTCGCAAGGGCGGTCTCGAAGACCTAGACCCGATCATGCAGATCGTTACGGACACCGGCGCGATCGAATACACGCAAAACGCCGCTCAAGCGCAAGCGGATCAAGCGATAGCTGCGCTATCCGCGCTACCAGACTCATCATTTAAAGCGACGCTCGAGCAACTGGCTCACATCGCGGTCAAACGTAGCGCTTAAATAGCGCTACGTGCTTCCGTTAGCCGATACACCACTTCAACGCGTCCGGCACCACGTTCACCACCTAACGCCACCTCCGCCAAACGCTCGACCATGAAGCGGCCACTAAACAGCGCCTCAACCTCACGCTGCGGCACAGAGAACGGTGGACCCGCATCGGCGTCAAACTCCAATGTCACCAGCAACAACTGACAACCAAGTGGCAACCGATCTATCAGCAGCTGCGCATAATCTTTTCGCATGGTTTTTGGCAACGCAATCAACGCCGCACGGTCGTATACTGCAGCGACATCGGCCAGATGTGCCGCCTCAAGGGTAAAAATATCCGCAGCTAACAGCGTGATGTTATCGCTGGAGAACACCGGCCCGATATCTTGCTGAGTAAGCTCGGGCACCCGCATATTTTCAGCAAAGAACGCTCGACAGGCCGCCTCACTTAGCTCACACCCCAGCACGGCATAGCCCTGCTCTTGCAGCCACAGCATATCTAACGACTTACCACATAACGGCACCAACACCTTACTGCCTTTATCAAGCGCCAGCTCAGACCAATGCTCTTTAAGATAAGGGTTAATGTCTCCCTGATGAAAGCCAATGCGCCCTTGTTCCCAGCGCTGATGCCAAAAGTCGTGCTCCATATCCTCTCCTCTTCTCTCGTGCGCGTGCACCTTTGGTCAATTAACCTGACTCAGATCGTGCTTCGTTCGCCGCAAACCGGTATAATCACCGGATATTTTGACTAAAATTTTTTTGGATAGACAGTTTCGTATGACTAAAGCATCCTCTTTCGAACGTGAAGACCTGTTGAAATGCGGGTATGGCGAAATGTTTGGCCCTGGCAATGCTCGCCTGCCAGTTGGCAACATGTTAATGATGGACCGCATTATCAAGATCACCGAAGATGGCGGCCAGTTTGGCAAAGGTGAGATTATTGCGGAGCTGGATATTCATCCGGACCTGTGGTTCTTCGAGTGCCATTTCCCAACAGACCCAGTTATGCCTGGCTGCTTGGGCCTCGACGCCATGTGGCAGATCGTTGGCTTTTACCTCGGCTGGCGCGGCAACAAAGGCCGTGGCCGTGCACTCGGCTCAGGTGAAGTTAAATTCACCGGTCAGATTCTGCCAACAGCCAAGAAAGTTACCTACCATATCGAGCTTAAGCGCGTGATTGAACGCAAGCTAGTTATGGGCATTGCAGATGGCTCCGTCTCTGTTGACGGACGCGAGATTTACACAGCAAAGGATCTACGTGTCGGTCTGTTCACATCAACTGACAACTTCTAATCAGCGAGCCTTGCACACCACAGAGCAAGGCCTCTTACGATATACAGAATAATAAGATCCGAGCGACAGGAGATAATATTTATGCGACGCGTTGTAGTCACAGGTATGGGCATCGTATCCTGCCTAGGAAACGACAAAGAAACAGTACTTGAGTCTCTTAAAGAGGGGCGTTCTGGTATTAAATTCCAAGAAGAGTACAAAGAACTTGGTTTCCGTAGCCACGTTGCAGGCAGCATCGATATTGACCTTGAGTCAAAAATCGACCGAAAACTGCGCCGCTTTATGGGTAACGCTGCTGCGTATTCCTACCTAGCAATGGAACAAGCCATTGCAGATGCAGGACTGACAGAAGAGCAAGTATCTAATGAGCGCACAGGCCTAATCGCAGGTTCTGGTGGTGCTTCGTCTGCAGATATCGTTGAAAGCGCTGATATCTTGCGTGATAAAGGCGTTCGTCGCGTTGGCCCTTATCGTGTTACACGCACCATGGGCAGTACCGTATCTGCTTGTTTGGCAACACCTTTCAAGATCAAAGGCGTTAACTACTCGATCACGTCTGCATGTGCTACCAGCGCGCACTGCATTGGAAACGCGATGGAGCAGATCCAGCTTGGCAAACAAGACATTATTTTTGCCGGCGGTGGTGAAGAGCTGCACTGGTCTTTGACGGTTATGTTTGACGCGATGGGTGCTCTATCGAGCAAATATAACGATACGCCAGAAAAAGCATCACGGGCGTACGATGGTAACCGCGATGGTTTCGTTATCGCAGGTGGCGCAGGCATGTTGGTTATCGAAGACTATGAACATGCTAAAGCGCGCGGCGCGAAAATCTACGCAGAGCTCGTGGGCTATGGCGCAACATCTGATGGCTACGACATGGTGGCCCCCTCTGGCGAAGGTGCGGTACGCTGCATGAAGCAAGCGATGAGCACGGTTGACGGCGATATCGATTACATCAACTCTCACGGTACTTCAACGCCAGCAGGTGATATCCAAGAGCTGAAAGCGATGCGCGAACTGTTTGGCGCAGAGATGCCAGCGGTCAGCTCCACCAAGTCGCTAACGGGCCACTCTTTGGGTGCAACAGGCGTTCAAGAAGCGATCTACAGCTTGCTGATGATGGAGAACAACTTCATCTGTGCATCAGCAAACATCGATGAGATCGACCCAGAAGCTGCGAACCTGCCTGTTGTAACAGAGCGTAAGGATGGCGTAGAGCTCAACCGCGTCATGAGCAACAGCTTCGGCTTCGGCGGTACAAACTCGACGCTGGTATTCCAGCGTATGGCTGACTAAACGCACGCCAGCCCATGAGCTAAAACAAAAAAAACCGCCAATAGGCGGTTTTTTTATATCTAGAGATTTTATGCTGCAGTATCGACCGAGCTAACACCCTCCAGCTCATCCATCTGCGCCAATAACCAGCCCACAGACTCTTGGTGAATCTCATCGACTGTGCGGTCTTGTGACGCCACAGGCTTACCGATACGCAAAGTGATCGTACCCGGTGTTTTCGCAAAGCTCTTACCCGGCCAATACTTTCCTGCATCATGTACGATCGGCACCACCGGAACACCCGCACTGGCCGCCAGCATTGCACCACCTTTGTTAAACTTACCACGCTCTCCAACTGGCAGGCGGGTACCTTGTGGAAAGATCGACACCGGAATACCCTCTTCCAAGCGGGCTTTGCCCTGCCCTAACAGTTGCTTTAACGCGCCGCGGCGCTGGCTACGGTCAATCGCAATAGGGTTCAATAGACCCAACGCCCAGCCGAAGAAAGGAATTTTCAATAGCTCTTTTTTTAATACGATACACTGCGGGCGAATCAAAATTTGAAAGTAGATCGTCTCCCACTCACTTTGGTGGTTGGCGATTGCCACAAACGCACCCTCTTTAGGTAGGTTTTCACGCCCCTCGACATTCACTTTCACACCACAGCATATGCGCAGCCAGTGAATATAAAAGAAGTTGATGCCCGTAATAAGGTAAAAGCGCTGCCGGAATGAAAACAGCGGCGCAATTAGCATGGCGAGCGAGCTGTAGATGATTGTCGCCACATAGAAGCCAATGTAGTAAAGCCCTGCGCGTAATGTGTTCATTCTATCCACCTGTCACTGGCGGAAAGACCGCCACTTCATCACTGTCATTAACCTTATCGGTGCGCGCTGCCATCTCCTGATTGATCGCCACCAGCAGATTGGCATCAGCGAACAAATTAGCGGCGTTCTCACCCAGCTCCTGAGCCACTAGCGTTAACAACTCATCAACCGTTATACCACCGCAATGCGCTACCTGATATTCACTGCGGCCTAGCTGCTCACGCACGCTCGCAAAAAAAACTAGCTGAATCATGCTGACACCTCATCAGCCTGCCAGTCACCGCTTTTACCGCCACGTTTTTCCAATAGCTGTACGGCTTTAATCACCATACCTTTATCAACCGCTTTACACATATCATAGAGCGTCAACGCACTCACCGATGCTGCTGTCAGCGCCTCCATCTCAACACCGGTTTGACCGGCAAGGCGGCAGAAGCTAACAATATGCACCTGTGAATTTCTTTCGTCAGCTTCAAACTCGATGCTCACTTTGCTGAGCATGAGTGGGTGACATAGGGGGATCAAATCGCTCGTCCGCTTTGCCGCTTGAATACCCGCGATGCGCGCAACCGAGAGTACATCACCCTTCTTGTGCCCGCCCTCTAGAATCAGCTTTAGCGTCTCAGGCTTCATGACCACGGTCGCTTTTGCACGCGCTTCACGCGTCGTCACAGCTTTCTCAGAGACATCTACCATCTGAGCTTGGCCGTTATCATCAATGTGGGTTAGCTTTGCCATTTAGCTGTTCGCCTTTTGCTGATTGATGACCGGATAAGCATACATCTGCTTTAAGATCTCAGCTTCACGTTCCGAGAGACCTTCTAAACGGCTCTTAAACTGCTCCGTTTGTTCCTCTGTACTCGTGTTCTCAACACCTGCCGCCAGCTGATTACTAACATGAAGGTGGTAGTTAGCATGAATCTGCCGATCAATCGCCTCTGCCAACGCCTCTGGCGTTTCGAACGACTCAGTAATCACCTCACCAAAGTGCACGTGAACTGCACCCTTGAAGCCGGTAATGCCTTTCACGATACTATTGATGTCTTCATGCTGCGCTTTTTCGTAAGCTCCCGTCTCCTCAAGAGAGGCCAGCTCGCGCGCCTTAGCGCGATCACAGGGGTCGTACTCGTATGCGATCGAAACCGGCACAATATTGAGTTTCTTCACCACATCAGCAAAACTGCCCTTTTTGCGTTGGCTCATGTAGAGCATCTTTAACAACGCCGGATCGGTGCGATCATTACCATCCTTCGCGCGGCCTTCACGCTGAGCAATCCAGATCGAGTCGCCCTGTTCAATACTGTGGTTAATGTAAGAGGATAACTGAGTCACCGCGGTCATCATCTCGCGCCCTTTGGCCGAGCGATTCACAATGAAACTTTTATTTAAACGCATCAGATCAGATACGTAGGGCTTACTCAGCAGGTTATCGCCAATCGCAATGCGTACCGTGTTCATCTTGCACTGATAAAGTACCCAGTTCACGAATGCTGGATCCATCGCGATATCACGATGATTGGAGATAAACAGGTAAGCCTCATCAGGATCCAGCTCTTCAACCCCAGTGCAACTGAGCTTGGTGGTGGAGCGAGCGATCATCTTGGCCATATACTTGGCAACAGTCGCCTGAAACTGTTGAATACTCTGGATATCACCAAACTCACGCGCTAGGGCGATACGCACAACAGGCTTTAGCCACTTCACTAACCATTTAGGCAGCGACGGGAACTGATATTGCGCTATCGCACTGATAAGCTCATCATCATAAAGCAGGTTATTTAACACCTGCTCTACCTCAGAGTCGTTGTAGGGGCGAATCTCTTTATAGGGATCAGTATTTACAGTGTCGGTCATGAAGTCGGCCAAGCTGGAAAAAACCGCTATTTTACCTGCATCTACCCAATAGCTCTACGCAGATTAATTGAGAAGCTCAGAAAACGGAATAAATTCAACCAGATCTCCCAGCGCCACCGTCTGATGGGGATAAACCACCACAAGCCCATTCGCCCAAGACGCTGAAGACAGCATACCGGAGCTTTGGTTTTGGTGGATATGAACGACACCGTTTTCATAACGTGCTCGCATATACTCCTCACGCGAGCCGGCACTGCTGCGTTCAAAACCCGCCGCAACGGACAGACGCAGCGGAGGCTCTATATGCGCACCCTGCATTTTCAGCAAAAAGGGCCGTACGAAAAGCGTAAACGTGATGAGACTAGAGGCGGGGTTCCCAGGTAAGCCGAAGAAAGGTATCTGCTTTACATGACCGAATGCCAGCGGCTTACCAGGTTTGATGCGCATACGCCACAGCTGCAACGCGCCCAACGCTTCAACAGCAGCTTTGACGTAGTCTTCCTCTCCCACGGAAACACCCCCAGTACTGAGGATACAGTCAGCCTGTTCTGCCGCGCGCTCCAGCGCATCCGTCGTCGCCGCTAGGTCATCTTGAACGCGGCCAATATTCACGACCTCGCAGCCCAGCTTAGCCAGCAATGTCGTTAAGACAAAACGGTTGGAGTTATAAATTTTACCGGCACCTAACGATGAACCCGGCTCCACCAGCTCATCTCCTGTTGAGATGATCGCAACTTTAATTGGCCGATAAACTCGCACGCTATCGATCCCTGTGGAGGCAAGCAAACCAATATCGGCAGGCTGTAACCGGCGCCCTTTATATATGACCTCTGCACCCAGTGCGATATCTTGCCCTTTGGGGCGCACATTGCTGCCAGCATTGATCGGGCCACTGAACGCTACGTGCCCATCTGCCTCAGTAGCATTCTCTTGGATCACAACAGCGTCAGCTCCTGCTGGCATTTCAGCCCCCGTAAAAATACGAGCCGCCGTGCCTGGCTCAAGCGGCAATGGCGCACTACCGGCCGGTATACGTTGCGATATAGGCAATGTCGTCGCTGGGTTTTGGCAGTCTTGGCTACGGACAGCATAGCCATCCATACTGCTGTTATCAGCCGGTGGGACAGCCACAGGTGAGGTCGGAGACTCAGCCAGCACACGAGCAACAGCCTGCTCGAGATAAACCGTTTCTGTTTCTGGTGCCGCCGGTGCACTGGCAAGAATTTGCGTAAGCGCCTCTGCCACCGGCATCAACGCGTGCTGGCCCGAGTAACCCATGACTCTCTCCTTATCTGACTTGCACACCTAATAGGTTGCGCGTTTAATACGCAAAACCTTAATAGGAGTCTATGTTATGGCTGAACTCTACCCGATGCTTAAGCATCTTCACTTGACCGCAGTCGGCTTAAGTCTGTTGCTCTTTGTGAGCCGCGGAATCGGCATGCTGCATAACGCCCAATGGATCTCAAAAAAAGTATTTCGCATCCTTCCCCATGTGATCGATACGATACTGCTAGTGAGTGCTATTGGTCTAACCATTGCCTTGAGCCAATATCCATTTCAAGCAGATTGGGTCACCGCTAAACTCATCGCGCTGTTCGCCTATATCGGTCTTGGTGTTATAGCACTGCGCCGCGGTAAGACAAAAACTGTGCGCACACTCGCCTTTATCGCTGCACTTGCCGTGGTTGGATATATTTTAGCGGTTGCGATCACACACTCAGCGACACCTTGGGCTTAACTGGCTTTGTCCTGCAAAGCGGTTGCCTCATCTGGCTGATAAATTGCCCGCATCACTGCGGGCAACTCATTACGCCAAGGGCGCTGTCGGATGCCAAAATGTGCCAAAATCTTTTTACACTTCAGTACCGACGACGCAGGCCGCTCCGCTTCGGAGTTAAGCTCGGTTTTCGAGACCGGTACAATCTTTTCAGCGCGCAGTGCTTCATACTGGCGCGCAGCCGCTAAAATCGCCTCCGTGAAGCGATATCGCGTGGTGACTTCAGCGCCGCAGTAATGATAGGTTCCCCAGGAATCAGCACCATTTTGAAGCTGCTGAATCATCGCTAAAATGACTCGCGCCACATCCGCTGAAGAGGTAGGACAACCCTGCCGATCATCCGCCGCTTCAATCTCTGATGCTGTCCGTGCTTTGGTCAATGTTCGTAATAGATGGTTATCACCTCGATCACTAAAGACCCAGCTCACACGCAAAATAATATGACGCGAGCAAAACTGGCGAATCAGTTGCTCGCCCTGATATTTACTGTCACCAAATACGCCTAGTGGGGAAACATCATCACCTTCGGCATAACCGCTGGCATAGTGGCCATCAAAAACGTGATCAGTGGAGAGGTGAATAAGCGGGATAGATAGTTCACCGCAGATATCCGCGAGGTTCTTTACCCCATCACGGTTAACGCGATAGCACAGTTCAGGGTTTTGCTCCGCGGCATCAACACGATTAAAAGCAGCGGTATTGATGAGGTAGTCAGGCATCAGCTCATCTATCACGCGACGTACCGTTTCAGGTTGCGTGATATCCAGCTTGGCTTGATCCAGTGCAATCAGCTTAAAATGCTTATCTTTGGCAGCCAAAGCCACTAAGTCTTGTGCGACTTGGCTATCACCACCTGTGACTACAATCGTAATCGTTTCTGCGTCAACCCACTCTTTCATCATGCACTAACATACACCCTGTTGCTTTCACTCCATGATGCACAGCAGCGCGGCCAAATACAAGCGTATGATTACACGAGAAAATCCCTTTTAGCGCTATTCCCAGAGGTCACGTAGCAGCGCTTCATCACCGATGTAGTGCTGCACTTGCGCAATAAAGAGCTCAGCAGCAGCCACCGCATCTAGGGTCGCGTGATGAGCCGTGTAATGAGGAAGATGATAACGCTGTCGACAGTCGGGTAAACGCAGTGACAGTGGCTTGCGACCCCATATCGCTTGCCACCAGCTAACGGGGCGCTTGGCACAGATGACCCGTTCCTGAGCCATCGTATCAATCACCGGGAACAGTAAGCGCTGCCCAGTTAAGCGCTCAAGCGCAGCACCAAGAAACTGCTGCTCCACACTCTTGCAATGGACAATAGCAACTTTGCCCTCTAGCGCATCCAGCACTTCGCCGATAATCGACCCAAGCCGCGGCGCTTGGCGCACTTCTGAATGTGTAATGCCATGGATAACAATCGCCTCCTCCTGCAAAGGTGTACGCGGGCGCACTACCCAATTCCGCGAGGCGTTGCAACGTATCCGCTGCAACGTAAACGGCACCATACCCACGCTGACAATATCATCTACTTCAACCGATAAGCCTGTTGTTTCTAAATCCAAAGCAACAAACTCTAGCTCAGCCAGCGTGCTATCTGGCGCCGGTAAGCCCGCTTGAAAAAAGCGCTTTAGACGACGATCCCGTGCTGCATCCGCTTGCCGCTGATAGATCGCCGGCCAATCTAAACGCGGCGCAACGGGCGTAGTATCTTTCAAGCTGCGATATAACATCGTGCTAATTGGCTCGGTTTGGCTGGTAACGGAACGTCAGGTACTTTTGCGCATCGCTAACAATTTGAAAGGCATCTTTGAGATTACGCCGCTCGAAGTTTGATAAGTTCTCCGGCTCAATATTGTTATCAGGTGGAATCTCTTTCTCTAAATCCAGCTTTTGATGGCGAATGCGTACCAAGGCGATAAACTCCAGCGCCCCCTTGATATCTTCACCGCGTCCGGGAGGCAGAATATTTGCCTCAACAATATCGTCCAAGCGCTCAAACGAATTGCGCGACGAAGACCCAATAGCCAAAGCGTGGACACGAATAAGATCCACCAGCGGCGCGGTTCCGCGACGCTTTAGATTGATAGAGTTTTTATGCTCGCCGTCCTGCTCCAACACAAACGTGCGGAAGAATCCCAATGGTGGCGTGCGTAACAGTGCATTACGCGCCATACTGGCCAGAAAGCGCTGGCTGCGCTTCGCGCGCCGAGCGACCAGCGAATTCAGCTGATCAGCCCATTCGGTTCGGCCATAAACCCCATCAAGATCGAAGAAAATAGAGCTATCCAACAATGAGCGCGGCGTCGGATTATCGATCCAGTCACAAAAGCGTACTTCCCACTCCGCTTGCGTCATACGCCAAACAGGGTTTGTAGCCATAATGCCACCGGTACACAGCGCATAGCCGCACGCCGCTAACCCGTGGCATACGTACTCAGCTAGCTGCTCAAAGTACGAACCATGTTGTTGGGGGTCATAGCTATTATCAAGAATCAGCGCGTTATCCTGATCGGTCACAATCAGTTGCTCATCACGTGCCATGGAGCCGAGTGCTAAAAAGCAGAACTCGATCGGTGGCTCGCCCAGCGCTTCGATCGCCAGCTCAATCAACCGCTGCTTAAAAGTCCGCCCGATAATCGCCATGGCAGTACCGATCATCTGCGAGTTTGCATCTTCATTAACTAAGCGTACAAAACTGCTGTTGACTTCATCACGTAACGCAACCAACCCCTCCAACGTGGTTTGATGCAGAATATTACTCACGATAAAGAGACTGCTTTGGGATTCGTGGCGAACAATATCCGCCAGATTAATCACCCCCAGTGGACGGCCTTTTTTGAGTACGGGTAGGTGGTAGACGTGAGACCGCAGCATCGTCATCATCGCCTCAAATACGAAGTCATCACTATTGATGGTGACCACGCTCTGCGACATCACCTCATCAATGGCCGTTTCATAACTTAGCCCCTGTGCGATGATGCGTTCACGCAGATCACGATCGGTTAGAATACCGCGGATATAATGTGGACCGGCCTCTAAGTCAGGGACTAGCTGGTCATCATCTACGTCATCGGTAACCGGTTCTAACACTAACAACGACGATACCTGCTCTTCACACATCAGCTGTGCGGCTTGCTGCACGCTCGCACTGCTAAGCAACGTAACCGGCTCACGGCCAATCAAGCTACTCACCTTAGAGGTCATCAGGGGGCTACTTTTCTCCTGCCGCGAGACAACCTGCAGCAATCGGGTGCTATCTTCAACCGCGAAAAAGTCAGCAAACTCCTCCTCGCGATCAAGCATCTCGCGGAACACCGCGCCGGAGATGTAGTAGATCAATGTGTCCTCTAAGGCACAGACTGGGTAGCGCACATGGCGATTCACCAACAACCCCTGATAGCCAAACACACCGCCTTGGCTCAGCCGATTGTATAGCTCGCCATTTTTCCGAAAAACCTCGACCGCCCCGCTGCGCACACAGCAAAGATCATTGATCGCATCACCTAGAGAGAGAATCTGCGTTCCGGCTTTGAAATAGCCGATCTCTACAGACCCAACCACCTCTTCGAGCGAGGCGGCTGAGAGCAAACTAAACGGAGCGATCGTACTCAGAAATTGGTAGATCTCAACCTGTTCGCTTTGCATATCTCCCCCGTAACAGCGCTATGGCGCTCGGTATTAAACCGAGCGCGGTTCCGATGCAAGACCTTTCAGTACCGCAACGGTGGCAATCAATAGAATGATAGTAAACGGTAACCCTGTGGAGACGGCCATCGCCTGCAAAGAAGCCAAACCACCGCCTAAAATCAGGGCGATCGCCACCATGCCTTCAAAGCTACACCAGAAGACACGCTGCGCTTTTGGCGCATCAATTTTGCCGCCTGCTGCGATTGCATCAATCACCAACGAGCCTGAGTCCGAAGAGGTCACGAAAAAGACCACCACTAGAATAATCGCGATCAGTGATGTGATGCCCGAAAGCGGCAACGCATCCAGCATGTAGAACAGTTTTAGTGGCAGGTCAGCGCCCACAACCGCTTCATAGCCTTGGCTCACCAACTGATCGATGGCGGTACCGCCGAACGCTGTCATCCATAGAACGCACGCCAACGATGGCACAATCAGCACCGAAATCAGAAACTCCCGAACCGTACGGCCACGAGAAACACGCGCGATAAACATGCCCACAAATGGCGACCAAGAGATCCACCATGCCCAGTAGAATGCAGTCCAGCCCGACGCAAAGTTCACATCTTCACGCCCAAACGGCACGGCAAGCTGCGGCAGGTACTCCACATATGCTCCCAGATTAGTGAAGAAGCCAGATAGAATCATCCACGTTGGACCCACCACAATGACAAAGAGCAACAACAGAATCGCCAAA
This sequence comes from Neptunomonas marina, assembly GCF_004005935.1. GTDB lineage: Bacteria > Pseudomonadota > Gammaproteobacteria > Pseudomonadales > Balneatricaceae > Neptunomonas > Neptunomonas marina. The sequence continues at coordinate 183,820 of NZ_SACQ01000007.1, read as the reverse complement.
GTCATATTGATCTCTGACAGGCGCTTAACACCAGCGTCCAACCCGGCGACCACAGACACCAGCGCTGCCGCAGTGATTAAAATCACGAGGATAATATCTGTCGTTGCGCCCATTGGAATACCGAATAGATAGTTCAAACCGGCACTCGCCTGAGATGCACCAAACCCGAGCGATGTCGCTAAACCAAATAGCGTTGCAAAGATCGCTAGAATATCGATGATGTGGCCGGGCCACCCCCAGATACGCTCGCCCAGCAAAGGGTAGAAAATCGAACGCATCGTCAGCGGCAATTGCTTGTTAAACGAGAAGACAGCTAAGCCGAGCGCTAAGATGGCATAGATGGCCCAAGGGTGCAGCCCCCAATGGTAGATCGTAGCCGCCATACCAAGCCGAGTTGCTTCTGCTGCATCGCCCGCTGCAGCCCCCAGTGGTGCCCAGTCAGTACGGACGCCATCGGCGACACTGGTGCCGCCGAAGGAGCTTGCATAATGGGACATTGGCTCTGATACACCGAAGAACATCAGACCAATACCCATTCCTGCCGCGAATAGCATGGAGAACCAACCGAGGTAGGAGTAATCAGGCGTGGCTTCTGTGCCGCCGATTCTGACCCGCCCCAATGGCGATACAATCAAGCCCAAGCAAACGAGCACAAAAATGTTACCTGCGCTCATAAAGAACCAATCTAAGTTCGTAGTAAGCCACGTGCGCATACCGCTGAACAACGGCGCCACCTGGTTTTGAAACGCCAAGGTAAGGAAAACAAACGCTACAACGGTGAGACCGGCGATCAAAAAGACGCGGTTATGGATATCGAGCCCGAACGGGCCAATTTGGAGCGCGACATTATCTTGCCCTACTTGGTAATCGGTATCTATCGGATTAGCTTTACCATCCGGCGTCTGGAGATTGCTTTCATCAGACATGGAGCCTCCTTACAGTTATAAATCACTGAGCGCACAAATCGCGCCCTACATTTAAGACAAAAAAGCCCCTACGTAGAGGGGCCCTTTTTGGATGAAGAATCAAACGTTCATTAGAACGGAATATCATCATCAAAATCATCGAAATTAGGTGCAGATTGAGGCTGAGCCTGCGGCGCTTGCTGTTGCTGCATCGGCTGTTGCTGAGGTACCATCGATTGCTGCTGTTGCGGCGCTTGCTGACGCTGTTGTGGCATACCATAGCCAGGATCTTGGCTGTAGCCGCTATTATCATTGCCACCGCGGCCGCCAAGCATCTGCATTTGACCATTAATATCAACCACAATCTCAGTGGTATAGCGGTCGTTGCCGCTCTGATCCTGCCACTTACGCGTTCGTAGCGCGCCCTCAATATAAACTTGCGAGCCTTTGCGTAAGTATTCGCCTGCCACTTCTGCTAAACGACCAAAAAAGACAACACGATGCCACTCTGTACGTTCTTGCTGTTGGCCCGTCTGCTTGTCTTTCCATGAATCCGTAGTTGCAATAGTGACGTTGGTCACAGCATTGCCATTTGGCATGTAACGAACTTCAGGATCACCACCTAAATTACCCACTAGAATGACTTTGTTAACGCCACGTGCCATGAACTTTCTGCCTCGCTCTAACTTTATAAAACAGGTATATACCTGAGATCGCACTTTAATTGATCAAGGATAACATAGCCCATCCTCAGCCTGTACCTTATAATTCGGAACTTTTGCGGAACAGCAACGGGGATAACATGGACACCATTCTGGTTCGGGGTGCGCGCACGCATAACCTCAAGAATATCGACCTAGACATTCCACGAGACAAGCTGGTTGTGATTACCGGCCTATCTGGGTCGGGCAAGTCATCACTGGCTTTTGATACGCTATATGCTGAAGGCCAGCGCCGGTATGTGGAATCGCTTTCTACTTACGCGCGCCAATTCTTATCGATGATGGAAAAGCCGGATATCGATCATATCGAAGGGCTATCACCCGCCATCTCTATCGAGCAAAAATCAACATCGCACAACCCCCGCTCCACCGTTGGCACAATCACCGAAGTCTATGACTATCTGCGCCTGCTGTTTGCTCGTGCGGGCGAACCTCGCTGTCCCGACCACAACCTACCGCTCGCGGCTCAAACTGTTAGCCAAATGGTGGATCAAGTACTGGCGCTTCCAGAGGGCAGCAAACTGATGCTGCTCGCACCCGTTGTAGAAGGACGCAAAGGCGAGCATCTGCATATTATCCAAGAGATGCGTAAACAGGGCTTCGTGCGCGCGCGTGTCGATGGCATTGTTTGCGATGTGGACAGCATCCCTGAGCTGGACAAAAAGAAAAAACACACAATTGAAGTCGTCGTTGACCGTTTTAAAGTCCGTGGCGATCTACAGCTGCGTTTGGCCGAGTCATTCGAAACTGCGCTCAATCTTACAGACGGCATCGCCCGCGTGGCTGACATGGATGGCGAGAATGAGGACATGGTGTTCTCGGCGCGGTTTGCGTGCCCCCAGTGCGGGCATAGCATCCAAGAGCTGGAACCTCGCCTCTTCTCATTCAACAATCCACATGGCGCATGTGCTAGCTGCGATGGCCTCGGTATCAAGCAGTTCTTTGACCCAGCAAAGGTAGTGCACGACCCTTCATTGACGCTATCCGAAGGTGCCATCAAAGGCTGGGATCGCCGTGCGCTTTACTACTTCCAGCAACTTAAGGCAGTGGCAGAGCACTTTGGTTTTAATATTGATACCCCGTTTAATCAGCTGACCGAACAGCAGCAATCGCTGATTCTTGAGGGTAGTGGTGGTGAAGAGGTGCCGTTTGTTTACATCAATGACCGTGGCGATCGTGTAACTCGCTCTCACCCGTTTGAAGGCGTACTAAACAACCTCCAACGCCGCTACAAAGAGACTGAGTCCGATATGGTGCGCGAGGACTTAGCCAAGTACCTCAATATGCAGCCATGCCCGTCTTGTCACGGCAGCCGCCTACGTCGTGAAGCCCGCCATGTATTTATCGATGAGCATTCACTACCCGACCTTGTAAAAATGCCAATCGCGGAGGGACTAGCGTACTTTGACCAGCTGACCCTGCCCGGCAAACGGGGCGAGATCGCAGAGAAGATTCTTAAAGAGATTCGCGAGCGCTTAACATTTTTGGTTAACGTCGGGCTAGATTACCTATCGCTTGATCGCAAAGCGGATACCCTATCAGGTGGCGAAGCTCAACGTATTCGCCTAGCCAGCCAAATTGGCGCAGGTTTAGTGGGGGTCATGTATATTCTTGATGAGCCTTCTATCGGTTTGCATCAGCGTGATAATGAACGCCTACTCAACACACTGGAGCACCTTCGTGACCTCGGCAACACCGTGCTGGTCGTTGAGCATGATGAAGATGCTATTCGTTTAGCCGATTACGTCATCGATATCGGCCCAGGTGCGGGGGTACACGGCGGTGAAGTTGTCGCCAGCGGCACACCTGACCAAGTTATGAGCAACAAAAGCTCCCTCACTGGACAATACCTGAGCGGCGCAAGAGCCATCGAAATACCAGAGCAGCGAACCGCTCCGGTAGAAAACAAAAACTTAGTCTTACGCGGTGCAACTGGCAACAACCTGCAGAACGTCACGCTAGAACTTCCAGTCGGGCTGATGACGTGTGTTACGGGCGTTTCTGGCTCTGGAAAATCGACTCTCATCAACTCAACGCTTTACCCCATTGCAGCAACTGCGCTGAATAAAGCAACGACGCTAACTCCAGCGCCTTATGAAGCCGTTGAAGGGCTGCAACACTTTGATAAGGTGATTGATATCGACCAGAGCCCGATCGGGCGAACGCCACGTTCAAACCCAGCTACCTACACTGGAATCTTCACACCGATACGTGAGCTATTGGCTGGCACACAGGAAGCCCGTTCGCGAGGCTACAAGCCGGGACGCTTCAGCTTTAATGTCAAAGGCGGACGTTGCGAAGCCTGCCAAGGTGATGGTGTCATTAAAGTCGAGATGCACTTCCTAGCCGACATCTACGTGCCTTGCGATGTGTGTAAAGGTAAGCGCTATAACCGAGAAACCCTCGAGATCAAATATAAGGGCAAAAATATTGACGAGATGCTCGGGATGACAATAGAGGAAGCACGAGAGTTCTTCGATGCGATCCCTGCCCTCGCGCGTCGCTTACAGACACTCATCGATGTGGGGCTTTCCTATATCAAGCTTGGTCAAGCAGCCACTACCCTCTCTGGTGGCGAAGCTCAGCGGGTAAAACTAGCTAAAGAGCTCTCCAAGCGCGATACCGGCAAGACCCTCTATATCCTTGATGAACCTACAACAGGTTTGCACTTTCACGACATCGCACAGCTTCTCGGCGTACTCAGCCGCTTACGTGATCATGGGAATACTGTCGTCATCATCGAGCACAATCTAGATGTGATAAAAACTGCGGACTGGATCGTAGACCTAGGACCTGAGGGTGGGGTCAAAGGAGGTGAGATATTGGTAGCAGGCACACCTGAACAGGTCGCAGACTGCGAACGATCACATACAGGCCGCTTCCTCGCAACGATGCTCAGAAACAACAACTCTTGATATGATTCTGGAGTGTTTCAGGCACAAAAAAGCCCGGCTAAGCCGGGCTTTTTAATATACAGAAAATTAATCTTCTGCTACTTCTTCAGCTGCAACCGGACGGTCAACCAGCTCAACGTAAGCCATTGGCGCGTTATCGCCAGGACGGTTACCACATTTCAAAATGCGGATGTAACCACCTGGGCGGTTCGCATAGCGAGGGCCCAGCTCGTTGAACAATTTACCCACAGCTTCTTTGCTACGAGTACGGCTGAATGCCAAACGGCGATTAGCAACCGAGTCTTCTTTCGCCAGAGTAATCAGCGGCTCAGCAACGCGACGAAGCTCCTTTGCTTTCGGCAAAGTAGTTCGGATAAGCTCGTGTTCGAACAGGCTGTTAGCCATGTTTTTGAACATTGCTTTACGGTGAGAGCTGTTACGATTCAGTTGGCGACCAGATTTACGATGACGCATTGTAAATTCCTTACCAATTTGATCAATTAAAACCGCATCTTACGATGCGATTTTATCGTCGTTCTTCAGGCTAGCCGGTGGCCAGTTCTCTAAACGCATACCCAAAGACAAGCCTTTGGACGCTAGTACGTCTTTGATCTCTGTCAGCGACTTCTTACCCAGATTTGGTGTCTTAAGCAACTCAACTTCTGTCCGCTGGATCAAATCACCGATGTAGTAAATTTGCTCAGCTTTCAGACAGTTAGCGGAACGAACCGTCAATTCCAAATCATCGACTGGGCGCAACAGAATCGGATCTACCTCCGGCTCAGCTGGCTCGTCTTTAGCCTGGTCTGCAGCATCCTCAAGATCAACAAATACAGACAGTTGATGTTGAAGGATTGTCGCTGCACGACGGATACACTCTTCTGGATCGATCGTACCGTTTGACTCGATATCAATGACTAGCTTATCAAGGTCAGTACGTTGCTCTACACGAGCACTTTCGACAACATAAGAAACACGGCGTACCGGGCTATAAGTCGCGTCCAACTGAAGACGACCAATAGCACGAGTTTCATCTTCGTCACTTAGGCGCGAATCAGCAGGAACATAACCGCGACCGCGAGTTACTTTCAGCTGCATGTTCAGAGTAGCGCCAGAGTTCAGGTGACAGATCACGTGATCTGGGTTTGCAACGTCGACATCCTGATTTAACTGGATATCCCCAGCAGTCACAGCACCGGAGCCTGTTTTGCTCAGCGTCAAAGTTGCCTCGTCACCGTTGTGCAGTGCGATAGCGACGCCTTTAAGGTTGAGCAGGATTTCGATTACGTCTTCCTGCACGCCTTCAATAGTGCTGTACTCATGCAAAACGCCTTCAATCTCAACCTCGGTTACAGCACAACCTGGCATAGAGGAGAGAAGAATACGGCGAAGCGCATTACCCAATGTGTGACCGAAACCACGCTCGAGTGGCTCCAAAGTCACTTTAGCACGAGTATTACTGATCTCCTGAACGTCAATATGACGAGGACTCAGAAACTCATTTACAGAACGCTGCATAGTTCCACCAATCAAGAGTTCATGAATTACTTAGAGTACAGCTCTACGATCAGCTGCTCATTAATATCAGCGGATAGCTCGCTACGCTCAGGAACAGCTTTAAACTCGCCTTCCATTTTGCCAGCGTCAACAGCAACCCACTCGATAGGAGCGCGCTGAGAAGCCAATTCCAATGCGTTCTTAACACGCAACTGAGTCTTAGCTTTTTCACGAACTGCGACCACATCACCCGCTTTCACTTGGTAGGAAGGAATGTTAACAACCTGACCGTTAATAGTGATTTGACGGTGTGATACGATCTGACGAGCTTCAGCGCGAGTCGCACCAAAACCCATACGATATACCACGTTGTCAAGACGCGTCTCTAGCAACTGAAGCAGGTTCTCACCTGTTGAGCCAGTGCGACGAGCCGCTTCTTTGTAGTAGTTACGGAACTGACGTTCCAGTACACCGTAGATACGACGTACTTTTTGTTTCTCACGAAGCTGTAGACCGTAATCGGACAGACGACCTCGACGAGCACCGTGTACACCAGGAACAGTTTCAGCTTTACACTTACTGTCCAGGGCACGAACGCCGCTCTTCAAGAATAGGTCTGTACCTTCACGGCGGGACAGCTTGCACTTTGGTCCAAGATATCTAGCCATTATACCGTCTCCAGTTTATACACGACGTTTCTTCGGCGGACGACAACCATTGTGTGGGATTGGCGTCACGTCAGTAATGTTTGTAATTTTGTAGCCGCATCCATTCAGCGCACGAACTGCGGATTCACGACCTGGTCCTGGACCTTTTACAAACACATCGAGATTTTTCAAACCATATTCCAAAGCAGCCTGACCAGCACGCTCTGCAGCTACCTGAGCAGCAAATGGCGTACTTTTACGGGAACCACGGAAGCCAGAGCCTCCAGAAGTCGCCCAAGACAGTGCATTACCTTGGCGATCGGTAATGGTGATAATTGTATTGTTAAAAGAAGCGTGGATATGAGCGAACCCATCTACGACTTGCTTTTTAACTTTTTTACGTGTGCGATTGCCTGGCTTAGCCATATTGGAAATTCCTATCGCTTAACACTTATTTACGGATCGGCTTACGCGGACCTTTACGCGTACGCGCGTTGGTCTTACTACGCTGTCCACGAACCGGCAGATTACGACGGTGACGGATTCCACGGAAACAACCGAGGTCCATGAGACGTTTGATACTCATAGACACTTCACGGCGTAGGTCACCTTCGACAGTAAACTTGCCAACTTCTCCACGAACTACATCGAGTTGCTCTTCAGTCAACTCAGAAATTTTTGTGGCTTCAGCGATATTCGCAGCTTCACAAATTTTCTTTGCTGTAGTGCGGCCAATCCCATAAATGTAAGTCAGAGAAATAACCGCATGCTTATTGTCAGGAATATTGACGCCAGCTATACGAGCCATTCAACTTACTCCATCTAACTATGCTCAATCATGCATGAGCTTATGTTCTATATGCCATAGAAGGCGCGCAATTATACGCTTTGATCAAAAATAAATCAAGCGCGCACCTTCCTCTATGAAGTCAGGTTCTTAACCCTGACGTTGTTTGTGGCGAGGTTCCACCTTGCAGATCACACGAACGGAACCATTGCGACGAACAATCTTGCAGTTACGGCAAATCTTTTTAACAGATGCACGTACCTTCATGATCCACTCCTAGGGCGCTCAGCGCATAAAGCCAGCGCCGCCACCTTTGAGATTTGATTTTTTCATCAGAGATTCGTACTGGTGGGACATCAAGTGCGACTGCACCTGAGCCATAAAGTCCATTACGACGACGACAACAATCAATAGCGAAGTACCACCAAAGTAAAACGGCACATTCCACGCTACGACCAAGAACTGAGGCATCAATGATACAGCTGTAATATACAGCGCACCAAATAATGTTAGACGCCCTAGAACGGAATCAATGTAGCGAGCTGACTGCTCACCCGGACGGATACCCGGGATAAACGCCCCTGATTTCTTAAGATTATCTGCCACTTCACGCGGATTAAACATAATCGCTGTGTAAAAATAGCAGAAGAAAATAATCGCTGCTGCGAATAGGATAATATAAAGCGGCTGACCTGGACCCAGCGCTAAAGCTACGTCCTGAAGCCACTCCATACCTTCACTCTGACCAAACCACTGACCAACAGATGCTGGAAATAGCAGGATACTTGAAGCGAAGATCGGAGGAATAACACCCGCCATATTAACCTTCAGAGGTAAATGACTAGACTGAGCTGCAAAAACCTGACGACCCTGCTGACGCTTCGCATAGTTAATGGTAATACGGCGTTGACCGCGCTCCATAAACACTACAAAACCAACAGTTGCCACCGCTAAGACAGCTATAGCCAATAGCGCAAGTATATTCAGGTCACCTTGGCGAGCAGCCTCGAAAGACTGCCCAATTGCACTAGGCAAACCTGCAACAATACCCGCAAAGATAAGGATGGAGATACCATTACCAATACCACGCTCCGTTACCTGTTCTCCTAACCACATAAGGAAAACAGCGCCTGCTACAAGGGTAACTACAGCAACGAAGTAGAAACTTGCGCCAGCTGAGAATGCAACGCCCTGGTTAGCCAAGCCCACCGCCATACCAAATGACTGGACCGTAGCCAACACAACAGTGCCGTAACGTGTGTATTGATTTATCTTGCGTCGACCAGCCTCGCCCTCTTTTTTCAGTTGTTCCAACTGCGGGCTCACTACCGTCATCAACTGCATAATAATAGATGCAGAGATGTAGGGCATGATACCTAATGCGAGAATACTCATACGCTCCAGTGCACCACCGGAAAACATATTGAATAGACTCAAGATGGTACCCTGATTCTGATCAAACAACGCGGCCAAACGATCTGGGTTGATGCCCGGTACCGGGATATGAGCTCCGATCCGGTATACAATGATCGCCAACAAAACGAATCGCAGTCGAGACCATAGCTCGCCTAATCCGCTTTGATTGCCGGTTGGTATTGTTCCTTGCTTAGCCATTTACGCCTCGACTTTGCCGCCTGCAGCTTCGATTGCAGCTAACGCACCTTTAGTAACGCGAAGGCCTTTAACGTTTACTGCTTTGTTGATTTCGCCAGACAAAATTACTTTTGCAGACTTAATCTCTTCAGAGATGATATCTGCAGCTTTCAACGCTGCTAGATCGATCACTTCAGACTCAACTTTAGCCAACTCGTTCAAACGAATCTCTGCAACAAAGCGAGCTTTGCGGGACGTGAAGCCAAACTTAGGCAGACGACGCTGCAATGGCATTTGACCGCCTTCAAAACCCGGTTTTACAGAACCGCCAGAGCGGGACTTTTGGCCTTTATGACCACGACCACCTGTTTTACCAATACCTGAACCGATACCGCGACCAACGCGTTTCGCAGCAGGTTTGGAGCCGGCAGCCGGACTTAGAGTGTTCAGACGCATGTGACGAACTCCCCTTACTCGCCTTCTACACGAACCATGTAGTTGACTTTGTTGATCATACCACGCACAGAAGGAGTATCTTCTACTTCAACTGTGTGCCCGATACGGCGCAGACCCAGGCCTTTCACACAAAGCTTGTGATTTGGCAGTGTAGAAATTGGGCTGCGAACCAGTGTAACTTTCAAAGTCTTAGCCATGTTCGATTACCCCAAAATCTCTTCAACAGTCTTGCCACGCTTAGCAGCAACGTCTTCTGGAGCACGCATCTCTTGCAAACCTTTAACTGTTGCGCGAACAACGTTAACTGGATTTGTAGAGCCGTAGCACTTCGCCAAAACGTTGTGGACACCAGCGATTTCCAATACTGCACGCATCGCACCACCGGCGATAACACCAGTACCTTGAGAAGCAGGCTGCATGTAGACTTTCGATGATCCGTGACGAGCTTTTACTGGGTACTGCAAAGTATCACCATTTAGCTCAACGCGAACCATGTTACGACGTGCTTGCTCCATAGCCTTCTGAATAGCTACAGGCACTTCACGCGCTTTACCACGGCCAAAGCCAACACGACCTTTACCGTCACCAACTACAGTCAATGCTGTAAATGCGAAAATACGACCGCCTTTTACAACTTTAGCTACACGGTTCACTTGAACCAGCTTTTCCTGTAGTTCACCATCTTTTTGTTCGTGATTTGACATCATCGACCCCTTTAGAATTCCAGGCCGCCTTCACGGGCTGCGTCAGCTAAAGCTTTCACACGACCATGGTATTTAAAACCAGAGCGGTCGAAAGCAACCTTCGTGATACCTGCTTCTTTAGCACGCTCTGCAATAAGAGCGCCTACTTTACCTGCAGCCTCAACATTACCCGTCGCACCAGCGCGTAGCGCTTGCTCTACAGTTGACGCAGATGCCAATACTTGGCCACCGTCGACTGAAATCAATTGAGCGTAAATGTGACGAGGTGTGCGGTTAACGCACAGGCGCGCAGCACCGAGTTCACGCATTTTCAGGCGAGCACGGCGTGAGCGACGAATACGAGCTTGTTTCTTAGCGTTCATAACCCTGCCTTACTTCTTCTTAGCCTCTTTACGACGAACGTATTCGTCGGCATAACGTACACCCTTACCTTTATAAGGCTCTGGTGGACGGAAAGCGCGAATCTCTGCTGCTACCTGACCAACACGCTGTTTGTCCGCGCCGCGGATAACCACTGTAGTCTGGTTAGGAGTTTCTGCAGATACGCCTTCAGGCAATTCATAATCGATTGGGTGTGAAAAACCCAGCGTCAGGTTCAAAGTGCTACCTTTTGCAGCTGCACGATAACCAACACCTTGCAAAAGAAGGGTTTTCTCGAAGCCTGTAGCTACACCAACAACCATGTTGTTTACTAAAGAACGAGCTGTACCGGACATAGCACGAGCGATTTTAGAGCCATCGCGTGCGCCGAAAGTGACTTCGTTACCTTCCTGCTTAACTTCTACAGAAGTGTGCAGATCGATAGATAGCTGACCGTTCTTACCCTTAACACTGACGAGCTGTCCGTCGAGTTTCAACTCAACATCAGCAGGTACTACTACGGGATTTTTTGCTATACGAGACATGAAACCCCCTTAGAATACCGTGCAAACAACTTCGCCGCCGATACCAGCAGCGCGTGCAGCGCGATCAGTCATAAGGCCTTTAGACGTGGAAACAATTGCCACACCCAGACCACCTGCAACAGACGGTAGGTCCGAAGCGCCTTTGTAGATACGAAGACCTGGGCGACTAACGCGCTTAATTTCTTCGATTACCGGCTTACCATCGAAGTATTTCAGTTCGACTGTAAGCAATGGCTTACCTTCACCTTCTACATTGTAGCCAGTGATGTAACCTTCGCTTTTCAGTACTTCTGCCACTGAAACCTTCATTTTGGAAGACGGCATAGATACGGCTGTTTTCTCAGCCATATGACCATTACGGATACGTGTAAACATATCCGCTAGTGTGTCTTGCATACTCATGCGTTTAACTTCCTCAATTGTGCAGCACGATGCGGTAGCTAACTAGCCCAGACCATCGTGCTTACCGTTCAACAAACTGTTTTACCAGCTTGCCTTCTTAAGACCCGGAACGTCACCGCGCATAGCTGCTTCACGCAACTTGTTACGGCACAGGCCAAACTTGCGGTAAACCGCATGTGGACGACCTGTCAGCTGACAACGACGCTGCTGACGAACAGGGTTAGCGTCACGCGGCAATTTCTGCAGCGCAACTTGAGCATCCCAGCGCTCTTCGTCGCTAGATGCTGGGTTCTTAATGATCGCTTTCAACTGAGCACGTTTCTCAGCAAATTTAGCAACCGCTTTTGCGCGCTTGTCTTCACGCGCCTTCATAGATGACTTAGCCATTATCTAATCCCTTACTTTTTGAACGGGAAGCCTAGTGCAGCCAACAGCGCACGGCCTTCGTCATTAGTCTGAGCAGTAGTCGTGATAGTGATATCTAGACCACGCAGCTTATCAACCTTGTCGTACTCGATTTCAGGGAAGATAATTTGCTCTTTAACGCCCATGCTGTAGTTACCACGGCCGTCAAAAGATTTAGGATTCAAACCACGGAAGTCGCGAATACGAGGAATAGATACATCAACCAGACGATCTAAGAATTCCCACATGCGCTCGCCACGTAGTGTAACTTTACAACCGATTGGCCAGCCTTCACGTACTTTAAAGCCCGCGATAGATTTGCGCGCCAAAGTAACCACAGGTTTTTGACCGGCGATTGCAGTCATATCATTAACAGCATTTTCCAGCTGCTTCTTGTCGCCCAACGCTTCACCAACACCCATATTTAGAGTGATCTTTGTGATGCGTGGAACAGCCATTACGTTCGGGCTTTGCAACTCTTCTTTCAAAGACTGCTTAACTTCGTTTGCGTAAAGTGCTTTCAATCTTGACATGGTATCCGCTCCTTATTTACCGACGACTTCGCCGTTAGATTTGAAGAAGCGAACTTTGGTGCCGTCTTCAAGAGTCTTGAAGCCTACACGGTCACCTTTACCCGTAGCAGGGTTAAAGATCGCCACGTTAGAAGTAGCAATACCTGCTTCCTTCTCAACGATACCACCTGGCTTGCCTAGCATCGGGTTTGGCTTAGTGTGTTTCTTAACCATGTTGATGCCAGAAACGATCAAACGATCGTCAGTAAGTACGCGTAATACTTTGCCGCGCTTACCTTTATCTTTACCTGCGATGACGATCACTTCATCGTCACGTTTAATCTTGCGCATAATATACCTATATCGCTTCCTACTACCCTCTCATGCTCAAAAACGCCACCCCCTCTCGAGAGTGACGTTTTAAAAGGAATAATTCCGAAGAATTAATGCCTTACAGCACTTCAGGCGCCAGGGAAATGATTTTCATGAACTTCTCAGAGCGAAGTTCACGCGTTACCGGGCCGAAGATACGAGTACCCATTGGGGCACCGTTGGCGTTCAATAGAACCGCTGAGTTGGTATCAAAGCGGATTACTGATCCGTCCGGGCGACGTACACCTTTACGGGTACGTACTACTACTGCATTAAGAACCTGACCTTTCTTTACGCGACCACGTGGGATGGCTTCTTTAACAGTCACCTTGATGATATCACCCACACCAGCGTAACGACGGTGAGAACCGCCCAGGACCTTAATACACTGTACACGCTTAGCACCGCTGTTATCAGCGACGTCAAGCATAGTTTCAGTCTGAATCATGGTCTACTCCAAAACTTTTTGAAATTTGCAACGTAGCAAATTCCTAATCAAATGGAGCGAAGGCGCATATATTACACCTTCGCAGCGCGCTCTTCAACACGTACAAGTGCCCAAGTCTTACTCTTAGAGTAAGGACGAGTCTCTTGTACCGTTACTAGATCACCCATTTGACATTCGTTCTTCTCATCATGAGCGTGTAGCTTGGAGGAGCGCTTTACGAATTTACCGTAAATAGGGTGCTTCTCTTTGCGCTCTACCAGGACCGTAATGGTTTTATCCATCTTGTCACTGACAACACGACCAGTCACAGTACGAGTACGTTTTTCAGCGCTCATTTTTCACCTGCCTTTTCATTCAGTAGTGTCTTAACGCGAGCGATATCGCGACGAACCTGACCCAGGAGGTGAGTCTGCGCCAACTGACCAGTGGACTTCTGCATGCGCAGGTTAAACTGATCTTTCAAAAGATCTAGCAGCTGCTGCTGAAGCTCTTCAGCTGACTTTTCACGCAGTTCATTAGCTTTCATCACATCACCGTCCGTTTGACAATGGTTGTAGATACAGGAAGCTTAGCAGCAGCAAGGTTGAATGCTTCTGTTGCAAGATCCTCTGGCACACCGCTCATTTCGAACAGTACGCGACCAGGTTGAATTTGAGCAACCCAGTATTCTACGTTACCTTTACCTTTACCCATACGCACTTCAAGCGGTTTAGTAGTGATAGGCTTGTCTGGGAAAATACGAATCCAGATCTTACCACCACGCTTAACGTGACGAGTCATGGTACGACGTGCTGCTTCAATTTGACGTGCTGTAATACGGCCACGTCCAGTTGCTTTTAGGCCGTATTCGCCAAAGCTAACTTTACTGCCGCGCTGTGCAAGACCACGGTTGCGGCCTTTTTGCACTTTACGGAATTTCAGTCGTTTAGGTTGTAGCATTGACGTTTACCTCACTTAGAACCTTTCTTCTTAGGTGGATTTTTCTTCTCAGCGCGCACCTGCTCGATACCACCAAGAACTTCACCTTTGAAGATCCAGACTTTAACGCCAATCACACCGTACGTAGTGTGTGCTTCGTAAGTTGCGTAGTCGATATCTGCACGCAGAGTGTGCAAAGGTACACGACCTTCGCGGTACCATTCAGCACGCGCGATTTCAGCACCACCAAGACGACCACTTACTTGAATCTTGATGCCTTTTGCGCCTAGACGCATTGCATTCTGCACCGCGCGCTTCATAGCACGACGGAACATAACACGGCGCTCTAGCTGACCAGCAACGCTTTGCGCTACTAGTTGAGCATCAAGTTCAGGCTTACGAACTTCTTCGATATTGATGTGAACAGGCACACCCATCATGTCGGAAACTTTGTTGCGCAGCTTCTCAACATCTTCACCCTTCTTACCGATCACGATACCTGGACGTGCAGTAAAAATGGTGATTTTTGCATTCTGTGCAGGACGCTCGATCTCGATGCGACTTACAGATGCGTTTTTCAGTTGACCTTCTAGGTACTCACGTACCTCAAGATCGTTTAGCAATTTGCTTGCGTATTCAGACTTGTCCGCATACCACACAGATGTGTGATCTTTAACGATACCAAGTCGGATACCGGTCGGATGTATTTTCTGACCCATAACGAACTCTCCTAGCACTCAGCCTTAGTCAGACACCTTAACGGTGATATGGGAGTTGCGCTTCAGGATGCGGTCAGCGCGACCCTTTGCACGCGGCTTGATGCGCTTCATTGTCATGCCTTCATCTACGAAGATCGCAGAGACACGCAGCTCATCAATATCAGCTCCGTTGTTGTGCTCTGCGTTTGCAATTGCAGACTCAAGCACTTTCTTAACGATAGCTGCCCCTTTTTTCGGGCTGAAAGCCAAGATATTCAAGGCTTCACCCACGGCTTTACCGCGAATCTGATCGGCAACCAAGCGCGCTTTCTGGGCAGAAATGCGAGCGCCTTTCAATTTAGCAGCGACTTCCATCTTCTATCCCCTTATTAACGCTTCTTGGCCTTTTTGTCTGCCGCATGACCGCGATACGTGCGCGTTACAGCAAACTCGCCTAGTTTGTGGCCAACCATGTCTTCAGAAATGAAAACTGGAACGTGCTGGCGGCCGTTGTGAACTGCGATCGTCATTCCTACAAAGTGTGGAAAGATCGTTGAACGACGAGACCAAGTTTTAATTGGTTTGCGGTCGTTGTTTTCAATCGCAGCTTCTACCTTCTTCAACAGGTGAAGGTCGATAAATGGACCTTTCTTCAGTGAACGTGGCACAGCTGTATCCTCAAATTAGTTACTTAGCAGAACGACGACGAACGATTAGCTTGTTCGTGCGCTTGTTCTTACGAGTCTTATGACCTTTAGTTGGCACACCCCAAGGAGATACTGGGTGACGACCACCAGAAGTACGGCCTTCACCACCACCATGTGGGTGATCAACTGGGTTCATTGCAACACCACGAACCGTTGGACGTACACCTCTCCAACGCTTCGCACCAGCTTTACCTAGCTGACGCAAGCTGTGTTCGCTATTGCTAACTTCACCCAATGTCGCGCGACATTCTGCCAACACTTTGCGCATCTCACCGGAACGCAAACGCAATGTAGCGTATGCACCTTCACGCGCTACTAACTGCGCAGAAGTACCCGCTGAGCGTGCAAGCTGAGCGCCTTTACCAGGCTTCAACTCGATACAGTGAATCACGCTACCTAGTGGGATGTTGCGCAAAGGCAGTGTGTTACCTGCTTTGATATCCGCATCCGCACCAGAAACCAGCTTATCGCCTGCAGAAACACCTTTAGGAGCGATAATGTAACGACGCTCACCATCAGCATATTTCAGCAACGCAATGTGCGCTGAACGGTTTGGATCGTATTCCAAACGCTCAACAGTCGCTGGGATACCATCCTTATTGCGACGGAAGTCAACAACACGGTAGTGATGCTTATGACCACCCCCGATGTGGCGCGTAGTGATACGGCCATTATTGTTACGTCCACCGGACTTGCTCTTTTTCTCAAGCAGCGCAGCTAAAGGCTTACCTTTATGGAGCTCCGCACCAACAACCTTAACTACGTGACGACGTCCAGCAGAGGTTGGCTTTGTCTTAGTAACTGCCATGATTTAACCCCTTCTTATTCGCCACCAAGGAAATCAATCTCAGAGCCTTCTGCAAGACATACATACGCCTTACGAACGTCACTACGCTTGCCGAAGCCGCGCGCAGTACGCTTGGTCTTACCCTTTGCGTTTAGAACGTTTACGCCAGCAACTTTAACGTTGAACAGCTGTTCTACCGCTTCTTTGATTTCAGGTTTGGTAGCATCTTTTGCCACACGAAAAACTACCTGCTGAGAGTTATCAGCGACGATAGTTGCTTTCTCAGAGATATGAGGACCTAACAGTACTTTGTACAGACGTTCCTGGTTCATGCCAGCGCCTCCTCAATTTTCTTCAGAGCAGCCACAGTGACACATACCTTGTCAAAACCAACCAAGCTTACTGGATCGATACCTGCAACATCACGCACATCAACGTGCGGTACGTTACGAGCCGCCAAGTATAGGTTAGCTTCTAGATCTTCTGTCACGATTAGCGCGTTTGCCAGCTCTAGCTCTTTCATCTTCGCCACGAACTGCTTAGTCTTTGGAGCTTCCAAAGATAGCTGTTCTACAACAACTAGACGCTCTTGACGAACTAGTTCGGAGAAGATGCAACGCATAGCTGCGCGATACATCTTTTTGTTTACCTTCTGAGCGTGCTCACGTGGTTTAGCAGCGAATGTAACACCACCTGAACGCCAGATAGGAGAACTGATTGTACCTGCACGTGCACGACCCGTACCTTTTTGACGGAATGGCTTAGCGCCACCGCCAGCAACTTCGGAACGTGTCTTCTGTGCTTTTGTACCCTGACGAGCACCAGCCAAGTAAGCAGTAACTACTTGGTGTACCAGCGCTTCGTTGAATTCTTTACCAAATGCCAGATCGGATACTTCGACCGATCCATTGGCTCCAGCCAGATTCAAATTCATCACAACCCCCTTTAGGCGCCAGCTTTAACAGCTGGTTTAACGATTACGTCACCGCCAGTTGCGCCTGGAACAGCACCTTTAATCAACAACAGGTTGCGTTCTGCGTCTACACGCACAATCTCAAGTGTCTGAACAGTACAACGTTCAGCACCCATGTGACCTGCCATTTTCTTGCCTTTCCAAACACGACCAGGAGTTTGACACTGACCAATGGAACCCGGAGCACGGTGAGATAGCGAGTTACCGTGAGTCGCATCTTGAGTACGGAAATTCCAGCGCTTAACGCCGCCTTGGAAACCCTTACCTTTTGATTGACCAGTAACATCTACTTTCTGACCTGCTTCGAAGCGCTCAACTGTTAGTGCATCACCAACATTGATTTCTTCATCACCTGACAGACGGAACTCCCATAAACCGCGACCGGCCTCAGTATTTGCTTTCGCAAAATGACCAGCTTCAGGCTTGCTTAGGCGGTTAGCCTTCACAGAACCCGTAGTAACCTGAACAGCTTGATAGCCGTCAGCTTCTACAGTTTTAACCTGAGTCACGCGATTCGGATCCACCTCGATGACCGTGACTGGCACGGATACGCCATCTTCAGTGAAGATGCGAGTCATACCCGCTTTGCGTCCGATTAAACCTACAGACATTATATTTACCTCTTGCCAGTTGTGTACGGGGCTGTTACCCACTACGGCTGCCCATTTCAGGCGCATTCCACAAACAGCGCTTCATTAAACAAATAATTCTGCGCAGTGCTTGATTAGCCTAGACTGATCTGCACTTCTACACCCGCAGCGAGATCCAGCTTCATAAGAGCATCAACAGTTTTTTCTGTAGGCTCCACGATATCCAGAACACGCTTGTGCGTACGAATTTCATATTGATCACGCGCGTCTTTGTTAACGTGCGGAGAGATCAATACTGTGTAACGCTCTTTGCGAGTTGGAAGCGGGATCGGACCACGCACCTGAGCACCCGTACGCTTCGCTGTATCAACGATTTCTTGCGTAGAAGAGTCGATCAGGCGATGATCAAACGCTTTCAGACGAATTCTGATTTTCTGGTTTTGCATTTTTGATCACACACTTATTCAAAATTTATTAAAGACCGAAAAATGGCCTCCCCTCGAATGAAGGGGACGCAAATTCTACTCAGCACGACCATTTAGGTCAAGCCCATTCGAACACTTTTTAACCAAAACAAAAAAGCCCCCCTAAAAAGGGAGGCTTTTTACACACAATAAAATATTATGCGATTACTTTAGATACAACACCGGCACCTACTGTACGGCCACCTTCACGAATCGCAAAACGCAGACCTTCGTCCATTGCGATTGGCGCGATCAGTGTTACGTTCATTTGAACGTTGTCGCCTGGCATAACCATTTCCACGCCTTCTGGCAGTTCACAAGAACCTGTTACGTCCGTTGTACGGAAGTAGAACTGTGGACGGTAGCCTTTGAAGAATGGCGTGTGACGACCACCTTCATCTTTAGACAGTACGTATACTTCACATTCGAAGTTTGTGTGCGGCTGGATTGAACCAGGCTTAGCCAATACTTGACCACGCTCTACTTCGTCACGCTTAGTACCACGCAACAGTGCACCAACGTTCTCACCTGCACGACCTTCGTCAAGCAGCTTACGGAACATCTCTACACCCGTACATGTTGTCGTCTGAGTTTCACGGATACCAACGATCTCGATCTCTTCACCAACTTTGATGATACCGCGCTCTACACGACCTGTTACTACTGTACCACGACCAGAGATTGAGAATACGTCCTCGATTGGCATGATGAAGGCACCGTCGATTGCACGCTCTGGCTCTGGGATGTAGCTGTCTAGTGCTTCAACTAGCTGCTTAACTGCTGTTGTACCCAGCTCGTTGTCGTCTTCACCGTTCAGTGCCATCAATGCAGAACCGCAGATGATTGGCGTGTCGTCGCCTGGGAATTCGTAAGTGTCTAGCAGCTCACGGATCTCCATTTCAACCAGCTCTTTCATCTCTTCATATTCTTCAGAGTCAACGCCGCCACAGTCTTCTGCTAGCAGGTCAGCTTTGTTTAGGAATACTACGATGTAAGGTACACCTACCTGACGAGATAGTAGGATGTGCTCACGCGTCTGAGGCATTGGGCCGTCAGTTGCGCCACATACTAGGATCGCGCCGTCCATCTGAGCAGCACCGGTGATCATGTTCTTAACGTAGTCAGCGTGTCCTGGGCAGTCTACGTGCGCGTAGTGACGTGTGTTTGATTCGTACTCTACGTGTGATGTAGAGATTGTGATACCACGCTCACGCTCTTCTGGTGCGTTATCGATACCATCGAATGCTACCGCTTCACCACCGAAT
This sequence comes from Neptunomonas marina, assembly GCF_004005935.1. GTDB lineage: Bacteria > Pseudomonadota > Gammaproteobacteria > Pseudomonadales > Balneatricaceae > Neptunomonas > Neptunomonas marina. Next base: position 164,169 of record NZ_SACQ01000007.1, on the reverse strand, counting down.
ACTTCTGCACATACACGTGTCAGAGCTGCTGTCAAAGTTGTTTTGCCGTGGTCAACGTGGCCGATTGTACCTACGTTAACGTGCGGCAGATTACGTTCAAATGATGCTTTTGCCACGAGAATTTACCTCTATAGTCAGGCTAAGATTAGTTATCTTTCATCACCGCTTCGGCGATATTATTTGGAGCTTCGGCATAGCCTTCAAACTCCATCGAGTAGGTCGCACGACCTTGTGTTGCGGAGCGCAAATCAGTTGCGTAACCGAACATTTCACCAAGTGGTACCTGCGCACGGATGACTTTACCTGATGAGGAGTCTTCCATACCCTGAACCAGACCACGACGACGGTTCAGGTCACCCATCACGTCACCCATGTAGTCTTCAGGTGTAACAACCTCAACTTTCATCATCGGCTCAAGCAGACATGGATTTGCTTCCATTGCGTACTTCTTAAGCGCTTGAGAAGCTGCGATCTTAAACGCCATCTCGTTAGAGTCAACGTCGTGGAATGAACCGTCATATAGACGCGCTTTCAAACCGATCAGAGGATAGCCGGCGATAACACCGTTCTTCATCTGCTCTTCGATACCTTTTTGAACCGCTGGGATGTATTCCTTCGGAATAGCACCACCTACGATTTCGTTGATGAACTCTAGGCCTTCGTCTTCAGACGGGCTGAACTCAACAACAACGTGACCGTACTGACCACGACCACCAGACTGACGCGCGAACTTGTGGTTAGCTTCAACAGACTGACGGATCTTCTCACGGTATGCCACTTGTGGCTTACCAATGTTTGCTTCAACGCTGAACTCACGCTTCATACGGTCAACGATGATATCAAGGTGAAGCTCACCCATACCGGAGATGATCGTTTGACCTGATTCTTCGTCTGTTTCAACGCGGAAAGATGGGTCTTCTTGTGCCAACTTACCTAGAGCGATACCCATTTTTTCTTGGTCCGCTTTAGATTTTGGCTCAACAGCAACAGAGATTACCGGCTCTGGGAACTCCATACGCTCCAGAACGATCTTCTCGTCGATAGAGCACAGCGTATCACCAGTCGTTACATCTTTAAGACCGATCATCGCAGCGATGTCACCAGCGCGTACTTCTTTGATCTCTTCACGGCTGTTCGAGTGCATCTGTACCATACGGCCGATACGCTCTTTTTTGTGCTTCACTGAGTTGTAAACGCTGTCGCCAGAGTTCAATACACCCGAGTAAACACGTACGAATGTCAACGTACCAACGAATGGGTCTGTTGCGATTTTGAAAGCCAACGCAGCGAATGGTGCGTCGTCTTTCGCTTCACGCGTAGCAACAGTCTCGTCAGCGTCGTCCAGCGTACCTTCGATCGCCTTAACTTCTTCTGGAGAAGGCATGTACTCGATAACTGCGTCTAGTACTGCTTGAACACCTTTGTTCTTAAACGCAGAACCAGCCAACATCAGAACGATGTCGTTATCTAGCGTACGAGCACGCAGACCTGCTTTGATTTCGTCTTCAGTCAACTCACCTTCTTCAAGGTATTTTTCCATCAACTCTTCAGACGCTTCGGCTGCAGCTTCGATCATCTGCTCACGCAGTTCGTCAGCTTTATCTTGCAGGTCAGCTGGGATATCTTCCAGCTCGTACGTCATACCTTGGTCAGCTTCGTTCCACATGATCGCCTTCATGCGGATCAAATCTACAACGCCTTTGAACTCATCTTCAGCGCCGATCGGGAAGTTAACTGGTACAGCGTTAGCACCCAGACGGTCTTTAAGTTGATCAACAACCATAAAGAAGTCAGCACCAGCACGGTCCATTTTGTTTACGAATACCATGCGAGGTACTTCGTATTTGTTCGCCTGACGCCAAACTGTTTCAGTTTGTGGCTGTACACCTGAAGAGGCACACAGAACAACAACCGCACCATCCAATACACGCAAAGAACGTTCTACTTCGATTGTGAAGTCAACGTGCCCCGGAGTATCGATGATATTTACACGGTGGTCGTCAAATTGCTGGTTCATGCCTTTCCAGAAACAGGTAGTAGCAGCAGACGTGATTGTGATACCACGCTCTTGTTCCTGCTCCATCCAGTCCATCGTTGCGGCACCATCATGTACCTCACCGATCTTGTGGGATAGACCTGTGTAGAAAAGAACACGTTCTGTAGTAGTGGTTTTCCCGGCGTCTACGTGCGCACAGATACCGATGTTACGGTAACGGGCAATAGGAGTTTTGCGAGCCACGACTCAATCCTCTGGTATTTAGAAGCGATAGTGAGCGAAAGCTTTGTTAGCTTCTGCCATACGGTGCACGTCTTCACGTTTCTTAACAGCAGCACCACGACCTTCAGCAGCGTCCAACATCTCTCCAGCCAAACGCAAAGCCATAGACTTTTCGCCACGGTTACGAGATGCGTCTACCAACCAACGCATAGCCAAGGCCATACGACGAGATGGACGAACTTCACAAGGAACCTGATAAGTCGCACCACCTACACGGCGGGACTTAACTTCAACTGCTGGCTGGATAGCTTCCAGAGCTTTGTCGAACATTTCCAGAGGATCGTTGTTAGTGCGCTCTTGGATCTTGTCCAGTGCACCGTACACGATACGCTCAGCAACAGATTTTTTGCCGCTAACCATAACGTGGTTGATGAATTTTGCCAGTGTAATGTTACCGAATTTTGGATCCGGTAGAATTTCGCGCTTCGCAGCGACGCGTCTTCTAGGCATGATAAGCCCTCATAATTAAAAAAGGTCTTCAGGAAATTCAGGAAGAAACTCGACTTCCTGACCTTACTCTTACCGTGTCCGGCCTAGCCAAATTTAGTACTTCGTTCTGTTACCAGATTGATGACTACTTTTGCCCTCACCGTCGGACGGCGATTAAGACTTAGGACGTTTAGTACCGTACTTGGAACGACCTTGCTTACGATCGTTAACACCAGAGCAGTCTAGTGCACCACGTACTGTGTGGTAACGCACACCAGGCAAGTCCTTTACACGACCGCCACGGATAAGAACAACACTGTGCTCTTGCAGGTTGTGACCTTCACCACCGATGTAAGATGTCACTTCAAAGCCGTTCGTCAAACGAACACGGCATACTTTACGAAGAGCCGAGTTAGGCTTCTTCGGCGTAGTAGTGTAAACACGAGTACATACGCCACGACGCTGAGGGCAAGCCTCAAGTGCCGGAACGTCACTTTTCTGTACTTTGCGCTTACGTGGCTTACGAACCAATTGGTTAATTGTTGCCATTAAGCAAACTCCACGTTTTCACGTTTAGATATACCAAAAAACCGGGTTAATTTAACCCGGTCACTAAGGGGCCGAAATTTTAATCAATTTCAGCCCGTTTCGTCAATCACTGACTAAATATTAATCAGGATCAGACAAGGATGCACTCAGTGCAGCCGTTAATGCTTCTTGTACTTCTTCTGCGCTAACAGTTTCCGTACCTTGAGCCAGCGCACGCTTACGCTTACGCTCAGAGTGATAAGCCAGACCCGTACCTGCCGGAATCAGACGACCTACCACAACGTTCTCTTTCAAGCCACGCAAGAAGTCTTGCTTGCCGGTGACTGCGCCTTCAGTCAAGACACGTGTTGTCTCTTGGAAGGATGCTGCCGAGATGAACGACTCAGTCGCCAACGATGCTTTCGTGATACCCAACAACACGCGCTCAAATTTCGCAGGGATCTTACCTGCTTCTTCAAGCTCGGCGTTTTCAGCCACAACCGCAGCGTACTCGACTTGCTCACCCGGGATGAAAGTCGAATCACCCGAACTGATGATCTCAACTTTACGCAGCATCTGACGCACAATAACTTCGATGTGCTTATCGTTAATACCTACACCCTGCAGACGGTAAACGTCTTGGATCTCGTTAACGATATACTCAGCCAAGCGTTCTACACCCAAAATGCGCAGAATGTCATGTGGGTTGGATGGGCCATCGGAGATAACCTCACCCTTCTCAACGTATTCACCTTCAAACACGTTCAGGTTACGCCACTTCTGAATCATAATTTCGATTGGCTCAGCGTCATTCGGCGAGATGACCAGGCGCTTCTTACCTTTTGTCTCTTTACCGAACGAGATCGCACCTGATACTTCCGCCAGAATCGAAGACTCTTTTGGCTTACGTGCTTCAAACAAGTCAGCAACACGCGGCAGACCACCGGTGATATCTTTGTTGACCGAGCCTTCTTGTGGAATACGCGCTAACGCGTCACCCACCGCTACCGATGCCCCATCTGCCATGTTCAGCAACGCTTTCGCTGGCAGCAAGTACTGCGCAGGCGCATCTGTACCTGGGTGACAAATATCAACGCCGTTCTCATCGACCAGCTTGATCATTGGACGGATATCTTTACCCGCTGCTGGGCGATCTTTAACGTCAAGCACTTCCGTACGAGCCAAGCCTGTTAGCTCATCGATTGTTTGCTTCACGGTGATGCCATCTTCCATACCAACGAAGACGACCTTACCAGCAACCTCAGTAATGATTGGGTGCGTGTGCGGATCCCAGTTCGCTACGATATCGCCCGCATTAACCGAGCTACCATCACGAACCTTGATAACAGAACCATAAGGCACTTTGTAACGCTCACGCTCACGACCGTGCTCATCAGTTACACCCAACTCGCCGGAACGAGATGTCGCAACCAAGTTACCTTCTGGTGTTTCTACATACTTCAAGTTGTGCAGACGAATCTCGCCGCCGTTCTTAACTTGAACGCTATCTACCGCAGCTGCTCGCGATGCCGCACCACCGATGTGGAACGTACGCATGGTCAGCTGTGTACCCGGCTCACCGATCGACTGAGCAGCGATAACACCCACTGCTTCGCCAGGGTTAACCTGATGACCACGACCCAGATCACGTCCGTAACACTTCGCACAGATACCGAAACGCGTGTCACATGTGATTGCAGAGCGAACCACAATCTCATCAATAGAGGAGAAACGATCATCACTCTCTAGACGGTGTACCCATGCTTCATCGATAAGCGTACCGGCTGGGATCAACACGTCTGCGTCACTTGGATCCAACACATCCTTCGCAACCACACGACCCAGCACTCGATCACCTAGAGCAACAACAACGTCGCCGCCTTCGATCATTGGCTGCATAACCAGACCGTGCTCTGTACCACAGTCGTGTTCAGTGATCACCAAGTCCTGCGCAACGTCAACCAAACGACGCGTTAGGTAACCAGAGTTCGCTGTTTTCAGTGCTGTATCGGCCAAACCTTTACGCGCACCGTGCGTCGAGATGAAGTACTGAAGTACGTTCAGACCTTCACGGAAGTTCGCCGTGATCGGTGTTTCGATGATAGAGCCGTCCGGCTTAGCCATCAGACCACGCATACCCGCCAGCTGACGAATCTGTGCAGCACTACCACGGGCACCGGAGTCGGCCATCATGTAAACAGAGTTGAAGGACTCCTGATCAACTTCATTACCTTCACGATCGATAACACGCTCTGTTTTCAAGTTTTCCATCATGCGCTTAGCCAACAATTCGTTAGCACGCGACCAGATGTCGATAACCTTGTTGTACTTCTCGCCTTGCGTTACCAAACCATCAGCGAACTGACGCTCGATATCCTTCACTTCTACGTCAGCTTCACCAACGATAGTCGCTTTTTCATCTGGGATAACGAAGTCGTTTACACCGATAGACGCACCAGAAGCTGTCGCTTGACGGAAGCCGGTGTACATCAATTGGTCTGCAAAGATAACGGTATCCTTCAGACCACAGCGACGATACGCTTCGTTCAGAAGACGCGAGATCGCTTTCTTCTTCATAGACTGGTTCACGAGCTCAAAAGGCAGGCCTTTCGGCACGATCGCAAACAGCATGGCACGACCGACCGTCGTCTCTTTGATGCTGATAGATTCAGTCACGTTACCTTCGATATCGCAAACAGTCTCTTCAATACGCACCTTAACGCGCGCTTGAAGGTCAACCTGCTTCGCACCGTAAGCGCGTTCAACTTCATCAATATCGGAGAAGGACATACCTTCACCCTTAGCATTGATGCGCTCACGCGTCATGAAGTACAGCCCCAATACCACGTCCTGAGAAGGCACGATGATCGGCTCGCCGTTAGCAGGTGACAAAATGTTGTTCGTAGACATCATCAATGCACGTGCTTCAAGCTGTGCTTCGATGGTCAGAGGTACGTGAACCGCCATTTGGTCGCCATCGAAGTCAGCGTTATACGCCGCACAGACAAGCGGGTGAAGCTGAATCGCTTTACCTTCAATTAGTACCGGCTCGAACGCCTGAATACCCAAACGGTGAAGCGTTGGTGCACGGTTCAGTAGCACAGGGTGTTCACGGATAACTTCATCCAGGATATCCCATACCAACGGCTCTTCGCGCTCAACCATCTTCTTAGCGGCTTTGATAGTTGTCGCGTAGCCACGCAACTCAAGCTTGGAGAAGATAAATGGCTTAAATAGCTCAAGCGCCATCTTCTTAGGCAGACCACACTGGTGCAGACGCAGGTAAGGACCTACCACGATTACCGAACGGCCAGAGTAATCTACACGTTTACCCAATAGGTTCTGACGGAAACGACCCTGTTTACCTTTGATCATATCAGCCAAAGATTTCAGAGGACGCTTGTTAGAACCGGTGATCGCACGACCACGACGGCCGTTATCCAGCAACGCATCAACAGATTCCTGCAACATACGTTTTTCGTTACGTACGATGATGTCAGGTGCGTTCAGGTCAAGCAGACGCTTCAGACGGTTGTTACGGTTGATAACGCGACGGTACAGATCGTTCAGATCAGATGTAGCAAAACGACCACCATCTAGCGGTACTAGCGGGCGCAGATCTGGTGGCAGTACTGGCAGCACATTCATTACCATCCACTCAGGCTTGTTGCCCGATTTGTAGAATGATTCGCACAGCTTAAGGCGCTTAGATAGCTTTTTGATCTTCGTTTCAGAGTTCGTTTGCGGAATTTCTTCACGCAGCATTTGAATCTCTTCTTCAAGATCGATCGACGCCATCAGCATCTGTACTGCTTCAGCACCCATGCGCGCATCGAACTCATCGCCAAATTCTTCAAGTGCTTCGAAGTACTGTTCGTCATTCAGCAACTGACCACGCTCTAGCGTAGTCATGCCCGGCTCGATCACAACAAATGATTCAAAGTACAGTACGCGCTCAATGTCACGTAGTGTCATATCCAGCATCAAGCCGATACGGGATGGTAGTGATTTCAAGAACCAAATATGCGCAACCGGAGAAGCAAGCTCGATATGACCCATACGGTCACGACGTACTTTTGTCAGCGTCACTTCAACGCCACACTTCTCACAAATGACACCACGGTGCTTCATACGCTTGTATTTACCACACAAGCATTCGTAGTCTTTGACTGGGCCGAAAATTTTCGCACAGAACAGACCGTCACGCTCAGGCTTGAACGTACGGTAGTTAATAGTCTCAGGCTTCTTCACTTCACCATAGGACCAGGAACGGATCATCTCTGGTGATGCCAGCGTGATTTTGATCGAGTCGAACTCGTCGGACTGGCTTTGTGATTTGAGCAGATTTAACAGATCTTTCATTATCTACAGCTCCTCACGGAGTTATCGAATGGAGGCCTCGCCTCCATTCTGGTGATTCGGGAATGCTTATTCGTTTTCGAGCTCGATATCGATACCCAGAGAACGGATCTCCTTGATCAATACGTTGAATGACTCCGGCATTCCCGGCTCCATTCTGTGATCGCCATCAACGATGTTTTTGTACATCTTCGTACGTCCATTGACGTCATCCGACTTCACTGTGAGCATTTCCTGAAGCGTGTAAGCTGCGCCGTACGCCTCGAGTGCCCACACCTCCATCTCACCAAAGCGCTGACCACCAAACTGAGCTTTACCGCCCAATGGCTGCTGCGTAACAAGGCTGTAAGAACCCGTAGAACGAGCGTGCATCTTGTCATCAACCAAGTGGTTAAGCTTCAGCATGTACATGTAACCAACAGTTACTTGACGGTTAAACTGCTCGCCCGTACGGCCATCAAACAATGTGCACTGACCAGAATCATTCAAGTTAGCCAAACGTAGCAACTCTTTGATTTCTACTTCTTTCGCACCGTCGAATGCCGGTGTCGCCAATGGCACACCACCACACAGGTTCTTCGCAAGCTCCATGATCTCGTCATCAGAGAAGCTATCCAGATCTTCAGTACGGCTGTTCATGCCCGCACCCAAGTCTGTGTTGTAGATCTGATGCAAGAAGCCACGTACTTCAGCAACCGTTTCTGCGCGCTCACGCTCTTGCTCAACCATCGCATTGATCCGACGACCCAAGCCTTTAGCAGCCATACCCATGTGTGTCTCAAGGATCTGACCTACGTTCATACGCGATGGTACACCCAGCGGGTTAAGCACGATATCAACCGGCTCGCCATGCTCGTCATAAGGCATATCTTCAACCGGCATGATAACGGAGATAACACCCTTGTTACCGTGACGGCCGGCCATCTTATCACCTGGCTGAACGCGACGCTTTGTTGCTACATACACCTTCACGATCTTCAACACGCCTGGTGCTAAATCATCGCCTGTTTGCAGCTTACGCTTCTTATCTTCGAACTTCTTATCCAGCTCTTCGCGGCGCTCTTCAAGCTGAGTTTTCGCTTGCTCAAGTTGTTCTGCCACTGCATCATCAGCGACACGAATCTTGAACCAATCTTCATGCTTCAGATCTGCCAAGAAGTCTTCGCTGATCGTATCGCCTTTACCAAGACCAGCACCGCCATCAGCAACCTGACCGACCAATACGCGAGACAGACGTTCAAATGTTGCTTGCTCAACGATACGGAACTCTTCGTTCAGATCCTTACGGATCGCATCAAGCTCGTCTTTCTCGATAGAAAGCGCGCGAGTATCCTTCGGCACACCATCACGCGTGAATACCTGTACATCGATAACCTTACCGGTAGTACCGCCCTTCACACGCAAAGAGGTATCTTTTACGTCCGATGCTTTTTCACCAAAGATAGCACGCAGTAGCTTCTCTTCTGGAGTCAGCTGAGTTTCACCTTTTGGTGTTACTTTACCAACCAGAATATCGCCAGGGCCGACTTCAGCACCGATGTGCACAATACCGGCTTCGTCTAGCTTAGCCAGTGCAGATTCACCGACGTTTGGAATATCCGAAGTGATCTCTTCAGAGCCCAGCTTAGTGTCACGCGCTACGCACGTTAGTTCTTGGATATGAATCGTCGTAAAACGATCTTCCTGAACAACACGCTCAGAGATTAGGATCGAGTCCTCGAAGTTGTAACCGTTCCAAGGCATGAAGGCGATACGCATGTTCTGACCGAGTGCCAGCTCACCCATATCTACAGATGGACCATCTGCCATGATGTCGCCACGGTTAACCGTCTCACCAGGGCGCACGATAGAGCGCTGGTTGATACATGTATTCTGGTTCGAACGCGTGTATTTCGTCAGGTTATAGATATCTACACCTGCATCGCCTGCAGTCACTTCTTCATCGCGTACACGTACCACGATACGTGCCGCATCCACAGACTCAACAACACCACCACGCTTGGCGGTAATACACACACCCGAGTCACGCGCTACGTAACGCTCCATGCCGGTTCCCACGAGCGGCTTGTCAGCACGCAGCGTTGGTACCGCTTGACGTTGCATGTTCGATCCCATCAAGGCACGGTTCGCATCATCGTGCTCAAGGAATGGAATCAAAGAGGCGGCAATCGATACTACCTGACGTGGAGACACGTCCATGTAGTCGACTTTCTCAGGCGCCATTACTGTTGTTTCGTTCAGGTGACGAACCGTTACCATGTCACTTGTAAGGCGATTGTCCTGATCAACTGGCGCAGATGCCTGTGCGATAACATAGTTGTTCTCTTCGATTGCGGAGAGATACTCGATCTCATCAGTAACAACACAATCAACAACTTTACGATAAGGCGTTTCCAAGAAACCAAAGTCATTGGTACGCGCGAACGTTGCCAATGAGTTGATCAAACCGATGTTTGGACCTTCCGGCGTCTCGATTGGACATACACGACCATAGTGAGTTGGGTGTACATCTCGTACCTCAAAGCCTGCGCGCTCACGCGTCAAACCACCAGGGCCCAATGCAGAAACACGACGCTTGTGGGTAACTTCCGACAGCGGGTTGTTTTGGTCCATGAACTGAGACAGCTGAGATGAACCAAAGAACTCTTTCACCGCGGCAGCGACAGGCTTCGCGTTAATCAAATCCTGAGGCATCAGATTATCTGACTCAGCCATGCTCAGACGTTCACGAACAGCACGCTCAACACGAACGAGACCAACACGGAACTGGTTCTCGGCCATCTCACCAACCGAACGGATACGACGGTTACCCAAGTGGTCGATATCGTCGACAATGCCTTTACCGTTACGGATATCGATCAACGTTTTCATCACGTCTAGGATATCGTCTTTGTCGAGAACGCCAGATCCTGTCTCTTGCTCACGACCCAAGCGACGGTTGAACTTCATTCGACCGACCGCAGACATGTCATAACGCTCTTCAGAGAAGAACAGGTTTTCAAACAGTGCTTCCGCAGATTCTTTTGTTGGCGGCTCACCCGGGCGCATCATACGGTAGATCTCTACCAATGCTTCCAGCTGGCTGCGCGTTGGGTCGATACGCAGTGTTTCGGAGATGAACGAACCACAGTCAAGATCGTTCGTGTAAAGCGTTTCGATCTCAGTTACGTTGGCTGCAACCAGTTTAGCAATCAGTTCTTCTGTCACTTCGCTGTTACAGGCACAGATCAGCTCACCGGTAGCTGGATCAACTAGGTCTTTAGCAATCGCTTTGCCCACCAAGTACTCAACAGGCACATCTAGCTGAGTCATGTCAGCCTTAGCCATTGAGCGAATGTGGCGCGGCGTAATACGACGACCCGCTTCTACAATCACGTCACCGTCTGGGTTCTTGATCTCGAAAGACATCGTTTCACCGCGCAGACGCTCTGGTACAAGCTCCATGCGGATACCGTCAGCGGCCAACGACCACGACGTATTCTCAAAGAATGTTTCGAGGATCTCACCTGCTTCATAACCGAGCGCTCGCAACAAAATAGTCGCTGGCAGCTTACGACGACGGTCAATACGGACAAACAGATTATCTTTTGGATCAAACTCGAAATCCAGCCAAGAACCACGGTAAGGAATAATGCGTGCTGAGTAGAGCAACTTACCAGAAGAGTGTGTTTTACCTTTGTCATGGTCAAAGAACACACCAGGCGAACGGTGCAACTGAGAAACGATAACACGCTCAGTACCGTTAACGACGAACGTACCGTTGTCCGTCATTAGGGGCATTTCGCCCATATAAACTTCTTGTTCCTTGATGTCTTTAATCGCTTTATTAGATGATTCGCGATCATAGATAACAAGACGCACTTTTACGCGCAAAGGCGCCGCATACGTGACACCACGTAGCTGACACTCTTTAACATCAAAGACAGGCTCACCTAAGCGATAGCCAACGTATTCCAACGCAGCATTGCCAGAATATGAGACAATTGGAAAAACAGATTTGAATGCTGCGTGCAAACCTTCTTCTTTACGATCTCCAGAATCCCCACCCTCTTGCAGGAATCTACGGTAGGAGTCGAGCTGGATCGCCAGCAAGTAAGGGACATCCATGACTTGCGCTAATTTGCTAAAGTCTTTTCGGATGCGTTTCTTTTCAGTATACGAATAAGCCATCAGTGTTCCCCAGCATGTGCACCAAGTTGAGAAGCAGTCCAGGAAGGGAGCTTCCAGTCTGTGCTGCCGCTATTTATTTGTCGTCTATAAATAACGGAAAAAGGCCGGTAGCAAAATGCCACCAGCCATAGGTATATCAAGCAGTACTATGCTGCTTGTAGAGCATAAGCGCGATTACTTAAGCTCAACAGAAGCGCCAGCTTCTTCCAACGCAGCTTTAAGCTCTTCAGCTTCTTCTTTGCTAACGCCTTCTTTAACAGTTGCAGGTGCGCCGTCAACCATTGCTTTAGCTTCTTTCAAGCCAAGGCCAGTTGCGCCACGTACTGCTTTGATTACGTTAACTTTCTTATCGCCTGCTGCTGTTAGAACAACGTCGAATTCAGTTTGCTCGCCACCTGCAGCGCCGCCTTCAGCAGCAGGACCAGCAACAACTGCAGCTGCAGCTGTAACACCGAATTTTTCTTCCATTGCTTCAACTAGCTCAACAACGTCCTTAACAGACATTTCAGCGATAGCGTTGATGATATCTTCTTTAGTCAGAGACATGACTTATTCCTACAAAATTAGTGGAGCCTAAGCTCATTAAATCTTTTATGAAGCACAGCAAAATTAAGCTGCAGCTTCCTCTTTCTGATCGCGAACAGCTGCCAGTGTACGTACCAACTTGCCTGCTGCTGCTTCTTTCATGCAGCTCATCAGCTTCGCAATAGCTTCGTCGTATGTTGGCAAGCTTGCCAGCATCGCAACGTCAACTACTTCACCTTCGAAAGCTGCTGATTTAAGCTCCAACTTATCGTTGTCTTTCGCGAAGTCACGCAAGATACGGGCGCCCGCACCTGGGTGTTCGTTAGAGAACGCGATAATTGTTGGGCCTACGAAAGAATCAGACAAGCACTCGTATTCAGTACCAACCACTGCTCGGCGTGCCAGTGTGTTACGCACTACACGCAACCAAACGCCATTTTCGCGAGCTTCTTTACGAAGTGCAGTCATATCACCCACGGTTACACCACGTGAGTCTGCAACAACAGCAGATAGCGCGCCTTGAGCAGCTTCTTGGACTTCAGCAACGATCGCTTTTTTGTCTTCTAGTCCTAATGCCACAATTTACTCCTGGATATAGTCTTTCGACTGTTTACCCTCTACCTAAATAGAGTTTCGAGTACGGTGGTATTCACCGTCTGCGCAGGCTGGAAACCATTAAGATGCGCAACCGCATCACCTGCGGTCTTTGACGGCCTTCGTCTCTGTCTAACAGGTCACGAAGACCCTCAAAAAACCTTAACTAATTACGATTATGCTTCTAGTGAAGACTGATCGATAACTAGGCCTGGCCCCATAGTAGAGGACAGTGTAACTTTCTTGATGTAAACGCCTTTAGCAGAAGCTGGCTTCAGCTTCTTCAGGTCAGCCAACAACGCTTCTACGTTGCCTTTGATAGCAGCCGCGTCAAAATCAACTTTACCCACGCCTGCGTGGATGATGCCGTTTTTGTCTGTACGGAAACGTGCTTGACCCGCTTTAGCGTTTTTAACTGCTGTCGCAACGTCTGGTGTTACTGTGCCAACTTTCGGGTTAGGCATCAGGCCACGAGGACCTAGCACTTGACCTAGCTGACCAACAACGCGCATAGCGTCAGGAGTCGCAATAACAACACCAAAGTTCAGATCCCCGCCTTTCATAGCTTCAGCAAGATCTTCGAAACCTACAACATCAGCACCCGCTTCTTTCGCTTTCTCAGCGTTTTCACCTTGTGCGAAAACAGCGACGCGAACATCTTTACCTGTGCCGTTTGGCAGAACAGTAGAACCACGAACAACCTGATCAGATTTACGCGGATCAACGCCCAGATTTACGGAAACATCAACAGACTCTTTAAAGCCAACTGTAGATACTTTAGCAAGTACTTCTACTGCTTCTTGGATAGAGTATGCCTTACCCGCTTCAACAACTTCGTTGATCGCCTTTTGGCGCTTAGTTAGCTTAGCCATTACTCAACACCCTCTACATTCAGACCCATGCTACGTGCACTACCCGCGATTGTGCGAACAGCAGCATCCATATCAGCAGCCGTCAAATCAGCCGCTTTAGTAGTAGCGATCTCTTCAAGCTGAGCACGTGTTACTGTACCCACTTTTTCAGTATTAGGGCGGCCAGAACCACTCTTAATGCCTGCAGCCTTCTTCAACAAGATAGATGCTGGTGGAGTTTTCGTGATGAATGTAAAGCTACGATCACTGTAAACTGTGATAACAACTGGAATTGGCAGACCAGATTCAAGGCTCTGAGTCTCAGCGTTAAACGCTTTACAGAATTCCATGATATTAACACCATGCTGACCCAGTGCTGGACCAACTGGTGGACTTGGGTTCGCTTGACCCGCTTTTACTTGCAGCTTAATGTAAGCTTCAATTTTCTTAGCCATTTTAGACTCTCCTGATTGGGTTAATCGCCTTTCGGCTCCCCTTTCACAACAGAAAACCCTGCCTAAAGAGACAGGGCTTTATATCAACTATTAACTTAGACCTTTTCTACCTGACCAAACTCAAGCTCAACAGGCGTAGATCGACCAAAAATAAGCACCGCAACTTTCAAGCGATTCTTTTCATAGTCAACTTCTTCAACAACACCGTTAAAATCAGCAAAAGGACCATCTGCAACACGAACCATTTCACCTGGCTCAAATACTGTCTTAGGCTTCGGCTTATCAACACTACTCTCAACACGCGCCAACACATCTTCAGCTTCACGTGGAGTCATAGGCGCCGGCTTTTCAGCCGTACCACCAACAAAACCTAATACATAGTTAGTGTGCTTAACTAAATGCCAAGCCTCATCTGTCATATCCATCTCAACAAACACATATCCTGGATACAACTTACGCTCAGACTTGCGCTTTTTACCGTCACGAATCTCAACAACCTCTTCGGTTGGAACCAACACGCGACCAAATAAATCCTGCAACCCTTTTAGATTAATATCTTCTTCTAAAAGAGTTTTAACACGCTTCTCGTAGTTAGAGTGAGCATGAACGATGTACCAAAGCTTAGCCATTACCCTACCCTCTAACCAATCGCACTAGAAACCATCCACGCCAATAGCGAGTCCAGCCCCCACAAAAACAAACCAATCAGCAACACAACCACGACAACCATCGCCGTTGTCTGCAACGTCTCCTGACGTGTTGGCCATACAACCTTACGAATTTCATTCTTCGCTTCTTTAAAAAGCGTGAAAAACGCGCGACCCTTTTCTGTCTGAAACGCAACAAAGCCGGCAACACCAGCCAGCACAAGCAAAGCAATAACACGATACAGCAGCGACTGATCGGAATACAGCGAGTTACCAACCACTCCAACCGCAATAAGCAGCACAACAACCAGCCACTTAACGATATCGAACTTAGACCCTTCAGATGCTACTTTTGAATTCACGCTTAATCGCCTCTGCTTGAAAAGCTTGCGTTTTTAATGACGCCACTCACGACTGTAAGTGGCAGGCCAGGAGGGACTCGAACCCCCAACCTGCGGTTTTGGAGACCGCTGCTCTGCCAATTGAGCCACTGGCCTATTTAAAACAGGGAGGCACATTATAGTCGCCACCCTGTTGATTGGCAATACCTTTTTTCAGATATTACGCAATTACTTTAGATACAACACCTGCACCTACTGTACGACCACCTTCACGAATCGCAAAACGCAGACCTTCGTCCATTGCGATTGGCGCGATCAGTGTTACGTTCATTTGAACGTTGTCGCCTGGCATAACCATTTCCACGCCTTCTGGCAGTTCACAAGAACCTGTTACGTCCGTTGTACGGAAGTAGAACTGTGGACGGTAGCCTTTGAAGAATGGCGTGTGACGACCACCTTCATCTTTAGACAGTACGTATACTTCACATTCGAAGTTTGTGTGCGGCTGGATTGAACCAGGCTTAGCCAATACTTGACCACGCTCTACTTCGTCACGCTTAGTACCACGCAACAGTGCACCAACGTTCTCACCTGCACGACCTTCGTCAAGCAGCTTACGGAACATCTCTACACCTGTACATGTTGTCGTCTGAGTTTCACGGATACCGACGATCTCGATCTCTTCACCAACTTTGATGATACCGCGCTCTACACGACCTGTTACTACCGTACCACGACCAGAGATTGAGAATACGTCCTCGATTGGCATGATGAATGCACCGTCGATTGCACGCTCTGGCTCTGGGATGTAGCTGTCTAGTGCTTCAACCAGCTGCTTAACCGCTGTTGTACCCAGCTCGTTGTCGTCTTCGCCGTTCAGTGCCATCAGTGCAGAGCCGCAGATGATTGGCGTGTCGTCGCCTGGGAATTCGTAAGTGTCTAGCAGCTCACGGATCTCCATTTCAACCAGCTCTTTCATCTCTTCGTATTCTTCAGAGTCAACGCCGCCACAGTCTTCTGCTAGCAGGTCAGCTTTGTTTAGGAATACTACGATGTAAGGTACACCTACCTGACGAGATAGTAGGATGTGCTCACGCGTCTGAGGCATTGGGCCGTCAGTTGCGCCACATACTAGGATCGCGCCGTCCATCTGAGCAGCACCGGTGATCATGTTCTTAACGTAGTCAGCGTGTCCTGGGCAGTCTACGTGCGCGTAGTGACGTGTGTTTGATTCGTACTCTACGTGTGATGTAGAGATTGTGATACCACGCTCACGCTCTTCTGGTGCGTTGTCGATACCATCGAATGCTACCGCTTCACCACCGAATACTTCTGCACATACACGTGTCAGAGCTGCTGTCAAAGTTGTTTTGCCGTGGTCAACGTGGCCGATTGTACCTACGTTAACGTGCGGCAGATTACGTTCAAATGATGCTTTTGCCATCGCTGCTATTCCTAAACTGGTCGCTTAATGAATCACTAAACCACAAATACAACAAAGGGCAGACATAATAATATATCTACCCTTAAGAAAATCTGGAGCTCAAGAGCGGAATTGAACCGCCGACCTCACCCTTACCAAGGGTGTGCTCTACCCCTGAGCTACTTGAGCTTGATGTGTAACTCTGGAGCGGGTAGCGGGAATCGAACCCGCCTCTTCAGCTTGGAAGGCTGAGGTAATAGCCACTATACCATACCCGCCGAACCCAGCGTCATGGTGGTGGGGGGTGGATTCGAACCACCGAAGCTTTCGCGTCAGATTTACAGTCTGATCCCTTTGGCCACTCGGGAACCCCACCAACAATGATACTTCGTGGTGCCGGCACCAAGAGTCGAACTCGGGACCTACTGATTACAAGTCAGTTGCTCTACCAACTGAGCTATGCCGGCGTCTAACGAAGTGGCGCATATGTTACTGATATTTTTTTAGCCTGCAACCCCTTTGCATAACTTTTTTTCAATTTTTAGGTTTTTATAGCTATCCCGCAACACTGCATTGATTTTATTGACTAATTTATCACCAACATCAAAACCATAGCGCACATTATAAAAGGCTTTATCCGTCTTTCTTTGCTGAATGACCAGATGCTTTTTTTGTGCTCCTACTTTCGCTAACAAAGCCTCTGCGTCGCGCAAGTCATCAAACTCACCCGCCAGTAGGATAGGTTCGCCATCGCGTGCAACCGACCGTAACCGAATATCATTTTGCAGCAGTCTACCCGCCACCTCCTCTAAGCGATCTTGCCAGCCCTTATTCACGACAACATCGTACATTAAGCCTTCTCGAGTCACTGTAGTCACCAGGGGCTGATAACGCTGCTCAATAAGAAAGTCCGACACCTCATCTGCGGAACGCTTACTAGCAATGCCAGACAAAATATAACAACTGCGCACCACTTCACGTTCAACATCCTGTTGGCGGCTATCGGCCACATCCACGCGAGGAACCAACTGCACCTGCGCATCCTTAACAAATACCAAAGGGACGCCTTGCAGGGTTTCCTCAACACCATCCTCTTTAAAGCTACCTTGGATCATGACAAACCCAAAAAAGAGCAACGCATTACTCAGCAGCAAAAACGCGACGAGCCACTTCCTCATCCCTCACACACCCACTGCAACCCATCCAACACGAGGTCTGGCTGCAAGCATTCCACATGCTCAATAAGCTCGGCGAAGAGCGCACCATCACCACCGCATATAAAAAGGCGCGCCCCATTTACTTCACACTCACGCGCAACACGCTCACCCAAAGCAGCCAGAACATATGCAGCGCCATTTTGAACTGCGCTCTCGGTGTTTATGCCAGGCTCGATAGCGGTTACAACTGCATCGCGACGCTTTACCTTAGCGGTACGATTGAAAAGTGCATCCTGCATTAAATTAAGCCCTGGAATAATATAACCCCCCTGGTGCACCCCTTGAGCAGATACCCAATCAACCGTAATGGCACTACCACAATCAACAACACAACACGCACCACCAGAAACTTGGTATGCAGCAACCATGGCCAACCAACGATCCACTCCCATGCGCTCAGGCTCAGCATAGCTATTCACGACACCCGCACCATGCGCCTGAGTTCGCGCGAAAACAGGTTCTATAGCAAAGCCGTCCTTTAACTGGCGCGCCACTTCCGTATCAACATCCGCGCTAGCAACCGAACCGATTCGCACCTTGTTTAAAGCAAAACCCGATAGCTCCGAGAATAGCGACCCCGCAAGACTTTGCGTTGCCACTTGCCCACGCGCCACTAAATCAGCACCATCACGGCAGCGCCACTTCAGAAAACTATTGCCGATATCAATGTCCAGTTCCATGCAACCTAACGCTCACTTCACCTGCGTGGTATGTTTTAACCTCTCCACCCTGATCAACAAGCAACGCACCATGCTCATCGACACCTACGCATCGTCCGGATATCTGCTTACTGCCTAAGTGCAAAGTAATGTCATCATTCTGATAAGCGTGCAACGCCTCCCACTGAGACTTGAACGCACTAAAGCCTTGCTGAGAAAAGACCTCTAGGCGACCAATTAAGCGCTCAAGTATCGCCATAAGCAGCTCATTTCTCGAGACCGGGCGCTTTAACGCTCCAGCCACACTCGTCCATGGTTGATCAACTCCTGTAGCCGCGCTTTCATGCATCGCCACATTTAAGCCAATACCAATAACAACATGGCACTCGCCTGATGCGTCCCCTTGCATCTCCAACAGGATACCACCCAGCTTTGACTGACCAACCAGCAGGTCGTTGGGCCACTTCAGTTTCACATCACTTAAACCATACGCCTGCAATGCTTCTGCGACCGCCACCCCGACCACCAAGCTCAATCCCTCGAGTGCCGCCACGCCTTGCTGAAAACGCCACACCAGAGACATATAGAGATTACTCGCAAAAGGGCTTACCCAACGACGTCCTCGACGACCTTTTCCTGACTCTTGATACTCAGCCAAATAGAGAGAGCGATGTGCATCTGGCTGATTGAGCTCACGCAATGCCATCAAATTGGTGGAGTCTATCACCTGCTTGGACACCACTTGCGACAGCCGCCCCGAAAAGCGCTCTTGCACAGCAGTTTCATTGAGCAACTCCAAACCACCGGGGATGCGATAGCCACGCCCTCGAACAGAGTAGACTTCCACACCTAGTGTTTCTAGGTACTTCACTTGCTTCCATACCGCACTGCGGCTGATACCAAGAGACTTACCAATCTCCTGACCGGAATGAAACTGGCCATCTGCCAAGCAATTTAGGAGTGCCGCATCAATCATAGCTTCGCCTTGCGCTCGTACACCACGAAGCTGTAGTCGTAAGGGTTAGGCCCCTCCGCTGAAAAATCCTCTCGACCCAACTCCTCCCACTGCTCAATGTCAAGTGCTGGGAAAAGTGCATCGCCCTCAACTTCGGCATGAACCTGCGTAATATAGAGCCGCTCGGCCGCAGGTAGCGCCAAACGATAAATCTCTTCCCCTCCAATCACCATCGCCTCTGCAGTACCATCAATTTGGGCCTGACTTTCCGCTAGCTCTATCGCCGCCTCCAAGCTCTGCACTATCTGACAGCCCTCCTGCTGATACTCAGCATTGCGGGTGATGATGATGTTTAAGCGCCCAGGTAACGGCTTACCAATAGATTCAAACGTTTTACGCCCCATGATGACCGGCTTACCCATCGTTACCTGTTTGAAGTACTTCAAATCACCTGGCAGATACCAAGGCAACTTGTTGTTACGCCCAATAACACGGTTTTGAGCTTGAGCTACGATCATCGAAAGTTTCATGGTGTCGTCCATCTATATTCTGCAAAAAAAGGGAGCAAAGGAGCGCTTAGGGCTAGCAAGCTGCCGGAGCGCCCTTATTTGTTCTGAATATTAACATCTTCAGGCGCGTTGACACCCTAATTCAAGGCTTGTTCAGCAGGAAAGAGCGAACCTTAGTTGCGAATCATGAAAAGATACCCACCTGAGCAGTTAAATTTAGCGCTTTACGATGGGCACCCTCATTAAGGGGTAAGAGAACTAAGTAATCAGCGATAACTGGCGAAAAACCTGTACCAAATTAAAGCCACTTACCGCGCTAGAAGCTTCTCTATTTATACGCAGCAAGCACAGCGTAACCCTTAAGGTGATAAAGCTTTTTTGTTATTACTTTTATATGGTATTTTACGCGCACACAATGCTAACAACCAATTGGTAGTTATGGAAGACAATAAAGTTAATGATGTTCCTCTTTTTGTTGATCTGGACGGAACCTATACAAAGACCGATTTACTCTTTGAAAGTTTTATATTGGCTTTCAAGAAGAATCCTTTCATTATATTAAACTGCTTTCTTTGGCTAACTCAAGGAATAGCTAACCTTAAAAATCAATTATCCAAAATCTCAAAAGTAGATACTAAAAACCTACCATTAAACCAAGAATTCTTTTCTTTTTTAAAGCAAGAAAAAAAGAAGGGTAGGAAAATATACCTAGCAACTGCATCAAATGAAATTTACGCAAAAAGCATTGTAGATAATACCGATATTTTTCATGACTATATTAGCAGTGATAAAAAAACAAACCTAAAAGGAAAAGAGAAACTAAAAAAGATAAAGGAAATATCCGAAGTTTTTTCCTATGCAGGAAATGACCTTATAGATTTTGAGATTTTCAAGGAGGCTCATGAAAGCATACTTGTTAATCCATCCGCTGTTGCAATAAAGCAATCAAAAATCACCCCCGTAGACCAAACATTTGACATCAGCACAGTGAGTGGAAAGACATGGGCAAGGCAGCTTAGGCTACATCAGTGGCTAAAGAACTTGCTTATTCTTGTACCATTGCTGGTATCTGGAAGCTTCACGGAAATAGACAGCATCTTTACCATAATTGCGGCTTTTTTCTCGTTTAGCTTACTCGCATCATCCACATACATCCTAAATGACCTTGTCGACTTAGAGTCTGATAGATCCCACGCGCGAAAGAAGTATAGACCTTTAGCAGCTGGCCTTATCAGCATCAAAAGCGCTGCCTTAGTTGCAGCCAGCCTATTTGCAACATCTATACTCGTTGCCCTTTCGCTCAGCTATGCGTTCTCTTTAATACTTTTCGCTTATCTTTCGCTGACGCTCTTCTACTCCTTTAAAGTGAAGCAATATATAGGAATGGATGTTGTTACTCTTGCTTTACTATACACCATAAGGATTCTTGCAGGCGCAGCCGCCATAAATGTAGCAACTTCATTCTGGTTGTTAGCTTTTTCTATTTTCATTTTTTTAAGCCTAGCACTGGTAAAACGCTGCTCAGAAATAAAATCTATGGAAGCAGAAGGCAAACAGCTCGCTAAAGGCCGGGACTACAATATTGAAGACTATGCGGTTTTAAAAAGCTTTGGCACATCATCAGCAATGCTAGCGTTGCTAATGTTTTGCTTCTATATAAATAATAACGTCCTAACTAACCAATACCAACAGCCCGATATTCTCTGGTTGATAGTTCCAGCACTTTGTTATTGGCTTATGCGGATGTGGATAAAAACTCATCGAGGAGAGATGCATGATGACCCAATCGTTTTCTCACTCAAAGATAAAGGAAGCCTGATTACAATAGGGTTTTGCTGTCTAATTGCAATTACGGCTCAAATACTATGAACATACTATCCATCACCCTGATACTCGTTAGTGTTTCACTATCAGTAATCGCACAGATTTTATTAAAGAATGGGATGTCAAACCCCGAAATCCAGCAGTCTTTTAGCAGCAGTTTAACAGCTGGCGTTATCTCCATAATGACCAACTTTTTCGTATTGGGCGGACTTTTCGCTTATGTATCAAGCGCGGCCGTTTGGCTTGGCGTGCTAGCTAAGGTGGACGTGAGCAAGGCGTACCCGTTTGTAGGCCTTGGCTTTATAGGCACAATGCTCTTCGCATACTGGTTTTTGAATGAGCCTCTAACTCTAAGCAAGATCGCTGGAACCATTTTAATTGTCTTCGGTGTTCTACTTATTTCAAGGTAGAAAATGCTCAAGGTATTATTATGACACCCAGCATAAAAAACAGAGATGCGCTAATAGTAGCACCTCTATTTATAATTATATTTTTAGCACAATACCTAATTGCTTTAAAATGGTCTAGCTTAGGTATATTCTCTCAATATAATATTATATTTGATAGTGACCCAAACCAAACGAGTGCGATTATAGCTCATGGCTGGAACTCTGGTGGCTTTAACCACCCATTACTAGGGTACTATTTTTCTATACCTTTACATGCTCTTTCTTATCTCTTGGATCTTACTGGATTAATAGAAAACCCAGAAAAACTCCGAAGCACACTAACTCTCTTTCTGCTTCCGCTCTTTACAGCGATGAAAGCCGCTCTAATATACTTCTCATTTCGTTTATTAAAGCTAAAGCCAGCAGCTGCCCTGATTGTTGCGAGTATTAGTGCTTTAGGATTTAGCTCTATTGTCTTTGGTTCAACTCCTAGCACCTATGGAATAAGTAGTTTTGGCTTAGCGCTCTCGCTATTCACAGCCTTACTAGTCAAATATAAACCTTCAAAAGCATCCTATTTATCGTTCATAAGCTCTGCTATTTTTGTAGTTGGTGTAACGTCATCAAATATTATTTATATAGGCTGGTTGATTTGGTTTCTATACCGTGAGAAAGAGGGGCGACCATTCTGGTTTAGTTTAATGAAAGCAGTTAAATGGAGCTCGATTATCCTAACCACTACATTATTGCTTTCGTCATTATTTTCAACGCTAAAAAATGTCAACAGCGACGCAAGCCAAAAAATCACTACTGCTTCGCCATCAACTTCCTTTATTCAAAAGTACACACCTTCTTTCGACAACCAAATTAACAATATTATTAGGTTTCCCGAAATCGTTACAAGAACCTTTATCCCATCTATTCCTGATACAAAGAAAAACATGCTAGCGATACAAAATGACGACCCTATTAAGGTAGAGCTAGCCTATTTGACAAAGCCCACAGAGGCTATTTCAATAGTTCTATCATTGATATCCATCGGCGTCATTATTGGGGGATTTTCGGTAACTTGGAATACGAAACCATGGAGCAATCTTTTGCTTTCTTCGCTGGCTTCTATTATGACCTTCGGCGTTCTTTACTCACTGTTTGGACTAAATACGTACTTATATTCTCAAGTTTGGAGCGTGCCTTGCATATTGATAATTGGAGCGTTAGCTAGCCAAATAAGAAGCTATACAGGGTATTTTATCGCCACATCAGTTTTAATACTCATGCTAGCTGGAAATATATATGTCATCGAGCATATAACCGGAATGTTAACCTAGGTTTAAATATACAGCTTGGTAGAAGTAACACTTACTCACTTATAACATCCAGAGTCACATACAGTGCAAGCTATGTGACTCTGGGTGCCTGCTTATCACTAGACAGAGAATGGATATTGGATTGGATCGTGGTACTGATAACCTTCAACCTCAAAGTCATCTAGTGTCACCCACGTTTCGATATCTTCCAGCGTTTTGATATCCGGATTAATCGTAAGCCTAGGTAGTTCAAACGGTTCACGCTTTAACTGCACATCCCGCATCAGCTCGAGCTGATCTTCATAGATGTGTGCATTAACAATTTTATGGTACGCCTGCCCTGCTTTGTGACCGGTGATTTGCGCGATCAACGCTAACAGCGTAAAGACCTGTATTTGATTAAAGTTCAGCCCTAATGGCACATCACAGGAGCGCTGTGAAGAGGTTAGATACAACGTATCGCCGAGTAGCGAAAAGGTGTGCGTATGCATACAAGGCCGCAAGCAGCCCATGTCAAACTCACCCGGATTATAAAAAGTGAGAATCTCACCACGGTCATCAACGCCTTTAGATAGATCGTCCACAATTTTACGCAGCTGATCTAGCGTACTGCCGTCAGGCCGCTGCCAACGGCGGCCCTGCACACCATAAACACGCCCCATATCATCTTCACCCTGACGGTGCGGGTTGCTTAACCATGCTTCGTTTTCGTTGGCATTCGCGTTCCATGTATTACAGCCGATAGCACGAAACTGTGCGGCACTATCATAGCCGCGCAAATACCCTAGCAACTCAGCGATTGCAGCTTTCCAGTAGCTCTTACGGGTTGTGATGAGCGGAAATGCATTGGCACCTACATCGTAAGTAAGATCTGCATTAATAACCGTAAGGCAACGCTTTCCGGTACGTTTGTTTTCGACCCACTCACCCGAATCGATAATACGCTGACAAAGCGCTAAGTATTGTTTCATCTTACACCTTCACCTAATCGTGCCTGACGCGTATATGCCCACAGCATAAGCGCCGCACCAATAGCGATCATAGGCAGCGACAGCATCTGCCCTTTTGTTAACCAACCAAACGCAATAAACCCAATGTGGCTATCCGGCTCCCGATACAGCTCAACGAACGAGCGAAAAACACCGTACAGCATCAAAAACAGCCCTGAAACAGCCATTCGCGGCTTGGGCGTACTCGAGTACCACCATAGGATCAGAAACATCACCAACCCCTCGAGCACCGCTTCGTAAAGCTGAGATGGATGACGCCCCATACCATCGGCAGCACGCGGGAACACAACAGCCCAAGATACATCCGTGGTCCTACCCCACAGTTCACCGCCGATAAAATTACCTAAACGTCCAACACCTAACCCAATCGGCACAAGAGGCGCTACAAAATCGCCCATCTCAAATAAACCGCGGCCATGCTTGCGCCCAAACAGCGTGATCGCCACGATCACCCCTAGCAGTCCACCATGGAAAGACATACCGCCCTCCCAGACTGCAAACAACCATAACGGGTCCTGCAAAAACTGGTCAAAGTTATAGAACAAGACATAGCCGAAGCGGCCACCAAGGATCACCCCCGCAGCCCCCCAGAAAATCAGATCTGAAACCTGCTCGGTATCCCAGCCAGGTGTGCGTTTGGCACGATGGCTACCCAGCAGAAAGGCTGCTAAAAAAGCAACGAGGTACATTACGCCGTACCAATGGACTTGCAGGAAGCCTAAATCCAAAGCGATGGGATCAATATCATGCACCCACATTGTGCTGTTGCCTCACAGTAAATTGGCTAGTAAGAAACGCAGTGAAACCAACAATAGAAACACTGCAAAGATTTTCTTCAAGAGGTCTGCCGGTAAACTATGCGCCCACTTAGCGCCAATTTTTGCGCAAAACGAGCTAGTAATAATGATGCCGACAAACGCTGGCAGATAGATATAGCCCAGACTCCACGGTGCCAGTAAAGGTTCATCCCAACCGACATAGATATTGGTAAGGGCTCCCATTAAGGCGATAGGTAAGCCACAAGCCGCAGACGTTGCTACCGCCTTTTGCATCTCCACGCGACGCCAAGTGAGATACGGCACAGACAACGTACCGCCACCGATACCAAAAATAGCGGATGCATACCCGATGACACTGCCTGCGATGCCGAGCTCTTTTCGCTGTGGCTCTTCACTACCGGCTTTGGGCTTCAAACCAAATGCCATCTGTATCGCCACCAAGAAAGCAAAGATACCAATCGCTATTTGCAGGTGCTCACCTTGCAGCTTATCCGCCGTATTAACGCCAAGAAACGCGCCAACTAAGATACCAAGTGCAACGGGTTTAAACATATCCCAACGCACTGCACCTCGGGCATGGTGAGCTTTCACAGAGCTAATGGAGGTCACTACAATGGTAGCCAAAGAGGTTGCGACCGCCGCGTGTGTTAACACCTCAGGGGACATACCCTGCAGCCCAAAACTGAAGACCAATACCGGCACAATCAGCAAGCCACCGCCAATACCAAACAAGCCCGCCACGACACCCGCAGCGGCGCCCAGCAATAAATACAACGCTAAGGTGAGTAGCATCCGTTTCTTTCCCAAGCTGAAATGATAAAGTAATTGGCCCGCAATCTTACCAGAAGAGCCGCTCTATGTGCTTAATCGTGCTGGCATATCAGCCAACCCAACCACTGCCCTTCGTCTTGGCAGCCAATCGCGATGAGTTCTACGCCAGACCAACCCAAGCGATGCACGAGTGGCCTGCCACTGGCATCATCGCCGGAAAAGATCTAGAGCAAGGCGGGACATGGCTCGGCCTGAGCCGAAACGGCAAGTTTACAGCGGTGACAAACTTTCGCGATGGCAAAAAGCCCGCACCTAACTTGCGCTCGCGAGGCCATCTAACTCGCGACTTTCTGCTCGGAGCACAAGATGCAGCTAGCTATATCAAACGCCTTGAGCACGAAGCGCATCAATACGGCGGCTTTAATTTGCTTGTTGGTGATCATAGCGGACTTTACTACCTGTCAAATCAAGACAGTATTTCAAAACGCCTCACGCCCGGTTTATACGGTTTGAGTAATGCCGCGCTAGACACGCCGTGGCCAAAGCTCACGCTAGCCAAGCAAAAACTCGCAGCAGCACTCGCAACCAACACGCACGCAGCGCTACAGCAGGTTTTAAGTAGCACTCAACAAGCAGCCGATGAAGAGCTACCCAATACCGGCATCAGTCAAACGTGGGAGCGCCAACTCTCGTCCTGCTTTATACAGCTGCCCACCTACGGCACCCGCGCGATGACACTTATCAAGCAAGCAGCGAGCGGCCACACGGAGATAGAAGAGCGCAGCTTCGGTCCGGAGGGGTTACTGCAAACACAACACTTTAACTTGGCATTACCACCTCTAGGGTAACGTCAGTCGGGTAATTGGGGTTGCGATAAACGGCTCAAACCCAGCTGTTTTAATGTTTGTGAGATCAATTGCTGAATTTTTTCAGCATCGTCCATCTGCAAGACGGTTTCGAGTAACTCGCGCGCTTGCTGCATAGAGATGGAGCGAATAATCGATTTAACACGCGGTAAGTTGGTGGCATTCATCGAGAGCACATCGTAACCCATCGCCATCAACAGCATGGCGCCGCCCGGATCAGCAGCCATTTCGCCACAAATCGATAGCTGAACGCTTTCCTGCTGCGCCTCACGTGCAATGTGTTCAAGTGCCCGCAACACGGCCGGATGATAGGCCATGTAGAGATTGGCAACACGAGGATTGTTGCGATCAACGGCTAAAATGTACTGGGCCAAATCGTTTGAGCCCACCGAGATAAAATCGACCCGCTTAGCAAACCGCTTCACCTGATACACCGCTGCTGGCACCTCAATCATCACACCCACTTCAGGTGGATCAATCTGGTGGCCCTCCTCGCGTAGCTCGGTAATTGCACGTTCGAGCATCCGCTTCGCCTCGTCCACCTCCTGTACGCTGGAGACCATCGGCAGCATAATGCGCAAATTCCCCAGGCCTTCGTTGGCTCGCAGCATGGCACGAATCTGAACTAGAAAGATTTCGGGGTGGTCTAGCGTGACACGAATCCCACGCCATCCGAGAAATGGATTCTCCTCTTCGATCGGGAAGTAAGGGAGTGCCTTATCCCCCCCAATATCCAAGGTACGCATGGTAACTGGACGTGGCGCAAATGCCTCTAGTTGGCGGCGGTAGATCTCTAGCTGCTCTTGCTCACTGGGAAAGAAGTCACGCACCATAAACGGTATCTCAGTGCGATACAGCCCAATCCCCTCAGCGCCGCGCTCCAGCGAGCGCTCAACATCAGCCAATAAACCCGTGTTCACCCACAAGGGCACCCGCTCACCATCAGTGGTCACTGCGGGAAGCTCTTTCAACTGAGCCAGCCCTGCTGCAACCTCTTGCTGCTCTTTAACGATATCTTGATAGGCGCTTACAAGCTCTTCCGATGGGTCTACATACAAGCGGCCAGCAAAGCCATCAAGGATCACTTGCCGCTCATGAAGGTGTCGGTACGGCAGATCCACAATTCCCATAATTGTTGGGATGCCCATAGAACGCGCCAAGATGGCAGCATGACTATTGCCAGACCCTTTCACCGAGATCAACCCGGCAAGTTTATCCTGAGGCACTTCGCCTAAAATCGCTGGCGACAACTCATCGGCAACCAAAATAGCGTTATCAGGCAGCTCAATAGTGCGCGGGCCATCACCCTCTTGGAGATAAGCTAAGACTCGGCGGCCAAGGTCACGTACATCCGATGCACGCTCACGCAAATAGGGATCTTCCATCATGGCAAATTGCTGCGCATTCTCGCTGATCACGCTACTCAGCGCACCTTGCGCCCAGTTCCCATCACGAATGCGTCCAACCACTTCACCCGCCAGTGCGTTATCTTCTAGCATCTTGAGATAGACATCGAAGAGCGCTTGCTCATCATGACGCAAACGCCGCGATAACTTGGCGCTAACGCGACGAATATCACTACGTACCCGCTCTAAGGCGTTCTCGAAAAAGGCCACCTCAGTATCAACATCAGTGATCCGCTTATTGGGCACTGCGTCTAAGTTCGCCTGCGGCGAAACCACCACCACTTGGCCAATCGCAACGCCGGGCGCACCGGGCACGCCTTCGAAGCGGCGGTCGATCGCTTTGTGGCCAGATTCAGGTGATTCGACCATCGCACCCGACGCTTCAGCATGTACGATCACCGCGGCCAATTGCGCCGAGATGGTAACCAGAAAGGCCTCTTCACTCTCATCGAAGCGCCGGCACTCCTGTTGCTGCACCACCAGCACGCCCAACACCTCACGATGATGGATAATCGGCACACCCAGAAACGAGTGGAAACGCTCTTCGCCAGAGTCCTTGAGATAACAGAATGCGGGATGGGATTCAGCATCCTCGAGGTTAATTGGCTCAGCTCTTTTCGCCACCAAGCCAACAATGCCCTCAGAGGTTGCAAGCGACGCCCGCCCCACCGCTTTACGATTAAGCCCTTGAGTGGCGCGCAACACAAAGCGCTCGGTGCTTTCATCGAGCAGAAAGATCGAACACACTTCGGTGTTCATGCCGCGCTGAATGCGGCGCACGATAAGCTTTAGCGCAGCTTCTACATTAGATGCTGCGCTAACTTCTTGAACAATTTTCCTTAGCAACTCCAGCATCGACTCAGCCCTTTTATTATTGTTAGTAGCAAGTCACCTTACTACGCGCTATGTCACCACTCTGGATAACTTGGGCGATAACTCCTTCATCGCCTTGCGGTACACCTCGCGCTTGAACGATACGACCTGACCTAACGGGTACCAGTAACTAACCCAGCGCCAGCCATCGAACTCGGGCGAATCTGTCTGATCTATTGAAACAGCATCATCTTGGCTCAACATACGCAACAGATACCATTTCTGCTTTTGCCCGATACATACCGGGTGCGAATGCTTGCGGATCATGCGTTTAGGCAAGCGATAACGGAGCCAGCCTCGTGTTACAGCAACAACTTCGACATCGTTGGCGGTTAGGCCAATCTCCTCTTTAAGCTCTCGGTACATCGCCTGTTCTGGTGTCTCATCGGGGTTGATCCCCCCTTGCGGAAACTGCCAAGCGTTCTGCCCGATTCTTCTTGCCCAAAGCACTTGACCCATCGAGTTTGCCAGAATGATACCGACATTCGGTCTAAACCCGTCTGAATCAATCACAATAAAAACCCTAAAACTATTTCATCCTATTGTTCCACACTTCACGTCATCCGCAAATAGCCTGCCAACTTGTTATTTTTTCTCAAAAATTGAAAGGCTCAGCACATCCCTCTATGCTAGCCAACGAAGCAAAATGGAGAGTAAAACGTGAGCTTGGCGATTTTTGATTTAGACAACACTTTGTTGAACGGTGATAGTGACCACGCGTGGGGGGAGTTCCTGTGTGAGCAGAACATTGTTGATACCGACGCCTATCGTCAGGCCAACGATTACTTTTATGAGCGCTACCAAGCGGGCTCATTAGATATTGGCGAATTTCTCGCGTTCGCACTCAAGCCGCTTAAAGAGATCGAACCAGACCGACTATTCGCGCTGCGCGAACAGTTTCTCGAGCAAAAAGTGACTCCAATGATCACCGATAAAGCACGCGCGTTGTTACAAAAACACCGCGAGCAAGGCGACTACCTACTGATCATCACGGCCACCAACCGCTTTGTCACCGAACCGATCGCAAACCTGCTGGGCGTCGACGAAATTCTCGCTACCGACCCTGAAATGGTCGATGGCCGATATACCGGCAACGTGTCTGGTACGCCCTGCTTCCAAGAGGGCAAAGTGACTCGCCTACACAGCTGGCTTGCAAGCAATGATCACTCCCTTGAGGGCAGCTACTTTTACAGCGACTCACGCAACGACCTACCGCTACTAGAGCTGGTCAACAACCCTGTAGCGGTCGATGCAGATCCAACACTCGCAGCCACAGCCGCTGAACACGGCTGGCCGCACATCTCTCTGCGCTAAGTACAGAAAGTACGCTGCGGCACTTAAACGGCGCCGCAGCTTTTTAGCTGATCATTCAGTGCACGCATCACCTGAGTGCGGCTAATCATCCCCAGCAAGCGTTCCTCTTCAACGACGGGAAACAACTTCGGACGATCTTTGCCAAGCATCTGCGCCAACTCCAAAACAGACAGTTCGGGAGACACAAACAGCGGGCTATCGCGCATAATATCGCGCACCGTTAAGTGCGAATCACAGTGATAGCTATCGGACACAAGCGCCCGCAAACAGTCCTGCTCCGATAAGAAGCCAACCAGTTGCTGCGCCTCATCAATGACCGGCAAGCCTAAATAGCCACTATCGAGAATCGTATCGACCGCCGTGGTCAGCGGTGCATTCGCTGGCAAACGGGCTACCTGTGAATCCATAAGCTCTTTGACTTTTAACATCGAATCTCTCCTGTGCTGATCCATGTATCGTGAACCTCAGGTTTTAGTATCGTTGCTAAAGTGCCGCAGCGCTAATCACTTCTGGCTATCTAGGCTATAGCAGAGCCTTATCGAGGAGACTGCGACTAGGGCGCGGGGTTAGGTTGCTGCTCATGAATCGCCTCGATGGCATTCATCAACTCAGGCGTCAGCTCCAGTGCATCCGCTGCGATGTTTTCCTCTAACTGTGCCCGTGTGGTGGCACCGATAATATTGGCACCCAAGAAAGGCTGGCTATTTACAAATGCCAACGCCATCTGCGCAGGACTCAACCCATGCTCCCGCGCAAGCGCAACATAAGCTTCTGTCGCCGCAACACCGCGAGGCTTCACGTAGCGCTCGTAATGGGGGTAAAGCGCCAAACGAGAACCGGCTGGGCGCTGCCCATTGAGGTATTTGCCGGATAGCACACCAAAGCCTAGTGGCGAGTATGCGAGCAAACCTACATTTTCACGGTGCAGCACCTCTGCCAAGCCCACTTCATCTTTGCGATTAAGCAAATTGTAGGGGTTTTGTACTGATACAACGCGAGGCAACCCATGGGCCGCAGCCACTTGAAGAAACTTCATCACTCCCCATGGCGTCTCGTTTGATAAGCCGATGTAGCGAATTTTTCCCTCATCCACCAGCTCCTTCAAGGCATATAGGGTATCTATAATCGGCGTACCCGGTTGGCTTGGATTGTGCCGATAACCCAACTGCCCAAAGTAGTTACAGCTACGGTCAGGCCAGTGCAACTGGTATAGGTCGATATAATCCGTCTGCAAACGCTGCAAACTACCCTCAACGGCCGTACGTAGATTTTCACGATCAAAACCTATATCGGGCCGTAAATAGCTCACCATATCGGCAGGCCCTGCCGCCTTGGTCGCCACAATTATCTCTGCACGATTATTGCGTTCCCTCATCCAGTTGCCAATGAAAATTTCTGTACGCCCCTGCCATTTGGCGTCAGTCGGTACCGGGTACATCTCCGCAGCATCTATAAAATTCACGCCGTGCTCAACGGCGTAGTCAAGCTGTTCGTGTGCCTCCTGCTCAGTATTCTGGCTACCAAAGGTCATCGTACCGAGACAAGTCCGACTAACAAGGAGACCGCTGTGGCCTAACGTCTGATAATGCATATAGGCTCCCTTTTGTGCTAAAAAAACGCTCCGAAAACGGAGCGTTGTATGTAAGCTAACGGTGATCTAGTTGTTCGGCAACACGCGAACACAGAAGGATTTTAAGTAATCCGTTTCTGGAATGGCTGGGTGAACGGGATGATCCGCACCTTGATGGCCTTGATCAAAGATCTGTGCGCTGCGATCAAGCTCGCGTGCATTAGAGCGGATAATATCCACAAGCCGCTCGCGCTGCAGATGCATAGAGCAAGAGGCGCTGACCAAGATACCGCCCTTATCTAGAAGACGCATCGCTAGATTATTGATACGCGCATAGGCACGCTCACCATTTTTAATATCTTTACGGCGCTGAATAAACGCAGGTGGATCAACCACCACGACATCAAATTTCTCTTTCTCTTGAATCAACGCTTTGCAGGTATCGAACGCATCACCTTGCAAGCCAATAAAGCGATCTTCAGCGGCGTTAATGCGTGCGTTTTCTAAGGCAACTTCGAGCGCCGTTTCAGATGCATCCACACAGGTCACCTCAGAGGCACCTGCCGCGAGCGCTTGTACGCCCCAACCACCGACATAACTAAACAAATCAAGCACTCGCTTACCATCACAGTGGCGCTGCATCGCTGCGCGATTATTACGGTGATCGTAGAACCAGCCCGTCTTTTGACCCGTCAGTACAGGTGCCAATAGAGACACGCCGTTTTCCTCCAGCGGGCACAGTTCGTCCACCGAGCCTTGCACAACCTCGATATAGCTTTCCATGCCTTCAGTTGCTCGCATCTTGCCATCGCAGCGCAGCACGATAGCTTCGGGCATGAACACCTTATTCAGAGCCGAGACGATATCCTCAACCACCGTTTCCATACCCGCAGTAGAGATCTGTACCACGAAAACATCATAGAAACGGTCAATTACTAATCCCGGCAAACCATCGCTGTCACCGTACACCAATCGATAGCATGGTTTATCGAAACACGCTTCTCGCAGCGATAGCGCAATATTCAGACGGTGCACCAGCAAAGAACGATCTAAACGGTACTTTGTCGAGCGGCTAATTATACGGCCACAGATCAGCGTATTGGGGTTCACATAGGCAACACCTAGCGACTTACCATTGCTCGCCTCCACCAGCACTTGCTCGCCCGGCTCAAACTGTTTTAGAGGCGAGCGTTTGTTGTCTACTTCATTACTGTAGATCCAGATATGGCCAGCGCGTAAACGGCGCTCAGCGCCCTGATTAAGCAGCAAGGTTTTCAATGACATGATTCTCTCTGTCGGTATAAATAGAAGTCCCGGCACAAGCCGGGACAGAAAAAGCGCTAGATCTACCCACTTCGCGCGGGTTTAGCCACGTTAATTACGACTCATCGTCGCACACATCGCTGTATGCATCAGCGCTGAGCAGCTCGTCCATCTCGGCTTGATCGGATAGTTTAACACGGAAGAACCATCCCTCACCGTATGGATCAGAATTGGCAAGTTCTGGAGAGTCTTCAAGCTGATCGTTGATCGCAACCACCTCGCCAGAAACCGGAGCATAAAGGTCAGATGCCGCTTTCACCGACTCGACCACGCCTGCGTCTTCACCGGCAGCGAACTCTGCACCGACGTCAGGCAGCTCAACGAAGACCACATCGCCCAGCAGCTCTTGCGCATGATCGGTAATACCGATGGTTACCGTACCATCGCCCTCATCGCGGACCCATTCATGACTCGCCACATACTTTAGTTCGCTACGAATCTCGCTCATTTCTACGATTCCTGTCAGTTGAGTTAAGAATAAACCTGCGCACCGTTGCGCACGAAGGGCGGCCGAACAACTGCCACATCAACCAGTTTACCACGTAGCTCGACCTGTGCCTTCTCTGATGTTGCGGATGGCACACGCGCCATGGCGATCGATTTGCCTAACGTGGGCGAAAACGTGCCGCTAGTGATGACACCTTCACCGGCACCGTCAACTAGCACGCGCTGACCTGCACGTAACACTCCGCGCTGCTCCATGACCAGCCCCACCAGCTTATCGCCAACCCCAGCCAAGCGCTGTGCGGCCAGTGCATCACGGCCACAGAAGGCTCTCGTTTCAGGTTCCCATGCGATGGTCCAAGCCATGCCCGCAGATAGTGGACTAATCGATTCATCCATATCTGCACCGTATAGATTCATACCTGCTTCAAGGCGCAGCGTATCGCGCGCACCTAACCCGCAAGGCACAACACCCGCCGCCAAAAGCGCACTCCAGAATGATGATACTTCATCCTCTGGTATCATAATTTCTAGACCATCTTCACCGGTATAGCCAGTCCGGGCAATAAACCACCCCTCCGACTCAACCCCTTGGAAAAGACTCAGTTGCTCAATCAGCTTTTGCCGTGTTTCGCTAACCGCCTGCTTAACTTTCTCAAGCGCGTCAGGCCCCTGTATAGCAACCATCGCTAACTCAGGGCGCTCTGTTAACGCCACATCAAACTTAGCTGCCCGCTCCGCCATCCAACGCAGGTCGTTTGCTCGCGTTGCACAGTTCACCACAACACGGTACCAAGCACCGGTGACATTTGGTTCGGTCATCAGATAGACAATTAGATCGTCTATAACACCGCCGCTCTCGTTCAGCATGGCAGAGTAAAGCGCCTTACCTTTTTGGCTGAGCTTTGCCACATCGTTGGCTAACAGATGCTGCAGGTACTCTTTGGCATCGGCACCTGTGACATCGACAATCGTCATATGGGATACATCGAACATGCCAGCTGACTGGCGTACAGCGTGATGCTCTTCGATTTGAGATCCGTAACTCAGTGGCATTTGCCAACCACTGAAGTCGACCATTTTGCCACCTGCAGAGAGGTGCTGTTCAAATAACGCGGTTTTTATCGCCATGCTGGGAGACTCTTATTGTTGTTACGATCACCGTGCGGAGTGATGGCCCCGCAAAAAAGGGCCAAACAATTTATCGAGATTCCCTAGCCAGATCAATCGCTGGTCAGCCGATTGGGCTTCACACTTGGTCGAATATTAGTGACGAACAGGGCGGCGTGCGATCACAGGTAGATCATCCCCCAGCCCCATCGCTTGATACATGATGTGCTGTTTAACCGGCCCTAAACGGTTAAGGAGGTTCATTCCACTGCTGCGTAACAGCTTTACCGCCGGCATTTCGCTGTCAAATAAACGCTTAAAGCCTTCCATGCTGGCAGCCATCTGTAAGTTGGCGCACTGACGCTGGCGCTGGAAGCGCTTCAGGACCTGCTCGCTGGCGTAGTTTTCACCACGTTGCTTAGCCAAGCTCACTTGCTCAGCCAAGGCTGCTGCATCCATCAAACCCAAGTTTACACCCTGCCCCGCTAAGGGATGGATAGTATGGGCTGCATCGCCGATCACCGCGAGCCCCGGTTTAACGTAGTACTTCGCGTGACGCTGGCGCAATGGGAAGCTACCACGCGCATCAGTGGCGATCACTCGCCCTAAGCGGCCTTCAAACGCACGTGTTAAATGCTGGCAGAATGTATCATCGTCTAGCTCGGATAACTCACGTGCGTGATCGGGAGTGGTGGACCAAACGATTGAGCAGTGATGTGGGTCATCGAGAGGTAAAAAAGCCAGTGGGCCCGTTTCAGTAAAACGCTGCCATGCGGTCTTTTGGTGGGGCTGTTCAGTGGTGACCGTAGTCACAATCGCGTGGTGTCCATAATCCCACTCCCACATAGGAATCGAGGCTAAGCGGCGGATATTGGAGTTTGCCCCATCCGCAGCGATCACTAACGGGGCAGCAAAGGTTCCACCGTCTGTACAACTCACAACGCGTAAGCCGTTCTCGTCTGGCTCGCTCATCCCTGCAACGGATGCTTCGTGGATGAGTTCAACCTGTTCACTCTGCGCCGCCCGTGTCAACAGTGCCGCCACCGTCACCCGGTTTTCAACAATATGGCCCAATGCCGCTTCATGCAGATCTTGGCTAGAGAAGTGAATATTACCGCTACCTACGCCATCCCATACCGCCATTTCGGTATACGGACTGATACGCAGGCTCGCCATGATATCCCAAACACCCAAAGCCTCTAACAAGGTTTGCGAAGCACATGTGAGCGCGCTGACGCGTGCATCATAACCGTGCTCATTTTGCTGCATTGCAGCTTCACACGGGTTTGGTAGCGGCGCACTGCCATGCTCTAAGACTACACTGGTGATACCAGCTTCCGCCAGCGCTAGCGCGGCGGCTAAGCCGACCATGCCACCACCTACAATCACCACGTCTGTATGCTTCACAACGAACTCTCCTACTTCAACTTTGGCGCTTTAATATCCAACCCCATCGCACCGCGTGCAAATAGCGTTTTGGCCGGCCTGCATATATCCAAAAGCTGTAACCCCATATCTCGACCGAGCGCTAACGCGGGATTGGCCGTCGAGAACAGCTTCATCGTTTTATCACTCAAGCCGATGGTGCGCTGCTGATCAGCCATGCGAGCCGTATGGAACTGCTGTAAGCTGCTTAAGCCGCCAAGCGGCTGCTGCGCCTTGCGGGTTGCGATCACGTGATCGGCTAAATCGACCACGCCACGCAGCGCCAAGTTGTAGCCTTGCCCTGCAATAGGATGCAGCGCATGAGCCGCGTTCCCCAATACCACTAACCCTTGGCGAACCTGCTCGTCTGCTAGTGTCAGCTTCAGCGGGTAGCTGGCACGCTCTCCCACCTTGATGAAACGCCCTGCCCGATAGCCAAAGCGCTCCTGCACGGCAGCCATGAATGCATCATCATCGAGTGCCAGAATATCGTCTAACTGCGCATCAGATACCGTCCATACCAGACCACAGCGCGCGATGCCTGCCTGCGGCTGCAACGGCAATAGCGCCATTGGGCCGGTATCGGTAAAACGCTCATAAGCCACACCTTGGTGGTCACGATCAGGGCTGATGTTAGCCACAATAGCATGCTGGCCATACGCTGTTTCTTGGTAAGCAATGCCTAACTGCTCCCGTAATGTGGAGCGGCCGCCATCCGCCAAGACGACGAGCTGCGCACTGAGCTGCTGCTCGCCGCTTTCATGCTTCAGAGTTAACGACATCTGCTGCGCATTTGGTGTGATCTTCTCCACCGTCGCGGGGCATAGAAACTCAACATGATCGGCAGCCTCGTGAGTCTGTATGTGGCGCAGTAAAACCTGACCGAGCCAATGGTTCTCGATCACATACCCAAGCGCTGGAACGCGCTCTTCGCTTGCATTTAAACGCGTCGCGCCAAAATGCCCTTTATCTGACACATGGATCTGCTCGATAGGTGCTACGCCTTTGGCGAGCGCATCCCAGACACCCATCTGCTCATAGATCAGCCGCGAACCATAGGCCAACGCCGTGGCTCGCGCATCATAACTTGGCTGGAATTCCGCAGCCGCCATGCTAGGTAGCGGTACGGCTTCGATGATGGCAATGGAGAGATCCAACGCCTTCGCTTGTGGCAGTAAAGCAGCGGCGAGGCTTGCGCCCACCATGCCGCCGCCCACAATAATCAGATCATAATCGGTTTGCTGGTTCTGCATGTTGTTTAGGCCTGCGCCATCAAGGCTTCGATCTCATCAATCTCTTTAGGTACAGCGTGGGTTAATACGTCGCAGCCTGTCTTAGTCACGACCACGTCGTCTTCTATACGGATACCGATACCACGCCATTTTGGATCAACCGCTTCGTTATCAGGGCTGATATAGATGCCCGGCTCAACGGTCATAACCATACCCGGCACCAGTTCACGCCACTCGCCATGGACGCGATAGTCACCCACATCGTGAACATCCATACCCAGCCAGTGTCCCAAGCGGTGCATATAAAAAGGTTTATACGCTTCTTGAGCTATCAGCTCATCCAGCGCTCCTTGCAAAATACCTAGTTCCAGCAACCCTTGAGTAATAATGCGTACCGATGTTTCCTGCATCTGCTCCCACGGCACCCCAGGTTTGATCTCTTCAATACAAGCGCGTTGTGCAGCTAAGACAATATCGTAGATCTGCCGCTGCGCCTCACTAAAGCGGCCGTTCACCGGAAACGTGCGCGTGATATCACCGGCGTAATAACCCACTTCACAACCGGCATCAATCAGCACCAGATCACCGTCGTTTAACGGAGCCGAGTTCTCAACGTAATGCAGCACGCAGCCATTCTTTCCGCCACCCACAATGCTGGAATACGCGGGTAATCGGCAGCCATGCATTGCAAAATGGTGCATGATTTCCGCTTCGAGCTGATACTCCATCATGCCGGGCTTACACGCTTGCATCGCCCGAACATGGGCTGCCGCCGAGATCTCCCCTGCCGCCCGCATCATCTCAATTTCCGCCTCGGACTTCACCAAGCGCATCTCATTTAAAAGATGTGATAGATCGATCAAACGCTCTGGTGCGATAACGCCTTGGCGCCGCTTACCGCGCATGGTTTGCAGCACACGTTCCACCAGCTTTTCAGTATGGTGGTGCGCTCCCATGCAAAAATAGAGCGATTCAACACCGTTTAGGTATTCACCAAGCCGTGTTTCAAGGTCTTCGATGGAGTACGCCGCATCAGCACCAAAGTTGGCTTTCGCACCATGCGGGCCCTGACGATAACCGTGCCAGATCTCCATTAGTGGGTCGCGAGGCTGACAAAATAAAATGTAACGTACACTGCCATGTTGTTTTAAGAGCAATAGCAACGCATCCGGCTCATCAAACCCGGTTAAGTAGAAAAAGTGGCTATCTTGGCGAAACGGATGCTCTACATCACTGTTACGCGTTGTTAGGCGCGCAGCGGGTACGATAACCGCTGAGTTATCGTCCAGTTGCTCTGCTAGCCGAGCCCGGCGGCTTACAAACTCATCAAAGCTAATCTGCGGCAGCGCCATCTTTCTCTCCTTTTATGTACGATTAATCAGTGCAACTGAGGCGCTGGAGGCGCTTTCTCATCAGGCGTATTGCACTCAGAAAACAGCATCAAGGCTGCCATGCGGACATACTCCTCAAGCTGCGCAAAGTCGGCTTCGCTCTCTTCATCCTCTTCCACCTCAGAGGCGACCTGAGCGATCTGCGATAGATCTTGCAGCGCTTCTTGTGACTCAGCTGACAGCGAGGCGTCAGTCTGTTTACCCTGATAGCCAAAGCCCGTCATAAAACCTTGGCACCAGCGGCCCAGCGCTTCAACGCGCTGACTCAAGCCGTAGTCATCATCAGGTAGCAGCAGCGAGAGGTCTAAATCGGCACCTTCCAGCTGACCCAGTGTTTGCTGATAAAGCCCTAATAGGCCAATTTTGCTGGTTTCATGCTCTAGTTGCGCCAACTCCATCAGCTCGCAGGCCGTGCGTAACCAAATATCCGCTTGTAAACGCGCCCCAGACGCTAACTGCCCAACCAGTAAACCATGTAATTCAGCGGGTGATACGACTTGTACGTTTTCGCTGACCAACAGATTGGCCACCATCTCAAAATTGATCGCTTCGGGGTTTATCTCGGGCGTCATGAATATCTCTCGAGGTTGTTTGCTGTGCTGCCTTGCGGCTTATTGTTGATAATCCTAGCATTCTACCCTATACAGAGCTATGTGGACGCGTTTGACCGGCTGAGGACGCGTGTTTATAGTTCTTTTTGGCGTTTTATTTGGATGCGGGAATGACAGACCACTACTTTATTGCCCTTGAGCAGAAGATCGATCAGCTATTGGCCAGATGTGAACAGTTGGAGCGCGAAAATCAGCGCTTGCTCGCATCTGAGCAGCAAAACCGACAGGAGCGTGCGCGCCTTCTGCAAGCAAATGACCAAACGCGGGCACAGGTCGAGAAGATGATTCAGCGCCTGAAAACACTGGAGCAAAATTCATGAGTAACGAAAGTGGGCACAAGGTCGCCATCAAACTGATGGACAAAGAGTATGTGGTCGGGTGCCCCGATGGCGCAGAAGCCGAGCTATTCGCCTCTGCTGATCTGCTCGATAAAAAGATGCGCGAAATACGCGATAGCGGCAAGGTGCTCGGCTTAGAACGCGTTGCGGTTATGGCTGCTTTGAACCTCTCCCATGAGTTGTTAAAAAGCAAAGAGGAGCAGCGCGAGCACATCGAAACACGCATCCAGCGACTGGGCGCAAAAATTGACTCCTCACTCGAGAAGCTGGCTAAAACGCAACCTGAAGATCTTTCATCTTCAAGTTAAGCGCTTGTTTTTTATACAGCTATTTCGGTTTTCATAGCATCAAAATAAAAAATTACAAGAGCTGACTTTAGTCGCAAGCGCGGTATAATTGAGTTGCTTCCTGGGGTGTTCGATATCTTGTCACGTCCCTCGAGCCGATAATTAACAGTATGGATTTCTTCAGTGGATATTGTGTGCAGGTCCGTTCTCGGAAAGCCTAATATATCTCGGAGATCTCCTCCTTGAACCTTCGGGTTCAGGGCCACGATAAGTAACGGCGCCTTGGGGAGTCCTTCATGCAACTTGAAGAACGTAAGCAATTACGTCAGACGTTACGCCATCGGCGCCGCTCACTATCTGCCAAGCAACATCAGCGTGCTGCCGTGCAGCTCCTAAAGCGCTTAAAAACTCAGGCTTTTTTTCGTACCGCTAAACATATCGCCATTTATCTCCCAAATGACGGCGAGATCGAAACCAACCCGATTATTCAGTGGTGCTGGCAGCACAATAAACAGGTTTATCTTCCCGTCTTGCACCCTCTAGCCCATAACCGGCTATGGTTTGTGCGCTACCGCCCTCGCACAGCGATGACCAAAAATAAATACGGTATTTTGGAGCCGAAGATGCCATTTCGTTTCATCCGCGATGCGCGCAGACTCGATCTGGTATTGATGCCGCTGGTGGGGTTTGATGCTGATGGCGGCCGCTTAGGCATGGGCGGCGGGTACTATGATCGCACCTTCGCTTTTATCAAGCAGCATAATGTGAATCGCCCTAAGCTCATCGGCTTAGCGCATGAGTTGCAGCGGGTAGACACCCTGCCTATTGCCGCTTGGGATGTGCCTGTCGTCGGTGTCGCAACCGACGAGGCAATCTATCTAAATTAATACGTCAAACTAACTCTCTAATCGCTAGCCTGCTCTATCAAATACTTGCGCTACGATATTGTAGAATTGAAAGTCGGTTTGGGAAAAAATCCCTGTGGCTAATGTACCAACAATAAACGCCATAACCACCACTGTTACTAAGTCAGGTCCTTTCTTCATAACACCTAAAAATCCCATACACCAAAAGTCGATACACTATATCGGCAGTTTTCCACAGCTAATTAATAACTTAAATAGCGATCAACGTATTGTTTGCTGCAGATCACAACCTGAATACTCTATGTATGACGGATAATTATGGTTAAAAGTTCAGATTTTATAAAACAAATGTTTCATAACTAGCGAAAAAAACAGAACTTTTACTGATCCACCTAGCCAGCGAAGTGACTTTTTCAATCAGCAAAGTATGACATTTAACGCCATTCTTGCTAAAACGGAACTGAAGAATCACGCAGCTAGCTTTATAAGCTTAGCCGTAAACTGAGTTAGGAACCTATATTATGACGTCACTAGTA
Organism: Neptunomonas marina; assembly: GCF_004005935.1. Lineage (GTDB taxonomy): Bacteria > Pseudomonadota > Gammaproteobacteria > Pseudomonadales > Balneatricaceae > Neptunomonas > Neptunomonas marina. Next base: position 122,557 of record NZ_SACQ01000007.1, on the reverse strand, counting down.
TTATCCGTTATCGGGCCCGATAAGCCCGGATTAGTAGAGAGCCTTGCCCAAACGGTAGCAAGTCATGGTGGCAATTGGTTGGAGTCGGGGTTATCTCACTTGGGAGGTAAATTTGCGGGTATCGTCATCGTCGACATTGACGAAGCGGCATCAGCACAGCTGCAGCAAGCACTTAACAACTTGGCGAGTGATGGTTTAATCGTAACGAGCGAAGTGATCACGCAAGCTGATAATGTGCCACCCACACAGCCCCTTACCATCGAACTGATCGGCCACGACAAGCCGGGTATTGTGCGCGAGATATCCCAAGCATTGGCGAAGCGCCATGTGAATGTGGAACAGCTCACCACAGCCCTCGTGTCAGGGTCTATGTCTGCCGAGCTGTTGTTCAAGGCCGAAGCGCAGCTATTAGCACCCGAAACACTCGACCTAGATGACCTTCAAGCAGATCTTGAAAACATCGCGAGCGACTTGATGGTTGATATCAGCCTTAACAAATAAACCCTCGCCGACTCTAGCCACTCAGTGGTTAGAGTCAGGCAACCGCTTGAACACGTGCTTCCCGCTTTTCAAGCATAATCAGCAACACAATCACCCCGGTACCAAACGTCACAAAACCACCGGCCAAATAGAGCCCTAGGTTGTAGTTGCCCGCCTGCTGGGCGAGCGCACCGGTGAGCGCTGGCGCCACAATTTGTGCAACGCCATAAGAGAGCGTCATTTTCCCCATCAACTTAGCTGGTTTGGTTGGGAAGAACCGCCCTGCCATTGTTAAAACTAGGCTAACGCAGCCGATAAACGTGCCGCCGTATAGAACGGCACTAAGAAACACACCTGCAAGGCTATCGGTTAGCGCAGGCAAAACGATACCGATGACTTGCACACCATAAGCCAAAGCTAATGCGCGCAAGTAGCCAATAGCACGGGCGATATGATCCCATACGATCGCTGCTGGAATCGCCGCTAGACCTACGAGCAAAAAGACATACTGCCCCATCCCAGTCAGCGTTGGCTGACTCTCGACGATATCAACGATGAAAGTCGCACTGATCACATAACCATATCCAGCACAGAAATAGGCGACCAACAGGAGCGTCATAAACAAACGGCTGGGCGGTGCATCGACAAGCGCCTCGCCTGAAATGGTCATAGGGCGCGTGTCAGGTGTGGGCATCCAACGCCAAGCCGGAACTGCCAGCAGCAGTGCTAAGCCGCCAAGATAGAACCACTGTAGATCCCAACTTATTGCTACATTGACCATCACCTCGATGACAACAGAGACCAGCACGATACCCAAGCCAGCGCCAGCAAAGTGGATACCGAGCTCCGCGCGCTGATGGTGGCGCAGCAACCAGTTCAAAATCAAGCCAGAGGCTAACAACATACCACCAGAGCTCGTCATCCCAGAGACAAACCGAAGGACTAACCAAAGCCAGACATTCTCGGTAAAAGACATCAAGGCCGTCGTGACAACGGCCAAAATCAAATAGATACGATATAGACGATCTTTCAAAGTCAGGCTGCTGACAGATGCCGCAATAATTGCACCCACCATATAGCCAAGATAGTTACCGGCAGCGAGCCACCCACCAACCTGATCGTTGAGCCAAGTTGCCTCCTGCATAATGGGCAGCAACGGCGTGTAAGCAAAGCGCGCCACACCAATCGTAACGAGCATCGAGAAGATCCCCGCCAGTAACACTTTCATACGCTCATAGGTTGTTGGCATCGCTCCCACCATCTTTATCGTTATTAGGCCTTTAAGACTATTAGGTGGAAACCCCAACAACAAATAGATAATTTGGAACAAAGATTTCTCAAAAAAGGAATAAAGGTGACGAGGGGGCGCCGCTTAATTCGATATTCAGCCCCTCTGATGTTTCATATCGACATCAAATTTAAGAGGAAAGAACATGGGTATTTTATCGTGGATCATAATGGGTCTTTTAGCAGGCGCTGTCGCAAAATGGCTGATGCCAGGTAAAGATCCAGGTGGCTGTTTTATGACAATGTTGCTCGGTATCGCAGGCGGTATTGTGGGTGGTTACGTTGGTGCCGAGCTCGGATTCGGTAAGGTGGATAGCTTCAGTTTAGGCAGCTTCGGTTTAGCAATAGCGGGCGCTGTTCTGCTGTTAGTTATCTATCGTTTGGTTGCTGATAAGAAAGACAGCTCAGACGAATAACGACGGTCGGTGCTGGTTACTCAACCGCATCCAGCACCTGACTTTCCCAAGACTTCGACGCTTCAGCAAGGCAGACGCGGTTACGTCCAGAACGCTTCGCTCGGTATAGCGCATCATCTGCACGCTTCATCCACTCGCGCGATGACTCTAGCATCCCCAACTCAGCCACACCAATTGATACCGTCACAGTATGACCAGGGATCAGTTGCGAATCCTCCAACAGACTTCTTACCTGCTCAGCAAGATAGCCAGCCTCCTCTAAGCCACCTTCCACCAGAACCACAAACTCTTCACCGCCATAACGGAACAGACGTTCATTCTTACGAATCGTAGGGCGCAGAAAACGTACAAACTCCTTCAAAAAGGTATCTCCCACCGCATGACCAAACTGGTCATTGATCTGCTTAAAGTGGTCAATATCAAACAGCAGTAAAGCGGCAGAGTGATGGTTTCGCGATACCGAGCTAACAATGCGCTCAATCTCATCATCCAGAGCGCGGCGATTGTTCGCCCCAGTTAGCGGATCGATTGTGGCCTTTTGTTCAAGGCGGTAACGATCTTCACGCATTTTCGTGGAGAACAGGTAAGCAAACAAACACACCAAGATATAGGTAACGATAAAGCTCGAGAGCACAACTGGCGAAACACTATCAGCCACCAGTGTTGCAACCACCACCAACGCAAAGCAGCTGACTGACGCCGCTTCAAATGTCCGTACCATAAAGTAACAGGCAACAGCCGTTGGATAAGCCCAGAAGAGCGCCTCACTGCCGCGCATAGCAACCACCGTCAGCATACCCGCGGTATAGATCAGCGTGAGTAGAATAGTCACCAAGCGCGGACTTCCCTTAAGGTATCCATAGGCGCCCAGCAGAATCATCCCCACCACAATAGCGAGATCGACCATACCGACCAGCCACTGCCCTTGCATAAAGCGCCACGCAGCGAAAGGGAGAATTGCCATCACAGCCAGAACTGCTTGGATAAGCAACAATTCCTGTTCGGGGTTTAGTTTTTTAGCCGGCACAATACCGATAGCCGACAGCGCTTTTTTTATCACCCAGTACGTCTCGCAGTTTATTTGTCCGTAATCGATTACAGTTTATACAGCGCTCCCTGCTTTTACCACTTAAACAAAAAACGGGCCGCAGCCCGTTTTAGATCTCATTTGTATCGCTGCTGTATTTAGCTGCGCTCAGCCAAACGGCCTCGGCCTCGCTGCACTGCTGCTCGCACTTGCGCAGGCGCTGTACCGCCGATATGGTCACGTGCTGCAACGGAGCCTTCCAGCGTCAAGACATCGAAGACATCTTCAGCAATCGTGTCAGAAAACTGCTGCAGCTCCGCTAGCGTCATTTCACCTAGATCTTTACTCGTCTCGATACCATATGCCACAGATTTACCAACCACTTCATGCGCGTCGCGGAACGGCATACCTTTACGCACAAGGTAGTCTGCTAAGTCAGTTGCGGTGGAGAAACCACGCAGCGCAGCCTCGCGCATCTCAGCCTTGCGTGACTCCAACGCCGGAACCATATCAGCAAACGCACGCAGGCAACCTTTAACCGTATCAATCGCGTCAAATAGCGGCTCTTTATCCTCTTGGTTGTCCTTGTTGTAGGCCAGCGGTTGAGACTTCATCAGTGTAAGCAAGCTCATCAAATGGCCATAGACACGGCCAGACTTACCACGCACCAACTCTGGCACATCAGGGTTCTTCTTCTGCGGCATAATAGAGGAACCTGTGCAGAAGCGGTCTGGCAGGTTGATAAAGTTAAACTGCGCGGACGTCCATAACACCAGCTCTTCAGACATTCGCGTCATGTGCATCAACAACAGACTTGCCGCGGAGCAAAACTCGATGGCAAAGTCACGGTCAGACACCGCGTCTAGTGAGTTCTCGGCAGGCGCATCAAAACCTAACAGTTCGCATGTCAGCTGACGTTGAATCGGATACGTTGTACCCGCCAATGCTGCAGCACCCAGTGGCATAATATTGACGCGCTTACGCGTATCAACGAAGCGCTCGTAATCGCGGTTCAGCATTTCAAACCACGCCAAAAGGTGGTGACCAAATGTTACCGGTTGGGCTGTTTGCAGGTGGGTAAAGCCTGGCATGATGGTATCGGCTTCTTGCTCTGCAAGATCTAACAAACCCGTTTGCAAACGACTTAGCTCGCCAAGAATAAAATCGATCTCGTCACGAACATAAAGACGAATATCCGTTGCAACTTGGTCGTTACGTGAGCGGCCTGTGTGCAGCTTCTTACCCGTGATACCGATCTTCTGCGTCAACGCAGCTTCGATATTCATATGCACATCTTCTAGCGCAACCGACCACTCAAATTGACCCGCTTCAATCTCTTGCTCAATCTCAGACAGGCCTTGGATAATGGCATCGCGCTCTTGCTCTGTTAGCACACCCGCTTCAGTCAGCATTTTGGCGTGAGCAACCGAGCCTTGAATATCTTGTCGATACATGCGTTGATCAAACTCAACTGACGCGGTAAAACGCGCCACGAATTCATCGGTTGGCTCACTAAAACGACCACCCCACTGCTGGTTGGTTTTATTGCTCATTATCCAGGACCTCACTGTTGAATCTTTAATGACCCTTTTGGTCATAACAATCGCGTGATTATATCAGCTTTCCTGCCATTACACTCTTATCAAGCTAGAAAGCACAGCCGCTTACACCCCTAAATCTGTTACAATCGCGTCATCACGCCAGAAGGCAAAAAGGAATAAGATTCAGGAAACCTCTATGCAGAAACGAGTCGTGCGTATCGCTACCCGCCGCAGCCTGTTAGCGCTATGGCAAGCAGAGTTTGTTAAAGCAGAACTGGAAAAGCACCACCCAGGTATTCAGGTTGAGCTACTAGGCATCACCACAAAGGGCGACAAAATACTCGACACGCCACTGGCTAAGATCGGCGGCAAAGGCCTATTTGTGAAAGAGCTTGAAGTCGCGATGCTAAATAAAGAAGCCGATATCGCCGTGCACTCCATGAAAGATGTGCCGATGGAGTTTCCCGAAGGTTTGGGCCTAGCCGTCATCTGCGAGCGCGAGAAACCAACCGATGCGTTTGTATCCAATAAGTTTTCTTCGCTGGCAGACCTACCGCAGGGCGCCATTGTAGGTACCTCTTCGCTGCGTCGCCAATCATTGATCCAAGAGCTGCGCCCTGACCTAGAGATTCAGAGCCTACGCGGTAACGTGCAGACACGCCTCAGCAAGCTCGACGAAGGTCAATATGATGCCATCATTCTCGCAACGGCTGGCTTGATTCGCCTCGAATTACAAGACCGTATCCGTTACGAATTACCCGTAGATATCAGCCTACCCGCCGGTGGCCAAGGCGCCGTCGGTATTGAGTGCCGAGTGGATGACAAAGAGCTGCATGAGCTGCTCGCACCCTTGCACCACCAACCAACCGCGTGGTGTGTTACAGCAGAGCGTGCGATGAACCGCCGCTTAGAGGGTGGCTGCCAAGTACCGATCGCCTGCCATGCCACACTAAACGACGCACAAGACGAGCTCTACCTGCGTGGTTTAGTGGGTCGTCCAGATGGTACGACCGTATTGCGCGACGAACTGCGCGGCCATCCTGATAGTGCAGAAGAGATGGGTATTCGTGTTGCCGAGAACCTGCTCGCGGCAGGCGCTGATCAGATCCTCAGCGAAGTCTACGGCCGCGATGTTAAATAATGGGCAAGTGCTTGATGGTCAGCGTGTGCTAGTCACACGCCCCACCCATCAAAGCGCCAATCAAATCGCGCTGTTGAAAGCCGCCGGCGCAGACCCTGTGCATCTGCCTGCATTGCAGATCACACCGGTCGCCCCAGCTGACGCACGCTACCCGCATATTAAAACGCAGATGATGAATCTGGATCTTTACGATGTAGTCATCTGTGTGAGCCCAAATGCAGCAACGATCACACTGGATTGGATCGACACCTACTGGCCACAACTACCGGTGGGTATTCAATGGTTTGCTATTGGCAAACGTACCGCAGCGGTGCTAGAAACGGGTGGCATCGACGCAGCGGTGCCTGCCAAAGGCTTTGATTCTGAGGCGATGCTGGTGCTTCCAGAGCTGCAATCGCTCGAAAACAAACGCGTTCTCATCTTGCGTGGCCAAGGTGGTCGCGCCACACTGGCAGAAACCTTATCCGCACGCGGAGCTCAAGTTGAGTACGCTAACCTCTATGATAGAACCTGCCCACACTACGATGCAGACCATATCAAAAGTACTATTTATAACCCTACGCCATCCGCTATTCTGATCACCAGTGGCGAAGCACTCAGCAACTTTGTTAAAGTGGCGCAGAATCAGCAGCGCGAATTCAGCCTTAATTCACTCCTAGCTACCTACCTTGTGGTACCCAGTGAGCGTGTCGCTGAAACCGCTCGAGAGCTAGGTTTTACTAACATCCACGTAGCGCAAGGACCTGACGACCAAGCGATGGTAAACGCGCTCCAAACAGCCAACAACTCGGACTGTACCCAATGAAAAAAACCGAGAAAAAAACTGAAGACAATAAAGACGTTGTAGATAATTCAGTTGAAAAAGAAACCTCAACTGAAGCAACAAAAGCCCCTACTGGCGAGCAATCGGAAAAATCACAAGCTGCGAAAGCGTCACCTGAAGTAACAGAGCAGCCCGAAGAAAAATCCGCACCTGCACCCCAACCAGCTGCTCCTGTTGCTGCAGCCCCAGCTGCGCAAAACCAAGGTGCAACTTGGCCGGGTAAGTTAGCGCTGGTTATCTCCCTGATCGCACTAGGCGGCAGCGGATACCTGTACTGGCAAGGCATGCAGAAACAACAATCTGATGCAGCCGCAATTGGTGCACTACAGAGCGATGTGAAGAGCACGCTGGAATCAGCAAAGACTCAAATTGCCGATACCAAGTCTGTTGTAAATGCACAGGTTAACTCGGTTAACCAAAACCTGACGATGTTGCAAAACCAGTCTGCCAAAGAGCAGAAGAGTATCGAAGAGCTGCAGCAGCGCCTCACCGCTAGTATTCAACAAGTGATGGCGAAGCAGAGCAACACCCGTAAAGACTGGCTGCTTGCAGAGGTCGAATACCTGCTGCGCTTGGCTAACCAACGCATCTTGATGGAAAACACATCAGTCGGTGCACTTGCGCTGCTCAAGTCAGCTGACAAGATTTTGCAGGAGACGGATGATGTCTCTATTTACGATGTGCGTAAAAAGCTTGCTTCTGACATCGCTGCATTAGAAGCCGTTCCTACATTTGATCTGGAAGGCTCCTACCTGAAGCTCGCAGCACTGAATGAGCAGGTCGATAACTTGCGCCTGATCCCAATCACCGATAAGAACAAGCTACCGTCGCTTATCGAAGAGATCACACCTGAGTCTGTGAGTGAAAGCTGGGCACAAGGCTTGAAAGAGTCTTGGGCTAAGGCCGTTGATAAGCTTGAGAAGCTCGTCGTTATTCAACATCGCGACGAAAAAATCGAGCCGCTGCTATCACCTGAGCAAACTTACTACTTGCAGCAAAACCTGCACCTGATGCTTGAACAAGCACAGTTATCTTTGCTGCAAAAAGAGCAAGCCGCGTTTATCCGCAGCCTAGACAAAGCCGAGAAGTGGATCGCGACCTACTTCGAAGAGAAAGACGCGACCACACAAGCACTATTGCGCGGTATCAACGAGCTAAAATCACTGCAGATTTCACCTGAGCTGCCAAATATCAGTGGCTCGCTTAATGCACTGAAATCATACCTCCAGCAGATGACTAAGCTGAAGGAAGAAGGAGCAGCATAATGAAAAGACTGTTTCTGCTCCTGCTTATCGTACTCGCAGCAGGCGCGTGGATCGGCGAAAAAATGGTCAAAGATCCAGGCTATGTGCTCATTACCTATAGCGAAACCAGTATTGAAACCAGCTTATGGGTGCTATTGGTGATCGCCGCTGTTGGTTTTTTGGCACTGCACTGGGCCGTTAACCTGTTCTTTAAAGCGCGCATTCCTACTCACAAAATTCGTGAGTGGCGTCAGCGCCGCCAGCAAGCGAGCAGCCAAGGCAAAACGCTTAAAGGTCTACTCGCACTATCGGAAGGCCGCTGGTGGAAAGCACAGCGTTTGCTAACGCAAGCCGCTGAAACTTCAGGACAGCCGTTGGTGAACTATCTTGCCGCTGCACGCGCTGCACACGAGCAACGCGAAGACAAAGCAGTGGATCAGTTGCTACAGCAAGCCCTAACCAGCGTACCGCAGGCAGAGCTGGCAATTGGTGTCACGCAAGCGCAAATCCAATTAGAGCGTGGCCAATACGACCCTGCTCTAGCAACATTGCTACGTTTGCGTCGATTAGCGCCGAAGCACTCCTACATCATGCGAATGCTGAAAGAGGTTTACCTCAAGCTTGGCGACTGGAGCAGCCTCACAACGCTGCTACCTGAGCTGCGTAAGCACAAAGTGCTTGAAGACGACGAGATGGCCACACTTGAGCAGCAATGCTACGCCAACATGCTAGGTAATGTACTGCCTGCACTACCTGTTGAGGCAGACGATAGCACACGCTTACAAGCTCTAAACAAAGAGTGGAAAGCGATCCCAAGCAAGCTATCTAGCGAAGAGCCACTGGTTCGCCGCTATGCAGAACTGCTGATTGAGGCTGGCTCTGAAGATAAAGCGGAAGCGTTCTTGAAAGACCAACTCAAGAAGAACTGGGATGAAAGCCTAGTAACGCTTTACGGCCAAGTGCAAGGCTCTGATGCTCACAAGCAGCTTGAAACAGCCAAATCTTGGGAAGCAAAACATGCCGATAGCGCCGCTCTCAAACTTGCTCTGGCACGCCTAAGTGCGCGTAATGAGCAGTTTGGTAAAGCTGTTGAGTACGCTCAAGCAAGCCTCGCTCTAGAGAAGTCTAGCGATGCTTACCAAGAGCTGATCAACCAGCTACTGCAAGCGGGTGAATCCGAGCAAGCTAAGGCTATGATGGAAGAGAGCCGCAACTTTGCGATGGGCAATTTGCCAGCAGAATCTGCACCTAAAGCGGAAGACAAACCTGCCGAAGAGACAACTGAAGCGAAAGCGGTCGCCTCTTAACGCTTCATCTTGAGATAACACCTAAAACCGAAAGTCTAGCGGCTTTCGGTTTTTTATGTCCGGCTGTCACAACCTCGCTCTAATAAGCGGCCTAGCTCAGACAAAGCCGATATCCAACCTTTGGATAGATTAAGCTGAGATTTTGCTCTCCATAAATAGAGTGCTCTCTCCCGAGTCAACCACTCACAAAAAAGCCAGCGCTAAGGCTGGCTTTATCCTTGAATAAGAGATGCTATTTAGCTTTTCGCGGGACGCGGTGCGTAAGCGAAAACATCCGAATGCACTTGCGTCTCTTGCAAGCCCTTCTCCGCCAAGTTATCCACTAATGCATATACCATGGCAGGTGAGCCACTGGCATAGACAACAGTATCTTCGAAGCTATCAAAGTCTGTTTTGATCGCATCCGGCAGCAGGTCAATACGGCCAGTCCAACCACAACTGTCGCCAGGCTCACTAACGACAGGATGATAAACGATATTATCGTGCTTGCCCGCCCACTCCAGAGGCAGCTCCGGCCAGTATAGATCAGCTGCGATACGCGCACCCCAGTAGATATGGATAGGGTTGGTAACGTTAGCAGCGATCAGGTGCTCAACCATGCTCTTAATCTGCGAGAAACCCGTACTGGCAGCCGCCAAAATAACTGTCTGCTCAGGCGCTAGCGTGGCAGCTTGCAGGAAGCAGTCACCCTTAGGCATCTCAACAGTGATCTGCGCTGACGTTTTTATTTGCTCAATGATCGCTGAAGCCACATCGCTACCGGCCACTTGACGAATATGCAGCTCTATTTCGCGACCTGCTTCTGGCGCACTGCCAATTGAAAAAGCCGCTTTACGCTCATCGGGTAAAACAATTTCTAAATACTGCCCAGCATGGAACTCAACCGCTTGCGAGGCTGTAGGTGGCGCCAGCAACGTGACGCGGTAAACATCGCCGCTGAGCTTTTCAACACGCTCAACATCACATACTAATCTTTTCAAGATCACTTCTCCGGGGCGCTTCAGCCCATCAATGTTTACCCAAATATCGGTGACAGGGACGGCGGTACAGGCCAGACCGCAAATGCGACTCTGCGGATCTAATGGCTCAACGCAGAGTTCTTGTGCAGGGTAAGACTGGCTCATTTGTCCTTTTAACAGGGTAAACTCACATATTTCACATACACCGTTGCGGCAACTGCGCCGCATACGGTAACCGAGCCGCTCAAGCACCTCGAGTAATGTTTCTTGCGGGTTGCATGATAGAGGTTGCGCCATATCATTCAACCACACATTTAGTGGTACTTTAGGCATCATTCAAGATGCCAAGGCTCTCCCACAGCTCATCCACCCGTGTTTTCACCGCAGGGTCCATGGTGATGGGTTCACCCCATTCACGGGTGGTTTCACCCTCCCATTTATTGGTCGCATCCATCCCCATTTTAGAACCTAAGCCAGATACCGGCGAAGCGAAATCAAGGTAGTCGATTGGGGTGTTATCGATCATGACTGTATCGCGTTGCGGGTCCATACGGGTCGTGATCGCCCAAATCACATCATTCCAATCACGCGCGTTCACATCGTCATCACAGACAATCACAAACTTGGTGTACATAAACTGGCGTAAGAACGACCACACACCCAGCATGACGCGTTTTGCGTGCCCCGGATACTGCTTCTTAATCGTGACCACCGCCATTCGATAGGAACACCCTTCTGGCGGTAGGTAGAAGTCGACAATCTCCGGAAACTGCTTTTGCAGAATCGGCACAAACACTTCGTTCAGCGCAACCCCAAGGATCGCGGGTTCATCGGGTGGACGTCCTGTGTAAGTGCTGTGATAGATCGGGCGCTCGCGCTGGGTAATGCGCTCCACGGTAAACACGGGGAAACTATCCACTTCGTTGTAGTAGCCAGTATGATCTCCAAAGGGGCCTTCATCAGCCATCTCGTCTGGCGCGATATATCCCTCTAAAATAAATTCCGCACTCGCCGGAACCTGCAAGTCATTACCAAGACACTTAACCACTTCTGTTTTACCACCGCGCAACAGCCCTGCAAAAGCGTACTCAGAGAGCGTATCAGGCACAGGTGTAACTGCACCCAAGATCGTTGCAGGGTCAGCACCGAGCGCAACTGCAACCGGAAAGTTTTCACCCGGGTGAGCTTTTTTCCATTCACGGAAGTCCAGTGCACCGCCGCGATGAGCTAACCAGCGCATTATCAGCTTATTCTTACCGATCAGTTGCTGTCGATAGATGCCCAAGTTCTGGCGCTCTTTACCCGGACCTCGCGTAATGACCAATGGCCACGTGACCAGCGGACCAGCATCACCCGGCCAACAGGTTTGGATAGGTAGCTTGGTCAGATCAACTTCATCACCAACAAACACTTTCGCTTGGCATGGTGCGTTACGCACCACTTTTGGCCCCATGTTCAGCACTTGCTTGAACATCGGTAGCTTCTCCCATGCGTCCTTCATCCCTTTGGGTGGCTCTGGCTCTTTGAGCTGTGCGAGTAGCTTGCCAACATCACGCAGCGCCGAGACGCTCTCTTCCCCCATACCCAGCGCCACACGTTCCGGTGTTCCAAACAGATTTGCTAACACCGGATAGTCGTAGCCTTTGGGGTTTTCAAATAACAGGGCAGGGCCTTTAGCTCGCAGCGTGCGGTCACTAATCTCTGTCATCTCTAGGTGGGGGTCGATCTCTTGCTTAATCCGCTTAAGCTCACCGCGCGCTTCTAACATCTGAATAAAGTCGCGCAGGTCTTTATATTTGGGGGTCGCCATGGGGTTTCGTATTACCTGTTTAGTAGCGCCTAGGACAGGCGATCTATTAACAAAAAAGGGCAAGCATAAGCTCACCCTTTTGATACGTAACTGTGGTTATTTTCGTTTCATCGAAAGGAAAAACTCATCGTTCGTTTTAAAGTCTTTCAGCTTATCGATGACGAATTCAGTCGCAGCGGCATCTTCCATTGGATCAAGCAACTTACGCAGGATCCACATCCGTTGCAGCTCATCTTCGCTCGTCAGCAGGTCTTCACGACGTGTACCAGAGCGGCGGATATTGATCGCAGGGAAGACACGCTTCTCAGCAACACGGCGATCTAGGTGCACCTCAGAGTTACCAGTACCTTTGAACTCCTCAAAGATAACTTCATCCATTTTGGAGCCGGTATCTACGAGCGCTGTCGCAATAATGGTTAAACTACCGCCCTCTTCGATGTTACGCGCAGCACCAAAGAAACGCTTTGGACGCTCAAGGGCATGAGCATCCACACCACCGGTGAGTACTTTACCGGATGATGGAATCACGGTGTTGTAAGCACGCGCTAGACGCGTAATCGAATCAAGCAGGATCACTACATCTTTTTTGTGTTCAGTGAGGCGCTTAGCCTTTTCGATGACCATTTCAGCCACTTGCACGTGGCGTGCTGGCGGCTCATCAAAGGTAGAAGCAACCACTTCGCCGCGCACGGTGCGCTGCATCTCGGTTACCTCTTCCGGGCGTTCGTCGATGAGTAGAACAATCAGGTGGCACTCAGGGTTGTTGCGCGTAATGCTATTGGCAATGTTTTGCAGCATCAGCGTTTTACCAGCTTTAGGCGGTGATACAACCAAAGCACGCTGACCTTTACCCATCGGCGAAACCAGATCAAGGATACGGGCTGTCAGATCCTCTGTACTGCCGTTACCCAGCTCCATACGCAGGCGATCTTGCGCAAATAGAGGTGTCAGGTTTTCGAACAGAATTTTGTTCTTCGCGTTTTCAGGGCGGTCATAGTTGATCTCATTGACCTTCAGTAACGCGAAGTAGCGCTCGCTATCTTTTGGCGGGCGGATCTTACCGGCAATGGTGTCGCCTGTGCGCAGGTTGAAGCGGCGAATCTGGCTTGGGGACACATAAATATCATCTGGGCCCGCTAGATAAGAGGAGTCAGCAGAGCGCAGGAAGCCAAAGCCGTCTTGCAATATTTCCAGCACCCCATCGCCGTAAATATCTTCACCACTTTTGGCATGTTTTTTCAGGATCGAAAAGATCACATCCTGCTTACGGGAGCGGGCTAAGTTATCCAGGCCCATCTCTTGAGCAATTTCGAGAAGCTCAGGAACGCTTTTAGTTTTTAATTGGGTAAGATTCATATGCTTTGAAGTGAATGCCTGATTGAGGCGATTGTTTTGAAGGAGTTAGGAAATTAATCTAAACGGACTAATAAAAATACAATTTACGCGATCTGGAGCCATTTGGAGCATAGCTCTGATGCTTGATAGTGAAACTGTATCGGTAAATTCAAAAGCCAAGGTGAAATTCGGCTTCGAGGTGTTTATATAGTGAGCAATAACACCAGCGGCTTAAATATAAAAGGTTGTCTGACCGGTGTCTAGTAAAAAGGAGAAGAAAGTGTTTCAAGTCAACACCTCTTCTCCGTATGTCTCAATTACAGGTTCGCGTCTACGAAAGCTGCCAATTGAGATTTAGACAATGCGCCCACTTTCGTCGCTTCTACATTGCCGTTTTTAAACAACATCAATGTTGGAATACCGCGGATACCAAACTTAGGCGGCGTTTCGCTATTTTCATCGATATTAAGCTTGCATACTTTAAGACGACCTTCGTAGTCTTTTGCAATCTCTTCCAGAACTGGAGCAATCATTTTGCAAGGACCACACCATTCAGCCCAGTAATCAACTAGAACTGCACCTTCCGACTTAAGGACATCTTCTTCAAAAGATGCATCTGTTACATTTACGATATTTTCGCTCATTGATTCTCTCTCCAAATGCACCGAAAAAGGGAGGTGTGAATAAGTCCCGCCACTTAATTACAGCTGCAAAGGCTGCCGATGCCAAATTACATACACCGTTATCATGGGGGCGACTTGAGTCAAATCAAGCACTCTCAATGACAACTGAAATATGCAAACGGTATCGTACAAGGCTTGTTCACATCGCCCTTAGGCGCTTTAAAACTGCCGTTGATCATACCACCTACCAGAAAAAAGTGTGAATCCTGATCGATGAATGTTGTAAATCACTGCTTGCGACCCGGGTATCTGGTACTCTACGAACTAGTTTTACGGGTAGAAGATTGACGGAATGTTACATAACGAAAACAACACCGATTTAGCTGCCGAAGATTCACTCCTAGCAGCCATTGATCTTGGTTCAAATAGCTTTCACATGGTAGTGGCTAAGCTTGCCCACGGCGAACTGACTACGATCGACATTATGTCGGAGAAGGTCCAGCTTGCGGCGGGTATCGGCCCAAACGGTATGCTTGACGAAGCAGCCTTTGAGCGAGGCTTAGCCTGCTTAAGCCGTTTTGCACAACGCCTAGCCGATATCCCTAACGATGCCATCAAGATAGTTGGCACCAACGCATTACGTGAGGCAAACAACCGTAACGCTTTTGCCGATGCAGCCGAGCAGGTGTTGAATGTCCCGCTCGAAATTATCGCAGGCCGAGAAGAAGCGCGATTAATTTACCTTGGTGTCTCACATACACTCGCCAACACTCCCGGCGCACGCTTAGTGATCGATATCGGCGGTGGCAGTACAGAGTGCATTATCGGGGAGCGCTTTACTCCCCTCGAGATGGAGAGCTTGCACATGGGCTGTGTGAGCTTTACCCAACGCTACTTTACTGATGGTGTCCTTTCGGAAAAGAACTTCAAGCAAGCTGAGTACGGCGCGCTGCGCGAACTACAGGTTATCCGGGAGCGCTACCTAGAAACGGGCTGGACGAGCTGTGTGGGTTCATCCGGCTCGATCAAAGCGATTCGCAATGCAGGGATCGAATGCGGCTTCAGTGACGAGCTGATTACTCGGAAAAGCTTACAGCAGCTACGCGAGAAAATTCTCTCTTTCGAGAATATCGACACACTGGAGATTCCCGGCGTCAAACCCGAACGCACCGCGATACTGCCCGCAGGTCTCGCCATCCTGAGCGCGTTATTTGAGTCTCTTGGCATTGAGGAGATGGCGTTCTCAGAGGGTGCTCTGCGCGAAGGCTTACTTTATGACATGGCAGGGCGTAAAAACCATGAGGATGTGCGCGAGCGCTCTATCTCCGCCCTAAGCCAGCGCTACCATGTTGATGAGCAGCACGCTCAGCGTGTTGAACACACCGCATTGTTAGCACTTGCACAGGTTAAAGAGAGTTGGGCATTAACAGGACATGCACACCACGACATGCTGAGCTGGGCTGCACGCACCCATGAGATTGGCCTCACCATTGCTCATAGCGGCTTTCATAAGCACAGCGCCTACCTGCTGCAGCATTCGGATTTAGCCGGTTTTTCCGCCCTTGAACAGCAACTACTGTCATTTTTGGTACGCGGTAATCGCCGCAAATTCCCGCGCGAAGAGTTTAAGCAGCTCCCTGACGCACGCAAGGAAACCTTTAAGCGGCTCTGTGTGCTGTTGCGCTTGGCCGTTGTGCTCAATCGTAGTCGCTCATCCGCACGGCTTCCGGCCTTCGACCTAAAAGCAGAGAGCAAGCAATTAAGCCTGCGCTTCCCAGATGGCTGGCTAGATATGCATCCACTCACGCATATGGAGCTCGAGCAAGAGGCGGATTACCTGAAAAACGCGGATATCAAGTTCACGTTTAGCTAATAGGTTGCGCCGCCGTCATGCGGTTTGCGCACCAACAAAAAAGCCCCAATCAATGATTGGGGCTTTTTTATCGCGGCTCCAGCCGTGTTAGGCTTTAGGGCCCGCTTTAACGATCTCTTCAGATACGCCGTCAAACTTCTCGAAGTTTGTCACAAACTGGCCGATTAGGTCACGTGCTGTCGCATCGTATGCACCTTTATCAGACCACGTGTCGCGTGGGTTCAGCAGTGTAGAGTCAACACCTGGTACGCTCGTTGGTACGCTCAGGTTGATGCCTTCTAGGTGCTGAGTTTCAGCACCGACAAGCGCCCCGCTCTGAATTGCAGCGATGATGCCACGTGTTGTTGGGATGCTGAAACGCTCGCCCGTACCGTAAGCACCACCGGTCCAGCCAGTGTTAACCAAGTACACTTGTGAACCAAACTCTTCGATACGCTTCATCAGCAGCTCAGCGTAAACACGTGCAGGACGTGGGAAGAATGGCGCACCGAAGCAAGTAGAGAAGGTAGACTTAATACCTCCACCAGAGCCCATTTCAGTAGAACCGACCAGCGCCGTGTAGCCAGACAAGAAGTGGTAAGCTGCTGCTTCTTTGCTCAAGATAGATACCGGTGGCAGAACACCTGTAAGGTCACAAGTCAGGAAAACGATCGCTTTTGGCTCGCCACCCATGTTCTCTTCAGTACGCTTCTCAACGTGCTCAAGCGGGTATGCACAACGGCCGTTCTCAGTTAGAGACGTATCGTCGTAGTCAGCTGTGCGAGCTTCATTTAGCGCCACGTTTTCAACGATTGCACCAAAGCGGATCGCATCCCAAATGATTGGTTCGTTCTTCTTGCTAAGGTTGATAGTCTTAGCGTAGCAGCCGCCTTCTAGGTTAAAGACAACGCCTTTACCCCAACCGTGCTCATCGTCACCGATCAGGTAACGTGCAGGGTCTGCAGATAGTGTTGTTTTACCCGTACCAGACAGACCGAAAAACAGCGTTGTATCGCCATCTTCGCCCACATTCGCAGAACAGTGCATTGGCAAGACGTCTTTTTCTGGTAGTAGGAAGTTCTGTACAGAGAACATCGCTTTCTTCATTTCGCCCGCATAGCGCATACCCGCAAGTAGCACTTTACGCTTAGCAAAGTTCAGAATAACGCAGCCATCAGAGTTAGTACCATCGCGCTCAGGGTCACATTCGAAACCTGCAGCATTCAAGATCTGCCACTCTTCTTTGGCTTTTGGGTTGAACTCATCTGGGCGGATAAACAAGTTTTGGCCAAACAAGTTTTGCCACGCTGTTTGCGTCGACATTTTAACCGGCAGATAGTGGTTCGGGTCCGAACCTACGTGTACGTTAGCAACAAAGTGCTCTTGCTCTGAAAGATACTCTTCAACGCGATTCCACAGCGCATCAAACTTGTCCGCATCAAACGGGCGGTTCACATTACCCCAATCGATAACATCAGCAGTGCTGGGTTCTTCTACGATGAAGCGGTCCATCGGAGAGCGGCCGGTGCGCTTACCGGTTGTGACAACCAGTGCACCCGTATCGGCCAGCGTACCTTCACCACGTCTAACGGCATGTTCAACGAGCTCTGC
Organism: Neptunomonas marina; assembly: GCF_004005935.1. Taxonomy (GTDB): domain Bacteria; phylum Pseudomonadota; class Gammaproteobacteria; order Pseudomonadales; family Balneatricaceae; genus Neptunomonas; species Neptunomonas marina. The sequence goes on along the minus strand of NZ_SACQ01000007.1, from coordinate 105,101 downwards.
GCGGCTCAGATTAAGATGGACTGTATTCTCAGTTTCTTTGGTCATTACTGGATTCCCTTGGCTCGGCGCCAAAAACGTTACCTGAAAAGCAATAGACCCCGTTTGTATCTGCACCTAAGGCCGCAGTTGGTTATTGTTGGGGGGCCATTATTATCACAAAAACTCTATTTTTATGCCATACACAAAACGATGTATGGCCCGTTCGACACAGATGGCTGCAAGATCAATGAAGCTCGTCCGATTTTGGCACATGGGCACTGTCGCTAAACATAGCGCGAACGTCTGTTTCATCGAACTCATATTTTGCATTGCAAAACTGGCAGCCAACGCTAATAACTTGCTGTTCTTCCAACATTTCTAGCAATTCATCCTGTGTCATCATTTGCAGTGCATTAGCGCTGCGCTCGCGTGAGCAGTCACACTTAAACTGGATGCTATCTGGCTCATAGAGGCGGCACTCTTCTTGATGGAATAAACGATACAGCAACGCTTCATTATCGAGCGCTAGCAGTTCATCACCAGTGAGTGTCGCGCCAATCTGCGCAATATGTTCCCAATCCAGCTCAGCAGTGCCTTGAGCAGGCATCACCTGTAATAGGAAACCAGCTGCTTGCTTATCATTAGCTGAAAGATGGATCTGTGTGTTCAATTGTTCGGATTGTAGGAAGTAATCCGTGAGGCATTCGGCGAGGGTTGCCTTCTCAAGCGGGACAATGCCTTGGTAGCGCTGGCCGACCTCGGGCTCGATCGTGATCACAAGATGACCATCACCGATCATATCGATGACGCCTTGCCCATCGGGCACTTCGCCTTCATAACGCGCAATACCGCGGCATTCACGGCGATGATTAATCTCAGCCATCAGCACACGCACGTTATTTGAGCCTTGAGCCTGCAAGAGTAAACGGCCATCAAACTTCAGCGTTGTTCCCAGTAAGGCCACCGCAGCGAGCATCTCACCCAGCCCGTCACGTACCGAATCCGGGTAGTCGTGGCGCTCTAAAACGGCTTGGTAGGACTCTTCTAACCCGACAAGAACACCGCGAATATCGAGTTTATCAAATAGAATGCGCTGAATTTGATCAGGATTGCTCATAACGTGCTGTTTCTCACCTAACTAAAAATAATCGATCTACAAAGGCGCTATTCTACCACCAAAGTGGACCTTTCACCCTCTTTGCAGCTCCTTAACTTCAAGCAATTGACGGCGGCTGCGTTTATCGGGTTTCTGCTTAGGGCTGAGCTCACTGCCCTTCATCGCTTTACGTTGTGCAGCATGCTCTTCACGGCGCGCCAAACTATCCGCTGTTTCCTCATACAAGGCTTGCGCTTCTGCTGCTCCGCGGCGCTGTTCAGACAGTGCTTTAACGACGATAATTCGCTCATCCCAGCCTTGGCGGATCTGCAACGTCGCACCTAATTCAACGGCTTTGCTGCACTTTGCGCGCTGCCCTTCATAGTGCACTTTGCCGCCCTCTATCATCTGTTTCGCGATACCACGGGTCTTATAAAAACGTGCCGCCCAGAGCCATTTATCCAGACGGACTTTAGCCATATCACTCATCATCTCCTCCGGGTGTAATCGAGCTGAACCGATCAATCGCAGTGAACTCTGCAATATCGCGTTTCGGGCTTTGGCTATCAGGCTGCACGATGGAGAGCAGGTAGCGAATACCATAGGTTTGCGCAGCACGCAGCACAGCTAAGCTATCATCGACGAGCAGCGTGCGCTCGGGATCAAACGGCTCCTCCTGTTGCAGCCGCTGCCAAAAGGCTTGCTCCTCTTTCGGCACCCCATAGTCGTGCGAGCAGATAATATGATCAACACGCTCAGCAAGATCGGTTTTCTCAAGCTTCAGCATCAAACTTCCGCGGTGCGCATTCGTCACGATCACAGCGCGCTTATCGTGCACCTTTAACTGAGAGAGGAAGTCCTTAACATGGGGGCGAAACGCTATGCGCTCAGTCACCTCACGCTTGAGCGCCACGATATCGACATCCAGCTCGCGCGACCAGTAATCCAGACAATACCAATTTAATGTGCCCTGCTCCTGCATGATGCGTTCATGCAGCCAACGCTTCGCCTCATCTGGGTCGAGCTGATGAATATCCGCATATCGCAGCGGTAAGTGCTCGAGCCAAAAAAAGGAATCAAAGTGCAGATCGAGTAACGTGCCATCCATATCCAGCAAAACGGTATCGATACTAGACCAATCCAACGCAGCAGGTACAATCAAAGTAATAAGCCCCAAATTAAAGCCAATACAAAACGGTTGATTAGTATGCCCGTGAAGCCCGAGATTTTGAAGGTAACGCCCACCGCCCGCAGCCGCCTTTTTCAAGTGGAGGAGCTAGAGATCCGCTTTAGTAATGGTGTCGAACGCACCTATGAACGGCTTGCATCACGTGGCAATGGTGCTGTGATGATGGTTGCTATTGATAGCGAAGACCACCTCCTGCTCATTCGCGAGTACGCCGGCGGTATTGAAGATTACACCCTCACACTGCCTAAAGGGTTGATTGATGCTGGAGAGACGCCTTTGCAGGCAGCTGACCGGGAGCTAAAAGAGGAGATCGGCTTTGGTTGTCGCCGTCTTGATCCTTTGAAAGAGATGACCAACTCCCCAAGCTATATGGGCAGTACGCTCACCGCGATGATCGCTCGTGATCTCTACCCTTGTAAGCTGGAGGGTGACGAGCCAGAGCCTTTAGAGGTGGTGCGCTGGCCGCTGTCACAGATCAACGAGCTTGTAGCCCGTGAAGAGTTTACCGAAGGCCGCGCCATCGCAGCCTTGTATCTAGCGCGGGAGTTTTTGCAGCAGGAACAATAAAAATACCACACAAACTAACTACAACCCTCATTAGAGCAAATCCTCACACGGTCTAAGCCCGTGTTCTTGTTGAGGTTATAGTGCGCCACTTTAGTGGCCACTTGCATATCGGTCATGGGCATTGAAAGCGGCACATTTTCTTTCTCATCCCAGAACAGAGCTATGCAGATACGTTCACCTGCACAAACCTTGTTCGCTACTTCTCGATAAGGGACTTTACTTTTCGTAGATAAAGGAACCACATAAACAAGCTTAAAGGCCCCTTGCTCCTTCATTACTTCATAGGTCATACCGGAACGAACAGTACCGCCCTCGTTAAAGCACCCAGACAACAGCAGAAACACCAAAGCCCACAACGTATTCGTGCACTTCCACCAGCGATAGCTCATTTGAAGCAACTCCCTGTCACTTAACTCCGTAAACCCTAGTTGGACGGATGCTGCGCTGCGCAATATTCAGAACCCAACCGCACGTCGCGTTCGATCTGTTGGCGTCCGGCCGCATCAGCAATACGGTTATCCATCATCGCTTGCACCTCTTTATCGCTATAGCGCTGGTGGATATAGTCAGATAAACAAGTACAACGCGCTTCACTGGCGCTGCCTGCACTCACACACGCTTGTATAAAAGGTTCGTAGGTTTTTGAACTGAGGTATTGTGACTTCACAATGTAGATCGCAAACGATACTGCAGCGATCCAAAGCAACACTTTGGCCATAAGTTTGGGCTCTTATTCTTAGAGTAATGGGGAGCAAGGCGATACCTTACCCCGCTCATTCTATGGGATTGGTGCGCCAACCACAGCGGACTTTAGTCGCACTTAGCGCTCTTGTTGGATCGGGTTGCTTAGAACGCCAATGCCCTCTATCTCGACCGCTATCTCATCACCGGGCTTCATATACAAGCGCGGCTTACGCACAACACCCACCCCTCCTGGCGTGCCGGTGACAATCACATCACCGGGTTGGAGCGTACAGAACGTCGAGATATATTCAATCAGTGCAGGCACATCAAAAATCAGATCAGAAAAGGGCGCATGCTGGACAACCTCACCGTTTAAGCGAGTCGTTACGGTACGATTCGGCAGGCCGGTCATCTCATCGGGGGTAACGAGCCACGGCCCAAACGCACCGGTACTATCGAAGTTCTTGCCGGCCGTGAACTGGCGCGTGTGCATCTGCCAATCGCGAATACTGGCGTCGTTGTAGCAGCTGTATCCAGCGATATACGCATCAGCATCGGCCGCTTTGATGTGCCGCCCGGTGCGCCCGATAATCACGGCCAACTCCCCTTCAAAATCGAGTTTCTCTGACACATGCGGACGCACAATTGGTGCGCCGTGAGCAATCTGTGTTGAAGCAAAACGGGTAAATAACACCGGATGCTCCATCTCAGGCATACCGGTTTCTAAACGATGGCTCTCATAGTTCAAACCAACACAGAGAATCTTTTCAGGGTTGGGAATCACGGGCTGCTGCACAACCTCAGCATGCAATAGCCGAGGACATACCGAGAAGTGCTCAGTTTCTCCCCACACGGCGCTTTGCAGATAGCTCTTCAAATCGATACAGTCGGCAACACCGGTAAGGTCGATAACATGTTCGCCATCAACACACCCAAATCCTGCGCGTCCCTGATATTGAAACGAAATGTACTTCACGATGGTCTCCGTTATCGCTCTACGAGCTGTGTTTTTTTACGCAAATCTTGCTGCATCTGCAGCAACTTCAAGCGTCTATCCCGCAAATCCTGTTTGAGATGGAAGATCTGCCCATGGCGTGCCTTGATCTCTTTTAGCAGCACGGCGCGCTCACCGGGTGTTAGCTCCTCTTTAATGAGCCGCGCTTCGCGCTCATCAATCTCTTCCTGCAGTTGGCGCACTTCCTGTTCATCGCTTTGCACCCCCATGTTGAGCTTGGTGATGCGATCTTGAATCATGAAAAGTTCAAAGCCTGGCTCATAGCCAGCCAAGAAATCCTGCTCATGATGGTTGCTACACGTCCCTTTATATTGGCCACCGCGCTTACCAAAATAGAAGCCATTGCTGCGGCTACAGAATCGCTCTAAACCGCGTTCAAAACCCGCTTGATACGCTTGGCTATCGGGATGGATATCGTGCTCTGCACACTCTTTGCGGTAGGTATCAATGGCTGCAAATGCGCGGCCTTGGCTGGCATCAACCTCGCCCATTAAGCTCCAATCCGCCTGTTGGCACTCCTTCTGGCTCATGGCGCTGCAACCGGCCAATACGGCGCTGACGCACAGCACTGTAACGCGTATTAACGTGGTAGGTTTCATACTCATCCTCCTAGCCATCGATCATCGGCTTAATGTATGGCCAGACATTCTCTAGCAAAATCGGCTGCGCCTCCGCTGTCGGATGCAAACCGTCTGCCTGCATTAGATCATGATTAAGGGCAACACCCTCTAATAGAAACGGCACGCGCGGGATGCCATACTCATCTGCTAACTCAGAGAACAGATTGTAAAACTTACGCGTGTACGACGGGCCATAGTTGGGCGGCAGCTGAATACCGACAATGATCGGCTGTGCACCCGCCTGCGTACTCATATCTAGTAAGTGCTCAAGGTTTTTTTCGATAATGCGCAGCGGTGTGCCACGCAAGCCATCATTCGCTGCCAGCTCCAGAACTATCCACTGCGGTTGATGTCTCTCCAACAACGCCGGCAAACGCGTCAAACCGCCTTGGGTGGTTTCACCACTGATGCTTGCATTAACAACCGTGATATCGTCGTAACTTTGCTTTAGCCGCGCGTCCAACAGGGCCACCCAGCCTTTCGCGGGGTCGATACCATAGGCTGCGGATAAACTATCACCCAGTACCAGTAGGGTACGTGCCTGAACGCTGCTGCTAACGATCACGGACAGCAGGATGAGGAAACGGATAAATTTCATGACAGAGACAACTCCTTACGCACTTGAAGCCAACCTTCTCGCAAAAACATTCGCAACGCAAACCGAGCCACTAACGCTCTTCGAGAACCTTTCTCTTACGATTGAGCAGGGCGAGAGCGTAGCGATCATTGGCCAATCGGGTGCGGGCAAATCCACACTTCTTAGCCTGTTGGCGGGGCTTGATGAGCCCACTGATGGCTCCATTCGCCTACTTGGCGAAGATATTAATCATTTAGATGATGAAGCGCGTTCACGTTGGCGCGCCACACACCTTAGCTTTATTTTTCAGTCGTTTCATCTGCTGCCTGAACTAACAGCTCAGGAGAACGTGCAACTGCCGCTCGAGATCCGTGGTGATCGCGATGCCGCAGAGCGCGCTCGCACACTGCTCACACAGGTCGGTTTGAAAGAACGCTGTCATCACTACCCCAGCCAACTCTCAGGCGGTGAACAGCAGCGTGTCGCGATTGCTCGTGCGTTCGTCACAGCACCGCACATCCTATTTGCCGATGAACCTACCGGTAATCTAGACACGAAAACCGGTGAAAAGATCATTCATCAGCTCTTTGATATGAATGCGACCCACCAGACAACGCTGATCTTGATCACCCACGACCCAGCCCTAGCCGCGCGTTGCTCGCGCCAATACCGCTTGGAGCAGGGCAAGTTACTCGAAGTATTGCCGCAACAAGAGGTCGCAACGCATGATTGCTAAACTGGCGCGCAGGCAGCTATTTAGCCAATTACGCCGCAGCGATTGGCGAGCTCTGCTGATCTCGATCTTTTTGATGACCAGCTTGATCACCCTGCTGAGCTTAACTGGCGACCGGCTACAAAAAAGCGTGGCGCAGCGCAGCGCTGATTTTCTTGGCGCTGATATGGTACTCAGCAGCAGCCGACCACTGGCTGATACTTGGCAGCAGGATGCCCAAAAACTGGGCCTTCAATCTGCCCCGGTAATCCAGTTTGCCAGCATGACCGAAGCAGGCGACGCGATGTTGCTAGCCTCAATTCGCGCTGTCACACCACCCTATCCGCTGCGCGGCGAGATCACCCTCCAAGAAGCCGCGGCAACCACGCTTCCTGAGCTAGGTAATATTTGGGCTGAGCCTAACGTGTTGAGCCGTTTAGGCATTGAAGTTGGCGATACGCTCCAGATCGGTTACTCCACTTTCACCGTCAGTCACGTGATCACTGCAAGTCCGGACCGCGGCAGCGGCTTTCGCAGCTTCAACCCACAGATCATTATGCGCAGCGAAGACCTTGCTGCAACGGGTGTTATCGCACCGGGTAGCCGCGCACAATATCGGTTACTGCTCGCCGGTGATGCCGATGCACTCGCCACTTTCAAAGCCGAGTCACAAACGCAACTGCAGAGCTGGCAGCGCTTATACGAAGCATCCGGCGATCAACCCACCACCCGCAACGCTATCGGAAACGCTGGGCAGTATCTGCGCTTGAGCGCGCTGTTCGCACTGTTGCTAGGTGCCTTCGCGATCTATTTGAGTATGCGTCGCTTCGCTGCCGATCAACAACAACGCACCGCACTGCTACTGAGCTTAGGTCTGCCACGCGCCAAACTGTTACCCCTGTTTAGCTGGCAGCTCGTGCTAGGCTGGCTGTTGGCTGCGATTCCCGGCACCTTTATCGGTTTAGGGTTACATCAATTGATGATGCTCACGCTGGCGGACCTGCTGCCCAAGCCGCTCCCAGCTGTTGATCTTTTTGCACTCTTTAGCAGCGCAGCGCTTGCCGGTGCAGTCTTAATGCTGGCGGGCTTAACCACCCTGCTACCGCTGGGTAAAGCATCGATTCTCAGTTTGTTTAACCCGAACAGCGACAGCACGTTTGCTCAGAATAAGCGCCTCTATTGGATTCTGCCGCCGGGGCTATTCTTGCTGATGGTGCTCTTTGTTGAATCCGTTGTACTAGCGGCGCTGCTAAGCGTAACGCTTCTGCTGGCGGGTTGGTTAGCAGGCTGGGTGGTACAACGCTTAATTCACCATGCGTGCAGTCTTCTCAAAGGGCGTCTACGTTTGATGCCGCTGCTTACACTGCGCATCCGCCAGCAGCGCCAATGGCATCGTGTGCAAGGTGGTGTATTGGTACTCCTGTTAACGCTTATGACCGTGCTGTTCTTTGCGCGCCAAGATCTATTGCAGCAATGGCAAAGCCAACTGCCCGCCGACACGCCTAACCGCTTTGTTATCAATATCCAACCATGGGAGAAAGACGGCGTCACCGAGTGGCTAGCGGAGCAGCAGATCGATAGCCAGCTCTACCCTATGATTCGGGGCCGCATCACCAGTATTAACGGGGTTGATAAAGATGACGCGTTTACACCCACTCAGCTAGAACACAACACGCTGAATCGCGAGCTAAACCTCACCTTCACCGATGCCATTCCAGCGCACAATACACTGGAGGCGGGCGCCTGGAGTGATGCCAAAGAGTCGATATCGGTTGAGCAGTCGATGGCAACAGATCTGGGTTTGCAGCTGGGTGATACGCTCGGATTTCAAGTGGGCAGCGAGACCTTTACTGGCCGCATCACGAGTATTCGCGGCGTTGAATGGGCATCGTTCCGACCCAACTTCTATGTGATCTTCTCGCCCGGCGTGATCGACGCCTTACCGGCCACCTATATCACGAGCTTCCGCTTGGATAGTTCGCAACAAGGCGTCTCGAAAACACTACTGAGTGATTTCCCGACCCTAACGGTGATCGATATCGAGCAGCTACTCGCCCAAGCGCAAGAACTGATCAGCAAGCTAAGCGATAGCGCTTCGATGATTATGGTGCTGACACTGCTAAGCGGTTTGGTGCTCATCATCACGATTGTGCAACAAGACTTAGTCAAGCGCCGCTTTGAGGTGGCACTGCTGCGCACGATGGGCGCAACCGAGCGCCAAACCCGCCAGTTGGATATGCTGGAATATTGCATGATCGGCTGCGCGAGTGGTTTGGTTGCGTGTTTTATCAGCGAAGGGTTACTGGCTCTGATCTACCAGCAGTTGCTAAAGATCACCCCGCAATGGCACCCGTTGCTTTGGTTATGCGTTCCGGCGATTGCCGTGCTTTTGCTAACCATCACCGGGCGATTAGTGCGCAAACCTCTGCCACTCCCCACCAGCTACACATTGCTTAAAAGCGGCAGCTAAACTCACAAAAATAAAGGGGCCTCAGGCCCCTTTCTATTGTTTGTTACAACGCTAACGCAACCCCCGGCGTTAACTCTGCGTTCTTCGTATTCGGCACGGCAAAGCAGCTAAACAACTGCTTCTGCGGCACGCCCTGTTTCAGCAACATATCCATAACGGTTTCGCCACGTTCACCCGCGAGCACTTGAAGCTTATCCGTCACTATTTCATCAAGCTGTTCGGCAGTTAGTGGCTTTTCACGCTTTTTGTTCATCTTTTCAAGTTCAGGCAGCAGTGCTTGTTTATCTGCTAAAACCGCGTTTCCGCACACATTCAAGCGCAGTGCATCACGCTCTTTGAGCATCCCTGAGATTTTCGCAACGTAATCGCTAGCGTCTGCATTAGGCTGGTTTTCACCCGCCACAAACCCAACCGGTGCCAGATTGATAAACGCCCCGGACTGGCTGGCATCGATCGCCGTTTTAGCAATGGAGATCAGCGCCCCATATGGCTGAAGTGACTTGGTAAGGAAGCTAAACGCAGCCTGCTTGAGGCCCTTTTTCGCGAGCCGCTCAACAATACTCTGATAGCCAAACTTAGGGTCGTTCAAGGAGCCTTCAACGGGCAGATCTAGCTTGATATTATCGTTGCCGTCTTCAAGCACCGCGATGGCGGTGCCTAATGGCATACTCAACTGCTGGTTGAACTTACCGGTCGCGCTATTTTGTGCGGGCTGCACTTCGATACGGCGCAGGTCGATCTGATTCGTGCCTGACAGCTCACTCTTTTTCAATGTGACATCACTAGCAAAGTTCATCTGGCCACTTTGTAGGTAGTAGCCGATAAACTTTCCGGCGTACGGGCTGATCACTGGTAGCTGCATGTTGTTAAGTTCTAGCTTCCAGTTGCCATTTTTATCTGCGCCAAACAGGTTTAGCTTGCCATCCACCGCCAGTGAAGCACGCTTGTTGATCGTGGCTTTGGCACTAAACTGGCTTTGCTGCTCCGAGCCGGTATCAATATTGGCGATATTCAGCGCGGTAATGCTCGCTTCAGACTGAAAACGTGGCGCCACGCTATTGTCCGCAAAACGCACCAGATTTGTATCAGCCAGGCTGACTTTTCCGATACGCACGGTCATGCCTGCATCGTTGTTGTCGGATTTAACGCCCTTCTCGGGTGCGGCGCTAGGGCCCGATAGCGTTGCCAACGCCGCTTGTAAGCGCTCAACCTCTTTGATCGCTTGCGCTTTAGTGACCGTGACTTCGGTCGTCATTTGATTGATCACAATGGACTCAATAACAAGCCGCGCTAGCTCAGTCATACTGAACTGCGCGATATCAATACTGCCCGCTGCCACCATGGGCGCTGAGCCCTCTTGGTAGTTCGCTTTTAGATTTGCCAAGCGGATACGGTCCGCACTGATCATCTTGGCATCATAATAGCCATTGCTCAGCGCCAGTTGATCCAGTGAGGCAAGCGTTAAGGGTGCTTTATCTGCCGCTACATAGAGCTGTTCAAGCGCGACATCGGCCGCCGTAATTTTGGGTGCGGTGGGTGACATCTCGTTGAGCTGCGCCTTGAGAGTGGCACTATCAGTGCGCACCACCAGCCCCGTTGTTTGACTAAGATCTAGCCCCTTGAGGCGAATGTCAGGAGTAGCACTAATCGTTGCTAGCTCCGCTTCCCGCCAAGCGAGTTCAGTTTGAGAGCGGATATCAGCGCCAGCCATTTTCAGCTGCAACGCTGGTTGCGATAACGATAGCCCCGCTAATGCGGCATCAATCGCCGCAGTCACTTGCTGTGGTCCGCCCTCCCCTAATGTCACCGACAACGGCCCTTGCTGGCGAACGCTGTCCAACTGCAGCGCCATCTCACCCTGCTGTAAGCTTAGCGTTTGTACATCTAGCGCTGTACCCAGCGTTATACGCTGTGGGCCTTGCTTACCAAAATCGAGCGTTAGCGGACCTTGCTGCGTGAGGCTCTTTGCGCTCAGTTGTAGTCCCGGTTGAGTCAGATCGAGCTGACCCAAGCTAACCGTCTGCGGGCCTTTTACCTGCTTAAGCTGACCATTGGCAAAAGCCATGGCGATATCACCTCGCCACCCCAGTTTGGCCAGTGTCAGGTCAAGCGCGTCATCCTGCTGCAATGCCACACCATTTGATTGGATTCGCCCGGCTAAGGTGATCTTCTCTGGTGCGGCGTCTTTAAGATCAACGACCCCTTTACCTGCCCATGTCAGCACTTGGTCTTTGGCTGATAGACCCTCGTCCTGCCAGCGAAAGCCCGTTACCTTGATATCACCGGTATGCTCAATGCGGCCGCTCAGATCGGTGAGATCCACTTTAACAGAGAGGTTCGTCGTCAAGGTTCCTTTTAGTTGCGGCACCCACGGCGCAGCGACGCTTTCTAACGGGAACTGATCCAACTTTAGGGATAAGGTAGATACCTTTTGCGCAGGCAGTGGCGTAGCTTCACTCTCAATATCAAACGAAGAGCCGTTCAAGGTGCCTTTCAGTTGCAGCGCTGTCGTCGCTTGCTCATCCCATTGCAACAACGAATTCAGTTCGGCCGTTTCGATAAACAGGCTCTGCTTATACGGCGGAATATCCAGCGCCCAAACCAACGAATCGATCGCAACAGACTGAATACCAAAGCGCCATGCCGATGGCTCGTCGCTCGCGGTAGTATCGGGGCTCTCTGGTTTATCGTCTGACAATGCACTTAAGTTGATCGGCCCAAGCCATAGATCATCTTGCTTTTGATACAGCCCTGTTTGCACCTCTTTCACAGCAAGGTGCTTAACGAGTACGCGTTGCTCAAACAGCGCTTTGTAATCGATGCCCAGATCCAGCTGTCCAACATTAATCGGAGGCGCATCAGGAGCGGTCGCGGAAAGCTTCGTAAGAGCGATAGAGCCATCAAACCAGTTGATATTAATCGCTTCAAAATGCGCCTCCTGCGCACCGTGGTCCCGCAACCAAATCACCACTTGGTCACGCACCAAGTATGGCAGCGTATGTAACCCAAGTAAGACGATGACAATAAGCGATAACAGTAGCTTCATATAAATCCTTTGCTCACAAAAGCAGTTTTCTCAACCTTGATCGTTTGCCGAATACTTACAACTTAAGCGCTAGCGCCATCACACGCGCTACCCGCTAAGCTAGCGTGTAACCTAACAGCATCCTTGCACCGATACGATGAAATTTAAACCTCTTTCCCTAACACCAAACGCTACGTGGTTCTGGCTGATGCTGGGCTTAATGCTCTGGCAACCGTCACTCCAAGCTGTACCAAAACAGGCCTGGCACCACCAAGTCACCATTCGTTACGCAGCTGAGGATAATCAGATCTTTGTTGATCCTGAGAGCGCCGCTAAGCTCAAGCGCTACCATAGCCAATACCTGCGCGAACCGATGTACGAGGATTACCTATACGTCGTTCTACTGACTCTGTTGGGGGAGCAGGAGTTTCAACGCCTCTTCAAAAATTTAGGCGGCGGCTTTGTACCGATACAAGTGCGCGAGCCCTTCTTAATTATGAAGGGCACTCGCGACCACTGTGGCGGCTTACAGGAGGGGCTCATTATGGTGGACACCACTACCGGCCACGTTTTCACAGCACGATACGCCGTTGATCAATTCTATATCGCCACTACAACAGACGCCGCAACCCCGCTGCCTAGCTATCTGGAGCGCTGGGTGCTGCGTATTTTGAATGCCAATGGCCCACGCGAGAAACCATCGCGCAATAAAGTGCTACTACAGAAAATGGCGGGAGATTGGTGCCTTTGAAAGGCTTGGCTCTAGACCCGAATAACATTACAAAAAGAAGGGATATAACCTAACGCTATAAAACCCTCACTTTTACTGCTAAGATTCCGCCCAAAAAAAATACAGTTCTATGCAATTAACAAATTATCAGGGTGAATTTTATGGCAGATCATGATGAAAACTTTCGTGACTCAGCAAGCTTTGGCTGGGTAGCGGTCAACCTAGTGGCCATGCTTTGGGTCACTATGCCGGTCAGCATCGCACTTGTTAAAATCGTGCAGTGAAATGAAAAAAACCGCGTTAAACGCGGTTTTTTCTTATCTAGGCGCGACAACTTAAGAAAGCTTAATCGTCTCGACACCACGCTCCGTGCCCATCAATACAATATTCGCACCGCGATTCGCGAAAAGACCGCACGTCACCACACCCACTACATTGTTTAAAGTGCGCTCTAGCTCTTTCGGATTGACGATATCGAGATGGTGTACATCCAGAATTTCATTGCCGTTATCCGTTACAAAGCCCTCACGATAGACCGGCATCCCTTCCAGCTTAACAATTTCACGTGCCACGTAAGAGCGCGCCATCGGTATCACCTCGATCGGCAATGGAAAATCGCCCAATACGTCGACTTTTTTGCTCGCATCAACAATACAAACAAACTCCTTTGCCACGGCCGCAACGATCTTCTCGCGTGTTAAGGCACCGCCTCCGCCTTTGACTAGGTTTAGGTGGCCATCAAACTCATCAGCGCCATCAACATACACATCCAGTACGTTTGCTTCGTTCAAGTCATACACCGTGATTCCGTGCGCTTTAAGGCGCTCAGCTGTAGCTTCAGAGCTTGCCACGGCACCATCAAATAGGTGCTTCACCTTCGCCAAGGCGTCGATAAAGAAGTTAGCCGTTGAGCCCGTTCCGACACCAACAACCGAGTCGCTAGAAAGCTTAGGCTGTATGTAATCAACGGCAGCCTGTGCGACCGCTTGCTTCATCTCATCTTGTGTCATGCTGTTTTCTCACTTGAAGGTTGGCTTTAGTCGAAATTATACGCGCCATTGCGTCGCGCTTGTAGACGAATAGCAGCGCAACTTGTACGATTTCTGATCCCCTCGCTTTTGCTCAAGGCTGCGGGGCTATTGGTCTACTTAACTGTGCCGCGGTGCAGTCCATTATTACTACAAAGAATCTCCTATCATGCCGCATAGATACATCAAGAAAATACTGCAGGCTCGCGTCTATGACGTAGCCGTAAAAACGCCGCTGTCACCCGCACGCGGCCTGTCTGAACGTCTGAATAACCGCGTACTGCTCAAGCGCGAAGATGAGCAGCCGGTATTCTCTTTCAAAATTCGTGGCGCATACAACAAAATGATTCAGCTGACCGAAGCTGAAAAAGCACGCGGTGTGGTTGCCGCATCCGCTGGTAACCATGCACAAGGGTTAGCGATGGCTGCACAGCGCTTGGGCGTTGATGCGACTATTGTGATGCCAAAAACAACCCCTGATGTGAAGGTCAACAATGTGCGCCGCTTAGGTGGACGCGTTGTCCTGCACGGCGATGCGTTCGATGACGCCTCCAAACTGGCGCAAGAGCTGGTGGAGAAAGAGGGTAAAACGTATGTCCACCCCTTTGATGACCCCGATGTTATCGCAGGTCAGGGCACCGTCGGCATGGAGATTATTGAGCAGGAATCTGGCCCTATTGAAGCTATTTTCATCCCAGTAGGAGGTGGTGGCCTTATCGCAGGCGTCGCGACATACATTAAATATGTTCGCCCTGGTATCAAAGTGATCGGCGTTGAGTCAGAAGACTCTGCTTGCTTGAAGCTAGCGATGGACAGTGGCGAGCGTCTTACCCTATCTCAGGTTGGCATCTTCGCCGATGGCGTTGCGGTGGCGCAAATTGGCGCAAATACCTACGAGATGTGTAAAGAGTTTGTCGATGACGTGATCACGGTAACAACCGATGAGATCTGCGCGGCGATCAAAGATATCTATGACGATACCCGCTCTATCTGTGAGCCAGCGGGTGCGCTGGGTGTAGCCGGTCTAAAAAAATATGCGCAGACGCATAACCTTGAAGACAAAACACTGGTGGCGATCAACTCCGGTGCCAACGTCAACTTCGACCGCTTGCGCCACATCGCTGAGCGCTCGGAGCTGGGTGAAAAGCGTGAAGCGATCATCGCTGCGAAGATCCCTGAAAAACCCGGCAGCTTCCGTAAATTCTGTGCAGCACTGGGCAAGCGTAACATTACCGAATTCAACTACCGCTATAGCAGCGATAGCGAAGCCGTCGTATTTGCAGGCGTTCAGATCCGCGCCAACAATGACGGTAAAGCGGAGCTACTCGCCGAGATGCAAGAGCATATTGGTGAAGTGGTTGACCTTACGGATAACGAATCAGCCAAGCTACACGTGCGTTATATGGTAGGTGGCCATGCTCCCAAGAGCGTCACCAATGAAGTGGTCTATCGCTTTGAGTTTCCAGAACGCCCAGGCGCTTTGATGAAATTCCTCAGCACCTTAGGCGGGCGTTGGAATATCTCGATGTTCCATTACAGGAACCATGGTGCAGCATACGGGCGCGTATTGGTGGGGATGCAGGTTCCTGAAGAGGAGCGCGACGAAGTTCAGCACTATCTCAATGAGATCGGTTACAACTTCTGGGAAGAGACCGACAACCCCGCGTATCAGCTCTTCTTACAGTAACAAAAGCAGCCACAAAAAAGCTCCCCGATGGGAGCTCTTTTATTAGATCGGTATTGTATCGATACCATCTGCCACGGTATCGATACTCTCATCTATCGGGTCACCTATCACGGGAACCACTGAAATCACAGCACCGCCGATACGCATGGGTACCGTCACAACTTTTGTTAAGACACACCCTTGTAGACACAAGGCAAAACTCAACACTAGCAACAGTTTAACTTTCATAGCTTGATGACTCGACCGTATGCGGAATCTCAGGAGAGTGCTGAAAAGCGGTGGTAAAAAACGCCTTAACAGTAAAGATCAGTAGCGCTGTTAGCCCCCAGATCAATCCGGTAATAACGCCTAGATCCACCACACCGCGCCAAGGCTGCTCCAATTTATGCACGAGGAGCACCATTAAAATGATGCCAAATGTTAGGCAGTAGGTGACCAACATACGGCGGCGCTCGATAGTGAAGAAGCCCATACAAAACAGCGGCGCCAACACTAACCGAACGGGGGTGGTATGTTTGGATAGATAATGAATGCGCGCCGCGACACGTGGAGCCCACGCTTTTTGGAACCCGCGGTAGCCTTCAGCAAAGCCCATAAACACGATGCTAAATGCCATGGCCAACCAATGATGCCACTCCAAAGGGTAGTTAAAGGTTTGTAAGCCAATATAACCCAAACGAACAACGGCGCTGCCGATCAGCAAAAAGATACCGACAAAGCCCCATAGTGCTGCTATGTAACCCACCTGAACACTTGCTCCACTGTCACCATTAGCAAAGCCAACAGTATACCCTTTTGCACTTGCACAGTGTTAGCCGAACGCTAACCAGACACCCACAACCATCATTAGGCTACCTGCGATACGATTCATCAGCTTCACATTGCCACGATCCATCAGCAGATGGCTCAACGCTTTTCCACCACTGGCGTAGATCAGCAAACAGATAAACTCCAAGAGCAGAATCATCAGAATAAGCACCGCCAGTTGAGGCGCAAGTGGCGCATTCTGATCTAGAAACGGCGGCAGTAACGTCACAAAAAAAGCCCACCCCTTAGGGTTGGCGATCGCCGTAACAAAGCCATTGAGCGCTAGTTGAAAGTTGCCTTGCACCACAACTTCGGAACCAGGCTCTGGCATCACCAGCTTGCCCTTTGACTGCCACATCTGGATACCTAACCACAGCAGATAAGCACCACCACCCAGCTTTAAAATCACGAAGGCCTCTGGGAACTTGAGCATCAGTGTTGCCACACCCAAAGCTGCCGCAGCCGCCACCAAGCCGACGCCGAGCAACTCACCCCACATCATATGCAAACTGCGGCGCACACCAATCGACATTCCTAAACTCAGCGCCAACGTCATGCACATACCCGGCGTAATTGAGACAAAAAAGAAGGTTGGAATAAACAAAGACAGCAGCGCGTAAGACATCAGCCCAGCCCTAAAGAGTTACAGTTACGATTTAAAAACCGCACGGTAACAGCTCATCGATATGGGCACTATAAAAAAGTTGCGCATTTCTCAGAAATAACAGGCAAAAAAAAACCACCGCACAGGCGGTGGTCAAAGCACTATTTAACGAGCTGCAAGCCAGATGAGACGCTCGCTTGCAGCGGTGCAGAAACGGTTTTAGTAACCTTTTAGGTGATCGATATACTCCGGCAGGAACAACGAGATCTGCGGAACGTACGTGATCAACATCAAGAAGCCCAACAGCAAGCAGAGCCATGGTAAGCAGGCTTTGATTACCCAGACCATGTTCTGGCCTGTGATACCCGCCGTCACGAAGAGGTTCAGCCCCACAGGCGGTGTTAGCATCCCGATCTCCATGTTCACAACCATGATGATACCTAGGTGAATAGGATCAATGCCTAGCTGCGTCGCGATTGGGAACAAGATTGGCGCCATAATCAACAGAATCGCTGATGGCTCCATAAAGTTACCCGCAATCAACAGCAGAATGTTCATCACAATCAAGAAGCCCCAAGCTGGTAAGCCCCAAGCGATGATCTGCTCAGCAATGGTGTGTGGAATACGTTCAGTCGTTAGAACGTGCGCAAACAGCATCGCATTCGCAATGATGAACAACAGCATCATCGATACTTTTGCGGCATCCAAAATTGTCTTACGTACCTCGGGATCAAAGGACGACTTTGGAAACGCCAGCAACATTTGGACGGTATTTCGCACCACCGCTTTTGGCAGCGCTTCGCCCTCGTGACGCCAAGGGACGTTCTTCAACGGACCAATATCGCGATAGCCCATCACCGCAATCAGGTAACCGTAAACGGCCGCAACCGCTGCAGCTTCTGTTGGCGAGGCAATACCACCGTAGATAGAGCCCAGCACGATGATGATCAACATCAAACCGCCCAGAGCAATCAAGCCTGACTTAGCCAGCGCACGGAAACCTGGGAACGGTTGTGATGGCAAACCTTTGATGCGTGCCACGATATAGATCGCCACCATCAAGATTAAGCCCATCATCAGACCCGGAATAAAGCCTGCCATAAACATACGCGACGCTGACACTTCCGTTGCAGCCGCATATACCAGCATGACGATCGATGGCGGAATCAAGATACCCAGCGTACCGGCATTCGCGATCACACCCGCCGCAAAGGCTTGCGGATAACCTGCACGCACCATACCAGCGATAACGATGGTACCGATCGCCGCCACAGTAGCCGGAGACGAACCAGATACCGCTGCAAACAGCATACATGCCATAACAGAGGCCATCGCCAAGCCGCCACGAATATGGCCGACAGAATCAACCGCGAAGTTGATCAAGCGCTTCGCAACACCGCCCGTCGATAAGAAAGCAGACGACAAAATAAAGAAAGGAATCGCCAAGAGCGTGTAGTGCTCAGAGGTTGCTTCAAAAAGTTTTAACGCAATAGAAGCCAGCGAGTCATTGGAAAACAATAGGATCGTCGTCACTGAGGACAAACCAAGCGCAACCGCGATAGGCATCCCCATAAACATGCATGCGAATAGCACGAAAAACAGCACGGCAATGGTCATTTTTTGTTCTCCTTCGGCTGATCATTGTTGGCAGCATCAGAACCGATAGCCGTCTCTTTAAGCTCGTTCGCAAGCTCCATGGACTCTTCAGCTTCATCGGCAAAGTGGAAGCCATCTGCCTGACGAGTGACCACTTTCCACCCCAGCTGCAAAAAGCGCACAATGAGCAACACAAAGCCGATCACGAGAATAGTCATCGGGATCCACTTGGGTACGGGTAGATCCTCAAGCTCGATACCGATCATCTTCATTTTGCTCAGATAGATCCAAGAGCCGTACAAGAACAAGCCGCAGTACACTAGACACAGCGCAACCGCGAGTAGGGTAAAGAAGCGATGAGGTCCGCTAGGTAGCATCTTTACGAAAACGTCAACGCCGATATGGGCACCTACTTTTACCCCGTAAGATGCACCAAACAGAACAAACCAAGCAGCAATCAGCAAGGTCACTTCCTGTGCCCAATGGATACCTGCGTTAAAACCAAACCGGGCTACCACTTCGGCAAACACCAGTAAGGTCATCGACACTAGAAGCAGCGATAAAAACCCTTCCTCTAGCTTTGTCACGAGATTACGTACCATAACAACCCCCGCAACGACTCACGTCGTTCAGATTAAAAAAGAAGATCCACAGGACAGCTCCCTCTCAGGATACTGAAGCTCTCCTCTGGAAAGCCCGAGGTGTTGGGTAGCGCAGCCGCGCTACCCAACGATCTAGACGCGCACAACCGTGCGCAGGCTGATTAGTTGTTCGCAGCTTCTGCCGCTTTGATCTGATCAGCACCGATTTCGCTTTCGAACTGCTTCCAAACAGGACGCATCGCTTCAACCCACTGAGCACGCTCAGCATCAGTCAGCTCAAGCACTTCAGAGCGCTTAGATGCGATGATCTTCTGCTTATCAGAATCCGCTTTTTCTGCCGCGATACCGTTACCGTATTTGATCGCTTCATTCAGGGCTTTCTGGATCTCAGCTTTCAGGTCATCGTCCAGACCCATCCAGAACTCAGCCGATGTCACAACAAGGTAATCCAGCACACCGTGGTTGGATTCAGTGATGTATGGCTGCACTTCGAAGAACTTCTTCGAAAAGATGTTCGACCAGGTGTTTTCTTGGCCATCAATCGCTTTGGTTTGTAGCAGGGTGAATACTTCAGAGAATGGCTTTTTCAAAGGTACCGCATCAACCGCCTCAAACTGCGCTTGCAGTACGTCAGATGTCATGATGCGGAACTTCTTACCCGCCGCATCAGCCGGTGTTTTTAGCGGCTGGCTTGCAGACAGTTGCTTCATACCGTTATGCAGGTAACCTAGACCGACAAGGCCCTTCTTGCGCAGTGAGCCCAGCAGCTCTTGGCCTTCTGGACCATTCTGGAAGCGCTCAACTGCGTCCATATCTTTGAATAGGAAAGGTAGATCGAAGATCTGTAGTTTCTTCGTGTATTTCTGGAACTTAGACAGTGAAGGTGCAGCCATCTGCACATCACCTAGCAACATCGCTTCAAGAACTTTGTTGTCGCCAAATAGCTGAGAGTTAGGGAAAACTTTAACTTCCACTTTACCCGGCAGGCGCGCTTCAACCAGCTCTTTAAATTTCAGTGCCATCTGGCCTTTTGGGGTGTTTTCCGCCACAACGTGGGAAAATTTGATCTCAACAGGTGCAGCAACAGCAGCTTGGGCTCCGAGAGCCAGTGCAATGGAAGTCACCGCGGCAGTTAATAAACGCATAACGCTTCTCCTAATTTTTGGATTTATTCAGATTGTTGCGCTGTGGCGCAGCGTGATACGTCTCATCAAATCACGCTGTCCCCCATGCCCGTGCTCGGCACACGCATGAACAAGTCCTGATGGAGATAGCAAAGAAAAGGCCAAAAGAAAAAATTTTAATTATTTCAATATCTTAATAAAAAACCGCAGTAGATCGCCCCGAAAAAATGGGTGGATTTCCGCCCAGAGCAAAATCAAGATGAGTCGTTTTCCGCCATTTAGGGTTTGATAAACGTCAATTAGTTCACTTTGTACACAGTGGCAAGTTGAACAATGGTCATAACCGAACTATAAAGATTCCTAACGACGTGCCGAAATCTCTTTCTAAATCAAGAGATTTATCAAACAAATCTAATGTAAGGATTCACAGTGAAACGGACCACTGAGATGTCAATTCAAACAAAAGTTAACTTATCCTTGGTGGCTGTTTTCATCATCGTTTTGATCGGTAGTCTAACGGCGATCTATAACAGTGAGATGAACCTAAGCCGCGATGTCGCGCGTAACACAACAGTGAATACCGCCGACTCCTACTTCGACAGCATCAACATCCTGATGCTCAGTGGAGCCATGGCAAACCGCGGCACTCTGCAAGAGAAGATACTCTCCAACCCAGACCTCACTGAAGCGCGCATCATTCGTGGTGATGCCGTCACAAAGATGTATGGCGCGGGCACACCCGACTCTAAGGTGATGGATGACTTTGACCGCCGTGCTATGAACGGTGAGCAAATCATCGAGGAGCTGGACGATAAAGATGGTCATCGTCTGGTCGTGGTTACGCCCATGCGTGCTGAAGAGGACTATAAAGGTACCAACTGCCTGATGTGCCACCCGGTCAATAAAGGCGAGGTATTGGGTGCCGTGCGTGTGACCTACTCGTTTGCAGCGATGGACAAAACGGTGATGAGTAACATCACTGCGGTTGCGCTAGTTGAACTGGGGCTGTTCACCGTGGGTATCATCTTAATCAGCCTGTTGCTACGTAAGCTGGTGGTGCGCCCGATTAACGAGCTTAGTCATACGATTCAACGCATTGAAGACGAAGCTGACCTCAACTTACGTACTCAGAACACCTCAAACGATGAGATCGGCCAGATGTCATCTGCGTTTAATTCCATGCTCGACCACTTCCAAAGTAGCTTAAGGCAAGTCAGCGATACTGTATTAAAGCTCGGTAACTCTAGCCATCAGATCACAGAGATCGCTCACCAAGCGGCGGAAGCCACCGCCAATCAGCAGATGCAAACAAGCTCAGTAGCCTCAGCTATGGAGCAGATGGAAGCCGCAACCCGCAGTGTCGAGCAAAACGCACAAAGCACGGTAGAAGCCTCTGATCTGGCGATGACTGAGAGCACCAAAGGCACCAAAATTACACAAGCCGCGCTGCACTCGATCGAAGAGCTCAAAGCGAAGATGACCCATGCCACTGAGGTGATCGAAAACCTCAACACCCAAAGCCAAAATGTAGGCACAGTGTTGGAGGTTATTCAGAAGATCGCTGAGCAAACCAACTTGCTCGCATTGAACGCAGCCATTGAAGCCGCGCGCGCTGGTGAGCAAGGCCGAGGCTTCGCCGTCGTCGCCGATGAAGTGCGCACCTTGGCTAGCCGCACTCACAGCTCAACAGAAGAGATCAACACGATCATCTCTCAGCTGCAGCAGGATGCTCGCGGAGCTGTAAGCGTTATGGATGAAGCGATGAGCCGTGCTGGGACGGGCGTAGAAAGCGTACAACGCACCACCGACTCCCTGACGAACATCGCAGAGGAGGTGCGGGTGATCAACGACATGAACCATCAGGTAGCCAGTGCGATTCGCGAGCAGTCACAGATGGCCGCCAGCGTTGAAGATAATGTACTAGAGATCAACAACAACGCACGTCTAACCGCAGAACGAGCAGGCCGCTTAGACGACGTATCCAGCGAACTCGGCTCCCTTGCCAACCAGCTCGAAGCCTTGGTAAACCGCTTTAAGCTATAAAAAGAGCCCGTGACGAAAAAGCCCCTGCTGAGCAGGGGCTTTTTTATGGACCACTAGTTTTTAAAATCGTCTTTATTGATCTCGTGCTTCTTCATTTTGTCGTACAAGGTTTTGCGCGGTAGCCCTAAGCTCTCTTGCGTATCCTTGATCGAGCCACCGTGACGGGCAAGCTCGGTTTGAATCAGCATTCTTTCAAAACGTTCCATCTGTTGTGGTAACGTCATATGGCCGCGCTCTGTCGCATCTAAAATCGGCTGATCATCAAAATCAAAGGTACAGTTTTCACCCAGCAGCACATAGCGTTCTGCTAGGTTGCGCAACTCTCGCACATTGCCCGGCCAATCGTGCGTCACCAAACTGTGCATACGTTCGGCACTGAGCGGCACAACTTCGCGCCCGTACAGTGTTGATGCAACAATCGCAAAGTGCTGAAACAGCAACGGGATGTCGTCACGACGTTCACGCAAGGGCGGAATATCGATTTTAACGACATTCAAGCGGTAGTAGAGATCCTCTCGAAACAAACCTTGCTCGGCTTGCTGTTTCAAGTCCGCTTTGCTGGCTGCGATAATACGTAGATCCAGCGGAATCGATTCGTTTGAGCCCAAGCGCTCAACGCTGCGCTCCTCGATCACCCGCAGCAGCTTCACCTGCAGCGCCAACGGCATACTTTCGATCTCATCCAGAAAGAGCGTACCGCCATTGGCATGTTCGAACTTACCAATACGACGCGCCTTAGCATCCGTAAACGCACCTTTTTCGTGGCCAAATAGCTCACTCTCGATCAGGTTTTCCGGCACGGCCCCGCAATTGATCGCCACAAAGTTCTTATCCCGGCGGTTGCTGTGTTCATGGATATAACGCGCCATTAAGTCTTTACCGGAACCGGTTTCAGCCAAAATCAGGATATCGGCAGGCGTATCAGCCACCGCTTGCACTAAACCCCGTAGCTGCTGCAAAGCCGGTGTTTTACCGATCAAACGCGGCCCTGGGGCGCTCTGCGCCTCAAGCTCGCGGCGTAAGCGCTGGTTCTCTAGCGTCAGGGTCAGCTTTTCAACCGCTCGTTTCACCACATCTTGCAACAGATCAGCGGAGAAGGGTTTCTCGATAAAGTCATATGCGCCATCGCGAATCGCACCCACGGCCATACTGATATCGCCATGGCCGGTAATCAGAATCACCGGGATATCGCTGTTGCGCTGCTGGACTTCACGCATCAGCGCCAGCCCGTCCATACCCGGCATACTGATATCGCTGACCATAACGCCCACCCAACCATCTGCCAGCACATCAAGCGCTTGCTGAGCATTCGCGCAACAGGTCACCGGATAACCGGCAAGCTCCAGCGTTTGTCCGGCCGAGATGCGGATGTGCTCTTCATCATCCACCAGCATCACTGAACACGGTGAATTGGAATCTAACTGCATAACTGCCTCATATCTCTTTCAATGCGGGCTTATCGCCCTTTGGGAGAGCTAAACGAAATTCAGCGCCGCCCTCGCTGTGGTTCGACACACTCAATTCGCCATTCATGCTGGCCACGATTCGATGGGAGATGGATAACCCCAGACCAAGCCCCTGCCCCGCTTTTTTGGTGGTGTAGAATGGCTCAAAAATACGGGCAAGCTCTGCATCGCTGATACCGGGCCCGTTATCGTGCACCACCAAGACGATCAACTCGTCTTGCTGCTCCAGCCGAATATCGACCTGCTTCGTCTCGTTTTGCTCCATCGCTTGAATCGCATTTTCTAACAGGTTCACCATCACCTGTTCGATGCGCACAATATCACCCAGTACAAACGCACTATCCAACCCATCGGGCCAGACAACCTCCACTGTCTCGCGGTGTAAGCGGCCATACATAATCGACATCGCACCATCTTTAACCGACTTTAAGCACACCGGTTCCGCTTGCCCACTGGTCTTTCGGGAGAATTCTTTCAGGGGATGAATAATCTGCGCCATACGCTGTGTCAGCATCCCAATTTCGCGTAGGTTTTGCGCGACCGGGTCCAAACGCTCCATACGCAAGAACTGCTGGGCATTATCAGCATAGGCACGAATGGCCGTCAGAGGTTGATTCAGCTCGTGGTTAATCCCCGCAGACATCTGCCCCAGCACCGCAAGCTTCGCCGTTTGAATCAGCTCGTTTTGAGTGCCTTTGTGGAGTTGAATCTCTTCACGCAGCTTGTCGTTTGCGGTGGTAAGATCACGGGTACGCTCAGCCACACGGCTTTCCAGTGCCACCTGCGCTTCGCGTAGCGCACGCTCGTACTCTTTGCGCTCGGTAATATCATGTACGGTGATGATAAAATGCTGGCGGTGCCACACGCCACGATGCTGCGGCATTAAACCGATGGCGATCTCCACCGGAAAGTGGCTGCCATCAAAGCGCTGCGCTTCGCACTCAAGCATCACCTCATCAACCGAGTCTTTGACCTCATCACGCAGCGAGTCCCAGCGCAGCGCTTGCTCCGTGCCGTGTAAAACATCATCAAACAGTTGATCACAAAAGCTACTTTGGGAGAGGCCGAACAACAGCTCAGCTTTACGGTTTGCAGAGAGCACGCGGCCCTGATGGTTGATGGTCAACAGCCCCGCTTGGGTGCTATCAAGGATCGCACGAATGCGTGCTTCATTTGCCTCTAGGTTTCTTAACTCGCGTGCTTTAAAGCGCTCACGCTCGCGCAAGATACGCCGCCGCGATAACAGCACCAGCCCCAACAGTACAGCGGCCAGATAGATTACCGCCACCAGCGAGATCATCTCCCACACTTGGCGGTTAACTGGCCGTGTCGAGGCTAAGATAGCCACATCAAATTGTGCTCCGGGTACAGCCGTGCGTTGCAGTACGTAGCTCTCTTTTAAGCGCTGCCCCGGAATCACTAACGACACCAAGCTCACCCCCTCACGCCATTGCTCACGCTCGGTAAAGCCAATCGGATCAAGCTCAGCATCGCCATAACGATTACTGCGCACAATTCTAAGCCGGTCTTTCTCCAACAACGGCTGCACGGCACGAAACTTCCACTTCGGCTCAGTCGAGATATAGACGATGCCGTCGCTGTCGGTAACGAGCAGGTCGGTCTCGGGGGACTCCCAATCCTCCTCAATGTCGTTTAGATCGATCTTAACGACCACCACACCGATCACTTCACCGCCCCGTTCAACCGGATGCCCAAAGTAATAACCACGGCGTTTGGAGCGGGTACCAAGCGCAAAGTAGCGGCTGCTCTCCCCTTGAACGGCCTCTTGGAAATACGGCCTGAAGCTATAGTCGCCGCCCACAAACGAAAGCGGCTGGTTCCAATTGCTCGCCGCCAACGTCATACCATTGCGATCTAACAGATAGGTTTCTGCAGCGCCTATACGACGGTTAACACTCTCAAGGTGCTCATTTGCCACCGTTTGCAGTTGCTTGGAGTCGGGGTCTAATAGCAGAAGCCTCAGCTCAAGATGGGTAGCCAATAGCCCCGGCAGGTTTTTGAACCGGTCCAGCCGCTGCTGCAAGCTCAACGCATAGCGGTTGAGATCCGCAAGCGTGCGCTGCTGAAGCTGCTCTAGCGCGCTTTGGCGCACCAAGATATCCACCTGCGCTAACAACAGGATAAAGCCACAGATCAGCACCGCTGCAATCAGAGGGCGATAGGTAGGAAAAGATCTTGCCAGAACAGATTACCTTCGAATAATGTACACAAAACGTTGATACTATCAGGGCCAGACGTATCAAAAATGTCCTAGCATAATAGCTGTCCACGTGTTCTTCGGAAACCTCCACTGCCATTAGGCGCATTTTTTGAACGCCCTCGCTAACTGCCAAAAAGAGAATGGTTATGCTTAAACGAACCAAGATTGTTGCCACACTAGGTCCCTCAACCGATCAACCAGGCGTACTGGAACAGCTCATCAAGGAGGGGGTTAATGTTGTGCGGCTCAACTTCTCGCATGGCTCAGCCGATGATCACCGCCGTCGTGCTCAAGAGGTTCGCGATACGGCACGCCGCCTGGGTAAAGTTGTCGCGGTACTGGGCGACTTGCAAGGCCCTAAGATCCGCATCGCCAAGTTCCAAAATGATCGCATTGAACTCAAGATTGGCGATCACTTCGCGCTAGATAGCGCCCTAGACAATACGGCTGGGGATCAAACGCAAGTGGGGCTCGACTACAAAGACCTCCCGCAAGACTGTGCGCCGGGGGATGTATTACTGCTCGACGATGGCCGCATGCAGCTAAAAGTGCTCAGCGTCTCGGGCACCCGCGTTGAGACAAAGGTGCTGCTCAACGGCCCGCTATCGAACAACAAAGGGATCAATAAGCAAGGAGGCGGGCTATCCGCTGCGGCGCTCACCGATAAAGACAAGCGCGATATCAAAACCGCCGCACAGATCGATATGGACTATATCGCGGTCTCCTTCCCCCGCTCGGCTGCCGATATGGAGGAAGCACGCGCGCTGCTAGCAGAGGCAGGTGCTCGCGCCGAGCTGGTCGCAAAAATTGAACGCGCTGAGACCGTGCACGACCACCAAGTGCTAGACGACCTCATTCTTGCCAGCGATGCAGTTATGGTAGCGCGCGGCGATTTAGGCGTAGAGATTGGCGATGCCGAGCTAATCGGCCAACAGAAGCACATCATCAACCGCGCCCGCGAGCTCAACCGTTCTGTGATCACGGCCACCCAAATGATGGAAACCATGATCAAAGCGCCCATGCCAACCCGTGCAGAGGTGTTTGATGTGGCCAACGCGATACTGGATGGTACCGATGCCGTCATGTTGTCAGCAGAGACCGCCGCCGGTGACTTCCCTGTTGAAGTGGTGCGCTCCATGACCGAGATCTGCCAAGGCGCCGAGCGCCACCAGCAAGCGCGCCCCACGGTTACCAGCATCACTAAGCGCGGTGATCGCATTGACGAAACCATCGCTCGCTCAGCGATGTATACCGCCAACCATTTGGTCGGTATTAAAGCGATTATCTGCTTAACCGAATCAGGCTCTACACCACGCTGGATGTCACGTATCCGCTCTGGGCTGCCGATCTATGCACTGACACGCCACGATCGCGTTATGCGCCGTATGGCACTTTACCGCGGTGTGGAAGCGATGTTCTTTGATGCAACTGCGGTTGCAGAGAACAAGCTCAATGATGAGATTCTGGCAGGCTTGAAAGCTAAAGATTATCTGCAAAGCGGCGACCTTGTCATCCTGACACGCGGCGCAGATATTGGTGAGTTAGGCGGTACTAACTCCATGCAAGTTCTGCAAGTGTCCTAATCTCCACGACTACGCAGGGTATGTGTTCGCACGTACCCTGTTTCGTTTTACCCGCTGTTTAAGGTCCGCTACATGAGTCTTGCGCAACAGATCGCCACTGAGCTAAATATCCACTCTCGCCAAGTTGAAGCAACGATCAAACTGTTAGATGAAGGTGCTAGCGTGCCTTTTATCGCCCGTTATCGAAAAGAAGCCACCGGTGCACTGGATGACACCCAGCTACGCGATCTCACGCAGCGCCTAGGCTACCTACGCGAGCTGGAACAGCGCCGCCAGACGATACTGCAATCGATTGCAGAACAGGGCAAACTGACCGACCCACTGCGCGCCAGTATCGAGCAAGCAGATACCAAAGTTCGCCTCGAAGATCTGTATCTACCCTTCAAGCCAAAGCGCCGCACCAAAGCGCAGATTGCTCGTGAAGCGGGTCTAGAGCCGTTGGCACAAGCCCTGTTAGCAGGCACCGCAAATGAGCCTGTAACGGCTGCAAACGCCTTTATCAATCCGGCTGCGGATATCAACACCCCAACCGATGCACTCGAAGGGGCCCGGATGATTTTGCTAGAGCTGTTTGGTGAGCAAGCTGACCTCGTTGCCCAACTACGCCGTTGGCTCTGGCAACATGGCGTGTTACAGGTGCGTGTGATTAAGAGCAAGGCCAACGAGCACAGTAAATTTCGCGACTACTACAGCCATGATGAGGCTCTGCGCCAAGCCCCGTCGCACCGCGCACTGGCGGTCTTTCGTGGCCAAGCAGAGGGCGAACTGCGCGTAAAAGTGACACTGGCAGACAGTGATACCGATCAGCCCTATCAGCTTATTAGCAAAGCGATGCGTCTGCCCGCAGGCCGCGATGCGAACGCGCTCTGGTTAAGTGAGACTGCTCGGCAATGCTGGGATAAAAAACTTCACAAACAGCTCGAAACCGAACTCCTCAAGCAGTTACGCGACAGCGCCGAAGCTGAGGCTATTAAGGTGTTTGCACGCAACTTAAAAGACTTGTTACTAGCGGCTCCCGCGGGCCAAAAAGTCACCATGGGCCTTGATCCTGGTCTTCGCACCGGCGTCAAAGTTGCGGTGGTTGATGCCACTGGCAAGCTGATTGATCACACCACTCTCTTTCCTCATGCTCCGCAAAAGCGCTGGGATGAGGCGCTCAATACCCTCGCAAAGCTAGCTCAACGTCACCACGTTGAGCTGATCAGTATCGGCAACGGCACGGCCTCACGCGAGACAGAGCAGCTGGTGAATGAGCTGAAAAAACGCCATCCACAACTCACCTTAACGAGTTTAATGGTCAGTGAGGCTGGTGCTTCTGTTTACTCCGCATCTGCGCTGGCTGCGGCTGAATTTCCCGATCTGGATGTGGCCTTTCGCGGCGCCGTCTCCATTGCGCGGCGCTTACAAGACCCGCTCGCAGAACTGGTTAAAATCGAACCTAAAGCAATCGGTGTTGGCCAATATCAGCATGATGTTGATCAAAAAGCACTGGGCGATTCACTAGCCTTTGTCATCGAGGATTGCGTGAACCACGTGGGTGTTGATCTAAATACCGCATCGGTTGAGTTACTGACGCAAATCGCAGGGCTGAACGCGACAACAGCGAAGAATATTGTGGCCTTTCGTGATGAACATGGCCGTTTCGCTGAGCGCCGCCAATTGCTAAAGGTGCCACGCTTAGGTAACAAAGCCTTTGAGCAGTGTGCTGCATTTTTGCGAATTGCCGGTGGTACTCAGCCGCTAGATAACTCCGCGGTTCACCCCGAGTCCTATCCGTTGGTGGATCAGATGGCGGCGTCACTCAAGCTCTCTAGCCATGAGATCATTGGTAACCAGGCACAGATTCAGCGCCTAAGTGCCGAGCAGTTTATGAGTGACTTTGGCAGCTACACAGTGCGCGACGTGATCGCCGAACTGGAAAAGCCCGGCCGTGACCCGCGCCCTGAGTTTCGCACCGCGACGTTCCAAGAAGGCGTTGAAACCATCAACGACTTGCATGAAGGGATGCAGCTTGAGGGCGTGGTTACGAATGTCACCAATTTTGGCGCGTTTTTGGATATCGGCGTACACCAAGATGGTTTGGTACACATTTCACAGTTGGCGGACCGCTTTATCAAAGACCCCCATGACGTGGTCAAGGCGGGAGATATTGTGAGCGTACGCGTGGTGGAGGTCGATCAGCCGCGCCGCCGCATCGCTCTCTCGATGAAAACGGAAGCGGCGGGTGGCAGTGTATCGGCACCACCAAAGCCTGCGCCAAAGCAAACAAAGCCGCGCCAGCAAAACTCCCTAGCAGCGGGCCTTAAAGCCGCTGGATTTAAACTAAAATAGTGCAACGCACTGTTGCGATGCATGATACGAAGTTGTCAGTTTATAATGGCGCTTATATCGACTCCGAGATAAGGATAAAAACATTGGCTTGTACGCTGCAAGAACAGCTAGAACAACTGGTCTCTAGCGGGAACGTCGCACACCTAAAAGGGGTGCTGCATGGTATCGAGAAAGAGGGGCTGCGGGTTGACCTGTCGGGTGACCTTGCGCAAACCGCGCATCCAAAGGGCCTAGGCTCTGCCATGACCAATGGTGAGATCACCACAGACTACTCCGAAGCGTTATTAGAGTTCATTACGCCGGTGTATGAGCAGCCAGAAGATGCACTGAATCACCTTGAGAATCTGCATCGTTTTACCTATCAACAACTCGATCAAGAGGTGATTTGGGGAGGCAGTATGCCTTGCCACATCCGTGACGCTGCAGCGATCCCGATCGCGCGCTACGGCAACTCTAACGTCGGTCACCTGAAACATGTCTACCGCGTGGGTCTTGAGCACCGCTACGGCAAGATGATGCAAACCATTGCCGGTATTCATTACAACTTCTCGTTGCCTGACAGCTTTTGGGAGGCACTCAAAGCACAGCAGCAGAACACCGATAGCCTGCAAGAGTACCGCTCAGCCTCTTACTTCCGCCTGATTCGCAACTTCCGCCGCCACTCGTGGGCTTTGCTCTATCTCTTTGGCGCATCACCCGCGCTTTGCGATTCGTTCTTAGAGGGGCGTGAGCACGCGCTTGAATACTTGAACGAGCATACCCTATATCTGCCCTACGCGACCTCGTTGCGCATGAGTGACTTGGGCTACTCCAACAAAGCTCAAGCCTCGTTGGGGATTTGCTTCAACCACCTCAATACCTACATGCATTCGTTACATCGTGCGATTCACACGCCGTACCCAGCATACGAAGCGATCGGCCAGAAGGTGGATGGCAGCTATCGCCAGTTAAACACGAATATTCTGCAAATAGAAAACGAGTACTACAGCGATATCCGCCCTAAGCGGGTTACTGAAAGTGGCGAAAAGCCGCTACATGCCCTGCAAAACCGCGGTGTACAGTACATCGAAGTACGCAATACGGATATCAATCCATTCCTACCTATCGGTATCTGCGCTCAACAAGCGCGCTTTTTGGATGCTTTCTTAATCACCTGCCTGTTGATGGACGATACAGAGATTGGCGATCAAGAGTGTGACCTTATCAGCGATAATTTGCAGAAAGTTGTGAATCGCGGCCGTGAACCCGGTTTAACGTTGGACACCATTGATGGTGAAGTAACACTGGTTGCCGCTGGCGAAAAACTGCTAGATGCCGTGTCACTGACCGCTCACGTGCTGGATACTCTGCACAATACGCCGCTTTACAGCGAGTCCGTTGCAGCTCAGGTTGCAAAGTTACACGACAGTGCATTAACGCCATCTGCGCAGGTGCTGGCAGCATTAAAAGAGAGTGGGCTTGGCCATACCGAGTGGTTACTGCAGAAAAGTCGTGAGCATCAAGCAACGCTTCAAGAGACCCCGCTTGATGCAGCACTGGCGCAACAGTTGGCAGAGACTGCCGAAGCGTCACTGGCCGCTCAACGCGAAATTGAAGCGGCCGACAATGTGGATTTTGATACCTATCTAGCGCAATACCTCGCCAGCTAAACGCTGGCGAGTCCTTCAAAGTTACTGGGTGACAAAGCTGGTGAAGAACATATCACTCACCATCGCCTCACCCTCCTCTTCAACGAGAATCTTCTGCACAAGCTTTAGCCCTTTTTTGGCAAGGTTCTGTTGTGCCTCAATCCCGTCTAGATCTTTCTCTTCCTGAGCACTGAAGAGAAAGACAAGGTCATTACGAATATGGGCCATGTGCGCGTTCACTGCATGGTGAGCCGCTTCCGTTGCCACTTGGATCGTCACTTCACATTTCAAGAAACGAGATTTGCCCGGACCACCGAAGTTCGTAATAAAGGGCTTTAATTCGATGTAACCGATGTAATCCTCTGCTGGTGCACCCTCTTCATCAGCAGCCCACGCAAATGGTAACCAGCAACTGAGTAGAAGGATCGAAAAAAACCGTAACAACATAACCTGATTGCTCCCTGTGTAATGGACATATTTACCTAAGTATAACGGCGGTTTCAGAAATCGTCAGGGGGATCTCTATTGCACCGGCGCGCGCCTTCGGATTAGTATGAAAGGATAGATAACAACAAGGATCTAATCATGTTGGAGAAGTGCAAAACTGCGCGTGAGCGCTGGGGTGGCGTTAGCGAAATTATCGATAGCTGGCTAGAGCAAAGGCAAAAACTGATTAGCCAGTTTGTGTCTTTTCCAAGCATCGAAATCAGTTTACTGGAAGACCGCCTAAGCGCTTTTTGCACCGACTTGATGGATTATCTCTCCTCCGGCCATTTCGAGGTCTATGAGCAACTGCTAAGAGAGGGCAGTGAGTTTAACGATGGTAGCCTTGAAGAGGCGCAAAAGTTATTCCCGCTGATCCAACCCACCACCGATGCCGCTCTGGACTTCAATGACGACTACGCGACCCTGAACTCTCCAACCGTGCAGCAGATACGCGAACTCACCTTCCAGCTCTCGAAGCTTGGAGAGTCCCTAGAGGAGCGTTTCTCTCTGGAAGATCGTTTGATCGAAATCTTGCATACTGCGCATCGAGACCAAGTGCTCGAAGAGGTGTAATCACCCATGGCTAAGCCTCTTTTCCTGCTCCCTTGGTTAACGGCTGGGGTGTTGTTATCCGGCTGTGACTCTGCAAACGACCCTAGCAGTTGGTATGAAGTTGCCAGCCAAGGCACCTACACAGCTGAGATCTCTACCGACGGGCGTTTCGCGGTTGTCGGAGCACGTCTTGAGGGTGGCAGCTTATGGAATATCGCTGATAAAGCACGTTTATACGATTGGAACCATAAAGGTGGTGAGCGCTCGCTACTGGCCGCAACGGGTTTTTCGCCTCAAGCGCGCTTTGCAGCAACGGCAGATCAGCAAAATTTAGTGCTTTGGCATACGGATAGCGGCCAACCGGAATGGTTTTGGCGCTCTCCCGGTGAGATTCTTGATCTGGTATTAGCACCGCAAGGTCAGTATGCACTGCTGGGGCTCGACAACCATGAGGCGGTGCTGTTCGATGCCATTAATGGGGGCGTTAAACGCTCTTTCCTACATGGTGGCCGCGTGCGGACCGTTGATCTATCCGCCGATGCCAGCATTGCCATAACCGGCGCGGATGACTACACGACCACGCTGTGGAGTGTCGATACCGGAGAGAAGCTCCACGAGCTCACGCTAGAAAACGTGATTGATGCTGTGGCGTTATCCCCAGACGGTAAAGTCGCGTTTTCGGCCAGCACGCTCGATCAAGCAGTGATCTGGGATACCACAACCGGCCAGATACGCCACACCCTTTCCAGCACCGAAGGTTTCTTTCCAAAGCGTGTTAGCTACATCGTGGCTCGCTTCTCAAATGATGGTAGCCAGCTGCTTACAGGCACCGCGTCCGGGCTGGTGCAGCTATGGAACGTACAGTCAGGACAAATGGTTAAAAGCTGGCGGGTACAGAAACGTAAGCAGTATGGCCCGACCAGTACCGGCGTGAATGCGGTGGGTTTTGGGGCAGGTAGCTACTACGCGGTCGGCTCGAACGGTATTCTCAACATCTTGAAATAAAAATGGCCGCTATTGCGGCCATTTTTTACTCTGTACTGGCTTATTCGGCTTTCGGGTTAACCTCAAGCAACTCAACTTCAAATACTAGTGTTGAGTTTGGTCCAATCACGTTACCCATGCCGCCTGGGCCGTATGCTAGATCAGCTGGAATGGCCAACTTAGCTTTGCCGCCCTCTTTCATCAGCTGTAGACCTTCCGTCCAGCCTGGGATCACACCATTCAGCGGGAAGGATACTGGCTCATTTCGTGCGTAGGAGCTGTCAAACTCAGTACCATCGATCAAGGTGCCACGGTAGTGAACCTTTACAGTGTCTTCCGCGGTAGGTTGTTTACCATCACCAGCCACCAGCTCTTCATACTGTAGGCCTGATTCTGTTGTCTTCACGCCATCGCGAGCGCCATTGTCTTTCAGATAGTTCTGGCCCGCAGCAAGATTGTCCTCAGCGATTTTTGCAGCCGCCTGACGCTGTTCTTCCAGTTTCTTCATCTGGAATGCCTGCATCGTTGCACCCACCTCTTCGCGGGTCATCGCAGGCTCTTCACCGGAATAGATCGCTTCAACGGCTTTTGTGAATGCTTCAATATCAAGTTGACTGATGTCTTGTTGCAGCTTTTCACCCAAGACTAGACCAAGGCTGTAGCTCACTTTCTGCTCTTCAGTGTTCAGCTCAACCGCTTGTGCAACTGGCATGACTGCAAACGAAGAGACGATTGCCATGGTCAGTAATGTTTTTTTCATTCTTTCGTTTTCCTTGCTACTGGATCTGCTTTGAATAAGCGTTAGTGTTTGATTAAACCGTAAAGTTCAGAAGGGCTCTAGCTTTTGTTGCGCTTTTAATAGAGCTTGGCGCAAATTTTCGAGCTGTTCACGACACACTCCACTACACTCGGAGCCACTGACAGCGAGTAAATTATTGTAGCGTAAGAGCGCCACATCGCAGTCTGCGATCACGGGCATCTGCTCGGTGAGCTGATAAAACATCGCAAGCTCTGCCTGTTCAGCTTCCAGCTCCACCGTCTTGAGCGTTTGGTATAACCCGCTCATATCTCGCTGCCCGCGAACATGTAAGCGCGCCCTGCGAATCGATGCCGTTACCTTATTCTGCCACTGTGCTATCTGCTCATGTGCGGCTGCATCAACGTGATACTCGCGCCCCTGTTCAGCCAGCCACAATGCAAAGAGTATCGCGTTAACACTCAAACCACAGCCATCCTGCAGCGCTAGGCAGGCAGCTTCAACATCAGGTTCGCTGTAGGTTTTTAGCGCAAAGTCCCAAAGAGGATTCTGTAATGACATAGCTATGATAAAATCCTGCGCCTATGATTCAGTTATCTCAACTCAGTTTACATCGCGGCACTCAGTTCCTGCTTGAGCAAGCCGATCTGACCATTCACAGCGGCTGGCGCGTCGGTATTATTGGCGCCAACGGTGTAGGTAAGTCTAGCTTATTTAAGTTACTACTTGGCGAACTTCATGCCGACGCAGGTGATCTTTACCTCCCTAATAACTTAACTTTTGCTCATATGGCGCAAGAGGTCACAGCGATCGATCGCACTGTGATCGACTATGTCCTCGATGGCGATCAACCGCTGCGCGCGGTCCAGCAAGCAATTGCGGCAGCAGAGCAAGCCCATCAAACCGATAAGCTCGGTGAGCTACATGCCCAACTAGATGCCCTTGACGGTTACTCCGCCAAAGCACGCGCCGAACAACTTTTGATGGGCCTAGGCTTTACCACCCAAGACCTCGAAAAAGCGGTGAAATCGCTGTCCGGGGGCTGGCGAATACGCCTCAACCTCGCGCAAGCGCTGATGTGCCGCTCCGATATACTGCTGTTGGATGAGCCCACCAACCACTTGGATCTCGACGCCACACTATGGCTTGAGCAATGGCTCAAAAGTTACCCCGGCACACTATTGCTAATCTCGCACGACCGCGACTTTATCGATCAGGTTGTGACCCATGTTGTTCATATGAGCAACCAAAAGCTGGATATCTACAAAGGCCAGTACAGCCACTTTGAGCGCGCGCGTGCAGAGCGGTTAGCACAGCAGCAAGCGCAATTTGAGAAACAGCAACAACGTATCGCCGAGATCGAAAACTTTGTGCGCCGCTTCCGCGCCAAAGCCAGCAAAGCGAAACAAGCGCAAAGCCGTATAAAAGAGCTTGAGCGCATGGAGATGATCGCCGCAGCGCATGTGGACAGCCCTTTTAGTTTCACCTTCCCTAGCAGTGATAAGGTTTCCCACCCGCTGCTATCGCTGCGTAAAGCTGACTGTGGTTATTCCGGGAAAACCATTCTTGCCGGCACCTCACTTACGCTGAACCCCGGCTCACGTATCGGCTTACTGGGACCTAACGGGGCCGGTAAATCAACACTCATCAAAACCCTCGTCAGTGACTTAGCGTTGCTCAAGGGCGAGCGTCACTGCGGCGAGCATCTGCGCATTGGTTACTTTGCTCAACACCAGCTCGAAGCATTAGATCTTGAAGCATCACCACTGCTGCACATCATGCGCATATCACCTGAGGCCACTGACCAAGCGGTAAGAAACTTTTTAGGTAGCTTTGGCTTTATCGGTGATGCAGCTCTGGAGCCGGTAAAACGTTTCTCCGGCGGTGAAAAAGCACGTGTTGCGCTGGCGCTGATCGCATGGCAAAAGCCTAACTTATTGCTGCTTGATGAGCCCACCAACCACTTGGACCTTGAGGTACGGCATGCCCTAACCGTCGCGTTGCAGGGGTTTGAAGGGGCGGTGATCTTGGTGTCGCACGATCGTCACCTCTTGCGCAATACAGTGGATCAGTTCCTGCTGGTCGCTAACGGCGAGGTTACCGACTTCAGTGGCGATCTCGATGATTATCAGCGTTGGTTAGCTGATCAGCGCCGCCAAGAGGCGCAAGCGTCACAACCTAGCACTGAACGCCAAGGCCGTTCGCTATCAGCGACTGAGCGCAAAGAGCAAAAACGCTTGGAGGCAGAGCGCCGTAAACAGCTAAGTCCTATCAAAAAACGCCTCAGCGCCCTCGAACAGGCAATGGAGACCTACCAAACACAACTTGCCGAAGTGGAGGAGCAGCTTGCAGATAGCAGCCTGTATGAAGCGGAGCAGAAAGCGCAGCTTAAGGAGCTGCTTGCCCAGCAAGCAACATTGACGCAAGACAATGAGGCCACTGAGCTTGAATGGATGGAGCAGAGTGAAGCCTTGGAGCAGCTTGAAGCAGAGATTTCAGCGTTTGCGAACTAAAAAGAGCGGGTACCCCCGCTCTTATTTACTTCCGGCTTTGACCTGCCAATGTTTTGGTTAGGTCATCCAGCGCATCGCTCTCTTTACGCATAAACTCGATCTCAGCGTTGATTTGACGATGCGATAATCCACACTCCTCAAGCAGCGTGTTCGGGATGCGCTCAAGCGGGCCATCAGCCCAACCTTCATAGCGCAGCGCACGGTTGGCGATGAATACCACCTTTGAGAAGCCTTCTGCTTTAGGATGTTGTGGCTCGTTTAGGTAGCGCACACCATTGCAAACCTCTTCAGGAAGGCTCCAGCACTCCATCAACCACGCACCAATCTGTTCACGCGTTACATGCAAAATGTGTTTTTCGATGTAATCAAGGCGGATATTCGGATTGGCCTCGATATAGCGTGATAGCAGTGAGAAGTGCGGAGGAAATAGGTGTGCCAAGATGACATAACCGAAGGAATGCAGCAGCCCTGTTAGATAGGCCAGTCCCGGTTTAGGGCGCACATCAGGTTCCATCTGCTTCGCTAGACGCTCGGACAATGTGGCCGTGTAAACTGCCTGC
The DNA here is from genome assembly GCF_004005935.1 of Neptunomonas marina. GTDB lineage: Bacteria > Pseudomonadota > Gammaproteobacteria > Pseudomonadales > Balneatricaceae > Neptunomonas > Neptunomonas marina. Next base: position 67,865 of record NZ_SACQ01000007.1, on the reverse strand, counting down.
AACCAGTAAGGCGTCGCATTGCGCGGCACATCCTCTGGTAGGTCCAGTGTTTTACCCATTGCGATACCCAGTGCAAGGTTCACCACAAGGTCAAAACCTAATACCCGAATAATCGCATCTTCGATCGACTGGATACTGCCAGGGGCAGCGTAGAAAGGAGAGACCGACCAGCTCATCACCTGCGCGGCTAAGCTCTGGTCCACCTTCACAACCGGTACTAAGTTATCAACGCCCGCTGCAGGATCTGAGCGCAGTGAGATAATTTTCTGCGTCGTCGGCGCAAGGCTGGGTAAGCCTAGCGTATCTTCAAGGCGCTGCTTTATACGCAGTGCGGTGAAGCGCTCTACTGCGCGCGTGATCACCGCTTCATCGTCGCCCTCAGGCTGTACCTTGTCGATATCAGGCAGGCCTACGCCAATCTCCATGATATCCGCGTGTTTCGTATACCAACTACGATCAGCGGTGAATTCAAGGCCACTGAGCGGCTCAACGATATTCAGAGATGGTGCTACATCAAGGTCGCTATCGAGGATCACAGGCAGAGAGAACAACTTGCGCTGCCCGGCTTCAATTTGCAGTTGATCTTGGCTAAAGAAACGTTTTACATCGGCCGCTTTCACCGGCTGCAGATGGCGCTCTGAATCGCGCCAAATGGGGACAAGGTTGAGCAGTTTATCGACCGGCAGAACCACCAGTACTTTGCCTTCACTGTCATGCAGCAATACAATTCGCGCACCGTTATCTTGTTGCGCCACATGATCTAAGGTGCTTACCCCAATCGCCAATTTCCTATCTCCATTGCAGTGTTGCCAGCGCTATTATGGCTGAGCTTTCTTCTCTACCATAATAGCAGTCCTTTGACGTGTCGGCAGGATTGGCCAACACGTGAGCCGTTATAGCCGTGTTACTCGTGTCACCGTACGGATAACACGTAGCCGTTTAATAACCCGCGCCAGATGAATCCGATCTGTTACGGTGATCTCCATGTCTACCGTTGAGAGCTGCCCCTCTTTCTCACCCATATCGATACGCAGAATGTTGGCACCGGTAGCCGAAACCGTGGTCGCTAGGGTGGCGATTGCACCACGCTGTGCCGCCACTTCAATTTTCAGCACAGCGCTGAACTCATCATCCATCGCCGCTGACCACTCAAGGTAGATACACTTCTCCGGATCATCCTTCATGTAACGGATATTGCGACACTCAGTGCGATGCACCACTAAACCACGGCCACTACTAAAGTGACCAACGATTTTATCACCCGGCAACGGGCGGCAGCACTTCGCGTATTGGATAACCATACCTTCGGTACCCTGTACCGCAATTGGCTTTTGGTTGTCCTTAACCGGTTCGTTATCGACCTTATCTTCAGGCTTTAGCTTACGTGCGACCACATAAGCCATCCGGTTGCCCATCCCGATATCTTCTAGCAGATCATCCAACTCGCTAAAGTCCGCTTCTTTCAGCAGCTGCGCTAGTTTGTCGGGATCGATCTCATCGATGGATGCGCTGTAGTGACCCAAAAACTGGTTTAGCAAACGGCGCCCCAGTTCTACCGATTCATGGCGCTGTTGATTCTTCAAAAAGTGACGGATGCTCGAACGTGCTTTGCCGGTCACAACAAAGTTGAGCCACGCCATGTTCGGCTGCGCGCTCGGTGTCGTGATGATCTCAACCGTTTCGCCACTTTCGAGCGGCTCCGATAACGGCGCTAAACGACGATTAATACGGCACGATACACAAGAGTTACCGATATCCGTATGCACGGCATAGGCGAAATCAACCGGCGTTGCCCCCCGCGGTAGCTCTAAAATTCTGCCCTGTGGTGTGAAAACATAGACTTCGTCAGGGAAGAGGTCTTTCTTAACGTGCTCGATAAACTCCATCGAGTCGCCCGCCTTCTTCTGCATCTCCAACAAGCCTTGCACCCACTTACGTGCTCGGTTGTAGGAGCCCACAGCGCTGGCAGAATCGCCGTACATTTTATAGTTACTGTGCTCAGCAATCCCCTGGTTCGCCACTGCGTCCATCTCACGGGTGCGGATCTGCACTTCAATGGTGATGTCGCGCGCACCAAATAGCTCGGTGTGCAGAGATTGATAGCCATTGGCTTTAGGGATAGCGATATAGTCTTTAAAGCGGCCATGGACCGGCTTATACAGATTATGGATGGCCCCTAAAATACGGTAACAGTCATCCACTGTTTCGGTGACAATTCGAAACGCAAACACATCCATAATTTCAGAGAAGGATTTACGCTGCGCCTTCATCTTTGAGTAGATGCTATAGAGGTGTTTCTCACGCCCTACCACGACGCCGGGCAAGCGCTCCAGTGCTAGGCGCGCACGAATCGCCTCTTCGATAGAGCCGACCATATCTTTACGCTGACCACGCGCCTGAATCACGGCACGTCGAATACGCTTCGCACGCATAGGGTAGTAAGATTGGAACGCCAAATCTTCCAGTTCAACCTGTACATCGCGCATACCCAAGCGGGCTGCAACAGGCGCATAGATGTCCATAGTTTCTTTGGCAATGCGGCGCTGTTTTACCGGCGGCATAGCGCCCAGTGTGCGCATGTTGTGCAGGCGATCTGCCAACTTCACCAGCATGACGCGGATATCCTCCGCCATCGCCAGCACCATTTTTTGGAAGTTTTCCGCCTGCGCTTCGGCTTTGGTTTCAAACTCTAGATGGGTCAGCTTTGACACACCATCGACGATATCCGCCACCGACTCACCAAACTGACCGGCGATACCCTCATAACTGATTTCGGTGTCTTCAATCACATCATGGAGCATGGCAGCCATCAGGCTCTGATGGTCCATATGCATATTGGCAAGGATGCTGGAAACAGCTAAGGGGTGGGTAACGTAAGGTTCGCCGCTTTTACGGCGCTGGCCATCGTGGGCCTGCTCAGCGTAGAAATACGCACGACGAACTGACCGAATCTGCTGTAGATCCAGATATTCGTTCAGTCGATTGGATAGAGCATCGATCGTCGGCATTATTCCTCCGGTACAACAGGGCGCTAGTGATAATCTACTGTCAAACGCCCAAGGATGGAATAATCGCCGACAACTTTTGGCGGGTTATTTCTCGTTAACGTCGTCCAAAACGGTTTTATCAACAAGACCGTCTGCGATTTCACGCAGTGCTACAACCGTGTCTTTGTCATTTTCACGGTCAACCTTAGGGTCTTTACCGCCAGTAGCTAGCTGACGCGCGCGCTTTGCTGCAACCATAACCAGCTCAAAGCGGTTATCTACATTTTCCAAGCAATCTTCAACAGTGACACGTGCCATGCTTAACCTCAAAATTCGTGGGAGTTGTATAGGATTTGTACAGGACCGGCAATTCTACCGAAGCCTTAATTGCCTGACAAGAGATCGGCGATTAATGCGCGCTTGCCATCCCTCTGCTTACTCAAGCGCTGGCGCTGTGCAACGAAGATCGCTTGCAGCTCAGTGAGTGCTTGATCAAAGTTGTCATTGATAACAACATAGTCAAACTCATCGTAGTGCTGCATCTCACTGATCGCCTCAGACATGCGCAGATCGATGACCTCTTGACCGTCTTGGCCACGCCCCGTCAGGCGGTTACGAAGCTCTTCACGTGACGGTGGCAGAATAAAGATCGATACCGTCTCAGCTACCAGCTCTCTCACCTGCTGAGCACCTTGCCAGTCGATCTCTAGGATCACATCGGTGCCCTGCGCCAGTTGCTCTTCAACCCAAACACGGGAGGTGCCATATTTGTTGGTGAACACTTCGGCGTACTCTAGAAAGTTGCCTTGCTCAATCAGGGCATCGAACTGTGCTAGCGTCACGAAATTATAGTTTACGCCATCCGCTTCACCTGGGCGCATATCACGAGTGGTATGGGACACCGAAACGCGTACCTGTGCGTCTTTCTCCAATAAACCTGATACCAAGCTGGTTTTGCCCGCACCAGAGGGCGCAGAAATAATATACAGCGTACCTTTTGTACTCATGATCGATCTCGATAGTAAAGAATTAACGAAAGGGGCTAGCTAAACCCAATTTAACTGACATCTGCACCAGCTCTGATAACGAGCCTGCACCCATCTTTGCCACCATATTAGCACGGTGACCCTCGACAGTTTTGCGATTAATGGACAATTGGTCCGCGATCTCTTGGTTGGCTAAACCCGCCACTACCCCATCGAACACTTGCCGTTCACGGCGCGTTAGCTGGCTATAGGTGTGCTTTAACGCAGCAAGTTCCGTTTGCTTCAAAAACGTAAGTTGCTCTTGCTCTAGCGCTGCATAGACATGGTCGATCAGCTTTTGATCGCTAAAAGGCTTTTGCAAAAACGTGAGGGCACCTTGCGTCATGGCTGTGACAGCCATATCCACGTCCGCATGGCCAGAGATCATAATCAGCGGCAGGTGGATCGCGCGCTTTTCCAGCTCGGTCTGCGCAGCTAAGCCACTCATGCCCGGCATACGCACATCCATCAAGATACAGCCGCGCAATGGCGCGTTAGCCGCCGCTTGAAAAAAAGCATCCGCAGACGCAAACGTCTCGACATGTAAGCCGACGGAGCTGAGCAACCATTGCAACGAATCACGCACATCCACATCATCATCGACAACAAAAACAGTTTGCTCAGCGGTACGGGTTTGGGTCATGCCTGCCTCAGTTTGGCGAAATTACACCGGGTAAGCGGATCCGAAAAGCGGCGCCGCCATGAATCTGGTTTTCAGCGCTCAAGGAGCCACCGTGTGCTTCAACGAGAGATCGGCTAATGCCAAGCCCCATACCCAGCCCTTCTGGTTTGGTGGTGTAGAACTGTTCAAACAGTTTATCAACGCTGCTCTCACCCAGCCCAACACCTTGATCGCACACTGAAATTATAACCTCTTCGTTGCTGCACAGAGAAGCTTCCACCCAGACATGGCGTGGTGGCTCATCTGGGTTGCTGTGGCTCGCTTCGATTGCATTAGTCAGCAAGTTCAAAAGCACCTGCTCAAGCTGGATTTTATCCGCCGTAATCTGGGGTAGGGCACGGGTCACGCAGTTCTCAAGCGTGACATTGTGCGCTTTTGCAATATGCGCACAGAATTCGATGAGATCTTCGATCACAGGATGCAGGGATAGTGCCGAGCGGGTCGGTTCACGCTTGCGGGTGAAGTCCATCATACGGTGTAGAATCTCACCGGCACGTAGCGAGGTTTTACCGATCTTTTCCAGCGGCAGTACCAACTCGTCAAGCGTCGGCGCAGGGGTTGCCTGAATGCGCCGCTCGATACCACGCACATAGTTGGTGATTGCGGTGAGTGGCTGATTCAGCTCATGGGCCAAACCAGAGGCCATCTCGCCCATCGCCACCAGACGCGCGGCACGGCTCAGCTCCTCTTGGTAGCGTTGCATACGCTGATCCGCTTCAATGCGGTGGCTCACATCACGTGACACAACCAATATTTCGCGCAGCTCGCCACTCTCGGGATCACGGATCGACCGGCTGGTGCTTTCTAACCACGTATAAGCGCCATCCTTGCGCCGAAAGCGGTAGGTGTGGGTGTAGAAACCCTGCTGATACACCACGGTGGGGCGGCGGCGCTCAAAGTCATCGCGATCATCGGGATGGTATAACTCCGATGCGGATCGGCCGATAATCTCGTCAACCGAGTAACCCAGCAGCATCTCGACAGCGGGAGACGCGTAGATAAATCGCCACTCATCGGGCGTATGGCGTGAAATCATATCGGTGGACTGCTCAGCCATTTCAGCCAGCAGTCGGTTCCGTTCGGCATCGTCAGTGAGAGCACTCATGCCGTGTTGGGGGGTGGCAGGGATCATATCAGCGGTTTCAGTATCAGCCATTGAATCTCCCTAGTATAAAACGCGCCTCCAACCTGAGAAACCAGCGCGCGAAGCACCCAAAGGCACTCGGCGCACTCACGATTAGCGCAGAAACGCTTTGCTGAAGGTTTTAAATCCAGCGGTATCTGAGCGGCGCAGCCACTCAAAGCCAACCATTTCACAGGTGACCAGCTTGATACCCTCTTCACGCATACGTGCGATGGCAAACTCGGTATCTGCTGCATGGCGCGAGGCGATGGCATCCGCCACCACAAAGACCTCTTTCCCCTGTGCTTTAAAGCTCAGTGCACTTTGCAATACACAGGCGTGTGACTCCATCCCGCAGACCACGATCTGGTCCTGTGTCATCTGCTGCATGAGATCAGCGCACTCTGGCGCATCCACACAGGAGAAGTGGGTTTTACCCGCGACATTGTCCGCACCAATCGCAGCTTTGAGTGTGTCGTCCATCGGGCCAACGCCATCAGGATACTGCTCACTACCAAACACCGGAATCTCCAGTTCGTTCGCTAGCCCAACCAGTGCCGTGCAGCGCTCAACCAGCGTTTCGCTATCTGGAATACCGGGTAGCAAACGTGTTTGAACATCGATCACCATCAAACATGCGCGGTTCTTTTCTAACATCATGACGTAGCCCTACCCTTCCGTTGGACGACGATCAACCATGTTGGTCGCCACACCTTCGGCAACCACTTTATCGCCCACTGTAACCACGGTATCCAACACCACGCGGCGGCGCTCGACGTTGATCTCTTTCACCGTTGCAGTCGCTTTTACTGTATCCCCAATGTGTACAGGCGCTTTGAACTTCAGTTGCTGGTCAACATAGATCGCACCCGGGCCTGGTAAGCGAGTACCCAGCACAGCGGAGATCAGACCGGCGCTAAACATGCCGTGCACAATACGTTCTTTGAACATTGTTTGCGCCGCGTACTCGGCATTGATATGCACAGGGTTATCGTCCCCAGTAATACCGGCAAACAGCACTACGTCCGCTTCCGTGATTGTTTTAGCGTAGCTGGCAGACATTCCTACCGATAGATCTTCCAAGTAGTAGCCATGTAGTTCCTGCATCTTGAATCCCTCTTTTCCTGTCCGACAACGGACGCTCACGAATAATGATTCGGTAAAGCTAATGGTTTTTTACCTAAAAACCAAGGGTTTTTACTTGGTTTTTAATAAGCCTTTTGATAGCGTTGCCTGCATTACGCTCTGGCGAGCTTAGGTTAAGCTTGAGACGTTACCGTTTAACGAGGTCGTAAAGATGCCCAGTCCTAGCAATAACTTTTTAGGAAAGACAATTACTCACCTACGCGATATCTGGCGCGATGCAACTGATTTCCGCGCCCGTCGTGAACAGCTTGAGCTATCTGCCGAGCTGAGCGAGAAGGATGAAGCCACACTGCGTGAGTGGATCGACCACTGCCTTGAGGAGCGCGGCGGCGAAGTTGCAGCCCGCGTACGCGCCGCAACATTGGGCCGTAGTTATCTGGATTTAAGTGATGAGGGCCAACTGCGCTTCCTAAAGATACTGGCCGCCCACTACGATACCGATAACGCTGCTGTAGAAGCCGGTATCGCTACTTGGCAGCAAGCCTCCCCTGCGCACCGTCCACAGGCTGCGCAACAGCTTCGCGAGCTACTCGAGCCGCCACGCATGCGCCTGTTGCGTTTGTTTAACGAACTCCCCCAAGGGATCAAGTTTTTGGTGGATATGCGCGCCCAGATCTTGGCGCTGCGCAACCAGCACCCAGAGCTACGCCCGCTTGAGGGCGATCTAAAAAACCTGCTGCGCAGCTGGTTTGACGTTGGTTTGCTGCAACTAGAGCAGATTCGCTGGCAGTCCAGTGCAGAAGTGCTCGAAAAGCTGATCGAGTATGAAGCGGTCCATGCGATCCAGAGCTGGGACGACCTCAAAAACCGGCTTGATTCTGACCGCCGCTGCTTCGCCTTTTTCCACCCAAACATGCCAAGTGAGCCGCTGATCTTTGTTGAGGTTGCACTCGTAAACGGCTTAGCCGACAACGTGCAGGCGCTGCTCGATGAGAGCGCCCCCGTTGGCAATATCGAGCAGGCCGACACCGCTATTTTTTACTCCATCTCCAACGCACAACGCGGCTTAGCGGGCATCAGCTTCGGTAACTTTCTGATTAAGCGCGTAGTGAAAGAGTTGCAACATGACTTCCCGCAACTGCGCCAATTCGCAACGCTATCACCGATCCCAGGCCTAACACGCTGGTTGAAGCGCACCGCACCAGAGGAGCTTGCCGCGCTTCCAGGTGGCAGTATCGTCGCTGCACAGCTAACAGACGGTCAGCTACCCGAGTCACTCGAAAACGACGAACTCCAAGCAGCCCTGCTGCAACTGACTGCGCACTATCTCGCCGTTGCCGAGCGCAAAGGCGGCACAGCGGCAGACCCCGTCACTCACTTCCACTTAAGTAATGGTGCTGAGATCGCTCAACTTAACTGGATGGCCGATGGCTCGGCCAACGGTCTTAAACAGTCGGCCGGCATGATGGTGAACTACCTCTACGATCTACCCAAGATCGAAGAGCGCAGCGAAGCCTATAGCCGCGACGGTACGCGAACGCTTTCATCAGGCTTTAAGAGCCTGCTGAGCAAATAACCCACGAAAAATAAGAGAAGGAATCACCATGTCAAAACGAATTGCGTTGGTAACAGGTGCCAATGGCGGCCTCGGCGAATCAATGTGCAAAGCACTTCATGATCAAGGCCGCCAAGTGATCGGTACCTACCTACCCGGTCAAGAGGAAGCAGCAACAGCATGGCAGCAAGCGATGCAAGAGGCAGGCTACACAATCGAGATGCGCGCTGTTGATGTCGCGGATTTTAACGACTGCCAGCGCCTACTGACCGAGATCGAGAGCGAGGTCGGCCCGATCGATGTACTCGTGAACAACGCAGGTATTACACGCGATGCGCCGCTGAAAAAGATGGCAGCAGAGCAGTGGCAAGCGGTGATTCAGACCAATCTAAACTCTATGTTCAACATGACCCAGCCTATCTTCGCGGCCATGTGTGAACGCGGTTTTGGCCGCATCGTGAACATCTCCTCACTGAATGGCGAGAAGGGCCAATTTGGCCAAGCAAACTACTCAGCTGCAAAAGCTGGCATTTATGGCTTCACTAAGGCGATCGCTCAAGAGGGCGCGCGCAAAGGAGTGACGGTTAACGCAGTATCACCAGGCTACATCGATACGCCTATGGTGCGCCAAGTGCCTGAAAAGGTGCTTGATAGCATTGTGCAAGGGATTCCCGTTGGGCGTTTAGGACAGCCAGAAGAGATTGCACGGGCGGTGGCATTTCTAACCGCAGATGATGCAGGCTTTATCACCGGTACTAACATGTCAGTCAATGGCGGTCAGTACATGGCCTAACGGCTGAACAGGCTCAGCGACACGCTGGGCCTGACAACACAACCCACAACGCCTTGTTGCATAAAACGCACTACAAAAAGTTATAATATAACATTACTATTGAGCCCTTTACTCTCAACCTAGAGTTTCATCATGACAGTAAAACGCTCAAACGCGCTGCCCGATATCACTAATACACCGGCACCGGATCACAGTCCTTTAGACTGGGTCGGGATGACTGAGGTTGCCGTCCCCTTCTCGCTTCAGGATGAAGCCCACAGCACCACCGAATGCGAGGCTTTGGCTTCGTTGTTCGTTAATATCTGCCGCTCAGATATCAAAGGCATACATATGTCACGCCTCTATCTGTTACTGGCGGAATTTGCCGAGCAAAACGCCTTTTCGCCCCAAGCGATGCAGCAGTTTTTACACGATAAACTGGCCACTCACAAAGAGATCAGTGATCAATCCTCTTTAACGCTGGCCTTTGATTACTTGCACAAGCGCCCTGCACTACTGAGCCAATACCAAGGCTGGAAAGCTTACCCTGCGGTGATCAAAGGTACCCTAGAACAGGAAACCGCTTGTCACGAAGTCCAGCTAACCATCCCCTACTCCAGCACCTGCCCGTGTTCGGCATCGCTCTCTCGCCAACTGCTTGAAGAGGCATTCCGTCACGATTTTGCCGATCAAACACAGATCAGTGCTGATCAGATCGCCCAATGGCTGCGCAGTGAGCGCGGCTCTGTGGCAACGCCCCATAGCCAACGCTCCTATGCTTACTTGGTACTTAAGCTCGCACCTAACGTCAGCAGCCACTACCCACTGCTGGAGCTAATCGATCTCGTCGAGCAGAGCTTGGGCACACCGGTACAAACAGCGGTTAAGCGTGAAGATGAGCAGGCCTTTGCACGCTTGAACGGCGCTAACCTTATGTTCTGCGAAGATGCTGCACGGCGCATCAAGAGAGCGCTAGAGCAGCACAGCGCTATCAGCGACTTCTGGGTCAAGGTCGAACACCAAGAGAGCTTACACGCGCACAATGCCGTAGCAATCGCCACCAAAGGCTGTGCAGGCGGCTATAGGTCAGTGACCACCTCACCACTGTAACCTCTAACCAGCCGCTTCGACCAATCTGGCGTTGCGGCTCTCACCGCTAACCTGCTATATACTCTGGAGCTTTATACCTGTTCCAGGAGGGATATATCGATGGCGATCAGTCGTGTGCTGGGCCTGTGCTTACTGTTTATCGCGATGCATAGTAGCGCAGAGCGGCCATTGACTCTTTTTGCTGCTGCCTCAATGACAGAGGCGATGCAGCATCTCACCCAGCGCTATACCGACCAAACAGGCCAACCGGTTCGTACTGTATTTGCAGCATCATCAGCACTGGCGCGCCAGATCACACGTGGCGCACCCGCAGATATCTACCTAAGTGCTAACCAGAAGTGGATGGACTACGCCCGCGAGCAAAAAGCAGTGGTCAGCGATAGCATCCAAACACTGGCGCACAACCAATTGGTGTTAGTGGCACCGATACAGAGCCACCTCACCCAGATTGATCTTGAAAAGACTCAACTATCAGGCCTGCTTGGCCGCCAGCGCCTCGCCATGGCAGATCCCGATCATGTGCCAGCGGGGAGTTACGCAAAAGCCGCCCTGCAACAGCTCTCTCAGTGGTCTGATGTGGAGCCTCGCACTACCCGCAGCCGTAATGTCCGGGCAGCGCTCGCGCTTGTGGAGCGTGGCGAAGTGCCGCTGGGCATTGTTTATCTAAGCGATGCCAAAGCCTCGCAGCAGGTAAAGCCGTTGGCCACCTTTCCTAGCGACGCGCATCCCACCATCACCTACCCGATTGCACTCACGCAGCACGCCCAAGCGGATGCTCAGCAGCTCCTCAGCTTTTTAACCAGCCCTGCGGCTCGGCAGCAGTTAGCCACATTCGGCTTTACGCAGGCCAACCATGACTGAGTGGCTGGGTAGTTACGCCACTGAGGCGATCTGGTTAAGCCTAAAAGTAGCAAGCGTTGCAGTGCTGGCCAGCTTACCTGTGGGTATTGCCGTGGCTTGGCTGCTTGCCCGGCACCGTTTTGTTGGTAAAGCGCTGCTCGATAGCGTTATCCATCTCCCACTGGTGCTGCCGCCGGTGGTGATCGGCTATTTGTTGCTTGTGGTGATGGGGCAGCAGGGCTGGCTTGGGCGGTGGCTCGATGAACAGCTAGGTCTTAGTTTCAGTTTTAATTGGCAAGGTGCCAGCCTCGCGGCTGCGGTGGTTGGCTTCCCTTTAATGGTGCGTGCTATTCGTCTGGCTTTTGAAAGCGTCGATCCCAAGCTAGAAGCGGCGGCACGCACTTTAGGCGCAAACCGCTGGCGCGTCTTTGCCACCATCACACTGCCATTAACGCTACCGGGTATTCTCACCGGTGCCGTCTTGGCGTTTGCACGCAGCTTAGGCGAGTTTGGCGCCACCATCACCTTTGTTTCGAATATCCCCGGCGAAACTCGCACACTACCGCTGGCGATGTATAGCTTTATCGAAACACCCGGCGCTGAAGCGCAAGCCGCTTGGCTATGCGCCATTGCCATCGTTATCGCATTGGCATCTCTACTGGCGTCAGAGTGGTTAACACGTTACACCCGCGCGCGCCTGGGGGGCCAATGTTAACACTGGATATTCGCCAACAACTGGGAACTTTCACGCTCAATACTTGCTTTGCGGCACCCGCCGGCCAGATTACGGTTTTATTTGGTCGCTCAGGTGCTGGTAAAACATCACTCATCAACGCGATTAGTGGGCTCAGCCGACCGGATCAAGGGCACATCACCCTTGCTGATCGAACCCTCTTTTGTACAACGCGGGCCCTTTGTCTACCTCCAGAGGCGCGCCGAATTGGGTACGTTTTTCAGGATGCCCGCCTCTTTCCGCACTATCGCGTTGCAGGCAACCTAAACTATGGCCGCCCCGCCACAGTCACCGAGGCCACATTTACCCATATCGTTGAGCTACTCGACATCGGCCACCTATTGGACCGCTACCCAAAGGATCTATCAGGAGGGGAAAAGCAGCGTGTTGCCATTGGCCGCGCGCTCCTCAGCGCTCCGCAGCTTCTGTTGATGGATGAACCGCTGGCCTCTTTAGATCTACCACGTAAGCAGGAGCTGCTCCCCTATCTTGAGCGCCTAGCGAAAGAGACCGACATTCCCATCGTCTATGTCACGCATAGCCTAGATGAAGTACTGCATCTGGCTGATCGAATCGTGCTGTTAGAGGCCGGCGATGTGATCGCGAACGGCCCCACAGCAGAGGTGTGGAATAGCGATGCCATGCGGCCCTGGCTGGGAGAGCAAGCACACAGCACCCTGCTCGATGCGCAATTTGTTGCGCACCACCCCGACTACCCGCTCTCCAAACTACAGGTATGCGCAGATCAGTTTTTATGGGTCAGCCAAGTAGCGGCTACTCCCCAACAAAGCATACGCATCCGTATTTTTGCCAGTGACATATCACTCGCACAAGAGCGCCCTGTGAAGAGTTCAATCCGCAATATTCTGCCGGTTCAGGTGGTTCGCATCGCACGCACAGCCACCCAAGTTGAGGTTTTGCTAGGGCTTGGCCGCTGCCAACTCTGGGCACACATCACACCTTGGGCAGCGGATGAGCTTGCCCTTGAAGTTGGTATGACGCTCTATGCGCAACTAAAAAGCGTGAGCGTCACTCAGGAGGACTGGCGGGCCCAGCCGCTCCCACTAGCCTGAGTGGCCAGTGGGTAGCCAGCTGTGTTGGCGCAGCAGTGCCACTAACGCAGCAACACCCGCTTCGAGCGGGCCATCGTTGCTGATTTTCAGCACATCAGGTGGCAGTGCTGCCACCATCGCTTCGTGGCGAGCTAAACGCCGCTCAATCTCGGCTGCGGTTTCACGCCCACGTGCAGTAAGACGCGCGCGCAACCGCTCAGCTGGGACATCCACCAAAATAGGCACCAGCTCATCATAAAGACCAAGCGCCACCGGCAGGTACTCGCGCGAGCCGTTAATCACCACATTCGCACCGGCATCTAACCACTGATCAACCTCAGCGCCAATGCCGTAGCGATAACCATGGGAGTCCCAATGCATGGCGAACATACCCAACTCAATCCGCAGCGCAAACTCCGCTTCGCTTAGATGAACATGGTTTTCACCACCGATACCGGGCGCCCGAGTAATATAGCGGTGGGCAACACAGATACGATCATCCATCTTAAGCTGCGCGCGACAGCCCTCCAACAGGCTGTCTTTACCGCTTCCAGAGGCGCCGATTAAATAAAAAAGTGTTCCGCTCATCTCAACCTCAGGATGTTAGAAAACCCGTTTGCCACGGCTCCAAACACGCTCCACCAACGGCATAACCGAGTGGCTATTGACCTGTACAAGATCAGCGCGCAAGCCCACTTTAAGCTCACCTCGGTCTGTTAACCGCGCCGCTTGTGCAGGGTTTGCCGTTACTAAGCGAACAGCGGCAGCCAAGTCGTAATCGTTTTCAAGCCCTGCCACTAGGAAAGCCTCTTGAATCAACGCCGATGGATAGTAATCGGAGCTTAAAATATCAAGCACTCCAGCCGCCGCCAGATCTTTGGCGGCAATGTTACCAGAGTGGGAGCCGCCACGGACGATATTCGGTGCGCCCATGAGCACCTTCAAGCCTAGTTCGTGGGACGCGCGTGCAGCTTCGAGTGTGGTTGGGAACTCGGCAACTCGCATACCAAGCTCAGCTGATTCCTGTGCGTGGGCCAAGGTGGCATCATCATGACTAGCGATCGTGATGTCACGCGCGTGGCACATGCTGCAAATCTGGCGCCGGAACGGATCAGCATACTGAGCACTATTAGCTTGCTGCTCGGCGACGAATCGATCTAGCTCGGTATCGCTCAAACCATACTTAATCTGATAGTAATCGCGATATTTACCAATCGCTTCCGGTGGGAACTGGCGCTGTCCTGGAGCGTGATCCATCACCGAAACCAGCTTCACCAACGGCTGATTAACATAACGCTCAAACAGGGACATCAAACCCGGAAAGCTCACCTCACAGCGCAGGTGCAGCAGGTGCTCGGCACGGTTTAAGCCCTGCTCCTGCGAGCTGATAATCGCGTTGATCATCGCATCTAGCTTTTCGACACGTGTGCTGTCGCCCACGATATCACCTAGCGCCACTGAGTCGAACGAGGTAGTGATCCCCGCCGCCACCAGTTGCGCATCATGGGTCGCCATAGCCATGTGAGCCGGCCAGTCCACCTTGGGCCGTGGGGTAAAGTACTTCTCTTGGTTATCGGTATGCAGCTCAATCAGGCCGGGCAGCAGATATTCCCCGTCGAGGTCTTCCGCCATCGGCACGCTGGAAACACCGGTATGAATATCGGCGATTTCACCCTCACGGATCAGCAGCGTTCCAGTGATCACTTCATCAGCCAGCACCAACTTCGCGTTGGTCAATAATTGCTCTTTCATCACGGTCTCTCTATTTACTCAGGCGAATATCAACCAGCCGATCTGCTACGGCTTCGCGTACATCTTCATCATGAAAAATCCCTACCACGGCCGCGCCGCGGCGCTTGGCTTCGTTGATGAGCTGCACCACCACTTGGCGATTCTTCGCATCCAGAGACGCGGTGGGCTCATCCAGCAGTAGAATGGGATAGTCGACGATAAAGCCACGGGCGATATTCACCCGTTGCTGCTCGCCGCCGGAAAAAGTGCTCGGCGCTAACTGCCACAGCCGCTCCGGCACATTCAAGCGGGTTAGTAGCTCCCGTGCCTTGGCCTCGCATACCTCCCGTGCCACCCCTAAATCCAAGAGCGGCTGCATCACCACCTCTAGCGTGGGCACCCGCGGAATGACACGCAAAAACTGGGATACATACCCCAGCG
The DNA here is from genome assembly GCF_004005935.1 of Neptunomonas marina. Lineage (GTDB taxonomy): Bacteria > Pseudomonadota > Gammaproteobacteria > Pseudomonadales > Balneatricaceae > Neptunomonas > Neptunomonas marina. Next base: position 52,728 of record NZ_SACQ01000007.1, on the reverse strand, counting down.
TTTGCTGGCGCAGTGCGATAATACGGCGCGGCGGAGCTTGGGTAATATCCACCTGCTGTTCACCATCGCGCAGCACGATAGCGCCCGCATCGACGCTGTAGTTGGCATATAGCGCCTTTAAAAAGGTACTCTTGCCGGCACCTGATTGGCCGTGCAGCACCACACACTCACCGGCAGCAACCGCCAGTGAAATCCCCTCTAGCACCGCAAAACTGGTGCCGCCTTGGTTGTGCAACGTGAACGTTTTGGCAACGTTCTGCACCGAAATCATGGTTGTCATGGTCTTATCCATCAGTTTTGCAAAATCGAAGAGACGAGCAGTTGGGTGTAAGGGTGCTGCGGATCATCTAGCACCTGATCCGTTAGACCGCTCTCCACCACTTGGCCGCGACGCATCACCATCAGACGATGCGCCAGTAGCCGCGCAACCGCCAAATCATGAGTCACGATAATGACGCTCAAGCCCAGCTCCGCCACCAAACCACGCAACATATCGAGCAGTTTCGCCTGTACCGATACATCCAAGCCGCCGGTGGGCTCATCCATAAAGATCAGTTGCGGATGAGTCACCAGGTTGCGGGCAATTTGTAGGCGCTGCTGCATACCACCCGAGAACTGGCTAGGACGATCATCAATTCGGCTGCTATCGATCTCTACCGCTTCCAACCATGCTTGTGCGCGTTCACGAATATTGCCGTAATGGCGCTCACCCACCGCCATCAAGCGCTCGCCGATATTCGCTCCGGCGCTCACGTTCATGCGCAAACCATCGCGGGCATGTTGGTGCACAATGCCCCACTCTGAGCGCATCAAAACGCGGCGCTGTGCTTCATCACAGGCGTATAGATCCAGCTCACCAAACTGTTCGCTTTGGTAGATCACTTGCCCAGCATCGGGGGCTAAGCGGGCGGATAACACATTCAACAGCGTTGATTTACCCGAGCCTGACTCCCCCACAATCCCCAGTACTTCTCCAGGATAGAGGTCGAAATCAATATCACCGCAGCCTTTACCCGGCGCATAAAACTTACTTAACTCACGCACCTGAAGTAGTGGCGCGACATCTTGCCATTGTGCTGTTTGCGCACTCATGGGTTGGCCTCCTGTTGCGCCACACGTTGGCGGCAGTAGTCAGTATCAGAGCAGACGAACATCCGGCTACCGGCATCGTCCGTGATCACCTCATCAAGGAAACTGTCTTGCGCTGCACAGATGGCACAGCTCTCTTCCCAGCTCTGCACCTCGAAGGGGTGATCATCAAAATCCAAGCTCGTCACTTGGGTGTAGGGCGGCACCGCGTAGATGCGCTTTTCGAACCCTGCACCAAAGAGCTGCAGTGCCGGCATACGATCCATTTTCGGGTTATCGAACTTCGGTATCGGAGAGGGGCTCATCATGTAGCGACGATTCACCATCACCGGATAGTCATAGCTGGTGGCGATATGGCCAAAACGTGCCACATCTTCATAGAGCTTGACCTGCATAGCGCCATACTCGCGCAGGGCGTGCATTTTGATCGTTTCCGAGTCGCGCGGCTCAATAAAGCGCAGCGGCTCTGGTGTCGGCACTTGATAGATTAAAATCTGGCCGTTACGCAGCGGTGTTTCTGGAATACGGTGGCGCGTTTGGATCAAGTCAGCGGCGGCGGTCTCTTCGGTGGTGGCCACGCCTGCCGTGCGAGCAAAGAAGCGACGGATACTCACCGCGTTGGTGGTATCGTCAGCGCCTTGGTCGATCACTTTCAGCGTATCTTGCTGGCCAATAACCGATGCTGTGACCTGCATACCGCCGGTTCCCCAGCCGTGTGGCAGTGGCATCTCGCGACCACCAAAAGGCACCTGAAAGCCCGGAATGGCCACCGCCTTCAACAACGCGCGGCGAATCATCCGCTTGGACTGCTCATCAAGGTAAGCAAAGTTATAACCTGTTGCGACTTCAGACATCGTTCTGCTCCGCATCCGTCTGTTGTGTTGAGGTCTGCTGTTCGCGGCGCAGACGGCGAATCATCTCCAGCTCCGACTGGAAGTCCACGTAGTGCGGCAGCTTAAGGTGCGACACAAAGCCATTGGCCGACACGCAATCGGTGTGGGAGAGCACAAACTCTTGATCTTGTGTGGGATAGGCCACCATCTCACCCAGCTCATCGGCACGCAGCGCGCGCTCCACCAGCGCAACACTCATCGCTTTGCGCTCCGAGCGCCCCAGCGCCACACCATAACCACGGGTGAATTGAGGAGGCTCCGTAGCACTGCCATGGAACTGGTTTACCATCTCGCACTCGGTGAGCAGCATGTCACCAATCTCCACCGCAAAACCGAGCTCCTCCGGCACCAGCGCAACGCTCACACGGCCTGTACGCAGCTCGCCCGCAAAGGGGTGACTATCGCCATAGCCGCGCATGGAGGCATAGCTCAAGGCGAGCAGGAAACCTTCATCGCCGCGCACTAGGTTCTGTAACCGCACGGTACGCTCGGCTGGGTAGGTGACAGGCTCGCGGGTCAGATCTCGTGGGGTTTGATCTTGCTCGCCTTCGTTGCGGCTGCGTTCAATCAACCCCTCTTGGTTCAGTAACTCCAAAACGCGCGGACATGGCTCAAGCGGCTCTGACGACGCAGGCTCACGCGCTGCTTGCGCCGCCTCGCCCTCTGCTAACAAAGCAAAATCGAGCAGGCGGTGGGTATAGTCATAAGTGGCGCCTAATATCTGACCTCCCGGCAACTCCTTGAAGGTGCCGGAGATACGCCGCTCAATCTGCATCGCTTCGGTATCCAACGCTTCGCTGTAACCAAAACGCGGCAGTGTGGTGCGGTAAGCGCGCAGCAGGAAGATCGCTTCCACCGCATCACCACTGGCTTGTTTTAACGCTAATGCCGCCAGTTCAGGATCGTAAACCGACCCTTCATTCATGACGCGATCAACCGCTAACGGCAGCTGCGCTTGGATCTGGGCAACAGTAAGTTCTGCAAGTTTGGTATCTCCGCGGCGCTGCTTGCGCATCAACGCGTGTGCGTTATCGATCGCCTGCTCGCCCCCTTTTACGGCAACATACATCTCAACGGCCTCCCATGTTGATATCGATCTGAGTCGAGCGCGGCACCGCTACGAGCGTGTCGGCGCTGCAGAAGATGCAGTCGATGCCCATCGGAAAGCGCTGGCGGCTGGCAATAAGCTGCTCAACAAATGTTGAGCTCAACCCACCGATGCGCAACTGACGCTCGGTTGCGATGCCGGGCCCTGTGAGCGTCCAGTGCGGCTCGTTGCTAATCGCGGGAACTTGAACAATCAATGTTGTGCTGCGATCGGGCTGCTCGGCGCTGCCCATATTCAGCAGGGTAATATCAGGAACATCACTGGCATCACACAACGCGAAAGCTGCGTGCTGCGGGCTATCCACCTGGGGGCTTTGGCAATGAAAGCGCAGGTTAGACGAGATCGCGGCGTCAGCGGCCAAGCGCTCACTCAACCAGACTGGTGTATCAGCATCCAGCAAAGCTAACGCCACCTGCCAACTATTAGCATTTAACGCGCCCGGTCCCTCAGCTATCAGATTTGGCTGCTGCAGCTTGCCCGGCTCACTCATGGCCGTGAGCAGAGCACGAAACACCTGCTGGCCATCGTGCACGGCATCATTAAAACCTGCGACGAGTAACTCGCTTGAGACGCTCATTCATCCTCTCCTCGAACTAGCGTAAAGAAGTCCACCTTGGTTTGGCTGGCATCAGCGGCACGCGCATCTGCAGCGGCTTGTAGGCTGGCTTCCAGTGGCACAACCAACTGCTGTTGAAGCTGCTGGTCTGTGTCCTCTTGCAACAGCGCATCTGCCAAAGCTACGGTGAGCGCTTTGCGTTTATCGCGCCCCGCAACATAACTAACGCCCAACGTGCCGCTGGTTAGCCGTATAGCGCAGCGTGTAATTGTCATCTCTGCCATATTGAACGGCTGACCACTGCCACCCACACGGGCGCGCACCATCGTCAGGCCGATCTCCGGCGGGCGGATCAGTTGATAATCGGGGGTTAAGTCCAACGCCGCCCACTGCTGTTGTAGCTGCTCGGCAGGCACTTTAGCTAATACACCCAGCCAATGCTGACGTGCGAGCTGGGATGCGGTTAGCGTGGTTTGATTGGCAGCACTCATGCTGAAATCCCATCCTGTTTTGTCATTCGATGAGCAGCATTGTGGCGAGTGATTGCGCGAGAAAAAATGGAGCATATCTTCACGCATTGATAAGAAATTCTAATGCGCTAGCGAACGCGTTGCATGGTGGTGATTGACGCGCTGAGAACCGAAAAAGTGCACCTAAAACTTAAAAAAACCAGCTTTCATGCAACTATATGCAACATATCTGTCATCTTTTTTTGCTATCAAGGGCGTTCGGCTGCGCTGAGCCAAGGTCCAGCATTAGCAACATCGCTTTGTTTACCTCAGATTTTCTAACCCATACGAGCGCACTATGTCTCCACGTCGTAAACCTCTCCCCCCGTTAAATGCACTGAAAGCATTTGAGGCTGCCGCACGGCTGCGCAGCCTAACCCGAGCAGCAGAGGAGCTACATGTCACGCAGGGAGCGATCAGCCAGCAGGTGAAGCTACTCGAGGAGTATCTCGGTACTCAGCTATTTATCCGTAAGCCGCGCAAACTGGAGCTCACGGATAGCGCGCAGGCGTACCTGCCCATCTTGACCGAGGCGTTCAGCAGCTTGCTAGCCAGCACCCACGATCTATTTGGCAAGGATCAGCGCGCTCGGCTGACAATTAAATGTGGCACCAGCTTTATGCAGCGCTGGCTCGTGCCGCGCTTAAACGATTTCTACGCGCAACACCCCGATTTACAGGTCCGGTTAATCTCATCGGTGTGGCCATCGCAAACCGAAGTGGAGGCGGCGGATCTGGAGATCTCTAACGGCTTTGGAGATTGGACCGGTATGCGTGTAGAGCGCCTCACTAATGAGTATTGGCAGGTGGTTGCCAGCCCAGCGTTCTTAGCACATCACCCCGTCACGGAGGATCCTTTTGAGATCGCGGAGTGCCCGCTTATCAGCACCATGGGAGATCGTGAAAACTGGCAGCAATGGTTTCGCAAGCAGGGCATACATAATGCGGTGCCGCAGCCTATTTTAGAGAGCGATACCAGCACGATTGCTATCGATGCGGCCTGCAATGGGGTCGGCCTTTTGTTGGCCCGTAGTTTTGTTGTGGATGCGCAAATTAAGCGCGGAGAGTTGGTGGCAGCGCATCCCTTTACGCTGCCATCAACAGGCGCTCATTATCTGGTGCTGCCCAACAAACCTATCGCCACAAAAGTCGCTGCATTTTGCAGCTGGATTAAACAACGCCTCGATAGCGAAGGCCACCTATGCCGCATTAGCTAAGTGGCATAAAAAAGCCCTGCGATGCAGGGCTTTAGTGGTCTCTATCTTGCTGGGTTACTTGATCGCGCAATCGCCTTCAAAGACCCACTCGCTGTGGCTAGAGTAGCTCGTTAGATCAATTTGGTAGTAGTTACGCGCCCGCAGGTAACGGCCATAGCCGCGATTACGGATCTTGGTGCTTTGGCTTCCCTCATAGAAACGCCAGCTCGCACGGTAGCGGTGTGGCGTGCTAGATAACACAGGATAGTAACGGCTGGCTGCTGATAGATAGCGCTGGCTATTCACGCTACGAATCCGCACATAACGGCTCCCATAACGCTCCAGTTGCCACTCGGTACGCTTGGTTTTTTTAGCACTCAAAGCAACATAGTAACCGTTGTAATCCTCCAGATACTTGTTGGAGTACAGGTCTTTCAAGTAACAGGCTTTCGTCTCTACCACGGTAGGCTTCACTGTGACTGTATGCTGAGCAGCATGAGCCAGTGTAATGACCAGTTGCTCTCCCTGCTGCTGGTAGCTGCTTGCACCTAATACGGTGACCGGCGCAGATGAAGCGAGTGTGACAACCACATCACCTTGGCCTTGCAGGGTAAACGCAAGCTGCTGCCCATCGCCGGTTACGTCAATCAGCTCAGCGCGAGTCGGCAGGTCAGTGATACGCGTCACAGCGCTAGGCTGGCCACCTGTTTTTATCTCAAATGTGCCGCCTTGGCGCGGTACAAAGACCTCATTGGTGTTATAGGCATACCAGTTGGCAACCGCTGCAATCTGCGTATCGGCTGTCAGTTTCAACGCAAAGTGTCCGATATCGTTACCCGCAACGCTGACACGCCAGCCATCGGCGGTTTTTTCGCTATCTAAGCGCGTATTCGCGAACTGCTCCAGGCGCTGATAGAGACCCTCACCGGTAATAAACTCGGTACCTTGCTCGGCCGCATAGGCAACCAGATCACGTAACGTATTGGTGCCATACAGATCAGCAGAGTTGGTCACGGCATAATCGTGCCATAGCCAATTAGCGATAGGCGCAGAGCCGTAACGCGTTAGCGCGTCAAACTCTTGCTTCCACGTTGCTAAGGCCTGTGCAGGGGTCTGATTCAAGTATTGAATGAGGGTGTAGTCCGGCGACATATTCAAGCTGAAGTAGAGACTGGTATCTTTATCTGTCAGTTTACCAAAGGCGCCACGGTAGCCAGAGCCGATATCGCCAGTGCGGCCGGAGATATATTTGTAGTGCTTTTTCATCTCGGTGCGCACGCGCTCATCTTCGGGATTACCCGGTACCGCAGCACCTATAACCGGTAGCTGAAGGTTATCGCGCAGCACCTGTGCACTGTCTTTAAACTCAAAGACTAGCTCCTCATCAGTGAGCTCTGTTGTGTGGTGTGGATGGGTGTAGGAGTGGCTGCCAATGCCATTACCAAGATCAGCATACGCTTGGAATAGCGGTGCAGAAACGCTCCAGTCCGTGTACTCACCCGCTGCTGGGTTGTTACCAATATTTAGGTAGAACGAGCCAACAAAATCATAATCTTTCTGCCACGTTGTCACGATATCCAGTAACGGAATATCGGTGTTGTGTAACGTGTTGGCAAACATCGATTGATCCATATCGTTGCGCGCATAAAAGAGGCTGTCGGCACGTGTCATCTGTAAGCCAACGGCTTCTTGCGAGCCATACGTCGCCCACTGGAGCGCACGCCACAACAGGTTGTTATCCATCATGACTTGCTCATTGGAGAAGTGCACAACACGGTAATCGCCATGATCGAGAGCCCAACCGCCGGTCACCGTGCTGCCGTTTACTGCAACGCTAACAAGATCATGCGCATGGGTGGTGAGTGGCTGATAGCTGTTGAACCAGAGCTGGCCATAATCCACAACCGCTTGGTTCGTGCCGTACTGATCAATCACCGGGTGCGGTGCCGCCGAGGTGGTCACGCTCGCTGCCACTCCGCCAAAATACTGGGAATAGCTCAGCTGCAGCAGGTTTTCAGTGGCACGATAAGGGTTACCCGCCAGGACATTGCCGTCGGCATCATTGGTTAAGAAGTTTCCGGCGGTGATTAAGCTAACGCCTGCCGCGGTCGCCTCAGCCAGCGAAGCCTCGATCGCCTCGCGCCAGTCCGCCTGAATATGCGATAGATTTGGCATCAAAATAGCGGAGTAACGCTTCAATTGCTCAGACTGTGTTAACTCAGCGGCGTTGATCAGATCGAACGGAATTCCCGCCATCGTCGCTTGATACTGGGATGCGGCAAAGAGCTGCTGGTAAGCAAATTTATCGTAAAATTGCTCTGCGCTCTCATCAGAGTAGACGATCGCGATGCGTTTTTCGTCTGCTGCGAGCGAGGTGCTGCCTGCTGCCATTAAGAGCGAAACCAGTACTGCCTCAACAGGCTTGGAAACCCGTCTGCGTTTCAGATCCCGAAGCGAAACTGCCATGTTTTGTGCCTTTAATTGGTTAAAAGCTGCGCATAGTAGTGATCCCGATATTAGTAAGATATTAATAAACGCACGTTTGAAATGACCCATTTCACGGTACCGCTTACCCAACATCTACTCCGCTGCAACACACTTATGCAGCCGTCAAAACACGGTTTAGCCGCTAAATTTTGCTACCATGCTGCCCTTTTCACATGGATTACAGACAGGACGGTAAGCGTGACCACACATCACCGAGCAGATCTCCTACTACTGATCACCACACTCGTTGCAGCGGCTGGTTGGATCTTCTCGCGCGAAGCGGTTCAAGGTCTTTCACCACTGCTCTTTATGGCCCTGCGCTTCACAAGTGCTGGGCTCATTCTGGCGGTCATTGGCTGGAGGGCGCTGCGCAACTTCAGTGCGTACCAATGGCGCAGCGCCACGGTGGTTGGCGTGACATTTGGTATTGCGATGACGTTTTGGATTTTAGGCCTTAAACATGCATCCCATATTGGCGTCGGGGCATTCCTCACCAGCTTGGGTATCGTGATGGTGCCGTTGATCAGCCTCCTGTTTGGCGAGCGTCCCAACCGCTATGTGTTTATATCGCTCCCGTTTGTGGTGGCCGGGTTAGCGTGCTTATCACTGGACAGTGAGCTGCGGTTTGGTCTAGCTGAGATCTATTTTTTGCTATCGGCGCTGTTTATCGCGTTCGTGTTTATCCTCAACTCCCGCGCAGCCGCGAAGATCTCGCCACTGCCTCTGACGGCCGTTCAATTATTGCTGACCGGTGTCATTACGGCGGGCGGTTCAGCCGTTTTAGAAAGCTGGGACTTCCAGCAACCTCCCGCGATCTGGGGCTGGCTGGCGGCCAGTGCACTGATCGCAACCAGCTTGCGATTTCTGCTACAAACCAGCGGACAGAGCTTAGCGCCCGCCAGCCACTCAGCCATTATCATGACATTAGAGCCAGTTTGGGCTGCCCTGTTTGCGGCGTTATGGTTTAGCGAGTCAATGACCCTGCTGCAGTTTAGTGGCTGCGTGCTTATCTTCCTTGCAGTACTGGTCAACCGCCTACCGGCTGTGCGAAGCTGGTTTAGAGATAAGCGCCATGCGCGCCTCGCCAACACATCAAGAGCGATCAGCAAGGAGTCGTCATGACCTATTCCACTCACGCCATATCTGCGGCAGCACTGGCACTTTCACTCACCGTTGCAATGCCCGCATCAGCAGGCTTAGACGACCTATTGAAGCAAGGCGAGCAGCTTTTAAAGGCTGACTCTCAAAGCGCCATCGCACTGCCACAGGGCGTCGATAGCGCTACGCTTGCCAAAGGGCTAAAAGAGGCATTGCAGATTGGCGGTGAGCGCGCGATTGCTCGGTTAGCTAGCGATGGCGGTTATGCGAACTACAAAGACGTGGCAATTCCTCTACCTAAGGGTGTTGATACAGTTGGGTTACTGCTACGCAACTATGGTTTCTCCGATCAGGTGGACGCATTTGAGGCCAGCATGAACCAAGCGGCAGAAAAAGCGATCACAACCGCTACCCCCATCTTTACACAAACGCTTGAGCAGATGACGCTTGAAGATGTGCAGCGGATCTACACCGCCGGAGAGACCGCTGCCACGGATTACTTCGATGAAAAAACCCGCCCGCAGTTACAAACCAAGCTCAAGCCGCTGATTGAAGAGGCGATGTCCAGCAGCGGCGTGACGCAAGCGTATCAGTTACTGGTTGGGGAGGCTGAAAATAAGGTTCCAATGCTCAAGGGTATGAGCCCTAACTTGGGTGATCATGTGACAGAAGCAGCACTCGATGGCCTATTTGTGCGCTTGGCAGAGGAGGAGAAACGGATCCGCCAGCAGCCTATCGCACGCACCACCGAGCTGCTTCAAGATGTGTTTGGCAAGCGCTAAAACCAGACCAGTTTATCCTCTTCAGCACGATGGCTAGATAGCTGCATCACACCCTGCTGCACATACTGGCGTAAGTCTTGAGAGCTCACCGGACAGGGTTGGATGCGATCAATATCGACAGCGTCCAGCCCAAGCCACGTGTTACGCCCATTGCGTTTACACAGATACAGAGCAATATCGGCAACTTTCAGCATATCTGGCCAGTAGGTTTGCAGGTGTTGCTGTGCGATTTTGTCCACGCAGAAAAACCCCACCGAGCAGCTCAAGTAGACCTGTGCAGCGGTACCACCAAACACCTCTGTTTCGATACGACGACGGATGCGCTCAGCAACCCCTTTGGCCGCATCAAACCCAAGCCCCTGCGCCACAATCGTGAACTCTTCACCACCGTAACGCACCAGAATATCTTGCTCGCGGCATTCCTCTTGCAGTAACGCCGCAAACTGCTGCAAGACAACATCGCCCACATCATGCCCATAATGATCGTTAATCCGCTTAAAGAGATCGATATCGAGCATAAAAAACGCACACTGGTGCTCACCTTGCCACAACGCTTCATCATTGAGGCGCTGCTCCAGATAGCGCCGATTACGCAACCCAGTGAGCGCATCGGTCACACTGGCGCGTTCAAAGTCGCTGCGCTCACGCTCAAGTAGCCACCAGCTTTCACTCAGCTTCTGTGCCATGCGTTTAAAGCTGGCAGAAAGCTCGCCAAACTCATCATCACGGCGCAACGCCCGAAAAGCGCGCATCGCTTTCTTTTCACCAAACTCCTCTGTTTGGCGAATCAGTAACGTAAGTGGCAACATGACACTGTGACGAAACGCCACGTAAGCGATCGCCATCGCGATCAATCCGATCCCTAGCACAGTTAGTACGGTATAGCGGATGGTCTTTAATGCTTCGTCGTAAAATACGCTCTCGCGGGGCCAATACACATCTAGCTCTGCATCGGGGGCATTAACAAAACTAAAGCTGCCCACAAAATCTGGTAGCGTTTTCTTTTTGGCAGCCGACTCTTTTTGTGAAGCCGTCAGCTCAATTGAGGTTTGCACCATCTCGGAAACAGCCGCCTGGTAGGACTCATCAATCGCTCTGCCGATATAAAAATAACCTCTTATCGGCCCCTCTGATTCACTATTCAGGATCGGGCTCGCACTAATGATATACGCGCGACTACCAAGCCAGAAAAGCCCTGATGCAGCGTCATCTTCATCGCTGATAAAACGCAACGGGTTGCTCTGTAGAGGCTGATTGATTTCACGCCAAATCGAGGTTTCCCAAGGCGCTTCAGTAACATTTAGCACGAGGAGATCCTGCGCGTTACGTATGATGACAAAGCTCGCATCGAGGATATCCAGCTGATTCGTCGGGAAGTTTGAGTCGATGTAATCTGAGCTGCGGGTCTCTGCAAACGTATAGGTATCGTCCCATTGCGCCCAGTCAACGGCGACGGTACTCAAGCGCTTCTGTTCATATTCTAGAGCCATGCGCACGCGCTCAAAATCCTTTTGCTGGAATGCAGCTTCAAGACGCGCCACTTCCGGTAGCACCATGATGTTCAGCACAATAACGATAGCAACGCTCAGAACAGCGAAAAGCGTGAATAGGCCGACCAGCAGCTTCTTACGTAATTTCATTGGGTACTCTTATCCAGCATCAGCAGCGTCCGGTGCCGCAGCTAAGTATTCGTGACTATCTGGCAGTCGGTCTGTGTTCTGACGTGTCCTTGTCGACTCTGCCAGCGCCAACCGTGTGAGAGCATCTCTAGGTATGGGCTTGCTGAATACAAAACCCTGTATTGCATCGCATCCCATCGCTTTCAGCCTAGCCCATTGCGCCTCAGTTTCCACCCCTTCTGCTAATACACTTAATCCTAATCCATGCGCCATAGAGATGGCGGCGCTGACCAGCTCTTGATCTGCAGAGTCGAGCATTAAGTCACGGATGAAGGAGCGATCTATCTTGACAAGGTCGAAGGGGTAGCGCCGCAGATAGCTAAGCGATGAATAACCGGTACCAAAATCATCCATAGCGATTGAGACACCAGCATCACTCAGTTGGGTAAGGGCATCCGAAACACCGGGGTGGCCGCTGAGCAGCAAGCCCTCGGTAATTTCCAGCTCCAGCACCGATGCCGCCAGCTCAAAGCGGTTAAGTTCATCCAGAATGAACTGGGTAAGGTTTTCATCACGAAACTGGCGCGGCGATAGATTCACCGCAACGCGCAAGTCTAATCCCTGCTGCTGCCAAGCCTGTGCCGCACTGAGCGCTTCGGTAATGACAAACTTACCAATCGGCACAATCTGCCCCGACTCCTCAGCGATGGGAATGAAAAGATCAGGGCCTACCGCCCCTAAAACGGGGTTGGTCCAACGCAATAACGCCTCAACGCCTGACATTTTGCCACTGACTAAACAAACCTGCGGTTGAAAGTGCAGCTCGAACTCATTGCGCGACAGAGCGCCCAGCATCTGCTCCTCTAGCAACAAACGCTGATACACCTCTTTACCCATATTGTGATTGAAGAAAGTATAGGTGTTACGCCCTTGGCGTTTTGAGTGGTACATAGCCGAATCAGCGTTACGTAGCAGCTCCGAACAGCTCTGCCCATCGTTCGGATAGGTTGCTACACCAATACTGGCCGTTAGGGTGATTTCACGCTGCCCCAGGTTAAAAGGGGTTTGAAATGCTGCGAGTAACTGAGCGAGTAGCGGCTCGATAGCATCAGTCTCACCGCTGTTTGCCAGCAGTGCGATAAACTCGTCTCCGCCCAGACGACCTACAGCCTGCGTCTCGCCCACAGCGTTACGTAAGCGCTGTGCAGCTTTCATCAGGAGTTTATCGCCGAACTCATGGCCCAACGTATCGTTAACTTTTTTAAAGTCGTCTAAGTCCAGAAATAGTACCGCCAAACTCTGCCCTTTGCGCTCAGCATCCTTGCGCATACTGCGTAAACGCTCAAGCATATTCAGCCGATTGGGGAGCCCGGTTAGTTGATCAAAGCGCGCTTGATGGAGAATACGATCCTCATACTCTTTACGCAGGGTAATATCCTCGTTAAGAATCAAGTAGTGGCTGGCTGTGCCTGAGGTATCAACAACAGGCGCCACTTTGACGGCCTCCCAAACAATATCGCCCGCTTTGTTGATGTTCTCTATCTCTCCTTCCCAGTGTTGATTTTCGCGCAGACTAACGAGCACTTCTTTCAAAGAGACGTCACTGCGGGACTGGCTATATAGCTCCAGTGCATTGCTGCCAATCAGTGCATCTGCACGATAGCCACTCTGTCGTTCAAATGTGCCGTTAACATATTCGATCGCCCCCAAAGGGTCCGTTACCATGACGGAAACAGGGCTTTGTTCGACGGCTTGATACAAGGTGCGCAGACGCGCTTCGCGCCGGTTATGCTCTGTTAAATCAACCAGTGTGATCGCTACACTGCGCGCAGCCTCACGATCTTTGGCCACAGGAAAGCTCACCATCACCGATGCGTAGTCACCACGAAGAGTACGGATCTGATGTTCAGCACGATAAAGTGGCTGCTGCTCCCAAATCGCAACAAACTGCTCTGCGAAAAGCTGCGCCGTATCCTTGTCATAGAGCTCTGCGATACGCGCTAGCAACTCTTCCTGTGAACCCGCGCCTAATAGCCGTAGCGTCGCAGGATTAACATCGACCATCCGCAAACGCTCAACCAAAAGCCAGATGCGTGCTTCATCCTCAGCAAAATAATCTCGCAGATCTACCACTTGCTGGGCACGTAGCTCACTAAATGCGTCGTAAATAGCGGAAAAATCTTGGTTCCAGATAGCCACTTCACTGCTTTCAAACACGCCTTGGTAGCGTCGTTCGCTATCATGGAACTGTGCCGTACGCATCGAAACCTGCCGCTTTAACGCAGCGGACCAGATGTAAAACACGATCACTAGTATGATGAGTGCACTCATCCCTATCACAAACAGCATAAATAGGTGGCGCGAGCGCGCTTCTTGAATAGCAGGCAGGTCAAAGACAAAGGCACGTTGCTTAAACTCGCCCTCAATCAAGCCTAACCGCTTAAGCTGCGCATGCATCTGCCGCCAACGCTGCGGGTTAAGCTGACCAAGGGGAACATGCTTAAAAAGGGTTAGATCCTGCAAGGCTTCACTTTGGAAGCGGTTGAAAGCGGCAAAGTTGCCCTCTAAAGGGGCGGTTCGTGGCAGCCGTTCCGCAATCAGTCGGCTTATCTCGTCTGGGTGGCTGAGTGCATATTGCCACCCTTTTAAAGAGGCACGCTTGAAGCGCTCTACCAGCTTAGGGTCTTTTGAGACTAAGTCACGGCTGACAAACAGGCTGTCGCCATAGAAATCAATACCATAGGTCGCAGGATACAGCGCTCTCACCTTTACGCCAGCAAACATCGCCTCAAAAGGTACTGATATACGATACCCGGGCACGACATCCACATCCCCGTTAATCAAGTGGTTGAGGCTTGAACCATGCGGATAGCTTTTTAGTGCACTAGGCTTATAACCCTCAGCTCTGAGCATCGCTTGTAGCTCAACATCGATCAGATCATTCTCGCGCCGCGCCACACGCAGTTCCATCAGGTCTGCAAGACGGGTCATCGGGGTCGGCTCTAGCGCATACATTGCCGCTGCGCTTGTTTGTAAAATAGGCGCAACCACCATCAGGCCTGCGCCTTTATCGTTTGCTATCAGAATATCCGCAGCACCGATACCAAAGTCAGCGTTTCCCGCAGCCACTTCCTGTGTTGCGCTTTTGATGCCTTTATCACTCACAGCAGAGCGAATCTCAACATCGATACCCTCTTCAAGGTAGTAACCTTTCCATTGCGCAACATAGTAGCCGGCAAACTGAAATTGATGATCCCAACGCAACTGCAAGGTGACGCGATCCAATGCGCTAGTCAGCATCGAGAAAAACAGTAAAAGCCCGCCCAACGCAATAGCGGTAAAGCGGGAAGAGATAACAAAAAACATAAAGGTAACAAGCTCCCCTACCTGCTTGAACAGCCGCCTGCTATATCGATCTCACACGCAGGGCAAACCAAATTCAAACAGATGTTTCGACATCGAGCATCCAAATACACAAAAGGCCGGATAACCCGGCCATTGTGATAGACAGTAACAGCACTTTACCTATCCGCCTCTTCAACATAGCTGCAAATAGCGCAAGTGGTAGCAAAATCAGACCAAATATTAATAGATCTAATCCTTATACTTGATGGGGATATAGCGGCCGGAGTTGACCTTTATCAAGGGAGGGGGAAGGTTTTTTTTCAAACGTGACGCTTCGGAAAATCAGTCCCAAGTCAGCACCTTGCCAAGGGGTTTTCGTTGGCGCGGCATAAAGCGCCTGATCAAGTTCAATGAGTGGCTCACGCGCCGCGGGCACCGCGTCGATAATCTGCGTTAGCGTTTGATAGTTTGGATCGACGGCACCGGCCCATTGCAATAGCGCCGCACGCGCCGCAGATGCATCGTTAGCAAGACACGCTTGCTGAAAACGCTGCTGCAATGTGGCGATATCAACACTGGGGCGAGCCGGCGGTATGGATGGTTTAGGCCGCTGGCGCCGGGGCACGTACCAGCCCAGTAATCCGCCCACTAGCAACCCTGCGATACCCCACAACCAAGGTGCGATACCGCTATCACTATCAACAGCCACAACGGGAGCGGCAGGCTCTGCGGGCGGGGCTATACGGGGTTGCGGCTCAGGCAATACCTGCGGCGTGCTCGGCGTGACGCCCGCAGCAACGGTGAGTGTTCGGGCTGCCAGTTCCGCGCTTTGCTGCTGGTTATCAACGATGGACCACCAAGGCAGCCGCACCGCAGGCAGTGTTACTTTACCGGCACGCTCTGGAATCAACGTTACCGCTTGGGTCAGCGTTGTGATCAAGGTATCACCGTTAAACTGCTCATCAATCTCCGGGGCCGCGGCATACTGCTTGATCCCCTCACCTTCGGGCAAGGTTAACGGCGGTAACTGTTCTTTACCTATACCTTCCACCCGCAATGTTATGGTGCGAGTTACCGGCTCACCGGCACGTAATGCCTCGCTGCTCCACTGCTCGGTCATCGTGACCTGCTCAGCGGGCAGCCAGCTCGGCCCCTTAAATGCAGCAGGCACCGCTCCTACCGTTAATGTCAGTTGGTCCCCTACCGCCGAGATGCGCTTCACACGCCGATTTTGCGCTGGCACCTGTGCCATCAACCGTGGTGGTTTTATAACCAATGTGCCACTTTTTTGCGGTGTAATGGCCCAAATTTGCTCTACAACAGTCACATTTCGCCCTTTTAGCTGCTGTTGGTACTGTTGCTGCTCACCGAGCGGTTCCATCAAGGCATCGCCTGAAATGATCGCGGGCGGCTCTAATGAAGCGTTATACAGCTGCTGGCCGATAAACAGCGTCATACGATAGATCACCGGTTGCTGCACCTTCGGCGATAGGCTAGATGCTGTCACTAACAGTTCAACACCGCCCTGCTCCAATGTGAGTTGCTGAGCCGGCAACACCTTCAACGCTAAGCTTTGGGTGGTCTCGCCAGCCAACGTTAATGGTGGAATAACCAGATCACCGGAATGTTTGGGCTGAAGACCCAACATAAGTTGCTCGCTACGGGTCAGTGAACCGTTTACAAGCGATGTGCTGCTCATCCGGCTTTGCGATACCACCGTAAAATCTTTCTCCAATGGACTCAGGTCAAGCTGATCAAGCTCGCCCTCGGTGCTGGTGATCTGTAAACGGACCACATCGCCCTCTTCGATAGCGCCGCGCTCTAATAACGCATCCAGCTGCGCACTCGCCGGTACTCCTGCTAGTAGCAGGCTGAACATCACCCATGCTTGGAACGCTTTTACCATGGTTTACTCTCCTGCTCCGCTGCCGCATCACGCTGATATTGGTAGCGGAATTTTCGCCGCCAAAGTCCGGCGGGATCATCCTCGATACGATTTAACAACTGCTGGCGGGCCTGCTCAGCTTCGCTTGGTGGTGCTGTGGCTGCCGTGCTTTCAACCGCCGTCGCGTCTTCCCCCTGTGCTTGGCGCTCATCTAGCGCCTGCTTAAAGGCCTCTTGTAGCTGTTGTTGATCCTTACCTTCCTGCGCTTGATCACCCGCTGATGCTTGCGGCTCTCCAGTACCTGCAGGAGTCGAGCTATCTTGCCCACCTTGCTGCTCATTCGATTGGCTTTGCCCTGCGGCATCGTTGGCATCTGATTCCGTTTGGTTGCTCTCGCCTGCTGGCGACTCATCACCTTGAGTTTCGCCGTTTTGATCGTCGCTGTCTTGCGCGTCGCTGTTTTCGGAGCTATCGCTTTGCGCTTGATCGCCCTGCTCTTGATTAGATTGCGAGCCATTTTCAGCACGGGTTTGCTCCTCAAGTAACTGCTTGACCTGCGCACGATTATGTTTGGCATCCGCCATCTCGGGAGCGATCTCTAGCGCTTGGTCATAAGCCGACAACGCCTCCTCAAGTGCGCCACTTTGCGCCAAAAGATTACCGCGGTTGTACCAATCGTCCGCGCTCTCTGGGTGAGGCAGCGCCTCCAACGCAGCAGCCAAATCACCGTTACGTGCCTCAGCAATTTGCTTCCAATGGGGGTCAGTAAATAGCGCGGCGGCGCGCGCGGCATCCCCCTCACTCAGTGCTGCAGCACCGCGTTGATCGGCCGTTTGCCACCATGAAGTCTCATTGGCATGCACTGAATGGCTAGAGGTTAAAGCCCCCACAAAGATCGCTGGAAGCAGCAGGCTCAGCGCGCCACGGCGAAACAACGGTAGCAAGAACGGCAACGCGAGCAGCACCAACCAAGGGCCTTCGGCCACCCACTCATCGACTACTTGAGACGGCGCAGCAACCACATCACCCCCACGCAAAAAACCGCTCATCAGGTAATCAAGGTCCGCATCACTTGGGCCGATCAGCACAGCGCGCCCGCCACCCAATGAGGCCACCTCTTGCAGGTCACTCATCACGAGCTTCGCCACAACCGCGGTGCCGTTATGCATCAATACGCCCGATGCGGTCGGGATATTTGCGCCTTGCGCTGTACCAACGCCCAACAGAGATACCTGATGTCCGGCCTGTTTTAAGCGCACACTCTCTGCCGCCACCTGTGCCGGATGAATTTCATCAGTCACCAACAGGATATTGGCCGCTTGAATACCAGCTTGTTGCAATAGGCTTTCAGCCAACTGCAGCGCTCTGTCCGCACGGCTCCCTTGGCGCGGCATAATATCCGGCGACATAGCGGCAAGCTGTGCATCAATGGTGGCAGCATCTTGCGTTAGCGGTGTCACCACAAACGCATCAGCCGCATAAACCAGTAGCGCCACCTGCCCATCCCGCTGCTTCGCCAGCAAGTCGCGGATTTTAAAGCGCGCTCGCTCAAGGCGGCTGGGCTTGAGATCTTGTGCCGCCATCGATGCCGATAGATCGAGCGCAATGACTAACGCATCCTCTTGCTGGTACGCCGGTTGCGGCTGTTGCTGCCAAACCGGCTGAGCCAGCGCAACACCGAGCAGTACACTGACAATCGACAGCAGCACAAAACGCCCCCATTGGCGCGAGCGCTGTTCAACCACCAACAAAGGCAGTAGTTCAGGATCACAGACCATTGACCAGTGTTTAGCGCTACGCGATTGAGCACAGACGATATAGCTAAGCCCCACGAGCAGCGGAATAATCAGTAGCCACAACGGCTGCAACAGATGAAACTGGGCCACTAAATGCCTCCTCGCTGTCGCTGCCAAACCAGTAAGATCGCTAAGAGCAGCACACCGAAACCGAGCGGCCATTGGTAAAGGCTGCTAACGGGGCGGAAGAAATCCGCATCTTGCTCAACCGGCTCTAGTTCATCCAATAGCGCATAAATTTCCACCAACTGATCTAAATCTTGAGCACGGAAATAACGCCCTCCCGTTTGTTGGGCGATCTGCGTTAGCAGCGCT
Organism: Neptunomonas marina; assembly: GCF_004005935.1. Taxonomy (GTDB): domain Bacteria; phylum Pseudomonadota; class Gammaproteobacteria; order Pseudomonadales; family Balneatricaceae; genus Neptunomonas; species Neptunomonas marina. The sequence goes on along the minus strand of NZ_SACQ01000007.1, from coordinate 34,051 downwards.
TCATCGATACTGCTGCCACCGCCGACCGATAGCCCCATAAAGCTGATGCCGCCGCTGTCACGGCCAATACCCACGGTGTAGATGGTTAGCCCTTCGGCTTGCGCCAGCTCGATGGCAGCCTCCGGTGCCAAAGCACCTGCCGTATTCTCTCCATCGGTCATCAGCACCAATATGCGCTGGCTACTTTGCAGGGTTTTAAAGCGCTTTACCGCAAGACCTATCACATCGCCAATCGCAGTCGCCCGCCCCGCAAGCCCCACCTGCGCCTCATCCAGTAGTTGGCGCACCGTGGCACGATCACGAGTGAGCGGCGCTTGGAGATAAGCCTGATCTGCAAACAGCAATAGCCCGACTCGATCACCCTCGCGGCGCTCAATAAAGTCACCCGCCACCACTTTGGTCGCGGTGAGCCGGTCTACCCGCTGCCGGTCGATCACAAAATCGCTCTCTAACATACTTTCAGATAAATCAACGGCCAGCATGATGTCGCGACCGCTCAACGGTTGTGGAATCGGCTCTCCCAGCCATTGCGGCTTGGCCACGGCCGTCACTAAACACGCCCACACCAGCCCACCAAGCAACAGCGGCCCGCGCTCGCTTAAAGTGCGGCTACTGGCAGATTGCGCCGCAACCGCAGCCAGATTATCGATAAACGGCACCTGTAAACCTGCTTGCTGCTCAACCTTTGCCGCTGGGGCAAAACGGCGTACTAACCAAGGTAGTGGCAGCAGCGCAAACGCCCAAAGCCAGGCAAATTCAAACATCTTTACCTCCGATATTGGCATGGCTGATATGTGCCGAGTTCAGCTGGGCTTGCGCTAGCCACTGGGTCACAGCGGGAATAAAGTTGTCGTCTAATGGTGCATCCGCGGCGCGATAGGGCCCGCTCACCAACACCTCAAGAGGTTTCGTTGCGAAAGCGCCGTTGGCGCGCTGCTCAAGGTAGCGGTACCAAGCGGTACCTGATAACCGAGCCACATGGTCGCCCTCGTAGGCTAGCGCCACGCGTTTGAGTAGTTGATTGGCTTGTACCACAAGCCATTGGGCGTTCTGCTCTGCTGCATCTTGCTGCGCGTACTGCTCGCATATCTGCTGCCATTGCGTCAGGGCCAGTTGTCGCGGTGCGGGCGCTGCAGATGAGCGATCACGCCTTAACCACATCATCCATAACACAGCTGCAACCAACAGGGCCGCCAGTAACACCCACCAGCCGGGCGCCAATGGCCACCAGCCGACGGGTTCGGGCAGATGTAGCGGTTTGAGATTGAGCTTGGAAAGATCAGGCGTGTTCATGATCACCCCCTGCACACTCAAACAGCGGGTGCGCAGCGCTGCGCCAATGGGCGAACTCAACACCACGTAGCTGATGTAACTGCTCTAACACGGCGATACGCTGCGCAAACTGCTGTTGATACTGATCTTGCTGGGTAGCGCCTGCGGCGATGGAGACCTCTTTATCACGGCCAATAAAGCGATAGCGCCGCCCCTTGGGCAACTGCTCCTCTAAAGGATCAGAGATCAGCACCAGTTTCAGCTCACAGCGTTTGGCTAAGCGCATGAGGTGCTGCTGGGCAGCCGCATCTACATCGTGGAAATCACTGAATAGGTAAACCAGAGTGCCGCTACTGAGGTAGCGCTCCGCTTTACTCAATGCAGCCGCTAACGAGATAGGCTGCACACGTTCGCTATTTGGCTGATAGTGGCGTTCGGCGAGCTCTGCCATCAATCCCATCACCCGCTGGCGGGCGTTGGTTGGCTTGAACAGCAGATCGTCATCAGCTCCCAACAGATGCGCACCCACACGATCACCTTGGGCAAGGGTATTCCACACCACCATGCTGGCGGCGTAGCTGGCGAGTACCGCTTTAAAGTGCCCTCGGGTTGCGAACTGCATGGTGGGGCGCAGGTCTGTTATGACAAACACAGGCCGCTCTCGCTCTTCACGGAACAGCTTGGTGTAGGCTTCGCCGGTACGCGCCATCAAATGCCAATCGAGATGGCGAATATCGTCACCCGGCTGGTACTGGCGCACATCGTCATACTCCATACCGCGGCCACGAATATGGCTCAAGTGATGGCCATCACGAATCGCCATCCGCTCGCGCCGGCCACCCCGTGCGGGCGGCCAGTGGCGCAAGCTGAGCAACTCTTCCAGCGAGATTTGGTGGCGCTGCTTGGGGGTCGGCCGTGTGGTTGATTCAGCTAACATCGTCAACCTCCTTAAGGCACCGGCACGCGCTCCAGCAGCGTTTGGATAAAGCGGTCTTTGTCCATACCGTTGGCCTCCGCCATATAGCTCAGGCCGATGCGGTGGCGCAGAATACTGGGTGCGATGGCTTGGATATCATCAGGGGTGACAAAATCACGCCCCTGTAACCACGCTTTAGCACGCACAGCGCGGTCGAGCGCAATGGTCGCCCGTGGGCTGGCGCCAAAGGTCAGGGTGTCACGCAGCTCTTGACCATAAGCCTCAGGCTGGCGCGTTGCCATAATCAGCGCCACAATATAATCCTCGAGCGGCTCCGCCAGATGGGTTTGCATCACCTCTTGGCGGGCAGCAAATAGCTGTGCTTCGGTCACTGCCGTCTGCGTAGCCGGTGTTTCCCCCGCCAGTGCTTGGGTGTGCTCTCCACGCACCAGCTGCAAAATCGCTTTCTCCTGCTCAAACTGCGGATAATCCACCCGAATATGCAGCATAAAGCGGTCGAGCTGAGCCTCAGGTAATGGATAGGTACCCTCTTGCTCAAGGGGGTTTTGCGTCGCCAACACCATAAAGAAACGCGGTAAAGGATAGGTGGTGCCGGCCACTGTGATCTGGCGCTCCGCCATCGCTTCCAGCAGTGCAGATTGCACCTTCGCTGGCGCACGGTTGATCTCGTCGGCAAGGATGATATTGCCAAACAGCGGCCCTTGGCGAAACTCAAACACGCCTTGTTGGGTGTTAAAGATCTCGGTTCCCGTCAGGTCACTCGGTAATAGGTCAGGTGTGAACTGGGCCCGGTGATATACCCCTTCAAGCAGTGTGCTTAGTGCTTGGATGGTACGGGTTTTTGCAAGCCCCGGTGGGCCCTCAAGTAAGACATGCCCATCGGTTAACAGCGCGATGAGTAGATCTTCTACTAAGGCACTTTGGCCAACAACAGAAGCCTCAAGCTGCGCTTTGAGCGCACTAAATCGTTGCTGGTTATCACTCGCTGCTGTGCTCATGCACTCTCCCTCTCGCCAAAAACATCAAGACCGGCTGAGTCTGCGGTCACTACACCGCTTATCCGACTAGCGAACCGGCGTTCTGGTTCCTTTCATGTTATGCAGAGGATAGATAGGGGCGAGGAGGAATTTTTCAACTCATGTGCGCCCCGAGTAACGGGGCGCGGCAGGTAAGCTATCGTTAGCGGTTTACATCAACCACAAGACGGCCTTTTACTTCGCCTTTAAGGAAGGCTTCGCCATAGGGCACCACCTCACTCAGGCCGATCTCTTCACAGATCGACTCGAGCTTGTCAGCATCTAGTTCGTTAGCCAGCAGTTGCCACGCCTGTAGGCGCTCAGCTTTCGGGCACATAACGCTGTCCACACCAGCCAGCGTCACGCCGCGCAGAATAAAGGGAGCCACCGTTGCAGGTAGCTCCATACCACCGGCCAAACCGCAGGCTGCCACTGCGCCGCCATATTTGGTGGTAGCACAAACGTTGGCAAGCGTGTGACCACCCACTACATCCACTGCACCGGCCCAGCGCTCTTTGCCGAGCGGCTTGCCAGGCTCAGAAAATAGTTCGCGACCAACCACCTCTTTGGCACCAAGCGATAGCAAGTAATCGGTGTTTTCGGGGCGGCCCGATACCGCAACCACGTCATAACCACGTTGCGCCAACAGAGCGATAGCAACACTGCCCACACCGCCCGCAGCGCCCGTTACTAGCACTTCACCTTTCTCTGGTGTTACGCCGAGTGATGCAAGTTTCATAACACACAGCATTGCCGTGTAGCCTGCCGTCCCGATCGCCATCGCTTGGCGGGAGCTAAACGCCTCTGGTAACGGCACCAGCCAATCACCACTGACACGCGCATACTGCGCCAAGCCGCCCCAGTGCTTTTCGCCCACACCCCAGCCGTTTAGAACAACCCAGTCACCAGCTTGGTAATCGGGGTGGGAAGATTCTGTCACTTCACCCGCAAAGTCGATCCCTGGCACCATTGGGAAATGACGTACCACCGGGCTTTTTCCGGTAATTGCCAGTCCATCTTTGTAGTTCAGCGTCGAGTGGCTGATCCGCACGGTGACGTCGCCCTCAGGTAGCTGTTCTTGCGTTACATCTGCATATTCTGCGCGGTAACCCGCATCATCTTTTTCGATCTTAACTGCCTTGAACATAACATCGCCTCCCATTTATAGACCGGTCGTCTTTAAATTGATAAATAAAAAGCTTACCGGGGTAAGCTACGTAAAAAATAGTCATGATAGAGCTGTAACGGCGCACCGCTTTGCTCTAGCTTGGCACGTAAGACTGCGCCCTCCCAACCGACCCAAAAGAGGTGGGCAAATTGGTCGCAGTCGGTATCTGCTGCAAGCGCTTGCTCGGCCACCGCAGCACGCAAACAGTCAGCAAGTGCGGCTTGCCACTGCTCAAATACATCGATTAAGCGGCTCCGAAAGCTCTCTGGTAACGCTCCCATCTCTTGCCCTAGGTTGCCGATCAAGCAGCCGCGCTTGAAATCATGCCGAGCCATGCCGGTTTGCGCATCATTCACAAAAGCCGAAATACGCGCTAGTGGCGCTAGCTCCCTGTTATTGAGATGGCTCTCTAGCTTGCGCAAAAAGTAATGCGCATAGTGGTCGATCAACGCTAAGCCAAACGCCTCTTTGCTATCAAAGTAGTGATAAAAAGAGCCTTTTGGCACCTGCACACGCTTTAAGATGGCCTCTAAGCCCGTGGCCGCAAAGCCCCGCTCCGTCAATAGCTCCAGCCCTGCGTGCAGCAGTAGCTGGCGTGTTTCCACGTTATCTTGGTGGCGTTTGGGTGGTCGGCCACGTTTTTTGGGTGCTGGCGTGAATGAGGTCATAATTTAATTATAGACTGATCGTCTCTAAAATAACAATAGGAGCACTCATCTAGCTCGCAGCATTCGCAACAACCTGCTCAAGCTGGCGGATATTCTGCTGCACATAATCCAGAAATGCCTGCATCGCTGGCGTTGGATGCTTAGCCTGCGGGTGCACAACGCACCAGCTTCGGCGCAGCGGAAACCCCTCGAGGGGGACGATATGTAATTTGCCTAGCGCCAGCTCAGAAAGGATGCTGATCTTCGGCAGCACAGCAACACCTAGCCCTGCGATCACCGCCTGCTTAACGACATCGTTGGAACCAAGCTCCATGGTAACTTGCAGGTTTAAACGCTGCTGCTGGCAGTACTGCTCTAGTGCCAAGCGGCTACCAGAACCCGGCTCTCGAATCAGCAACTCGCTATCTAAAAAGTCCTGTGCACTAACCTGGGCCTTTTTTAACAGCGGGTGCCCAGCGGGCACCACCGGTACCAGCTCATTATTCAAAAATGGTAGTGAGGCCAAGGGTTTATCAGCCGGCACCATTCCCATAATGACCAGATCGTCGTGGTTATCATTCAAGCGCTGCAACGCCGCAGCACGGTTCACCACCGAGACACTCACGCTAATCTGCGGATGCAGATCCAGAAACGCCCGCAGCAGATAGGGCACCACATATTGCGCGGTGTTTACCGCCACCAAGCGCAGGTCCCCTGCAACCTGCCCTTTAAGTGCGGCTAGATCGGTTTGTAGGTTGCTAAGCTCAGTGAAGATAGCGTTGATACTCAGCGCCAAACGCTCACCAGCAGCGGTGCAAAATAGCCGCCGCCCCACATACTCAAATAGCGGTTGGTTCAACGCGCTCTCTAACTGGCGCATCTGGCTACTCACTGCCGGTTGCGTCAAGCCCAGTAGCTCCCCCGCTTTACTGTAACTTTGCAACTGATAGACCGCTTTAAACACCTGCAACTGGCGAAACGTCATGCGACTGGTTATTTGTTGTACAGAAAGTGGCATGGGGATAATACCTTTAGCATTTATCTATAACCAATAACTTATAGATAAACAAAGAAATATCAATTTCTGCATACCCGAGTGGCGTACTAGGATAAAAACACACTGATGGTAAGGCCGTCGTAGGACGGAGGAGACCCCATGATAAAAAAAGTACTGATTGCTAACCGCGGTGAGATCGCTGTACGCATCGTGCGCGCCTGTGCCGAAATGGGCATTCGCTCCGTTGCGATCTACACCGAGCCTGACCGCTATGCGCTCCACGTTAAACGCGCCGACGAGGCCTACTCGCTCGGCGAAGACCCTCTTAAGGGCTATCTTGATCCGAATCGTATCGTGAATCTGGCCCTAGAAACTGGCTGCGACGCGATCCATCCCGGTTATGGTTTCCTCTCTGAAAACGCAAAGTTTGCGCGCTTATGTGAAGAGCAAGGCGTGACCTTTATCGGCCCGAAAGCCTCTGTGATTAGTGGCATGGGCGATAAAACCCAAGCCCGTGACTCAATGCGTGCAGCTGGGGTACCCATCACGCCCGGCTCTGATGGCAACCTAGCGGATGTTGATGAGGCGCTAGAGCTCGCCGAGCAGATCGGTTACCCCATTATGATCAAAGCCACCTCAGGTGGTGGCGGGCGCGGTATTCGCCGTTGCGATACACCCCAAGAGCTGCAGCAGCAATACCCGCGGGTCATCTCAGAGGCTACCAAAGCCTTTGGCTCTGCCGAAGTGTTTATGGAGAAGTGCATTGTTAATCCGCGCCATATCGAGGTGCAGATTTTGGCAGACAGCCAAGGCAATGTGATCCATCTATACGAGCGCGACTGTTCGATCCAGCGCCGCAACCAAAAGCTGATCGAAATCGCCCCAAGTCCGCAACTTACGCCAGAGCAACGCCAGTATATCGGCGGTTTAGCGGTAAAAGCGGCACAGGCGGTTGATTATGAAAACGCCGGTACGGTGGAGTTTCTGCTCTCGGGCAACGAAGTCTACTTTATGGAGATGAACACACGTGTGCAGGTGGAGCACACGATCACTGAGCAGATCACCGGTGTTGATATCGTACGCGAGCAGCTGCGCATCGCCTCGGGCTTGCCACTGAGCTACCGCCAGCAAGATATCAGTTATCGCGGTTTCGCGTTGCAGTTCCGTATCAATGCGGAAGACCCCAAGAATGACTTCCTGCCCAGCTTTGGCCGAATTTCGCACTACTATGCGCCGGGTGGGCCGGGCGTGCGTGTTGATACCGCCATCTACACCGGCTACGAGATCCCCCCCTACTACGATTCGATGTGTTTGAAGCTTGTGGTATGGGCGCTGACATGGGACGAGGTTGTCGCACGGGGCAAACGCGCACTGGATGATATGCGCTTACATGGCATCAAAACGACCGCCAACTACTACCAACAGATTCTGAGCCACCCCGATTTTGAGCGGGCGGTATTTGATACCAGCTTCGTACCGAGCCACCCAGAGCTGATGGAATACTCCGAAAAACGACACCCCAGCGAGATGGCACTAGCTATTGCCGCCGCGATTGCAGCCCACACGGGCTGGTGAAGATAGGCAACCGAATTAGCCAACCGCCAGCACGGTTGCAGGAGAACAGACAATGAGCACTCAAAAGAAGATTGAAATCACCGACGTAACGCTGCGCGACGCGCACCAATCGCTGATCGCAACCCGTATGCGCACCGAAGATATGCTGCCCATTTGCGATAAGCTCGACCAAGTGGGATTTTGGTCCCTAGAGGTTTGGGGCGGCGCCACCTTCGACGCTTGCGTACGCTTTCTTAAGGAAGATCCGTGGGAGCGCCTGCGCCAACTCCGTGCCGCACTGCCCAACACCCGCCTACAGATGCTACTGCGCGGCCAAAACTTACTTGGCTACCGCCACTATGCAGACGACGTAGTGGAAGCCTTTGTGCAAAAGTCTGCCGAGAACGGCATTGATGTGTTCCGTGTCTTTGATGCGCTAAACGATGTGCGCAACCTAGAGACGGCGATGAAAGCCGTTAAGAAAGCGGGCAAACATGCGCAGGGCACGCTGTGTTACACCACCAGTCCCGTGCACACGCCAGAGCTGTTTGTACAACAAGCCAAAGCGATGCGTGATATGGGCTCGGACTCCATCGTGATCAAAGATATGGCGGGCTTATTAACGCCATACGCCACCTACGATCTGGTGAGCGCGCTGAAAGCCGAGCTCGACTTACCGATTGTCGTGCACAGCCATTCCACAGCGGGCTTGGCGCAACTGTGCCAGCTCAAAGCGATTGAAGCCGGTGCAGACCGTATCGATACTGCGATCTCCTCGTTTGCGGGCGGCACCAGCCACCCCGCTACCGAATCACAAGTGGCTGCACTGAAAGGTACCGAATACGACACGGGGCTCGATCTTGAACTGCTGTCGGAGATCGCCGATTACTTCCGCGATGTGCGCAAAAAGTACCACCAGTTCGAGAGCGAGTTCACCCGCGAAGATGTATCGGTACAGATCAACCAAGTACCGGGCGGCATGATGTCGAACTTAGCGAACCAGCTAAAAGAGCAGAACGCGCTGGACCGCATCCGTGATGTCTTTGCCGAGATCCCACGGGTACGTGAAGACCTTGGCTTTCCGCCACTGGTGACGCCAACATCGCAAATTGTGGGCACTCAAGCGGTTTATAACGTGCTTGCTGGGGAGCGCTATAAAACCATCACTAACGAGGTCAAACGCTACCTGCAAGGTGGCTATGGTGCAGCACCCGCACCGGTAAATGCCGAGGTCCAGAAGAAAGCGATTGGTAATGAGAGCGTCGATGTGGGCCGCCCAGCTGACCTGTTACAGCCAGAGCTACATAAACTGCGTCAAGATATCAGCTCGCTGGCGCAGAGCGAAGAGGACGTACTGACCTACGCCATGTTCCCAGACCTTGGCCGTGAATTCTTGCAGCAACGCGCTGACGGCACCCTCCAGCCAGAGGAGCTGCTACCCGCAGAAGCTGCTGCTGGTAGTGTGCTCGGCCATGCAACCGCCTCTGAGTTCACGATCGATGTGCACGGTGAGACCTACGAGATCGCAGTAACGGGTATCGGCGACCATGGCGCGGGTAAACGTAAGATCTACCTCTCGATGGATGGTATGCCTGAAGAGGTGGTCTTTGAGCCGCTGAATGAGTTTGTCGCCGAAGGCAGCAGCGGGCGCAAGCGCGCCACAGAGCCAGGCCATGTCACTACCGCGATGCCGGGTAATATCTTCGAGATACTGGTTAGCGTGGGGGACGAAGTGACTGCAGGCCAAGCTGTACTCGTCGCCGAAGCGATGAAGATGGAAACCGAACTACACACCAGTATTGCCGGGACCGTGAAGGCGATCCACGTTGCCAAAGGCGACCGCGTAACACCGGGTGAAGTGCTTATGGAGATCGGCTAACACGCCAACCGCGTACCTCACACGTGCGCGGTTTACATCAATAGACAGTGGGGATAGATGATGGAAAAGATAGTCAAAGGCGTACTGAATTTTCGCAAAAACGTATATCCAGAAAACAAAGATCTCTTCGGCACACTCGCAACCGGGCAAAGCCCAGAGATTCTATTTGTCACCTGCTCGGACTCGCGTATCGACCCGAACCTGCTCACCGGCACCGATCCGGGCGATCTATTTATCTGCCGTAATGCGGGGAATATCGTACCGCCGCACAGCAATCAAACTGGGGGGATGACCGCCTCGATTGAGTATGCGGTGGCGGTGTTAGGTGTGCGCCACATTATTATCTGCGGACATACGGACTGCGGCGCGATCAAGGGCGCATTGGACCTCTCTGCAGTCGAGGGCTTACCCCATGTGAAAGAGTGGCTGAGCCACTGCCGCTCCGCGATGGAGATTGTCCGCGAACGTAACGGTATTCCATGCGGGCACAGTGTTGGCCATGCGCATCTGAATGAAGCGATCGAAGAGAACGTGCTACAGCAAGTGCAACATATCCGCACCCACCCCACGGTCGCGGCTAAGTTGGCAAGCGGTAAGATCGAGATTCATGGCTGGATCTACAACATCAAGAATGGCGGCGTCCGCTGCTGCCACCATAACGACAACACCTTCCGCGAATTCGACGAGCAATACGCCGATATCATCGCCAATCTATAGCACCCCATGCGCAGCTTCAGGCTGCGCTGCCTCTTTTACTGCGAGCCTAACGAGCCGCACCGTTATCGTGCTGTGCTGATGGCAACATCTCCCGCCCCCACCGCACCTTTTGCCACACCCGCTCGTGCATAATGTAGAAAACAAAACTGGTCAGCATCGACGTACCTGCTAACGACATCGCACTCTGTAGCTCGCCAGTGTAAAGATAGCTAATGGCTGTCATGGTGAATAATCCTAGTAGCTGCCAGCTAATCGCTTTGCTAATGGTGCGCAGTTTCGTTTCCAACGTGTTTCCCTATTTACGAACGACAGTCATATCAAACAGGTTGCTATTTTAACGCCGCCAACAGGGCCGCGATAAGTCTGAACTTTGAAAACAAAAAGCCACAGTGGTGATAATATTCATCACTGGTGACTAAAATCAGAGCCTGTAAACAGATGAAGAAACAAGACCGAGCAGAACTCTTCCGCCAGCGCCTCTTGCAGCGGATTAGTGAAAGTGGCGTCAGCCGTAGCGAGCTAGCAAGGTTGTGCCAAGTTGATCGTTCGACCATTGCACAACTCCTCAATGATGATGCCGTACGCCTACCCAATGCCCACCTAGCTGCCGAATGTGCAGCAGCATTAGGCGTGAGCTGCGACTGGCTGCTGGGCCTATCGGAGCGCAGCGAAACCAGCACCGACCTGCTACTCACCGCCTGCGAAATTACCGACGCCGAAAGAACCCCATCCGATATCCAACTGCTTGAATGGCACAAAGCGGCGGCAGGCTACAAAATTCGCCATGTACCTGCGACCTTCCCCGACATCCTCAAAACCGATGACGTATTGCATTTCGAGTACGCAGCCTATCGCGATAAAACACCCGAGCAAGCCAGCAGCACCATGCAAGAAACCATCGAGTGGCTAAAATCACCCGGCTCTGACTACGAGATCTGCATCCCTTTGCACGCCGTTACCAGCTTATTTGAAGGCACAGGTTACTGGGAAGGACTGCCCAGCACAGTGCGCGAGCAGCAGGTTGAACACCTCATCAGCTACTGCCGTAACAACTACCCAGCGCTGCGCGTTTATCTATTTGATAGCAAAAAGGTCTATTCATCACCCGTGACAGTATTCGGCCACCTACTAGCGGCGGTCTACGTGGGCCGCTACTACATGGTGTTTCGCGAACGCGGCCAAGTGCAGGCCTTAACAGAGCACTTCGACCACCTTGTACGCGAAGCCGAGTTCGATGCTCGTTCTATTGCAGAACAGTTTGAACAGATTTATATGCGGGGAAAGGGGTGAGTTCACCCCTAGCTCACACAGCGGGTTTATCACTCAATATTTTGGATCTGAGCGCCGAATAGCCATAAAGCTCTTGATTTAAAAGAATTAAACTAAGAAGCCTGATTTTCCCACTTATGTCACCATCTGTGCCATTGTCTAATTTACGTTCAACGACGGCTTGTGGAGCATATAATGGAAATGCTAAAGCTTGGTTTTAATTCAGAAGATCTACCAGTAAGAATGACTAACAACACATCCCCAAATGATTTTTGTACATCTTACGACTTTAAGAAAGATGGAGAGTACTTTTTATGGGTCAAGCATCAAAATCCAGAGTGCAGGGAAGATCCAGACAGCCCTAGATATGCTATTAACTGTGCAGTGAATGAAGGGGATGAAGTATCTCCATAGATTTATGAAGATACTTCTAAAAATAACCTGTTTAAGTCTAACGATGTAGGTCAGCTAATTACTTATTTTAAGGAATAGCTAACAGGCTCAGGAAACAGCAGGTCGAGGTCCTTTTTGTTAATTTTAAATAAAGGGCCTTTCTCGGACACTCTGCCTGTTTTTCCACTACGCTTTATTAGATGGTCCATTGTAATGATACCAGCATGAATCAAAGGCATTAGTTGGCTGAGTATTGGGGCTTTTGTGTGTATCGCGGTAAGTAATTGGAAATGCTCAACGCCATTAATTTCAACACTTTCCGCTTGAATCCAGACTGTTTCACTATGTTTTTCTTTCAGCCGCTCTCGTAGCTGTTTGCCAGTCCAAACAGCTACATCTTCGCCGCTCGAATGCACTTCAATTACTTGATCATTAGATTGATCATAAATAAACCGAAGCCCTTGCGTGTTTTCCCTTGTAGTCGAGACTGTACAATAAAGCTTAAAGTCATCATCTCGTGCATAACCATATTTATCGAGGATCTCAGCACTCTTCTTACAACTGCTAAGAGTCCAATCAGGAACCTGAGCAAAGAGAGTTGTACGTGTTTGGCTGCGCCCAGATTTGATTTCGATCCCGTGATAGTCTGGAGCTTTACTAGAGTTGGCTTCGATTCCTAAGCGTGTTTCAACTGTGAAACCAACACCTGTATCCCCTTTTCTAAGGTTTTCAAGTGGGCTCTTGGCAAGCTCTTTAAGCTTCTCTAGCAGCTCGTCAAAGACCTCATTCTCTTTCTTATTGTACTGATTTATTAGTTCACAAAGCCGAGAAGTATGATCATCTAAATCTTTCTTTAGATCATGTACTGATAGGTTGATGAGGCAAGCTGAGCCATCAACTATAACAATTGCAATTTGGTCTCCAGCTGTAACAAATTCTCCTAAACCACGGAACCACATTCTAGGATCGCCTTTCTTTGTATTTGGGCGATACAGGCTCATGGTGGTTTTTTTAAAGTCATCATTATTGGCAAAGTACGCCACTTTCATGACTTTATGATCAGGCCCTTGTCCTTGAAATTCATAGTTGTGAAACCCTTCAAGCTCAAAGTGGGTTCGCACAGGCTGAGTGGCATCTAGAATGGATTTTTTTAACCCCGTTGCCGTCGGCTCGAAAATAGAAAACTCAACTCCCGCTTTCGCTAGAGCTCGGAGATTACTGAGAACTATTTCTTTCGCCTGAGTGGATATTTCCCTGTTTTCGTCTTCTTCAAGATCATCGAAGTCACTTTCATCAAACTCAACATCAGGATCGTTCACGAATTCAAGACTTAATTGAGGCACTGGAAGAGGCTTATTCGCTTGCTCACTGTCAACAATGTGAGCGCCGAATGCTCTCCAGTTTTCAAAGCCATGATCTTGACTAATTTTATCTAGAGCTTGAGTCTGCGTTATACCTCGTTCACTTTTAAGTTTTTTTGCAGCACTCTTAATGTTCTTAATATAACGGGATTCACTTTTTTTTGGCATGCTATTAGGTCCTAAGCAAATGCCAATCTGTGTATGTAGGTACTTAGGGGCACTGAGGTGCTTTGGGGAAGGCTTCCCATTCGAGCCTTAGTTAGGAGTGTGATAGGTGTACACAGATTGAAAAACTACCTAAACAGGGTCTCCTAGGTAGATAATCTGAATCGTGTCGATTTGAAACTTGGTCATCTGCAAATACGAACCGATACGGTTTATCTACAGAGAGGACCAGAGGGTCTTTGCGTGAGGAGGCGTCTCTCGTTCGCCTTATTAAACGTTACCGGTTGAAGCCTCATACCGTCAACAGAAAATGTGTAATTCCTGGACTTTGCACAAATTAGATATTAAAATATCTGTCTTTCGTATTTTCAAAGGTACTTCTCAATGAACCATATAGAGCTTTTTGCTGGCTGTGGAGGTTTATCTCTAGGCCTTGAGGCTGCTGGCTTTGAGCTATTAATGGCGAACGAGCTTTCACCAATGGCCGCGGAGTCCTTTTCGTATAATTTGTTACATGAAGACTTGGCTCTGATGGCTGAGGAAGACACTAAACCTAAGAATGTTCTGTGGATCAAAAGCAGTTACTCTGATCTCAAGAGGCGTCTTCGAGAGAACCCTTTCCAATTCCCTGCATACGATGATGAAGGTGTTTCTGACTGGCCTCAGTCACCTAGTGATTTGAAAGGAAAGTTGGTAGTAGGCTCAATTCTTGAATTAAATCGATTATTAGAAGCCGATGAAAGTTTATTGGCGTCAGTTCGCAGTGGGTTTAATAGCCATGGTGGTTTGGATCTCGTTTCTGGAGGCCCTCCGTGCCAGAGTTTCAGTATGGCGGGTCTTAGAGAGCGTCATAGCGAGAAAAACACACTGCCTTGGGAGTTCGCGAAATTCGTTAAGCTGACAAAACCTAAAGTAGCTCTTTTAGAGAATGTCACAGGGATCTTAAGAGCATTTTCCGATGATGATGGTAAAAAATTTCATGCATGGTACGAAGTAGCCAAAGCTTTTGCTCTCATTGGCTACGTCCCCCTTTGTCTTCATATAAATGCTAAGTTTGCAGGCGTTCCACAAAATAGACCTCGCTTTATAATGATTGCATTACGAGAGGATTACTTTCGTAACTATCAACTGGAGTTACTTGCTAGTAAAAAAGCTGAGAGTCACTTGTTTGATCAATCATTAGAATTCTTTAATCTTGTGCAACAGCATGGAGAGTCTTTAGAGTTTGGGCATTTAGACTACTTTGATGTTCAGAAAGAAGAGCATAGGGCTTTGTTTCAAAGCTCTTTCTTAGCGCCTTTAGTTTCCAGCCCGGTCGTTAGTGTTGGTAGTGCTTTAGATGATTTAAAGAGAGCATCAACTGAGCAGTCTAAGTTTATTAAAGATCTTAATAAACTCTTCTCTAAAATAACCCCTAAAGTAAAAGGGGTTCATAACCATGAACTAAGAAAACATGATGCTGTGGTACAGCGCCGCTTTAGAATTTATCAAGTATTGCAACTAAGTAGTTCAAAGCTGGCAACCAAAGAGGTGGTTTCGATATTGAAAGGAGAGTCTCTGACACTTTCAGAAAGTGCTTGGAGTGTACTGAAGGAATATGAATTTCTTCTAGAGAATGAACAGTTAAGATTCATCAATACAAAGCGAGAGCTTGAGCAATATTTGCTGAGGCATCCTACCAAAAAGCAGACTCAGAAAGCTTTAAATCCGAATGCTCCAGCGCCAGCAGCACTGTCTATTCCTGATGATGCATGTCATTACGACGAAAGAGAGCTGAGAGTTTTGACCGTAAGGGAAATGGCAAGAATCCAGTCATTCCCTGATAGCTTTGTGTTCAGGTCCAAAGTAACTACGGGGGGGCAGATGAGAAAGTTTGAAGTACCTCAATATACTCAAGTGGGTAATGCTGTTCCGCCTTTACTTGGTTTTGCATTGGGTAAAGTTTTAAAAAGCATATTTAAGCTGTACTAGCTCAGACATGAGCTAACAGTTACCCGTTTTTTCCAGTACTTCTGTCAGATTAGATTTGGGCGAAATTCTTCTCAGCCCAAACCTGTGGTTAAAAAAAATATAGACCGGTATCGACCCTGTACTTGCCGTACCTTGCCTGATGTTAGTACTGCCTTTAGTTGTGCGTAATTCATAAGCGAAAATAAAAATGGTGACAGATGAGGTGAATCCTAGATTCGGAGGATTTTTTGTCACCTTATATGTCGCCATTTGAATTAAATCTTATGCTAGTGATTGAAAAATTATGAAATGATGCTTTTTACATAAGCATTTGATATATAGCTATATTTTATAGTTTATGATGGCTTATGAAATCCTACTCAATATTCTGAATCTGCTCACGCATCTGTTCGATCAACACCTTTAACTCAACAGCGCTTTGGGTGGTGTCAGTTACGATCGATTTAGACGATAGCGTGTTGGCTTCTCGGTTGAGTTCTTGCATCAGAAAATCTAGGCGGCGGCCAACAGGTTCTTTCTGCTTTAGCACGCGGCGTACTTCCTGTACGTGAGTGTTAAGGCGGTCCATCTCTTCATCTACATCCGCTTTTTGCGCCAGCAGCACAATCTCTTGTTCGAGGCGCTGTGGATCTAGATCATCGGCCAGTTCGGTGACTTTTGCTTTTAGATTATTGCGTTGGTTCTCTAGGATTTGCGGTAGCTTGCTGCGCACCTCTGCCACGACGCTGGCAATGCTCACGAGGCGCTGTTCGATCATGTCGGCCAGTTCTTTACCTTCGCGTTCACGCCCAGCAACAAGGTCGTCTAGGGCACTTTTGAAAAGGCGTAGCGCTTCGTTTTTGACCTGCTCCATATCAAGGCGGCTGTCTTGAAGCGCACCCGGCCAGCGTAAAATATCCAGCGGGTTGAGCGATTCGGATACTGGCATCAGTTGTTCAACTTCGGCGGTTGCGTCTAGCAGTTGCTGCACGAAGGCTTGGTTGACTTGGAGTTTTTGCGCAGACTCTTCGGGTACAAAGCGCAGTGTGCACTCCACTTTGCCACGGCTAAGGCGCTTACGTAGTAGCTCGCGTAGGGGGCCTTCTAGCTCGCGTAGCGATTCTGGCAGACGCAGGTGCGGCTCCAGAAAGCGGTGGTTCACTGAGCGGACTTCCCATGTCAAGCTGCCCCAGCTTTGTTGGCTTTCTTGGCGGGCAAAAGCGGTCATACTACGTGTCATATGCGGTAATCTCGATTAAAATGCTGTCATTCGATTCAGTTTAACAGCCCTGTGAGCTTTGCTCTATGTGTGCTGTGTCCTCCTTAAA
This sequence comes from Neptunomonas marina, assembly GCF_004005935.1. Lineage (GTDB taxonomy): Bacteria > Pseudomonadota > Gammaproteobacteria > Pseudomonadales > Balneatricaceae > Neptunomonas > Neptunomonas marina. The sequence goes on along the minus strand of NZ_SACQ01000007.1, from coordinate 17,398 downwards.
AAGATAGGTTATTTTTACAGATGAGCTCCTCTATCTCCGATCAGCTTCAAACGTTGGGTATTGCTACGATCCGTCCAAGCGGGCGCCAAGTTGACCAGCTACGTGATATTCGCATCACACGCCATTTCACAAAGCATGCCGAGGGCTCTGTCTTGGTGGAGTTTGGTGATACCAAGGTGCTGTGTACCGCTACGGTTGATCGCGGCGTGCCACGCTTTTTGCGTGGTTCAGGCTCTGGCTGGGTAACGGCGGAATACGGGATGTTGCCGCGCTCAACAAACACGCGTAACGACCGTGAAGCAGCACGCGGTAAGCAAACAGGCCGCACTATCGAGATCCAGCGTTTGATTGGCCGCTCACTGCGTGCAGCGCTTGATCTGGACAAGCTTGGCGAGAACACCATCACCATCGACTGCGATGTATTGCAGGCGGATGGCGGTACGCGTACCGCATCGATTACAGGTGCTTGCGTAGCACTTATGGATGCGATTGCGTTCCTAAAGAAAGATAAGCATGGTGCACTGAAGGGCAACCCTGTTAAGCATATGCTGGCAGCGATCTCGGTGGGTATGTACAAGGGCGAGGCGGTGCTCGATCTAGACTACGCCGAGGACTCGTCTGCCGAAACCGATATGAATGTCATCATGACGGAGAAAGGCGGTTTTGTTGAAGTACAGGGCACCGCTGAAGGTGCGCCTTACACGCAAGATGAGCTAAACGCGATGCTCGCGCTCGCTCAGAAAGGCATTAAAGAGATTGTTGAGCTGCAAAAAGCAGCGCTGGCGCAGGACTAATCCAATGCAGCATGTAAAAAGGGCGCTAAATAGCGCCTTTTTTGTCATTGCATGCGGTGTTTAAAAATCACCTTCGTAGTCGATAATCAGCGGCGCGTGCTCAGAGAACATCTCATCTTTGTAGATCGACACATTCTTCACTAGCTTACGTAAATTGGCTGTGGTGATTTGGTAATCAAGGCGCGCACCCTCGTTTAGCTTGCGCGCACGATTGTAATCGGGCCACCAGGTGAACTGGCGCTCAGCTTTGTTGATCTCGCGGAAGGCATCCACATAACCCAAATCACCTAGCATCTCTTCCATCCACGCACGCTCGCTTGGTAAGAAACCCGATACGGTTTGATTCGCGTACCAGTTACTCAAGTCGATGGTGCGGTGAGCGGTGTTAAAGGTTCCGCAGAAGATAAAGTCACGGCGCTTACGCAGTGTCTTTTTCAGATGACCCATGAAATGTGCCATGAACTCTTCTTTAGTTTTCTGCGCTTCGTGGCTTTTCAAACCCGATGGAATAAACAGCGACGATACGCTCACTTTATCAAAGTCGGCTTGAATAAAGCGACCCTGATAGTCGCACAGCTCAAAACCTAGCCCCGTCATAATCGCTTTGGGTACATGGCGGGTGTAGATGGCTACGCCACTAAAGTCGTCATCAAACGCTTCAAAAAAGTAGGGATAATACCCTTCAGGGTGATAACGATCACCGTCGAGCTGATACTCACGGGCGCGGATGTCCTGCAAGCAGATAACATCTGCATCCTGCTTAACCATCCAATCAAAAAAGCCTCGGTCAGCCGCTTGCTCAATACCCTGTGTATTGAAGGTGATCACACGCATGTCTGGTTTATCCTATAAAGCGCATACAAACACAAAAAGTCAGACGAGGAATTGTATAGTCTCGCGCTTGAAAAAGAAATTTTCCCCGCTCGGAATTCTCGTTCCTCCCCTATAGATAGTGGTAGAATGGCGCTTTTTCAACCCAGACAAGAGGCAGCGAGCATGCGCGACTACCAACGAGAGTTTATTCAATTTGCAATTGAGCAGAACGTTTTACGTTTTGGTGAGTTTACCCTCAAGTCTGGCCGCGTAAGTCCTTACTTCTTCAATGCGGGCCTTTTTAACTCTGGTACAGCCCTAGCGAAGCTTGGCCGCTACTACGCTGCAGCGTTGCAAGATGCGGGTATCAAGTACGATGTGCTGTTTGGTCCTGCGTACAAAGGTATCCCTTTGGCCGCTACAACGGCTGTCGCGCTATCCAATGACTACCAAGTCGACACACCTTATGTTTTCAACCGTAAAGAAGCTAAAGATCACGGTGAAGGTGGCAATCTGGTGGGTGCGCCGCTTGAGGGCCGTGTGCTGATCATCGATGACGTAATCACCGCTGGCACCGCCATCCGTGAGGTCATGGAGATCATCAATGCAGCCAACGCGACGCCTGCTGCGGTCATGATCGCATTAAACCGCATGGAAAAAGGCCAAGGTGAGTTGTCTGCTATTCAAGAGGTTGAGCGCGATTACAACATGCCAGTGATCAGCATTGTTTCGCTAGAAGACGTTGTAGCGTACCTGCAAGAAGTGGGCGGCTACGCTGAATCGATCCAAGCGATCCAAGCCTACCGCGCTCAATACGGTATCTAAGCTAGCGCGAGATACGCATCTCCACCACACGCGTTGCGGAATCAACTCCGGTGCCGCAACGCCCTACGCTTTTAACGGTAAAGTAGTCGATGGTGTTGATGGTTACCTGCGCACAGCTAGCCTGATAGCTGCACTCACGCAGCCCTTGTGTGGTGAAGTTAGCAGGCGCAGCCATAGTAGCGCAGGTTTGGCTGTTCTCTGGGTGCAACAGGGTTGATAGGTGTAGCTGCGCACCAGACTCAGCGGCAAACAATGCTCGCGCTGCTAGAATCTCTTGTGAACGATACTTTTGCGATACCGTCGCGATATTACTCATCCCCACCACTACAATCGCTAAAATCACGATCACAAAGATCGCAGAGATCAGGCCTAAACCCGCTTCACGGCGTAACGAACGATTAGGGCACATTGCGGATCTGTACCTCCTGCTGAATACGTAACGCCTCTCCTCCCTGCTCAACCGCAAACTCCACCATCACCAGAGCATTGCGCTGCAGCGAAGCGCCAATAAGCTCAAAAGGCTGGCCATCGTGGGTCACCGGAAACGCTAGCAACGCCCGCGATGGCTCGGCAGTTGGCAACTGAGCCGGTAACGGCTGCACGCTACGGCGGCTGTAGCCTGTATAGCGGTAGAGCCGATCCCCCTGAAAGCAGTAGCTGATCGGGCCGCCCACAATGTACATACGCTGGCTGGGCGAATCGGTTGGGAACTGGTGGGCAGACGCTAAGCTCAGTGCCACTGGCGCATTCCCCGTCAGATCACTCGCCGCACTGGTGATCGCTGGCGATATCACAGCGGGTGAGCCACCTTGATAAATCGCCGCGGTACTGATTGGGTAGATCGCCACACTCCCCAAAGCATCAGGCGTCTCACTAAATGGCACAACATTAAAAGTATTAGCAGGGGTTGCTGTTGGCGCCATCAGGTACTGAGTGGCGTTGTTGATCGGGATAAACTCGAGGCACTGCCCCGAAACGCGCGCACTATTGGGCAGCGCATTGCGTACCTCGCGGATAATCCGATCAATCGCCACTCGGCTCGCTCCCGCCATACCATCACGCCGCGCCATATCGGCATATCCTTGTACCGAACTGACGATAAACCCCGTTGCTCCAAGTGATATGATGCCCAGCAGCACGATCACAACAACCAGCTCCACCAGCGTAAAACCCAACTGCCCTCGACGCATCAGAAATTACCTCGATACGCGACAAAGCGTTGTACGCTCTGGCCTGGCGGTGTCACCGCGACTTCTACCCGCTTCACTGTACGCGCAATGCGAGAGAAGTCATCATGCGCATAGCTCACTTGCACAGCAATCCGGTAATTCTGGTATTCCGGCCGCACGATACCCAGTGCATTTTCCGATGGCGCTTCGTTGAGCCCATCATAATCATCCACATCGTCAAAGGTTGCGCGCGTCTCTCCTTCTGGCCCCAGCACCGCAGAACAACTCGTTGATGAGCAAGGCGGTACACCTCCCTCTGGCGTGTTCTCGTCATAGCGCTTTGCCATAATCTCTTCCAGATACGCTTGGCCAAGATAAGCGGCTTTGGCGTGCCAAAAGGGATCAGCACTGCGGCTAGCGGAACCAGCCCAGCCAGAAATCAACGCCACCAGCGCAATACCAATGATCACAATCGTGACAATGCTCTCAACCAAAGAGAAACCGCGCTGACGTTTGTTAGAGGCAGGTATTAGCATAAGCAAAGCCGGTGGGTGAAATACAGAGCGCGCGGCCGCTGACGGTGAGCGCTAGGCTACGGGTAATGTCCGCAGCCGCCGGAGACTCCAACCGCGCTAAATCACCCTCATCGTTATATCGTAGTGTTAATGTATCGCCAGTATCGAGTTGCCCATTGATACCTGCCATCGCGTAGTTAAAGGTAATATCGCTCTCGATACCATAGCGCAACGTCTGTTGTGGAGCGCCAAAGCGCAACTCCACCTGCCAGGCATCATCGGCAGCTCGGGTCAGGGTAAAGAGGGTGTCGCTTTGTTGATGCGCAACCGCAGTGCGCTGGACGAGGCGAAGATAAGCCAGTAGCTGATTCGAGAACAGTGAGCTCTCGTAACTCCCCACGTTCCCTAAACGTGAAAAAGCCACCGCACTGAGAATCCCTAAGAGGGCCAGAACGGTGACCAATTCGATCATGGTAAAGCCAGCAACGTGGCGCCGCAGCTTGTGCATGTTAGGCGCCAGCCAGATTAAGGCTCGGTTGTTGCGATCGATACGTCGCCATTGTTGGAGTCGTAAGTGATATCGCGTGTTTCAGTAGCAGAGCGGCCGACCTGATAAGCGTAAGTACAAACAGAACCACTCGCACTAGCAACATAGTCCGTAGCTGTGCCACTCGCCGCCACAGTTGGAGCACTACCTTGCAATACGGCACCCCAGATCGCTACGCAGTCTGCAGCATTCAGCGTCTGGTCACCCGAGCCATCAGTAATTGCTGTACCGTTGGTACCCACAGGATAACCACGACCATTGGCGATAATATTCAAACCATCAATCGCTACAGTATTGCCTGCCGCTACGTTATCCACCACCGACTGAGCACGCACCAGAGCGACCCCTGCGCCTAAACCACCTGCTGCACCGGATACGGCAGCACGACGTGCGTCTTGGGTAACATCGATAAAGCGTGGCAGTGCTACCGCCGATAAGATACCTAGCAGCGCAATCACTACTACCAGTTCAATGATTGTGAAACCAGATTGTCGTTTCATTTTCCTACTCCTAGTTAATCGACGGGCAGTCAACTCTGCGCCATATCGCAAAAACGTCCTAAAACCAGCTATACGGTGTGACAGGATGGATAACTAACTCCAAGCTTGTCCTCTTAGCTACTGCATCGGCAGCGGTGTGCTTTAATTTAAGCACAAACTGAACAAAACGTGAGCTGCTTCCTTCAATTTTCAAATAGTTATTATATTCAGCTAAATACAGAATGTGACCACTTTCTGTATCGTAATACCAACGTTTTGATCTCAGTTGGCCTTTTTGTTGCCCCGCTATCTCACCACCGTAAAACTGCGGTGACTCGGCAAACCACACAAACGGGTTTTGCCCCTCCAACATTGTGATTTTCTGGGTTTCTCCACGTATGTAGAGCTGCGCCACCCGTCGGTTCACTTGGTGCTCCAACTGCCGCACTACGGCGTCCATCGCCGCAGCTTCGGTTCTTGCCGCTAAGCGGTCCAAATACAGGGAGAGCACACCGTAAAAGCATGCCACCAGTAAGATGCTGATGACGCCTTCTAAAAGCGAAAACCCCTGCTGCCTGCGCACCACTATCTATCCATTGATGGTTGTATTGAGTTCCCAAAGCGGTAAAAAGACGCCCAACGCTAACACAAGCACCATTGCGCCAATCGCGATAATCAGGATGGGTTCAATGGCACTGGCGAGGTTTTTCAGGTCGTAGCTGACCTCCTCCTCGTAAAAATTGGCAACATCTTCCAACATCTCATCCACTCGGCCAGTTTCCTCACCAACCGCTAACATCTGCATTACCAGCGGACTGAACATCTCGGTACGAAATGCCGTCGCTGTAAAGCCCTCACCGCGCTCAATCCCTTTTCGCATCGTCGCTACTTTCTCACCGATAAACTCGTTATCCAGCGCACGAGCAACGATTGAAAGCCCCTGTTCGATTGGTATGCCTGCGCGCAAAACCACACTAAAAGTCCGCGCAAAGCGGCCTAGTGTTGCGCGGTAAAGAATACTGCCAACCAGCGGGATGCGCAGCTTCCAGCGATCCCATATGGGCCGCCCTTTAACGCTTTTCTTCCACCGCAAGAAGCTCACGAAAAGCGCACCTAGGCCCACTAGAATTGCGGGCCACCACGCGAGCGTAAAATCGGAGATACTGATTAGTATCTGGGTTTGCCAAGGCAGAGCCGCACCAAACGAGTCAAAGACCGATTTAAATGCCGGGATCACAAACACATTGATCACTCCCAACGCCACCGCGATGGCAATCAACACAAAGGTCGGGTAGCGCGTCGCCTGCTTGATGCTGCGTATCGTCTGGCGCTCTAGTTCGAGATACTCGGACATCTGCCGAAAAGAGTCGTCCAACCGACCTGTGTTTTCGCCTATATGGATAATACTGACATACAGATGGCTGAAAATTTTCGGGTACTTATTCAGTATTGTAGAGAGCGAGTTACCCTTCTCTAGTTCATCGGCAATCTCGTGCAACGTGGTGGAGAGCAGTGGATTACGAATCGTATTTGCTAACCCGCGCATACCGTTTGTAATCGGTACACCCGCGCGGGTAAGGCTCGCCATCTGGCGGCTAAACATGATTAGCTCATCCAGAGAGACCTTCTCAAACAAGCGAATCTCGCCCCGCTTTCGGTTGCGCTTTTCATGGGCAGCGGCCTTAGCTATCTCGATGGACACAGGTGTAATCCCCTGCTCCAACAACATCGCCGCCACTTCATCACGGTTGAGTGCCTCGTGGTTACCCGTTGCCTTTGAACCATCGGCTCGTCTGCCACTGTAGCGAAAGGTAGCCATCCGTTACTCCAGCTCCAAACCGCCAGCTTTCTGCTCGGCGACCTGCTCAAGATAGAGGCTATCATCCAACTGCTCGGTAACGCGGAACACCTCGTTCAACGAGGTCACACCTTGTGCGGCTAACTCAAGTGCACTGATCACCAACGGCTGATACCCTTCGCTACGGCGTGCCGCTTGTGCGAACTCAGCGCTATCGTTACGGCGTAATGCATCGGCCATCTCATCGTTAAATTCGAGCAACTCGAAAATACCGATACGCCCTTTGTAGCCGGTGTTGTTACAGTACGCACAGCCTTTGCCATGTTTTAGCTCAGCCGCTTCAATGCCCGACTCCTCAGCTTTGATATCTAACCAAACGCGCTCCTGCGCTGTTGGCTGGTAGGTGGTCTCGCAGTTGTTGCAGATACGCCGCACCAACCGTTGTGCCAAAATGCCCCGTAAGGCGGTACCCGCCAAATAGCCCTCAACGCCAATATCAACCAAACGCATCGCACTCGAGATCGCATCATTGGTGTGCAGTGTTGAAAGCACAAAGTGGCCGGTCATTGCAGCGCGCATGGCGATATCGGCTGTTTCTAAGTCACGAATCTCACCGACGAGCAAGATATCCGGGTCCTGACGCAAGCAAGAGCGCAACACTTTGGAGAAGGTCAATCCTATCTGCGGATGCACCTGCACTTGGTTGATGCGCGGCAGCCGATACTCCACCGGATCCTCGACGGTGATGATCTTCTTAGATGCATCGTTCAGTTCATGCAAAGCCCCGTACAAGGTCGTCGTTTTACCGCTACCGGTAGGTCCTGTAACGAGTAAGATGCCGTGGGGTTCACGGATCAATCGACGCAAACGCATCAACAAGCGCTCAGGTAAGCCAGCTTTATCCAAGCCGATAATACCGGCGCTTTGATCGAGCAAACGCATTACAACCGACTCGCCATACTGGGTTGGCAGCGTGGATAAACGCACGTCGATATTGTGGCTCTTCACCGTGATATTGAAGCGGCCATCCTGCGGTAAGCGCTTCTCAGAGATATTGAGCTCTGCCATCAGTTTCAGGCGCAGTACCAGCACCGATGCGATCCGGGTATCCTTCATAACGTGCTCTTGCAGCACGCCATCCACACGCTGGCGAATACGCAACACGCTTTCGTCAGGCTCAATATGGATATCAGACGCACCCACCTGTACCGCATCTTCAAACAGGCTCTTTAAGAGCCGCACCACCGGTGCATCCACCTCATCGGTGGCGGTGAGGCGTGAGAGGTCAAAGGTATCCTCAGCGATATCTTCACTCAGTTCACTCGCTAAGCTATCGATATCGCTCGTGCGGCGATACATCAGATCAAGGGTTTGTAGAAGTTGGCTCTCAGCAACAACGGCTAGCTCAACTTTTTTCGGCAACAAACGTTGCAGCTCATCGAATGCGAAGATATCCAGCGGATCAGACATTCCCACCAAAAAGTGATCCGGATTCTCTTTTAACACCACCGAGCGAAAGCGTCGCGCGTGGGTCTCGGAAAGCTTCAGGACATCCTGTTGATCAAAATTGTAGTGGGCCAAATCCACCAGCGGCACTTTCAGCTGCTGCGCCAAAAACTCAAGAAACTGCTGCTCTTCAACATAACCCAAAGAGATCAGCTGACGCCCTAACTTTTGGCGGGTTTCTTTCTGGCGCGCCAACGCCTCCATCAGCTGCGCTTCAGTAATAACGCTGTTTTGTACCAGCAGGTCGCCGATGCGGATTTTCATCTTCGGTGAAGCCATAAGCGTATCGCGGTTCCTTTGTTATCTGGCTGCCAAACGTTGCAGTTGCTGGGTTGCGAAGGTGCGTGCAGCGCCATCTAAAGTGGGGACTTTCAGCGCGTTTTGATAAGCATCACGCGCTTTAGCTGGCTGTTGCAAATGCTCCAGCGACACACCCATATTGAGCCATGCACGGCCATTTTGAGTATTCAGCTCCAAAAGTTTCACATAGTGCGCGACGGCCTGCTGATGCGCCCCTAGCTGTTGTTGAGCTGCAGCGAACAGCTCGAGATAGTCCTCGCGAGCGGCCCCTTCAGGGAACGCTTTAAGCCTTTGCAACGCTGCGTTGGGCTGCCCTTGTTGGAGGGCTGCACGGGCACGTAACAACGCCCAAGACAGATTATTTGGCGCGTGTTGCAACTGCTGCGCTACGGCGGAGTAGTCCGCCTGTGCCAAGTAGATTTGAGCCAGCAAATAGCGGCTTTGTAACGCTTGTGGTTGCTGACTCACGTGGCGCTCTAGCTGGGCTTGTGCCGCTGCTGTTTGCCCTTTGCCAAGCAAGCGCTTCGCTGCACGAACCACCGAAGCATCGGTCACCCGCCGCTGTACCTTTTTCTGCACCGGTTTCTCTACGGGCTTCGCAGCAATCGTAGGCTTAGCAGGCGCAATGTCAGGCGCTTCGACATCTGGCGATGGCTGAGGTGGTGAAGCGCTCGTAGTCGGCGGCGGTACAGTATCTTGATCCTGTATCGCGACCTCGGCTTTAGGCGGCGTAGTTGCGGTATCGGGTAGACGCTGCGCAACCGAGATCTGTAGCCTTGCAGGGTCACGCTTTAGGTGGGCTTTAAACTCCACATCATGCGCAGAGGATAAGCGAAAGCGGCTTCCGGCGTCGCTGGCGATAATATCCATGCCGTTCAACAGTGCACCGAGACTGCTCGGCGGCGCTGCCGCAAGGTCGACACTCTGTAACTCAATATCTAGCTGCTTAGAGCCCTTAGCATGGACGACATAGGGTGCGGTTTGATCTAGCCAGAACGTGAGATGGCCTTGGGCCGGCCCCGTCTGCATCCAGTTGATCGCGCTAATACGGTTGGCAACAGCCGCTGATTTGTCTTCGTTAACAGCCTCAGGCACTTGCTGACTTTCTGTACTTACTGCTTGAAAGGTAGGCTCATTGTGCGGCACAACGGACTCTTCAGGAACAGCAGCTACCGGTGACGTTTGTGTCATCAGCTTTTTGTTAAGGCCAAGAAAGTCCATCAATAAAAAGCCAACAATGCCGATCACCAGCAGGGAGGCAATGGCTAAAAATAGACGGCTGGGGCCGGACTTTCGCGTCGGGACCGGCGTATAGCCCTCGCTGCCTTGACGCTGGCGCTGATCTAAATCGCGCAGCATATCGTTTACCAAGCTCATATCATCCCCCGTAGCCAAGCCAGATAAACAGCACCGCATAGCAAGGTGGTCACAAGGCCTGTCCCTAGCAACCAATGCACTGGGTTGGCGCGCGCTACCGCGGCCGCACCTTCGGTATCTTCAACGGCGTGACGAACATGCTCCTTTTTGATCTGCATCTCACCGCGTCCATACGCCACCATCAATGATTTATGCGCCAAGATGTTCACCAGCCGTGGCACACCGCCTGACGCTTTTGCGATCAACTTAGCGGCTCCTGGAGCAAACAGTGCCAAGCCATCAAACCCAGCGCGATGCGCACGCTGCTCTAAATACTGCGCCACCGCATCATTTGACAGCGTATTGAGATGGCAGCTAAAGGTGATACGCTGCTTTAATTGGCGCAGTGAATCACGAGCCAAGAGCTGATTGAGTTCAGGCTGTCCAAACAGCACCACCTGAAACAGCTTTTCCGACTCGGTCTCCAGGTTAGTCAGCAGGCGCAACGCCTCGATAGTCTCTTCTGGCATGGCTTGGGCTTCATCCACAAGCAGTATGGTGTGCTGACCCGCTTTCGCGATCTCAACTAAACGCAAATTGATGCGGTTCACCAACTCGTAATCAGGCACCTCTAACGCATCTTCAATCCCGATCTCAAGCGCGAAGTTGCGGCGCAGTGCTTCGGGGCTTAAATAGGGGTTAGGCAGATAAGCGGTAACGCACGGCTCTTTATCCAGCGTATTGAGCAGCGCGCGGCACAGCATCGTTTTTCCTGTACCCACCTCGCCCACGACTTTAATAAAGCCATCACCGCTACCCAACGCCACCAACAGCACGTTCAGTGCCTCCTGATGCGTTGGTAACTGCAGAAAGAACCGCGTATTCGGCGTTAGCGTGTAGGGAAGCTCTTGCATCCCAAAGTGCTCTAAGTACATACCCTAGGTGTGCTCCACTAACGTGGTTTTAGTGATTGAAAGCTTTGTAGCGAGCGTTCCAGCTCGCTTTTCCACTCTTGTGACCCTGTCACAACCGGCTTCAGCAAGATCACTAGCTCACTTTTACTCGAGTTTTGGCGACGTTGCTGGAACAGCGTACCTAATCCCGGAATATCACCCAGCAATGGCGTCTTCGCCTGCGTGTCGGAACTACCAGATGTCATCAAGCCACCAATCACAATGACTTGGCCATTACGTGCCCGTACCACACTATCGGACTCACGAATGGTGCTCAGCGCCAACGGAATATCAAATGAGTCGTCGCCAACTTTGATCAGCTTCTGCTGATCTTTCACCTCACTCACCGAAGGGTGAATATGCAGCACGATATCGTCATCTTCACTAATTTGTGGTGTGACATCCAATGCGATACCCGAGAAGAACGGCGTCAGCTCAACGCTCGGTGACGTTGTGGTGGTATCCCCTGTTGTCGTGGTGTTTTCAATCTCGGTCACGAAGAACTCATCTGAACCCACTTTGATAACCGCTTTTTGGTTATTCAACGTTGAGACGCGCGGGCTGGAAAGCACTTGCACATCACCCTGTGTGCCGAGCAGCTCAATCAGTGCCGTAAAGTCATTTAAGTTGAGTGATGCTGAGAATACACCACCAATGTTATCTGGGTTATTTAGCTGAGTACCGGCAATGCCTCCCACGACAACATTCTTGCCATCGTTGCCAATTGCGGTCCAATCGATACCGGCTTGGAAACCGTTATTCAGGCGGACCTCAAGAATTTTCGCCTCGATCACCACCTGACGGCGCAGAATCAGCTCTGAACGCGCGAGATATTCCTCGACCAGCTGTTGATCGCTCGGCATACCACGCACCACCACAACACCTGCCTGCGGCGTCACCACGACCTGTTGCCCTTGCTCACTACCGACGATGGCGGCTAGCGTTTGCTGCAACCCACCCCAGAAGTTTGCCTCGGTGCGCGTGCTAATAGCAGAGCCGACAACCGCTTCGGTGCTGTCGTTATCCGAGCTGCTGTTTGAGCTGCTATCTTCCGAACCACTGTTACTTGACCCTGCGGTGGTCACAGCACCAGCGCTGACTGAGATCTGGGATTTACCCTCCCGCAAGACATCAAGGTAGTTGAGTTGATAGATCTTGGTCTCAAGCTTGGCCGGTACCACTTGATAGAGGTTGCCGCTGCGCTTGAACTCATAGCCATACACATCGCGCACCGCTTGCATCACCTCAGGTACGGTCACATCTTTTAACTGCAGTGAAATATCGCCACCAATCGCTTCATGGACGATCATGTTGTACGGCGTGCCCTCAACAAGTCCCATAAAAAAGGCTCGAGCAGAGAGCTGGTTTGCCGCCACATCAAAGCGCTCTTCTGTCGCTTGCGCTAATTGGCCTAAATCAAGCGGAGGCAAAGGCTGTGGTGCTGGTAAAGCTTGTGCCGTTGGTGCCGCGGTCTCAATCGCTTGCGCGAGTATCACTTCCGAAGCTTGCTTAGGTGGCTCCTTAGTAACGTGCCCAACGAGCTGGCAGCCTGAAACCATCGTTGCCAGTGTCAAGATCGAGAGCTTTCGCATCTTATTCATAAACAAACCTTGTCCTATCTACCGCTTCGTTTTTACAGATGGCTCAGCTAGGGTGGTTACCCAACGAGCTTCACCAGCGACTACAAGCCGAACGCGGGTCGCTTCTATGCGTGCTACATAAGCGCCATCGACGTGCTCACCCTCACGAACGGGTTGCTCGTTGATAATGGCCAGACGGGCACGCTTGCGAAGAATAATGGATGAAACTGTAAACTGATCGTGAGCCTCTACCTCGCTCAATAGCGCTGCTGGCAGTTGCGGCTGAGTAGGGTCATTGAGCTGCGCCGCACTCAGCGACGTCGCCATCAATAATAGCGCCGAGCAAACATACTTAACCACCGATCCATGCCTCGCTGATACTTAATGTATAGATACGCAGTGTTACTAGCGCGCTGGGGTGTTCAGCCACTTGGTAGCTCATTTGCTCCCAAAAGAACGCTTGTGGCAACGACTCTAGCTGCAACAGATACGCATAGACCCCGTTATAGTCGCCCTCTAGCGTGACCTCAAAACCGTGCATGTAAACGGGTGCAACATCAAGCGCCTCCCCTTGTGCACTCTCCTCCGCCGCAGGTGTGTCTGTGTCTGCGGCTGTGGCGCTGGTCAGTTGAAGCTGCTGTACGGGTAATGAGCTGAACTTGAGTAATTTAACGCCGCTCTCACGCTCTAAAACCTGCTCGATAAGTGGCGCGACCTCCGACGGTGCTACCAAATATTGAGAGCGTTCACGGATAATCTCTTGCAGCTCGGTCTGCTGCCCAACTAACCCCTCGATCTGCGCACGCACTTCAATCGAAGGGTCTTCTTTCAGCATGCGGCTAAGCGCTGAAATTTGTACCTGCCGAGCGTTGCTCGCTCGCTGCTGCGCCGCTAACTGGTTATCGATTTGCGCCGATCGCTTCATGACCGGTTCAATCAACACAACGAATAAGAGCAACGCAAGAATCACAAGCACAGAGACAAATACCAGCACACGCTCACGGGTACTCAAGCCGTTAAAGCGCTCTGCCATCTGATTAATCACGCTCGCCTCCTACGCGTTGCCCAGCAATCGTGAAAGTATAAAGGCCATCATCGTCGCGTGTGGTCTCTAAACTACTAAAGTAGAGCGCGCCAAAATGCTCGGCAGTGCTCAGAGACTTCACCAACAACGGCACGAGATCGGCGTTTTGAGCAACCCCCTCTAGAGTGAGCGCTTGCCCTGGGCCTGTGATGGAGAATTCAGTAAACCAAAGTTTGTTCGGCACCTGCTCCGATAACATCCGCATATCACGAGAGAAGCCTGAGCGCTGTGCCACCTCAACCTGCTCTAGGAGGTCAGCCAGCTTCGACTGCTGAGTCAACATACCTGTAAGACGATCACGGCGGGCAACTAAAACAGGATCTGGCACTTGCTCTGCAAGCAAAGATTCCAAACGGTTTAATGTCTCGCTCTGCTTACGCTCGGTATCGGCGTAGACGCGCAGCTCGTTATCTTTGGTCGCCGTTTCAAAATGCAGCCAAGCTGCCATCGCACCAGACGCAACCAAGATAACCGCAGCAAAAGAGAGCATCTGTTTGAACGTAAACTGCTGTTTTACCACCTTAGGTCGCGGTGGCAGCAGGTTGATTCTCTGCTTCATCCTTTGCTCCTCGTCTCAACCCGCAACGCTCCCGCTATAGCGAGTAAACAGTGTTGCTGCAGCTCAATGGTTAATGAGATTTCAGACGCGATACTATCCGCAAGATCAAACGACTGAACATCAGCCCCAAGGTTTTCTCTCAGCTCCCTCATTAGCGCCGTCTCACCAACCTGAAGTGGCAGCAGCAAGATGCGCACACATGGGGGCTTACCGATCTGACTCTCGAAGTAATCCATCGAGCGTTGCAGATCCAGCACTGTACTCTCTAGCGCGGCGGGGCTACCAGATGCCAACGCACGTGTCAGATAGAGGGAGCTACCTGATAAAATATTCAGAAAACTGCTTTTATCATCTAGATAAAGCACCGCTGTACCTGCCTCATTATCACAAACCTCCTCAACGAGATTCAGCAATGCCATTTCAGGTATATCAACATACGCAGGGGTTAGGCCTAAAGATTCCACCCAAGCGATACGCTTCTCTACCGTGCTGCGCTGCGCGACTACAACATAAAGCATCTGACCGCGGCCACGAAACGCATCTTCAGGCAGCTCAAAGTAGTCTAATAGCGCATCATCCGTTGGATATTGAATGAGGTCTTTAACACGCCACAGTAGTGCTTCTTTCATCTCATTGGCGGGAACTTCCGGCGCTTCGACTAGCAATAGCTGGTATTCGCCACCGGACAGCACAAGCGAACAGCGCATTCCTGTTAGGTTAGCCTTATCGAGTGCAGCGGTAATTGCAGGCGCGGCAGTATCGGGGGTTCCGGAAAACAGCTCAGCAAAGGCAAGCTTTGAGGCATTGGCTCCGTGTGAAGAGGCAATCGCAACGCCCGATTCACTGACGTGGATAGAAACTAATCCAGACTGTCGCTTTTTTCCGCGCTTGAATGAGAACAAGTTAGGCATCCTTTAACTTTTGTAAGATATTAACGACTGTTTCCATCAGGTAGAAGAACTGATATCAAAATATGAACCGCTTTTTAATATAACGTCAGGAACTGCTAATAATTTAGTCTCAGTATCGGTTTTATTTATATGAATTTAAAATAAAAAGTAAATTCACTCTTGATCTACGAACAGGTTTTTGATTGAATATGCGCCATCTTGAAGCCCAGATAGCTCAGTCGGTAGAGCAGGGGATTGAAAATCCCCGTGTCGGTGGTTCGATTCCGCCTCTGGGCACCATTCTAAAAATGGCGCTCTGCTGTTAACTTCTTTATTGATACCCATCTATAACGTCACGGTAATGACTTATTGCCTTAGCGGCTAGCTGTTTTGTAGGCAATTTCTGTACCGCCTCATCTGACTAACGACCTATAACGAGTACTGCGCAAACAGGACAAAAGTACCCTCATGCTGGAACTTGATCTACTCACCCTTAGTTTATTGCTACTTGTCGGCTTTATTGGTGGAACCGTTGACTCAATCGCTGGCGGTGGGGGCCTTATTACTCTTCCAGCTTTACTAGCCACCGGTATGTCTCCTGCCATGGCGCTTGGCACAAACAAGCTACAAAGCTGCTTTGGTTCGCTCTCAGCGACACGTTTTTTTATCAAGCAAAAACTGATCAATTTACACGATATGCGCCTTGCTGTTATCTGCACTTTTATTGGCAGTGCGACAGGTACTCTGCTAGTACAGCAAATTGACGCAACAGCGCTCAGCCAACTATTACCGTTGCTCCTAACAGGTTTTGCTCTCTACTTTCTTTTCTCTAAACGTGTTAAAGATGAAGATAGTCAGCGCCGCATCGGTGAAGCCGCATTTGCCCTTATCTTTGGCACCGCTATTGGCTTTTATGATGGATTCTTTGGTCCGGGCACCGGCTCGTTCTTTGCTATCGCTTTTGTCTCATTGGCAGGCTTTGGCATGGCAAAAGCGACTGCGCATACGAAGCTACTTAACTTCACCTCTAATATCGCCGCATTACTGTTTTTTGCGCTGGGAGGGCACGTAGCGTGGGGGATTGGTTTAACGATGGCAGTGGGCCAGTTTTTAGGCGGAAGGCTCGGCTCAGGATTGGTCGTTGCTAAAGGAACCACACTGGTTAAGCCATTGATTGTTTGCGTCTCAACGATTATGTCAGCGCGCTTGCTCTATCAAGCTTACCCAGAGTGGTTTAGCTGGCTCGGTTAGCCTTACGCCATAATATGGTGGCCAGCATCGACAAACATCTGGCTGCCGGTATGGCCTGTTGCCCAATCACTAACAAGGAATGCAACCAGCTTGCCAACATCATCCGGGGTACCTAAACGGTGTAAAGGCGAACGACGCACAGCATCATCCATAAGCTCATCAAAGTGGCTGATGCCCGATGCAGCTCGCGTCGGCATCGGGCCAGGCGAAACCGTATGAACTCGAATATTCTTCTCACCTAGCTCAGCTGCCAAATAACGAACAGAACTCTCCAAGGCTGCTTTTATCGGCCCCATCATTGCGTAGTGATCAACCACCTTTTCTGAGCCGTAGTAGCTCATTGTGATTAATGTGCCGCCATTCGCCTCCATCAGCTTCTCTGCTGCACTAGCAACACGAATGAAAGAGTGACATGAGATATCTATTGCTTGCGAAAAACCTTCTGCGGATGTATCCACAAGGCGCCCTTGCAACTCGGCTAATGGAGACCATGCAATGGAATGGATAACAAAATCAAGGCTGCCCCACTCTGCTTCTAATTGCGCAAATAGTGCCTCAATAGCACCAGGCACCGAGACGTCACAGGGCAAACAAAGCGGTGCATTCAGCTCCGGAAGTAGCGGTTCAACAAACGGTTTTGACTTCTCGTTTACATAAGTAATACATAACTCAGCGCCAAGATCCGCCAGTGCCTTAGCACAACCAAAAGCAATTGAGTGCGAGTTCGCAACACCCAAGATCACACCGCGTTTACCACTCAATGTCAGTGCAGCAGTCATTGATGCATACCTCGTTAATATTGAGCCGCCACTATACGGAGACGAAATGACGATCCTGTGACAAATTTTTCCCATATAAAAAGCCCTGACCGTTACCGATCAGGGCTTCCTAATTAAAAGCTTGGCGATGTCCTACTCTCACATGGGGAAACCCCACACTACCATCGGCGCTAAATCGTTTCACTTCTGAGTTCGGGATG
>NZ_SACQ01000006.1 GCF_004005935.1 Neptunomonas marina | reverse complement strand
TGAGGCGCATATTTTAATGAACCCCGTCTCGATGTCAACCTTTATTTTTAATTTATTTTCGAAGCCAACACCTGAAAACAAATTAAAACCGGTTAAACACCGCATAACAAAGATACTTAAAAAGATGCTCTAAAACAACACGTTACCTTCGTTATGACTCGTTGTCTTTGTCGTCCTTTCGGTGACTCCCTCAGCGAGTGGAGGCGTATTATAGAGACCTCCCTTCTGCCGTCAACACTTATTTCAACTTTTTAATAAAAAACTCGAAAAAACATCAAAGCCGGTTAAAAAACAGACAAAACCATTTAAAACCGAACAAAAAACAACCACTTCAGATACAAAAAACGCCCCAGAGGGGCGTTTTACTTTTATTTCCGTTTTAGCTTTTTCTTAGCTTTCTCTTTCTTAAGCGTTTTAACGTGTTTTTGCATACGCTCTTTTTTAGCTTGCTGACGCGGCGTAAGGGTATTCTTTTTACCAGCAAAAGGGTTATCCCCTGTTTTGAATTCAAAACGGACAGGGGTCCCTCGAATCTTCAGCACTTTAATGAAGCGGTTTTGCAAATAACGTCGATATGACTGCGGGAGTTGATCAGTCTGATTACCGTGTACAACGATGACTGGCGGATTAGAGCCACCTTGGTGAGCATAACGAAGTTTAATGCGTCGGCCGGCAACTTGCGGCGGCTGATGATCTGCTACTACGTCTTCCAATAAGGTCGTTAAGCGATTGGTCGCCCACTTCGCCATTGCGCAGTCATAAGCTTCGTTAACTGAGCGATACAAATCACCCACACCACTACCATGCAGTGCCGAAATGAAATGAAAACGCGCAAAAGCTGCAAACTCCAGTCGACGCTGAACTTGAGCTTTTACATCCTCTTTTTCATCCGCTGACATGCCATCCCACTTGTTAAACGCAATAACAAGTGCACGGCCCGCATCCATAACAAAGCTCAACATATGCAAGTCTTGCTCAGTAACCCCCTGACGGGCATCAATAACAAGCACCGCGACATTCGAATCTTTAATTGCCTGCAATGTCTTAATGATAGAGAACTTTTCAACAGCTTCTTTAACGTTCTTACGACGTCGCACACCCGCAGTATCAATGATCGTATAAGGCTTTCCGTCGCGCTCATAGGGGATATAAATACTATCCCTTGTTGTACCTGCTTCATCAAAGACAACAACGCGCTCTTCGCCCAATAAACGATTCACTAGCGTAGATTTACCTACGTTTGGACGTCCAACAATAGCGATACGCACACCGGTATCTTGCTCTTCGGTCTCTTCAGGCTCAGGGTATCCACCAAGAACATACTCAACCAATAAGCGAACGCCACGGTTATGTGCTGCAGCGATTGCAATCGGTTCACCAAGCCCAAGGGTATGAAAGTCTGCCATCGCAACGTCAGGATCAACACCATCAGTTTTATTCACGATCAAGTGCGCTTCCTTATTGGAGCGGCGCAAGTGGTCTGCGATCATCTCATCTGATGGGTTTAAGCCCGCACGCCCATCAACCAGAAACAGTACAACATCGGCCTCTTCAATAGCTTGTAGGGACTGGCGTGCCATCTCGTGATCAATACCTTCCTCTCCGCCTGTGATACCACCGGTATCAATAACGATAAAAGGCTTCTCACCTAACTTACCATCCCCGTACTTCCGATCACGCGTAACGCCTGGCATATCGTGTACCAGCGCATCTCGCGACCTTGTTAGCCGATTGAAGAGTGTAGATTTACCGACATTCGGTCGGCCAACTAAAGCTATAACAGGAAGCATTTGTCATCCCATAAAATACAACGGCTACCCAACTTGGGTAGCCGTTTTGAATTAACTAATTTGATACTGACTTATTTTAAAGTCAGTGCCAACAAACGGCCACTATCGGTCAAAACGAATAACCGGTTACCACGTGTTTTCATATCGCTAGTGATTGCAGCATCCGCGTCGTATCGAGCAATAAAGCGCCCATCGATTTGTGATAAGAAATGGATGTAGCCCTCTCGGTCACCTACTGCAACAACATTACCGAAGGCTGCAGGGGCAGAGAGCATTCGATTCTCAAGCTGTGACTGACTCCAAACACTCGCTGCGTTTTTTGCATCCAATGCCTGCACATGATCGTTTGCTTCGCTAACGTACACATTGCCAAAACCAGACGCTAAGCTCCGATAGCTCGACAGCTTTTTCTTCCACAATGTTTGCGCATTGAAAGGGTTAATAGCGACTAAATCACCTTGGAAGCTGGGGATATACATCACTTTTTCGTAGAGCATAGGACGGCCATCAATATCCGTCATACGCTCCAACTCGGAACGTCCTTCTGGATAAGAGACGGTTTGCTCCCAAAGGGTTGCACCAGAGGCATTATCAAGTGCAACAAACTTTCCGTTGTCTAAACCCGCCAATGTTACATCCAATGCCACGATGGGAGCACTCGTACCACGCAGCGTTAAACGCGGTGACAACGAGTCGTAACGCCAACGCGTCACTCCAGTATCCGAATCAAGCGCAACAATCGAGCCATTGATCAACTGCACGACAACCAACTCGTTATTGAGCTGCGGCTCAGCGGTCACCTCAGTGGCCAGCTGCTTACGCCACAATTCACCACCTGTTAAAGCATCCAAGCAGATAGCTTCGCCTTGCTCGGTGACAACAACTACTTTGTTGTCTCCTGCACCGGCACCTGCAGAGATCGCCTCATCAAGATCAACCTCCCAACGCGGCTCTCCATCATCCAGCGCAAACGCGCCAACGTTCCCGTCTGCTGATACTGCGTAGATTTGGTCCCCGCTGATCGTCGCTGTTAATTGGTGAAACTTATCGCCTAAATCACCACCAATCGAGCGCGACCACTCAACAATAACTTGCTTTTCAGCATCAAAATCCACTAATGGTGAAGGCTCAACTTCATCTGAGCCTCCCCATAAACTGCAGCCACTGATAGCTGCAGACAGCAACAAAACTGACGAGATACGCTTAAACATGGGTTTAACCTTCTCCTTGGAGGTCTTCAAACTTCATTGTTAGTAGCGGGTTACCTTGAGCGTTCTCAGCGACAGCCAGCGCTTGAGCATAGGCATCACGCGCTTGCGCTCGATCGCCCAACTGAACATATAGATCACCCAGTAACTCGAACTTAGGAGACTCAAACTCGGTAGCCGTAACCTTCTGCGCCGCATCGATACCCTTTTGCCACTCGCCCATCGCTCGGTACACACGCGCTTTGCGAAGCAAAGCAATATCCTTCATGGCAGCAGCAGGCTCATTAGCAATAACCCAGTCTAGCTCAGTGATCGCCTGTTCGAAGTTTCCTTGCTGCACTGCGACTTTAGCCATTAATAGGCCGGCGAAGCGCGCGTACTCTGTACCACCAAACTCACTTTTAAGCTGCTCAGCCAAGTGCTCACTTGTAGCGTAATCGGAACTCTCTCCGCCATTCACAGCGGTAACCACTGCATCTAACAAGTTTTGATAACTGATCGACGCTGCCTCAGCCTCATTGTGCTGCTTCTGCTGCCAACCCTTCCAGCCAAATACCGCAGCCAAAGCAACAACAATGGAAACAACAAGTGACTTGCCATTCTCTTTCCACCATCCTTTGATCGCTTCAATTTGTTCTTCTTCGGTACGCATCTCAGACACTTGAAAACTCTCCTAAAACCTATAAATGCAACAGACTTAAACAGCCCAGTGCTTGGTAACCGTATTCACAATTTCGTTCAATGGCACGGTGGCGATCAGCTCGTCTTCGCCCCACAATTTGGCAACAAGACCCTCGCTATCGTCGCCACGCCCGATAAGAACGATATAACGTGCGCCTGTTTGTCTTGCCTTGCTGTTGATGTTCTTTAAACCGGCGCAATGAGTACGCACGCGTAAACCGCTAATCTGGTCACGCATTGCTTCAGCTATTGCCATCACTTCGCCCTGCAAACCTTTTTGTTCTGCAGCCAAGTAAAGATCAAAAGAGGCCCGTTCAGCTGCTGGAACAACGTCTAACGTTTCTAACAAAAGCACTAGCCGCTCAACCCCCATCGCAAACCCAACCGCAGGCGTTGCACGCCCACCTAACTGCTGCACTAGACCATCATAGCGCCCACCGGCGCATACTGTACCTTGCGCACCCAGCTTATCGGTCACCCACTCAAAAACTGTCTTACAGTAGTAATCTAATCCACGTACCAGTTTTGGATTGATCTCGTAGCTGATACCCGCTTGATCGAGCAAGTCTGTCAACGTTTGAAAATGCTGGCGAGACTCATCATCAAGATACTCGGTAAGCACCGGTGCATCTTCAAGTAAACGCTGAGTTGATTCGACTTTGCTATCGAGAATACGCAAAGGATTCGTACCCAAGCGGCGCTTGCTGTCTTCATCTAGTTGATCTTCGCGCTCAGCCAAGTACTCAACCAGGGCTTGCTTGTACGCTTGGCGACTTTCCAAACTACCGAGTGAGTTTAATTGCAGTGTCACCGCGTCCAAAATCCCAAGCTTGCGCCACAAGCGCGCACTCAGCATGATCAGTTCAGCATCAATATCAGCACTTGCCATGCCGAACGTCTCGACACCGATTTGATGAAACTGGCGGTAGCGACCTTTTTGTGGTTTTTCATACCGGAACATCGGCCCTTGGTACCAAAGACGCTGGGTTTGGTTAAACAGCAACCCATGCTCTTCACCTGCACGCACACAGCTTGCTGTGCCCTCTGGGCGCAACGTCAGGCTCTCTTCATTGCGATCAAGAAACGTGTACATCTCTTTCTCAACAATATCGGTTACTTCACCAATAGAACGCTTGAAAAGATCGGTTTGCTCGACGACAGGCGTGCGTATTTCGTCATAGCCATATGACGCCAGTGTTTCCTTTACTTGCTTTTCAAGATACTGCCACACCGGCGTTTGCGATGGCAGAATATCGTTCATTCCACGAATAGCTTTAATCTTTGACAACTTACTTACTCTTACTCAATTGCTCGGCAGACTCAATTTAGCCACATTGCCCTTTATGTAACGTTTTAGCTCAACTTTCGCGCCGTTATAGGAGATTTTTTCAACAGATGATGCTCGCCCAATAACCAGTGTCAGCGGGGCAGCACCGGAGATATTCAATGTTTCACCGGATCTTTTCGCCTTGTTGACCAACGTACGTCCGGTAGCATCCTTTAACGTCACCCAGCTCTCGCCGCTAAAAACCATGGCTAGGCCGTCTGTATTCGGTGTGGGTTGACTGGCTTCAGCTGGCTCACTTACAGGCGCCGCTGCCTCCGGCTCTGACGTTTCACTCGGCTCAGATACCTCACTTTCGGTTGCAACAGCCGGTTTATCAATTTCAGCTTGCAGGGCCTTGATCTGATCATCGGACAAGTTTTGAGGCTCATCCTCTTGGCCATCACCAGGCTCTGGCGCTACTTCCAACTCAGCTGGTGCCTCGGTTTCTGACAATGTCGGCAAGCGCAACTTATTTCCATCAACTAGCGGCTCTTGCTCTGATGTCGCGACATTACTTTCTGTGGCAGCAGCAGGCGTAGGCAAACTAAACTGTGTTTGCCACCACCATACAACCGCAGCGACAAGCAGCAGTAGGAATAACCAGCCTGACCAGCGCATCACTGGGTCACTTAACTTCACCTGCTGCTCTACTTTCGATACAGACTGGATCGGTTGAACGCGCTTCTCTACACCGTAAATCTGGTCAAACATACTGACCAACGGTTCGCTTTCAAGACCGAGCGCTTTGGCGTAACTGCGAATATAGCCTTTGGCAAACACTAAGCTGGGGAGTTTTTCAAACGTTCCCTCTTCAATCCATTGGATATAACGGACGGGAAGATTTAGCTCCTCAGCAATATTCTTTTGGGATACTCCCTTCGCTTCCCTTGCTACCAGCAGGCTCTCGCCTGGGAACCGGTTTACCTCCGATACAACACCCTCATCTGGCATACTACTCACTGGAAAGCCTCCTTATAGAGCCGATATTCATCCGATTTAGGGTAAAGGTTTTTCAGCAAAAGACCATAGGTTGCCGCTGTGCTTGATTTATTCTTCGCTCGCGCAAGCTGAATTCCAAGCCACAGACTACGTGCGGTATGCTCGACACGCTGCTGATTAACGAGCTCAACGAACTGGTCATAGTACGTATCTGCAAGCGTCATGTCTCCCTGCATCAAATAGAGATCACTTAGCTGGATTAGCGATTCAGGACGCGCTCCACCGGCATTCAGCGAACGCCGAAAGGCTTTAATCGCCGCATCATCGACATCAATTTTCCGGTAACAGAGGCCGAGGTTTTCAAAGGCTTGAGCGCGGTTAGAATAGAAAGGGTCTTGCGTTGCTTGAGCGAGTTGCTTGCAGGCTTCAGTATAGCGTTCCTCTGCGAATAGAAACGCACCGTAATTGTTATGGAACATCGCTGAATCAGGCTCGAGCTCGATCGCCTTCAAGTAGTACTTTTGCGCTAGCCCCTTCTCCTCTTCCACTTGGAAAATCAAACCAAGTGCATTGTAGGCTGGGGCAAAATCGGTATCTATCTCAAGGGCTTTCTGCACAGCGACTTTCGCATTGACTAAATCGCCCGATTGTAAATATTGCAGTCCTAGTCGTGTATAAGCCTGCATCGTCGCAGTCGGCGATTTACCTTGCTGCGAAGCGCTTTCAGTCACCGTACTGCAACCTGTTAGTGTTCCGCTTCCTGCGATAATCGCAAGTACAACAATCAGAGGCCTAATCACGCCCTGTCTCCTCACATTACAATGGCTTAGCACCCTCAGCCACACTCTCTTGTTTGATGGGAATATACTTCCCACTGCGGCGCGTTCTGTCTTCAACTTGACCAACAAGCTGCCCGCATGCAGCATCAATTTCATCACCACGCGTACGACGTACAGTAGTCAACACGCCTGCTTTAAGCATAACATCTTTGAAACGCAAAATAGCATCTTCTGACGGACGCTCATAACCTGAGTTTGGAAACGGATTGAACGGAATCAAATTAAGCTTACAAGGGACCTGCTTGAGCAGCTTTCCTAGCTCTTTTGCATGCTGGGGCTGATCATTCACACCAGCCATCAACGTGTACTCGATGGTGATAACCCGCTTATCATTCAAGTTTTCTAGGTAACGATTACACGCAGCAATCAGCTCTTTGATTGGGTAACGTTTATTGATAGGGACCAGCACATCGCGCAACTCATCGTTCGGAGCATGCAGAGAGATCGCCAAAGAACAATCTGTGTACTCGCGCAGCTTATCCAACGCAGGCACAACACCCGCGGTGCTCAATGTAACGCGGCGCTTTGACAAACAGTACGCATTGTCTTCCATCATCAACTGGATCGCAGCCACAACATTATTGAAGTTCATGAGAGGTTCGCCCATGCCCATCAATACGACGTTGGTTACGCGGCGCGGCCCGGAAGGATCCATTGGCCCAAAAGATTTGATCGCGATGCGCACCTGACCAATGATCTCTGCGGCTGATAAGTTGCGGTTAAAGCCTTGCTTGCCTGTGGAACAGAAGCTGCAATCAAGCGAGCATCCAACCTGAGACGACACGCACAATGTTGCACGATCACCTTCAGGGATAAGCACCGTTTCGACACACGAGCCGCCATCGACACGAATAACCCATTTACGGGTACCATCACGTGAGATGTTTTGCATCACCACCTCTGGCTCTCTTATTTCTGCGACAGCGGCGAGCTTTTCACGTAAAGCTTTACTGATATTTGTCATCTCATCAAAGCTTTCAGCGCCAAGCTGATGGATCCATTTCAAAACCTGCGTTGCGCGGAATCGCTTCTCACCCAGTTCAGCAAAAAAAGCATCCATCTGCTCTGGAGACATCCCTAACAAGTTAGTTTTTGTGGATTCACTCATGTCAAAACTCTATAGATAGTTGAAAGCAGGAAGCAAAAAGCTTCCTGCTAGTATGATTACTTACCGAAGAAGTAAGCGATTTCACGCTCTGCAGATGCAGCAGAGTCAGAACCGTGCACAGCGTTCGCGTCGATAGACTCAGCGAAGTCACGGCGGATAGTACCTTCCGCAGCTTCCTGTGGGTTCGTAGCACCCATCAGATCACGGTTAGCCATGATTGCGTTCTCGCCTTCTAGAACTTGAACAACAACCGGACCAGATGTCATGAAAGAAACAAGATCGCCAAAGAATGGACGCTCTTTGTGCTCTGCGTAGAAGCCCTGAGCTTCTTCGTCAGACAGCTGCTTCATTTGCATCTCAACGATTTTCAGGCCTGCTTTTTCGAAGCGAGACTCGATTTCACCGATAACATTCTTTGCTACGGCATCTGGTTTGATAATAGATAGTGTGCGCTCGATCGCCATCTCAATAATCCCCTAAACTTAGGCTATTTCTAAAAAACGCGCCATTATAAGCGATACCAATGAAAAGGGACAACAGAGCAATCAAAAAGCCCGGTCTATTAACCGGGCTTTCGCATTAATCCATCTCTTCGATCCAAGCCATCTGGATCGCTTCTAAGACCTTCTCTCCGCATCGCTCGGGATCATCATCAAACCCCTCCAATGCCATCACTTTTTGATAAAGATCTGGAAAGCTGATCGTCAACGGACTCGTGTCGGGATATTGCTCCACCAACTCAATCGCAATATCTTGAACATCGACCCAATGCAAGCTCATAAGAACCTCCTAATGACGTTCTGAAACTTGGTTTAGCGTGTAGCGCGGAAGCTCAACTACGAGATCTTCATCGCTCACCATTGCTTGGCAACTTAACCGCGATTCAGGCTCAAGCCCCCACGCTTTATCGAGCATATCGTCCTCTAACTCGTCGGACTCTTCGAGCGAGTTAAAGCCCTCTCGCACGATGACATGGCAGGTCGTACATGCACATGACTTTTCACAAGCATGTTCGATCTCAATACCATTAGCGAGCGCAGCATCACAAATCGTAACACCTGGCTCAGCTTCGATAACTTTACCTTCCGGGCATAGCTCATCATGCGGAAGAAATATAATTTGCGGCACGTTAAGCCCCCTTCTCAATTTCTTGGATAGTATGCCCTTGCAGCGCCTTTTGGATATTGGCATCCATGCGACGTGATGCAAATTCATCACTCGCTTTTGCTAGGCGCTCAACACCTTGTTCGATAGCGGCAGTATCGTCACCTTGCGCCAGCTCACGCAGTTGCAAAATCTCGTTGTGTAACTCGCTCTGCTCAGACTCGCTGAGCAAAACCTTGCCATCAGTATTCAGCGCTTGTTCAAGCGCAAGGATCAATCGATTCGCCTCGACCTGCTGCTCACGCAAAGCACGCAACGCCATATCACCCTTCGCAGAATCATAAGATGCGCGCAACATGTCAGCGATCTGTGTATCATTCAGCCCATACGAAGGCTTCACTTGAATTTGGCTTTCAGTTCCCGTGGATAACTCTTTCGCAGCAACACTGAGCAAACCATCCGCATCGACTTGGAAACTCACGCGAATCTTAGCGGCACCTGCAGCCATCGGGGGAATACCCCGCAGCACAAATTTAGCCAACGAACGGCAATCATCAACCAGTTCTCGCTCACCCTGCAAAATATGCACAACCATGGCGGTTTGCCCATCTTGATAGGTCGTAAACTCTTGTGCTCTGGCAACCGGTATCGCCGTATTACGGTGGATAACCTTCTCAACTAGACCACCCATCGTTTCCAAGCCCAACGACAACGGAATAACGTCAAGCAGCAACATGTCGGCATCAGGTTTGTTACCGGCAAGCACATCCGCTTGAATCGCTGCCCCCAGCGCAACCACACGATCAGGGTCGATATCGACGTGCGGTTCGCGGCCAAAGAGTTCAGCAACCTGCTGGCGTACCAACGGTACTCGTGTGGAGCCACCCACCATTACAATCTCTTCGATATCTTCCAACGATAGGGAGGCATCGCGCACAACGCGCTTACAAGCACGAATAGTCTTCTTAACTAATGCATCAACTAGTTCGTCAAACTGCACGCGACTCACAGAAACGGAGATCTCTTTCCCCGCTAAATCAATCGACGCCCAAGCTTCATCAGCAGTCGTCAGTTGCTCTTTAACCGAACGCGCCTGCTCCATCAACTGACGCGATAGTGATGCGGTCATCTGAGTACGTACGTCGGCTTGCTCCGATATCCACTCAGCTAGCAAACTGTCGAAGTCATCACCGCCCAATGCACTATCACCGCCGGTAGCCAACACTTCAAACACACCTCGGCTAAGGCGCAAAATCGAAACATCAAACGTCCCGCCGCCTAGGTCATAAACCAAGATTGTGCTGTCTTCTTTTTGGTCGAGTCCGTAAGCCACAGCTGCAGCTGTCGGCTCACTGAGCAGGCGCAGAACATTGATGCCTGCTAGCGTCGCCGCATCTTTCGTTGCTTGACGCTGAGCATCGTCAAAATAAGCGGGCACTGTGATAACCGCACCTTTGAGGTCACCACCAAGCGACTCTTCAGCCCGTTCAACAAGATGCTTCAGGATCTCTGCTGATACTTGCACAGGGCTACGCTCACCCTGTGCAGTATTGATGAACGGCATACCGCCTTCACCTTCAACAAAGTCGTACGGCAAGACATCCTGGAAAGACTTAACATCAGCTAAGCCACGACCCAACAAACGCTTGGCGGACACAATCGTATTGTGCGCATCAGTCGTAGCCGCTTCGCGTGCTGCATAACCGATCTCTACGGCACCACCTTCACAGTAGCGCACCACCGATGGCAATGTATGACGCCCTTCAAGATCTGGCAGAGTCACTGCTTCACCGCTACGCACAGTAGCAACAAGCGAGTTTGTTGTGCCCAAATCAATACCAACTGCCAGCTTATGCTCGTGCGGGGCAGCGCTTTGACCCGGTTCTGCGATCTGTAGTAGTGCCATATTTTTAACCTAATTATCCGTCTAAATCGTGTTCTGCTTGAGCAATTTCACTGCTTAGCTTGGTGAGAAACTGCATTTTACGCACCGCCGCTGCCGCATCCTCGAGACTAGTATCATCACCACGCGCGTATGCGCTCTTAAATGCGCTTTCTAGCGTACGCAACTGCACCTCGACACGATCAGAGAGCGACTCAAGAACATCAAAGGGATCATCCGAAGCTTTTGCACTTTCAAGCGTTTCACGAAGCTCCATCTGCTCAAACAGGAACGCAGGATCAATTGATACCGATGCTTCACTGTGAGTGTCGATGCCCTTTAACGTCAGCAGATACTGCGCCCGTAACAAAGGCGATTTAAGCGTTGCCATCGCCTCGTTAAGGTAGGCCGTATACTGCACAGCCATACGCTGTTCCCGGTCAGAAGCGTGGGCAAACTTGTCAGGATGTAGCTGTTTTTGTAGGTCTCGGTAACGCTCCGAGACATAAGAGAGGTCAATATCGAACGCTTCTGAAACGCCCAAAAATGCAAAGTAGTTCTGCTGAATATCCATAGTGAACCGAGCTACGCTTAAATATTGAAGCTTTCGCCGCAGCCACACTCGTTACGAACATTAGGGTTATTAAATTTAAACCCTTCGTTCAGACCTTCTTTAACGAAATCCAGCTCCGTGCCATCCAGATAAACAAGGCTTTTTGGATCAATCACAACTTGCAAACCTGCACCCACTTCGAAGACTTCGTCATCAGGTTCTGCATGGTCTACAAACTCCAAGACGTAAGCCATGCCGGAGCATCCAGATGTTCTCACACCGACACGAATGCCGCAGCCCGACCCACGCTGGGTCAAGTAATGAGATACATGCTGCTGCGCAGCGGGCGTCATTGTAATTGCCATAATCCATCCTTACTGGCCACCCAGATGGCGGCCAGTTAATCGCCGTTATCTATTGCTTTTTCTTGTAGTCATCAATTGCCGCTTTGATCGCATCTTCGGCAAGTACCGAGCAGTGGATCTTAACTGGCGGTAACGCTAGCTCTTCTGCAATCTCGGTGTTCTTCAAGTTTGCAGCTTCATCAAGTGACATGCCTTTAACCCACTCTGTGATCAGCGAGCTTGATGCAATGGCGGAGCCGCATCCGTAGGTTTTGAACTTAGCATCTTCGATAACACCCTCATCAGATACTTTGATCTGCAGGCGCATCACATCGCCACACGCTGGTGCACCGACCATGCCTGTACCAACGTTAGCGTCGTTATCGTCCATCTTGCCAACATTACGCGGATTCTCGTAATGATCGATTACTTCTTCACTGTAAGCCATATCTATTCTCCAATCACCATCCGCAGATTAGTGGTGAACCCATTCTACTTTGCTCAGATCAACGCCGTCTTTGTACATATCCCACAAAGGCGACAGCTCACGTAACTTATCAACCGCTTGACGAATCTGCCCCACCGCATGATCGATCTCCTCTTCTGTCGTAAAACGACCGAACGAGAAGCGAATGGAGCTATGTGCTAGCTCATCGCTCAAACCAAGTGCACGCAGCACATAGGAAGGCTCCAAGCTTGCAGATGTACACGCAGAACCAGAAGATACCGCCAGATCTTTCAGCGACATCAGCAGCGACTCACCCTCAACAAAGGCAAAGCTAACATTCAAGTTTGCAGGCAAACGCTGATCAATGGAGCCATTGATATGGACCTCTTCCATATCGCTCAAGGCATTCCACATACGGTCACGCAGCGCCAAGGCTTTGTCCGCATCTTTCTGCATATCTTCTTGAGCGACTCTAAATGCTTCACCCATGCCAACGATTTGATGGGTCGGTAAAGTACCCGAACGCATGCCACGCTCATGACCACCGCCATGCATCTGCGCCTCAAGGCGAACACGCGGCTTACGACGCACATACAGCGCACCAATGCCTTTCGGGCCATAAATTTTGTGTGCGCTAAAAGACATCAGATCAACCTTTGTCTTCGACAAATCAATCGGCATTTTGCCAACGCTTTGCGCCGCATCAACATGGAAAAACACACCTTTACTGCGTGTAAGCTCACCAATCGCGTCGATGTCGGTAATCGTGCCAATTTCGTTATTAACATGCATAAGCGAGACCAAAATCGTATCGTCACGCAGTGCTTCAGCGACGCGTTCAACGCTGATCAAACCTTCGCTATCTGGATCCAGGTAAGTCACCTCAAAGCCTTCACGCTCAAGTTGACGACATGTGTCTAGCACCGCTTTATGCTCGATCTTGGACGTAATAATGTGCTTGCCCTTTTTATGGTAAAAATGGGCAATACCTTTGATGGCCAAGTTGTCAGATTCGGTAGCGCCCGAGGTCCAAACAATCTCGCGTGGATCTGCGCTAACGAGATCTGCAACCTGTTTACGTGCAGTCTCTACCGCTTCTTCAGCCTTCCAACCAAACAGGTGAGAACGCGAAGCTGGATTACCGAAGTTGCCCTCAAGCGTTAGACACTCCATCATCTTTTCAGCGACGCGAGGGTCTACCGGTGTCGTTGCAGAATAATCAAAATAGATTGGTAACTTCATTTTCTAACTCCAGTACCCTTATGCACTAAACAGCAGCTTTATCTGCCAGCAATGATTCATTAGACGTGAGAAAAATTTGACTGCTCTGTCGACGGTCTTGGCGCTCAGCAACGTCTCGGACATCTTTGCGTGCCACCAAATCAGCCAACGAAATTCCATTAAGAAATGAGTGGATCTGCGTACTGAGATCACACCAGAGGTGATGCGTTAAACAGGTTTCGCCACCTTGGCAGTCCCCGGAGCGATCACAACCGGTCGCTTCAACGGATTCGTTAACTGCATCGATAACCTGCGCAACACTAATCATATCTTGAGCATGATTGAGCTGATAACCGCCGCCTGGGCCACGAACACTGCGCACAAGGCTAGAACGCCGCAATTTCGCAAAAAGCTGCTCAAGATAAGATAGCGAGATACCTTGGCGCTCAGATATATCAGCCAAGCTAATTGGCCCTCTGCCCTCATGTAACGCCAAATCAAGCATTGCCGTTACTGCATAGCGTCCTTTCGTAGTCAGCCTCATAATGTTCACCCAAGCCTTAATTCAGTGTTTGAATTATGCAATACCCGACAAAAACAGTAAAGAATAAAACCAAGCATTTAACTCAGGTTTATACAAAATGAGGCGACAGAGTATATCACTCATACGCTGAAATAGCTTCCAAGACTATTGTTTATTGGTTTTCTCGATGTGCGTTAAGATGCCGCGTACGATATTGACCTCAACTTTATCGAGCACCGCACGCTGAAAAACACGGCGCAACCGCGGCATGAGCTGGCGCGGGTTATCGGGGTCGAGAAAGTCTATCTCCACAAGCACTTTTTCTAAATGCGCATACATCAGCTCGAGCTCTTTATGCTCAGCAAGATCGATATCCCACTCAGTACCCCATTGCGGTGCGTCCTGCTTAGCCTGCTCAGGTGCCAGCTCCGCCATCCGCAATTCATAAGTAATCACCTGCACCGCAGCGGCAATGTTGAGTGAGCTAAAAGACTCATTTGAAGGAATATGTACGTGATGGTGACACAACTGTAGCTCTTCATTCGTTAGGCCTCGGTCCTCGCGCCCAAAAACGATTGCCACCTTCGTACCCTCTTGAACACGGCTCACCACCCCCGCCATTTCACGCGGGTCCATGACCGGCCAAGGAATATGGCGGCCTCGTGCACTGGTTCCAAATACCAAAGAAGCATCAGCTATGGCCTCTGGCAGCGTTTCAACAAGCGTCGCATTATCCAGCAGATCCGTTGCACCCGATGCACGCGCTACTGCATCATCAGAGGGAAAGACATTGGGCTTGACCAAAACGAGATCGCTTAAGCCCATATTTTTCATAGCACGAGCAACGCCACCAATATTGCCGCTGTGAGTTGTGTTGACCAATACGATGCGAATATCTGATAAGTTCATGGTTATCCAGTACTAAAAGCGTGAATTATGGCCATTAGTTTAACAGATTGCCTCGACAGGTATTCTGTCTGGGCCATTGCTTTTGTATAATTCTCTTTTTGGTTTAAACCTCAGGTCCAAATTAATGCAACCCATGCTGAATATTGCCCTGCGCGCTGCGCGCCTCGCAGGAGAACAGATCGCCCGTGCCGCTGAACGACTCGATCTTATGAAGTCAGAACAAGAAAGTGTTGGTGAGTTTATCTCTGACGCTGCGACAAAGGCGGAACAAACAATCGCTTTTACTATTCAAAAAGCGTATCCAGCTCACGCAATCCACGGCGAATACTCAGGCCAATACCAACCAAGTGAAGGTGAAGCTGAGGTCACCTGGCAGATCAATCCAATTGACAGCCTCGCCAACTTTTCTAATGGCATCCCTGCGTTCGCTATTTGCATGTCGGCTGTTATTAAGGGCCGCATTGAACACGCCCTTATTCTCAACCCACTCACTGGCGAAGAGTACACCGCAAGCCGCGGAAATGGTGCGCAGCTAAACGGTAAGCGTATACGTACGACAAACCTGCGCGCTCTAGATCAAGCTGTTATTGGTACCTGCTTCTTAAACACGCCAAAAGAGAAAGCTCGTTTTGATGTGTACAAAGCGATCTTCTGCCATCTGCAAACAGCTGGCGCTGTTACACACAACGGCGGCTCAGTTGCACTAAACATGGCTTATACAGCGGCAGGCCGATTCGACGGTTTCGTACAGCAAGGTGCGAATAAAGAACTACTTGATGCCGGTGCACTGCTGATCCAAGAAGCCGGCGGTTTGCTCGGCGATTTCCGTGGCGGCAACACGTTCCGCGAACACGGCGATACTGTAGCTGCGAACCCTAAGTTGTTTAAAGCACTGCTAAAAAGCATCCACCAAGCGACGGCTTGATCTCCTAACCATTAGATAGGTAAATGTCCGCTAGCAACATAAATAGCGGACACAAAAAAACCGGCATAAGCCGGTTTTTTTTCGCATCAACACTATATGTTACGCATCGAACGGATCACGCAATACGATAGTCTCGTTGCGATCTGGGCCAGTAGAGACAATATCCACAGGCGCTTCAATCAGCTCTTCTAAACGCTTGATATAATCGCGTGCCGCTTGTGGCAAAGCATCTAACGACTTAGCACCCACTGTGGAGTCGCTCCAGCCCGATAGAGTTTCATATACAGGCTCAACCGCTTCGTAGTCTTCACTACCTGTTAGTGTTTCAACCACATTGCCTGCAGCATCGCGGTAACCAACGCACACTTTGATCTCTTCCAAGCCATCCAGAACGTCCAACTTGGTCAAGCAGATGCCCGATACCGAGTTGATCTGAATAGCATGCTTCAACGCAACAGCATCAAACCAACCACAACGACGCTCACGACCGGTGGTTGCACCAAACTCATGCCCTTTTGTACCTAGATGCATACCAACATCGCAGCTCAGCTCAGTTGGGAATGGGCCGCTACCTACGCGTGTTGTGTAAGCCTTGGTAATACCCAGAATGTAATCTAGGTAAAGAGGTCCAAAGCCAGAACCTGTCGATGTACCACCGGCCGTTGTATTTGAAGAGGTAACGTACGGATAAGTACCGTGGTCGATATCCAACAACGAACCCTGAGCACCTTCAAACATGATGCTATCGCCGTTTTTGCGCTTCTCGTGCAAAATCGCCGTTACATCAGCCACAAGTGGGCGCAACTCTTCAGCCATCGTCAACGCTTCTTCCAAGACGGCTTCGACGCTCACTTCCTCAGCTTGATAGTAATTCTTCAGCACGAAGTTGTGATAAGCCATCACTTCACGCAGCTTCGCCTCAAAACGCTCTGCATCCAGCATATCGGCTAGACGTAAACCACGGCGCGCTACTTTATCTTCGTATGCAGGACCGATACCACGCCCCGTCGTACCGATTTTTGCGTTACCGCGTGCAGCTTCGCGAGCTTGGTCCAGTGCAACGTGATATGGCAGGATCAATGGGCAAGCAGGACTCAAACGCAAACGTTCGCGAACTGGCACGCCAGCTTCTTCCAGCCCCTTCATCTCTTTCAACAGAGCTTCTGGCGAGAGCACTACACCGTTACCGATCAAACACAATACGTTGTCACGCAAAATCCCTGATGGAATCAAATGCAGCACAGTCTTTTGACCGTCGATAACCAATGTGTGACCTGCATTGTGGCCACCCTGAAAACGCGCTACAGCCGACACTTTATCCGTTAGCAGATCTACGATCTTGCCTTTACCTTCGTCGCCCCACTGCGTACCTAAAACAACTACGTTCTTGCCCATTGCTGTCTCTAAACTCATTTCGTTCATTCGTTTACGACGCTTGGGTCACAACCCAGCTGTCGCCTTGTTTCACCAACCGACGCTCGACACCAGCATCATCTGATGTGTCTCCAGGCAGTTGCTGCACCACGCGCTCTCCTTGAGAACGCAACTCGGCAATTTTGCTCAATAACTCAGATTCATTGCCTTGCGGGGCGAGAATACTGCCAGCATTGCCGTTCGTATCGACGGTTAGATCCGCCAAAACTTTAAGGTCTGTACTAAAGCCCGTTGCCGGTCTTGCACGCCCAAAATCTTTACCAATCGCGTCATAACGACCGCCTTTCGCGATCGCTTGACCGAAAACAGGCGTCAATGCAGAAAACACGACCCCAGTGTGATAGTTATAGCCACGCAGCTCACCCAGATCGAAATACAGATCAACGCGCGGATAGCGCTCTTGCAGGCGACCTGCCAGCGTTTCTAAGTACACGATCGCGTCTAATACATCGGCCGATGGGTTTTGCAACTGCTGCTTGGCACGCGCTAACACCTCAACACCGCCATTCAGCGTTGGCAGCAGCGACAAGTTGTGCACGACATCCTCTGCCGCATCTAACTGCGCCAGATAATCACGCAGTTCTGGCAACGCTTTGCGGCCCAGCAACTCCATGTACTGCTTTGTCTGCTGCTGCGATAAACCTGCGCCAGCTACCAGCCCCTGGAAGATACCGACATGGCCAAGATCCAAGCTCAGCTCATCTTCTAAACCAGCGGCTATCAGCGTTTCAATCATTAGGGCGATCACTTCGATATCACTCTCGATACCAGCGTGACCATATAACTCTGCGCCAAGCTGCAGCGGATTGCGCGATGCCAAACCATTAACAGCATGCGTATGCAACACAGAACCGCAGTAACACAGGCGGTTAGCACCATCACCCGTCATACGGTGCGCATCAATACGCGCCACCTGCGGGGTGATATCAGCTCGGATACCCAAGGTATGACCCGTCAACTGGTCAATAAGCTTGAAAGTTTTGAGATCGAGATCTTCACCTACACCGGTTAACAATGACTCCATATGCTCCATCAAAGGCGGCATTACGAGGTCATAACCCCAGCAGTTATAAAGATCCAGCAGTTTGCGACGTAGTGCTTCGACCTGATGAGCACGCGGAGGTAGCATCTCCTTCACACCATCAGGCAGCAACCAGCGATCAGCCAACGCCATGTATCACTCCAGTAACTGTATTAACGAATAAGATATAAACCGGCTACACCGGCTAGCATACTGGCTAGCCCCATCACTCGTAGCGTTTTGTTATCGATAACCGATAACTGGGCTACTAGTTGACGCCACCGGTTTGGGTAAAGAAACGGCATAATGCCTTCTAGAATTAATACGAGACAAAAAGCGATCAGCAGCTCATACCAAAACTCAGAAGACATATACGTTGCCCCACACCCAACACAAAAAAACCGGGACTAAGCCCGGTTTTTGCAATAATAACATGGAAGCGAGATCAAAGTGCAGCAAAAATCCCGCTTTTTAGCCTATCGGCTTACTCGCCTTGTTTCGAGTTTGATAGGTACTTAAAGAACTCACTATCAGGCTTGAGCAACATCACATCGCCGTTACCTTGGAAAGATTCAGTGTACGCCTTCAAACTACGCGTAAACGAGTAGAATTCTGGGTTAGCAGAGTAGGCGTCCGCATAGATTGCTGCCGCCTGCGCATCCCCCTCACCACGTACCTCTTCGGCCTCACGGTAAGCTTCCGCTTCGATAACCGTTTTCTGACGATCAGCGTCTGCACGGATACCTTCAGCAAGCTCGAAACCTCGCGAACGCAGTTCACGCGCTTCTCGCTCACGCTCGGTGCGCATACGATCATAAACAGAATTCGATACCTCAGGTGGCAGCTCGATACGCTTAACGCGCACATCCACAATACTCACACCTAGCTCACGCTCAGCGACATCGTTCAAACTTTTGATAGCGGTTGCCATCACTTCATCACGCTCACCAGAAACCACCTCGTTCAGCGTTCGAGCACCAAACTGGTTACGCAGTTCGTTCTCTACCCGCGTCGAAAGTAGATCTGCAGCACGGAACTCTTCACCCGAGGTAGCCGTGTAGTAAGTACCGACGTTATCGATACGCCACATTACGAACGCATCAACAATCAAACGCTTCTTCTCAATCGTTAGGAACGCCTGAGGGCGGCTATCCAACGATAGCACTCGCGAATCGAACTTACGGATGGTGTTGACGAATGGGAACTTGAAACGCAAGCCTGGCTTAACGTCCGCGTCCACGATCTCACCAAAGCGCAATTTAACAGCACGCTCAGTTTCTTTAACGATATAAACAGACTTGGATGCAACGATAATGATCAAGCCCGCCAAAATGACTGAAAAAAGTGACTTACCGCTCATTATCGACCCTCCCTACGAACTGGCTGACGCTTACGGAGCTGATCCACAACTTGGTTGGTCACGTTACGCAGTGACTGGTCGTCAAGACGTAAGTTATTTGGTGCCACCGTTGTACGGCTTTGCTCTTGTCGATTTTGGATTAACTTATCCACAGGCAGATACATCATGTTGTTACCGCCATCGACATCAACCAAAACTTTCGGGTTGTTTTTCAATACTTCTTGCATAGCATCGATGTACAGACGCTCACGCGTTACCTCTGGCGCTTTCTGATACTCGTTTAACAGCGCTGAGAAACGTTTTGTTTCACCCTGTGCACGAGAGACTACCTGCTCGCGATACGCGCTTGCTTCTTCAAGCATACGCTGCGCACGACCACGTGCTTCTGGGATGATACCGTTGGCATAAGATTGCGCTTCGTTTTTCACACGCTGCTCATCCTCACGCGCCTTGATAACATCATCAAATGCATCCTGAACCTGGTTTGGCGCTTGCGCTTCTTTGATGTTGACTTTAGTGATCGCGATACCGGTGTTGTAATCTGACATATAGCTTTGCAGACGCTCTTGCACCTGAATTGCCAACGTCTCACGGCCTTCCGTCAGAATCGAGTGCATATCGGATGAACCCACTACATGACGAAGCGCAGACTCTGCAGCATTTGTCAGGCTGTCATCAGGATCACGAACACTCAGTTTATACGCTTTAGGATCTGAAACGACGTACTGAGTCGCCATAGACACATCAACGATATTCTCATCCTCAGTGAGCATGAGTGCTTGGTGATCATGGCTACGAACTCGCGTTGTATTAACGATCGACACTTGGTCAACCATCGGCGGGTTCCATTGCAGACCCGGATTAACCGTGTCGTGGTACTTACCTAAGCGTAAAACAACGCCACGTTCTTGCTGGTCGACTGTGTAGAAACCCATGCCACCCCAAACAAGTGCGGCCACGACGATAGCGACCCAGAAAAACGCACCTGAGCCACCACTGCCACTGCCGCTACCACCGCCGCCACGCTTCTTTCCAGAGCCACCAAACAGCTCATTGAGTCTGTCTTGCAGCTTACGTAGCACCTCGTCCATGTCAGGGGGCCCCTGATCATTTCCTCGATTACCCTTATTGCGGTTATCACCACCGCCCCAAGGATCCTGGTTGTTGCCGTTTCCGCCAGGCTCGTTCCAAGCCATATCGTTACTCCGTAAAAACCAAATTGAAATTGTTGTTGAGGCCGGTTTAATAGACCGGCTCTACCCGATATTGTTCAGTTGGCATACCAAGCCGACTTAGGATCTGTAATAGATCTTTACGTTGCAACCTGATTTCCAGATGTATATCGCCACACTCATCGTATGATTCTTCCAACACGGCCCCCTGCGCATAAAGCTGAGAACGCAGCTGCCCCTCGCGCGGGGTCAGCTTGATCGTGTCGTGAAAAACATCGTCCGAGAGCGCTTCATTAACCGCCTGAAGTAGCAGCTCGACGCCAGCACCACTCTGCGCAGACAACCAAACACGAGTTGGCATACCCTGATCATCACGATCGATGCGAGGCTCTTGCCCCGGCATCTGGTCGATTTTATTGAACACTTGCAACAGCGGCACATCTTCAGCGCCGATCTCGCGTAATACGTGCTCAACCTCGTCCATATGCCCTTGGCGCTCTTCGTCATATGCGTCTACCACATGCAGCAACAAGGTTGCATCCGTTGTTTCTTGCAACGTGGCACGAAACGACTCAACAAGCTTGTGAGGAAGGTGGCGTATAAAACCCACCGTATCCGCCAAAATGGCCGGACCAACATCCTCCAACTCGATCCGACGCAAAGTCGGGTCAAGGGTAGCAAACAGCTGATCAGCTGCGTACACATCCGCATCGGTAATACGATTAAAGAGTGTCGATTTACCTGCGTTTGTATAGCCCACCAAAGACACGGTAGGTACTTCTGCACGCTGACGGGAGCGACGCCCCTGCTCACGCTGCTTGCGCACTTTTTCCAAGCGTGCATTGATCGCTTTAATACGTGCCCGCAAAAGACGTCGGTCAGTCTCTAGCTGACTCTCACCCGGGCCGCGAAGACCGATACCGCCTTTTTGACGCTCCAAGTGGGTCCAGCCTCGCACAAGGCGCGTTGACACGTGTTCTAGCTGGGCTAGTTCAACCTGTAACTTACCTTCGTGAGTCCGAGCTCGCTGCGCGAAAATATCAAGAATAAGGCCGGTGCGATCAAGTACTCGGCATTTAATTTCACGCTCTATGTTACGTTCTTGTGCCGGTGACAAGGGGTGATTGAAGATAACCACCTCAGCT
Organism: Neptunomonas marina; assembly: GCF_004005935.1. Lineage (GTDB taxonomy): Bacteria > Pseudomonadota > Gammaproteobacteria > Pseudomonadales > Balneatricaceae > Neptunomonas > Neptunomonas marina. The sequence continues at coordinate 245,151 of NZ_SACQ01000006.1, read as the reverse complement.
TCGTGCAACTGCACAAGCTGGCGCAATTCATCAAGCTTTCCGCTACCAACAAAGAACTTTGAAGTGGGTTTATGGCGCGATCCCATCAAAATTTCGACAGGATCAGCTCCGGCAGATAGCGCGAGCTCCTCGAGCTCGCGAGGTGATTCTTGGACGGCCTCGTCGGCCATATCCATATGAACGAGTATGGCTTTTTCACCAGACTCCGGACGTTCAAAAAACAATCAGTGATTACCTCACTCAGGCTGTTTTTCTTCAGGCTGTGGCAGCTTTACTGGACGCGCTGGTACAACCGTTGAAATAGCGTGCTTGTATACCATTTGGCTAACTGTGTTTTTCAACAAGATAACAAATTGGTCAAATGATTCGATTTGCCCCTGAAGCTTAATGCCGTTTACCAGAAAGATAGAAACGGGAACACGCTCCTTGCGTAGAACATTAAGATAAGGGTCTTGTAGTGATTGCCCTTTTGACATTGGGAACTCCTTCCTGATAAATAATCGTTATATTTTATTGTGTGCAACCAAAAAATTGGCGCCAAAATTGTGCATAGCACCAAAAACTTACAGCTGATTGCATTATATAATGGCAGTATTGACCAATTTCAAGCTGATATTAAGAATATCTTTATCTTCGCTTTCTAACCAATGTAAGTTTTCCCAACTTCTTAACCAAGTAATTTGGCGCTTGGCTAATTGGCGTGTTGCAATAATGCCTTTATCGATCATCGTTTGATAATCGTATTCCCCTTCAATATAGGACCACATCTGGCGATAGCCAACACAGCGGACTGATGGCATTTGCGGATTAAGATCGCCACGTGCATAAAGCGCGCGCACCTCTTCCTCAAACCCTTCATCCAACATCATGTTAAAACGCAACGCAATTCGCTCGTGCAGTGTTTTACGCTCGGCAGGCATCACCGCAAGGTTAATAATATTGTAGGGCAATTGTTCGGTTTGCTGCTCTTGCCAAAGTTCGCTCATGGGCCGTCCAGTGATCTCATAGACCTCAAGCGCACGCTGCAGCCGCTGAGAATCTGTTGGTTTAAGGCGCTCAGCCGATTTCGGGTCTACCTCGGCTAGGCGCTGATGCAGTGCAGGCCAGCCCTCTTGCTCGCCCCATGCCAAAAGGCGTGCTCGGATCGCTGGGTCAGCCTCCGGAAGCTTTGCCAACCCCTTGAGCAGAGCGTTGTAGTACATCATCGTCCCCCCAACCAACAAGGGGATACGCCCTCGGCTGCTAATGTCTTCCATTTCACGTAATGCGTCACGGCGAAACTCAGCAGCCGAATAGGACTCACTAGGATCAATAATATCGACCAACCGGTGCGGATAGCGCGCTAAAGTTGCTGCATCGGGTTTGGCCGTACCAATATTCATATCACGATAGATCAGTGCCGAGTCGACGCTGATAATATCGCACGGTAGCGCTTCAGTGAGCCGCAGTGCTAAATCGGTTTTCCCTGCTGCTGTGGGCCCCATAAGAAATATAGCTGGAGGAAATTTTTCGGTAGATGACATAAATGTCACTGGCCTCGCATAAATAATTTGTCGAGTTCGCCCAACGTAAGCTGGGTCCATGTGGGTCGGCCATGATTACACTGACCACTGCGCTCAGTGACCTCCATATCGCGCAGTAGCGCATTCATTTCGGGCAGCGTTAACTGCCGATTCGCCCGCACCGCGCCGTGACAGGCCATTGTCGCTAGCAACTCGTTGATATGCTCTTGAATACGTCGCGAGTGGCCGTAAGTGATTACGTCGGATAGCACATCGCGCAGTAACTGCTCGACATCCGCTCTCGCCAATGTCACTGGTACCTGACGAATCACCATGGTCTCCTCACCTAAACGCTGCAACTCAAAGCCAAGCTGCTGCAACGCCTTATCATGAGCTTGAGCAACATCCGCCTCGCGTTGGCTCAACGCTACACTCACAGGCACTAACAGAGGCTGACTGCGCACCCCTTCCGTTTCGTAAGCCGCTTTCAGGCGTTCATAGACGATACGCTCATGCGCAGCGTGCATATCGACCAGCACCATACCATCGCGGTTTTCCGCCAGAATATAGATGCCGTGTAGCTGAGCCACGGCAAAACCGAGCGGTGGATACTCACGTTCAGACTCATCGGAATGCCCAAGCACAGTTGCAGGCTTATTTAGCATGTTAAATGCTTGTGGCGGCTGCACGGGCTCTGCCGCTGGCTGATGCAATTGCCCATACGCACTCATTTGCTCTTGCACCTGTGACGCTGACGGCGAGGCCGCTGGGCGGTTTGCTAACGGCATCGAGTGCTGCTGATAGCTAACCTCCTCTGCTTGAATCACCTGCTGCAGCGCTGGAACACTTTCGGCATCGGGGCGGACATCGCCAATCACGCGATGGATACTGCGATAGATGAAGTCGTGTACAAGGCGGCTCTCGCGAAAGCGCACCTCATGCTTGGTAGGGTGTACATTGACATCCACCAGCGCAGGATCGAGCTCTAAATAGAGAACATAGGCAGGATGGCGGCCATGATAGAGCACATCGGCATACGCTTGGCGTACCGCATGGGTCACAACTTTATCGCGAATCATACGGCCATTAACAAAGAAGTACTGCAGGTCGGCCTGACTGCGCGAGAAAGTGGGTAAGCCAATCCAGCCACGTAAAGAGATACCCGAGGATTCTGCAACGACATCTACACTCAGCGACTGCTGGATAAACTGCGGGCCACAAACCGAAGCAACGCGCCGCTCCCGCTCAGGCTGAGAGCGCGCTGGACGCAATTGGTGAATAACACGGCCATTATGGCGCAGCTGGAACGCCACATCGAAGCGGCTCAACGCTAGCCGTTTGACCACCTCTTCAAGATGTTTAAATTCGGTGTTCTCAGTACGCAGAAACTTACGCCGTGCTGGCGTATTGAAAAATAGGTCACGTACCTCCAGCGTTGTGCCTTTAGGGTGCGCCGCTGGCGAAACCTCCGCCTGCATATCACGCCCCTCAGTGGTCACTTGCCAAGCATTCGCTGCATCTTTCTGGCGCGATGTCAGTGTTAACCGCGAAACTGAGCTAATACTCGCCAAAGCCTCCCCCCGAAAACCGAGGCTGCACACCGCCTCGAGATCTTCAAGCTCGAGGATTTTGGAGGTCGCGTGGCGGCTAAGCGCCAATGCGAGGTCATCTTTTTCAATACCATCGCCATCGTCACGAATCCGGATCAGCTTTACGCCGCCCTGCTCAACATCCAGCTCAAGGCTGGTTGCGCCGGCATCTAGACTATTCTCCAGTAGTTCTTTCACGACCGAAGCGGGCCGTTCTACAACCTCACCAGCGGCAATTTGGTTCGCCAAGCGTGGCGACAGTAGATGAATTCGAGACATGTATCCTTCGTGTATTAGCCTGCAGGGATATTGAGTACTTGGCCGACGCGAATCTTATCACCTTTGATCGCGTTTTCCTTACGTAAGTCACCCAATGAAACACCATGGCGCGAAGCGATAACAGATAACGTATCGCCGCGCTCAACACGGTAGGTGCGTTTACCACCGCTGTTATAGCCACGATACTTCTGATAAGCGATCAGCGAATCATCCGGCGGACGGTTCCAGAAATACTCTTTCACTGCGCCGTAGATCGCGTTAGCCATCTTCTTTTGATAGCGGGACGTACGCAGCAGTCGGGCCTCATCAGGGTTTGAAATAAATCCCGTTTCCACCAGAACCGATGGCATATCTGGGGATTTCAGCACTAAGAAACCCGCTTTTTCGACGTGGCGCTTATGCATTTTAGCGAAACCGGCGATTTTTTTATGGATACGGCTGGCAATATCGCGGCCATAGGTTTGGCTGGAGTGCATCGACATATCGAGCAAAATTTCTCTCACCGAGCCATCTTTGTGGTCCAGTTTGACGGAATCGCCCACACCACCAATAAGGTCTGATGCATTCTCAGAATTAGCTAACCACCGCCCCATAGAGCTACTTGCGCCGCGCTCTGAAAGCACCCACACCGATGCGCCTTTCGCGCGTGGATCTTTGAAGGCATCGGCATGAATTGAGATAAAGAGATCCGCCCGAAACTCACGACGCGCTTTCGTCGTGCGTTTACGCAAACTGATGTAATAATCGCCGGTCCTTACTAGCTCTGCTCGAAAGCCCTTCTCTCTATCGATCAGGCGCTTAAGCTCTTTAGCTATCGCCAGCACCACCTTCTTCTCTTGCAAACCTCCAGGGCCGATGGCACCGGGGTCTTCACCACCGTGGCCAGCATCAATGGCCACCACGACATCGCGTTTATCCTGCACCTGAGCAGCCGCCGTTTTGACGGCTTTTTGCGGACGTTTCTTGCTGTACAGATCAATAACTAAGCGCTGACCACGCTCACCACTTGGGGCAAGCTGAAAGCTATTCGTGCGAACCGCTTCACTCACTTCCCATGTAATACGCAGCTTATCGCCATGGTCATAGCTTCTAACCGTAGTTAAAGGGGTGCTTTTTAGATCCGATGCGAGCAGTTTGCCTTTCAAATGGCCGTCGATGATATCAACAACCACACGGTGCGGGTTGGAAAGCGTAAAGACCTTATGCTTGAGCGTACGATCAACTTCGAGTACAACCCGTGTCTTTTCCGGCGAGACCCAATAGCGAACCCCATCTATATCCACAGCCCAAGCGCTCTGCGTCCAAAACAGCAGAGCCAATAAAACACCTCCTAATCGCGCCAACATACTTCTCCTGTGCACCATAACGCGAATCAGCAACCTAATTTGAGTTGTAGCTTCTCAGCCGCGACAGCACCATGTTCAGAGTGCGCCTGCCAGCGCAACGCACGCCCCTCATCTTGCGGCGTCAAGAACAGCTCCAAGTCGGGCTCTGGCAGCAAGCCTTGTCCCTTATCAGGCCACTCAATCAGCGCCAAACTGTCTTCAGTGAAGTAATCACGAATCCCCAGGTACTCAAGCTCTTCGGGGTCAAGCAGGCGATAAAGATCGAAGTGGTAGATAGTGCCTTGGGCAACGTCATAAGGCTCGACAAGCGTATACGTTGGGCTTTTGACAGCGCCCTGATGGCCCGCCGCACGCAGCAGTCCTCGGCTTAGCGTTGTTTTCCCCATACCCAAATCACCTTGCAGATGAACGACACCTCGTTGTTGCATCGCTTCTAGCAAAACAGCACCAACGTGCTCCATCGCAGCCTCATCGGCAATAAAAACAGTCTCTTGCATCGCAATAAATCACACTATCCCGTTTAAAACAGATCTAACATAGGGTATCAGGTCGGTTGCTTTCAAGCCTATCTCACCGTTTTGTTCCGCACAAAGGTCAGCCGCATGAGCATGAGCATAAGCACCAACCCGAGCGGCATCAATTAAGCTCAGTTTCTGTGCCAACAACCCGCCAATCACACCCGATAGCACATCCCCCATGCCGCCACTGGCCATACCGGGGTTTCCGGCACTGCACACATAGAGTGAGTCACCATCACTGATCAGCGTTCGCGAACCTTTGAGCAGCACAACGGCGCCGGTTTCGCGATGCAGCTGCTCCACCGATGACTGACGAGCAGACTGGATCTCAGCTGTATCGGTACCAAGAAGCCGAGCCGCCTCACCTGGATGCGGCGTTATCACGCTAGGTAAGCTCTTCAAGCGCGACAATAAGCCCTTGTCAGCTATTAAATTGAGCGCATCAGCATCCAAGACCATGGGCTTATTACTCTGCAGAACCACCTGTAACATGTGGTCCGCCCACGCGTCACGGCCCAATCCAGGGCCAATAACAACGACACTAACCTGCTCCAGCAGAGGGGAGATTTCCAGCCCTGAGCGCACCCCTTTAACCATCACTTCCGGCACACGAATCAGGCTTGCCACAACATGTTCTTCGCGGGTTGCAAGGCTCACCTTACCCGCTCCGCAGCTCACCGCCATCTCTGCCGCCATCAATGCAGCGCCCCCCATGCCACTGTTGCCACCAACCACCAGCACATGGCCAAAGTCGCCTTTGTGAGCGGTGCGCCTGCGCGGCGGCAAGCACTCAGCCACATCCTCTTGGGTCACACGAAACGCAGCAACATCCACCTGTTCATAAACGGTATCGGGGATGCGTAGATCATCAAACAGCACCTCCCCCACATGGTTCACTGCATTATGCGAAAACAGGCCGAACTTAAGGCCGATAAAACTGATGGTGATGTCCGCTTTTATGGCACTCCCCAGCATACGTCCTGTATCTGAACAAAGCCCCGAGGGAATATCCACACTCAACACAGGCGTGTTCATACGGTTTATTCGTTCGATAAGCGCCGCAAAAGGTTCGCGTACTTCACCTGTTAAACCAGTACCCAACAAAGCATCGACGATAACCTCACCGTGCAGGGGAGTTGCCGCATCATAAGGTTCAAAATGCACCCCCTCTCCACTGGCCCATAGCCATGCCTCACGCGCTTCTCCTGATAGCCCTGCCGCAAACCCTTGGCCACCAACGAAGAGCGCTTGCACCTGCAACCCTTTTTGTTTGGCGAGCGCCGCAACAACAAAACCATCACCACCATTATTGCCGCCACCACAGAGCACCGTTATTGACGCTACGCGCGGCCAGCGGTTCAGTAAGGCCGAAAACACCGCTCGTCCTGCTCGTTTCATCAAGGTAAAACCGGGAATCCCTGCCGTTTCAATGGCGGTTTTATCTAGTAACCGTGTTTGCTCTGCCGTGTATAATGCGCTTGGTAATATATTCATAGTTTTCAGGCTTCTTAGACTCAGGCTATCACCCTAAGTATAGAGGAAGCTGATTTAAGGTAGGCAAATTCTCACGTGTCGCATTCTCTCACCGACGAACAGTTATTATCGCTTAGCGAACAGATCCCTGTTTGGGCCGCTGAACTTGGTTTTCAGCAGTGTGGCATTGTGGATCCTGATCTCGACAGCGATTTTGCCCAGCTACAAGCTTGGCTAGAGAAAGGCTATCACGGTCAGATGAACTACCTTGCTGACCATGGCGAAAAGCGCCGCAAACCCTATGAGCTTGTACCCGGCAGTTGTCGGATCATTAGCTTACGTATGGACTACACCCCACCAGCTTTCGATGCTTTAAAACTTATCGGTCAGCCCGATAAAGCCTACATCGCTCGCTACACCCTAGGGCGGGATTACCATAAGACCATGCGCAAGCGTATTACGCAGCTGGGCCAGCGGATTGAAAAAGAGACCTCTGCGCTGGGCTATCGTGCCTTTGTGGATAGCGCCCCAGTGATGGAGCGCCCCATAGCACAGCAGGCGGGAATCGGCTGGACCGGCAAACATACACTTATTCTTAACCGCCACGCGGGATCCTACTTCTTTTTAGGCGAGCTTTTTATCGACCTGCCGCTACCAGTGGCTGAGCCGATCACCAAAAACCACTGCGGGCGCTGCACCGCCTGCCTTGATATCTGCCCGACAAACGCTTTTATTGGCCCCTATGAGCTGGATGCAAGACGCTGTATCTCCTACTTAACGATCGAGCATAAAGGTGCAATTCCATTGAATTTGCGCCCTTTAATGGGAAATCGGATCTTCGGCTGCGATGACTGCCAACTGGTTTGTCCCTGGAACCGTTTTGCCAAATTGACAGAGGAGAGCGATTTTCACCCACGCCACTCCCTTGATGATGTCTCGTTACTGACGCTGTTCGCATGGGATGAAGCCACTTTTCTAAAGCGTACCGAAGGCTCAGCTATTCGCCGTACTGGTTTCGAAGGCTGGCAGCGTAATCTTGCTATTGCACTTGGCAACAGCAGTGGTGGAGCGGCGGTCATCGATGCACTCAAAGCAAAGCGAGAAGCATCGTCACCGTTGGTGCAGGAACATATCGACTGGGCAATTAACCAGCTACAGCAAAACGCTACAGCACGACGTGAGGCTTAAAGATGTCGGACGAGACGCTAGTGCGCTACCTAAGAGCCTACCCCGAAACCGTGCAACACCAAGCCGCACGCTTATTAAAAGAGGCGAAAGTCGCGGGCTATCTGCGCAGCAAATACCCAAGTGCACACAGCATCAACACTGATAAATTGCTACGCAGCTATGTGATGGCGATTAAAAGCCAATACCTCAAGAGCACTGACCCGCTCAACAAAGTAGTGTTTGATGCCAAAATACATCTGGTTCACAATGCGCTAGGTACACATCACCGCATTTCACGCCAGCAAGGTGGCAAGTTGAAACGTCAGCGCGAAATTCGTATCAGCCATCTATTTAAACGCGTTCCTGAGCCATTCCTTAACATGATCGTGGTCCACGAGCTGGCGCACTTGCGAGAACTTGACCACAACAAAAGCTTTTACCGGCTATGCGAGCATATGCTGCCCGACTACCATCAACTCGAGTTCGAGATGCGTTTGTTTCTGACCGAGGTCGAGCTGCGCGGCAACTTCTACACTGAACCACCCCAATAAACGAAGCCAACTACTATGGAATACGACTTTACTTACGATCTATACGGCAACCCGGAGGCTCGGCTCTCGATGGGAGCAGAAGCTTTTGGCCGCTGGCTCAGTGAAGAGTGCGGCAGCCAAGCCAAGGCCGCTGCGCTACTCGATATAGCGCAACAACAGCGCACAGCGACACGCCCCTTCACCCAATCAAGCGCTGTGGCAACCTTGCGCATTGAGCAGGGCGAAGTCACGATTCGCGCGCATGGCGACGATACCGCAGCAGAGCTTGCAGAGGACTTCTCGCTCTACGAGAGCGAAGCTGACGCTTGCTGCGGTATTGACGACTTTATCGAGCTTATCGAAGCTTGGCATGAGTTCTTAAATTAGCCTTCAAGGAGCGTGTAATGGCAGTGCTGCCCCACACCAAAGAGCAAGCGTGGTTTCGTGCGGCCCAACATATGCTGTTCTCCGCGTTCGATAATGCCGCGCTGCAATCGCTACACCACGCCTCCAATGTGGTGACACTGGAGCGCGGCGAAACACTCTTCCACCACCATGACAACGCAAACCACTTCTACCTAGTGCTTGAGGGCAAGATAAAGCTCTATCGCTCCAGTGCAGAGGGGAATGAGAAGGTCATCGAGATTATTCAGCAAAATCATACATTTGCAGAAGCCGTGATGTTCTTAGCCGGGAAAAGCTATCCGGTTAGCGCCCAAGCGCTGGTGAACAGCCAAGTGCTCGCCATCCATAGCGATGCCTATCTAAAAGCACTCGAAGCTGCACCACAGGGAGCAACGCGTGTGATGGCGATGATGGCGCAGAAGCTTCATAGCTGCATTAACGAGATCGAAATTCTCTCGCTACAAAACGCGCGCCATCGTTTGATCCGTTTTTTGTTATCCCAGTTGAGCACCGCAGAGGATAACGAGCAACGCACCATCGTTCTACCCGTTTCAAAACGCTTGATCGCCTCACGTTTAGCGATGCAACCTGAGACCCTATCGCGTTTGCTAAACGAGTTAAAAGCGCAAGGCACCATCGAGATGCATCGCGCTGAGATCGTGATTCTCGATCGCGCCCAACTTGAGGCGATCGACTAGCTCAGTTAACCGCGAGCTGATTCAACAAAGAGATGCTCGCGATAGTGGCGCAGCTCCGCCACGGAGTCTTTAATATCATCCATCGCCAAATGCGAGCCCTGCTTCTTCACACCCGCTAAAACATCGGGCTGCCAGCGGCGCGCCAGCTCTTTCACCGAGCTGACATCTAAATTGCGATAGTGGAAAAAGTCTTCCAGCTCCGGCATATAGCGATACAGGAAGCGGCGATCCTGGCAGATGCTATTACCACACATGGGTGAGGCACCCTTATCCACCCATTGCGCTAGAAACTCGATGGTGCGCTGCTCGGCTTCGCGTTCGCTAATCTCACTCGCAAGCACGCGGGCCGTCAGACCAGACTGCCCATGTTGGCGGGTACACCACTCATCCATCGCATCCATCACCTCTTGCGGCTGATGCACCGCAAGGCTTGGCCCCTCCGCCAGTACGTTTAAGTTAGCATCGGTAACTAGCGTTGCGATCTCGATAATGTAGTCGTTATCTGGATCTAGCCCGGTCATCTCCAAGTCAATCCAAATCAGATTATCGCTACGGGACATAGATATTCCTCTCAAATCAAGCTAAATGCGGTCTATAATGACGCTCCAATATCAATACCTTAACACGAACAGCGCGCTGGCTGCGTGCACCAAACAGACGAATTCATGGCAAAACGCAAACTCACACGCCGCCAAGCTTGGCGCATCGAAAAGATTCAAGAAGAGCGCACGAAACGTGCTTCACGCAAAGATGCGCAGCTTGATCAGCAACTCGAAGGGGGCGACCTTGGCCCCGAGCAGGAAGGTCTGATCATCTCCCACTTCGGCAAACAAGTGGATGTTGAAGTGCTTGCGGGTGGGTCTACTGGAGAGATTGTACGCTGCCATATGCGTACCAATCTTGGCCAACTTGTGACCGGCGATCGCGTGGTCTGGCGTGCCGGTGTCGATCATGGCGTCGTTGTGGCAAAGCTGCCACGTGCCAGCGAATTGATCCGCCCCACGAATCATGGCGACCTCAAACCGGTGGCAGCGAATATCGACCAGATCATTATCACCTTTTCGGTCGAACCGATGCCCTTCGCCAACCTGATCGACCGCTATCTAGTGGCTGCTGAGATTAGTGGCATTACGCCCGTTCTGCTGCTGAATAAAACCGACTTAATCGACGCTGACAACCGAGAGTATATCGAGGGCCTCATCGAGCGCTATGAGAGCATCGGCTACCAAGTGATCACAGTCTCCACCGTCCAAAAAGATGGTTTGAGTCAGTTACTCGCCGCACTTGATAACAAAATTAGCGTATTTGTCGGCCAATCTGGGGTCGGAAAGTCCTCTTTAATTAATGAATTGCTGCCAGGGGTCGACATAAAAGTAGGGGCACTCTCAGAACAGACACGCAAAGGCCGCCATACCACGACCACGGCGCGGCTGTTCCACTTCCCAAAGGGTGGCGATCTGATTGACTCACCGGGGATTCGCGAGTTTGCGCTGTGGCATATTGAGCCAGAGCGCTTGTTAGAGGGCTTTATCGAGTTCCGCCCTTTTATCGGTCACTGTAAGTTTCGTGACTGTAAACATGAGCAAGAGCCAGGCTGCGCTATACTAAAAGCCATCGAAGAGGGCCATGTCAGCCCATCACGGATGGATAGCTACCAGCGGATTCTGGGTTCTTTGCTCGAACAACCCTAGATTTGATGTGTTTAAGGTAACGAATGGCTGATTCCGACGCACCCGAACAACAGGACGACAAAACTTCTATCCTTTACGGCAGTGATGCATGGGCTGAATACCTGCAACACAAACCGTTTCCCGTGCGTGCCAGTAGCTTAAAGCGGCTACGCTCACTATTACTGAGCGACTCATCAACCATCAGCGACCTCACTCATGTCGTCAAACATGATCCGATTCTGTCATTCCATGTCGTGCGAGAAGCGGAAAAAGCTCATGCTGCAAAAGGCAGCCGCGTCTCTAGTATTGATCACGCGGTTTCCTCGCTCGGCATGGATCCGCTGCTGGCCATCAGCCGTAAGCTACAGCCGGTTAAAATCAATCCAGCTAGCGTCCAGCAAAAGCAGTACTTACGCTCATTAGCCAACAGCTACCACGCCGCGTTTCAGGTGCGTTCTTGGTTACAGCGCAAGAAGCTTCCCTTTGTAGAAGAGAGCTTTTTAGCTGCGCTCTTTTATGGTGTCGCCCATTGGTCGTTATGGCTCCATGCGCCGCTGCACATGAATAAAATCCAGATCAAAGTACGCGAAGAGCAGATCGATCAAAGTTTGGCAGAGCACGATGTACTGGGCTGCACTATTCAGCATATCTCCATGGCGCTGTCGCAGGTTTGGGGGCTATCAGAGCTAACCATTGAAGCACAAGACCCAGAAACATCGCCATCAAGAGGGATGCTCGCACGCTTGCACCAGCGCGCACTCGGCGATCCTCGCCTTGATGATGAGCAGCTACGTGAAATGAATCATCTGGTACAAGAGCGTTACTTCCCAATTAAACTGGGGAACTGGCTTGCCCAGATCGTCAGTCACAACTGGCGCAGCTCACGGCATATCAATACGCCCGATATTATTGCTGATTATCTGGGTTTAGAGCTTGATCAAACGATGGCCTTATTACATCAAGGCTGTGCAGCCGCATCACGTCACTACCATGTGCCGGGTACACTGTCGCCCGCTGCGGACATGCTATTTATCCCCTCTGATTTCCCGCGCAACTTCCAGCTCAGTGAGCGGGAGCTCAAGCAGATATCGGGTAAATATCCACAGCCTGTGAAGCCTGCACCGAAGAAAAAAGCTGTGCCACCTCCAGCACCCACCGAGGTACAAACACACCTTCCCGATGAGCTGGCAAACGCCGAAATCTTTAATCAAACAGCAGAGCGTTTTGTGAAGGGGTATCATCTCTACACGAAACCCGCCCATATTCTGCAAGGCCTCATGCAGGGCCTGATTCAAGGGTTAGGCCTACCGCGCGTCGTGCTGAATATCGCCAATACAAAGCAGCACTCGCTCAAAGCCGCGCAAGCCTTTGGGCTTGAAAAAACACACCCACTGGCCTCGTATGAGATCGACCTCAGTATTCCAAGCGTATTTAAGAAGCTGACTGAAAAGCCGGGGTTGATCTGGATTCAAGCTGAGAACTTGACCAAATATAAGCCGATGATCCCGGACGCTTTTGCTGACCAAATACCAGAATCTGGCTGCTTGCTGATGTCTGTTTTTCGCACCAGTGGCGTCGTTGCAGTGGTTTACGCCGACGCAGGAGAGACACTTCAGCTGAGTAGTTTTCACCAAGAGCGCTTTAAATATCTTTGTTCGGCTGCAACACTCGCTTTAAAACGGATGAGCCAGTAGCAACGATTGAGTCCGTCACCACAAATCGCTATGATCGATATCCAGCAAAATTTAGTGGACTCACTATGCTATTACCTTTGGTTATCGATCCTGCGCAACTTGCGCCTGTCCTAACCGACGCTAACCTTATTGTTGTTGATCTGTCATCTACAGAGCATTACCAACAAGGCCACATCCCCGGTGCGATCAACATTGATCCCACACGGTTACTCAGTGGCTCAACACCGATTGCCAACACGCTTCCCAGTAGTGAGCAGTTGTCTGCTCTCTTCTCAGAGTGTGGCATTACGCAAGATTCACATGTAGTTGTTTATGACGACCAATACGGGCCATGGGCGGGACGTTTTATCTGGAGTATGCATTGCTGCGGATTACAAAACGCCTCCTTCCTAAACGGCCATCTAGCTGCATGGATAGAAGCTGGACTATCGATAAGCCAACAGGACCACCAGCCGACACCATCGGCCCTCACTGTTAACGCAGATCAACCGCTTGTTGCAGACAAAAGCTTTATACTGCAAAACTTAAATAACGGTTCACTGTCGATTTGGGATGCCCGCTCACGAAGCGAGTACACCGGCGAAAAAGTGATCAATGCAGCGAAAGGCGGCCACATTCCGGGGGCGCACTGGCTCGAATGGACCGACACGCTCAGCGGTTTGACGCCAGCCACACTGGCTGACCCCGCAAGCTTGCGCCAACAAATAACGGCCGCTGGGATCGATATGGACAAAACCGTGGTGACCCACTGCCAAACACACCGCCGCTCTGGCTTAACTTACATCGCGGCTCGCCATGCGGGAATCCGCGATATCCGCTGTTACGACGCCTCTTGGTTTGAATGGGGCAACGCCCCAGACACCCCTGTCGAAAAATAATACGATTCAACGCTTTTTTTGGAGCTTTCAGTGAAGCAAACGCTGTTTATTCTCTTTCAACACCTTGTGCCTCAACATCTACTCTCTCGCCTTGTTGGCCGCTTAGCAGAGTGTAAAACCCCGTGGGTTAAGAACTTTTTTATTCGCCAGTTCGCCAAGAAATATGCCATCAATATGCAGGAGGCGCTGGTCGAAGAGCCCACAGCCTATGAGAATTTTAACGCTTTTTTTACACGCGAGTTAAAACCTGACGCTCGTTCCATTGACCAAGGCGAGGACACCATCGTCTCTCCTGCGGACGGCGCGATTAGCCAACTCGGCCCAATTGAGCATGGTCGGATTTTCCAAGCCAAAGGCCGCGGCTATGGCCTTTCAACGTTGCTAGGAGGCTGCGAAAAATTAGCAGAAGACTTTAAAAACGGTAGTTTCGCCACCATCTATCTATCACCACGGGATTATCATCGTGTCCATATGCCACTGCGAGGCACACTGCGCGAAACGATCTACGTACCGGGCGACCTATTCTCTGTGAACCAAACAACCGCTGAGAATGTCGACCAGTTGTTCGCACGCAATGAGCGCCATGTCGCGATTTTCGATACAGAAGCGGGGCCGATGGCGATGGTATTGGTGGGGGCCATGATTGTGGCCGGTATTGAAACCGTTTGGGAAGGCCAAGTGGCACCACCTTTAAAACAACCGCTGCGCACCCAATATGGTAATGCTAAACAGTTGCCGGTAACGCTAGAAAAAGGGGCAGAGATGGGCCGATTTAAACTTGGCTCAACCGTTGTCCTCCTGTTTGGCAAAGATGCGACACAGTGGCTCGACGAGCTTACAGCGCAGAGCCCTGTGGAGCTAGGTAAGAAGATTGGTTCGGTGCGCACTTAGCGCTCCCCTACAAAGGAAAGTCATCATGAGTCCATGGCACACATTACTTAATAATTATCAGATGACCTTGGCAGAAGATGGTAGTGAAGTTATCTGTAAAGGTGAGCAAAGCACTCACTCCACACGCATTGTTCCATTGGTTCACCACGAAGTGATCAGCGTGGTTGGCGAAGATGCAGAGAAGTTTCTGCAAGGCCAACTCACGTGTGATCTTCAGGATGTTAGCCAAATGGGTAGCCGCCTAGGCGCGCACTGCGCGATCAAGGGCAGCATGATAGCGCTATACCGCCTGATGAAAACGGATGGTGGCTTTCTGCTTCGTCTGCACCGTAGCACGGCGGCAGGCGCACTTCAGAGCTTACAAAAGTACATCGTATTCTCAAAAGCAGAAGCAAAAAATGTTAGCCAAGAGATGGTTGGCCTTGGCCTGATCGGCCCTGGGGCAACCGCTTTAGTCGAAAAACTCACTGAAACCGCACCGAGCGAAACAGACCGTTTGGTCCGCAGTGGCGATGTTCATATCATCCGCGTTCCTCAAGAGCGCTATGAACTGTGGATGCCGGTGGAGAAAGCGCCTGAAGTTATCGCTCAGTTGGAGCGCATCGCGCCGATGGGATCAACACGCGAATGGTTGCTGAGTGAAATTGAAGCTGGCATTCCTGATCTTCGTCCAGCAACGCAAGAGACGTTTATCCCGCAAATGGCGAACCTACAGGTATTCAAGGGCGTGAGTTTCACAAAGGGTTGCTACACCGGCCAAGAGATTGTGACGCGTTTGCAGCATCGCGGTAAGCTCAATAAATGCATGTACCACCTCGTTGGTGAATGTGAAACGCTGCCACAGGCAGGCGACTATCTCGATAGCACAGACAAAGAGCGGGTTGGCCAAGTTCTGTACGCTGCATCCGCTGATAATGGCCAGGTACACATGCTCGCTATCATGAACAAGTCAGCGGAAGAGAGCAGCCTTAAGCTTGCAGAACAAAATACGCCGTTATCGCACGCCGAGCTGCCATATACGCTCGATCCTGAGCTATTTGAGAAGAAGCGTTAGTCAAACTAAAGGGGCTTTTGATGCTATATCAACTTAAAGGTAGAAAGGTTACCTGTGTAGGCGATGAGCACTTCATCGCCCCAAATGCCACTGTTATCGGCAATGTGACGCTACACAACAATAGTAGCGTCTGGTTTAACGCAGTGATCCGCGGCGACAATGACCCTATCGTTATCGGTGAAGGCAGTAATATCCAAGACGGCGCGGTGCTACACACTGATCCGGGCTTTGCGCTAACACTTGGCAAGCATGTTACGGTTGGGCACCAAGCGATGTTGCACGGTTGCAGCATTGGCGATGGTTCCCTTATCGGTATCGGTGCGGTGGTGCTCAATGGAGCGAAGATAGGTAAAGGCTGTTTAATCGGTGCTAACGCGTTGGTCCCAGAAGGGATGGAGATCCCCGACTATTCACTGGTCGTGGGCTCGCCTGCCAAAGTGAAGCGCGAACTTAACGAGGCGCAGCGCCAAGGCTTGATCGAAAATGCAGCTCACTATGTGGATAACATGCGTCTCTTTAATGAGCATTTAGCAGAGCAGAAGATCTAAAGTAAACTTAAAATACGAATAGAAATACGCTAAATAACACCTAACTGTTAGTTTTTGCCTAACAGTCCATGATGATTTATAAGCCTAATCCTAATTACCAAATAGGGGTACCCTGCCTGTAGTTCAAAACAGAAAGGTACCTCCCATGTTAAAATCACTCCTAGTTGCACTACCAATCACACTGGCAATAGCTCTGCCTACTCTGGCCTCTAACAACATACATATTGCTGATGCGACCGAAATAAATAGCTCCGAGCTCTGGCCCAAACCAGAATTCCCCATTGCGAAAGGCTCAGAAAATAGTAAAGCTTTGAATGTTGTTCAAGACTTCTTCGCAGCATACAGTACCGGTGATATAGAACAGATTAAGGAATATGTCGCGGACGATGTGGAGTGGCATATACCAGGGCGCCACCCACTAGCAGGAACCAAACGTGGAATCGAAGCGTTCACGGATTTTTTTAAGCAACTAGGCGCTGCTGGCTTCAAAGCAGAAGTTATGATACTAGCAGCCAACGATACCTACGTAATCGACGCCCATCGCGGATACAGTAGTACCAACGGCGAGAACATCGATATTAATTGGGTTCTGTTGTACCAAATCGAGAACGGGAAAATAAAACGCGTGCAAAACTTCTCAGACGACTTGTACAGCTCTGACCGCTTCTTTGAGCAGTTTGTAAGTAGCCAAAACTAGCAGCCTCAGCACGTATGACTTTCATCCGTATTCGGTAATGACATTAGATGTGCTTGTAAATAAGCGTTAACGACGCTCACCCGCTCGAGCTAAAAAGAGCCCGTATATTTAGATCTTTGTAGCGTAAATTTATTATCAAGGCGGAGGCAAATTGATCTCGCCGAAGCCTATTTCTCTCGCTCTCAAACGCGTTCTACCTTAAAAACTACTACGTTTATGACAACCATATCACCATTCTCATAACTGGTTTCTTTGAGGTAAGGGAATACATATTAAAAACACCTCAACTCAACTAATAAATATGTCTGTTGGCAATATTGATGATGTTTCATACGCTGTCGTCCTTGACGCCATTTGAGTGGAAGCTGCTTGCGCACCGCTCCTTGTTATAGATCAGGCCGCCAGCCCATACCTGACTCCTCCATGAGACGCTCGTAAACGCCCTCGATGTTATCCGCAAGCCACGCATCATAGTGTGGTAGTCCCGCATACGGCGCGAGCCGCGCTTGCTGCTGAATTTCGGATAGTGTTTTTCCGGCTTGGATACCACTCACTACCAGTTCATATAAAGCTTCGAGGTAGCCCAGATAGTGCACAATCTCCGCCTTCGTGCCGATATCAGCATGCCCGCCAACAAAGGTGTCAAAATCTAGTGCGAGTACATCGCGCGTCGAGTTGATCATACCTTGAATATCGTAACTCCAAAGCTTACGCCAAGGCATCCGATTCAGCACAATCCAATCCACCACAAAGAGCGTTCGTTGGCGCTTAAACTCAACACTAACCGAGCCACGACCATCATTTGGGCCGTGGTAACGCAACAGGATGCGTTGACCACCCACATCTAAAGCGAGCTGGTCAGAAAAGCTAATATCAGGCGCAACAGTTTTGGTTTTGGTGATCTGAATATCTTGCGCCGCTAACCTGTGAGCAATAAAGGTGACACCCGGTGCATCAAACGCTTCGGCGCCATAGATATGATCGCTGTGATTATGGCTGTAGATGACATAGCGAACCGGCACATCAAAGCGTTTATCAAGTTCTGCTTTCAGCCAAGCTGCGGCACGGCTATTCAGCGTATCAACAAGTACGATCCCCTCATCGGTCACCAAAAATACGGCGCGATGGCGGTCATCAACAAACCGATACAAACCATCGCCGAGCGGCTCGATTGAGTAATCGGCAAGCGCCGAATGAGCGACAAAAAAGCTAAGAAACCAAATTGCTACAATACGCATAACCGCCACCTAGGTCCGTTGTTTTTGTTATTACATTAACAAAGACAACAGAGCCTGATGATCAGTTCGCTAACCAGCGTTTGCGGGTAGTTGCCAGTTGATCGGCTCGCGCCCCTGATCCATCAAATATTGATTAGCTTGGCTGAAATGGCGGCAGCCGAAAAAGCCACGGTGTGCAGCCAACGGTGATGGATGCGGCGCTTTAAGCACGCAATGGCGGGTGGTATCGATCACCGCTCCCTTCTTTTGCGCATAAGCTCCCCATAGTAGAAACACCACGTGATCACACTCGCGGTTCACCACCTCAATCACTTTGTCCGTAAACTGCTCCCAGCCCTTACCTTGATGTGATGCCGCGTTTGAATCGCGCACCGTAAGTACGCTGTTAAGTAGCAATACGCCCTGATTTGCCCAACTATCGAGAAAACCATGCGCGACTGGCTCAACATTCAAGTCGGTCTTAAGCTCTTTGTAGATATTCACTAGAGACGGCGGCACTTTCACACCAGGACGAACAGAAAAACATAAGCCATGTGCCTGCCCCGGTTGATGGTAGGGGTCTTGCCCAATGATCACGACCTTAACTTGTTCGAGCGGCGTACACTCGAATGCATGAAACCATTCACTGGAGTGGGGATAGATCGTTTGGCGCTGGCTTTTTTCATCCTGTAAAAACGCTTTTAAAGCCAACATGTAAGGCGCATCAAACTCACCAGCTAGGTGAGGCTGCCACGAGGGGGCATTGTCTAAAGCCATATCGTTAAGGTTCTCCACAGTCTTTTACCGTTCCAAAAGGCGCAAATTGGTCACGTGTGACCACACGCCGATGCCACAACGAATAGTAACGCACCTTACCCGGTGCATGGGCAACGATTCCCGAGATAATAATGACAGTGAGATAGATTCCCGCCTCTGGCGAAGAGGCCAGCCACCATCCCAACGAAAGTAGCGCGAGTTTGATAATGATGGCCTGTCCGCGCAATTGCATTAGCCATACCGGGTTGCAGTATATCTCTTTGACAACCATCAGCGCGCCGCTCAGCACCGCTAGCAACAGGTAGCCTTGGTATGTTTGTACAGGTAAATCAAACAGATACAGACCTGCCAGCCCTGCGATACCGACAAGGTGTGTAGTCCGCAGCAAAATACTAACCCAACGCTTTCCAGGAAAGTCCCGCTTTATTAGCCAAAGGCGATGCATACTCATGTCCATTTTGCCCTTTTTTACACCAATGAATTCTCGCTAAAAAGTGGCGAAAAAACACTCAATAATATTGACTTAAACTTTGCTGAGCCGTAACGTCCGCAAAAATATTATCAACCCCGAATAATTGGAAAAAAATGCAGTGATCGTCACCCTTTTCCCCCTCGTTTCGCTTTTCGCGAGCTGCTTTATTTTAATGCTGGGCTTTGGCCTTATCGGCATCTTATTGCCCGTGCGAATGGGGATAGAAAACATCAGTACCGACACCATCGGTTTAGTCTTGTCCATGTATGCCGTTGGCATGCTACTGGGCGGTTACTATTGCCGTAGACTCATCGACCGCGTCGGTCATATACGTATTTTTGCCGCTAGCGCTGCTATGTCGGCTATGGCCATTTTGTTGTGCAGTTTATATGTAAATGAGTGGCTGTGGGGCATTATGCGTATGGTGATGGGTTTCAGTATCGCCTGTGCATTTGCGGTTATTGACGGCTGGCTAAGCGACGCAGCAAGCGAGCAAACCCGTGGCCGTATTCTTGCGACTAGCCAAATTGTCGTGATGGCAGCGCTCTTTTGCGGCCAGTTTCTGTTGAACATTGCACCGCCAGAGGGCACCAAGCTCTTTGTCATCGCTGGCATTTTGCTCTGTTTTGCGCTGTTGCCATTGATTCTAAGTAAGCGTGTTGGACCGACCATCCACGAAATGACGGGCATGTCATACCGTGATTTGATCAAAGCATCGCCGCTGGGCGTGACGGCCTGCTTTTTCAGCGGCCTACTCTATGGTGCGATCATTAACATGCTGCCGGTGTTCGCGAAACACTACGATATTGTTGGCTTTAACCTCTCTTTGTACGTTGCAGCCGCAGTGTTCGGCGCCTTTATTTTGCAGTTCCCTGTGGGTGTGCTGTCAGACCGCTTCGATCGACGTAGCGTTCTTTTTTACCTACTGGTGATTAGTATCGCTACCACATTGGCAACCCCATTCGGCGCACATAACAGCCTCTTTTACCTAATGCTTGTCACCACGGGCATCTCAACCGGTATCTTTACGTGCCTTTACCCAATGAGCATTGCTGAGACATTTGACCGCATTCAGCGCTCCGAGATGGCATCGGCGATGGGCGGCCTACTCATGATCTACGCGCTGGGTAGTATCTTCGGTCCTCTCGCCTCCTCTTACACAATGCAAAAGCTAGGTGACGATGCACTGTTTAGCTTCCTCGCGGTTGCCCAAGGATTACTGCTGATCTTTGTTGTTTACCGCATGAAAGCTCGCGCGGCGCTACCGGTGGAGGAGCAAGAGAGCTTCGTTATCCAGCAACCATCCGTTGCCACGGCGCTTTATGAGCTTGACCCACGGACCCAGTATGAGATCTTAGATCTACCTATCTCGCTAGAGGCGCAGGTAGCCATTACGATCGCCGAAAGCAGTCCAGCCGCCGCGGTAAATATGGCTAAAGAGATCGCTCAAACATCGCCTGAAAAGGCCGCAAGCTTAACAGCAGCGCTTGCTCAGGTTGATGACATCGATGTTGCTCGGCTGTTTAGCTCAATTATCAAAGCTGCGCCTGAACTGAGCTTAGAGATTGCGGAGGCACTTGCGAGCAATGCCCCTGAGCAGTCAACAGAACTGGTCGCTTGGTTAGCCGAAAACCAACCGGATAAGCTAGCCGAGATGGTGGCCGAAATCGCCGAGGAGTTCCCAGCGCCGGTGATCGAAGAGCCTGAAGAGATCCGCCCTGCGGAGGTAGAAGCGTACCATGAGTCCGCCACAGAGCTGGTGACTCACTTTGCTGAGAACCAGCCCGAACAAGCGGTTAACATTGCAGCGGCGGTTGTTGAAAACTTACCTGATATGGCTTCTGAGATGGTCGAGATCCTAAACGACGCTGAACAGGTACCCGATAAGCTGGTTTCAGATATCAACGACAGACCTGACGAAGCTCAACTAGAAGAGCCCACAAAGCAGCCGAAAGACCTGTAAATAGTTAGTGGGTGGGACAATTTTGGACTACTGTATATATTAAGTAGCAGCGCGGCCTCTCCGCGCTGTGCTTTTTCAAGAGCCACAGTGCCAACTTTTGCCACATAACTAGGTAGTGCCACTTAATTTGCCAATGATGATTCGACTTCTACTTGCTGTATTGGTCTTTTGGAGCAGCCAAGCTGCCATCGCAGCCAAAAACGAGCCGTTTTTCTGGGAAGTATTCCAGCAACAGAGCGCCGTGATGATGCTGATTGACCCAGACTCGGGCCGCATCATCAATGCCAACAGCGCGGCACAGCGCTTTTATGGCTACTCGCTCACCGAAATGCTGCAGATGCGCATCCAAGATATTAACGCGCTTTCGAGCCAGCAGGTCACGGACGAGATGAATCTTGCAGCTCAACAGAACCGCGATTACTTCATCTTTCGTCACCGAACCAAAGAGAATGGCATCCGTACGGTTGAGGTCAACTCATCGCCCTACACCTTTAGCGACCGCACACTATTGCTCTCGATCGTGACGGATATCTCCGTGACTCGGGATATGCAAGACAGTCTTTGGCACTATCAAGATCGTTTGGAAGGGGTTGTGGATGAACAAGCAGGACAGATCAAAAGCTACTCGCAGCAGATCGTGATTCTCCTCTCGATTGCCGTTGCAATGCTGATGGTCGCAGTGGCTATTCTTAGCTGGAGCCGCGCCACCCATAAAAAGAACGCGCAACTGCTTAGCAACGAACAGCAGCGCCTTGCCGAAATTATACAGGGCACCAATGTCGGCACATGGCAGTGGGACCTGATGCAAGACAACCTCAGTTGTGACCAACGTTGGGCCGATATCTGTGGCCTATCTAGAGAGCAGTGCCAACACACGACACGCAGCCAATGGTTTGAGCTGATCCACCCGGATGATGCAAGCGATGTTCAGCGCCAACTCGAAGCAGTCCTCAAAAAGCAAAAGGACTACTTAGTAGTCGAGTATCGTATTCTACGTAGCGATGGCAGCCCTTCATGGGTGATCAGCCGCGGTAAGGTAGTGGAGTGGAGCGATGAAGATAAGCCAATGCGTATGGCCGGTCATCTTGAGGATATCAATGCACGCAAAGAGTCCGAGCGCCAAATGCACCACCTGGCACAGTTCGATATCCTCACAGACCTACCCAACCGCAACCTTTTCTTAGACCGCTGTAAACTGGCTTTAAGCTTCGCCAAACGTAAAGAGTCGACCATCGCCATCGTCTGCATAGGGCTGAGTAACTTCCGCTTGGTCAACGATATCTACGGCCACGATGCCGGGGATGAGATTCTTAAAGATGTCGCACCGCGCTTAACGAGCTGTGTACGCGATGTCGATACAGTGGCCCGCATTGGCGGCGACAAGTTCGTATTGCTGCTCACGGGTATCTCCCAGCAGGAGCCGCTAACACGCATCATTGACGATGTTAGACACCGCATCAGCAAGCCCTACCTGCTTTCAACAGGCCAGTATGCATCGATCACCTGTAATATTGGTATTGCCCAGTACCCATCTGATGGCAGCACCCCAGAAGCGCTTTTATCGCGTTCAGAAGAAGCTCTCTTAAAAGCGAAACAGGACCCTCTCGGTTCCGCTGTTTTCTATGCCTGTGGGCTATCGTAAGCAACTGTCGTAACTGGTAGCTGGCTTTAACAAACAGCCAAAAAAAACCCGCATTAGCGGGTTTTTTGTACGAAAGCGAATCCTATGACTGGCGCGGACGCATCGCTGGGAACAAGATAACATCGCGGATCGAATCACAATCGGCGAAGAACATCACTAGACGGTCAATACCGATACCCTCGCCCGCTGTTGGCGGCAAGCCATATTCCAACGCATTGATGTAATCATCGTCGTAGTGCATGGCTTCGTCATCGCCAGCATCTTTCTCAGCAACTTGAGCACGGAAGCGCTCTGCCTGATCTTCCGAGTCATTGAGCTCCGAGAAGCCGTTTGCCACTTCACGACCACCGATAAAGAACTCAAAGCGGTCTGTGATAAATGGGTTGTTATCGTTGCGGCGCGCCAATGGCGACACTTCGGCTGGGTATTCAGTGATAAACGTCGGCTGATCCAGTCGGTCTTCCACAGTTTTCTCGAAGATCTCGATCTGTACTTTACCCAAGCCGTAGCTATCTTTTAGCGGGATACCCAGTTTATCAGCAACCGCTCGTGCTGATTCGATGTTATCGATATCAGCAGCGCTCAGCTCTGGGTTGTAATGCAAGATAGAGTCAAACACGCTGATGCGCGTGAACGGTGCCCCTAGGTCATACTCTTCACCCTGATATGTCAGGGTCGTGGTACCTAGCACGTCATTGGCCAACTTGCGTAGCATCTCTTCCGTTAGATCCATCAGATCATTGAAGTCAGCGTAGGCCTGGTAGAACTCAAGCATCGTAAATTCAGGGTTGTGGCGCGTCGACAAACCTTCGTTACGGAAGTTACGGTTGATCTCAAAGACACGCTCAACACCACCCACAACCAAACGCTTCAAGTACAGCTCTGGCGCGATACGCAGGTACATATCACGATCTAGTGCATTGTGATGCGTAATAAACGGGCGCGCCGATGCACCACCTGGGATCACCTGCAGCATGGGGGTTTCTGCTTCAATAAAGCGGCGCTCCTCTAGGAACTTACGAATCCCAGACACCACTTTTGAGCGGATCTCAAACACGCGACGCGATTCGTCATTGGTGATCAGGTCAACGTAACGCTGACGATAGCGCATCTCGGTGTCTTGCAGACCTTTATGCTTGTCAGGCAGGGGACGTAGGTTCTTCGTGAGAAGCTGATACTCGCCAAGATCAACGTAGAGGTCACCTTTGCCAGATTTGTGTAGCTCCCCAGTGATACCGATGATATCGCCCAGATCCAAGCTCTTAGCAAACGTACGCGCTTCTTTGTTAACGTAAAACTGGATACGTCCGGTCATATCTTGGATAACACCAAACGCACCACGGTTCAGCATAACGCGGCCAGCAATGCTTACCTTAATGCCTGCCTCAGCGAGCTCTTCCTTCGATTTATCGCCATAATTAGCCTGCAGGTCTTGTGCATAGCTATCGCGACGGAAGTTGTTGGGGAACGCATTTCCCTGCTCGCGCAACGCATTGAGCTTTTCGCGGCGTTCAGCGATCAGGCGATTCTCATCTTGCTGCTGAGTGTTATCAGACATGTTATTAAAAACCTTTTGCTTGGGTTTATTTCTTGCTGAGCACTCGCAAGCGCCCAGCATAGTGATTAGTTACGTAACTACAGGCCGGCTTTTAGGCTAGCCTCGATGAAGAGATCAAGATCGCCATCAAGGACTTTGTCACAGTTGGAGGTCTGCACATTGGTACGCAGATCTTTAATGCGCTGATCATCCAGCACGTAAGAGCGAATTTGGCTGCCCCAGCCGATATCAGCTTTTGAATCTTCAAGCTCTTGCGCCGCTTCACTGCGCTTAAGCATCTCGATCTCGTAAAGTTTTGCCCGTAGCTGCTTCATACAGGTATCTTTGTTTTGGTGCTGCGAGCGCTGGCTTTGTGACTGCACCACGATACCTGATGGTTCGTGGGTGATACGTACCGCAGATTCAGTCCGGTTAACGTGCTGACCACCGGCACCTGAGGCACGGTAAACATCAATACGCAGATCCGCAGGGTTGATGTCGATCTCGACGTTGTCATCAATCTCTGGCGATACAAATACCGAGCAGAACGAGGTGTGGCGGCGGCCACCAGAGTCGAATGGCGATTTACGCACTAAACGGTGTACGCCGGTTTCTGTGCGCAGCCAACCAAAGGCGTACTCACCCTCAAAACGGATCGTCGCGGACTTAATACCTGCAACATCACCATCAGACACTTCAATGAGTTCTGTTTTGAAGCCTTTCTCTTCGCCCCAACGCAGGTACATACGCAGTACCATATTGGCCCAATCTTGGGCTTCAGTACCGCCCGAACCAGACTGAATATCCAAGAACGCGTTGTTCTCGTCCGCCTCTCCGGCAAACATACGGCGGAACTCCAAGCCTTGTAGCTTAGTCATCAGAGCACTGACTTCAGATATAACATCCTCTACCGTCTCTTCGTCGTCCTCTTCTACTGCCATATCTAACAGATCACGAACATCCACAGCGCCGGCCTTAAGCTCTTCCAGTGTTTTAACCACGGTCTCTAGTGCAGAGCGCTCTTTGCCGAGCTTTTGCGCGTAATCAGGATCATTCCAAACATTCGGGTCTTCCAGCTCACGCTCAACCTCTTCGAGGCGCTCTTTCTTAGCTGGGTAATCCAGATAGCCGTACAAAGCTTCGGTTCGTTCACCGATATCTTTAAGATCGTTAATGATTGGATTGACTTCCATCGCTGACGCTCAACTGTTCGCAAATTAAAAAGGGCACACATTTTAACCGAAAAGCGCTCTTTAAGGCACCCTTATTTGAAGGCGATAAAAGCGTTTGAACACTCACTATCAACGCCCTTAAGTGTTTTGATGCGATGCAAAAATCAGCGTATGCTAATTAACAACTTCGGGCGCTCAGTGTATTGTTGATCTTTTCACATTGAGCAGCCGCCTCCATTGTCGTTAACTCATCCCAAAGGCATCACTAGCGCATGTATTTGGCTTCCCAACAAACCTTATTCTGGTTAAAAAACGGCCTGTTTTGTCTTGTTTTGCTCGGTACTGCAAGCTGGGCATTCGGTTTTACCAGCGGCTCGCCAGCAAGCCCTGTTGACTTAACCACCAGCCTATATGGCTATCTGGCGGTTGGTGTGTTTTGCATCGGGTATGTATTGGTACTGGGCGAAGAGGTCACCCAACTACGCAAGTCCAAGCCAATTATTGTGGCAGCGGGCCTCATCTGGTTACTCGTCGGGCTTGCTTACATAGCACAGGGTGACCACCACACCGCCGGAGAGGCGTTACGTCATAATATTTTAGAGTACGCCGAGCTGTTCTTTTTCTTGCTCGCCGCGATGACATTTATCAACACGATGGAGGAGCGACAGGTATTCGCCGCACTGCGTAACTGGTTAATACAAAAGCAGTTTTCATTACGTCAAATCTATTGGATCACCGGTGGATTGGCTTTCGCGCTTTCACCCATCGCAGATAATTTGTCTACCGCCCTACTGATGGGCGCGGTGGTAATGGCCGTCGGCAACGGCTACACCCAGTTTGTCACGGTGGGGTGTATCAATGTTGTCATCGCTGCCAATGCGGGTGGTGCGTTTAGTCCTTTTGGGGATATCACTACCTTGATGGTGTGGCAGAAAGGGATGGTACAGTTCGGTGATTTCTTTGCCCTGTTCCTGCCTTCTCTGATCAATTGGTTGGTGCCCGCTGCCATCATGTCTTGGGGCATAACCGCAGCGCCCGGTTCATGTGATAACAGCGAGCACTCGGTATTGAAACCCGGTGGGCTTGTTACGATTGGGCTTTTCGCGGCGACTATCGCATTGGCGGTAAGCTCACATAGCTATCTTCACCTGCCGCCTGTGTTGGGCATGATGACAGGGCTTGGGGTGTTAAAGATCTACATCTTTTACCTATGCCGTCATGAGAGCCATCCGGCCACGAAGCACCCTGGCAGCGAATTGCCAACGGAGGGTAGTTATCGGGGTGACCATACCGATGTGATACGCCGTTTTGATATCTTCCGTGTGGTAGAGCGCTCTTCATGGGATACGTTGATGTTTTTCTATGGCGTCGTCATGTGCGTTGGTGGCCTCTCAACACTGGGTTATCTCACGCTATTGTCTGAGCAACTCTATGGCAACCTCGGTGTGATTTGGGCCAATATCTTGGTAGGGATCCTCTCCTCTTTGGTTGATAATATCCCCGTGATGTTTGCGGTGCTCACGATGGAGCCTTCCATGAGCACTAACGCTTGGCTGCTCGTCACGCTGACAGCCGGAGTGGGTGGGTCATTGTTATCGATCGGCTCCGCAGCTGGCATCGCCCTGATGGGACAAGCACAGGGCACCTATACGTTTTATAGCCACCTGAGGTGGAGCTGGGCCATCGCGCTCGGCTACGCTGCAGGTATTCTGACCCACCTTGGGATCAATGGAGTGTAAACATGACGCAACAAGTCGAACCCACTACCCGCATTCAGGTCTGGGACCTTTCTATCCGGTTATTCCACTGGGCACTGGTCGCTGCTATCGGTTATCTGTGGTACTCCGGTGAAGAGGGCGGCGATATGACCTGGCATATGTATATCGGCTATACCGTACTCGGATTAGTCACCTATCGCATACTTTGGGGTCTGGTGGGCTCCCATTATGCACGCTTTAAAGAGTTTATTCGTTCACCCAAAGCAACACTGCGCTACGCGCTCGCCTTTAGCAAAGGGAAAGAGCCCCACTTTGTGGGCCATAATCCATTAGGCGGCTGGATGGTGATTGCATTACTGCTGTTAGTGGCCACCCAAGGAGTGACCGGCTTATTCACCAGTGACGATATTTTTACGGACGGGCCACTGGTCCATCTGGTCAGTAGCGATATGGTCTCCACACTCTCTAGCATCCATAAACAGACCTTCGACTTTATCTTGGCAGCTGTCGCACTGCACGTCTTAGCCGTGGTTTATCATGCGGTCGTGAAAAAAGACCCGATCGTCCCTGCTATGGTAACCGGTAAGAAGATAGCCCCGTTAGGCACAACAGCAAGCACACTCCCTCTACTACGAGCCATCGTCATTGCTGCCGTAGCCGCTGCTACTATATGGGCCGTCGTCAATTTGCTTTAAAAGCAGTAGATACAAAAAAGCTCGGCAATGCCGAGCTTTTTTTAAGCAGTGTGATTACTCTTCACGGAAGTTATCGTGGCAGCCTTTACATGTTTTACCGAGCGCACCGAAAGCTGGCTTAATTTTCGCCATATCACCGCTTTTTGCAACTTCAGCAAGTGCAGCAGATTTTTCTACCATCATTTTCATGCCTTGGTCGAACTTTTCTTTGTTTTCCCAAATTTCCTCTTTTGCATCGGTATCACCTGCATCAGTCCCTTCTGCGAAACCTTCCTGTGGCATTTGCGCTAGCGCAGCGATCAATTTAGCACGGCGCTCAAAGTCCGCAGCATCGTAATCGATCTTGCCTTTGATCATGCCCACCATAGGACCAAAATGCCATTTCATCGCATTGAAAACGCCTTGGCGGTACTCAATTGCTTTATCTGCGTCTACAGCACCTGCAGTCGCACTCATTGTGATCGCGGCCGCCGCAATCGCAGTCATAAGATGCTTCTTCATGATGGTTCTTTCCTTGTCTTGGGTTTAAATATTAGATTATTCTAATTAATAATAACATGACCATATTACAAACTGAACTCACCCCGCAACTGTGCTACCCATTGCTCGATCCGTTCAGGTGTATCTGCACTTTGGCTATCCTCGTCAAGCGCGAGACCAACAAACTGGCTACCATCTGCTGTTAGCGCTTTTGATGCTTCAAACCGGTACCCTTCCACCGGCCAAAGCCCTCCTAACTGAGCTTCGCCTTTAACAAGCTCAGCATACAGTAAGCCCATGGCATCCAAAAACCACTCTCCGTAGCCAATTTGATCACCCAAACCGAACAGCGCACAGGGTTTGCCTTTTAAATGCAGTGCATTGAGCTCGGGCCACAGATCCGCCCAATCTTCCTGCAGCTCGCCAAAATCCCATGTGGGTATACCGAACAGGCAAACATCATATGCCGAAATACCCTCAAAGCCCTGCTCCATTATGTCGTGCAAGCACGCTTGCTCGCCAAAAGCAGCTGCCAACTGCTCAGCGACAGCCTGTGTGTTGCCAGTCGTCGAGCCATAAATAATACCAATAAGTTTCGTCATGATGCCGTTCAAATTGCTGGGAATAGGAGAAAATTAGCGATAAAAAAAGCAGCCAACGCTGCTTTTGTAAAAGCTCATCTGCGTTTAACGATTGTTATCTGCAAACGGATTAAAGACATCCTTCGTGATCTGCTCGATCTCCGCGCGCGCCTCTTCTAGCGCCTGCATGTTACGCGAGCTGGCACTTTTCAGCGTTTCTTCCAGCTCTTTCGCGTACGCCTGCTGCAGTGTCATAAGATCATTCGGCGATTCACACTTCTGTAACTCTTTTGTTTGCTGGATGGTCGCTTCGATGCAAGATTTCGTACACTCCATCTGTTGACGGGTGAGTTCTTCTAGCATTTTCGTCTGAATATTGATCAGGTCTTTGAAGGGCTCTAGGGAGTCATTCATTTTTTTTGTCATATCTTGAAACATAAGCACTTCCTTCGAATAAAGCAGCCCGAGTAAAAAGCCATATACGTTATACTTAAGCATTCTATCTGCTATTCAGCAAGCTTACTGTAAGCACCGAACTTTTCTATCACCTTATAGTCACAGCCGGCTGAACGACCTTGAAACCGTGCACAGCAAACCATTGGAGTATTTATGCGCCTGCTACACACTATGCTTCGTGTTGTTGATCTGGAGAAATCGATCAACTTTTACACTGAAATTTTGGGTATGAAGTTACTACGCCGCAAAGATTACCCAGAAGGAAAGTTCACCTTAGCGTTTCTCGGTTACGGCGATGAAGCAAACCATACAGCGCTGGAGCTTACGCATAACTGGGACACAGACAGCTACGAACTCGGCAACGCGTATGGCCATATCGCGATTGAAGTAGATGATGTTTACCAAGCGTGTGAGGCTATAAAGGCTAAAGGTGGCGATGTTGTACGCGATGCAGGCCCGATGAAAAACAGCACCTCGGGGACGATATTGGCATTCGTAAAGGATCCAGATGGCTACATGATCGAGCTATTAAGCCCAAAGCGCGGTGATTAAACAGCCTACAGGCTGGCGATTTTTTAACCGACATCAAGTTTGCTGCAATTTAGGGGCTGAAGTTCGCCGGCAGTTTGGTTAAACTTCGCAACATTAGACAAAGCTAATCAAATAACTCATCTGATTGGCTCCGGTTTCGTATATTCTTTGAGCGCCTGTATAATAGGCGCTCTTTTGTCCCGCCAACCGTTGGGGTATATCCTGAAATGAGCAAAAAATTGATTCTGGCTACTGCTAGCCTGGTATTAAGTTTACAGGCCATGCCTGTGTCAGCTGCGAGTGTTGTTGCAGCTCAAGCAGCATTCGAAAGCCAAGACTATGCGGCTGTTCTAAAAGAAGTGACACCGCTTGCTAAAGAAGGCAACCCAGATGCCACCAATCTACTGGGTCAACTTTACGAGGGTGGCTTGGGTGTTAACCAAGATATCGAGAAAGCGAAATCACTCTACAATCAGGGCGCACGCCAAGGCCATATTGGCAGCGTAAACAGCCTGCGCAAGCTGAAAAACAAAGCCTATAAAGTTGAGCTTGAAGCTCTGATGCCTAAAGTTGAGGCGGGCGATGCATCAGCACAGAACCGCGCGGGTGAGATGTACGAATTTGGCTACGGCACACCGCGTGATGGCGCTGCAGCGTTTAATCTCTACAAAGCCGCAGCAGATCAAGGCCTTGTTTCTGCACAGCATAACTTAGGCCGTAGCTATAACTTTGGCACAGGCACTGAGCAAAGCTTTGAAGAAGCTGAGCACTGGTATCGTGTTGCTGCACGCCAAGGTCATACCGATGCGATGTTCTACCTCGGTACGCTTTACTCCAATGGCTACGGCCAAGATAGCAGTCACGATTCCGATATCATCGCCTATGCGTGGATGCACAACGCAGCAGCATTAGGTAACGGCACTGCTGCGTCCATCGAGAGCCGTTTGCTAATGAAGCTTGAAGCCAACCAGATGGCTGAAGCAAAGTCGCTAGCAGAAGAGTACAAAGACGTTTACGTAAAACCGTTTAAGTAAGCGCACACTCGCCGCTCCGCTCGGGGCGGCTACTTATTGAGCACCTTTCTTATAATCGCCTCCAACTGGTGATATATTAGCCTGCTTTTTGACACACTAGGCTAATGAGTACGCGATGAACTCCTCTTCAACCTCTCCGGCAATGGATGCGCAAATCACAGGACGTAAGACTCTATTTTTTGTTGTATTGCTCTGCAGCGGTGCATTTTTGTGGTTAGCCAATCAGGAGTCTTGGTTTGAGGCCACTCTCCTTGCATTAGGCGCAGCTCTTGGCTTAACGCTTTACCACGCAGCTTTTGGTTTCACGACTGCGTGGCGCAGCTTCATCCTGCACGGTAAAGGCAAAGGCTTGCGCGCGCAGATGTTGATGCTTGCAGTGGCGGTTTGTCTGTTCTTTCCTGCACTGGGTGCTGGGGAGCTGTTTGGCACAGCGGTCAACGGCTTCAATCGCCCGTTAGGCTGGTCGATTATCTGCGGAGCCTTTATCTTCGGCATTGGTATGCAGTTAGGTAACGGCTGTGCATCTGGCAACCTCTATCACGCTGGTGGTGGCCAACTTAGAGCGATTCCAAGCATGCTGGGGTTTGCAGCGGGAGGCCTTTGGGCCACAAAAGACTACGAGTGGTGGACCTCGTTGCCGCAGCTCGCCCCTGTATCCACAATTCAAAGCCTTGGTGTACCGATGGCCATCATCGCTAACTTGGCGGTGTTCGCCGCCATTGCCGCACTCACGGTTTGGTTCGAAAAACGCCGCCACGGTTACGTTGAACGCGATCAAGCCGACGGTACGCTCACCCTACCCAAGCGCCTGCTCAGCGGCCCATGGCCTTTTATTTGGGGCGCAGTCGCACTGGCGTTGCTGAACTTTGCCACGCTCGCCATGATTGGCCGCCCGTGGGCCGTCGCCATTGCTTACCCATTATGGGGCGCAAAGCTTGCAGAAACTTTCGGCATGGATCTAGAACTCGATTTTTGGACATATTGGCTCCAACCCGGCCGTGAAGATGCCCTACTAGAACCACTGACAACCGATGCCGCCACGCTCATGAATGTTGGTGTCATTTTGGGAGCACTGCTAGCTGCTGCGCTGGCGGGCAAGCTTTTACTGCAGTGGCGGATGCCTTGGCAAAACTGGATCGCTGCTGTGCTGGGTGGTTTACTGTTGGGATATGGTGCAACGATCTCGTTTGGCTGCAATATTGGCGCTTACTTCGGCGGTATTGTTTCCGGTAGTTTGCATGGCTGGCTGTGGCTAGTAGCAGCGTTTATCGGCAATATCATTGGAACGTGGTTCCGCCCCCTCTTTAAGCTTTCGAATCAAACAGAGAGCCGCAGCGCTTGCTAATTGAAGGTTAACGTAAGGATAAATAATGCCTCGTAGAGTTGTTTTTGATCAAACCGGTGTCACAGAAGCAAACCTTTTTAAGCGCCTAGCCGCACTCGTGTACGACTTACTCGTTGTGATTGCCGTACTCTTTTTCGTTGGTGGTATCGGTGTAGCGCTCAACGGTGGGGAAGCGGCCGAAGGTCCGCTGATGCAGAGCGCTTACTTCGTTGTCATCTTTCTATTTAATGGCTTCTTCTGGACCAAGTCAGGCCAAACCATCGGCATGATGGCATGGCGCCTTCGTGTTCAGTCATTAGAGGGCTACAGCCTAACGTGGAGCCAAGCGCTCAAGCGTTGGTTGGCCGCTATCGTATCGATCGCCGCCGCAGGTTTCGGTTACTGGTGGATGCTTTTCTCTGATGAACGCCTGACATGGCACGACCGCTTTTCAAGCTCACGCGTTGTGGTGATACCAAAACGAAAAAAAGAGCAGTCTTAACTGCTCTTTTTTTCGCCTATTCTCCCGTTAACCGGCGCGTTTTAACAAGATAAAACCAACGCCAGCACAAACGGCTATCGGTATCATCGTTGCTACCAGCGGCGTAAAGCCCACAACCAAACTCGCAGGGCCTAGCAAATCTTGTGAAAACTTAAACACCAAACCAACAATCACGCCTGCCACGATCCGCTGTCCCACCGTCACGCTACGCAGCGGTCCAAAGACAAACGAAACACCCACCAGTACCAGCGCAAGAATCCCCACCGGTTGCAGTACCTTCGTCCAAAAAGCCAATAGATATTGGTTGGCATCTAACCCCTGCTCAGCCAGATAGCCAGTGTATGACCACAAACCACTGATCGAAAGATCCACAGGTTTCACAACAATAACCGACAGTAATGTAGGCGTCAGCCCCGACTGCCACAGCTCTTGCGAAGCGCTACTGACCTGAGTGCGATCGCCTAAGAACGCCGTCTGTTGTACCTCTTTGAGTATCCACCCTTGCTCGGAATAGGTTCCTGTGGCGGCAAAGCTTGCGCTCACCATCTGCAAGCGCTCATCGAAGGTATACCGCGTGATACCGTGGATTTTGCCACCCGGCTCAACTGCGTTGATATGGATAAATTGATTATCTTCACGGTGCCAAACGCCGTGCTCAGAGCGCAGCGCCTGTCCATTAGACTTCGCCAGCGCCCGCGAGCTTTCCGCCACCTGTTCACTGTGGGGCACGACGTACTCACCCATCAAAACAGCGATCAACGCCAGCAAAATCGCAGGTTTCATCACCGCCATCACGATACGGCCGATAGAGATACCTGCCGCTCGCATCACCGTGAGTTCGCTATTACTTGCCAGCATACCTAGCCCCACTAAACAGCCCACAAGGCTCGCTAGCGGCAGAAATTCGTACAGCCGCCCCGGCGCTCGATAGGCCAAGTAGTAGAGCACATCACTCATGGTGTAGCGCTCGTTGATATCAGCCGCTTGGGCGACAAACTCAAAAATCAGATCCAGCCCCAGCACGATCAGCAAAATGACGAATACTGCGCTCAAGACCTGCGCCGCAATGTAGCGTTCCAAACGAAGCATCATGATGATTTACTCCGCTGCGGCAAACGCGGCATCAGGTTCGCGACCCGCTCCCAGAAGCGGTCCCCAAACAGCAAACTCAGCGCGAAAAGGAAGAAACCAAGGTGGATCAGCCACAAACTGATAACGCCCATTTTGCCATCATCAATCGCACCCTTCGCACCTGTAAGTAAGGTGAGGTAGGTCATGTAAAGCAGAATCGAGGGGATCAGCTTCGCATAGCGGCCTTGGCGCGGATTGGTCTTACTCATGGGCACCGCAATCAGCGTAATAATTAAGGCAAGTAGCGGCATCGATAAACGCCAGTGCAGCTCAGCACGGTGTTCAGAATCATCAATCGCCATAAGTTCAGAGAGCGTCAACGCATCGATCTTAGCTGGGCGCTGATACCCCTGTGATGGCGGCATCAAAAAGCCATACTCCTGAAACGCGATCTCGGTGTAGTCGGCTCGCCCCGGTTCGCCGTCGTAGCGAAACCCCTTTTCTAGCACCACAAAACGCTCTTGGGTTTCAGGGTTGGTGATGACTTGGCGGCCAGCCTCGGCAACGACAACGCGCAATTGGCCTGTTTTTTCATCACGTTCAGAGACAAACACAAAGCTCAGCTCTTTCTCATCGCCATCATAGGCACTGGTGTAGGAGGTGCGCGAACCACCGCGCAAACTATGAAAACGCCCCGGCGTTAAGTTATCTAGCTCGCTTTTCTTACTCTCTTGCTCGTAGATCTGTTCCACCTGCTGCCAACTCAAAGGCGAAAGGTAGAGTGATAGCAACGCAACCACCGCACTCACGAGAAGCGCAGGCCCCAGCGCAAATCGCGCCAGCTTACCGGAGCTCATACCGCTGGCCCGTAGCACGACCATTTCACTTTCTAAGTACATGCGGCCAAGCGCCAGCAGCACGCCCAAGAACAACCCCAGCGGCAGAATCAGCACCAACATGCCGGGGATACGGTAAGCCACCAGTTGAAACACAAACTCCGGCGACAGCTCACCAGCTACCACGTAAGAGAGAAACTTGATAAAGCGCCCACTGACAATAATCAGTGTTAGCACAAGGCTCACCGCCACTGTGCTCATCAAAATTTGCCGCGCTAGGTAACGAAAAATAATCAACCGAATACCGCCCGAAAAAAGAAACTAATCAACGAAAACAAAGCTCTGAGTTTTATCTGGACTGCCGCGCCACTTGGCGTTCTGTGCAGCGTCCTTTATAGTGCCAGCTAACATAAACGCAGCTGGATTTCTGCGTCAGCATTATCTATTAATCCAGCCGCAAAGTCTTGTTTGGAGCCCTCATGGATTTTGAAATTGTAAACGGCAACGTTGCCACCTTAGATACCGAATGCCTCGTGATTGGTGTCGCAGCTGATGCTGCACTAACCCCTTCGGCAACCGCTATTAACAGTGCTGCTCAAGGCTACCTTTCTGACCTCGTTGCCGCTGGCGATATCAAAGGTAAAACCGGTGAAACACTCTTGCTACAGCGTCTTAATGGCGTGAGCGCTAAGCGCATTTTGGTAGTGGGCCTTGGTAAAGCAGATGAGCGCCACGACCGCAGCTATAAAAAAGTGATCAAAGCAATTTTGGGCCAAGTTAAGGCGCTGAATTTGAAAGAGATCACCATTGCGCTGGATGGCGAAGCGTCCGACCAAGCGGATACCTACCGCCAAACACGCCTGCTGGTAGAAACGGCCACCGCAGAGCTCTATCAGTACGACGCCACCAAGAGTAAAAAAGCTGACCCGTATGCCATCGAAAAGTTCGCTATTCACCTGAGCGAAGACAACACTGAAGAGGGTGAAGGCGCGTTGGTTGACGGTGCGGCTATCGCTAACGGGATGAACACCGCCCGTGAACTTGGCAACCTGCCGGGCAATATCTGCACGCCAACCTACCTTGCTGACCAAGCCAAAGAACTTGCTAACGAGTATGACTCGGTCACATGCGAAGTGCTGGATGAAGATGCAATGCGCCAGCTCGGCATGAACTGCCTACTGTCTGTGGGCAACGGCAGCGAGCAACCATCGCAACTGATCATTATCAAACACAATGGTGGAGAAGAGGGCGACAAACCACACGTGCTTGTGGGTAAGGGCATCACCTTTGATACCGGCGGCATCTCGTTGAAGCCCGGCGCTAAAATGGACGAAATGAAGTTTGATATGTGCGGCGCAGCTTCCGTAATGGGCGCGATGACGGCCGTTGCTGAGATGGACTTGCCGATCAATATCTACGGTGTCATTGCAGCGGCTGAAAATATGCCAAGCGGCCACGCCACCAAACCCGGCGATATCGTCACTACGCTGTCTGGTCAAACGGTTGAGATCCTCAACACCGACGCCGAAGGCCGCTTAGTTCTGTGCGATACGCTGACCTATGTTGAGCGCTTCGAACCTGCCAGCGTTGTGGATATCGCGACACTAACCGGTGCGTGTATTGTTGCACTGGGCCATGTGCCTTCTGGCGTGATGACCAACGATGAAGACCTTGCTCAAGAGCTAAGCGTTGCGGGCGATTACGCGTCTGATCGCGTTTGGCGCTTACCGCTGTGGGATGATTACCAAGAGCTACTGGACAGCAACTTTGCTGATATCGCTAACATTGGCGGTCCAGCAGCCGGTACGATCACGGCAGGGTGCTTCCTAAGCCGCTTCACCAAAGCGTATCGTTGGGCCCACATTGATATCGCGGGTACCGCGTGGAACTCTGCCGGTAAAGCAAAAGGTGCCACTGGGCGCTGTGTACCGCTACTGGCGCAGTACATGCTGAACCAAGCCGCTGACGTGATCGACGACGAGTAAACCGATGCCGCAAGCTGACTTCTACATTCTGCCAAGCACCGACACCGATAGCCGCTATCAGTTTCTGACGCGGCTCTGCGGCCGTGCGCTCGCTGCTGGACATAAGCTGTATATCCATACCGCATCTCAGCAGATGGCCGAAGAGGTCAGCAATTGGCTCTGGCGGGCAGAGAGCGAAGCGTTCCTGCCCAACTCACTGGCCAGCGATACCCTGCTAGCCCCGATCCGTTTAGGTTGGGATCTCCCCCATCTGCCAACACAACCCGATATGCTGGTTAACTTAGCCTCTGGCTATCTTGATCATACCGAACAGTTTGCTCGCATCGCCGAAGTTGTGGTGCAAGAACCCACCATCTTGGCTGATACTCGCCAACGCTTTAAGCGCTATCAAGCGGTCGGCATTCAGCCGAGTATGCATGATATGCGCAAGCGCACTTAGTGCCGCCATACAGCAACACGTCTAGCGCTGAAAAGCGGCGCAATTTCTCGCGCGTTACCTTCTGCCATCCGCACACAACGGGTATAATGGCCGGCTAAACCGAATCACATGCAGCTTGCACTGGCGCGCAGCGAATTTCGTGCTGACCGCCACGTCTAACCGAACGCAAACTGATAGCGCAAGAGACAGAAGAGACGATGGATACAACTTACCAGCCGAACGAGATCGAAAAATCCTGGTACCAAACTTGGGAAGAGAATAACTACTTCGCACCCTCTGGCGAAGGTGACTCTTACTGCATCATGATTCCACCGCCGAATGTCACAGGCAGTTTGCACATGGGTCACGCGTTCCAACACACCATTATGGACGCACTCACCCGCTACAAGCGCATGCAAGGCAAAAACACGCTATGGCAAGTGGGCACCGACCACGCGGGTATCGCGACACAAATGGTCGTTGAGCGTAAGCTCGCTGCCGAAGAGCAAAAGTCGCGCCACGATCTGGGCCGCGACAAGTTCATCGAAAAAATCTGGGAGTGGAAAGAGCACTCAGGTGGCACTATCACCGGCCAGATGCGCCGCTTAGGTAACTCCGTCGATTGGCCAACTGAACGCTTCACGATGGATGACGGCTTCTACAACGCGGTACAAGAGGTGTTTATCCGCCTGTACGACGAAGGCCTGATCTACCGTGGCAAACGCCTCGTCAACTGGGATCCAAAGCTACACACCGCTATCTCTGACCTCGAAGTAGAGAACAAAGAGGTCAAGGGTAAGATGTGGTATCTGCGTTATCCACTGGCAGATGGCGCGACAACAGCCGAAGGCGATAACTTTATCGTGGTGGGCACAACGCGCCCAGAAACCATGCTAGGTGACACCGGCGTTGCTGTTAACCCAGAAGATGACCGCTACAAAGATCTCATCGGTAAATTTGTTGAGCTGCCACTGGTTGGCCGCCGTATTCCCATTGTTGCTGACGAACACGCCGATATGGAGAAGGGCTCTGGTTGTGTGAAGATCACACCAGCGCACGACTTTAACGATAACGAAGTGGGCAAGCGCTGCGGCCTGCCGATGATCAACGTCTTCACCCTAGACGCACACATCCGCGATGAGGCAGAAGGCTTCAACACCGATGGCACACCTAACTCAGAGATCGATACTACCCTGCCAGAGCAATACCACGGCATGGAGCGCTTTGCTGCCCGTAAAGCGATCGTTGCTGATTTTGAAGCGGCAGGCTTGCTGGTAAAAGTTGAAGAGAACGACATGACGGTGCCTTACGGTGACCGTGGCGGTGTTGTTATCGAGCCGATGCTAACCGACCAATGGTTTGCCGATGCAAAAACACTGGCTAAACCAGCCGTTGAAGCTGTTGAAAATGGCGATATCAAGTTTGTACCTAAACAGTACGAGAACATGTTCTTCGCGTGGATGCGCGATATCCAAGACTGGTGTATTTCACGCCAGCTATGGTGGGGCCACCGCATTCCAGCATTCTACGACAACGACGGTAACGTCTATGTTGCTAACAGTGCAGCCGCTGCACGCGAGAAGTACAACCTACCAGCAGAGACCGAACTCAAACAGGACGACGATGTACTGGACACATGGTTCAGCTCTGGCCTGTGGACATTCGGCACACTAGGCTGGCCAGAAAACACCGAGCGCCTGCAAACATTCCACCCAACCGACGTACTGGTAACAGGTTTCGATATCATCTTCTTCTGGGTTGCCCGCATGATGATGATGACCATGCACTTCATGAAAAATGAAGATGGCACGCCACAAGTTCCGTTCAAAACGGTATACGTCACCGGCCTGATTCGTGATGAGAATGGCGACAAGATGTCTAAGTCCAAGGGCAACGTGCTTGATCCGCTGGATATGATCGATGGCATCGACCTCCCTACGCTGCTGGAAAAACGCACCGGCAACATGATGCAGCCACAACTAGCCGAGAAGATCGGCAAACGCACCGAAAAGCAGTTCCCAGAAGGGATTGCCGCACACGGTACCGATGCCCTGCGCTTCACACTAGCAGCGCTGGCAACCACTGGCCGCGACATCAACTGGGACATGAAGCGCCTAGAGGGCTACCGTAACTTCTGTAACAAAATCTGGAACGCAGCACGCTATGTACAGATGAACACAGAGGGCGAAGATTGCGGCCAAAACGGCGGCGATGTGGAGCTATCACTGGCTGACCGCTGGATCGCCAGCCAGCTACAACGCGTAGAAGCAGAAACAGCAAAACACCTTGATGAGTACCGTTTTGATCTTGCCTCTCAAACGCTGTACGACTTCATCTGGAACGAGTACTGCGGCTGGTACCTAGAGCTATCAAAACCAGTACTCTGGGACGACAACGCCTCTGCTGAAGCTAAGCGCGGCACCCGCCGCACATTGGTTCGTGCGCTAGAAGTGATCTTGCGTTTACTCCACCCAATCATGCCGTATATCACTGAAGAGATCTGGCAATCGATCAAAGGCGTTGCAGGTGCTGAAGGCGACACCATCATGCTGCAAAGCTTCCCAATTGCCGACGAAAGCAAGATCGACACGGCAGCTGAAGCGGACATCGAGTGGCTGAAAGGCGTTATCACCGGCGTACGTAACATTCGCGGTGAGATGGGTATCTCCCCTGCTAAAGAGCTGGATGTGTTATTCCAAAACGGAAACGCACAAGACCAAGCGCGCTTGGAAGCTAACCGCACCTTCCTCTCTAAGCTAGCATCACTGGCTAGCATCACATGGCTGGAAGCGGGCGATGAAGCGCCGATGTCTGCCACACAACTTGTGGGCGATATGCAGGTATTGGTTCCGATGGCGGGCCTAATCGATAAAGACGCAGAGCTGGCCCGCCTGAAGAAAGAGATGGATAAACTGCAAAAAGAGATCGGCCGCGTAGAAGGTAAGCTGGGCAATGAGAAATTCGTAGCCAACGCACCGGAAGCGGTTATCACCAAAGAGAAAGAAAAGCTTGAGACCGCTCAAGCGGCCTTCGCGCAGTTTAAAGAGCAGTATGGGAAGATTGAAGCGCTGTAAGCTTCTATTATTTCGAGTGACGAGGAAGCTCTACTTTTAGGATTGCTGTAAGAAAGGCACTTGAAATGAAAAGCCCAGGCTTAGGTCTGGGCTTTCAAATAACTTAAACCTCTAGACTGATCCCACTAATTACCTTTTATTGATGGCCTTAAGTGTATAGGTTTAAGGTTTACTTTAACTAAATGCCCCAATGCCTGTTTCTCGCTTTCAGGAGTATGGAACATATGTATGTGATACAAAACCAAACTCTGGAGAACTTTAAATGCAAGAGGGTTGTCTTGTAAGCTTTTGGCTAGTTTTTTCAGCGTTTCTATTGGTGGTTTTGAAGGGGATATCAGCGAAACAGCTGCTTGTATTAATTTGTAAGCGTTGTTATCGCTTCTACCTACTAAGAAGTCAATATCCTCTTTAAGTTTATCCGAACCTATGACTTCCGCTGTTTTTGAGATTAACCCAGTGCAAGTTATATTAATAATCTCGGAAATAAATTGAGCAGAAATCTCTTTAACTTCAGCTTTAGATAGACTGCTATTCATTTCTGTCAATCTGGATTCAATTTGATGAGCTAGATTATCAGGATCTTTCATTATTTCAGAAATAAAGAAGCCTAGAAGTCTTAACGGTGCATTCACCGTTTCGGTCAAATATTCATTTTTCTTTTCACGAGTTATAGAGCCGAAATAATTCTTTAATATCTGTCCTAATACTTCGGATGATCTGAGTAGCTTAAACAGGTCATCTATAGATCTATTATATTCCTCACTACCTTTATCAAGCTGCTCTTCTTTAGGTTCATAATCAATTTCCTCTGATCTTTTCCTTTGTTGTTTTTTATTCTCTTCAACATTCAAATCAGATATAACTACTTCAGATACTGAGCCAATAATATCATTAAGACATATAGTATCACTATTGAACTCAATCGGACTATAATCATAGTAACAGTTACTAAGATTATCAGAAATACTATCTACGACCCAATCACTATTCTTATGATGCGTCAAAAATAATATAATATTCGAGTTATCGCGGGTGCTCAAATTTTCACAGGATTGATTAATTATGGAAATTATTTCTTCATCTTCAATGTGGTCTGCAAAATATTTACCTAAAAAGAAAAATTTTATATAAGGATATGCAAAACTATAGAATCCTCCATTATAAATTAGTATCTTTGCCTTTATTAGAGTCCCCAACTGCTGCTCAAATTTTATAGTCGTAAATTTATCAGAGAACTGTTTATTGAACTTATTGAGTTCGCTCTCGTCTAGCGAATCACATTCTTGGTCACGGTAAAACCAAGCTAAATGAGATAAGTAGTTAAACATGACATCAAAGCTACCTTGCCCCACACCAGCCTCATCCAAACTTTTAGTAATTAAAAACTGATAGTAGTATGACATCCCTGAACTACTGAGCTCTTCTTTAGTTTGCGAAGATGAGCTTTGGAGTAATGTCAACAAGTATAAGGGCCTAGAAGGAACTAAATTTTTGCCTAAAACGGTAGTTATAGTTTTTTCTGAATTATGAATTTTATTTTCAAATTCTTGCTCCGTTTGAGCATGTCCATCCTCGTACTCATGAAGATGCCATTTTTTTATAAGCTGATATCTCAGATTGCAGCCAAAATCTTTTATTTTATAACTTTTGAAGTCAATGAGATAAGATCGCTGTTTACTTGATGCTATTGAGGCTGTGATAAACATACTGTTGCAAGCAATGATCACAGTGCCATAATTGTCATTAATATACTGAAATATTGAGTCGAGGCCTTTTACTAATGCTCCAATTTCTTCATAGTTATCTAAAAGAATAGCCTTATTAGATTTTCTTAATAAATTTAACTTCTCTGGCCTTTTGTACTGATGCTCTATAGCTTTAAGGATTGCTTTACGCATACTATTTGAGGTAGACCTTTTAATGTTTCTACAGTCTATATAGATAGGATAAACTTCCCGCTCATGCAAAGTGAAGTAAAGATTATGTAATGTTTTCGTTTTTCCTGTTTGATCATCACCTGTAATTAATATTTTCTTACCTACAGGATCGATATCGTCTAAACTTACAGACTTTCCAGTATCCAAGCAGTCTAATTCAGGAGAAATAAAAATATCTGAAATCGATACTTGGCTTTTAGAAGGTAGCGACAGACTCGCTCCTGGGTCTTTCAACTCATGAATAAATCCGTCAGTAATGGAGTGCGGTGAAGATTTTTCATAAAGACTGGCAGAATGATCATAGGCAGAGTCTTTTTCATAGCCTTCACTCGTTCTTGTATAGGAACAATACCTTACGTCCCCTGAATCTACATCAACCAATAGTGCAGAGAAACCGGCCTCACTCCCCATAGAGTGTGGTGCAAGGGCTTTTCCTTCAAAAAATAGAGTACTAGTGTTATTCGATGTAGTTATGTTGCTAGTTAGGGCAGAATGCTCATGACCGGAAAAAACTATACTAGAATGTTGCTGTATAAGTCTCCTGAAGTTGTGATAGGTATCCTGACAGTACCAGTTCATTGGATGATGAATAAGAGTAAACCGATGATCGTATTTTCCTTGAAACAAGTGCTCATAGTTTTCTATAGGATACACTAGAGTTCCAGGTCTCTCTTTAAGAACAGACATCCAAGAGGCATTTATTATTGACACCCTAATTACTTTCGATCCCTCCTGAATTTCATATTCCTCCCAGAGAGGGTCTTTAAAAAATTTAATATTGGGATTTAACTTATCAGAGAATTTTATAAAAAACTTCTGGGCAGAAACACACTTTTCAACTATATCAGGGTCTTTCGCTTTGGAGTTTTCACTATGTATAGCAGCAATAACTGTACTTCTGATTACATCCTCAGGAACTAGCTTACAATCGTGGTTACCTGGGGCTAAAAAAAAATCAATAGGAATTTCTTTTTCCTTTAATAGGCTTTCTTTTATCTTATCAAAAAACACTTTCGCGAGGTCATATTCCTCTTCAATCCCTCCATATGCCACATCCCCTGTAACGATAATCATACATCTATCACTAGACCTATAGACCTCAAAGAAAGAGGCAGCGATCTCGTCAGCTTCAAGTAGAAGATGAGTATCATCTGTCTTGATATGAATATCACTCAAGTGTAAAACACTAACCGTCATAAACCA
The DNA here is from genome assembly GCF_004005935.1 of Neptunomonas marina. Classification (GTDB taxonomy): domain Bacteria; phylum Pseudomonadota; class Gammaproteobacteria; order Pseudomonadales; family Balneatricaceae; genus Neptunomonas; species Neptunomonas marina. The sequence goes on along the minus strand of NZ_SACQ01000006.1, from coordinate 201,587 downwards.
TTCCCCGGTATTTTTTCCGATTAAGGAAGCTACTTTGACAGAAAGAAGGCACAGCTACCTTCTATTATCTAACCACGCGAACTCCGCCCGCTTCAGCACTTCAACTTTCAGTTTTCACAATCAAATTCAGCGCTATTCTTAGGTTTTTTCTGAATGACTGAGGGTAGAGTAACTTTTACTACCTAATAGCCCTACCAAAAGTATTGAAGTACAGACCGAGTCTTTATTTTTGAAGAACACCTGTCTACAGAGTTCTTTTTATACCCATAGCATGCGCTATCAAAACCCTTCATCACTAGCGCTTTAACCTCCTCTAGCTTGTAACTGCGTTTCGCTGGCACGCGAATCAACGGAAGGTCCGCATCGTTACAAACACTTTCTAAAAGCTGATCACGCTGTTGGCGTTTCTTCTGGCTGTGGCTTTTATCATCCAACTCGATGGCGCAAACGGGTTTGAGGGTATCGGCAGCGCAGATCACATAATCAAAGTGTTTGGCTTTGATTTTCCCGAAGGCACGGCTCCATTCACTGCGGTTTTTGGTTGGGTTTGGCTCAACGATATCGGCAACACGTACTTTGCCAAAAACACGATGTTTAGCAGGATCAATACATTGATCCAGTACACCCAGAAACGAGCGCTCAGCTTGGGTGAAGAAGGTTTTCTTTTTGCGGTAGCCTAGAGCACTGTCTGGCTTGCGAGCAGAGTTTGAAGCAATGCTTTTTAAGAAGAACAGTACGATAAAAATCAGCACTGCGAAGATGATTGTCCATTCCATCGTCATTTCCTGTGACGTCTTAATCCCTTAGCCTTCATGGCTTAACTACAGTTAGTTTGCCTAGCGCTGTATAACTTATCAACAACTTAACTCAAACAAGCGTTGGGTATTCGGGGCTTTAAAGCCATGATGAGCGCGCAAGTCACTGCTCGGTCAGCGGATGGGGTAGCTATGCTTACAGGCCTTCGTGAACACCGCCTCATCGCTAGCTGTGGATAGATGGCTTGCGCTATAGTTTGGGGTCTGATCAAGCGATGGAAACGGGTTATGAGCGCAGTTACGATTTTAGATGGCGGTATGGGGCGTGAGTTGGAGCGCCGCGGGGCTCCTTTCCAGCAGCCGGAGTGGTCGGCTTTGGCAATGATGGAAGCGCCTGAGGTTGTCACCGCTGTGCATACCGCGTTTATCGAGGCGGGCGCTCGCCTCATTACCACCAATAGTTATGCACTCGTGCCCTTTCATATCGGCGAACAGCGCTTTACAACAGAGTGCGCACATCTGGCTCGTGCTGCGGTTAACGCCGCGCGCCAAGCGGCGGATAGTAGTGAGCACGAGGTAGCGGTTGCTGGGTCAATCCCGCCGCTATTTGGCTCCTATCGGCCAGATCTGTTTGATGCAAACCTTGCTGGCACAATCGCTCGCCCGCTGATCAGTGCGCTGTCTGATAGTGTTGATCTGTGGATAAACGAGACGGTCAGCTCAATCGAAGAGGGGCTGTTTGTAAAAGCGTTGGTGGATGAGCTCGATAAACCGCCGCGTCCTTACTGGGTCTCTTTTACCTTGGAAGATAGCCATCCAGTAGATCAACCTATGCTGCGCTCTGGCGAGCCGGTCGCTGATGCGGTGATTGCGCTAGCCAATGCGGGGGTCGATGCCATTTTATTTAATTGCTGCCAGCCAGAGGTGATCGCCGATGCAATTCGCACCGCGGCCACCGCGCTCAAAGCCATCGATAAGCCCATTCAGCTAGGAGCCTACGCAAACGCCTTTGCACCTGCTCCGCAGGCATTGGATGCAAATAACGATCTTAATGCGATGCGCGCCGACATCACCCCTGAAGCACATTTAGCTTGGGTACGTGAGTGGCAGCAGCTAGGCGCCACCTTGATTGGTGGGTGTTGTGGTATTGGCCCGGAGCATATCGCTGCCATAGCCAAGGATCAAGCAGCCAGCTAACAGCCAATATAGCTGGCTGTTGGAGGCTACTGAGTCGCTGCTTGGGCAAACTTAGCCAACGCGCCCGAAACCTTTTTCAGTACAGCATCACAGCCAGCAATACGGTGGCGGCTTTTTAGGTAGCTCGGTTCGTTGTAACTAAACCACACATCGCCCTGCTCATCTTCCCAAATTAAGGCTTTTTGCGGCAAATCCAACGCAACTTGCTGTTCGCACTGCATCAAGGGTGTTCCCACTTTTGGGTTACCAAAGATCACAACCTGTGTATCACGTAGTGAAAGGCCCGCTTTTTGTGCCCCGGCTTGATGGTCGATGACAGTGAATAACGTCATGCCTTTCGCGGCCAGTATCTGCTCAAAACGCTGGGTCGTTTCAGCAACACTGTGCATACTTTTTACGGATGTCACGCCAGCACTATTGTCCGCCTGTACAGCAGTCGTGGTACACACTGCCAAGCAGAGCGCCATGAATTTTGTTCGCATACCTGATCTCCTTGTGTTGTCGTTATCAATTGAACGATCAGTGACCAGTATGCGAGCCATTTATCACGTTTAAATCACGAACCAACGCACCGTTGCGACCTTAGAGCGAAACTTAGTCTGCCCAGCACTCCGCCATAAACAGCGCCACTAGGCGGCGCAGAACACGCGAAGGGCTCATTCCCAAGATACGCGCAACATCATTCAATAACGCGGCGTTTTCTGCGCTGAGCTCTACATGGGTTTGGGTAAACCCTGCTTTGTTGGTCGCCATGGCGGTTTTACTAAGCTGCATGGCGATAGCGGCCGCTTGCTCTTTGCGTTGCGCACCGTCGCCAAAGCGGCCGATCACTGCATTGAGTGTCCCTGATAGCGTATCGCCCCGTGCCTCACCTAACTCTGTTAGGAAATTCAGCTGATCAAGGTGGATATTCAGTTCGAGGGTCTCATCCGAGTGAGGCACTGGCGCAGGAACTACGGGCTGCGTTGTATCTTGAACGACGCGTTTTGCGACCCGTCCTCGGCTATGGGTGTACAAATAAAGCCTGCCGATACCAATAAAGCCGATCTGCGCTGCCGCCATCAAAGCACACCAGCGCATAAACAATATACTCTGAGCAAGCTGGGAATCTTTCTCCGGAGCCAATAAGAAATTGATCGGAGAGAACACCAGATCGCCTTTCATCACCACATCAGCCAGCGCAGCATTGAGCAAGAACCAGCTAATAGGTAACGATACCAGCAAGACGGTAACGGCTTTAATTGCCCCTCTGGAGGTGCCAAGCCAGTGCGCAGCAAAGGCTGCCGTCCAAGCGATAAGCAGGTACAGCGCTAAGACCGCCCAACCGCCGCCGATTAGACCATCGGTAGAGAGGAGCTCGATCAGATTATCCGTCACCGCCAGATCAAAGATGACAAAGCGCGCCGCAAGCAACAATGGCAGTGCAGCCAATGCACCCACCAACAGTATTTTGACCAGATGATCCAACTCGATCTTACTCGCGGTGCGATAAGCAAATACCAACCGGTATGCCAACGCTAAAAAGAGAGCAAAAGGCGCCACAAGCGCACCGAAGCGCAGTGTGTTTTCAATGCCATGGAAGCTGCTCCAGGTGTTGGAACCCGCAAGATCAGCCACGGTTTCGCCAGTAATCGCATTCGACAGCATTAAGTAAAAGATAACCGGCACACCCAAGCCTGCAATCCACATCCATAACCACGGCATCCGCGAGCGTGCTGCACGGCGGCCAGCCCATGCCGGTGCACCGCCCAGCCATACCCAAGCGGCGCCAAAGAAGATGAGATCTAGGCTATTGCCACCTAACCAAAACATTTCACGCACGTTGTAGGGCACGCCGGGTAGACGCACAACAAAATAACTCACACATGCAATCGCTAAAATAGCGCCGACCACACCGCCCCAGAAGATACCGCTTAGCGGTGCATTATCGGATGGTATAGCCGGCTGGCGAGTTTTTTCAGGCAACGGCGCAGAGGGAACAGGTGTTTTTGCTGCACGCTGCTCGGCAACAGGGCTACTTTTCCCAGCCGTTTTGTTTAACCAATAAGCAAACCAAACGTAGATAAGGTCGGTGATATCTGCTGTGTGATAGAGGTTAAAAATCTGGATAAACTCAGTAATCAGAACCAACGCAAATACAAGCATGGCGCTGTTACGCAGTTGAATGCCTCCGCGTGTTAAGCACCACATGGCTCCCGCGTAAACGAATACCTTAAACGCAAGCGCGATAACACCCTTGATGATCGAACCACCCAGAAAGCCCGAGAAAGGCACCCAGTTCAGCACGGCCTCGCTAACCACCAGCGAGAACGGCGCCATGGCCGCAAAGAACCACCCCACTAAAAGAAGTAACCCCAGCACCTTATAAAACAGCTTGGTTTGTGGGATTAACGCAAGGCAAGCGGCAGCTAATCCAAGTGCCACCACATCTGTTAAGGCGATTGAGTTATCCACAATCACCATTTCTAATGCGAGTACCAAGACACCTGAGCTAACCGCTAACAGCCGCTTTTTGCCCTGTAAAAACGCCATCGACAAGACGATCCCATAGAGCATCCAACCCGCTGTTTGTAGCACAAGTAGAGAGAAATTCAGTTCGGGTGTGAGCAGCAGTGGCTTCACTGCGTTTTTGTAGGCTTGCAGATCAATCGTTGGCACAAACGGCGCAAGGCGATAACTCAACCACAGCACCAGCAACAGCATGGGGATACTGAAAACTAAGCGGCTATCATGCTGCAAAATACGGCTGCGCAATGGCTCATAACGCGCAGCCCCCACCCCAATGGCCATACCCAGAGCGTTCCAATATACGTCGTAGAGCGCGGGGTCGCGGGATGGGATGATCAACTGAACAAACTGGCTGACAAGCGCGAGTAAGAGGCCACCGATCGCTACAGAGACCAGCGTTTCACGGCGTTTCTTTCCGCGCTGCCGATAGTAAAGGTACCCCAGAAAACCAAAGGGAATAAACAGCGCCACGTTGCCGAGAATATCGCCAATCGAAGGGTGCCCCCAGACACTGCTCAACAACGCGCTCAGCGCAGTCGCGGTATTATCTAATGAAAAGATAAACGGATATGCTGATCCATAGAAGATCAAAAAGCTGGCAATGTAAAAGGCCGTTCGCATAGCTTCGCACCTTGGCTAACTGGTTTTCCCTAGTCCTGCCTTTGACTGAGCAAAGGCAGCGTTCACTGTGCTCTTGAAGGCGCAACGATAGCCCAGAAGCGCCCTTGACGAAAGCGTCTCAAACCAGCGTCACAGCGCTGTTAAAGGCGATCACAACACGATCCTGCTCACCAAAATACGGCAGTGCCGAATGTTTCAAATAGGAAGGGAAGATCACAATCTGCCCTTCAATGGGTGCAAAATCCCAAAAGCCCTGCTGGTTGAGGTAGGCTGAACCCGCATCCGAGTAATGGTCTGCATTACCACGCGGGTCATAAAAACGATTCACACCATTACGCGCAGTTAGGTTGGCATCGCCTGGCGCCAAATAGTAGATGCCACACCAAGAGCAGTTTGGATGCGAGTGCACATCGTGATAACCACCGTTTTGGGTTACATGAAACCAAGATTCGATAATCTCTGCCTCACCCTCGGCCTCTGGCGGCCAATAAGGTGCATTTACTTGTGAGGCAACCGCGCCAATCAACTCCTCTAGCATACGGCGCAGCTCCATAATCGCTGGGTTATCTGCGGCCAGAAAATCTAACTTACTCTCGAATAGCTGGTGTTTAGCTGTGGTCGCAACCTCGCTTTCCACCGCCTGTGTTTGTTGGCGTTGGCTTGCATAGATATAACTGAGCAAATCCTCTTTCAAGAAATCATGTTCTGGGTACTCCGTTACAAAAAGCGGTGAACCCCAAGCCTCAATCGCTTCAATCATGGGAGAGTCTGTTTGCATTGCCTAGCCCCTAAATTCTGTGTGGGCATATTGTATGCGCATTCGTCAGCGCTGACTAACGCCTAGTTTCAACTTCCAACAAAAAAACGTGAGCAAAGCCACTCTATAAAAACCACCAAAACAACAAATAATTAAAACAAATATAAAAATTAAAAATATATAAAAACAATAGCTTAGGATAATTTTAAAACAAATATAGAAAAAATATTAGAAAAATTAAGGATACTCTTCTAAACTTCACGCCAAACGCAAACAGTTAACGGACTAGAGAGTTAAATTCATGAAGAAAATGTTTCTTAAAGCAGGTCTCGGTGGTTGTCTTTTAATGGCAAGTCTTTCTGCGCAAGCTGCACTCATCACATTAGAGACACGCTCTTTTGAAACCAACTTGTTCAACAATGATTGGGCACAAAGTTGGGCTGCACAATCAAATGCCGTCAACTCGCAATCGCTAACAGGGTTCAGTGGCCAGTTCACCGGCAATAACACGTTCAACCATGTCAACATCAGCTTTGACACGGCATTGAATGGCGTTTGGGATTTCGAAGCAGGGCTTGATGGCCACTACGGTGCAGCTATTTACCTAAACGGTAACTTAGTCACTCAACGTGCGGATGATCTTTGGTGGGCTAACAACTGGAATAGCTCCGATATTATCGCACTGGGTAGCACCAACCTATCGTCAGGCTCACATAGCCTAGATATCTATTGGGCCGAGAAATGCTGTAACGGCGGCAACACGATCCGTTTCAGCCACAACGACGACAACTGGCAAACTCTCACCGTTGCAGCGCTTGAAGATGCCGGTGCACCACTAGCGAAAGATAGCAGCACTGTACCGCTACCCTCTTCGCTTGCGTTATTTGCGATCGGTGCGGCTGGCCTCGGTCTGCGCCGTCGACGCGGTTAAATTCTCCAGCGCGCAGCGCTTGCTGTGCGCTCCCTCTTTTTTACTCCCCCTCCTCTGTTCAATTTCTAGTAAGCAGGTAAACTAATCGTCTTTACAGATGGTGTGTGCACTAGCGCCCCATTACCGGTTAGAGTCTAAGGATCTGCTCCATGAATGAGCCCAACTTCCAACTGAAAGGAAGTGCGGTTACAGCTATCGTTTTAGAGCTGTACCAATACGACACCCAAGCATTTCGTGATGCGCTACAGGAGAAGGTGTCTCAAGCCCCAGCCCTATTTACTGCATCACCTATTGTTGTTCAGCTCGACAAACTGGAGAGCACGCTTGACCCATCGCTGCTGGCAACACTGCTGCAAGACTGCCAAAACTGTGGCCTTCAGCCCATGGCGCTGCGTCTAAACGATGAACAAGCCGAGCAGCTTACAGAGCTACCCCTACCGCGCTTACCTGCGCTTAACTCACGCTCGCGGGCTGTAGAGCCAGAGCCGAGCAAAGCGGCGTCGGAAGTGGTCGTGAAAACGGTCGTTGAAGAAAAGATTATCGAGCGCGCGAGTAAAATCGTGACGCGCCCTGTTCGTTCAGGACAACAAGTATATGCTGAAGGCACCGACTTAATTATCTTGGCTCCGGTTAGCGAGGGCGCCGAGATTCTCGCGGACGGAAGCATACATGTTTATGGCCCGTTACGCGGCCGCGCCTTAGCAGGCGTAAAGGGCAATACCCAAGCACGGGTGTTTTGCCAAAGCTTAGAGGCTGAGCTTATATCGATTGCCGGAAACTTTAAGCTCAGCGATGCGCTGCGCGCCGAGCGATGGAAGCAGGCCGCACAAATCAGTTATCAAGATGATCAATTAATCGTCATGCCGTTGTAGTGTTTCAGTAGTAGTCAGTAAACGGCAGCACAACAGAATTTTAGGAGGACAACTTGGCTAAGATTATCGTCGTCACCTCAGGAAAAGGTGGTGTGGGCAAAACCACAACCAGCGCAGCAATCAGCACCGGCTTAGCACAGCGCGGCCATAAAACCGTCGTAATCGATTTTGACGTAGGCCTGCGTAATCTCGATTTGATCATGGGCTGCGAACGCCGTGTCGTTTATGATTTTGTTAACGTCATCAACGGCGAAGCGACGCTAAACCAAGCACTGATCAAAGATAAGCGCAACGAAACGCTGTATATCCTGCCAGCCTCGCAAACACGTGATAAAGACGCACTCACCACTGAAGGTGTGGAGAAAGTCCTAAACGAACTCAGCGAAGAGTTTGATTACATTATCTGTGATTCGCCAGCGGGTATCGAGAAAGGCGCGCAGATGGCACTCTATTTTGCTGATGCCGCAATTGTGACGACCAACCCAGAGGTTTCATCAGTACGTGACTCAGACCGCATTTTGGGCATTTTGCAGAGCAAATCACGCCGCGCGGAACAAGGTCTTGCCCCTGTAGAAGAGTACCTTCTGCTAACCCGTTACAACCCAGAGCGTGTCGAAGCCGGTGAAATGCTCGGCGTGAAAGACGTTGAAGATATCCTCGCGATTCCGCTGCTTGGCGTTATTCCAGAATCCGAAGCCGTGCTCAAAGCCTCCAACCAAGGTGTGCCAGTGATTCTAGATAATGAGTCCGATGCTGGCCAAGCATACGATGACGCAGTATCGCGCTTACTCGGTGATCAAGTTGAGCATCGTTTTCTAGAGGTACAGAAGAAGAAGGGTTTCTTGAGCCGTTTTTTGGGAGGTAAATAGTGGGTATTTTTGATTACTTCCGCAGCAAAAAAGAGCCTTCTTCGGCCTCGGTTGCTAAAGAGCGTTTACAAATTATCGTGGCACACGAACGCGGTAAGCGTTCAGGCCCTAGCTACTTGCCTCAGATGCAGCAAGAGATCGTTGCCGTCATCCGCAAATATGTCGAGATCGATGAAGATCAAGTACAGATTCAGCTGGATAACAACGATGAATGCTCAGTGCTTGAACTTAACGTAACACTCCCGGACTAAGACTGAGCGCGCCACTGTGGCGCACTTATATCAAGAGGTCCGTCATGCCAGAGCTATTGCAGCCGCTCCGTGATAAGCGCTTTCGCTGGCTTTTTTTCAGCCAGCTTATCTCTCTTACCGGCACTGGGTTGGCAACGGTTGCTTTAGCTTTGCTTGCTTACGAGCTTAGCCCCACCAGTGCTGGTGCGGTACTGGGCACCGCGCTTGCGGTCAAGATGGTGGCCTACCTAACCATTGCACCTGTTGTCGGCAGCTATGCTTCCCTGCTGCCGCGTAAGTATTGGTTGGCGGGGTTGAACTTAGCGCGTGCGGGCGTGGTTGCCTGCCTACCCTTTATCGCTGAGGCGTGGCAACTCTATCTACTGATCTTTCTGCTCAATGCCCTAGCCGCAGGCTACACACCTGTTTACCAAGCGTTACTACCCGATATCCTCCCCGAGGAGCAAAGCTACAATCAGGCATTATCGCTATCGCGCCTCGCCACGGAGATGGAAGCTCTGCTCAGCCCAGCATTAGCGGCGGCACTTCTGCTGCTCCTCCCCTACGACTTGCTATTTACGTTTAACAGTATCGCTTTTGTGATCGCGGCAGCGTTTATCGGCTTAGTTACACTGCCCATTGCGCAAACCACTGAGAGAGGCGGCGGAGTTTGGCACCGTATCAGCTTCGGCGTACATAGCTATCTCAAAACGCCGCGCTTACGGGGTGTCCTTGCGTTGAACTTAGCGCTTTCATTAGCCGGGGCGATGGTGATCGTGAATACGGTTGTGTACGTTCGAGAGGTGCTTGGCCTTAGCGAAGAGGCGGTTCCCCTTTTGATGATGGCGACCGGTGTGGGCTCAATTGCAGCAGCGCTGCTTTTACCTGCGCTGATGCAACGCTTCAATGACCGAAACCTCATGCTGAGCGGCGCGCTACTCTTTCCACTATCGCTGCTTTTAGGGGCCGCACCGCATAGCTATGTGAGCCTGTTTCCACTGTGGGTAGTCATCGGCTTTGCGACCTCTTTAGTCTTAATCCCTACTGGTAAAGTGATCCGAGACTCCTGCCAAGCTGGGGATAGAAACGACTTTTTTGCCGCTAACTTTGCGCTGACGCACGGCATGTGGCTGATTGGCTACCTGCTCGCGGGTCAGCTGGGAGCCCAACTTGGCTTAACTGAAACTTTTGTGATGTTGGCGGCCATGGCAGCAGTGGCGATCTTAATTGCCAGCCAACAGTGGGCAAAGGCTGAGCCTGAAGCGATCTGGCATGAGCATCAAGCACTGGACCATACGCACCCACATATACACGATGCGCACCACCAGCATGCACATGAAGGTTGGGAGGGCCCTGAGCCACATACCCATATGCACCATCATGCGACGGTTAAGCATAAGCACCCTTTCACCATCGACGAGCATCATGTGCATTGGCCAAAAGAGCAATAGCTCCTTTATAAGACTAAAGTTACACACACCTTTTGTGGATAAGCCTGTCGACTACTGCTCTAACAGCGCTACAAAGCCCATAAATAGGCGCTTCGCAAATTTTGATGAATTCCTAAGCAGCGTTAGCAAACCGCTGGTGATACACAACCCCAATCAACAGCACAACATGCGCACCACATCAGTGCTTTATATAAAACAACTGCACCAAAACATCTCTTCATGCCCCAAAATGAAGCACAGATATGGCGCTTACAATAACGGCTCGTTTTAAAAAGCCCACTGTTTAGCGCGACTTACCGCTAGCTGACACGGATTGGTATACCTATTGCTGACTAAAGAGAGATCAAGGCTGCTATCCAGAGATCTCAACGATGCAATCACAAGCAAGGACATCAAGTAGTGAAACGGCCATTCTCATTGGTGGTAACCAAGCAGATAAAAATCATCTTGCGCTGGCACTCGCACCTGCGGGTGTCGAGCTGGTAAACCAACAGGCGCTTGCGAGCAACTTTATGCAAGCGATTCTCGAACAAGACCCTGATCTTCTGTTAATGCTACTACCTGCCTCAGATTGCATGCAGCACCTAGCGTTAGACCAGTTAGCGAGACTGGGGCGAATTAAGGGCTTTCCAACCCTATGCTTTCTGTCGGCCACGCCAACACCAGAATTTGTGCGCCGTATCTGGATTGCCGGAGTCGATGTATGTATCGACTATAACTACCCAGCACATGCACTTAAGGCCGCGGAATTGATGGGGTACATCAATTGTGCCCAGCGCCACTTCTATCAGAGCGAGCTACAACAGCGAAGCTTATAAAGCGCTAAGCCGCCAAATCTAGAGTAAGCTCTACGGCCACCAAGCGATGATATAAGCCACCTAAGCTGGCAAAATCTTGGCGACTTAGCGGCTGCTGTAAGCGCTTGAGATAATACTTACCTTGATGTTGATAAATTTTGTCACCAACAATGGGGTGCCCTAGGGCTGCAAGCTGCGCTCGAATTTGATGCTTGCGGCCGGTCAGCAACTCACACTCGAGGACGCTAGTCTCTGGCCCTCGGCTCGTAACACGAAACTTGCTGCTCGCTAATTTGGGCTTTATATAACCAACCGCTGTTTGGCTCGGCGCAACATAGACTTGACTGCGAATAGGGCTGTGCTCACGTGTAGCCAAATAGTTATCGGCCTGAATGGCATTCCAACTAGGCACACCTGATACTTCCGCGCGATATAGTTTACGGATCATCAGTTGCCCTAAACGCGGCTTCCAATAGCGGTCAGCCTCCGCATCCTTTGCCACCAGCAAAATGCCAGCCGTTTCAGTATCTAACCGATGGAGCAACCGAGCATCATAGTAAGGCGTCTGACGGCGGATCATAGAAATAAGGGTATTGAAAAGGTTGCGCGTAGTGCGGCTCACCGGCAAGAGGGGCGGCTTGAACACAGCCATGAGCTGGTCATTTTCCCAAAGTAGCTCCCAGCGGGTATCCACAGGTTCCTCTTGATGGCTGGGTAGCTCGATACAGAGTTGCGCCCCCTCTAGAAGTACTGTCGGCATCGTGCAAGGCTCGCCGTTAACGGTAATGCAACCTGCAGCACACAATTGAGGAGCTTGAGCTAATAAATTAGAGAAACGCTGCGCAATAAGAGTTTCAACCGTCGTTTTAGTCTGAAGTGGCCATGCTGTGAGGATAAAAGGCTGCTCACAACTTAGCAGAGCCGGCCGACTATACAAGCGCTCGGGGATACGTATCGTTACTGCGCAGCTGCGCTCAGCTCGGGTCATAGGTTGCACCTTGTGAGTGATCTTTTTGTCATGTCAGCGCACTAAACTTATACCGGGCTATAACATGTCTTCTGTGCTTAATTATCTAGCATTCAGCTATCCCTTGTTAAGATTGGCGCCTCTTTGTCGCAGATTGCTATCAGGAAAGACTCATGGAACCTATATTGCAGACCATTTTCACCGCATTTTCCGGGCTACCGAACGCGATGGAGCAATATAGCCGTTATCTCGATCTTGCCCTGCTTGCTCTGTGTGCAGTGCTATTTTTGCGCGGTGTTACGCTAGCGCGCTGGATCACCTATCGGGCATCTCAACTCACACTGACGCTGCTGTTGCTGGCAGCGATGAGCGTTACACTTTGGCTGGTTGTTAACTTATTTGGCAAAGATACCGTTTCACTGGCACTGAACGGCGCCTCCTCATTCTTAATCGTGCTGCTCTCCTTCCTCTGTTTTCGCCAGCTACCCGGCTTTCTCCTCACAATGAAAGCGCTGACAGTGCTAACCATCAGTATATTCTTGGCGCTGCCTGTTGCTCTTCAAGTTGGTCTCAAATTCTCTGACGCTAACGCGTTAGACTATCGAGTAGCAGGAGCAGGGCTGGCTGCCGTCACGTTATTGCTGGTGGGGTTGTTTTATAAGTTGGGTCGGCTCGCAGCCGGACTCGTGGTTGGCTTAATCGCCAGCACAGGCGGGCTATTCTTTGCCGAGCGCTTAGGGCTGATGCCTATTGATCTGAGCCATGGCGATAGCTTTTTAAGCTACTATCGTTTGGGGGATCTATGGCCTAGCAATGTATTTAGCGCACTATTGTCTGGCGACGTTTCGGCAGCCGCCGCCCAAACGCCTATGTCCGGTATCGGGCTGGTGCACCTCGTGGCCATACTCGGCGCGGTGGTGTCTGCGGTAATCCAGTTTCCCCAAGAGCGCAATAGCATGAACACGTTTGTCAGCAAGCACTATTATCGTGACTATCCGCAAGGGGCATTTGGCCGATTCCTCTTCGAACTGGGGCAGGTTTTCACCTTTGAGCCATCCGCAGCGAAGCAACAAACCAAGAAAAAGCCTTCAGAGGCTGGCGATGCCGACACCGAAAATCACTCCGCGAAAAACCAAGCGGATCAAGCAACTGAAGCGACCCCAGCTACCTAAGTACGCTAGCTACCCATATAGCGCATTAGAGCGACTTTTTGCCCGTCGCGATTATATCGCTGCAGCAACGGCATCAGATGAGGCGTTGCTGCCACCTCAGCAAACCCAGCGCGTTGATAGAAGCTAACTAAGTGCTGATACGGAAAGGTGTAGCATTGAGCTAAATGTCCGCCGTCTGATAACTGCCGTAGCAAAGCACTGCCAATTCCCTGATGTTGAACATCAGCTGTCACCCAAACGCCACGCAAAATACGTTCATTAGCTTGGAGAACGATACGCGCCGCTGCACAGATCACTTCGTTATCATCAACTAAAACCCAGTTTTCATCGCGTGTCGAAGCCTTGCCTTTATAACCGGCTTGCTTGTAAAAGCGCTGTAATGCAGGAAAGTCAGGTGGGAGAACTCTTTTAAGGTGCATAGTCATGCGGCGATATTAGAGTCGACAAACTCACAGTTCAAGAGACTCGACGGCCTCTTAAACCGCCTGCCCTCTTGCTCAACTACCTTATCGAGGAGGCAATAAAAAAGCCCGCTATTTAAGCGAGCTTTTCATATGCTTATGGCTAGGGCTTACTTTTCTACTTTATCTTCGTTCATCAAAGAACGTACTTTAAAGAATGCCCATACCATTACACCCGCCATACCAGCTACACCTAACAGGCTTGGCCACAGAGTTTCAAAAACATAGGGATCCATACCAAACATAACCGCCACCTTCGTGAATTTCTTATCAACTTGGGTTCAGATTACACCGCTCCCGGAGCGTTAGAATTGATATGGCTCAATACTAATATGCCTGCCACCCGATCAAAATTTGAACTATTGATCTAGCGCAATTTTACGCTTAAGACCGCCAAACAAACTCAGCTTCAGCGCAGCGGCCATCGTCGTAATAATGAAGAGATTCACACAACTCCCGAATGAGAGTGATACCGCGTCCGGAGAGCTTCGGCTGAGCATCTTCGTTACTATTTGGCTCTTTCGACAGCCACTCATCGAAGGGGAAACCTTCGCCACTGTCCTGAATGAAGATAGACAAACGTCCACCATCAAACTCTTTAATATGCGTTAACTGCAACTCAATGTAGGAGTCGGGACTTATTGCATTGAGCCGCTGCTCCCGCTCAGAGAAGTACTCTGCAAAACCCTCTGGGCTGGCCTTCATCTCCGATGATAGCTGCAAAACACCATGATCCAACGAGTTAACATAAAGTTCCGTTAAGATCGTAAATACATCATGCCAGTGGTCGCTCGGCCCCTCTATCTCTTGTAGGTGACTCATACCGATGGCAACGGGATTGAGCCGTTTGAGGTTGCTGCCATGCAAGCGAATGCGCCACTCCCAACGCGCGCCCTCTTCGATCGTTTCACCCGGTGCTTGCACAGCACCGGCAACCGGAGCCTCTTCTAAATCCAGATGCGCTGGCACCTCAATCAACGAAATATCATCTTCCTGCACGTGACCACGCGAAAACAGCTCCACAGCGCGGGTCACACGCTTAATAAGCTGCTCTTCTTTACATCCCTGCTTAGCTGCCCAGAGCAGCCGCTTTTCGCCGAAATAATCACCCTCAAGATTCCGCGCTTCAAGGACACCATCACTCACCATTAGAATTCTCGATTGCGCATCTAATGTCACACGCTTCACGATCAACTGATCCAAACGAAGCGTGATACCCAAAGGAGGATCCGAAGACTCGATGCGTAACACCACATCGCCCTCAGGTGACAGCACCAAAATATCAGGCATCCCGCCATTCCAAAACGAACAGTAACCATCTTGAGAAATGGTGACGAAAGCTGCCGCGAGAAACATCCCAGTTGGCAGCAACGTACTAAGCTTGCTGTTAATTTGCTTAAGGATATCCTCCGCCTCATACCCCTTAGCGGTCATGGCTCGGAAGGTCTCCGCTAAGGGAATTGCGCCAACAGCAGAGGTGAGGCCGTGGCCAGTAAAATCACCTAACAGGACATTTAAGTCCCCATTAGGGCGGCGCGCTGTTAGCTGCACATCACCACTAAAAGTAGAAGCCGGCTGTTTGTGCAGCTTAACTTGGTCAAGGCACACATTGCCCTGTTCAACAGCACCACTAAACAACTGCTCTGCCACTTCCTCTTCGCGATTGCGGATACTATTGAGTTCGCGTATTTCACCGTACAGCTTGCTGATACGCTGAATTGCATAGATCTTTTGCTTTAAGATCTCCGTCGAAAACGGGCGACAAATAAAATCATCCCCACCTGCACTAATGCTTTTACGAATCACCGCCTCGTGTTCGGAGCTGCTTACCATAATGATAGGCACGAAGCGGTCACCGGCTTCCTCTTTGATGCGACGGGTGGCCTCAATACCATCGACTCCCGGCATCACAATATCCATCAAAATAACATCGGGGCGGTGCTGGCGGTAAAGCTCAATGGCTTGCTCACCGCTATCTGCTAGCAGTATTTGAGCATCAGGCCCCTCGAGCATGGCAGCCATTGAGTTCCGGTTTGCCGCTAAATCATCAACGATGAGAATGGTGCTTATTTTGGTGGACAGCTCACTCACAGGACACTCCTACGCTTCAATCGTTACGAAGCGGTCGAAGTTGGCGATCTTAAGAATTTTCGCAACAGAGGGATGAGGTTTAGCAATCACAACTTTACTTCCTTGCCCATCTGCATGCTCCTTCAGCAGCAGCACCATACCTAGGGCGGAACTATCCATATATGAGGCTTGGCTTAAGTCGAGTTTATACGTCACGCCACTCTGCTTGACGTCTTTGTAGCTGTCACGAAACGGCTGATGCAAGCTGTAGTCAAACCGGTCGGAAATACTGATATTCACATGGCGTTTATCATCGGAAACTGAAGCACTAATAGGCATAGTTATCTCCTGCAGTAGGTAGTAATAACGGGTTAAAACAGCTCAACTTCACCCTCTTCCATATCCACTTGAGACACGGTTCGCGCTCGGTTCCGCTCGGCACCCTGCTCACGTAAACGGCGGCAGGTGATTAAGATCTCCTCAAGTTGCGCACTGGTTTCTTTTGGATCGATAAACTGAATCGCCCGCAAACCATTAGAGATCTCTTGCAAAGAGTTAATATTATGATGAAGCGACTGCAAAGCTTGGGAGGAGATATCTTCAAACTGCAACGAGCGTGTCGCATCGCCCACCGCTACTTCCATCTGCTGACCGACTTGGCTGATACTCTCGACGCGTTCAGCGATAAAGGTATTCATGCTGCCAACATTGACCAGCATCTTTCCGACCCGCTCTTTTGTCTCGATCGTTTCAGAAATATCAGAGGATGCCATTTTACCAACCGACTCACGCAACAAGCTGATGGAGCCATTCGCGCTGGTAATTTTATCGCGGATTTGGCTATTCAACTCTGCTGAACTGATCGACAACGAACGAACTTCGTCGGCAACAACGGCAAAGCCTCGACCTGCTTCACCAGCACGGGCCGCTTCAATACTCGCATTCAGTGCTAAGAGGTTGGTCTGAGATGCCAACCCTTCAACGCTTTCGATCAGACTGAAGATCTCAGTGAGTTGGTTAACCATGTCGTCAATTTGATGAACTGTTTCCAAGCTATTTCGGCTGACGATGACCATCATATCGACGAACTGGTCGAGCACCTCTCCGGCATCGTTCAAGAAGTCCTGCATGTTTAAACCATCATCGCCGTTATCGCTAGTTTTATTGATGATTTCAAACACACAGTTGCCCTGCTCAGAGGAGAGCTGATTCATCTGATGGAAACACGACCCCATGGTCTGCACAGCATCCTTGATCAAATGATCTACACGATCCACCTCTTGGTTAATGATGCGTGCTTCAAACTCAAGTGTTTCGCGCACTTCATCGAGAGCAGGTTTAATCGAACCACCATCAACATGGCCAATTCTCGTTTGCTCAACCGACTCGGGCGCGCCCTCAGTGGCAGCGCTTCCAGACTGACTTTGCAGCAGCGCACCCACTAAACCGATGATAAGTCCGGCCTCAGCAACCCAGCGCAAAACTAGCGAGCCAAGTATCTCCCCGAGCACTAAAACAGCAGCTGCAGCAACGGCTAAAAAGACACCCCATTTATTACTCATTATCTCTTCCTTTCTGATTTTGCCGCGTGTTAAAAGGTGGCGCTTATATCAGCGTAGCCGCTGTAACAAAGAACGTGGAATTTTATTTAGCGAAGCGACCTCATCCGCAGCACCCAGTTTGACCGCAGACCCAGGCATTCCCCATACCAGGCTACTCTCTTCATCTTGCGCAATGGTATAAGCTCCTGACTGCTTCAAACGCAACATAGCCGCTGCACCGTCACTCCCCATCCCGGTGAGCATGACAGCTAGTACTTTGGGCACTTTCGCTGCAACTACCGAATCAAACAACGCTTCAACCGAGGGCTTGTGGCGGTTAACAGGCTCATCGTCTGTCACTTGGCACTTAAGTGCTGCACCGTGGCGGCTGATACGCAACTGAAAGCCACCCGGCGCAATATAAACCGTGCCACGCTGCAACGTTTGTCCATGTTGAGCTTCCACCACACTCAGTGGAATTTTCTCATTCAGGCGCTTAGCAAATCGTTCGCTAAATGTAGCCGGAATATGCTGAGCAACGACAATCGGTGGCATCTGATCTGGCAGATGCATCAAAAGATCACTTAGCGCTTCGGTTCCACCTGTAGATGAACCGATAACAATGAGCTCTTTTCCTTCACCAGCGCTGGGAGGGGCCGTGTTCGCTTGCGGTGCAACAGGCACAGACAATTGCGGAGCACGTTTTACAAGGCGCGACTTCAGAGCACCCGCGGCTGCTACTTTATCGTTAAGGGTTTGGGCAAACTCTCCCACCATACCAGCCGCACCTAGCTGCGGTTTCTGAATAAAGTCGATAGCGCCTAGTTCAAGCGCTTTGAGTGTTTCGTCTGCACCTTTCGCCGTCAGAGTGGACAACATAACCACCGGCAGTGGATGCAAACGCATTAAGTTTTTCAAAAAAGTGATGCCGTCCATCTTTGGCATCTCAATATCAAGCGTGACAACATCGGGGGCGAGAGCCTTAATTTTATCTCTCGCTTCATAGGGTTCCGCTGCTGTGCCAACGACCGTGAGCCGAGGGTCAGATGAAATAACTTCTGACAAGACTTTACGAATCAACGCCGAGTCATCGACAACGAGAACCTTTAAAACTTGCCCCATACACGAACCCCTTTAACCATCAAAACAACTCAACTTCACCACCCACAGCACCGGTATCGATACGCTGCTGGTACTGCCCTTCCGCTGCCAGTAGTTTACTGTTGTGCAACGTCGCAAGTTTCTTCACTAACATTCGGCCTTCCATCGGAAGGTAAGCAACATTTCTAGGGTTATCACCGCCTAAATCGGATGAAACAATACGAAACCCTTCCATGCGCAAATAATCGGTAACAAACTTTGCATTGAGCGCGCCGATATCGGACATCCCCTGCATCATATTGCCACCGCCAGTCACTTTTATTTCTAGGCGCTCACGCACGCCACCAAACTTCATCACTTCGTTGATCAACTGCTCCATCGCATATGCGCCATAGCGAGAAGACTCCGACAAAGCTCCGCCCGTATCCGAGTCCGGTAAGATGAAGTGATTCATCCCGCCAACACCGGCAACCGGATCCCGTACGCAAGCCGCCACACATGAGCCCAATACAGTCGTGATCGCTTCAGCGCTACGAGTGACATAAAACTCGCCCGGCTTAATTTTCACAGCAAAGCAGTTACACTTGCGAAACCAGTAGCGATGGTAATGCTCAAAGCCTATCAGTGAGGGCGCCGGCTCCATGCCAGCAGGTCTTGCAATCGAGCTCATCTCAATACACCTTACGGTAAACCGTTTGGCCAATTAGCTTAAAACGGTCTGTCAAACGAAATGGCGACTCCGAATGCCCAACAAAAAGAATTCCACCAGGTTTTAGGACTTCAGCAAACTTATCCAACAGCATCTGCTGAGTTTCTTTGTCGAAATAGATCATCACATTGCGGCAGAAAATCACATCCAAAGGCCCCTTAAAGGGTAGCGCCTCCATTAGGTTCAACTGCTTAAACGTGATGAGCTGCTGCAGTTCAGGAGCAACTTTGACATTACCCTCTTGCGCGCCTTTGCCACGGCGAAAAAAACGCCGCTTAAGCTGCGCTGGTATACTCTCGATGCGCTCAATGCCATAAATACCATTGGCGCCCGTCTGCAGCACTTTGGTGTCGATATCTGTGGCAAGGATCTGAATATCCCAATGCTGTGTCTCGACAGGCGCCGACATACAACTGATAGCAATGCTATAGGGCTCCTCGCCCATCGAGCAGCCAGCAGACCAGATGCGCAAGCGCCGACTTGCGGCGACCTCAGCAGACGCAATGATCTCCCGCTGGAGATACTCAAAGTGATGATTCTCGCGAAAAAAGGAGGTCAAATTCGTGGTGAGCGCATTAATAAACATACCAAACTCATCATCATGCTGAGTCAGATATGCGAAGTACTCATCAAAGCTGTTTAACCCGAGCTCCCGTAAGCGACGAACTAAGCGGTTATAGGTCATGTCTTTTTTATGATCAGACAACGTGATACCCGCATGTGCGTACAGCTCTTTGCGCACTCGTTCAAAGTCTTTCTGTGTAAATATAAACTCTCGTTCAGTCGCTTGAGGACTCGTTACCGCCATTGTAGGTACAGCTCCCTTGTATTTTAGATCTAGAACTCTTCCCACTCATCATCACTAGAGGCCGCTGCCATAATCGGCGCGCTCGCAGCCGGTGCAGCTGCGCGTTGTACTGGCGCCGGTGCACTTGTCATCGCAGGCGCAGCGGGCTGAACCGGGGCGGTTTGCGCCGCCATTGAGCCCGCTAAATCAACTTTGAAAACATTGACCAAACGCTGCAACTGCTGTGCTTGCTCTTCCATTGACTCTGATGCCGCTGCCACTTGCTCAACCAACGCAGCGTTCTGCTGGGTACCCTCGTCCATCGCTGTAACCGCGATATTCACCTGCTCGATACCACTGGCTTGTTCGCGGCTCGCCACTGCAATTTCATTGATGATCGATGAAACCTGCTCAACGCCACCCATGATCTCGTTCAAAGCACGGCCAGACTCATCAACGTAGCGGCTACCCTCTTCAACTTTCTCAACGCTATCACTGATCAGCTCTTTGATCTCTTTCGCAGCGCTGGCACTGCGCTGAGCCAAGTTGCGAACCTCTGCAGCCACCACAGCGAAACCACGGCCTTGCTCACCCGCACGCGCCGCCTCTACGGCTGCGTTCAGTGCCAACAAGTTCGTTTGGAAAGCGATCTCGTCAATCACGCCAATGATCTCGGCAATTTTCTTCGAAGATTGGCTGATGTCACCCATTGAGCTCACCACCTTACCGGCAATCTCGCTACCATCATCAGCTAAGACTTTAGCGCGCTCAGCAAGGCGACTAGCCTCCTGCGCATTCTCAGCATTTTGCTTAACCGTACTGGTCATCTCTTCCATGCTGGCCGCGGTTTCTTGCAAGCTTGCAGCTTGGCTTTCGGTGCGTTGGCTCAGCGTTGAGTTACCGTGTGCGATTTCAGAAGCACCTGTAGTAATCGATGAGCCTGCACCACGAATATCACCCACCAAGGTCTGCAACTTCGCCATTGAGTTATTAAGGGCATCATTTAGCTCCGCAAACTCACCAGAAAAATTGCCCTGCATCTGCTGCGTTAGGTCACCATCGGCAAGCCCAGAAAGCACGCGTTTTGTCTCGCGCACCGGCTCAACAACCGCATCCAGCATCTCATTAACACCCGTCGCGATTGTACGCATAAAGCCGCTGTAAACATCAGCATCTAGGCGCTGGCTCAAATCACCTGAAGAGGCACCATGGATCAACTTCGCCACAGCATCTTCTGCTTGAAGCTGGTCAGTTACATCCGCCCATTCGACCACGGTACCCAAACGCTGGCCATCGTCAGTGAAGACAGGGTTTGCTACCAGATCAAAGCTGCGCACCCCCACCTTAATTCGGCCACGGTAGGTATCGCGCAGCGCATCCAACATGCGCTCTTGATGGGATGGGTCTTTATGGAAAATATCGATACTTTTGCCAACTAAATTACGTGCATCGAAGTCAGGCAAGTCTTTGCGGATATCCTCTTGTGCCGTGCTTAGCATCTCGACCACTGCATCATTCACATAGATGATGTTCCGATTACTATCTGCCATCATCACGTTGGATGTTACGCAATCTAGGGCCTGCTTGATGCGTGTCGCTTCTTGGGCAACCTGCTTAGAGTTGTTAACGTCAAAGCCTAGTTTGATCGCCATTGACTTCGTCGCGCGGCTCAAGTCACCGAGTTCACCCTCTTCATCTACATCGATCTCGGCAAAATAGTCGCCCTCTGAGACCTGCTTCAGTTTATTGAGTGAGCGCTTGAGCGGCGTTTTCACTTGTTCTTTAACCGTAGAAATCGCACCAAAGTACATCAAGACAAACGCAAGCAGCGGGCCGATGGCCGCAAGGCTTGGCATACCGGCAGCAAACAAACCACCACTGACAACGAGCATTAAAACAAGTCCAATCGCTGCCCACTGCATAAGCTTGCTGTCTAGCGTTTGTGTTTTCAGCTGTTTCGGCGAGGGCAACACAACATCTTTGTTGCGCAGCTTGGCATAAAGCGTTTCAGCTGCCTGAATTTCAAGGTCTGTTGGCGCCGTGCGCACCGACATATATTCAACCACCTGACCGTTACTAAAGATCGGGGTCGCATTCGCTTTCACCCAGTAAAAATCGCCGTTTTTACAGCGGTTTTTTACTAGCTTGCACCAAGGGCGGCCTAGTTGCAGCGTATCCCAAAGATCAGCAAACGCCTCCGGGGGCATATCAGGGTGGCGGACAACGTTATGGTTTTTGCCAAGTAGCTCCTCTTCGGAGAAGCCACTAATCTCAACGAAAGCCGGATTCACATAAGTAATCGTTCCCTTAAGGTCAGTTTTGGTGACTAACTCCTGTCCGGGTGTCAGTTTTCGCTCGCGATCCGTGACTGGCATATTGATCTTCATAAATCAGCTCCTTAACAGCCTTTCATTGGACGTTGCCATCCCACATCTAATCTTTGTTGTTACTCAGACCCGCTCTCATCAAGAGCTAAGTCACCAGAATTAAGCAGATAATCCAAATTCAACAGAATGATCATCTTCTCATCGAGGGTTGCTAACCCTTCGATAAAGTCAGGTTCCACACCCGCACCCATCAATGGCGCAGGACTCATTTCATCGTTTGAAATCGCATAGGTTTCCGCCACAGCATCCACCACGAGACCAATACTGCGCTGTCGATCGCCCGAATTGACCCAAACAACGACGATAACCGTGGTTTGATCGTAGGCGCGCGCGCCAAAACCAAACCGCAAGCGCAGATCGATAACGGGGATAATCGCGCCACGCAAATTGAGCACACCTTTCATGTAATCAGGTGCATTTGGAATACGAGTCACTGCGGACCAGCCACGAATCTCTTGGACACGCAGAATATCAACGGCGTACTCTTCCTCAGCCAAGATGAAAGTCAGCACTTGGCGGCTATCCACTAACATATCAGCAACATCCGTCATGCCAGCGCCTCCTCTTCAACCTGGAGCTGCTCATTTTTTCTGTGCAGCTCGTGTTTAGTCGTTGGCTCCAAGCCGATTTTTATTAGGCCAGCCACATCAAGAATCAGTGCAACATCACCATCGCCAAGAATCGTCGCACCAGAGATACCATCAACTCGCTTGTAATTCGTTTCCAAGCTTTTAATCACGACCTGTTGTTGGCCTTGCAGGTCATCAACAATCAGGCCCACTTTCATGCCACCGCCTTCAACAACAACCATCAAACTCGTGGAAGCCGTCGCTGCACTGGAGGCCACATCAAACACGCGGCGCAGATGAATAATCGGGATATACTCGTCACGGAAACGGAACAGACGTCCCTCTCCCGCAATACCTTGTAATTCGGAGTCAGCCACTTGAATCGATTCGACGACAGATACCAGCGGTACGATATAAACCTCATCGTTTATCTGCACGAGCTGACCATCGAGGATGGCTAATGTAAGCGGCAAACTAACCGTGAATGTAGAGCCTTTACCTGTCTCCGATTGAACCGAGACATGCCCACCCAAAGATTCGATATTTTTACGTACCACGTCCATGCCAACACCACGGCCAGAGAGATCACTGACCTCAGCTGCCGTCGAAAAGCCGGCTCGGAAGATAAGTTCATGGATTTCTGATTCAGCTAATGGCTGGTCTGGCGAAATCAGTCCATTCTCTAGCGCTTTTTCACGAATGCGCTCGGTATTCAAGCCACGGCCATCGTCTTTAATTTCGATAACAATATAGCCACCTTGGTGGTAGGCATTGAGGTGTACGATACCGGTTTCATCTTTGCCCGCAGCAAGACGTTCTTCAGGGGGTTCCAAACCATGATCAAGCGAGTTACGAACCAGATGCACAAGCGGGTCGCCGATCTTCTCCATCACAGTTTTGTCTAGCTCGGTTTGCTCACCCGATAGCTTCAACTCAACCTGTTTGTTTAGCTTGGCGCTCACATCATGCACCATGCGTGGAAAGCGATTGAACACAAAACTGATGGGCAGCATACGAATCCGCATGACCTCTTCCTGCAGGTCACGGGTATTGCGCTCGAGTTGCACTAAACCTTCATGTAAACGCTCTACTGCTGGCAGATCTTGCTCAGCAAGCTCACTACCTGCCTGACTTAGCATGGATTGAGTAATAACGAGCTCACCCACACGGTTGATCAACCCATCAATTTTGTCGATACCTACACGAATCGAGCCTGCCTCTTGGGAGGCCTTACGCGCTGCGGGCTTAGCCGCAGTTTTCGGCGTTTCTTGAGTCGTAGGTGCTGGAGTTTCTGCAGCCGTGGGTTGTTCTACTGGGGTGTCAACTTGAGGAGCGGGTTCCTCCGCTGGGGCACTTTCTACGGCAGTGTCCATGAGTGGCGTGATAGTGAGTTCACAATCATCTTCAACCCACTCAAATACTTCGCGTACATCCGCCTCACTGCAATCGCTAAATAATTGAACCTGCCAAGCAAGGTGAAGCTCTTCTGGATTCAGTTCAGAGAACTCAGGTAACTTATCTTCTAAAACACTAAGCTCGGTATCCCCTAACTCAGCGAGCGCCGACATCATCAGGATTGGCTCATTACCTGTCATCAGAAGATGGGGCTCTGGGACAAAGTGTATCAGCCAACCTTTTTGCTGCTGTGCGCCGGTATCAGCAGGGTGTGCCTGAGGTGTATCTGTAGCAGGCGCTGGGGCGCCCCCTTCTAATTCAGCGACCAACTCTTGATGGACCGTACCAATTTGGTCGCTCTCGCACTCGACGCCATCACGCGCAGCCTCCAGCAACATACGAATACAATCGACCGACTGCAGCAACAATGACTGCAACGACGGAGTGAAGGCTCGATCACCGCCGCGCACCTCGTCCAGCAATGTTTCAACAACATGCGTGAACTCAGTAATGTGCCCAAAACCAAAGGTACCAGCTCCCCCTTTAATGGAGTGGGCAGCACGAAAAATCGCGTTGATCTGCTCACTATCATTCGCATCTAGATTCAGGAGCCCAGACTCCATCACTTCCAACCCTTCGAAGCTCTCCTCTAGAAAGGTAGGAATGAATTGTGAGAGATCAATACTCATAGGCTTATCGCACCACGCGCTTCATTGTCGCCAACAAGGTATCAGGGTTGAACGGTTTAACTAACCATCCCGTTGCACCGGCCGCCTTACCTTTCTGTTTCATCTCCGGAGAGCTTTCCGTCGTTAACATCAAGATCGGTGTGAATTTGAAAGCAGGCAATTTACGCAGCTCACTACACAGCGTGATGCCATCCATAATGGGCATATTGACATCACTCAGCACCAAGTCACATTTCGTCCCCTTGGCTTTGGTCAACGCCTCTTGTCCATTACCAGCTTCAACAACATCGTATCCCTGTTGCTTGAGGGTAAATGTCACCATGTTGCGCAGGGATGCAGAATCGTCGACAACCAATACTGTCGCCATGTGAAATCTCCAATTTAAATATCTACTCAGGAAGTCCTAATACTTCCACCATTCCAATCCAACGAGCACTTTGAAAAAGAGCATCCGATGAACCCTGCCATTGAATATCACCACCCTGTTGCTGAGCGGCTTTTTTAACGGCAGCTAAAAGCTGGATTCCTGCGGTATCAACACGTTGTAGGCGGGAAAGATCCATCTCAAGCTGCGGCCCATTGTTAAGGGCTTCAGCAAACTGCTCCTTCATCTCTGCGGCTTCGATGATGGTTAAGTGTTCTGGCAAGTTCATTTGGCTACTTCTCCCTTATGTGCATCGTAGCTTCTAAAAGATAGTTCACTTTCCAATGCTCTACCTGTAAATCGGCAAATTTACCCCTTTCTTTTGTACTTCTTTTGTACCAATTCAGCATCAGCTAAGCAGTTACCCAAGAGGAACTTTCAAAAACCAACTAATAACAATCAAAAATCAATAAAGAAAACTAAAAACCACGAAAAGCTATAAGCAACAGTTTTAAAATAATAAAAAACTCTAAGAGAGCCTGCATAAATACTGCTTAAAAAACAAACACTTACACACCTGAAAGCCGCCACTCAAAATTATCCCAAAACCCCAAAAAAACACTTAATAATCAAAAACTTAAAGACGTTAGAAATGGAGGATATTTTTGCCAAAGATCATTTTTTTATTTAGAATAATCTTAAATCGAAAATAAATAATCATTAGGGATTTAAGACAATGCAAGAAAGGGAAATAAAATTACTTTTCAACGCAGGCGTATTTGAATCATGTGAAGCCACGCCGATTGCGATGTCACGCGGCTGGACGTTGAAATTTATCGCGAAGGACGGAAACATCATCACGCTAGACTTGCAGCGCAGTAAGAAGGAGCGGGAGTTTAAAAGTCTGGATGGTGCTGCGGCCGTGGCCAAGCGCATCGGTTTCGAGTGGCTAAATGTGCATTTAGGGGAGCTAGAGTGGCGCGAGAAGGTGTAGCCGGCACCAGCCCAAAGGCTGATGCCGCTATCATCGATGCGGAGCTAGATTAAGCTGCCGGCTTTAATTTCGTCTGCAGTTGCCGTACGGACCTCGAGAAGGTCCACCTCAAAGGTGAGGGTTTCACCGGCATAAGGGTGATTAGCATCGACCGTAACGACGTCGTCCGCAATCTCTACTACAGAGACCAGCTCCTCGACGCCTTGTTCGTTAGTCATATGGCACATAAAGCCAACAGCAAGCTCTGGAACATTGGCAAATAACTGGCGCTCCACATCGAAGACATTCTCTTCGTCACGCTCGCCATAAGCTTGTTCAGGGGCCAATGTGACACGGACCTGCTCACCAGCTTCGTGGCCCTCAAGAGCGGCTTCAAGGCCTGGCACGATATTATTATGCCCATGCAGATAAGGGATCGGATCACCGCCCTTAGTACCATCAATGACCTCACCTTCACCGCTGACTAGCGCATAGTGGAAGGTAACAACCCGATCTTTCTCAATTTTCATTTCAAACCTCTTTACTTCATCATCTGCAACTGCAGCCACTGACCCAACGTTTCCAGAGACACTAACGACACTTCGTGAGCCATAGGGTAAACGTGCCACTGCGGCGCGTAGCCATGAGTGTTTAGTTGCTGCTTAGCCGCTTCACCCATCGCAATTGAAACCACATCATCATATTCCCCGTGCAGCGTTAAAATGGGTAACGCTGTTGGCGCAACCGGCGCAACCTCATCAAGTGAACGCGGTAAATAGGTCGACATCGCAACGATACCACCCAGCGCTTGTGGATAAGTTAACCCTGCCTCGTAAGCAACCGCGCCCCCTTGGGAGAATCCAACTAGAAAGATGCGCTGAGCAGCGATGCCCTGCTCAATGTAATCATCAATCAACCGCTGGACCTGCGCCACCGACTGCTGCAACTGTTGAGCGTTAATCTCGCGGCCACCAGCCTCCATGCTCAGAATGTCGTACCAAGAGCGCATCTCAAAGCCACCGTTGATCGTCACAGGACGCACCGGAGCATTCGGAAACATAAAGCGAATTTTAAGCGACTCAGGCAATGATAAGTAAGGAATTGCAGGCGGGAAATCAGATCCATCTGCTCCTAAGCCGTGCATCCAGATCACGACACTGTCAAAGTCGGCCGCTGTATCAACGATGATTGGCATATCGCTCATGGCTGCAATCTCGTCAACGTCCAACCATCAGCGGTTAACGTGTAGCAGAATCGGTCGTGTAGACGGTTCTCACGTCCCTGCCAAAACTCAAAGCGTTGCGGCACGAGACGATATCCCCCCCAGCGCTCTGGGCGCTCTACCTGATCGCCGCAGCGTTGTGATAAAGCTTCCACTCGTGCTTCCAGCTCTTCGCGGCTATCTACCGGCGCACTCTGATGGGAGATCGCCGCACTGAGCTGGCTACCCAATGGACGCGCATGGAAATAGGCTTCACCCTTGGCAGGATCGAGTTTCTCCACACGCCCTTGGATACGAATCTGGCGCTCCAACCCATACCAGTAGAACATCAGCTCCGCTTGCGGGTTTTCAGCTAGCTCCTTCCCCTTGTTACTTTCGTAGTCGGTATACCAGGCAAAACCGTCTGCATCGAAGTGCTTTAACAAAACGATACGCGCCGACGGCATCCCGGTTTTACTGGCCGTTGCTAACGTCATGGAGGAGGCATCATCCGGACGCGCTTGGCATGCTATGTCGAACCATGTCGAGAACTGCTCAACAGGATCTGCTGCCATATCGCTTCGCATTAATCCCTCGGCCACATATTCGCGCCGTAGCTGTGTTAAATCACCTGATTTTTCGGACATATTTCTACTCCTCTGAAGTTAGCTGTACTATAGCGAAAAGCCTCTTCTGAAACACGGTTAATACACGGCTTTCTGCTAGGCTTAGTGCTTCACGGCACGCTTCTCATACGGATTGCTGAAAGGAACTGATCTCAACCGATGCCACCTCGCTCCGAAACTCGACATGCCCACCGTTTCTGGGCTTGCCCTGAATGCGACTACCTCATGCATCAGCGAGCAGTCCCCGATAAGCAGGAAGCCAACTGCCCACGCTGCGGCTACACGCTGGTGGCACGTCATCATCGCTCAGTCGAGCGCACGTTAGCGTTGGCAATTACCGGGCTTATCTTATTCTTTCCTGCCAACTTATTTCCGATTCTCTCGCTGCAAGCGCTAGGTCTGGCACAACAAGAGACGATCTTTAGTTCGGTGGTGGCACTCTACGATAGCCGCTTGTATGCCGTATCTGCGCTCGTTTTGATGACAGCGATTATTGTGCCGTTTATCAAAATGCTTTTGATGGTTTATCTCAGCGCCAGTCTGATGTTTCATCGGCGTAGCCGCGGGCTCTCTTGGGCGATGCGCAGTTACCAGCAACTCGATAGCTGGGGGATGTTAGAGATCTACCTTCTTGGTGTTTTTGTATCGATGATTAAACTTGTCGATATTGCCGAGGTCACACCGGGGATTGGTTTATACAGCATGGCGGCGCTTATCTTGACGACGCTCATTACCTCAACACAGTTGGACCAGCACCGTTTTTGGCGGCGCATTGAGCAGTTGGAGCGCGCCCGATGAGCCATAGCGCACTTAAACAAGGTTTGTTGTGCTGTACACAGTGCCACAAAACGTTACCACACAGTTACGACGGGCGGCCCTGTCCGCGTTGCGGCACTAAGGTCCACCAGCGGCGTCCGCACTCGATCACCTATTCGTGGGCACTGCTGATCAGCGCGGCATTTGCTCTTATTCCAGCTTATATGCTGCCGATCATGACGCTCAAATCATTAGGGCAGGGCGCACCTTCCACCATTATTGGCGGCGTTATTGATCTTATCGAGTACGATATGCTGGGAATCGCCTTTGTGGTGCTCACCGCATCGGTCATTATTCCGCTGATTAAAGTGGTGGGGATGGTGATTTTATTGTTAACCGTGCAGCGAGGTGTTGTCACCAACCTGCACCAGAAAATGCTAATGTACCGGTTTGTCGAATGGATCGGCCGCTGGTCTATGCTGGACATCTTTGTTGTGGCGATTTTGGCCGCCATTGTGCAGCTCGGTAACCTCGCTTCCATCAATGGTGAAGTGGGTGCCACTGCATTCGGAGCCGCCGTGATTTTAACAATGTTATCCGCCACGGTGTTCGATACGCGCCTTATTTGGGATAAGCACTTACAACAGCTCGAGGAGTCGCAATGAGCGATAACGATCCTATCATCCGCCGCCGACGTATGCCCTCTGCGGTATGGCTCCTGCCGCTCATCGCCGCCATTATCGCAGGCTGGCTGGTCTACAAAAACTACACGGACCGTGGCATTAAGATTGAAGTCCTATTTGACTCTGCCGCAGGCCTTGAGGCCAACAAGACGAAAGTGCTTTACCGTGGTTTACCGGCAGGTGTCGTTAAAAAGCTCGAAATTGACGAAAACTTACGCCAAGTTCGCGCATTTATCGAGATGGCACCGCAAGCGGATGACTCGCTCACCGACAAAGCTAAGTTCTGGCTTGTTAAGCCACAAGTGTCATTATCGGGTGTGCGCGGGCTCGAGACGCTCCTCTCTGGCCACTATATCGGCTTTCAACCTGGCCTTGGTGGCAACTCGACACGCGAGTTCACGGCGCTAAATCAGCAGCCGCCGCCGATTAAAGATGCGGAGGGCCTCTATCTGACTCTCACCGCCGACAGCGCCCGCTCGGTGTATCAGGGTGCGAATGTGTTTTATCGCGACATCTCTGTCGGCGAGGTGCTCAGCCATTCGCTCAGTAAAGATGGCAAAGAGGTGCTTATCGAGGTCTATATTGAGCCACGCTATACCCACCTTATCCGCGAAAATACGCGCTTTTGGAACGCTGGCGGCATCAAGGTCAAAGCTGACTTGCCTAAGATCGATATCGAGGTCGGCTCTCTCGCCTCTTTAATTGCAGGGGGTATCCACTTCTCAACACCACAAACAGACTCGCCAGCCGCGCAAAGTGGAGCACTGTTTACGCTCTTTGGTGACTTTGAAGATGCGCAAGATGGCATTGAGATCACCCTACGCTTTCCAGGCGCTACGGAGCTAACAGAGGGTGCGAAAGTGCAAAGCCGTGGCGTACAGGTGGGCCGCGTGACACGCGTTGCGCTAACTGACGACTTCAAACACCTCGACGCCACGCTGCTGATCGACCCAAGAGCGCAGCATATGCTGCGCAGCGGTAGCCGCTTCTGGCTACAAAAACCCGATCTATCACTGGATAATTTAAA
Source organism: Neptunomonas marina (assembly GCF_004005935.1). GTDB lineage: Bacteria > Pseudomonadota > Gammaproteobacteria > Pseudomonadales > Balneatricaceae > Neptunomonas > Neptunomonas marina. The sequence continues at coordinate 171,121 of NZ_SACQ01000006.1, read as the reverse complement.
ACTCAGCGCCTTGCTGCGTGGCAGCTATATCGAACTAGACGCGGGCCAAGGCGAGCCACAACGCCAGTTTACGGCACTGACGATTCCACCCGCCAAGCGCCAGCTATCGATGGGAGCCTCTATCGAGCTACACACCAAGCAGCTAGGCTCTATTACGCAGGGTTCGCCATTACTTTATCGTCAGCTTCCGGTTGGGGAGGTGATCAGCTATGAGCTGGCTACCGCTGGCGATTACGTGGTGATTCACGCCGTTATCGAGCAACGCTATGCGCATTTATTGTCGAGTAATAGCCGCTTTTGGAACGCCAGTGGTATACGTTTGTCGGCAAACATAGACGAAATCAAATTGCGTACAGAATCCACGAGCGCGTTGTTACAGGGCGGGATCGCGTTCTTTAACCCGACGCAAAAACGCACTCCGGTTAGTAAAGATAAAATCTACTCTCTGTTTGAAGACTATCAAGCTGCAACAGAAAATGGCCGCTTAGCCGATGCAAATCGCGCACAAACACTGCGCTTTCGCCTTCATACAGAATCTGTAGGGTCACTCACATCAGGCGCACCTATCCTCTATAAACAGGTCCCGGTTGGGCAGGTGCTGGAAACCGTTTTGGATAAGAATGGTCGCAGCTTAACGATTTTTGCCGAGGTCGAAGCGAAATATCGCCACCTTGTCCACGAGGGTAGCCGCTTTTGGGATGTCAGCGGCATCAATGCTCAAGTCAGCCTGAAGGAAACGCGTATTCGTACCGAATCACTCAAATCACTGCTACGCGGCGGTATCGCCTTCGAAAACCCGCAACAAGGTGCGAAGGTCAAAGCCAACCACTTATTTACACTCTATCCCGACCACGAAAGCAGCGTACAGCAGCCACTCGCGATCCGTGTCACCTTCCCAACGGGTAAAAACTTGCAGCCTTTGGCCGATATCCGTTATCGAGGGCAAAACGTGGGTAAAGTCAGGACAGTGCGCGTTGTCAACGAAGGAAAGGCCATCGAGGCTGATATCGATCTCTATCGTGACGGACACTTCCTAGCACGCGAGGGTAGCGATTTCTGGATTGTTGAGCCTGTCATTCGTCTGAGTAGCATCGAAAACCCCGAAGGCGTCATCCTCGGTAACTATGTCGAAGCACGCAAAGGCGATGGCGCCGCGAAGGTTCAATTCACTGGCCTGCGTGAGACGCCTCCGTTTCAAGATCGCAATGGGTTAAATGTTGTTGTGCGTGCAGCTCAGCTAGGGTCTTTGGTAAAAGGCTCCCCCGTGTTTTATCGCCAAGTCCCTGTTGGATCGGTTGTCGGGTATGACCTACACCCAACTGAGCCTTGGGTAGAAATTTTCCTCAATATTGCGCCTGAATATGCCAATTTCGTAAAAAAACAGAGCGAGTTTGCCAATATCAGCGGTTTGCGGGTGGATTTCTCCTTACTGGGTGGGCTAGATATCCAAACTGAAAGCCTTGAAACACTGGTAGGTGGCGGTTTGAGCTTTACCTCGCCCACCAACGGGACACCAGCACAATCAGGCGATACGTTTACGGTTACATCAAACCGATAGCGAGGTCAGGATGTTAAGAAGCTTATGTATCGTATTGCTAGTTTCATCCTTAGCGCTCCTCTGTGGGTGTACCGCAGGCACCGTGCCATCGTTTAACCTGAAAAAATTGGCCAAGTCTGATATCGATATGGTCATCGACCGACACATCAGCGAAACTAACCGTCTTGCTGCGCAATTGATGGTCAAACTCTATAAGCGCAACCCCCGCGAGCTGCGCAAAGGCCCACCGGGAATGACAGTCGCGAAGCGTCTTAAACTACTCTTCAACACGCCTTACACGGTCAACTTCAATGAGCTGAACGGGGCCTACGGCAACCGCGCAATTCCGTTAGCATTTGATCCAAACTTCAAGGGTGATCGCGTGTTTGCCTTGATGGCGGGTATCGCGGGCATGCTCCATACGGCCTACAACCATCAAACGGAGTACTTTATGTTTGATGATCTCGACCAGCAGAAGATCTACCACTGTGCTCGCAACCTTGAATCAATAGCCTGGCAGCTTAATAGCCGCCGCGCGGACAATGGTGAGTTATTTATTCTGGCGAACAGTATTGACGCACAAAGTGGGCTATCTAACTTCAGCTTTGAGCGCCTCTTCGGCAAGATGATTGCCATTCAAGATGTGCTGGCGCAGATCATCTCTGATAAAAATGATCGCGCCATCAATAAGGTGGTACACGGCGTCGCTTCCACCGTGTTGTTGCCGATTTAACGTTTCTTATCCATCGACGCGATAAATGCGTCTGATTCACGGATAGAGCGCTGCATATCACGCATTAGGCGATCAATGTTCTGACGGATGTTAGCAAACTCACCCTTCAGCGCGCCGACCGCTTGCGCATTTAGGTTGTGCTTGAGGTAAAGCACGTTATCGTTCAACGCTAAAAGCACTGGTTGCATGCGCTTTTCAGCCTGCTTCATGGTCGCGATCAAACTCTGATAGCGAGCTTTCGTATCACGTAGTTGGCGGGCGCTCTGTACACGTAACCGATCACTCTGATACTGCAGCAGCTCTTCATCCCACTCTTCAAATAGCGCCTCAGCGACACTTTCAACACTGCGGATACGGTCAGATACACGCTCTGCAGCGTCATAGCTATCATCATACTCAGCTTGCAGACGCTCATAGAGCTGGTCTAACTCACCGCCATCAAACTGCACAACAGCGCGGTACTGTTCGAGCGCATCGCGAAACTCCTCTTGCGCTTCACCTTGAGCATCACGTGTTTCTTCCACACGATCCACCAAAATATCGCGCTTATGGACACCAACTTGCTCCATCGCCGAGTAGTAAGCGCTTTGGCAGCCGGTTAAGGCAACCAGCAGCGTTGCTGCAAATAATTTCTTCATCTTTATTACCTCACTGCTTAGCGTGCAGATGCCGCTCTATAGCGGGTTGTTGATCTGGATTTTACTAATTTTGTGGTTTTCATTGAGCATAAGCGTGATATCTGCTCGGTTTGGCATCTCATCCAGCATCGTGCGCGTTAAGCGCTCGTAGTGTTGGATAAAACGCTCAATCTCTTGCTCGTTCATGATGCGCAGATGATCAGTCGGCTGCTGAGTGTCAAAGATATATTTTACCCGCTCCGCCAGCTTCTTCTCTTGTAACGAGCGCCATTCAAATACAGCCTCCATACTCGGAACTTTCAGCATCACCAAAGTATCGATCATGCCAAAGAGCTGTTGGTAGCGCCCGGCTAACTGCTCGTTCACGTATTGTCGCCATTCGCCGCTGGCGTCTTCATTTCGTTCCAGCGTATTGATCGGCACATCAAGCGCACCCTGTGTCTGCGCCATCGCGCCCACACACCAACCTTCAAAGACAATCACATCCGCAGGCCCTACCCACTCCTGCCACACAGCGGTCTGACAACGGTCGTCAGTTGATTTATCAAAAACAGGAATTTTGGTCGGCTGCTCGGCATCACCTTTGATGAGGGAGTGGATAATATCGATGCCCAGCTGAACATCATGCGTACCCGGCACGCCACGTGTCATGAGCAATGGGTGAACCGCTTCAGACAGTTTTTCACGCTGCGCCCGCGTTTTGTACAGATCATCCAAAGAAAAGCCCACAACGCGTTGCCCAAACCCCTCGCTGAGGATCACTTCGATCAGGTTAAACAGCGTTGATTTGCCCGCGCCCTGAGCACCATTTATGCCTACCACCAGCGGCCCATCTTGCTGTAAACGTCGCTGATATAACCATGCTCCGAGTGGCACATAGATCGACTCAAACATCTCTTTGAGCCCAATATCTACTTTGAGGGAAGCTAGCGCAGACGCGAACGCCTCCTCCACCTTATCCACAGCTTGCTTGCGCGCTTCATAGCTCAAACACAACTGCTCTTTTGGCCACAATGACATGGGTGTGACATCCTCCTGCTTACCAATTAGTGAGTACGTAACCACTCACAAACATGACTGATTTGATCCGTCTCCATCAATGACGGTACATGCGGCACGCCAGCAACGCGATATAGATCGAGCTGGGGGTTTTCGTTGCACATCTGCGTTACTGTTGGTTCTGTTAGCACATCTGACTGGTCGCCCCAGATCAGTAATTGTGGGCACTGAATCGCACGCCAAATAGCCCACAGATCAACATCCTCTGACGCCGCGACTCGGGTGATATCGCCAATCGTTGGATCATAGTGCTGTGTCCAACCCTGCTCGGTTTCACGAAAGCCGTGCTGAACAAGAGTATCCCAGCTCTGCGCTGAAATCTTACTCAAACCTGGGTAGGTCTGCTGCATAAAGGCTTTGGCCTCAGAGAGGTCAGCGAAGTACTTGGGTACCAGATAATCGCCAATATGAGCCAGCGCTTCTTTAGAAACAAACGCACCAATATCGTTAAGAATCAGCTTACGTATCGGCGACTGAGGCAATGCAGCCATCGCCATTCCAATAATGCCGCCCATCGATGTCCCCAGCCAATCAACAGATGCCACGTTCAATCGCGCCAACAGCGCTGTCATATCAGAAACATACTGGGGGATCGCATAGTGTGCAGCCGCTGCAGACGGCAACCAGTCGCTCTCTCCCCGACCAACCATATCGGGGCAAATAACGCGATATTCACGCGATAAGACCTTTGCGATCTCATCAAAATCCCGGCCGTTGCGTGCTAAACCGTGCACGCAAACTAAGACTCTTTCGTTATCTTGGCTGCCCCACTCGCGGTACGCAATACGATGAAAACCCGTTGGATTTAACCCTAGAACAACCCCTTTACGCATCATTTCATCCTTTATTGATTTAGGTAATAGGTGGATAGCAGGCTCACCCTGGATAGATTAGCAGAGTAGAATGTAAAGTTTGGTAAACACATCAATAGGTTTCACTACAAACGCTGGGCTTTAGATTATCATAAGTTAGCGTCTGACTCTCAGCTTGATAGCAGAGATATCTGGTGCTGCGTTAACGGCAAACAACCGTTTACCGGTCTGATGCGTATAGTGAATGGAATAAAACTGAATAAGGTGAACTAGATGTCAGCTGTGGAGACAGATTCACGCCCCTCCCTTGCTAAAACTCTCATGAAATGGCTCCTGCCGCTGCTCATTCTGGCCGCTGCAGTCTTCATTTTTCAGTACCTCAAGGGGAGTAAACCTGTTGCCAGCTCCAAGCCGCCGCAGCAGCGCTTATGGAGTGTACAAACCCAGCCGGTCGCATTTGAGCGCCATCAACCGGAGCTAGTGCTTTACGGAAAGGTGGAGTCCCCAGCGGCATCAAAACTCACCGCCGCCGTTACCGCTTATGTGGAGAAAGTTGCCGTTAAAGAGGGCCAAACTGTAGCCAAGGGAGATCTTCTACTACAACTTGACCCGCGCGACGCAGAACTATCCGTACGCCAGCAAGAGGGTAATCTACAAAGCATCAAGGCACAGTTGGATGCCTTAGAGGTTCAGCATCGCGCTGATAAAGCGGCGCTGCGCATTGAAAAAGAGCTGTACGCTTTAGCCGAGAAATCAGTCAAGCGTTTTCAAAATCTTGCTAAACGTAAAGTCAGCTCAGAAGATCAGCTAGATAACGCGAAGCGTGCTTACCAACAGCAAGCCCTGTCACTGAATAACCGCGAGCAAGCCATTCGCAGCTATTCGGCCCGTAAAGCTCAACTGCAAGCCGAACTCACTCGCGCTAGCGCAGCCCATGACGCCGCCAAGCTCGATTTAGACAGAACCTCAGTCACAGCCCCCTTTGCTGGGAAAATTGCGAGTGTGGATGTTTCCGTGGGTGACCGAGTGCGCAGCGGCGAGATCTTGACCACGCTATACGATCCCAGTGAGATCCAGATCCGCTCGCAAATCCCATCAAAAGATTTGGCGCAAGTACGCGCATCACTGGCAGCAGGTCAGCAATTACAGGCGAAAACACAAGTTGACGGGCAAACGGTATCGCTAACGCTAGCACGCTTGGCCAGCTCAGTAGCGGCAGGGAAAGCGGGCGTTGATGCCCTATTCGACCTGCAGCAAGGCAGCTTTGCCCCCGAGACAGGACGCACCCTCTCGCTCACACTTGCCCTAGCGCCTCAAGACAACACCATTGCCCTACCACCACTGGCGTTATATGGCATTGATCGTGTCTATCGTGTTCAAAATGGTGCTTTAGAAGCGGTTAACGTTGAGCGCATTGGTAACACACAGACTAGCGTTGGAGAAACCCGTGTACTGGTGCGTTCACAGGCTCTTAAGCCGGATGATCAGGTCATTATTACCCAACTGCCCAATGCCATTTCAGGCTTGCCAGTTAAGATCGCGGAGTAGTGTGATATGTCGACCTACTCTGGCCCTCTACACAGTTTAACCGCCACTTTTACGCAGCATCGCGTTGCCGCCAACCTTTTAATGATCCTGATGATCTTGGCGGGCGTATGGGGCGTTAAAAAGCTAAATACACAATTTTTCCCCTCGTTTGAGCTCGATATCATTACCGTTGGTGTGACTTGGTCAGGTGCGGCGGCTGAGGATGTGGAGACCTCCATCGTACTGCCGATTGAGGAGGAGATTCGCTCGATTGATGGGCTGGATACACTCTACGCCACCAGCAACCAAGGACGCGCGTCATTTCGCCTGGAGCTACTCGAAGGCACCGACGTCCAATACACGCTGGATGAGGTCAAACAGAAGATCGATGGTATTCGCTCCTCTTTACCGAGTGATGCCGACGAACCCGTGGTGCAGCGGATTATCCGTTATGAGCCCATTGCATCGCTGCTGCTAACGTCTGACCGTAGCTCCCTTGAGGAGCTGCGCCCGCTAGCCAATCGTATCGAGCGGGAGTTGCTCGAAACCGGCATTCGTAAAATTGATATTAACGGCCTGCCTACAGAAGAGATCGCCGTTCAAGTGCCGACAGCAAAGTTACATGCATTAGGTATGTCGTTAAACGACATTGCGCAAGAGGTTGGTCTACGTAGTATCGACCTCCCCGCGGGCACCGCCGCAAAAGAGGAAGGCGCCAAGCAGATCCGTAGCCTCAGCCAGCAACGTGATGTGGAGGGTTTTCAGCAGCTGCCGCTGATCGCCGATGCCAATGGGCGTCTGGTACGCTTGGGTGATGTGGCAGACATTGAGTGGCGCGCCAAAGATCAGCAGGTTGAGCTTAACTATCGTGGTCAACCCGCAGTGCTAATTGAGCTGCGCCGTACCGAAAACGAAGACTCTCTGAAAGCCGCCAAGCTCATGCACACCTGGCTACAAGATGCGAAAACCGACCTCCCTGAAGGGGCTGAGCTTATCGTATTCGATGAGTCTTGGACGAAAGTACAGGCGCGGATCGACCTGCTTTTAAAGAACGGTCTCGGCGGCTTGGTCCTCGTTATCATCATTCTATTTCTATTCCTGAACGCGCGCGTCGCATTCTGGGTTACCGTGGGTATTCCTGTTTCGTTTCTGGCAACCTTGGCTATTCTTTATATGATTGGTGGTTCCATCAATATGATCAGCCTTTTCGGGCTGATCATGGCACTGGGGATTATCGTCGATGACGCCATCGTGGTGGGGGAAGACACGCTGACCCACCTACAGATGGGCGAAAGCGGCCTAAAAGCGGCCATTGGGGGCGCCCAGCGCATGCTAGCGCCAGTTGTTGCTTCCTCGATGACAACCATTGCCGCCTTTCTTCCTCTGCTCCTCATCGGCGGTACCATCGGCAATATCCTAATCGATATTCCCACCGTGGTGATCTGCGTGATCGTCGCTTCACTGATCGAGTGTTTCCTAATCTTACCCGGCCACTTACACCATAGCCTGCACAGTAAAAAGGACTTACACCCATCGAAGATGCGTACAGAAATCGAAGCGCGTGTTAACCGTTTTCGCGATCACTACTTCAGACGGGTGGTGCGAGCCGCTATTCGTTTGCGTTGGGCGACGATAGCCAGCGCTTTGGGGATTTTCATCATCGCCATCGGCTTGGTGATGGGTGGCCGCGTGAAATTTGTGTTCTTCCCCGCCATCGACGGTGAGGACTTTACCGCCAACGTACAGTTCACATCGGGTACCGATGATCGCCATGTCCGCGACTTTCTTAACCATCTCGATAGTACCCTGCGGGCAACAGATGCCGAGCTAGGCGGCGGGTTACTTACGGTCGCGGTGCAGGAGGTCGGCAAGATCAACACTGACCGCCGCACTGCAGGTCCCACAACCGGTGACGAATTTGGCTCTCTTTATGTGGAGATGATCCCCGTTGATACACGTGACGTCACCAACCGCGAATTTGTGGCCAAGTGGCGGGAGCGGATTGAAATTCCGCCCGGTGTCGAGAAGTTTACAATCGACCAGTCTCGAACCGGGCCGCGCGGGAAACCGGTCGAGATAAAGCTGATCGGCACCGATATTGGCGCCCTCAAACAAGCCTCGCTTGATATCCAAGAGCTACTTAAAGGTTATCAGGGGCTAAGCAACGTGGATGACGACTTACCTTTCGGCAAGCCGCAATTGATCTACTCCTTAACGCCAGCCGGTGAAGCAAGCGGCTTGCGTTTGCAGCAGGTAGGTCGACAGTTGAGCGCGGCCTTTAATGGTATTGAGGTTCAAACCTTTTATGAAGATCAAGACGAGGTTGAGGTGCGCGTCATGCTGCCAGATGACGAACGTAACCAACTACGCTCGTTAGAAAGCATCCCCATTGTGCTGCCCGACGGCTCAACGGCACCGCTCGCCAACATCGTGCACTTCGAACCAAAGCAAGGCCTAGACTCCCTGCAGCGAGTGGATGGCCAGCTATCGATTAACGTGACCGCAGACCTTAACGAAGCCGTCGCCAATGCCAATGAGATTATTGCAGATCTAAGGGAAGGTGCGCTTCCTGCCATCCTCGGTAAGTGGGGCGTGGAAGCGAGCTTCGAAGGTAAGAACCGAAACCAGCGCGAAACGCTGGCCGATATGAAGCTGGGCTTATTGATCGCCCTATCGCTTATCTACATCATTTTGGCTTGGGTGTTTGCATCCTACAGCTGGCCGATTACCGTGATGCTGGCTATTCCGCTGGGCTTAACGGGTGCAATCTTTGGACATGCGCTGTCTGGGCTGGATCTTACAATACTGTCGCTATTTGGTTTCTTCGGTTTATCAGGCATTGTGATCAACGATTCGATCGTCTTGGTGACCTTCTACCAAAAACTACGCGCCAGCGGCATGGCTGTCGAAGCTGCTATAGAAGAGGCCGCATGTCAGCGTTTACGCGCAGTCTTGCTAACATCCCTCACGACTATCGCGGGGCTTACCCCCATCTTGTTTGAGACCTCATTGCAGGCGCAGTTCTTGATTCCAATGGCAACATCCATCGTCTTTGGCCTAGCGTATGGCACCCTGCTGATCCTGTTGTTCATACCTGCCGTACTCACGGTGCTGGAGAACACCAAGCGTAGGCTGGGACTGCGCCTTCAATACAGCTAAACGCCCTCAGAAATAGCGACTTACTAAATTAGTCGCTATTTCTGAAATCATAACTAATTGATTTATAAGACTTAAAAAATAAACACCAAAAAAAGTCACCAAAAAGCAACACTTTAATACCTATATCGCCTCACACGCCTGCCACCACCTCTAAAATTCAAAAAAACAAAACATAACCCTTTGTTTTAAATAACTTTTTTAGAAGCAGGCACAGCTTTCGCTATCTCCTTCGCAACAACATCATGACCGTAAGGAGATCTACTCATGAAAAAAACTATCGCAATCGCAGCAGCCATCTTCTCTTCCACTCTGATGGCACAGCCTGAAGGCGGCTCAGATATGTTCCAAGCACTGGATGCTGACAACAACCAAGCCATCAGCTCCGAAGAGGCGCAAGCCTATGAGCCGGTGCTGGCGAAATTTAAGGCACTCGATAGTAATCAAGATGGCGAACTCAGCCGCGCTGAGTTCGAACAACTATTACAAGGCTAACCCAACCCGCGTAACGGAACACGCTAAGCGTTAGCGAAGCTGTAAAACAGGAGATCTATAAATGAAAAAACTTATCGCATTATCCGTCATGGCTATCTCTTTCAACGCCCTCGCCGATGGGCACGAGACACTCTTCAAGACATTAGATACTGATGCAAATCAGATGATCTCAGCGGAAGAAGCACAGATCCACGAGCAATTAGCGCAACAGTTCAGCCAGCTCGATGTGAACAAGGATAGCCAGCTGAGCTTGGATGAGTTCCGCGCATTGCAAAAATAATGCTCTGCAACCCACACACATAAACTTACAAATACGCGCGCCGATATGCCCGCGCGACAGGAGAGAAACATGAAAAACATCATGACAGCTACAGTGATCGCACTATCCACAGCAACGTTAGCTCAAGCAGACGGCACTGAGCTTTTCCAGCAACTGGACGCTAATAACGACCAAGCGATCAGTTTGGAAGAAGCGCAAGCATCTGAAGCGCTGGTGGCACAATTTGAGCAGCTAGATGCGAACAAAGATGGCCTTATTAACGCAGCTGAGTTTACTCAGTTGGTTAAAGGCTAACCAACTGCACATCAGTTTTTCGCTAGGGCTAGTCCTTCATCACCACTCGTTCTAGCGACTACTCGAAAGTGGCATCCTGCTGCTTTCCCAGCATTTTGCGCCCAGTACATCCCTCTTTTCGCTGGGCGCTTTTTTTACCCTTACCAAAAACCTAGTCTCTTACTTCCTCTCACATCATTCCGTGCTACTCTTACTAGAGTAAATAAGAAGTTATTTAATTCAAATTCAATAACATAAATAGCATCAGAGAGTCCGAGATGAACAGCCTACGTGAATTTACATCTTACTTGCTTGGACTCGCTGGCGTGATCTTAGCCTGTAACGGATACGCGAGCCCTCAATCGGAATATATTCGTGTTACCGACTATTTAGCGGAACATCCAGACCAGCCAAAGATCATGGCGCGCTTCTCTGATGTTGTCAGGAGCACACCAAAGGCGCTCACAGCCCAGCAAACCGCGCCAGTAAAAGTTGCGGTTGTCTATCCGGGTGTACAGAGTTCAGATTACTGGCGCCGCAGTTTGAAAGCCTTTGAGCGCCGCCTGCAAGACCTAAAGGTTAATTACGAGATAAAGACCTACCTCTCGCGCCCCTCCGTCGATCTGGACCTTCAGGCAGAGCAGTTGATTGAGGCCCTGCACTGGCGGCCAGATTATCTCATATTTACGGTCGATGCCTTGCACCATCGCAGTATGATCGAACGTGTTATCTTGCGCGGAAAGCCCAAACTCATTCTGCAAAACATCACCACGCCTATCACTGACTGGCGCTTCAAGCGCCCCTTTATGTACACAGGATTTGACCACGCCTTGGGCACCGAGCTACTGGCTGAACGGATGCTCAATAAAGAACAACTGAATCGCTTTGGGTTGCTATATTTCTCACAGGGCTATGTTTCCGTTATGCGCGGCGACACCTTCCTCAGCGCAGCACAACAGCATGCAAACAATAAAATGGTCGGCGGATTTTATACCGATGGAAATCGAGGTAAAGCTCGAGCAGCGACTACGCAGCTCTTAAAGGACGAGCCAGATATGAACATGCTGTTTGCATGCTCAACTGATATTGCCCTTGGCGCGCTTGATGCACTTCGAGACGCAGGAAAGATAGGTAAGGTCACAGTCAACGGCTGGGGTGGCGGTGACGCAGAGTTACAAGCCCTACAAGCCAAAGAGCTAGATCTAACGGTTATGCGCATGAACGACGATGCGAGTGTCGCGATGGCAGAAGCGATCAAACTCGACCTCGAGGGCAAGGCCTCCCAAGTTCCCCACATCTACTCGGGTGATATGGTGTTGATCGACCAGAACACCTCCCAAGAGATGATTCAAAAATACAAATCACGTGCATTTCGATATAGCAATGAATAGATTTTGTTCTCCCTCCCGCGGTCAGGCGTTGTGTAGTGCGTAGTCTACGTTTTTCAACTGCCATTCTAAGTATCGTTCTCTTGGCACTGCTATTTGTGTCAGGTGCATTATTGCTGCTCGCTTATGAAGGTTCACAAACCGCCCTCGACGAGGAAGTGAAGCTTACTTACGATCAAGACCATAAAGTCGTTAGCCGCATGGTCAAAGAATATTTGACGGGTGTTGCTGGCGTTGCCGAAGAGATCGCCAAGCGGAATGACATTCGTGCCAGTGCCGCGGCAAACGATTTCATGACAATAGATATGATCCTTGGCGACAGTATTCGAGGCCCAGCGGGCGAGCGGATTCACGCCATCGTGGTAGACGTAAACGACCTACAACCGGTAGTTGTCAGCGGCGTCTCGATGTACAGCATGGATTTGGCGCTCAATACCTTTACTAACGATACAACCCCAATGCGCGCTTGGGACAACATAATGATCAGTACAGATGAGGGAGACTTCCATCTATTACGCTATAAAACACCGATCATTCGCCAGTCGCTCGGAGAGGTGATGGGAGCGCTTTATGCTTATATTCTTGTTAACGACAACTACTGGCTTCTGACTGAAATCCAAGAGATAACAGGCGCAGGTAGCCTCTCTTTCTTCTCTGGCATGGACAACGTCGGTAGTTTAGAAGCGAGTATGATCCATCCTAATGAACTATTGGTCGCAACGCCCAATAGCCCCATTGTGCCGCTTAGTGATGGGACTGCTCACTTCCATTCGTTAACGATTGGTCGCGAGCCATTTAGGCTATATCTGCACAAGCCCGGCAACTCATCATTAATACTTACCCGTGCTTATAACGAAAATCTACTCATCGGTACGGTGACCGTTATACTGATCAGCTTAATCGTCATGGCACTGATCCGGTCGCTCACACAGCGCTCCCTTGGGAGATTGCTCAAGTATGCAGAGAAGGTTCCCTACCAAGTCATACCAACACCCTATAAAAATGGGCTGTTCGATGAGTTCAACAAGGTCGGAACCGAAATAGAAGAGATGGTGCGCGATATTCGCGCCCAAGAAAACCAGCTCGATGCGATCTTCCATAACGCGCCAAGCTTAATGTTTATCAAAAGCGCGGATCTAAAATATATCATGATCAACCCAAAAGCCCCCGAGCACTATCAATGCCGGGAGATGGATATTTTGGGTAGCAACGACTTTGATCTACTCCCGCAGAAACAAGCCGAAATCCTCCGCGAAGCTGATCTTAGAGTTGTCAGCCAGCATCGACCAGCACAATGTGAATACAGCATTGATCAGAACGGCACGACTCGTCATTACCTCTGTACCAAGTTCCCGCTACTGCGGGACAGTGGCGAAGTCTATGCCATTGGCGGAATCACAACCGATATCACCGATAAAGTGAATGCCGAAGCAGAAGCGCAAATATCAAACAAGGTATTTGAAGCCGCCGCTGAGGCGATTCTGATCATGAACGATAAAGGTAAAGTGTTAACCAACTCGGCGTTTACGCGGATTACCGGTTACTCTTCACAGCGGGCGCGTCGCTTCGCCTTAAGCTTGTTAGCTGAACACCCTGAAATAGAGATCGCACTTGATAAACATGGCCGCTGGAAAGGCGAGAGCACCCAACGCCGCGCGAATGGCGAGAAACTGCCTGTTTGGGCATCAATCAGTGTGGTGGAAGAGATCACCGGCGGGAAGATCTATGTTGCCGTATTCTCTGATATTTCGGACCTAAAAGAGGCGGAGCAAAAGCTCGAGAAGCTGGCTCACTACGACAATCTGACCGGTTTACCAAACCGGACCTTGTTTTACGACCGCTTCGAGTCAGCCCTGCAGCTTTCCGAACGCTTGGGTAGTAAAACAGCCCTGCTCTTTATCGACCTAGACCGATTTAAGCCGATCAATGACAACTACGGGCACCATGTCGGCGATAAAATGCTAATCGAAGCAGCCGGCCGTATCCGTCAGCATATTCGCCCCAGCGATACCGTTTCCCGCCTTGGAGGCGATGAATTTACGGTTATTCTCTCTGACCTGAGCTCATCCGATGTCGCTCAAGATATTGCGCGCCGCATTCAAAGCGAACTCAAGAAAGTTTACGTGTGTGAAGGTAAAGAGCTGTTCTCTTCGGCGAGCATTGGTATCGCGCTCTATCCGGATGATGGTAGGAACACACAGGTGCTTTTAAAACATGCCGATACAGCGATGTACCATATCAAGGAACGTGGCCGAAATGACGTTATGTTCTTCGATAAAGCACTGAACGCTCAGGCTGAGGCACGTATCCAGCTTGAAGAAAATCTTCGTATGGCGATTAATACTCAGTCTCTTTTCTTGGTGTATCAGCCACGCTTTGATATCGCCGGTCAACGTGTTTTATCTGCCGAAGCGCTGATCCGTTGGCACCACCCGATTCGCGGCATGATTCCACCGTCTGAGTTTATTGTGTTAGCCGAAGAGTGTGGGTTGATTGTAGAACTTGGACGCATGGTACTGCGCCGCGCTTGCCAAGCAGCCAAAGACTGGAATCAGATCTTAGAGCGTCCCGTCCCTGTGTCTGTCAACCTATCGGCTCGCCAGCTGCATTCAGAAGAGCTCGTCAGCGATATTGAAGCAGCGCTCAAAAGTGCTGACTTAGCCCCAGAACTGCTTGAGCTTGAGATCACTGAGACCATGGTGATTAAAGACCTGAACACCGTCATAAAGACGCTACAGTCTATACGCGCATTGGGTGTGAAGATGTCGGTGGATGACTTTGGCACCGGCTATTCATCGCTGATCTATTTGAAACGCCTCCCTGTGAGTACGGTAAAAATTGACCGCTCATTTATCGACGATGTACCCGGCAGTGAGGATGGCGAGAGTCTCGTTAAGGCGATTATCTCTATGTCTCACACTCTAAATCTGCGGGTTGTCGCTGAGGGTGTTGAGGAGCAATCACAACTGGCTTTCCTGCGCCAACACCAATGTGATGAGATACAAGGCTTTCTGCTCGCTAAACCTGACCATCCCAGCAAAATTCACGCGCTACTCAGCCATGAACTAAACGGCTCCCACTCAGCGACGATTCCATAAAACCTGATAACATAAGACCTAAGTTAACACGCGATATCATTCATGGCAGGTCGCGTGTTATGCAGGCATCCGGTATACTCTCCAGCCGTTTTTTGATGAAAACCGCAGCTGGAAGGAAAAACTATGAACCGGGATCTCGCGCGCCTGCAACCCTACCCTTTCGAGAAGCTAACTGCATTGAAAGCAGAGGTCACTCCGCCTTCTGAGTTGGCACATATCGCCTTTTCTATTGGTGAGCCCAAGCACGCTTCCCCCTATTTTGTCGTCAAGACCCTAACAGACAACATCAACGCACTGGCAAATTACCCGACCACAAAAGGTATGCCTGAGTTGCGCGAGGCGATCGCTACATGGTGTACGCAACGTTTTCATCTGACTCCGAATACGCTAACAGCCGACAGCCATGTGCTGCCGGTGAATGGCACACGTGAAGCTATTTTCGCATTTACGCAAGCCGCGGTTGAGCGCAAGCCAAACGCTCTGGTGATTTCACCCAATCCGTTTTACCAGATCTACGAAGGCGCAGCTTACCTAGCAGGTGCAGAACCTCACTACCTTAACTGCACCGGCGATAATGGTTTTATCCCCGATTACGACGCCGTCTCTGCTGATGTATGGGAGCGTTGCCAAATTTTATTTATCTGTTCACCCAGCAACCCAACCGGCGCCGTTACGCACTTCGATACGCTGGCGAAATTAATTAAGCTGGCTGATCAGTATGACTTCACTATTGTTTCGGATGAGTGTTACTCCGAGATCTATCTAGATGAAGCGAATCCGCCAATCGGCCTGCTGGAAGCTTGCGCGAAACTCGGCCGCAACGACTTCGATAAGTGTATCGTGATGCATAGCTTGTCAAAGCGCTCTAACCTTCCGGGGTTACGTTCTGGCTTTGTCGCAGGGGATGCCAAGCTACTCGGTCCATTCCTGCAGTATCGCACTTATCACGGTTGCTCAATGCCGGTTCAGCATCAACTAGCGTCTATTGCTGCATGGCAAGATGAAGCACACGTTAAAGCCAACCGCGACCTGTATCGCGAGAAGTTTGCCAAAGTGGTTGAGATCCTCTCCCCGGTTATGGAGGTAGAGCAACCAGAGGCGAGCTTCTATCTGTGGGCAAAAACGCCGATCGCAGATGATATCTTTGCTCAACGCCTATTCGCGGAGGAGCACATGACTGTGCTACCAGGCCGCTACCTGTCTCGTGAAGTCGATGGGGTTGTGCCGGGTGCAGGCTATGTGCGCATGGCGTTGGTCGCGACAGTTGAGGAGTGTGTTGAAGGTGCAGAGCGCATTCGCCGCTTTATCGAGCGCCTAGGAGACAATGCATGAGTACGACGTTATACGGCATTAAAAACTGCGATACGATTAAAAAAGCGCGTAAGTGGCTAGATAATCAATCGATCGATTATCAGTTTCATGATTTTCGTGTCGACGGCCTTGAGGAGCAACTACTCGATAGCTGGTTAGAGCAACTAGGTTGGGAAGGCTTGATCAACAAACGTGGCACGACTTGGCGCCAATTGAGCGACGAGCAGAAAGCGGCGATGGACAACACGTTAGCGCGAGCGGTGATTTTAGAAAACCCTGCGCTCATTAAGCGTCCAGTTTTGATCAATAACGAACATATTGAAGTGGGCTTTAAGGAGCCGACTTATCAAACAATTTTTGCGCAATAAGCATTAGACGGAGACGATACATGAGTTACTTTGCATTTGGTCTAGGGATCGGTACCCAATCTTCCAACGGTGACTGGTTAGAGATCTACTACAATAAACCGCTTCTTAACCCGTCTGACGCGCTGATCCAAGCGGTAAGCGACAAGCTTGGCTATGAAGGTGGCGATGCTGCTATCGAGATTTGCGAAGAGCAACTAAAAGACTTAGAAGCGGCATTTCTAAGCGTTGATGCCGAAGATCAAGCCGAGATCGTGGAAGTACTGAAAGGTACGCAGCAACCGATGGTTGTAACAATCTTGGCAACAGATTCAGCACCGGCAACCACTGCTGAGGTATACCTTAAGCTTGCCCTGTTGTCCCATCGCTTAGTTAAGCCGCACGGCACTGACCTATCAGGCATGTTTGGTTTGCTACCGAACGTTGCGTGGACAAGCGAAGGCGCTATCGCGCTTGAAGACCTGCCACGCCGACAGCTGGCAGCGCGAGCACAAGGCCGTGTACTCAATGTTCAATCTGTGGATAAATTCCCACAAATGACCAACTATGTCGTGCCAGAGGGCATCCGTGTCGGTGATGCATCACGCATCCGCCTAGGCGCGCACGTCGGTGAAGGCACCACGGTAATGCACGAAGGTTTCATCAACTTCAATGCCGGCACAATGGGCGTATCGATGGTAGAAGGCCGTATCTCCGCTGGGGTTGTGGTTGGCAACGGCTCTGACATTGGCGGCGGTGCATCCACGATGGGTACGCTATCAGGGGGCAATAACGTGGTGATTTCTGTGGGCGAAAACTGCCTGCTAGGCGCAAATGCGGGCCTCGGCTTGCCACTAGGCGACCGTTGCACACTGGAAGCAGGACTTTATGTTACTGCAGGATCAAAAGTGACATTACTGGATGATCAGAACAACGAAGTCGGTGTTGTTAAAGCTGCAGAGCTTGCCGGTAAACCAGATCTTCTGTTCCGTCGTAACTCTCAAAACGGCCGTATCGAAGTGAAGACAAACCAGTCTGCTATCGAGCTAAACGCAGAGCTACACAAGCACAACTAATCTCGTGTAAATCTGTAAGCCGACAGGCCCGTTTCGACGGGCCTGATTTTTCTCTACTACTCGAACACTGGAGCTGTGATGACATCTGCCACGCTTGAACTTGCCAAAGACCTAATCTCCCGCCCTTCGGTCACACCTGAAGACGCTGGCTGCCAGGAGATGATGATTGAACGGCTCACTGCCATGGGCTTTACCATTGAGCGCTTGCCGTTTGAAGAGGTGACTAACTTTTGGGCACGCCGCGGTACCGAAGGCCCGCTGTTTTGCTTTGCTGGCCACACCGATGTCGTACCTACCGGTCCCGTTGAGCGTTGGTCACACCCTCCGTTCGAGCCTGTTATTCAAGACGGTTACCTATGTGGCCGTGGCGCTGCGGATATGAAAGGAAGCATCGCTGCCTTCATGACTGCTTTAGAGCGCTTTATCGACCACCATCCTGACCACAACGGCTCCATTGCCTTGTTAATTACCAGTGATGAGGAGGGGCCATTTATCAATGGTACCACTCGCGTCATAGACCACCTTGAAGCTCGGAATGAGAAGATTGACTGGTGCATCGTGGGCGAACCGTCCAGCACAGCTAAAGTCGGCGATATCATCAAAAATGGCCGCCGTGGTTCACTCAGTGGCAAGCTGCATGTTAACGGTATTCAGGGCCATGTTGCTTATCCACACCTTGTGCGTAACCCAATCCACGAGGCGGCACCGGCATTAGCGGAGCTAGCCGCGAAAGAGTGGGACAAGGGTAATGATTTCTTCCCGCCCACTAGTTTCCAAATTTCCAATATTCATGCCGGCACTGGCGCAACTAATGTGGTGCCTGGCCAGATCGAAGTGGACTTCAATTTCCGCTTCTCCACCGAATCCACAGCTGAGGGTTTAAAAGCGCAAGTACAAACGATTCTTGAGCAACATAACCTTGATTGGAGCATCGAGTGGACTCTCTCAGGCAACCCTTTCCTAACAGCTGAGGGCGAGCTGGTTAACGCCGCTCAACAAGCTATTAAAGCGATTACCGGCTACGACACTGAGTTATCCACATCGGGAGGCACGTCAGATGGCCGCTTTATTGCCCCAACAGGTGCTCAGGTTGTGGAGTTAGGCCCAGTCAATGCGACGATTCACAAAGTGGACGAGCGCGTCAGCGTCAAAGACTTAGATACGCTGAGCGATATGTACGAAAACATTATGGCGCGCTTACTAACCGAATGAGCGGTAACAATCAGATGGCCCAACTCAGCTGCCCGCTCTGTCAAGCTCCCTTAGTGCTTACACAACGCACGCTACGGTGCGCCAATAACCACAGCTTTGATCAAGCGAAGCAAGGTTATTGGCACCTGCTACCCGTGCAGAAGAAGCGCTCGCGGGCACCCGGCGACAACGCGCAGATGGTTGCGGCAAGAACGCGCTTTCTGGAAAAAGGCCACTATCTACCCTTTCTGAGTGCACTTTGTGCAAAAATTAGCCAGAAAACACAACGGCACGATGCACCCAAAGTACTTGATATGGGCTGCGGTGAAGGCTATTACACTGCAGCGATCGCCGCCGCTTTGCCAAGTTCTGCCGAGGTGATCGGGCTCGATATCTCCAAAGAAGCGATCAAGGCGGCATCACGCCGCAACCGTGATATCTGTTGGATTGTTGCCTCTGGGGCCGATATGCCCGTGCCACAGCACTCCCAAGATATCTTGGTTGTACTCTTCAGCCGGCTGATGCCCGACGCACTCGCACAGGTTATGAGTTCAGGCGGGACCTTGCTATATGCATGGCCCGGTGAGCAGCACTTAATCGAGCTGCGCCGAGCTATCTACGAGGAGATTAAGCCCTCACGCTTTGATCCCATCAAAGAGCTGGCCGATCATTTTTCAGTCGCTGAGGTAGAGCAACACAGCTTTTCGTTCAGCTTAACCAATGAAGATGAGCTCGACGCGCTGCTACACATGACGCCTCATGGCCAACGTATGAAGCAGGAGAAACGCCAGCAACTGCTTGAACAGCTGCCGCTGACGTTAACCTTTGATGTCAACCTGGGTGAGTTTCACCCCAGCTCTGATGACCATGCACACGCTCACTAAACGCGTTCTTAGGCGTGTGATACGCCAAGCCGATCAGGTGAAGCAAAACCTCGTTTGGCTGCTCGGAGGTCTAGCGAGTTGTTTCTTCGGGTTACTGCTTATTGTGACTGCTGAATTTTTGTTTCAGCAGTCACTCACCCAAGAGATCGTCGCCTTTACTGGCGTTGTGCTTATCGCCGTTGGGCTGCTCTTCGCCGCCGCTGGCTTTATCAGTCTGAGCTTGCTACGCCTGATTCGTTTTCTTCAAGAGGATTCTCAGCGCTAAGATCAAAATGTTTACCATTCACAGTAACGATCTCTTCAGAGAACACAATCCGACTGATGTAGTTACTCCCCTTCTCGCTCATCCAGCCATCCAATGCAAGCTGTCCCATATCTATACCAGCCACCTCTTGCAGCCAAGGCGCAAGGGTTTGTTCCATACGCAAACTACCCTTCGCTTGCGTGCGCGGCCCTAAACGACCGTCACCAGCACCAACACGGCCACTGCCACTCGCCTCAATACGCGAACCACCGACGGATACGATGGTCTCTTTTAACGTCATCTCTGCACCGCTTGCTAACCATTGTTCGAGCTGTGCACTCGGCCCTCCCTCCGTGAAGCTGCCAAGAAAACTGACTAAACGCTCAGCACCTAAGTGCGGTGTCTCCACTGCAAGATCGGCACGAAAAAGATCAAACTTGCGGCTTAAAGCCCCTGGCGTAGACACCACCGCAGAGGTAAATAGCAGATCGATATCGGAACGAAGCGTTTGTGCTTCGCGCTTTTGAAAGAGATCGACCTCCGCTCCCGACACCTCGGTTTTCGTCGTAACTTGATCGAAGGTGGCTGTTTCTACGCGAATCAGCCCCTCTAGCTCAGCAAAGCGCCCGTCATGATCTAACAGCCCAGACTGATTACCGTGGATATCTTGCAAGGATAACTCGCCCTGCTCCCCGACTAGAGTCAATTCATCCACCTTAAACATCGACTGTAAACGAGATCCACGATGATAGTAACTGATACCAATTTCGCCAAGATGCCCTCGGGCCGAATCGGTAGAGAGTGTAAACGCATCCGTTTTGATACGTAGCGCCTCTATCAACCTCGTATCGAACGGCGATAGTCGATGCGTTGCGGCGATTTCAAATGGCACTTGCTGCGGGTTGTCTTGATAGAATGCTAATCGCTCTCGCAGCACACCTGGCAGAATCTCAACACGCGAATGAGCGCTAAAAAATCCGTGACTGACTCTTAAAGCAAGCGTTACAACCTCCCCCGACCGTAGCCAGCTATTGAAGGGATCAGGCAATGTATCAACCAACAGTGAGAGCTCATATTCACTGCTGAACAATCCAGACTGCCCTGTCACCGAAAAAGCGCCGAAAGGGGCTAATTGCTCAGTCAACTGCTTAGTTTGTGACTCAACTGTAAGGGAAACCTTTTGGCTGGTCATATACACACCACCAAAATAGACCAGCACAGCAGCTACTGTTACATACCCCATTACACGCCGCAGCTTTCGTAAGCGCCGCCGAGTTCTCCGTCTCATACGATTATCTATCCTTTTCCTATAAACTATGCTGAATCAATACGGCACCCAATGCTTGTTAGCATCACTTTGAATGCTGACAGCACATGAACGATGGGTGCTAAACTCTTTTTAAGCTTCTTTACTGACGACTGATACTGATCATGAGTGACAACCGCCACCCCGACATCGAAATATATGTAAAAAATTGCTCGCCAGATAGCCTACATAAGTGGTTACAAAGCGTTGCTGAACAGGTCACGCAGGAAGCCTCTCAACCCGGCACCCATGCATTTACCTTACTTATTGCTGGCCATCGAGTCCCGGTACTCATCCATGAGAAAGTAGCCGGAAAAGCGTGGACAAGTGTTTGGTTCAAGGAGAACCACACGCCTTGGGAAAAGGATATCGACTGTGCAAGAGCGGCTTCAACAGCATTAGAAACACAAATTCGCTGCATCGCCAGCGGATGGAATAATGGTGATGACCCAGATGAATGGTGGAAGGTTGAAGGGGATAATGAAGAGTTGATTACGTGGTTAACTTAGCGCGACTAAGCTGTTGCCACCAGGCGCGACTGCGTGATCTCATCAAGCATCAGCTTACCTGCTGACATTAAGCTAACTTTCGCAAATGCATCAGCCCCAGATGAACTGCTACGCGGCTGCTCAGCCTTAGTTTTTACATGGCTATTTAGGTAAGCAAAGTCACCCGTTAAATGCTCTGCTACAGCGGTATTGAAGCGGCGCACAATCGTTGGCGTGTGGATATCCTCTGAGCGCGTTTGTGTATCCGTTTCGGGTAACCGGAAGTCAGTACCGGTAGCGTGCTCCAACGCCCTTGCGGTAGGCACATACTGATTTGCCTGATTTTCAGAGATCAGGCTTAATAGCATCGCAAACTGAGCACCATGGGACGCCTGCACCGCCTGAGGCAGTGACGAAGTATACGTCTCTATTCTGTGCTGGATTTTGTCTGCTTGCATGAGAATGCTCAGGTTAAGTGATCAATTTTTTATAGCGGCATCGGTAGGCACATCTTTACCACTTTAATTCGACGAGGTTAATTCATGGGACGCTGGCGCGCACCACAACCACGCAGCAGCAAGTATATCACCGTAGAGGGGTATGAGCGCTTAAACAGCGAGCTAAAAGAGCTTTGGAAAGTGAAGCGGCCACAGGTCACACAGGCCGTTAAAGAAGCTGCAGCACAAGGTGATCGCTCCGAAAACGCCGAATATATTTATGGCAAGAAGCAGCTACGCGAGATTGATCGCCGCGTGCGTTACCTCGCTAAGCGGCTTGAAGATATCGTTGTGGTTGAAAGAGCACCGGATAACCCAAACATGGTCTTTTTTGGCGCTTGGGTCACACTGCTAGACGAGGATGACCAAAAGCATTGTTACCGCTTAGTTGGAGCAGATGAGATTGGCGACCAACCTGACTACATTAGCATCGATTCACCTCTCGCGCGCCAACTGGTTAAAAAGCAGCTCAACGATGAGGTCACGTTTACTAAGCCCAATGGCGACGAAGTGTACTATGAGATTGTGGGTATCGAATATCGATATGACAAACGAACCACCTAAATACAGCGTAAAAGGTAGTCAAAAAGAATGGTGGGTCGTATAGGATTTGAACCTATGACCAATTGGTTAAAAGCCAACTGCTCTACCACTGAGCTAACGACCCGGAGAAAAAATAGAGTTGGCTCCTCGAGCTGGACTCGAACCAGCGACCAATAGATTAACAGTCTACTGCTCTACCAACTGAGCTATCGAGGAACTCAAAGCCCAAATAAGCAAATTACTTATCTAGGAAAATGGTGGGTCGTATAGGATTTGAACCTATGACCAATTGGTTAAAAGCCAACTGCTCTACCACTGAGCTAACGACCCATATAAAGAAGAAAAGTGGTGGGTCGTATAGGATTTGAACCTATGACCAATTGGTTAAAAGCCAACTGCTCTACCACTGAGCTAACGACCCACTGAAGTGGCTCCTCGAGCTGGACTCGAACCAGCGACCAATAGATTAACAGTCTACTGCTCTACCAACTGAGCTATCGAGGAACTTCAGCATCCTTTAAATGGCGGAGGGGCAGGGATTCGAACCCTGGGAGCCTCTCGACTCGCCGGTTTTCAAGACCGGTGCTTTCGACCACTCAGCCACCCCTCCAAAGGATGGGCGCAGATTTTATAGAGTTCGGAAAAAGAGTCAACACCCTTTTTCTATTTTTTTGATTTTTTTTCAAAAAAATCGATTTTTTTCAAAAACTTGAGTAATTTTCGAACAATAACAACCAAAAGTGATCAAAATTCAATCAGAAAGCGCCATTATGGCGTTAGAACACTTTTGGTAGCTCGTAAGCCGACATATAGTTTTTTAATAAAAACACCCGAGGTCATCATGCGTGTTATAAAGAAAGAGGCTGTCATTTCGGTACACCACTGGAACGACTCACTCTTCAGTATCCGAACCACCCGTAACCCTAGCTTTCGTTTTGAGAACGGCCAGTTTACGTTAGTCGGTATTGAACGCGACGGCAGAAAGGTGATGCGCGCTTACAGTATGGTGAGCGCCAACTATGAGGACCACCTGGAGTTTTTTAGCATCAAGGTGCCTGATGGCCCCCTAACCTCCCAGCTAGCGACCATACAGCCCGGAGATGCGCTCTGGGTAAGTCAAAAGACGACAGGCACCCTTGTAAATGGCCACCTACTGCCAGGAAAACGGCTCTACATGTTCGCCACAGGCACAGGGCTAGCCCCTTTCCTAAGCCTAATAAAGGACCCCTCTATTTATGATGCATATGAGAGTGTCATTTTGGCGCACTGCGTACGTAAGGTCTCTGACTTAGCTTATCAACGCGAAATTAGCCACGTATTGACGAGCAACCCCTACTTTGGAGAAAGCGTCAAGGAGAAGCTCATCTACTTTCCAACGGTAACGCGCGAGCCATTTCGCAATCAGGGCCGTTTGACCGATCTGCTCAAAACAGACCAGCTCACTAACACGCTTGGCTTGCCGCCGCTTGCACCCACGGCCGATAGAGTCATGTTGTGCGGAAATCCAGAGATGATAAAAGAGATGAGTGAACAGTTGAGCGAAAGAGGGTTTGCAGAAGCAAAAAGTGGCCACTTAGGCCACTATGTTATCGAGCGAGCATTTGTGGAGCGTTAGCCACATTAAACTGACATATTAACGACGCCGTCATGCACAAACTGAATTGCCAATGCCGCAAGAATAACGCCCAGAAAACGACGCAAAATATCATCACCAGTGCGACCAATGATTCGCTTTACGTATCGTGAAAGCATCATCAGCAAAAAGGTAGATACCGTAATGGATAAGATGGCCAGAGTAACCGCCATGTTAGACGCAGACGCCTCTCCTTTTGAATAAAGCAGAATCGCCAACGTTAACGACCCAGGCCCAGCCATCAGCGGTATAGACATGGGAAATACAGCAATATCTTTACGTTCAGTGGTAGTGGTGTACTCCATATCTTTGGTGATCATATTGAATGCGGTGTAAAACAACAGAATCCCGCCCGAAATCCGTAGCGCATCAATACTGATACCAAGCTTGTGCAGCAAAGGCTCACCAAAGTTACCAAACAACACCAACAACGCGAAAGAAATAACCCCTGCCTTTAACGCCATTTTAAAGCGGTGAGCCATATCATCAGGTGGCACAAGGGAATGAAAAATTAGCGCTGCGCCGATAGGATCAATAATCACAAATAGGGCGATCAGCGCATTCAAATAAGCAGCTATATCCATGTAAACCTCGAGAGTAGACGAACGTCTAAAACTAAAGCGCAATGGTAATATGGACGCACTAAAAAAGCACCCGAAGGTGCTTAGCTGATATGCCGCTGTGGCGAAAACGCTCAGTTAGTCACGCTTATGCGGGGTGAGCAGCGAGTAGTTCGCTAAGACTTTACCCCCATCTAAGGTGCCGTTCTCAAAGGTTGTGAGACGGAACCCCAGCATAGGCACCCGGGGCTGCGTTCGCTCAGCCGGTAATGCCCATGTCAGCACCGAAGCACGACCGTTAAGCAGATCAACCAAGGTGCGAGGGGCTTGGACCCAGTTCTCTGCACCTGCGTCGGCTAAGACCGGCTCCGCACCAAAGCCCACCACATTCACCGCATGGCATAGACCGGCGGGGCGAGTCGGGCTGTACTCCGTGTCTTGTGGTTGTAGCGCGGTAACGCCTTGCTGCTGATTAACCTGCACACTTGCCGCCGGTTCTGCTGAGGTTGTGGGATAAACCCCAAAGCTATCGCACCACTGCGTCGTATGGCCTAAGTCGGTGGTATAGGGTTTATGGTTCATGTAGCCGGCTAGGGGATAGCTAACGACCCATTCGGTTGCTGCATTAATATCTTTAAGCTGTACCACTTCATTGGTGAGACTCGCCACTGACAAGGCATCAGCGACCGCCGCTATACCCCCTTCAGCACGTGAGAGGTCGTAATTATTCAGTGTTGGATGGAAGTGCTCGGCTGGGAGGTTCAAGCCTCTCAGTGCAGTGGCTCGATAACTAGAGAGCAAGCCCCGACCTACATTTGCAATCGCAACATAACCTTCTAAGGTTCCGTGAGTATTCGCTAACCCTACACTTGTCGTTTGCTCACCTTGCTGCCAAAGATTCACCATAGCGTCGCAATTATTAAGGCCATCAACCACACTAATAGGGTAAATTTCTAAAGAGCCACTACTTTCCTCTAACTCAACTGAACTCTGATAGCTCGTATTTTGATAGGAACGAATAGGCGCATCGATAACTCCCCCAATGATGCAATTATGACCAACAGAGCTATCAACGAAATTAAGCATTGCCCTGCCGTTTTCAAGCGAATACATAGCCATACTAAAAAGAGCAGCTTTGCCGAGGTACACATTATACGAAGCTAAAACGTCGCCGTTCACTATACTACGAAATTTGATATGCAGAGCTTTCGAATCTGATGCAATATTTAAGTATGTTTCCCAGTTATTCTGGGCGCTGAAGAATGGGACAATTAACGCCTCTCCACGATGATCACCAGCCAACTCAAGATTGCCTGCAACGCTCATTTGCGACGTAAACATTCCCATAAGCATTACCATAAACAAACTTAGCTTCCGCATGACATATTCTCCTTGTCGTTGCAGATTGGGCGGTGAGCATCTAAAAACATGTAATTCGACAGTACTTTTCCACCAAATAACGTTCCGTTTACATATGTCGTTAAACGAAAGCCAAGTACTGGATGCTTAATTTCACCTACAGTCTTTCCGTTACCAAAGTTTTGTTGGCTTTGAATAAAGCTGAGTTTTAAGAGCCCAACCTCTGTTCGACTGAACGAAAAGCCCTCCGTGATTAACGATGACGAATCACTTAAACTGTTATAACTACTCACTTGCCCCACAGGAGCATATAGATTCACAGCATTGCAAAATCCATGGCTAACGCTATGAGACTGATTCAACACCGATGTAAAGTTAGTGACAAAGACATCTGTATGATGAGCGAGCTCTGCTGTCACTGAAGAGATATTTGAGTTGTGTGCGATGCCACAGCTGGTTTCAACATCTCGCACGTATGGTTTTGTATAGCCGTACCCTGCTAATGGATACGTGACTACCCACTGAGTGTCCGCAGCAGTGAAATCGTTACTATCAACAAAATTCGAGATTCCCGTAACATTCAAAGCATCCGCGACCGCCTGAATACCACCAACAGTTTGCGTTAAATTGATCTGGTTTTTAGTTGGATGCTGATGGCTAAATTGTATCCCTGTTTCGGCAAGAGCGACAGCGGTGCTGACTGCCGAAAGTCCTTTCGTTACACTAACTAAGTTAACATTGCCACGGATCTGTGCGGTGTAACCTGCTGCATCCATGTCCGCATCGGGGTGGGTCTGCCAGCGCCCATTTGTAGCCCAGTTAGCCGCATACTCTGCGCAGCTAAAACCGGTTCGTCCATACTCAGGCTGCATGCCATTCATGGCTAAGCCCGTTGCAAAGACTTCGATAAAACCGATATCTGCCGAGAGCGGTAGGTCGGTACCAACACCGCCTTGATGTAGTACTTCAGATCCCACTTGTCCGCCAATCACACATTGCCCTTCTGCAACACGCATGACGGTTTTACCTGGTGCGATGGTCGATAAGCTGGCACGAAACGTGGACGCGGCTCCCCCGTAAATATGGAAAGAGTCCAACACTTCACCCGTTTGCGCACTGCGGAATTTGATGTGGACTAAACCGCCCTGTGTAAACAGGTTTAGGTAGGTATCCCACCCGTTTTGGGCGGTATAGAGCGGAAAGAGCAAGACTTCACCGCGATCATTGGAGGAGACGTTAACGGCATGAACAAAGGGGGCTGTGAGTATCAACAGCCCACAGCACAACAAACGCTGTAAGTAGGTTTTCATCTCAGTACTGTCCTTGTATATATTTTGTATCATTGTGGTGTGGTGGTTATTAGGGCATGGCTCCACAGTAAGACATCACACGTTTAGTCACGCTTATGCGGGGTGAGCAGCGAGTAGTTCGCTAAGACTTTACCCCCATCTAAGGTGCCGTTCTCAAAGGTTGTGAGACGGAATCCCAGCATAGGCACCCGGGGCTGCGTTCGCTCAGCCGGCAATGCCCATGTCAGCACCGAAGCACGACCGTTAAGCAGATCAACCAAGGTGCGAGGGGCTTGGACCCAGTTCTCTGCACCTGCGTCGGCTAAGACCGGCTCCGCACCAAAGCCCACCACATTCACCGCATGGCATAGACCGGCGGGGCGAGCTGGGCTGTACTCCGTGTCTTGTGGCTGTAGCGCGGTAACACCTTGCTGCTGATTAACCTGCACACTTGCCGCCGGTTCTGCTGAGGCTGTGGGATAAACCCCAAAACTATCGCACCACTGCGTCGTATGGCCTAAGTCGGTGGTATAGGGTTTATGGTTCATGTAGCCGGCTAGGGGATAGCTAACGACCCATTCGGTTGCTGCATTAATATCTTTAAGCTGTACCACTTCATTGGTGAGACTCGCCACTGACAAGGCATCAGCGACCGCCGCTATCCCCCCTTCAGCACGTGAGAGGTCGTAATTATTCAGTGTTGGATGGAAGTGCTCGGCTGGGAGGTTCAAGCCTCTCAGTGCAGTAGCTTGGTAGCCGGACATGAGCCCTCGGGCGACATTGATTAAAGTAACCTCGGCCCCCAGTATCGCTTGGCCGTCGTCACTAAAGCTCCCTTCCTCGACGATGGCACCGCGTGTTTGCCATTGTTCTGCAATTTCCTCACAGGTTAAGGATGCTTCCCAACGCTCGGCTAACGAGGCCGGTATGGCATATAACTCGACAGAGCCTTGGTCTACCGGTAAGTCAAATCTGAGAACCTGGGAATAATCATCTCTTATAAAGGAGGTTGGCTTACCCACATCTCCGCCAACCAAGCATATTGATGCACTTAAGGAATTTGCGAAAGCAGCTCTGCTTCTACCCTCGGAGTCTTTGTATAATGCAAAAGCAAGTAGTCTTTTTTGTACTTCGTCTATGTAATAAATGTTATAAGCAGCGCGTACTGCACCTGTGTGTGCATCTCTTATTTTCATGTGCAAGCGCTCGCTAGTAGGCTCTACATTGATGTAAGTCTCCCACCCGCTTTGGGCTGAGAAGAACGGCACAATAAGCGCTTCTCCAAAGCGCGAGTGCGTTACTCGCTCTGGCACATTATCGCTATTTGCTGCTACAGAGAGACTTATGGCAGCACCTAATACAAAAACTTGAGCGGTTAATCTTTGCATCGCTGACCATCCTTGCTGTCGCAGCCGAAAGTATGTGGTGTTAAAAATGAGTAGTTAGCCAGTGTACCACCACCGTTTAAT
Organism: Neptunomonas marina; assembly: GCF_004005935.1. Classification (GTDB taxonomy): domain Bacteria; phylum Pseudomonadota; class Gammaproteobacteria; order Pseudomonadales; family Balneatricaceae; genus Neptunomonas; species Neptunomonas marina. The sequence continues at coordinate 141,931 of NZ_SACQ01000006.1, read as the reverse complement.
GTGCCGTTTTCATAACTAGTCAATCTGAATCCAATAACCGGATGTTTCATGGGGTGATAGGTTACGTTTGTGGGTGCCTGGGGTACATGCCTACGATCTGGATATACAGGCAACTCCCCATCTTCAGGCCGCTCAAATTCAAAACTGACCTGCGTAAACCATGATTGCCAGGCTACAGCACTCACAAAACCCAGCCTGTTACTCGCTGTAGAAAGACTTGAACTATTAGGGTGGCGAGGTTGAAGATGTTGGAGATATTGAATATTAGCGGCTTCGCAGAAGAAGGGCGCAAGAGAAGGTGCAGGTACTATGGAGTCGAGCGTCCTTATTGGATAGAAATCTGTGCTACTGCCATCAGAAGAAATAATACCGCCGCTTCGTACGCTACCTAATTCGTTAGTATCGGATATCACTGTCCAGCCACCGCAGTTTAAGCCTTCCCCGTCTTGTTGAACGGTATACGGTTTCTCATAGCCATACCCCACTAACGGGTAGGTAACGACCCACTCAGTATATGCATTTACGTCGGAGGAGTGATCCATGACATTCGATATTCCTGTCACATGCAGAGCCTGCGCGACTGCCTCTATCCCCCCTTGGGTCTGGGTAAGATCTAACGTATTACGGGTGGGGTGCTGATGCGTGAAACGCGCTCCGGTATTGGTTAACGCAGTGGCATGATTCGCAGATGACAACCCCTGCGTTACATTCACAAAGTTAACAGTGCCATGGATCTGTGCGGTGTAACCTGCTGCATCCATGTCCGCATCGGGGTGGGTCTGCCAGCGCCCATTTGTAGCCCAGTTAGCCGCATACTCTGCGCAGCTAAAACCGGTTCGTCCATACTCAGGCTGCATGCCATTCATGATTAAGCCCGTTGCAAAGACTTCGATAAAGCCGATATCTGCCGAGAGCGGTAGATCGGTACCAACGCCGCCTTGGTGTAGTACTTCAGATCCCACTTGTCCGCCAATCACACATTGCCCTTCTGCAACACGCATGACGGTTTTACCTGGTGCGATGGTCGATAAGCTGGCACGAAACGTGGACGCGGCTCCCCCGTAAATATGGAAAGAGTCCAACACTTCACCCGTTTGCGCACTGCGGAATTTGATGTGGACTAAGCCGCCCTGTGTAAACAGGTTTAGGTAGGTATCCCACCCGTTTTGGGCGGTATAGAGCGGAAAGAGCAAGACTTCACCGCGATCATTGGAGGAGACGTTAACAGCACTCGCAAAAGGAGCAATAACAAACATTAGCGCACACAACATGCGCCGCATCGTAAAAGCAGTACTCATACCTTTCCCTGTATTAGATTCCCTTTAATGAGCACATATTAATCTATCCAAGGGAGTATGAGTACTATCTATATTGGGCTGAAGAGCGACTTCCCTTCTATTCACATATTCGGATAGTTAGGTCCGCCTGTGCCTTCAGGGGTCACCCAAACAATATTCTGTGCTGGGTCTTTGATGTCACAGGTTTTGCAGTGGACGCAGTTCTGAGCATTGATCTGGAAGCTCGGTTGGCTGGCGTCATCCTCTACCACTTCATACACACCCGCTGGGCAGTAACGTTGTGCTGGTTCCGCGTAAGTTGGCAGATTTTTCGCCAACGGAACGCTCGGGTCTTTTAGTGTCAAGTGGCACGGTTGGTCCTCTTCATGGTTCGTGTTGGAGAGGAAAACCGAGCTGAGCTTATCAAAGCTCAAGACGCCATCCGGTTTGGGGTACGCGATGGGTGTAAATTCCGATGCCGGGCGCATCTGCGCGTAGTCTTCGTGGTTATCACGCAAGGTGATCGGTAACTTGCCGCCAAAGATATTTTGGTCGATAAAGTTGAACGCACCACCCAAGAACGGCCCAAACTTATGCATCGCCGGTCCAAAGTTACGTGTGCGGTATAGCTCTTCATACAACCACGAGTCTTTGAATGCCGTGTTGAAGCTGTCGAGCTTCTTACCACCGGTGCAACCGGCTTGCAGCGCGGCAAAGACGCTCTCGGCGGCTAACATGCCAGACTTCATCGCGGTGTGCGTCCCTTTGATCTTGGCAAAGTTCAGCGTACCGGCGTTACAACCGATCAGCAGACCGCCGGGGAAGACCATCTCAGGTAACGCATTGAAACCGCCTTTCGCGATTGCACGCGCACCGTAAGAGACGCGCTTGCCGCCCTCAAGGTGTTGCTTTAGAACTGGGTGATGCTTAAGGCGCTGGAACTCATCAAACGGGCTGATGTACGGGTTGGCGTAGTTCAGATCCACGATCAGCCCCACCACCACTTGGTTATCATCGGTATGATAGAGGAAGAAACCACCGCTGGTGCCCCCTGATAGCGGCCAGCCAGAGCCATGTACCACTAAGCCCGGCTTGTGCTTAGCGGGATCGATATCCCATAGCTCTTTAATACCGATGCCATAGTGTTGTGCATCGGCGTCTTTATCCAACTCAAATTGGCTGTAGAGCTGTTTACCCAAGTGGCCACGGCAGCCTTCAGCAAACAGAGTGTACTTGGCATGCAGCTCCATGCCGGGCATGTAGCTGTCTTTCTCGCTGCCATCCGCACCAATGCCCATATCACCGGTCGCGATCCCCTTAACGCTGCCATCGTCGTGGTATAGCACTTCCGATGCGGCAAAGCCTGGGAAGATCTCAACACCGAGGGCTTCAGCCTGCTCACCCAACCAGCGTGTCACATTCCCTAAGCTAACAATATAGTTACCTTCGTTGTGCATGGTTTTGGGAATCAGTGCATTGGGCAGTTTCTTTGCGCTTTCCCCGTCTTTTAGCAGGTAGAGTTCATCTTCGGTGACCGGGGTATTTAGAGGGGCACCGCGCTCTTTCCAATCGGGGAAGAGTTCATCTAGGGCGCGTGATTCAATCACCGCACCCGATAAGATATGTGCGCCCACTTCTGAGCCTTTTTCTACGACACAAACGGTCAGCTCTTGTTCAGCTGCATTAGCTTGTTGCATGAGTCGGCAAGCTGCCGAGAGGCCCGCAGGCCCTGCACCGACGATGACAACATCAAACTCCATCGATTCACGTTCAGTCATAACCCTTCTCCGGCTCAATTTTATTATCTATAACGCTCGCTGAAATATAGGCAAAGCTCCCCAATCAGCTTTCACAACTTCTGGGGTGGGAGCTTTTCAGTCCGTTGGATGATTGACCAAGGAGCAAGAAACCGCAATATCGAAAGCCAACACTTTCACTGACAAAAAAAGTCAAACCTCATGCGAGTACTGATTTTGATAGTCTTCACTTTTACGGTATTGCCCAGGTGTCATACCGGTCCATTTTTTGAAAGACCGAAAGAAAGCAGAAGGCTCTTCAAACCCCATTAACCCGGCAACATCATTGATGGAGAGGTGCGGAGAGTTCATGTAATTAATGGCTGCTTCTTTACGACAATCATCTTTAATCTTTTGATATGAAGTCCCCTCCTCTAACAGCCGGCGCCGCAATGTTGAAACCGAAACATGCAGCATCGACGCGACCTCATCAGCACTCGGTAGCTCGCGGCTGAAGTCTTTGCCTAACATCGCAACCACTTGCGACTTCAAAGACTTATCGTCATCCACCATAACGTGCAACTGAAAGGGTGCTGTTTTTAGAAATCCGCGCAGGGAGGCTTCTGTTTGAATCAAGGGGTAATCCAGAAAGCGTGCAGGGAAAACAATCGCGTTATCATGCTGATCAAAGCGCACCTCAGAGCGGAACAGAGTACGGTAATAGTCAGCATCATCAGGCTTTGAAAAGGTGAAGTAGGCTGCCTTCAACTCCAGCCGCGTGCCAATCAACCAGCTCGTGAAGTGCTGCCATACCGACATAGAAGCACGAATCTTTTCAGGTGCTTCAACTTCAAGCAGGTGCGCAAACTCCTCGGCGGTGACCCCTTGAACCGGCGCAAAAGAGATCTTTGCGTAGCGCCCGCGCCTAATCAATACAGGCTTGATAACTGGGCCGCGGCATATCTCGTAAAAGTCGGTACACCGGTGGAGCGCCTTCTCTAAGCTGCTGCAATGCAGAATCGCATGGCACATCATCCTAAAGGTTCCGTTGGGAACGCGTCCGCCCCCCATAAGCCCAAACGACTCATCTTGCGTAATCCAGATAATGCGCTGATACAGCTGACCAAACTTATCAGCTGGAAACTCTGTTTGCTGATCCACATCCTCCTGCTGTAAGCCGACATAATCCAGCAGGCTCGCTACTTCGAAGCCTTGCGCTTCAGCCAAATCCAGCAAGTGCTTAACGTAACCACTTGGGACTGTGATCTTGCGTTCCATAACTTTATAACCTCACGCGTAGTGACTCTCGCAGCCTATTATTTTTATTGGTACTGCCACCCACATTTCCGTATGACTCATCGCACTGTTTTGTTAGTTATTCTGGCGATTATTGCTATTGTTGTACTTAAGCACAGTGTAGAAGATGCTTAATCAAGCTACACTGGCGAAATGGATTCACGATTTCAAGCCCTTGTGATGAATAAGTGACTTGAAAGCATCGACTTGTGATTCTACGGACGGTTACAAAGTAACACCACAAGCAGCATAACGTGACAGCTGTAGCGGCCGTTGCTACAAAAATAACAATGCAAGGTGAACGAAAATGGCAATAAAAATGAACGGAGTGCCACCCAAGTCTCTGCCTCCCTCTCACGCATTTTCTCGCAAACTCCTCCCTACTATTTTGGCGCTGACCATGGCGCAACAAGCCTATGCGGCGGAGTTCCAACTCGGCGAGATCGAAGGTCGATTTGACTCTCAGGTGTCCCTTGGTGCCAGCTGGCGCGTTGAGAGCCCTGATTCAGACCTGATCTCCGCGCCAAATGGAGGCACGGGGCGAGGCTCTGGTAGTTTTGATGATGGTAACCAGAACTTCAAACGGGGCGATACGTTCTCACGTACCCTGAAAAGTTTGCACGAACTATCACTCACCTACGAAAACTATGGCGCTTTCATCCGAGGAAAGTACTGGGTTGATTTTGAGCTAAACGATGGCAATCGAGCACATGGCCACACCAACAACGGCTATGCAGCTAATACCCCGCTCGATGATTCAGGCTTTAATGACTATGCCAAGTTCACCGGCGGCGAAATTCTCGACGCATATGTTTGGGGTAACTTTGACATTGGTAATAAGCCACTCGACGTGCGCTTAGGTAGCCAAGTACTCAACTGGGGTGAAAGTACTTTCATCCAAGGTGGCTTGAACGCCATCAACCCGTTCGATGTCAGTGCGCTACGTCGCCCTGGTGCAGAAATCAAAGAAGCCTTGCTGCCCGTTAACATGGTTTTCGCATCACTCGGTGCTACCGATAATCTCAGCTTAGAAGCCTTCTACCAGCTTACATGGGAGCCTACGGTTGAAGATGGCTGCGGGACTTATTTCTCTGCCAACGACTTTGCCGCACAGGGTTGTAACGGCATCCGAGTCAACGCTGGCGACTTTAACTTCGTTCCTGACTCGCCCTACTTCAATGCTGTCGCGAACACCTCGCCTTGGAACCTGACCGGTACCACGCCTGTTGTTCTAAGAGATGCGGACGGTGTCCGCGAAGCGGACGATAACGGCCAATTTGGTTTTGCAGCGCGCTATTTCGCGGAGTCACTGAACGATACCGAATTTGGCTTCTATTTCGCGAACTACCACAGCCGCCTACCTATCGTGAGCGGTATCAAGACACCAACAGATCCGGCAGCACTGGGCGCAGCGCTGGCGCCGGGTGTAACCGCACAAGTCACGCAGCAGTTTATTGGCATGGGAGCAGACGTAACCGACCCTGCCGTTCAAGCAGCTATTGCGCAAACAGTCACGACCACCGTGGGGCAAATTGTTCAGGGCACTGTACCTTTCAATAGCCGCTACTTCACCGAATACCCAGAAGATGTGAAGATGTTTGGTGTGAGCTGGAATACCAACATCGGAGACTTGGCGTGGTCGGGTGAGATCAGCCACAAACAAGATGTGCCTTTGCAGCTGAATGGCCCTATGCTGGTCGCTTCAATGCTCACGCTAGGCACTCAGCCGGGTAACCCTGCTAACGGTACTGTGGTACCTGTCGGTACAGCCGGACTGGGTGATGACATCAGCGGTTACACACAGTTTGACATCACTCAGATTCAAACCACGGTGATTAAAACCGTTAACAATATTATGGGCGCAAGCCGCTTAGCTCTTATTGGCGAGCTTGGCTGGACCCACATCCATAACTTTGATGAGAGCGCAGCCGCCCTCAAATATGGCCGCAGCGGCGTATTTGGATACGCACCGGGTGATGATGATGGCTTCGTAACCCAAGACTCCTTCGGTTATGTTGCTCGCGCGGCTCTTACCTATCCGAATGCATTTTCTGGCGTCACGCTGACGCCACAGGTGAGCTTCAAACATGGCCTCAGCGGCTACGGCCCACAGCCAGGCGCAGCATTCAACGAAGACCAGAAATCGCTCAACATTAGCCTGCGCGCCGATTATCTAGAACGCTACTCTGCTCAGCTGTCCTATACCAATTTCTTTGGTGGTGACTATAACGAGCTAGAAGACCGCGACTTTATCTCCTTAAGCGCTTCCGTGTCGTTCTAACCTAGCAGCAGAGAAGAGGATGAAACTTATGACATTTAAATCAACGACCCTGCTAGTAGCATCAGCACTGTCGATGAGTTGGAGTATCGCAGCGCTGGCGGCGGTCTCAGCAGAAGAAGCTGCTCGATTGGGTAAAGATCTAACACCCATGGGTGCTGAAAAAGCAGGCAATAGCGATGGTTCAATCCCCGCTTGGACGGGTGGTATCGCATCCACTGATAACCGTTATAGCAACCCCTTTGCTGATGAGCAGCCGCTGTTTACCATCACCGCAGCCAATGCCGATCAGTATAAAGACAAGCTGTCGCCGGGCCAGCTAGCGATGCTCGCTAAATACCCAGATACGTTTAAGATTCCCGTCTATAAAACGCATCGCACAGCAAAGTTGCCACAGAAGGTTTATTCTGCCGTTGCGCAAAACGCAACCAGCGCCGAGCTCACTGATAACGGCAATGGTATTGCAGGCCTTTCTGAGGCCGTGCCTTTCCCGATTCCAGCCAACGGCTTGGAAGTGATTTGGAACCATATGACACGCTACCGTGGGGGTGCGCTCGAACGTACATTCGTGCAAGTCCCTGTACAAGCGAATGGCAGCTTTACACCGGTTAAGATCAACGAAAAGATGTCTTGGCCAACCTACCTAAAAGAGCCCTATGATCCAAAGACAGACGACAACATTTTGTTCTACTTTGTACAAAAAGTTGAAGCACCTGCTCGCCTAACCGGTAACGTGCTGCTGGTTCACGAAACCATGAACCAAGTTACACAACCGCGTCAGGCCTGGACGTACAACGCAGGGCAGCGTCGAGTGCGCCGCGCTCCTCAGATTGCATATGATGCACCGGGTACGGCCACTGATGGCCAACGCACAACAGACAACCTAGACATGTTTAACGGCGCTCCCGATCGTTACGAGTGGAATCTTGTTGGCAAACAAGAGATGTACATCCCTTATAACAGCTTTAAACTCGCTGATCGTGAGCTAAATTACGAGGATATCCTGCAAGCAGGCCACGTAAACTCGGACTTAACGCGCTACGAGCTACACCGTGTTTGGAAAGTAGAAGCTACCTTGAAAGAGGGAGCACGCCATGTTTATGCCAAGCGCACCTTCTACATCGATGAAGATACTTGGCAAGCCGCCGTGGTTGATCACTACGATGGGCGCGGCGAACTGTGGCGAGTTGGCGAAGCGCACCAATTCCAGTTCCGTGATGTGGATGTACCTTGGTTAACCGCAGAGCTGCTGTATGATCTTCAGTCGGGGCGCTATCTTGCCGGCGGCCTCACTAATGAAGAGGGCATCGGCTTCGACTTTACGAAACGCTTCTCACACAAAGACTTTACACCACAGGCGATTCGCCGCCTTGGTCGTTAGTCATAAAAAAGCCCGCTTCATGCGGGCTTTTTTTTACGCTTCGGCTGGTTCTTGAAGCGAAAATTTCGCTAAGTCTTGCAACGGCATGGGCTTAGCAAAATAGTAACCTTGTATCTCATCACACTGCTGAGCGCTCAAGAAATCAACCTGCTCCTGCGACTCAGCCCCCTCTGCGATCACCTTAATACCCAACGCATGGGACATAACAATAACCGTTTGCACAATGGTCTGATCATCAGGGTCCACACCTATATCTTTTACGAAGCTGCGGTCTATTTTTAAATATTGAATGGGCATCTTCTTAAGATAAGACAAAGACGAGTAACCCGTTCCGAAATCATCGATGGCAATCGTCGCACCAAGGTCTCGTAATGCCTGCAGCTGTTCGAGCGTTTTATCAAACGAATCCACCAGCGCCGTTTCAGTGACCTCAATGGTAATCGCATGCGCGTTGATCAGGTTGTTTGCGTCAAGCTCGCGCAGTGTATTGATCCATGCATCGCTGCGAAACTGCTTGGCTGAAATGTTGATCGACACGTTAGATCGGTCAAGCACGTTGGAAACTTGCATATCCGTCGCAACCCGCTGCAGCACCCAGTCGGTAATCCGTTCGATCTCACCCGATTCCTCAGCTATTGGAATAAACTCGGCAGGAGATATAGGGCCTAGCTGTGCGCTGTCCCAACGAATAAGCGCCTCATAACCGGTCAATGTCATCTGAGCGGGGTTGACCTTAGGCTGATACACCAAGCTGAACTCTTTATCCTCGATGGCAGAGCGCAACGCATGTTTCACTTTGATCATACGCTGGTTACGCGCATTGATGTTGAAATCAAAAAATGAGAAGCAGCCTCGTCCCTGCGCTTTAGCGTTATACATCGCGGCATCAGCGTGCTTCAAAAGTAGTTCTATATCATCACCATCCCGGGGGAAGATCGCTATCCCAATGCTGCTGCCAATCATCACTTTCTGCTTTTCGATCACAAACGGAGCACTCAGCACGGTAATAATTTGATTGGCTAACACCGCTAATCCAGACTCGGTTACCTCCCCCGGCACTAACACGGTGAATTCATCGCCTCCTAAGCGGCTCACAACATCCACTGTTCGCGTGTTTTCTCTCAGCCGCTCAGCCACCATCACAAGCAGCTGGTCGCCAAAGTCATGGCCTTGGGTATCATTCACCTCTTTAAAGTGATCAAGATCGATAAACAGCACACCAAAAGAGGAGCGATAACGTTTTGCGTAACTAACAGTATCCGCCAAGCGAATCTTAAAGGACTCTCGGTTGTGTAGGTCCGTTAAAGGGTCTCGATAAGCGAGCTTGGTCAGATTTTCACTGGCCTGTTTCTCTTCAGTGATATCTTGGAAGATGCCGATATAGCCGGTTACAACCTCATCGCGCCCCATAATCGAGTTGATTGAGAGGCGCTCGTGATACTCTTGGCCATTTTTACGGCGATTAATCACCTCGCCCTTCCAATGTCCATATGCCTCTAACGCTTGCCACATGCCACGATAAACGCCATCTTGCGTTTTCCCTGACGCGCGAAAGTTTGGATCTAAGCCAACAACATCACTCTTTGTATAGCCAGTAATGCGCTCAAAGGACTGGTTCACATCCAGGATTTTCCGGTCTACATCGGTAATCAGAATCGCTTCTCGGGTATTTTCGAAGATGCTACGCGAGATATTCAGTAGGTTCTCAGTTTGCTCGACATTGGAGAGGTCGGTTACCACCGAGCAGATGCCGTAAACCGCATCATTCACATCCAGCAAGGGGAATTTGACCAGCAGCAGTTGGTGCTCCTCACCCTCACGCACGATCGAAACTCGGCGGCTGATAGCCTGCTTCGAGGCCATCACTTCTTGGTCATATTCAACAAAACGATCAGCATCGTTAGGCTCAACCACATCGTAAACAGTGCGCCCAATAAGAGGCCCCCGTTCACTAAACGCTTCATCAAAGCGCCGGTTAGTAAGGATATACCGCCCCTGCAGGTCCTTAATAAAAACCCAAGACGGGATATGATGAAGAATATCGTCAAGCTGACGGTTGTTATTGAGTAACGCCTCTTGCGAGGCTTGAATACGCTGCATCATCGTATTCATAGCTGCCGCAACCTGACCAATTTCGTCATCTGTCGGCATCGACGTACGCGCAGTTAGATCGCCTTGCGCCACCGCCTCAGACACTTGCACCATATGTTGCAAGCGCACCCGGACTTTGCGCCAGAATAATACGGCCAACGCGCCAAAAAAGAGTAGTAGTACGACAAACAAACCAAGGAAGTAGCGCTGTACTACCCCATAGAAAATCGCTTCCCAATCAGCGATATTACGCTGCAATATCAAATAGCGACGACCACTTTCTGGATCTGGCGGCAACGCGATAGCGCCAAAAAGCGCCCCCTGCTGGCCATGCTCTATCCAAGAATAGGTATCAACGGCGCTATCTAAATAGGCCACAAGCAACTCATTGGCGCTGAGTAGACGTTCACTATCACCGTTTAATACATGTAACTGGCGATCCGCTTTACGCCCGACAAGAAAAATATTATCAGGCGCAACTAACTGCTGTGCTTGAGCGAACCACCGCTCTGATAATGCACCATCGTCTGTTAAAACGAGCTTCTCAAGCTCACCTAATTTCACCGCAAATCCTTTGCTCAATTGCTCCTCTACCGCCACTAGTAATTGTGGCCGCAGTATGGAATGGGTTAACCAGCAAAGACTCGCTACGACTAGCAATAGCAGCACCGCGATCTTGCCTTGCACCCCTATGGAGAACGATTTGAACATAACGTATTACTAACCTAAAACACGTAAAAGCACCGAGAAAAGATCGCTTTACCCTGCATTACTCACCAAGAGAGAACCTGTTAATTCAATCCTGATTAATTTAGCCGCAGGTTTAATATCAATATCGACAAGCCTTTTTTGGGCCTGCCCGCCAATTATAGACGCAAATAAAGGGAGTCATTTGATGACTAAAGTTCTTCGCACGGCAGCAACAACTATGATGCTTACAATCAGCATTGCAGCAGCACCAAACGTTTTAGCGGCTTCAGCCTGTAAAGGTTTATCAGAATCTGCATGTGACAAAAGCAAGAGCTGCTACTGGATCAGCAGCTACAAGCGTTCCGATGGACGTAAAGTATCAGCGCATTGCCGCACTAAGCCTTCGTCATCTATAAAAAATTCCGCTAAGTCCACAAAGCAAAAAGCAAGTGACAAAGCAGCAAACAAGACCAAGAGCGTTACCGATAAAGCCAAGACTAGCTCAGCTAAAGCAACGAAGAAGGCCGCTGATAAGAGTGCAAACGCTAAGAAAAAAGCCTTGAAGACCACAGAGAAGAAAAACTAAACAGAAAAAAGAGGGCTGCAAAAGCAGCCCTGAATATGACAAGAACCGTGATGCTGATGTAATTGAGGGAGCTACACCAGCATTGGATGAAGCACACCACGCCAACTTATAAACGCGGTATAACTTGCGAGCCACTTCATTATACAAAAACGAGAATCATTATCAATAGCATTTGTGAATTAATATCGTTTCGCCATCCAATAGCGTGTTTTCCAATACGGATTGGTTAACGGTGTTACCGTCACACCTACACTGGTTGATGCATGCATGAAGTTCCCATCACCAACATAAACACCGACATGGCGCTGTTTTCGCCCCGTCTTAAAAAAGATAAGGTCTCCCACCTGCCATGCACCGAATGCAACCGACTCCCCTGTCTGGCTCAGCATCAACGTCGTGCGAGGAATAGACCGAGATAAAACATCTCGATAGGCGTGCTGCACAAACGCAGAACAATCAACTCCCTGCTTAGAGCTACCGCCCAATAGATAAGGCGTGCCTCGCCACTGTGTATAAAACCCACTGAAAGGTGCCGCCGGCCATGCGCTTACAGCCACAGGTGGCCGTGAACCTTTGCTACTGCAGCCGGCCAACAGAGAGATCAATAACACCCAATAGATCACCCGATACTTCACTACGCTCTCTCCTGAATGAACCCCAATGTACTGTTTAGCCTAGCAAAGGCCACTTCATCATGCAGACATATATAGATGATAGTCATGCTAGGTCTAGTGGCTGTGCGAAAATCCACTTATGATAAAAAAGCGGTTACAGCGCTTTGCTGTACCGGCTCTATTAAGCAATGCGGCATACAATCAATCAGACAACGCTCTACCAACTGAAGGATATTAGGAATGGCTAAACTGACTGACATTAAGGGTATCGACGAGGCAATTGCTGAGAAACTGAAATCAGCAGGCGCAACAACGCAAGAGAGCTTTCTAGAAGTTTGTGGCGAGAAAAAAGGCCGCAAGGAAGCTGCTAACGCAACAGGCTTAGATGAAAAAGAGATCCTCGGCTGGCTCAACCGTGCCGACCTTGCGCGCATCAAGGGCGTAAGCACGCAATATGCCGACCTATTAGAAATTGCAGGTGTCGACACAGTCCCTGAGCTTGCTCAGCGAAACGGTGCGAATCTATTCGCGAAAATGGAAGAGATCAACGCCGATAAAGCCGTGGTAGAAAAGATGCCAACAGGCGCGCAAGTGGAAGATTGGGTAGCACAAGCGAAAGCACTACCTCGCGCGATCCACTACTAATCCATACCGCGGCGCAATTCTGCGCCGCTTTTACATTCTGCTCTCAGCGCAGCTCTGGTAAACTGGCAGCTTAACCCTTCCTTTTGGAGACTTCGCTACAGTGTTCGCCGAACTGCACCTTGATAATCGCCTGCTACGTGGGTTAGACGCCCTTGACTTCACCGAGCCAACTGAGGTTCAGCAAGCCACAATCCCACCAGCAATGGACGGCAAGGACTTATTGGTCACGGCAGCTACCGGTAGCGGTAAAACGGCTGCATTTCTGTTGCCTATTCTACAGCACCTCCTAGAGAACAAAGCACCCAACAGCGGCACGCGCGCGCTCATCTTAGCGCCCACGCGCGAGTTAGCTCAGCAGATCCTGAAAGATATCGAAGCGCTAGCCCGCTTCACCTTCTTAAGCGCTGATATGGTCTGTGGTGGCGAAACCTTCAAACCACAAGCGGCAAGACTGCGCAAAAACCCCGAGATTATCGTTGGCACACCGGGCCGTTTGATCGAGCATCTAGATAAGCAAACACTAGATTTTGATGATGTTGAGTGCCTAGTGCTGGATGAAGCTGACCGTATGCTAGATATGGGGTTTCAAGAGGATGTGATGCGCATTGTGCAATCCGCCCCTTCCAGCCGCCAAACGATGCTATTTTCAGCAACCCTCTCCCACGACGGTATGCAAAATGTCATCGCTCACGCGCTTAACGAGCCCACGTCTCTGCAACTGCACAGCCACCGAGAAGCGAAAGCAAGCATCAAGCAGCAGATCATTACAGCCAATGACAATGCGCTTAAAGATAAACAGCTAGTGTGGCTTGCCACTAACGAGCAGTTTGATAAAGCCATCGTCTTTGTGAATACAAAAACGGCCGCAGACCGCCTAAACGGCTACCTACGCCACCATGACGTGAGAGCGGGCTTGATTCACGGAGATCTCACCCAAGAGCAGCGCAAGCACGTGATGGGGCTGATGCGTCAAGGCAAGATCAATGTACTCGTTGCTACGGATGTCGCTGCACGCGGTATCGATGTGAAAGGCATCGACCTTGTCATCAATTACGATATGGCACGTAGCGGTGATGACCACACCCACCGTGTGGGCCGCACTGGACGCGCAGGAAACACCGGCCTTGCGATTAGCCTTATTGAACCGAGTGAATGGAACTTGATGTCCAGCATCGAGCGCTACCTAAAAACCCGCTTCGAAAAGCGTGTCATCAAAGGCATGGAGGGCAGTTATCAAGGTCCAAAAAAACTGAAAAGTTCAGGTAAAGCCGCCGGACCTAAGCGCAAGAAAAGCGCGAAGAAGCCGGCGAGCAAAGTGAAACGCAGTAAAGATAAAAAGCCTGCAGCACCAAAGGGCCCGGTAGATCACGGCTTCGCTCCTCTAAAGCGTAAGCGCTAGCTCTCGCCTAGCGAATCACAATAGGCAGCGACCTTAGACAATGGCGCTGCCTCGATAAAATACCGACCTTTCACGAAGCGATAGCCACACGCTTTCAACAGCTCTAAGCGCTCCTCTGAATCAGCCCCACCGGCCACCACATCGATCTTATAATGTGCAGCCAACTTAGCGACCACCTCAATTAAGGTGGCAGAAGCGCTCGATTCATTCTCTTGGATCGCGAACTGTGCGGCCAGATTTAGATACGTAACAGGATAGTCATCTAAGTAGTTCAAGGCCGCAAAGCTTGCCCCAAAATTACTGATCGCAAAACGAACACCTAACGCCGCAAGTGCGTCAACCGCTTGCTTGCGTGGCGGGCTTGCGCTCACCAAATTAGATTCATCAATAGAAAAGATAAACTGCGATGCTGCTACCCCGTTCTCCCGAAAAATACCACGATACTGCTCAGCCACCGAGCGTACATAGAACTCACTGGGATATTTGGGCAATGAAATAGCAAGCGGCAACCCATCCTCCTGTAACGCACGCAAGTCTTTACATGCCTGTCGCAACGCCCACTCACCTAGCAAGCGAATCGCTCCAGTACGGTTCGCAGCAGGAATAAAGGTTTGACTAGGCAACAAACCGCGCTCAGGGTGGTGCCAGCGCAGCTCCGCTTCCAGAACATGCGCCACCCCTTGGTTTAAATCGATAACCGGCTGATACACCAGCTCAAACTCACGCGCTTCTATCCCCCTTAGGATGTCGCCGTTCATAGCTTGATAATGCTCAGACTCTTCGCGCAGCTCTTCGTTGAAGAACATCTGTGAAGCAGCGCCCTGCTTAGCCGCCTCACGTAGCGCTAGATCAGCACGCTGCAGCAACAATGAGCCGCTTTCACCATCAATCGGGAACAATGCAATACCGACCGATGCAGAGACAGCACAGGTTTGCCCTTGCACTTCAAACCGGTCACGCAAAGAGCCTTGGATCTTTTCGATCATCAAATCAGCTTGAATCGCATCAGAGATATCGCGCAGCAAAATCACAAACTGATGCCCCTCTAGACGCGAGACAATATCAGACTTGCGCAGGCACTCACTGAGCCGCTGACCAACTTGTCGGAGCACCTCTTTGCCGACTTCATTGCCGAGCGTTTCGCTCAATTCAACGAAATTATCTAGCTCTAGCACAATCAGCGCGCACTCTTTGTCTTCACGCGCTAACTCGCTCAACACTTGATCTAAGCGCTGTGCAAAGTAGCTCTGGCTAGGTAAGCCGGTCACAAGATCGTGATGGGTCTGATAACGCATGGTTGCCAACGTCGCTTGCTGCTCACGCTTCAACTGGGTCCATTGATAGGACGCCCAGCCCACCACCAACGCCAACCCTGATAGCAGCCCCCAGATAAGTAAGCTCAAACGTTCCATAGGCCGGTTGTGGGACACATTACCCACCAACTCCCAGCGCTGTCCTTCAAGCTCTAGAGGTAAAACCGCACTATCGGCGGCGCTAAATAACTGCTGCTCGCCAACGATGGGACGGCCTTGCTCATCACGGATAGCAACCGCTACGCCGGTACCGCTTAAGCGTTCTAAAAGCTGCGCTAAATCGAGCCTCCCAACCAGTTGGCTGGCAGGTTTTTGCCCTGACAGTGGCACCGCCAATACCAACGCTGGCGCGCTGCCATCCTGTTGCGAAACCAGTTTGAGTGGTGGCCGTTGTTCACCTTCAAATTGGCTTTGCGCCGAGCCTCCTTCCGCAGGAAAAAGCTGTACGGATGCCCCTGAGGGTTGAACCCAAGTAATGTTGGTTAGCATGGAGGGTAACAAGGGGGAAATGGCAGGTAACCCGTGTGCTGAATCGTGATTCGCAACTTGCAACGCCAAGTGCTCGAGTGCTAGCTGATCCACTTGAATCTGTTGAGTTAGCATCTCACGCAGGGTTTCGACAACCGCATCATTCCCCGAACGTGCTCTCTCATTTTGGCTATCTGACAAGCTCATTAGATGCAGCGAACCAACAAAAAACACGCTGATGCCACAAAACGCGGCCACTAATCTCGGGTACCGACTGATCCTTTCACAGAGTCCAAATTTCGCCACGTAGTGTGTCAACCTCATTGCGCTAGAAAACGGTGGAACAAATTGAGTGGTGCAAACTCCATTTCCACCACTCCTTCGTCTCTATCTAACAACAAATTATAACTTAAAGATATAAATGTGTATCTGTTTGGAGCCGACGCAAAGCAAATAGATTATACTTTAGTATTTATTCAAAAATAATATATTGATTTTAAAGCGTTATTACCTTTCCAGGATTCATTAAACTTTCCGGATCGAGGGCCTGTTTGATCTGTTTCATAACCTCCACGCCCGCTGGAAGCTCCGCTTCCAAATAGTCCTTTTTACCCTGGCCAATGCCATGCTCTCCGGTGCATGTTCCACCCATCTGTAGGGCACGCTCTATAAGACGGTGGTGAAATGCTTCGACCGCTGCAACTTCAGCGGCGTTGCTCGTATCTAACGCAGGCACCACATGAAAGTTACCATCCCCTACATGGCCCACAATCGGCATTGGGATCGGCATCGTTTTGATATCATCAGCTGTTGCTAAAATACACTCAGCTAACCGTGAAATCGGCACACAGACATCGGTGGAAAAGATCTTCGCGTTGTCACGCATTGCCCGTGCAGCATAAGCAAGGTCATGGCGCGCTTGCCACAGTGCAGAACGCTCCTCGGTATTGGCGGTCCATTGGAAGTTGCGCCCGCCGTTCTCAGTTGCTAGCGCTGCGACGGTTTCCGCCTGCTCTTCCACCCAAGCGTGAGTGCCATGAAACTCCAAAAACAGATGCGGTAGAGCAGGATAGTCGGTGTTACTGAAGCGGTTGACTGCATCAATTGCAACGCTGTCTAGCAGCTCGATACGTGCCATGGGCACGCCCATCTGAATGGTCTCGATGACCGAGTTCACAGCCCCTTCCAAAGAATCAAATGCGCAAACGGCTGCAGAAATAGCCTCCGGCACAGGGTGCAGACGTAACGTGATTTCGCAGATAACCCCTAACGTTCCTTCCGATCCGACAAACAACCGCGTCAAGTCATACCCTGCTGCGGACTTACGGGCGCGCGAGGCGGTTTTGACGATACGTCCATCCGCCATCACTACGGTTAACCCCAGCACGGCCTCGCGCATTGTCCCGTAACGTACAGCATTTGTGCCAGAAGCTCGCGTCGCCGCCATGCCTCCCAACGAAGCATCAGCACCGGGGTCGATAGGGAAAAAGATACCTTGGTCACGCAGGTGGTCATTGAGCTGCTTTCGGGTGACACCTGCCTGCACCGTGCAGTCCATATCCTGCGCCGACACAGAGAGGATCTTGTTCATCAGCGACATATCAACACTCAGCCCGCCCTGAGTTGCGTTTACCCCACCTTCCATCGCCGTCCCGGTGCCAAACGGGACAACAGGCATATGATGGCGACGACAGATACGCACCACCTCCGATACCTCTGATGTGCTGCGCACGAACGCAACCGCATCCGGTTCTGCCGGTGCGTGAAATGACTCATCCTGTGCGTGGTGCTGCCGCACCCCTGCGGCGGTCTGGAGCCTATCGCCTAGCAACGCCTGCAACTCCTCGATCGCTAGTGTAAATCTGGGTGCCATAACGCTAATCCTTCGCTTGCTTGATAGATTCATCCACTTTAGCAGAGATCAGAGCGCTACATACAATCAATAGTGAGACCATAAATCTCATTTTATAAAAATATTGACTCGTTAGATGCTTTCGTTAAGAATCCACGAAAACAAGACATCATGTCTCAAAATAAAAAAGGAGTGTTTATGTCGAATCGAATCTTGCTACCACGAATCATGCAAGTTGGCGCGGGTGCCTCAAAAGAGACACCACAGGTGCTAGCAGCGCTGGGATGCAACTGCCCATTGATCATTACAGATCCGATGATGGTAACGCTTGGCTATGCCGAAAATCTTAGCCAGTTACTGAAAGACGCCAGCATTCCTCACGCGATCTTCTCTGATACGGTGCCCGAGCCAACCGAAGACTCAATCACCGCCGGTGTCGAAACGGTAAAAGCAGGTTACGACGCGACAACGCCCTTCGACAGTATTATCGCACTCGGTGGCGGCAGCCCGATTGACTCTGCTAAAGCGATCAGCATCCTTGGCAAGTTTGGTGGCCAGATGCGCGACTACAAGTTCCCCCGCGATGTGAGCGAAGAGGGCTTACCGGTCATCGCTATTCCGACCACCGCAGGCACAGGCTCAGAGGTGACCCGCTTTACCATCATCACTGACGATAAAGTGGACGAAAAAATGCTATGCGTGGGGCTTGGCTTTATGCCCGCCGCTGCGCTCGTTGACTACGAGTTAACGCTCTCTGTTCCGGCGCGCGTCACTGCCGATACCGGCATCGATGCCCTGACGCACGCGATGGAAGCTTATGTCAGCGCCAAAGCAAACCCCTACAGCGACCAGCAAGCCTTGGCAGCCATGCGCTTGATCGGGCCAAACCTTCGCAACGCCTATTTCGAGCCACACAACCACCCCGCGCGTGAGGCGATGATGCTGGGATCAACGCTGGCAGGCATCGCCTTTTCAGCCGCCTCCGTTGCGCTAGTGCACGGGATGAGCCGCCCCATCGGCGCGTTTTTCCATGTTCCTCATGGCATGTCTAACGCCATGCTACTGCCAACAATTACGGCGTTTTCAATCCCTGCGGCAGTCTCACGCTATGCTGATTGCGCACGCGCAATGGGTGTGGCTCAAGCGCAAGATAGTGATGATGTCGCCAATGAAAAGCTGCTGACTGAACTGCGCGCAATCAATAAAGAGCTAAGCGTACCGAGCTTGGCGGAGTTCGGTGTTGCAGAGGCCGAATTTTTTGAGATTCGAGAAAAGATGGCAGAGCAAGCACTCGCCTCCGGATCACCTAACAATAACCCCCGTGTACCGACGGTCGCCGAAATGGTCGATCTCTATGAACAGGTATGGAATCAGGAGTAATCCATATGACAACGCCTATCGGCAACTTTATCAACAACCAGCTCACCCCAAGTGATTCAGGCCGCACAGCGGCGGTCTTTAACCCCGCAACGGGACAGCAGTCGGGCAGTGTGTGTTTAGCTTCAGCAGATGAAACACGCGCTGCGATTGCCGCAGCACAAACCGCATTCCCGGCATGGTCCAAGACACCACCGGTGATCCGCGCCCGCGTCATGTTTCAGTTTAAAGCGATCGTTGAAGCACGTCGCGACGAGCTTGCGAAACTCATCTGCTTGGAACACGGTAAAGTGTTCTCCGACGCCCAGGGTGAGATCACCCGTGGACTTGAGGTCATCGAGTTTGCATGCGGTATTCCACACCTTTTAAAAGGTGAGCACAGCCTAAATGTTGGGCGCGAGGTTGATTCGCACTCCATGATGCAGCCACTCGGCGTATGCGCTGGTATCTCGCCGTTCAACTTCCCCGCTATGGTGCCGCTTTGGATGTTCCCTGTCGCGATCGCATGCGGCAATACCTTTGTGATGAAGCCTTCAGAGAAGGATCCAAGTTCAACGCTATTGCTGGCGCAATGGCTTGCTGAAGCAGGGCTGCCTGAGGGCGTATTCAACTTAGTCAATGGCGATAAAGAAGCGGTTGATGTGTTGCTTACCGATGAGCGCGTGCAAGCGGTTAGCTTTGTAGGCTCAACCCCTATTGCCGAGTATATCTACGCAACAGCCTCTGCACATGGTAAGCGTTGCCAAGCCCTTGGCGGTGCGAAAAACCATATGATCGTAATGCCAGACGCAGATCCAGACCAAGTCGTGAACTCACTGATGGGAGCGGCTTATGGGTCGGCGGGCGAGCGCTGTATGGCGATATCAGTAGCGGTTTGCGTGGGAGATGAGGTCGCTGACCACCTCGTTGAGCGGCTGCAAGGTGAGATAGCAGAACTGCGCGTAGGCCCGGGGTTCGGTACAGAGCCTGAGCCGCATATGGGGCCGGTTGTCACTCAGCAGCATCAGCAGAAGATCCTCTCCTATATTGATGCGGGTGTCGCTGAAGGCGCCAAACTACTGGTGGATGGCCGCGATTGCCAAGTGGCAGGACATGAGGAGGGGTTCTTCGTTGGCCCAACCTTGTTCGATCATGTAACTACCGCCATGTCGATCTATCAAGAGGAGATCTTTGGCCCTGTTCTGGTTGTGGTGCGCGTAGCGGACTTCGAGACCGCGCTGCAGATGATCAATGATCACGAATATGGCAACGGTACAGCCATCTTTACCCGCGATGGTGATGTGGCTCGCCAATTTGAGGAAAACGTCAAGGTGGGTATGGTCGGTGTCAATGTACCCATTCCAGTACCCATGGCCTTCCACTGCTTTGGTGGCTGGAAGCGCTCAGCCTTTGGGCCGCTCAATATGCACGGCCCTGATGGCGTACGTTTCTTTACACGCATGAAAACGATCACCAAGCGTTGGCCAACCGGCATTCGCTCGGGTGCTGAGTTCTCGATGCCAACAATGAAGTAGCGCTAAGTATGCAGGTGGCCTAAGTGTCACCTGCACAATCTGCGATATACTGGCACTTTTTATCGTGAGGATGTTAACGCGTTTATGAGTAACCAACGCCGCGAAAAAGGCTCTTCCATTGTGCGCGTACTTGAGATTATCGAGACGATCGCGCAATCAGAGCAGCCGCTCTCCTCTGCGGACCTTGCCTATCAACTCGATATCCCCCGTGCCACGGCACACAGGTTAGTGCAAACGCTCGAGTCTGAGGGGTTTATCCAGACCAACATGCGTGGCAACCTCATCCCCGCCGACCGTTTCCATAAGGTTGCCCTTGGGGTTTTATACACTGGCCGCTACAAGGCCCAACGCCGCGCAATACTGGAAAACTTAGCCCAGCAAACCGGCGAGACCTGCGGCATCTCGATTCCTGATGGCACCGAGATGATCTACTACGACAGAGTGACCTGCAATTGGCCCATTCAAATCCATCTGCCAGTGGGTACACGCTCGCCCGCTTGGTGCACGGCTAGCGGCAAGCTCTACTTGAGTACCCTTTCTAAAGCGAAAGTGGAAAAGTTGCTCCAGCTTCTGCCACTGGAACAGAAAGCGCGGAACACGTTGATCGCCCCTGACGCGTTGATGGATAACTTAGTGACTATCTACGAGGCCGAGCTCGGCACTGATAACGAGGAGTTTATCGATGGTATGGTGGCGTGCGCCGTACCGATCAGAAATGATCGCGGCCAATTGATCGCCAGCTTATTTTGCCACGCACCCGTGATTCGTAAGAGCTTGGACGATTTGATGGCGTATGCGCCCGTCATGCGTAAAGCGGCCGATGAACTGAGCCAAATCTTCAGTAGCTCCAATAAAAACCGGCTCGACCAATAACAAAAAGGGTGTTGCTGCACCGAGGCAAACAACACCCAATGGTGTGCGCTACAGCAGCGCACACGACCTAGGAAAATGATCTTCAGTAACCTTAGCGGCTAGCTAACCAAGCCTCTAGCTCATCTGCACCGCCAATGTGTTGGCCATCGATGTAGACTTGCGGCGTTGTGCCTTGGCCAGAGATCGCATTCAAAGTTGAGAAACTCACTCCATTTTTACCCAGCTCGATCTCTTCGTAGCTCAAACCGCGCGCTTTCAGCGCTGTTTTAGCACGTGTACAGTGGCCGCAACCGGGTTTCGTCAACATCGTTACGCGCTTAGGTAACTCACACTCTGGGTTTAAGTAGTTCAGCATCGTATCCGCATCAGACACCTCGAATGGGTCGCCCGGAACATCGGCTTCGATAAACATCTTCTCGATCACACCATCGCGCACCAGCATGGAGTAGCGCCAGCTACGCTTGCCAAAGCCAAGGTCGTGCTTATCAACCAACATACCCATACCCTCTGAGAACTCACCGTTGCCATCAGGGATGAACGTGATGTTTTCCGCATGCTGATCTTCAGCCCAGCTGTTCATGACGAATGTATCGTTCACAGACAAGCAAATGATGCTATCGATGCCCTCTTTTTTGAAAACAGGCGCTAACTCATTGTAGCGCGGCAAATGGGTACTCGAACAAGTTGGCGTGAAGGCACCTGGCAATGCAAAGACGATAACGCTTTTGCCTTTGAACAACTCGTCCGTGGTGACATTAACCCAATCATTACCCACACGCGTTGGGAAAGTGACCTGTGGGATTGTTTGACCTTCGCGATTCTCTAACATAAAAGCTCCTTTGGATTTCAGTGGGCCGCGCCATAACTCGCTACCGTTAGACACACTATAGACCGCCGATTTCACAAAATGTAATTAATTAAAATTAATCCGTTAATAGATATTAGCTATTTGAAGCGCGAATCTGACCGGGAGGCACCCCCATCACCTGACGAAACACGCGGCGAAACGCTGTCTCGCTCTGATAACCAAGCCGATCTGCGATTTGCGCCACGCTCAGCTCACGAGCCCGCAAGTACTGATAAGCCAGTTGCATACGCCACTGCTTCAAATACTCACCAGGGGGACACCCCACTACCGCTTTAAAGTGTTGGCTAAAAGCGGTGCGTGACATACCAGCCGCTTGCGCTAATGTACTTAAGCTCCAAGCCTGTTCAGGCGTATCATGCATGCTCACCAGTGCACGCGAGAGACGAGGATCGCTCAAACCACCAATAACCCCCGATGTCACCTCCATAGAGCCCACCACAACGCGCAACATATGGATCAGCAGCACATCCATAAGATGGGTAAGCACTTGCTGATAACCACAATGCGCCCCCTCTACCTCTTGGCATAGCAGCGTCAAAATCGGTGCCAGCTCGGGTTGTTCACTTGCAGCCGGTATATGCAATAGCATCGGCAATGATTCGAAAACCATATTCAGGTGCATAGGGCCGAAGCGATAGCTCAACGCTAGCCAACATGATCTTTCACTGGCCAGAACCTCTGCCGCATCCGCATTTGGCAGCCAAATCAGCTCACCCTTAACGACCTTATGCTGTTGATCGTCTATAGAGATATTTAACTCACCCTCAAGTACATATAACGCCTGCGAATGCACTTGGTTAAAGCGATCGGAACGATGCTGCAGAGTCTCAAGGGGCGTGCCCTTTAAAAAGCGAGCATCGCTGGGTTGGGGCTGAAACAGTGCTAGCAAAGAAGTCAGACGATCCATAAAAAACCTGTACGATTTGATACAAAAAACGAATTAAATGTATCACTAAATACAGAGATAAGCAGCTAGACTAAGAACACTTAACATCATAGAGGTACCACATCATGACACCACTTATTCCTCGACAAGCTGTGCCTGCACTGGATATCAACACCCTGAACGGGCCTTGGTCGCTGGCCGATCAAGCGCCAGGCCACTTCACAATGATTGTGTTCTACCGCGGCCTACACTGCCCTTTATGCAAACTGTATCTACGCGAGCTGAACCGTACGCTGGATGAGTTTTCACAACGCGGTGTTAACGTGATCGCCCTTAGCAGCGACACCAAAGAGCGCGCTGAAACAGCGCATAATGAATGGGGCATCGAGCACATTACGCTCGGCTATGAGCTATCCGATGAGCAAGCGATCGCGTGGGGGCTGTATCGCTCAGAAGGGCGCGGCAAAACATCGATAGGCATTGAGGAGCCTACGCTGTTCTCAGAACCGGGGCTGTTCCTCGTGCGACCAGACGGCACTCTGTACTGGAGTCAAGTCAGCACCATGCCGTTTGCGCGACCACACTTCAAAGAGATCCTCACCGCGCTCGATTTTGCCATCGATAAGGGCTATCCAGCACGCGGTGAAGTGGTTTAACAGCGGTCAGCTTTGCTGACGCTTTAGATAGGCCGCTCTACGTGCCTGTGACTGCGCAAGAATCTTCTTGCGCATCGCAGGTGTTGCCGACGTCCACGCGAGAATTTCATCGATGGACCGATAGCAGCCAAGACAAATATCCTCACGATCTAAACAGCAGTTGCGTACACAGGGCGTTGTGTATGCGTCTTCATCCATTGCATTACCTCTCTATTTCCCAGAGAAGCCTCCCATCATGCCGCGGATCGCAGCAGGTACATCAGCAGGCAGTACGATTGTCTTAGCATTGTCTGATGTCGCCACTTCCTGCAGCGCATCAACATACTTCTCACCTAAGATATACATCACGGGCATTTCATTATCTTTAATCGCCTCGGAAACACGCTCAATAGCCACTTGGCTTGCTTTAGCTAACACCACTTGTGCTTCTGCATCTCGGCGAGATGCCTCTAAACGCCCTTCGGCTTCAAGGATCGCGGCAGACTTCTCACCATCGGCACGCGTGACGGTCGCACGGCGCTCACGCTCTGCAGCCGCTTGCTCTTCCATCGCACGCTGCATCGTACCCGAGGGCGTAATATCTTGGATTTCAACGGTTTTTAGCGTAATACCCCAATCCGAAATATCATCCGAGATACCGCCTTTAAGCTTTGCTTTAATCTGCTCACGCGAAGAGAGCGCATCATCCAAACCCATCTCGCCGATGATCGAACGCAAGGATGTCTGCACCAAGTTTTGAATCGCAATAATATAGTTCTCTACACCATAAACAGCTTTCTCTGGTGCAACGATATTGATGTAAGCCACAGCGTTAGCGATGATTACCGCGTTGTCGCGGGTGATTACCTCTTGCGAGGGAATATCCAGAACAATATCTTTGGTGGTCACTTTATAAGCTACCTGATCCATGTAAGGTACGATCAGATTAAGACCCGGCCCCAGCGTACAATTATATTTGCCCAACCGCTGCACAACCCACTTGGAACCTTGGGGAACAATCTTGACCCCCATCGCCAACGTGATGATCACCAAAAAGAGGACAACACCTGCAATACTTAAGCCTTCCATAGAACAAACTCCGCAAATAAATTAACGCTTTTCAACCAGTAACGTATTACCCGACAGTTCAATGACGCTCACGCGATCACCCAGCTCCACGTCACTGCTACAAATAAACTCCCACTCATCATCGCCCAGCAGCGGCGTGGTAAAGCGCACGCGCCCGCGATGATGCTCACCAGGGCGACGGATAACCTGCCCCACCTGCCCAGCAATCGCTTCCTTTGCCATCCCTGCGCGTGTCTTATCGCGCATTTTAGGGCGCAGCAGTAAAAACCACAGCCCAGCCAGGGCAGACGTCAAACCAGCCCAAATCGCCACCTGCCAACTGAGTGAGAGATCAGGGTCGACTGCTAATACGCCGCCCACAATGATCGCCGCGATACCGAACCAAACGATCGTAAAGCTTGGGATAAAAATCTCTGCAGCAATCAGCAGCATCCCTAGCACCAACCAGTGCCAATACAACACCGTGCCTTCCATCGTATGCATGACTCCTTTCTAAAATGTGACAAGCACGCCTCTTATAGCTGCGCTCGCCGTTAGACGAACCGTCCAATCTAAGATCAGGTATCATGGTTCGTCACCTGATACCTGACGGTACTACATAACTCTTGCCGCGCGTACCCATTTTCCGGCAAGAGTTGAGGTCAGCCGGTGCTTTCTTGTAGCTCCCTGCTTGCTACCGGTGGCTCTGTTTTCGCACTTTCGTTGCTCGGTTTGACTGCAATATCCTGCTCTTGCGGCACCGGAGCAACATGCTTACCCAACCGGTACAAACCCACATCATTAAGTAAGCGATCATCCAGATGAGCGGTGGACTGATAGGTGTAGTGGTTTTCAATAGCCTGCTTGCAACGCAGATAAGCCGCGGTAAAAAGGCCTAGAAATGTCATAACGGACTCCTTAAATAAAAGAGCCGGGATAACTTCTACAGAGGGGATTAACCAAAAACGCCGCGAAGTTATCCGCGGCGTGAGTGAAATTAGGACCTAGCCGCAAGACACAAAAAGCCGCGTTTCCAATGCACCATCGAAGCGAAGCGATGGGAAATAGAATTGGCGTTTAAGCGTGTCATGGCTAGCAAAGTCCTTTTGAGAGTAAATAATCGCTTGCAAATGTTTTGCAAGAGCGATCCATTAGAGGTACTGCAGCATTCACTGTCAACTACTTTTTCTAGGAAATGCAATAACTTCTCGCCCCGTTTCCAGCATTTCGCTAAACTAGCGCCCTGTTTTTATCCCCTATCGACCATCAATTCATCGGTGTTTTATGTCCGCTTTCGGCTCTCTGGGACTGTGTCCTGAACTTCAATTCACGCTACAAGAGCTGGGCTACCGCCAGCCTACCCCTATTCAGGAAGCCGCCATTCCCATGGTGCTTGAGGGGCATGACTTGATTGCCGAAGCGCAAACAGGAACCGGGAAAACCGCAAGCTTTGCGCTGCCAATGATTGAGCAGCTGAGCCGCCAACCTCAAGGTCCTGAGTACTATCCGATCCGCGGCTTAGTGCTGGTACCTACTCGTGAGCTCGCAATTCAAGTTGCTGACGCGACACTAGCCTATGGGCTCGCGCTCGGAATGCGTGTTATCTCCATTTATGGCGGCGTACGCTTTGATAACCAGATTCGCAAAATGAAGCGCGGCGCAGATATTTTAGTGGCAACGCCAGGCCGTTTGCTCGAGATGCTACGCCAGAAGAAATTCGCGCTCGATCACCTGGAGTTTTTAGTGCTCGACGAAGCTGATCGCATGTTAGATTTGGGTTTCATCCATGACCTCAGGGCGATTTTGTCCTTCACCCCCGCACAGAAGCAAACGCTCCTCTTTTCGGCGACCTTCACGCCTGCGGTCGAAAAGCTCACCGATGGGCTCTTGAATGCTCCCGAGCGGGTCAGTGTTGCGCCGCGTAATGCCACCAGCAAAAAGGTCACCCAGCACGCATTTGCTATCGACAATCGCGACAAAACCGACATTCTGAGCTACCTGATTACGGGCTGTGGCTGGCAGCAAACCTTAGTTTTTGCTCGCACTAAACGCCGTGCCGAACAGGTGTCACAAGCCCTGCAAAAAGAGGGAATCAATGCCGTTTCCATCCACGGAGATAAAAATCAACGTGAGCGCAGTGCAGCGCTCGCAGCATTTACAGCCGGTGAAGCCACCGCTTTGATTGCGACGGATGTAGCGGCGCGAGGGCTTGATATTGAAGGACTACCTCGGGTTATCAATTACGATATTCCGCAACAAGCCGAAGCCTATGTCCACCGTATTGGGCGCACTGGACGTGCAGGACAAACGGGTATCGCGTTCTCGTTTTGCTCACCTGATGAAAAAGCACTGTGGGCGGATATCGGCCAACTGATTGGCAAACAGATACCGCTACAACCCGTTCCGCTGGTCGAAAACGGTAAGCTGGTGATGCAATCAGCTCCCCCCGCCCCGCGCCGAGGCCAAAAAAATCGTCGCCCGAAACCTCATAAAGCGGCTAACAAACCAGCAGCAAAGGGAAAAGCCCAGAATACCAACAAGCCAACCCGTCAAAAGCCAGCTGCGGATACTAAGCCTGCGAAGAAGCCGGGTGCTCGCCGCTCCCTCTTTAAATAGACCTGAAACGCGAGAGACACCATGGGTTTGTGGATCCCTTTTACGCTCTTTGCAGCGTTTATGCAGTCTTGGCGTAACGCCTTTCAAAGCCAATTAAGTAAAGAGGTGAGCACCGCGGGCGTGACGCTCGCCCGTTTTATCTACGCAAGCCCACTGGCTGTACTGTATCTGGTTGTGCTGTATCAGGTATCGCCGGCCCCGCTACCCACCGTCACCACCAAGCTTAGCGTGATGATCATACTCGCTAGCGTGTCACAAATCGTGGCCACCGCACTCATGGTGAAACTGTTCCAGTTACGTAATTATGCTATCGGTGTTGGGCTGGCAAAAAGCGAAGCTATTATCGCTGCCACGCTCGGGGCGCTATTCTTTGCCGCTCCTTTAAATATGCTGGCATGGGTTGGCGTTATTGTTGGGGGTATTGCGGTGTGGCTGATGAGCGCCGCAGGTTCTTTTAAAACGCTCTCATGGCGTACCGTGCTGCTCGGTGTTGGCAGCGGCCTTGCGTTTGCACTGACCACATTATGGGTCCGTGAGGCCAGCCTGATACTTGCTTTGCCTTTTCCACACGGGGCTGCATGGGTGCTAGTCGCGGTGATTTCGCTGCAAACATTAATGCTGCTAGCTTGGATCGGCTGGCGTGAGCCTGAAACGTTACACGCGCTTTATCAACGCCCCAAGAAGACATTTTTGATCAGTTTATGCAGTTGTTTGGGCTCTCTGGGTTGGTTTACCGCCATGAGCTTAGAAACGGTTGCATTGGTCAAAACGCTGGGGCAGGTTGAAGTGCTGTTTACCCTCCTAATATCAGCACGTTTTTTTAAGGACGCACTCGCCCCTCGCGATCTCTTAGGGTTAGGGCTGATTGTGGCTGGCGCCGTTTGCGTTATCATCGCCTAGCAAAATATTGTGCATCGCAGCAAAATAAATCACTTATAGGTCAACTAGTTAATTAACAAAATATCTAAGTAAATAAAAGACTTAGACTAACGGCCATTGGCCGGGCCCTAAATGCTGTGCTATTTCTATTTGCAAGGCCACCTCGTGTGCCTATAAAATAATCAAAAATTGTGCACCGCAAAAAAATGGCCTGCGCTGTTGTTCCTATGCTTTGGCCTGACTAAACCAACACTGGTGAGGATTCTTCTATGCTGTATCAAGTGCACCATGCCATGAATCAATCCGTTCAGCCGATCCATCTTTGGGCGCAGGCATGGAAAAAACAACTCAAGCTTCCTTGGATGCTTCCGTTTACGTTTAGCTCGGCAACGCGCACAACGCTGGCCACGCTTGAGCTGATCGAACGACTGACCGACAACTATGAAAAGCCTGCATTTGGCTTAAATGAAACGACCATCAACGGTGAAACCGTGCGTGTCCGTGAAGAGGTGGTTCATTCACTACCCTTCTGTGATCTGTTGCACTTCCGCCGCGCAGGCAAGCACAAGCAGCCCAAAGTGCTCATCGCAGCCCCGATGTCAGGGCACTACGCAACGTTGCTACGTGGCACAGTTGAGCAGTTTTTACCAGATCACGAGGTATACATTACTGACTGGCAAAACGCTCGTGACGTACCGCTACGCGAAGGCGGCTTCAGCTTTGATGACTATGTTCGTTATCTTATTGAGTTCTTAGATCATCTAGGCCCTGACACACACTTAATCGCCGTATGCCAGCCAAGTGTGCCAGCAATTGTCGCTACCACAGTGATGGCTGAGCGAGACAATCCAAACCAACCACGTTCGCTGATCTTAATGGGCGGGCCAATCGATACTCGCGTTAACCCAACCGAGGTCAACGATTACGCTTCAGGCAAAGACTTAGAGTGGTTTGAAAATAACGTCATCTGCACCGTTCCGGGCGACTTCCCAGGGGCAGGCCAAAAGGTCTATCCAGGCTTTATTCAACTATCTGGCTTTATGAGCATGAATATCGACAGCCATGTTCGTAAGCACTTTAAGTTCTTCGGTGACTTAATCAAAGGCGATGGTGATAGCGCCGAAGCACACCGTAGCTTCTATAACGAATATCTTGCGGTAATGGACCTGCCCGCTGAATTTTATCTAGATACGATTCGGCGCGTATTTCTGGAACACCGTCTTCCTAAGGGCGAAATGACGTTCGAAGATAAACTCATCGATACGAGTAAAGTCACTTTTCCTTCACTACTCACCATTGAAGGTGAAGATGATGACATCACAGGTAAAGGACAAACCAAAGCGGCACATGATGTATTGAGCGGTCTACCAGAAAAGCAACGCCAACATTATGTTCAACCCGAAGTTGGCCACTACGGCATTTTCAACGGACGTCGCTTCCGCGAAGAAGTGGCACCAACCATCAAGACATTTATCCAAAACTGCGGCAAATAAGCCGACATCCTCCGCGCTCATGCGCGGAGGCTCTTTTTATCAGAATATCTCTCTTGCCCCACCTCGAAACAAAAAAGACTCCTTTAAAAGACGGTTTTAGATAAGCAAATAAATTATCCACATAATTTAAAATTAACAAAACATTAACAGAAAAAAATATTTTTAAAAAAGCAGAAACTTTCGAACAAATATCAATATAAACAACAAACAAGCATTTTATTTAAAATCCTCTTCTATACTGAATCTCACACTTTTCACCTCAAGTTTAAATTCGCTTTGCCGAATTAATAAACACTAATAAACCCAATAAAAAGTGACCATATGAGCTCAGTAAAATTAAAACCTCTGTATTTTGCTCTGTCTGCGGCACTCTATGTCCCTCACGGGATGGCTGTAACGAACACCAACGTTGTTAAAAGCCTTAACGCTGCTTCCAATCCAATCGACTCGGGTGAGATCTTTGCTTATAACATGGCATGGAGTTGCCCCGGTTCTGTTAGCCCTGCTGACGACTGCTTGAATATGCGTATCGCTGATACGCTGCCTCAGCATGTTCAAGCAACGGCATTGCCATCATCTGATGGCAAGCTTGCCAAGGTGTGTGTACAGGCACCTCTGGCGCCATTACCCGACTTTTCCAGCTGCTCCCAACCCGGTGTCAGTACCTCTTCACCTGTGGCAGCCGGATCTACGCTTCACTTCGTGTTTAACAGCCGTATCACGGCAGGTGATTCGGGCTCTCTCACACTAGAGACCCGCTTTGAACCAGGTAGCACTCCAGATGGGCATTCGGTCACCAACGATGCAACGATCACCGCCGAATGTGATAGCGCAGCAGATCCCGGCTGTAGTGATCCAGCGCCTCGTACCAGCACCAGCGCCTCGATCACAGCATCAGCAACGGATGAGACATCTATCGTCAAATCCGTGCTTTCTGAAGGTGCCATCACGTACGACACCAGCTACCGTATTCGCGTTTGTCCAAGCAGCGATAACATCGGTTTTATTACGCCTGAAAACCTAGTGATCGAAGATACACTACCGGACGGCGCAAACTTTGTTTCAGCGTCTGTTGCGCCAGATAGCGGCACAGGCACCGCGGTTGACCCACTCACGTGGAACATCGCCAGTTTATCCAGCTGCCAAAATATTGATGTTGTCGTTAATTACCCATCGGGCGGCACCAACACAAACGGCGCGACTAAAACCAATACCGCCACCCTCGACTACGAGATCAACAGCACGCCCGCGACAACACTGTCAGATGATGCTGTTATCACCCTAGACAACCCAAATCCGTCTATTTCAGCATCGAAAAGCGCCTCCGATCAGTTCGTTAACCCTAACCAGACGATGAGCTACACCATCACTGGGCGCAACAACGGTAACATTCCCTTGGGGATGACGATTGCAGACACCATTCCAAACCACTGCGATGTCACCACACTCGACGTGCGCAATGCTGATACCTATATCCTCAACATTGATACTAACGGGGATGGCGTTAGCGACCGCACCGATACCGAAGCCGACGCAGGTAGCACGCACACCTACTCAAGCGGCAATATTACCTTTTCCGTTGGTGAAACGCTGATTGGTTTTAGCGCAGCATTCGGTAGCGCGGGTTCGCCTTCCGTGCCATTTACAGGCAGCAATAGCCGTTCAGTCACCATCGCTTGTGATGTGATCAACCCGGGTATCGATGGAAGCACCATCACCATGCCTGCAAGTATCACAAATACCGCAACCATCGATGGTGCGAACGGCGGTGATGTCGCTCCGCAGCAAACACCATCCCGCACCATTACACTGCGCGACCCTGCTGCAAACCAAACCATTGCACCTGATGCGATCAAAACGCAAAACCCATCTGGCGTCATAACGCCTGGGGATAACGCAACATTTGAAATCGCGATGACTAACAGTGGTAACTACTCGTCTGCTCCGGAGCAGGCGGACTTAACCGACCCAGTCTTTGCAGACCTGCTACCAACCGATATGAGCTATGTCAGTTCAACAATCGTAGGTTCAGCCCCTGCAAGCTGTGCAACACCACCTGATATTAATGTCATCAACGACTACAACAGCACTGGCCGAACTCTAGTCGTTTGGGATTGGACGGGTAAGAGCTGTACTCTCAGCCGCGGTGAGACCGTCACTTATAATCTGGTATCCACCGTTGGCCCAACTACGCCAGCGGGCAGTGTGACCAACAATGTGGCCTTCCTTGGTTCTAGTAACACCGAAACACGCGGTACCGAGCAGTGTTCAGTATCGGGCGGTTTTGTTGCAGACACACTAACAGGCACACTTGATGGAGCCACAGGTACAGCTGATGCAAGCCAGCTCTGTCATGCCGGCAGCCGCTCATTTACTGTGCAACGTGTTACCAATGTTATCTCCCGAAAAGCGGTACGCGGCTCTTTGGATAACACCTGGTTATACAATGCGGATGAGCCAAACAATGTTGGCCGTACTCACCATGAAGGTGGCGTTTTCTGGCGTTTAGAAGTGGAAAACACGGCAAATATTCCGCTGGATAACATCGAGCTAATCGACATCATGCCGTTTGGTGCAGATATCAGCCCAGATGGCACCTCAAATACAGGTGTCGGTACAGGTGCGGCTTTAGGTAGTACCTGGGACCCTAACTTCGTGAAGGATATCGACCTCTCTTCAGCGCCCGTGGGCACTAAGGTCTACTACACACAAGCAACTAATCCTTGCCGAGCGAATATTGTTAATGCGCCTGGCTGTAACCCAATGACAACACTGCCGGACGGCACACCGCTCTCCAGCGAAGCTGTCATTCCAGCGTCGGGAGCACCGGGTGAATGGTCGGATGTTTTGCCCAACATCCCTAGCCGAGTTCATGCGTTCCGTATCGTTTACCCAACGAGCTACCAACTGCCACCGGGTGAAACACTGGTATTTGAGTACTCCCAGTTTGGGATTGCTGATGCGCCAATCACCGACTGCCCAGCCGCAGCCAACTCCTCGTGCTCAAACATCGCTTGGAATACGTTTGGCTACAGCTATGAAGAGGCCGATATCAACCTAGCTAACGCCTCTGCGCCAACACGTGTGGGTATTGTGGTACAGCCGATTCCAGCAGGCACCGCTGCGCTGGGCGATTTCGTTTGGCACGACACGAACGAAGATGGCGTACAAGACAATGACGAGCGCAGCAACGGCATCAATGATGTACTAGTACAACTCTTCCGTGACCCGAACGGTATTCCTAATGATGGTGACGAGGTACTCGTTGTTGATACCAACACCATTAACCACCCCGTTACAGGTCTACCAGGCTACTACCACTTCTCGGGTCTGACGCCGACAAGTGGCGGCGAGCGCTATATCGTACGCTTTGGTATTCCAAACGGTATGACTGGCTCTCCGCAAGACAGTACGAGCGATGGCAACGACTCAGACGGTGCTCAAAATGGCACCATGTTTGAAGTAACAGGCATTACGCTAGCAAGCGGTGAAGACCGTCTGGACATCGACCAAGGCTATTTCGCAAACCCAGCGATCTTTAGTATTGGTAACCGTGTTTGGTTGGATAGCAACGCAGATAGCATCGACAACGATGGCGCTGGTAACGCAGCTGAGAGCAGCACAGGGCTGGCCGGTATTACGGTTGAACTTTGGGCCGCTGATGGCTCTGGCACGGCCCTCGCGACTGCAACAACCAACAGCACGGGCCACTACTTGTTCCCTAACCTGAGTGCGGGTGACTATCGCGTTGTTATTCCAGCGGCTGCGAAACCTGCTGGCCTATTTGCAAGCGGTGTCTCGATCACCAATGCCGGTTTGCAAGAGTCTTCACCAGTTTCGGGCAACAGCGATATCGATGTGCATGATCACGGTGAAGAGATCAGCGCACCGGTTGGTAATATCCCTGCCAATAGCATTGTGAGTTCCACTGTGACACTCGGCCCACTAGCGGGTGAGCCTATTAACGAAGCTGGCACAGATGGCCCTGAACAAACACCTGGCTACTATGACTTTGCACCAGATAACCGCAGCAACCTATCCGTTGACTTCGGCTTCTACGCACTAAGTGTGGGTAACCAAGTATGGTTCGATACCGACAACAATGGTGTACGTGATCCAGCCGAGCTGCCCGTTGTGGGGGTAACAGTGGAAGTGCTTAACCCTGATGGTTCCGTTGCAGGTTCAAGCGTCACGGATGCCAATGGTTTCTGGCGTGTTGATGGCCTACCCGCTGGCAGTGGCTACCGTGCACGTGTCACCGCCGCAGCCTTCGGTGTTGGTGCCCCACTTGAGGGTTATGTCAGCAGTACGTGGCATGCGCTTAGTGTCGATCTTGATAAAGATACCTACGATCATGGCCTAGATAGCGATACCCCTGAGGTAGACGGCATTCGCACGCTGCCCTTTACCCTATCGCCTAGTAACCTACCTACGACAGAAGTCACAGGTAGCGGCCAAGGC
The DNA here is from genome assembly GCF_004005935.1 of Neptunomonas marina. Taxonomy (GTDB): domain Bacteria; phylum Pseudomonadota; class Gammaproteobacteria; order Pseudomonadales; family Balneatricaceae; genus Neptunomonas; species Neptunomonas marina. Next base: position 107,635 of record NZ_SACQ01000006.1, on the reverse strand, counting down.
GCCAACGGTAGCAACGGTGATAACGCTGATAACCTAACCGTGGACTTTGGCTTTACCCTGCCGGGAACACCACAAACGCCAGACTCGCCTATTAAGAAGCCACCAACGCAAATTCCAGTCATGCCACTCTGGGCATACGGAATTCTAGCGGGCTTACTGGGTTTATTTGGCCGCCGCAAGCTGGCGAATCGCTGATTAGCGTTGCTAATTAAATAAGCAAAACAAAGGGGCTATACAGCCCCTTTTTTATTATCCTCGTTTCAACTTGAGGGCTTAGCTAGAGTCCTACATCGGCAAGGCGTATGATGGCAACTCCCTATCTCGACCTTACGCAAGGAGCGTGCCGTGGCTTCCATCAATCTGTCTAGCATCCATCAGTATCCGATTAAATCATGCGCCCCCGTTTCGATGACGCGTGCTGTTATTGATGAGCTGGGGGTCACAGGTGATCGCCGCTATCTCGTTGTTGATGCCACAGGAAGATTTATCACCGCACGCAAACACCCAAAACTGATCCAGCTACAGGCAACACTGTTTGATGGCGGCATTGCGCTCGCAGCTGAAGGTGCAGCAACACTGTTCCTGAACCAACGTGACTTTCCCGACCATTACCGTCCTGTGACCGTTTGGAAGCAAACAATTGAGGCGCAAAGCTGTGGTGCGATAGCAGACAACTGGATTAGCACGTTTCTTGGCATTGAGTGCCAGCTTGTCTTTTTTGGACCCCGCAGCTTACGCCCCATCCGCAAACAACCTGAGCGCCAAGTCAGCTTCGCTGACGGCTACCCACTCTTGCTGACATCCACAGCATCACTAGAGTGGCTGCAAGAGCGCTGCGCTGAGCCCTTTGTGATGGAACAATTTCGTCCCAATATTGTTGTCACCGGTAACGAGCCATTTAGCGAAGATAGTTGGCAGATGATCCGTATAGGGGAGGTCACCTTTCAGGTTTTCTCACCCTGTGAGCGCTGCAAACTGACAACTCTGCCGCCGCGCAGTACAACCTTCAACCCAAAGCAAGAACCGCTGCGCACCATGCTCACTTATCGTCGAGCTCACGAAGGCGGCGCTTTGTTTGGGCAAAATGTTATCGCCCAAAACAGCGGAGTTATTGAGGTCGGTATGCCGGTAGAGGTTCTCGAAGCAGCACCGGTCGATATTGTGCGTGCAGTAGACAACTAAGCCAGCCTTCAATAGATAACGCTTAAATCACAGATCACGGCTTCTCAATTGTCGTGATTCACTCTATTATGTAACCAGTTACGTAATAAGATACATTGTATGAAAAACCATGACATAATGCGCCAGTTCGGCAGCCTATCGCTGGGCAGCCGCCTCAAGCGCCTATCTGATCAGCTGTTCCAAGACGTGATCGAGATCTATCAGCGCAGCGACATACCGCTAAGCCCAACCTATTTCCCGCTATTTAACTTGCTGGCACAGCACGGTAGCGCGAGCGTCACGGAAGCGGCAGAGCAGCTTAACGTTAGCCACCCCGCTATCAGCAAGATGGCGCGCAAGATGCTGGCCGAAGGCTGGCTCTGCAAAACACCCGACCCCAAGGACGAGCGCCGCCAACTCCTTGCGCTGTCTTCCCAAAGCGAACAGCTATTAGTATCCATACAGCCTGTTTGGCACGAGATACGTCACTACCTAGATAGCCTGATGGCACAGCACCAACACTCGTTACTCAACGCACTCGATGAGTTCGAAAATGATCTTCGTAAGCACGGCTTTGTTGAACCGGTGTTGCAACAACTCGGTCAGCAGCGCGCCGTCGCGCAAATTGAGATACTGAATTGGAGCCCAGAGTACCGAGAGCACTTTCGTAGCCTCAATCTCGCTTGGTTGGATAAGTACTTTGATGGCGAACTCACTGAACACGACCGTAGCGCACTCGATGAACCTGAAAGTTACTATCTATCGCGGGGCGGCTACATCTGGTTTGCACGTGTAAAAAACGACATTGTTGGCTGTGTCGCTTTAGCTTGCCATGGCAATGGCTGCTTCGAGATCTCGAAGATGGGGGTAACCGATCAGCTACAAGGCTTTGGCATTGGGCGCCAATTGTTGCTAACGGCGCTAGATAAAGCGCGCGCTTTAAACGCTACTCATCTCTACTTAGAAAGCTCAACTAAGCTCGAGCGTGCTATCGCTCTCTATCGTCATATGGGTTTTCGCGAAGTGCCTCACCCAAACGGGCGCTCGATCTACCCTCGTTCCGATATCTATATGACTCTTCAGCTTCATCAGGAGGCCCATTCATGACAACTGCTACCTCTGTCGGAGCATTACGCAGTACCGAATTCATCGCCGGTGCAAAGGCCACGTTTCCGCTGATCGTTGGCGCGATTCCGTTCGGCATTATCTTCGGTACATTAGCCGAGCCAAGCGGGCTATCTGCACTGGGGGCACTCGCGATGTCACTGTTTGTTTTCGCAGGTTCTGGGCAATTTATCGCGCTGGGGTTATTGGCTGCTGGCGCGTCGATCCCCATCATCATTGCAACAACGTTTATCGTCAACCTGCGCCACTTGCTCTATGCCGCTAACTTAGTACCCAAGGTACGCCACCTGCCGCAAAGGTGGCGCGTACTCATGGCTTTTGGGCTTACGGATGAGACCTTTGCAGCTGTCAGTAGCCGTTACCTACGTCGTGACGATATCGAGACAGCCCATTGGTTTTATCTAGGGTCTTTTTTGGCCATGTACGGTAACTGGGTGCTCTGCACTGCCGTTGGCGTGGCACTGGGAGAACTCTTTCCCGATATGACCCAATGGGGGCTAGATTTTGCAATGTCCGTCACATTTATTGGTATGGTCGTCCCTTATTTGACTTCACGTCCGATGTGGGCGGCTGTCATCGTGGGCGGCATGATGGCGATCGCGACCGCGGCACTGCCACACAAGCTTGGTTTAATTGTCGCGTCATTGTGCGGAATTGCCGTTGGCCTATCTCTTTTCATGCTTGAAAAACGCAAGCAGCAAGGCTTGGAGAATCGTGTATGAGCAGCGCAGAACTCACTCTGATCTTCGGAATGTTCGTCGTTACGTTTGGGGTACGCTATGTGCTTTTCGGTATGGCTGGGCGCATCCACTTCCCGGCATGGTTAAGTAGCGCATTGGGGTTTGTGCCTCCAGTGGTGCTAACCGCAATCATTGTACCCGCTGTACTGATGCCCAAGGGCACACTTTGGATAAGCCCCTATAACCCTTGGTTACTCGCTGCCCTATTCGCTTTTCTGGTGGCACTCGTACGCAAAGACTTACTCACCACCATTGTGGCCGGCATGCTCGCGTTTATGTTGCTACGCTTTGGTATCGGACTATAATTTTCAACATGAAAAAACACCGCAATTGCTGCACATGCGCAGCAAATAAAACCACAAATAAAGGAAAAAACAAAACATAACATCGATTAAAAATAAAAATAACCTAAAAAATCTCACCAATCTGGTGCTAGTCTGAATAACATATTGGAACAAGGCGCACAGTGTGCGGTTCAAAAAGAAGAAACCACCATAGGAGAGATCATCATGCTCATCGGTGTACCTAAAGAGATTAAAAATCACGAGTATCGTATCGGCATGACGCCTGCTGGAGTGCGTGAAGTGATTGCCGCTGGTCACGAGGTTATGATTCAGCGCGATGGCGGAGCCGCTATTGGCTTAACGAACGAACAGTACGAAGCCGCGGGCGCGAAGATTATTGATACTGCTGAAGAGATTTTCGCCACAGCAGATATGATCGTTAAGGTCAAAGAGCCGCAGCCAAACGAGTGCAAGATGCTCCGCTCTGGTCAGTTGCTCTTCACCTATCTCCACTTGGCTCCAGACCCAGAACAGACCCGTTTGCTGGTTGAGTCTGACGCGGTTGCAATCGCTTATGAAACCGTCACCGATAACCACCGAGGTTTACCGCTGCTCGCCCCAATGAGTGAAGTCGCTGGCCGCATGGCTATTCAAGCCGGTGCTCACTCGCTCGAGAAAGCACAGGGTGGTTTGGGCACGTTACTCGGCGGCGTACCTGGCGTTGCCCCTGCCAAAGTCGTTGTCATTGGTGGTGGCGTTGTGGGTATCAACGCAGCACGCATGGCGATGGGCTTAGGTGCTGACGTTACCGTTCTTGATCGCTCGTTGCCGCGCCTGAAGCAGCTCGACGAACTATACGGACCTCAGCTCAAAACGCTTTACTCCAGTGCAGAATCGATCGAAACAGAGGTGGTACAAGCCGACCTCGTTGTTGGTGCCGTACTCATTCCTGGCGCCGCTGCACCCAAATTGGTGACACGTGAGCATCTTAAGAAAATGAAGAATGGCTCAGTGCTGGTTGATGTGGCTATTGACCAAGGCGGATGCTTCGAAACCTCTAAAGCGACCACACACCAAGAGCCTATCTATGAGGTCGATGGTGTCATTCACTACTGCGTTGCAAACATGCCGGGCGGTGTCGCTCGTACATCGACCTTCGCACTGACGAACGCAACGCTACCGTTTATTCTGAATCTTGCTAATAAGGGTTATCAGCAAGCGCTTAAAGATGACGAGCATCTGCGTAACGGCCTCAATGTTCACCGCGGCAACGTCACCTACCAAGCGGTTGCAGAGGGCCTTGGCTATCCTTACCAAAGTGCTGAAGAGGCGATCGCTTAAAGCACGTCTCGTTTCAGCTTCCACAAAAAAGCCCAGCATCGCTGGGCTTTTTTAGTTTCAATACGCCGGTTAGTTCAGACGCTCAAAGACCGTCGCAACCCCCTGCCCCATGCCGATACACATTGTGGCTAAGCCCAACGTGCCGTCCTGTTGCTCAAGGACATTCAGCAGTGTTGTTGAGATACGCGTGCCTGAGCAACCTAGCGGGTGGCCCAACGCAATCGCACCACCATTCAAGTTAACGCTATCTTCCATGCGATCTGTCAGCTTCAACCCCTTCATGACCGCCAACGCTTGCGCCGCAAAGGCCTCGTTGAGCTCGATATAGTCGATATCCTGCATCGATACACCAGCACGCTTAAGCGCCTTCTGTGACGCAGGTACTGGCCCATATCCCATGATGGATGGATCACAGCCCGCCACCGCCATAGAACGAATCACAGCACGCGGCTTCAAGCCTAGCGCTTCGGCTTTCGCGGCTGACATCAGCAACATCCCAGATGCCCCATCAGAAAACGCGGAAGATGTACCAGCCGTTACAGTACCAACTTTAGGAACAAAGGCAGGCTTCAACTGGGCTAGCCCTTGCGCTGTAGTCTCGGGACGGATCACCTCATCGTAATCAAGCAGTGTTTTGAAACCACGCTCATCATGCCCTTCGATAGGGATGATCTCGTTGGCAAAGCGGCCCGCTTGCGTGGCTTCGTGTGCCAAGCGTTGGGAACGCGCACCAAACTCATCCTGCATCTCTCGGCTGATACCGTTCATTTTACCCAGCATCTCAGCAGTCACGCCCATCATCAGTGCCGCTTTCGCCACCTGCTTGGACATCTCTGGATTAACATCGATACCATGCAAGATGTCTAGGTGCCCCATATGCTCAACGCCACCAACCAAGAATAGATCGCCGTTGCCGGTCATGATCGATTGGGCCGCACTGTGCAATGCTGACATTGACGAACCACACAAGCGGTTAACTGTTTGTCCACCAATCGTATGCGGCAGGCCACCGAGCACCAAGGCGTTACGCGCGATGTTAAAGCCTTGCTCTTTCGTTTGGTTAACACAGCCCCAAACCACATCTTCGATCTCAGCGGCCTGTACCGCAGGGTTACGTTGTAGCAACGCGTTCATCACCGCTGCTGATAGCGCTTCGGCACGCACATTGCGGAACGAACCGCCTTTTGAGCGTCCCATCGGCGTACGCACAGCATCAACAATGACAACATCATTTGGTTTTAAGCTCATCGTTATTTCTCCCCGCCGAAGTAGGTTTGTCCTGCCGCTGCCATCGCCAGCATCTTCTCTGTAGGTTGGTAGAGTGGTCCTAAATGGCTGTAGTTTTGCGCTAACTCACAGAACGCAGCCAAGCCCATCTGATCTAGATAGTGCAGCGCTCCGCCACGGAACGGTGGGAAGCCAATCCCGTAGATCAAGCCCATATCCGCTTCCGCCGCCGAATCCACAATACCCTCTTCGAGGCAGCGGGCCGTTTCGATACACAGAGGTATCATCATACGAGCGATGATCTCCTCATCAGCAATATCAGCCGCGTCGCCAAGCACGCCCGCTAACAGCTCATCCACTTTCGGGTCATCTAGCTTCTTCGGCTTGCCCTTACGGTCGGTCTCATAACGATAAAAACCTTCGCTGTTCTTCTGGCCAAAGCGGCCGAGCTGGAACATCCGGTCGATCACATTCTCGCCCTCATGCTCCATGCGGTCAGGGAAGCCCGCCGCCATCACGCGATCTGCATGATGCGCAGTATCAACACCCACCACATCCAGCAGGTAAGCAGGCCCCATCGGCCAGCCGAAACGCTCCATCACTTTATCGACTTTGCGGAAATCAGCGCCATCGGCAATCAATGCCGCAAAACCACCGAAATAGGGGAACAAGATCCGGTTCACAAGAAAGCCTGGGCAGTCGTTAACCACGATCGGCGTTTTACCCATCGCTTTGGCATAGGCCACGGTTTTGGCGATGGCCGCTTCGCTGGTTTTCTCACCACGAATCACCTCCACCAAAGGCATTTTGTGAACGGGGTTAAAGAAGTGCATGCCACAGAAGTTTTCTGGGCGTTTAAGCGCCTCCGCCAGAGCGGTGATCGATATTGTCGACGTGTTAGAGGTGATAATCGCATCCTCAGCAAGATGCGCTTCAACATCTGCCAGTACCGACTTCTTCACCTGCTCGTTCTCAACCACCGCCTCTACGACCAGATCAACCTGCTCAAAGTCACCATAGCTTAGTGTGGGAACAATACGGTTCAGCGTTTGTGCCATCTTCGCAGCGTCGATACGGCCGCGCTTGAGCTGCCCGGCAAGCAACTTGTTAGCCTCGTCCAAACCAAGCTGTAGTGCATCGGTGCGGATATCTTTCATCAAGATTGGCGTGCCCTTGGATGCCGACTGATAAGCCACACCGCCACCCATAATGCCAGCGCCTAGCACCGCTGCCTGACGTACGGGTTCTGCTTGCGACTCATACTTTTTGCTCACCTTCTTAACGTGCTGATCTTTTAGAAACAGCCCCACCAGCGAGCGAGTTACCTCATTACGGGCCAGCTTCGCGAACCCTTTCGCCTCCACTTCTAGCGCTTTGTCACGTGTCAGCGTACAGCCTTTTTGAACCGTCTTGAGCACTTGCATAGGCGCAGGGTAATGAGGGCCTGCTTTCGCGCCGATAACCCCTTTCGCGGACTCGAAGGCCATCATCTGCTCAACCGTGTTGAGCTTAACAGGCGAGTTTTTCTCGTCACGGCGTGCTTGGTAATCGAAACGGCCCTGCATACACTGGCGCACCAGATCGATGGCAGCCTCCAAAACGAGTTCGTGTTTAACGACGGCATCAACAGCCTGATCTTTGAGCGCCGCCTTTGCGCGTTTCTCAGCGCCGGTACAGATCCACTCGTTCGCGTTATCGATACCGATGAGGCGCGGCAGTCGAACCGTACCGCCCCATCCGGGGTAGATACCTAGCTTCACCTCAGGTAGGCCAACCTTCGCTTGTTCCGACATCACTCGATAATCGGTTGCTAGCGCTAGCTCAAATCCGCCACCCAGCGCTAGGCCGTTAATCGCGCTTACCGTCGGAGCTGGCAAGTCTTCGATACGGTTAATGAGCTGCTGAAGGCCCATCAGGTGGGTCACGATCGTTTCTTCATCGTGATCAAACATCGCATTGAATTCGGTGATATCAGCGCCAACAATAAAGCTCTCTTTGCCGCTGGCAAAAACTACGCCGCCAAGGTCAGATTGTTTACTCACGACCTCTATCGCCTGCTCTAGCTCTGCAAGTGTCGCGCTACCTAGGGTGTTCACGGCATCAGACTTAGCATCGAAGATGACGCCGTAGATCCCTTCATCAAGCGCTTTAACTTGGATTGCTTGGCCATCCATTAACATAGGAAAACCCCACTCGTTAGTGTATCTGTTTATTTTTTTAAGGATTCAGTCAGTCTATCCACTCATAGCGGCTAAACAATGACACTTTCCTCCAGCATAACTGACGTTACGATTCAGTAGCCCTTTGCGGGGCAAAATCCGTTACAAAGAGCAGATCTTAGACTGGCATTTTTATTCAACATGCCTTGTGTAACACCATAGCAAAGACGCTCATGCCACCGCATGGAAATCAGTAAAAGAGCACCACCGCAGGCAACGTAGAGAGCCTATTGAAATGCACGGGTAAAAAATCTGTGGATAAGATTTTCATACAAACCCTTGACTTGAGATAACACCAGTAATGACGCGGCTTTATCGAATATAATAAACATCTAATAAAAAACAAAGAACAACTGATCAATTAATAACCAGACATCTACTACACTCGTTGCTATTTTTGCTACTTTTTTTCATTCATAGGATTGACATTTAATTGCAGTAAAAGAGCGAAAGACTTTTCAGAAGAAACTGAAAAAAACCCCATTGACATCCAAACAGACAACAAAAAAAAACTTAAACTATTGATTTTAATATACTATTTCTTTTTTCATAGGAGTCACAACTTACCCACAGAAGTTGTGAACAACTTAGGTAAAATCCTCTGCATAACTCCCGCAGGGCCTATCATTGCGCGCTTTTACCATACCGAACACTTGCTGAACGCTCTTAGTGGCTGTCTGGCTGCTCAGTCAGGGTCCCTAAAAAAAATGACCATTTACAGGTATAAAAATGTTGCCTAAGCAATACAGTTAGTAAGATCTACGCCTGTTGCAGTCTCGTAACATATCCCCACTTTCTGGGGATAACTCAATGAATAACTTTCTCCTTAGACGCTCATCATCGCCCTAATTTATTGTGAGATTCAACGCATTTTGTGCCCTTTTGTCACCACGCAAAAAAAAGCGTGTGACCTATACAGGGCACACGCTCAAGTGACGTTGTATTGCAGGGTGTTTAGATATCAGAAAAAACGGGGGCACGTTTCTCCATGAAGGCGCTGAAAGCCTCTTGTGCCTCTGCCGAGGACAAGCGAGCAGCAAACTGCTCGATCTCAGCTAGCAGCACTTTCTGTAACAGGTCGCCTTGATGCTCACGCAGCATCGCTTTACTTTGACGCACAGCAGCCGGTGCCAGCGCTACTAGGCTCTGAGCCGCGGCCTGTGCATCGGTCATTGGGCTATGCGACGCTGCATTGATCAAGCCAAGCTGTGCAGCGCGCTCGCCAGAGACGGCGTCGCCCTTCACCAGCAGTTCAAATGCCAATCGATGCCCTAGCTGCTGCGGTAAGAGTAAACTCGTGCCACCCTCCGGTACTAAGCCAAGACGCGCGAAGGGCAATTGTAATTTAGCATCGGCTGCGGCATAGACGAGATCGCAGTGCAACAGCATCGAGGTACCGATACCAATGGCATCGCCCTCGACAGCCGCGACCAGCGGTTTAGTGAAGGTTGAGATAGTCTGCAAAAACTGCGTTGGCGCAGCAAGTGCCACGGGGTCTTGTCGCGATGCCGCCGCAACAAAGTCGACGATATCGTTCCCAGCAGAGAAGCAGCCGCCCTCCCCAGTTAAGATCACCGCCCGCACCGAGCGCTCCTCCTGAGCACTGCGCAACGCTTCAGTCAACGCCTGATACATCTCTAACGTCAAAGCGTTACGCTTCTCTGGACGAGCAATGGTGATTGTCTGGATCTGACCCTCTTGTGAGGTTTTAATACTCATGAAACCTCCCGTTGTGGCTTGAGCGCGTAACCGCGGCTGAGATTGGCAAAGTCGACGGTTGCGTCAACATATTCGCTGTGTAGGTCCGCTACCAGCTTCGCCACTGGCGGTACATCATCGATAGACCCCACACCTTGCCCCGCAGACCAGATAGTTTTCCACGCTTTCGCCCCCTCTTTTGGCGCGGTTAGCTCCTCACCAAGATTGATCTCTTTGGGGCTAGCGTTCTGTTCACCTGGCGCTTTGCCCGTTTTAGGATCAAGGCCAGCAGCAACAAGGCTTGGGGTCAAAAAGTTAGCAGGAATGCCGGAAATTTCTGGCGTGTAGGTGATGTCAGCTGCATCTGAGTCCACGATCATCGCTTTGTACTCGGCAACGGCTTGGCTCTCTTGCGTATTGATAAAGCGCGTTCCCATATACGCCATATCCGCGCCATGCATCTGCGCGGCAGCAACATCGCGGCCCGTAGAGATACAGCCGGCCAAAATCACGGTGCCGCTGAAGAACTGGCGAATCTCATTCACAAAAGCGAAGGGGCTTAAGACACCGGCGTGTCCACCCGCGCCACCACAAACAGCAATCAGACCATCCACTCCGGTGGAAGCAGCTTTCTTAGCATGGCGCAGGTTAGCCACATCATGAAACACTTGGCCACCGTAGCTATGCACCGACTTAACCACCTCAGGCACAGCACCCAATGATGTAATGATAAGTGGCACTTCATGTTTTACACACAGCGCGAGGTCCGCCTCCAAACGAGGATTTGACCCATGCACAATTAAGTTGACACCAAACGGCGCGGCTTTCTGGCCGGTGCTCTCCTCGAACGCCGCCAGCCGCGATTTGATATCCACCAGCCAGGCTTCAAAATCTTCGCTAGAGCGCTGGTTTAGCGCTGGGAAGGTGCCAATCACACCCGCTTTACAACTTTCTACAACAAGGTCAGGGCCTGAAACGAGAAACATAGGTGATGCGATAACAGGCAAGGTAAGTTGTTCTTGAAACTGACTCGGGATACTCATTCAATTGACTCCAGAGGTTTTGAGGATTGATATAGTTCAGGCAGGTGACGTTTAACCACCTCACCATCTTGCGCCCAACTGCGACAGCTATTGAGCAGAAAACGTGAGCCAACGCGCAGCACATCATCACCCAGCGTTGGCCACAGGCTTTGAATGGCGGTTGTCGCCAGCACAGGTAACAGTTCGGTGATATGGGTACAACCTGCAACACCCGCGACTCGGTCTTGGGCTTCTTTGTGCCAGCCGGGACCAATTTGTGTGCCCACTAAGCCCCCAAACGCTTTCGCAGCCGCAGGGCAGTTTTTAAAGGGGGAGGCATCGATAACGGCATCTGCCGAGACGATGGTGAAGGTTGCGTCGATCGTGAGGCGAGCGGAGATATCGTGAAATGGTTCACCTGCCGAGACAAAACCGCCGCGCTCCAAGTTATCAACCGGCGCAGTTTTAACATCGGTCATTCGGGCTTCTATATCCCAAAGGCCATCTTCACGCTGGTACCCATCGCTAATGATCTGGCGCCGATGAGCTAATTGGCGCCTCATAGGTTTTGCTAGCGGCATTGAGGTCCCTCCGGTTCTAGTCAGCAAGCAACGCTCAACACTGCCAAACAAACGCCGCAAGGCGCCGGCCATGCTAGCTTGCCGGCGTATCCTTCAACATGCGACGTAACACCTTACCCACATTGGATTTAGGCAAATCGTCAACAAACTCGATTTGGCGCGGCACCTTGTAGTTGGTTAAGCGCTCTTTGCACCACCGAATGATCGTTTTCTCATCCAAATTGGTATCTTTGCGCACCACATAAAGCTTTGGTACCTCACCACAACGCTCATCCTTTACGCCAATCGCTGCGCACTCCACGACACCTTCGTGGGAGGTCACAACATCTTCAATCTCATTTGGATAAACATTGAAGCCAGAAACGATGATCAGGTCTTTGGCGCGGTCAACGATACGCAAACGGCCATCGTCATCCTGTACCGCAACGTCCCCAGTGATCAGGTAGCCATCATCGGTAAAAGATGCGGCCGTTGCATCATCACGCTGCCAGTAGCCCTGCATCACTTGCGGACCTTTCACACATAGATCCCCCGGCGTACCCGCCTCCACCGGCTTACCATCCGTTCCAATGATGGCCACGTCGGTTTCAGCCAACGGCCAACCGATAGTGCCTACTGCAATCGCATCCGGCGGATTAATGGCTACCGCTGGGGAGGTTTCGGTAAGGCCGTACCCCTCCATAATTTCGCAGCCTGTCGACTTACGCCACGTATCTGCCGCGGCATGAGTGAGGGCCATACCGCCAGAGATGGTGATAATCAGTTTAGAGAAATCGACTCCCGCAAAACCTTCGTTATTACATAGCGCAACGAATAACGTATTAAGGCCAATAAATGTGGTGGGTTGCCAGCTGTTTAGCTCTTTAACAAACCCTGGAATATCGCGCGGGTTGGCAATCAATACGCTATGGCCACCATCCTCCATTATCACGAGGGATAGCGTGAACGCGTAGATGTGATAAAGAGGTAAGGGAGATATCGCCGTCTCCGACCAACCCTCTTTTGCTCGGCTGATCAACTCGCGTCCTTGCAACATATTGGAGATTAGGTTGCCATGGGTCAGCACCGCCCCTTTCGATACGCCCGTGGTACCGCCCGTGTATTGCAAAACAGCGGTATCGCTGGTGTTAACGGTCACCGGAGTTGGCATTTCACCTTCATACTTCAGCAGCGCTTCGCGCAACGGCTGCTCCAAAGGCAAGTCGTATGCAGGCTCCATTTTCTTTACGTATTTAATTGCAGCATTAATCAGCGTGCGCTTAAGGAAGCCATGCAGATCACCCACTTGGGTGACGAAGATATGCTCGATACTGGTTTTATCGATAATCTTCTCAGCGTTATGCGCCATGCTGGCATGGATAATCAACGCCTTGGCACCAGAATCAACAAACTGATGCTCCAACTCTCTTGGTGTGTAGAGCGGGTTGGTATTCACGATCACTAAACCCGCCCGCATCGCACCGAACAAAGCGATGGGGTACTGAATGAGGTTTGGCAGCTGTATCGCGATGCGATCACCCGGCTGTAAATTGGTCTCTTTTTGCAAGTAAACAGCAAAAGAGTTGGCTAAGCGATCTAGCTCGCCATAGCTCAGCGTTCGACCAAAGCTGGTAAACGCTGGTTTATCTGCATAACGTTGACAATGGCTGCTGATAACATCCAGTAACGTTTGATAGCCGCTGGGGTTCAGCGATTCCGGAATCCAACTCCCACGAGTGTGATCCATAGGTAAGCCCCCTTTTGATTATTCTTATATGTGGGCAGAGACTGGCTCTGCTTCACTCATCCCGTACTAAGTTACAGTATCTACTATATTAGAACGGAATAAAAAGAAGCAGCTAAGTCCTGTACTACGCTCGGTATTAGCGTATGCGACCTTTAACTTAAGCCACCGGGAAAACCGATGCTAAGCGAGTCGCCAACATAATATCGCCATCCGCTTTGATACGTCCCATCATAAAGGCCTGCATACCATCAGTTTCACCAGACATCACTTCAGCGAGCGTGTCAGCATCCATGTGTAGTGTGACGCTTGGGTCGTCATGCTCACCCTGCGCAACATTACACTCACCATCAGCCACTGCCACATAGTAGGGCTCGCCATCAGTGATCTGATACTGAAAAACCGCATCCAAACCTGCCGCGGCGCCGCTATCAAAGTTGTTTTGCATCTGTGTGAAAAGAGCATTTAGGTCAGACATGTTATATCTCCATCAATATCGTTAAACGCGGGTACTCCGCTATTGGAGTACCCAGACACTACGTTTTAATTAAAAGGCAAAGTCATCTGGCGCTAACGCCATCAACGGATCAATATCAGCTTTGACAATTTCGGCGTGGCTGCGCGTACGTGGCAGTATCCGCTTGTAATAGAAGTCAGCGGTTGTGATTTTGGCGTTGTAGAAGCCCGCCTCAGAGCTGCCATCGGCAAGCGCTTGGTGTGCCACCAGCGCCATCTGCGCCCAGAAGTACGCCAACACCACATAGCCCGAGTACATCAGATAATCGACAGCTGCTGCCCCGACCTCTTCGCGATCTTTCATCGCTTTCATGCCAACCTGCATAGTTAACTCGCCCCACTCTTTATTGAGTGCCGCAAGCTCTTTCACAAGATGGCCAATATGCTCGTCATCCGCATGGGCTTGGCAGAACTTATGCACGATTTTCGTGAAGTTTTTCAACGACTCGCCCTGCGTCATCAGAACTTTACGCCCCAAGAGATCCAGTGCTTGGATCTGTGTCGTGCCCTCATAAAGCATCGCGATTCGTGCATCACGTACGTTTTGCTCCATGCCCCACTCGCTAATAAAGCCGTGGCCACCGTAAACCTGCAATGCATGGTTCGCGGACTCAAAACCCACCTCAGTGAGAAACGCTTTCGCAATCGGCGTTAAGAACGCCAATAGCGCATCTGCATCAGCTTTCTCTTGGGCTTCGGCTTGCTTGGTTTTATCCACCAACAGCGCCGAGTAATAGATCATCGCGCGGCCACCCTCAGCAAACGCTTTTTGCGTCATCAGCATATTGCGCACAGCAGGATGAACAATAATTGGATCAGCGGGGCCATCGGTGTTTTTCGCGCCACTCAACGAGCGCATCTGTAAGCGATCTTTCGCGTAGACCAACGAGTTCTGGAAACCCCACTCAGTGTGTGCAAGTCCCTGAATCGCAGTACCTAAACGTGCGGTGTTCATAAAGGTGAACATGCAGTTCAACCCTTTGTTCGGCGGCCCGATCAAAAAGCCCGTCGCGTTATCAAAGTTCATAACGCAGGTCGCATTACCGTGTATGCCCATCTTATGCTCGATCGAGCCACAGGTAACGCCGTTACGCTCACCGCTTTCTGGCATAAACTTCGGTACGATAAATAGCGAAATACCTTTCGTACCTTCTGGTGCATCAGGAAGACGGGCTAGCACAATATGGACAATGTTCTCAGCCATATCATGCTCACCTGCCGAGATAAAAATCTTCGTGCCCGATAAGCTGTAGCTGCCATCAGCATTGGGCTCAGCTTTCGTGCGCAACATCCCAAGGTCAGTGCCGCAGTGTGGTTCTGTTAAGCACATCGTGCCGGTCCACTCGCCACTCACCAATTTCGTCAGGTAAGTCTCTTTCTGCTCCGGGCTACCATGCTCAGTTAAGGTGTTCATCGCACCATGACTCAAACCAGGGTACATACTCCAAGACCAGTTGGCGGTACCCACCATCTCATTGAGAATCGTCCCAATCGACTCAGGCAAGCCTTGGCCACCATGCTCAGGGTCGTGCGCCAACGACGGCCAGCCGCCCTCCACATATTGTTGGTACGCTTCTTTGAAGCCTTCAGGGGTGGTTACTTCACCCTCATTAAACTGGCAACCTTGTTGGTCGCCGATCTGGTTTAGAGGGGCTAATACGCGCTCAGAAAACTTGGCACCCTCTTCAAGAATGGCATTCACCATATCGGGGGTCGCCTCTTCACAGCCAGGGAGCGAGGCATAGTGTTCCTCAGCCGCTAGCACTTCGTTGAGCACGAACTGCATATCACGCAAGGGGGCTTTATACTCAGGCATGGCGCTTCTCCGCTTGTTATTATCTACGTTGGGTCCATTAAGTTGATGGACATAAGCATCGCCGAACTGTTCCTGCTGACCAATAACAAAAGATGCCAATATCACTAGCATTATCTGTCAAACTGCCAAAAATAG
The DNA here is from genome assembly GCF_004005935.1 of Neptunomonas marina. Taxonomy (GTDB): domain Bacteria; phylum Pseudomonadota; class Gammaproteobacteria; order Pseudomonadales; family Balneatricaceae; genus Neptunomonas; species Neptunomonas marina. The sequence continues at coordinate 92,047 of NZ_SACQ01000006.1, read as the reverse complement.
GCGCAATAACAACAATTAACCAATTTCGTTCAATAACAATTTACTTCATAACCATTTTCAAAACTGTTCATCACCGCCCATGCGCCACGCTATGAATCACGCTAAAATAGCCACTCAATACGGAGACGTTATGCACCATCTTGTTGTTATTGGCTATGTTTGGCCTGAACCCAACTCCTCAGCAGCTGGGTACCATATGCTATCTCTTATTCGGGCGTTTCAAGACTGGGGCTGGCAGGTCACCTTCGCAAGCCCTGCGGCGGCGGGCGAGCACCGTTTCGCACTGACAGAGATTGGCGTTGCTGAAGTGAGTATCGCGTTAAACTGCAGCAGCTTCGATAGCTGGATCAAAGAACAGGCGCCTGATGCCGTGCTCTTTGATCGCTTTATGATGGAGGAGCAATTTGGCTGGCGTGTTGCGAAAAACTGCCCGCAGGCGCTACAGATCCTCGATCTAGAAGACCTCCACAGCTTGCGTGACGCGCGTCAGCAAATACTCAAGCAGCAGCTGCGTGACGGGCCGGTTGCGTTTCCCATGCTGATGGATCACGCTCAGCTTTATCCACAGATGGCCAGCAGCGATATGGCAAAGCGGGAGATTGCCGCCATCCACCGCGCTGACCTAAGCCTCGTGATTTCACACGCAGAGCTGCAGTTGCTCACCCGTGAGTTTCATGTTCCACCGCAGGAACTGCTGCACTGCCCTTTTATTCAGCCGCCAGCGCTGACTGACACACCCAGCTTTGCAAACCGCCAGCACTTCGTTTCTATTGGTAACTTTCGCCATGCACCCAACTGGGACGCAGTACGCTGGCTAAAAGAGTCGATTTGGCCACAGATACGGCAGCAACTGCCGCAAGCACAGCTGCATGTTTATGGTGCGTATCCACCCAAAAAAGCCACGCAGCTTCATAACGAACGTGACGGCTTCTTGGTGAAAGGCTGGGTAGAAGATGCCCACCAAGCGATTGCCGCAAGCCGTGTGTTGCTGGCGCCATTGCGCTTTGGAGCAGGCATAAAAGGCAAACTGCTTGATGCGATGCGCACCGGAACCCCCTCAGTAACGACCCCGATAGGTGCCGAAGGGATGCTAACAAGCGCCGACTGGCCCGGCGAGGTGTGCGATACCGCCAGCCATTTTGCGGATGCAGCGGTTACGCTGTACAAGGATGCAGACCGCTGGCAGCAAGCCCAGCAAACAGGATGGTGTGCACTAGAAAAACACTTTGATGCTGCACTCATCCGCTCACAGCTGTACGCGCGTATTGTAGCGCTAATCCAGCCTGATCAGCTTGCGCAACACCGCGCCCAAAATTTTACCGGCCAGATGCTGCAACACCATCAACACCGCAGTACCCAATTTATGTCGCAATGGATTGAGGTGAAGCAGCAACTGAGCGATCTAAAATCAGGCACTCAAACGGATTAACTACGCCTGCCGAGGATCTGTCGCCACTGCGATCTCGCGTGACTGATGCTGATCACGAAACGCCTGCAGCGCCGGGTAATCTGCCAACACAAACAGATTACGAAAATCACACCAATCCAATAAGCAGTAGAGGCAGATAGCCAGATAATCCCACTGGGCAAATTGCCCTTCTTGCACCGCGGTTTCTAATAGCGGCAACACCTGCTGTAGGCGCTCATCCTGCAAGCGCGTCACCAGCGTTTCATCGGTTGTCTCGATCCCTGAACGCATCACCATCATTTTGATGACAAACGCATCGTTGGCTGCATCAATCAGCGTCATGGTGTTTTCTTGCTCCCAACTCAAAGCCGGTAGTGCCAACTTGTCGGTCAGATAACGATAGATCACACGAGAATCAAACAGCGTCTGCTCACCATCCACCAGCACAGGGATCTTCATGGCAGGGGTGAATTTCTCCAGCGCGACGCGCCCCTCTGGAGAGTAGATATCTAACGCGGTAAACGTATAGTCGCGCCCCTCCAACAACATACGGGTACGGCGAACATAAGGTGATGGGATAGAACCTACTAACTGCATTGGAACCTTCTCCTGATACATAACAATCGGAGCACAGTGCAGCGGACGAATGTGTCATATATCCGTCACATTAATATGCTGCAATGCGCCTCCTCTGAAAACAATCACCTTACCTTAGTTTGCGACGGATTGGACTCTATGGGCGACCATAAACTGATTTTTGTCGGTCCAGTGGGCGCAGGGAAAACCACGGCGATCGCAACATTAAGCGATCACGACATCATCTCTACCGACGCAAAAGCGACTGACATCACAGGCCAGCGAAAAGCGACCACTACCGTGGCGCTGGACTACGGTAGCCTGAAAACAGGTTCCCAAAAGATCAAACTCTACGGCGCACCCGGGCAGATCCGTTTCAGCTTCATGTGGGACGTGCTCGCCAACGAGTTAGCTGCCGATACGGCTGCGGTGATATTGATGCTGGATAACACCCGCAACGCGCCACAGCGGGATCTCGCTTTCTATGTTAAGGAGTTTAAAACACTTATCGAGGACTCGCAGCTGATCGTTGCGATTACCCACACAGACGAAAAGCCAACACCCACCCTAGCCCACTACCACACTTGGCTTGAACAACTGGGCGTTAGCGCATCGGTGCTCTTTGCCGATGCCCGCGATCACGAGCAGCTACTGCAGCTATTACACAAAGCACTACCCGAAGTCGTAGCCGCTCCAAATGTGCCAGTGACTCCCACGAGTCATGATGCACCGCAGTCAGCGCCAGCGCCTTATCAAGAGAGTATTAAAATGAAAGACACTATTCTCAACGACGTGATGAAAATACGTGGCGTGACGGGCGCCATCTTGGCAAACCCAATGGGTGATATTCTCAATAGCAGCAACGAGGACCCAGCCCTTGAGGAGTATCTGGGCTATATCGCGGGCATGATCCCCGCGTTTCAAAGTGCCTCATCCTTCGATACCGCGCGCAGTATCCACCTCAAGAGTCAGCAAGGCGAAAACCTAACAGTGTTCATCGAACAAGAGCAGATCCTTGGCGTGCTATCGGCACAGCGTGCCTCACTGCGCTCTGTCAAACAGCAGGTCGAAGACCTATTACAGTGGAGTTGATACGATGAAACTACTAGAAGAGTTCCAGTTACTAGGCGGCGTACGCCACGTTTGTCTTGCTGAGCAAGGGGAAGTCGCACTCTCGACCTTTCCAAGCCTACTCAACGAGAGTTTAGCGGGAGCGGCCCGCGTGATGAACATGATGCTATCCAGCACACCCGATGAGCACAGCGGTTTCTCAGAGGTGCATATCGAGATGGATGACTCCCAACTGATGGCTATCACCCTAGATGACACACACCAACTGATACTGATGACAGATCGTGAGATCAACTACGCCCTTGTTGGCACGGCAGTACGTGCCGCCAAACCGCGTTTACGGCAACTGGCGCAAACCGCCACCACAGACCAACCGCAAGCAGCCTTAGTAGATGCGCCAAAAGAGCCACCAAAGCTCACCGAGATCGCACAACCTAGCGCAGCTCATGCAGAACCACAACAACGCTTCAACCAGCATATCAGCGCCCTTGAGCCTCTGCTTGCCGAGTTTGTGGGCCCAGCAGCCAAAGTGTTGTTGCAACGCGTACGCAGCAGCTGGCCGGAGGGAGAGAGCAATCTCAGTGTGCGAGACCTCCCCGCTTTTTGCCAACAACTCGCTAAATACCTAGATACCGACGAGCAGCAGAGCCAGTTTCTGCGTAAAGCTCGCACCTCCCTACAAGGAAACGTGTCATGAAATCGATTCGTCACCGCCTAGAGCGAGCGTTAATGATCGCCGCGCTCGTACCCGTACTGTTAATTGCGATCTACGTTTATTTTGCCACGCAAAATACCCTCAAAGACTCTGGCGTACGCAATATCGAGCAGCAGGTCGCACTGCTTGCCAGTAGTGTGCAGGCGACGCTCAAGCATGTTCCGGGCGATCTATTTTATCTGCGTGACTCCAACTCTTTTCACCATTATGGCCGCGCATTGGTGATCAATGATGCCGCTACACTGGAGAAATTAGGCCGTAATATCGCGCGCGACTTTCTCAGCATCGCAAAGAACCGCCGCATCTATAACCAGCTACGCTTTATCGATGCGAACGGCCAAGAGCGGATCCGCGTGGAGCATGATGAATCAGCAGGAACAAGCCGCATACTGCAGCCAGAGCAACTACGCGATAAAAAAGACAGCCCCTACTTTATCGCGGCCACTGAGCTTGGTTTAGGGGAGTTCTCGATATCAGAGATCAATCTCAACCGCGAAGATGGCCGGCTAGAGGAACCTGCAAAACCAACCATCCGTTACGCTACACCGGTGTTTGCGGTAGGTGACCGCTTGGTTGGCGTGCTTATCCTTAATGTGGATGCGAATGCGTTTCTACAACCGATCAGTTCCACCAGCGAACCGGATGGCCTAACCTTCGCACTCGTTAATGATGCGGGCTTCCTGCTGAGCAGCCCGCGCAAAGAGCTGAACTGGGGCGGGCCAGAGGACTTTGCTCACGGCTTTAATGTGCAAGACTTACTGCCAACCTTGCCACCAGCCAACACCCTTTCCGAGCAAGGGTCTATTGAAACCGGCGAGCAGCTGGTTAGCTACCAAACCATCAGAACGGCAATTAGCGGCCAGCCTATTGGCCAGCTGATCGGCTTCGCACCCAAGTCGTTTATCCTGCAGTTGCTAGACTCGTTCTTAATTGTGTTTGTGCTGTTTGTTGCGTTGGCCTTGGTGATCGCAGCGATCATCGCTCGCCTGACCTCTCGCACCTTAACAGCGCCACTGATCAACCTGACTGAAGCGGCTGAAAAGCTCAGCAAAGGTGAGATCGATACCCCTATCAACGTCACCAGTGACGACGAGATCGGCTCACTTGCTGCAGCGTTTGAGCGGCTGCGCAGCTCCATTAAACTGCTGATGAAATTAGGCTAGGCGTCTTGGTTTATTAAGGCGGCAATGCCTTGCGTATGGGCCGCCTTAATAACCAGCACGTCACAACTCAAACGATCCAAAATACGCTCGGCGGTATTGCCCAATAAGGCACCGGCGATGCCTTCTCGGCCATGGGTGCCAATCACCACTAACTTGGCCTGCTCTTGCTGAGCCGCTGCGGGTATCCAGTACTCAGGCGGGCCCTCACCAATCAGTGGCGCGGTACTAGCAAGCGATAACTTCGCCAACGTCGCGCTGATCATTTGTTCCGCGTTTGCACCTAGCGTTGTCGCGCTCTGGCTTTGGGCATCAGAGGAGAGCATAGGCGGCGGGTAAGCGCCCACAACACGGCAGTGCGCCTGTGCTTGATGTGCAATAAAGCTACCTAAGCGCAACACATCGTGGCTTAAGTGATCGCCTGCAAGCTGCGCAGTCGGATCCACGGCAGCCAAGATAGTCCCCTGCTGCCAACTCATGTCGTGCTTTACCAAAAGCACAGGACAAGGCATCCGTCTAAGGAGCTGCCAATCGAGCGGCGTCCAAAAGTCCCGGTGGCTCTCATCGCAGCCTTTGATAATCAGCATCTGCTGTCGAGTTTGCCAGCACGCCTCTATCTCATCGAGTAATTTAGAGGCGTTACTGTAGTGCTGCTCCACCGCAATACCCGAGACAATAATTTTGGCCACGATCTGCATGATTGGCCGATCCGGTAAGACGCTCTCGCGCCACATCAGATCTAATGATGCGCCGGTTTTCTGCGCGATCAGCAAACTGCGCTGTAACGCCGTTTCAGCTAACGGCGAGCTATCCAGCACCACCAAAATACGCGAGTTAACTGCCATGATTATGAATCTCCCTCTGGACGGCGCTCACGGCGCAACAGGCAAGTCAAAGCGGGAAGCAAGATCAACGCACCCAACATGTTCCAAAGGAACATAAAGGTCAGCAAAATGCCCATATCGGCTTGGAATTTAATCGGCGAAAACACCCACAACACCACACCTATCGCTAGCGTCAGCCCCGTAAATGCCACAGAAGAACCGGTGGTTTTCAGCGTTTCAAGGTACGCATCGGGTAGCGAGCGCCCCTCAAGCAAAAAGGTGTTCAAGCGCGAATAGATATAGATCCCGTAATCCACACCAATTCCCACACCTAAGGCAATCACCGGTAGCGTGGCCACCTTCACCCCGATACCCATCGCCGCCATCAATGCCTGGCATAAAATAGAGGTCAGCATCAACGGCGCGATAATACAAACCACCGTACGCACCGAGCGGAACGTCAGCAAGCACAGTAAGCTCACAACGCCATACACCCAAGCGAGCATCTCGTACTGAGCACGGCTGATCACTTCATTCGTGGCTGCCTCAAAGCCGCTGTTACCCGCCGCCATCTCAAAGGAGATGTCCGAACTGTTGTGTTGCTGCGCAAACCGCTCTACCGATTCAGAAACGCGGGAGAGCGTTTGCGCTTTATGGTCATCTAAGAAGATGATCACCGGCAGTAGCGAGCAATCACCATTCATAAAGCCTGCTGGTACATAGGAGAGTGAGGCGTTGATCACAAACTGATTTCGGCTCACGCTACGCCATTTCAAGCTCCCCTCATTTAAGCCTGCGGTCACCCGCTTGGAGACATCAGCCAACGACACACTGCTTTGCACCCCTTCAACCTGCGCCATGTAGCGCTGGAAATAATCCACACGGCTCAGCGTTGCGAAGCTAGAGCACTGCTCAGCGGGCGTCGCCACCATCACCACGAAGATATCGCTAGAGGTTGCATAGTTTTCAGTAACGAACAGGTTATCAAGGTTGTAACGTGCATCTGCTCGCAGCTCTGGCGCGCCTTTATCAAGATCACCTATCTGTAGGTTTTGACTCCCCCATAGCCCCACTACCAACACTACCAGCGCGGTAGCGGTGGCAACTGCAGCCCCTTTGGGAGTTGCGAAAACAGACAGATGACGCCAATGCTGCCCGGCATTCGTGCGGCGCGCAGCTTGGCGAATCGCACGCTGACCCACGCCGGTATAAGACATCAACAGCGGCAGCAACAGCAGGTTGGTAATGATAATCACCGCAACGCCAACGGAGGCTGCAACGGCCAGATCCTGTATGACCTGAATCTCGATAACTGACAGGGTCACAAAGCCCAAACCGTCAGACAGTAGCGCCGTCAAACCAGGGATATAGATGGCTCGGAACGCCCGCCGAGAAGCCAGCCATGCATCCGCCCCAGCGACTTGTTCAAGGCGAATGGTGTTGACCACCTGCACCGCGTGGCTAACGCCAATCGCGAAGATCAAAAACGGCACCAGCATGGAGTATGGATCCAGACCATAACCAAACCAGCGCAGCAGCCCCAACTGCCAAACCACAGCCACCAATGAGCAGATAATCGGAATCAAAGAGCCGGCGAAGCTACCGCTATAAATAAATAGCAGCGCAAGTGTGATCACAATGGCGATGGCAAAGAAAACCGCCACCGACTGCGCACCTTCGATCAGGTCGCCAACGATTTTGGCAAAGCCAACAACGCGAATCTGAATATCATCATTTTGGTATTTGTCGCGAATCAGCGCTTCGAGCTTCTGTGAAAAAGCTTGGTAGTTCAGTTTCTCGCCCGTTTCTGGGTCACGATCAAAAAGGGGGACTTGGACAATGGCCGATTTAAAGTCGTTAGCAACCAGCAGTCCGACCTGCCCTGAGCGCAGAATATTTTGTCTAACTTTCTCTAACGACTGTGGTGAGCCATCGTAGTCGGGCGGAATGATCGGACCACCGACGAAGCCCTCCTCGGTCACCTCTGTCCAGCGCACATTAGGGGTCCAGATCGACTTAAGTGCCGAGCGATCAACCCCCTTGATAAAGAACGCCTCATCGGTCACCTGCTGCAGCACTTGCTGGAAAGGTGCCGAGAAGATATCACCCGTACGACTCTGCACCACAATTTTCACACTGTTGCCTAAGCCAGAGAGGTCATCGCGATGGCGTAGATAGTTCTGCACATAGGGATGGTTGGTTGGGATCATCTTGACAAAGCTGGCATCAGGGCGAATTTGAATCGCTTGATATCCCAACGCAAGAGTGATCACCAAGAATAACAGCAAGAAGGTGATGCGGCGGTGGAACAGCACCCGCTCAATCAGTTGCTCAGAGCGTTTAATCGGCCCTAAAAGCGTCTGTTCAACATTATTCTGCGCCATGGCTATCGTCTCCCTGCATCAGCCGAACTACGCCCGTTTCGCCCACCAGCACCCAGAACGGCTCCACAGCGGCTGCTTGGCTGATAGATGCTCGGCTCGATAAACGTTGGCTCGCCAGCGCATCAGGTGCATCACCGGTTGCCACAAAACCACCGCTACCGGCAAATAGCAGCGTGGTATCTGCAACCGTAGCAGCCGTTAAAGAGGCCGTTGTTTCCAGCAACACTTGCTGCCACTGTTCGCCAAAGTCATCGCTATAGAACAGGTGACCCCGCAGACCCATCACATAGAGCCGCTCAAGACCGGCTTGCTCAGATGCTTGCAACTTGAAGAATGAGCCCTCATAAGGCGAGGCGAGCGCCTCCCAATGCTGACCTTGGTCTAGCGAGCGAAAAAGTACACCCGCTTCACCAGCGATGAACAAACGATCAGCGATCTGCGCCATGGAGTTTAGGTGAAAGCGATCAATATTCGGCACAACATGTGAATCAACCTGCCAACTATCGCCACCATCGCTAGTGCGTAGTAACAGCCCATAAGCGCCGAGAATAAACCCGTGTTGCGCGTCCGAGAAAAAAACATCGAGCAGCGGATAGGTTGCACCCTCTTCCTGTGCAAACAACGCATCATCAAGCATGACCGCAAAATCATCGGCGCTCACCTCAGGTGTACGAGGATCCGTACCCGCTGCGTTTAAATGCTCATAGCGCGCCACTTGCCACTGATTAACGACGTTGCCATCAGCAACGCGCTGCCACGTCTCGCCGCGATCGCTTGAGCGTAAAATTGCGCCATCGTGCCCCACTGCCCAGCCATTGTTGCTATCTGCAAACGCCACCGCCGTTAGCAATACGCTCACCGGCACATCTGCCTGCTGCCATTGTTCACCCTGATCATCTGACCAGATAATGGTGCCCTGTTCACCCACCGCCACCAGCCGTGAGCCCACACGGGTAATATCTAGCAATAAAGAGCGTTCGGGGTGGATGGCAATCTGCGCGGGTTGTTCAAGCCGGTCTGACGCCACGGTTATCGAAGAGAGGGGTAAAACTAGCAACAAGAGCAGTAGCCAATACAATGGATACCCTTGCATTCTGAGGCAGTTTTTCGAGAGCATTGAGCCACCGGTTTATTATGATTATTGTTTGATCGACTGTTGTCAGGCGGTGTAACGGTCGCATCAACTAAAAAGATTTTAACTGGGGATTCAAGTTACAATTATTGCGACCTTAGTATGAACGCAATTGCGACCTAAACTTAAACTAAAGCGACGCGAGAAGCGCTCATATCACACCGAAACATGCCGTAGTTCAAAGGATCTTTTTTCTCGCCGCGCCCCACAATAGCAGAACTTACCAATTTGGGTGACATTATCGATCATATTCGCTGATTTCTCCCATCGCAGCACTCTTGTTTCCTATAGTAAACATTGATTTTTTTTTGACTTTATAGTTAATTCACCCTGTCAACAAAAAATATAACTATGTGTCCCGGAATCGAAAACCGATCAGAGGCACGGAGAGGGTATACTTCCGATGAAAAAATTCACGCGCACACTGCTGTCTGTTGGTCTTGCAGCTAGTCTCTACGGGGCTTCAGCTCAAGCTGATACGATTAAAATCGCGTTGGCAGGCCCAGCTACAGGCCCTGTTGCTCAGTATGGCGACATGCAGAAAATTGGTGTCATGGCTGCTATCGAAGATATCAACAATGCAGGTGGCATCAACGGCGATAAGCTCGAAGGCGTAATTTACGACGACGCTTGCGATCCAAAACAAGCGGTAGCGGTTGCTAACAAAATCGTTAACGATGACATCCAATTGGTTGTTGGTCACCTTTGCTCCTCCTCAACAGAGCCTGCTTCTGACATCTACGAAGAGGAAGGTATTCTGATGATCACAGCAGCATCCACCTCTCCAAGCATCACGGAAAAAGGCCATCAAATGGTATTCCGTACTATCGGTCTGGATAGCTTGCAGGGCACATTGGCAGCTGAGCACATCTTGAACAACGTTAAGCCAAAAACGATTGCTGTTATCCACGATAAGCAGCAGTACGGTGAAGGCCTAGCAACGACGGTTAAGTCTGCGCTGGAAAAAGGCGGCTTGAACATTACGATGTTTGAAGGTGTAACAGCCGGTGATAAAGATTTCTCTGCTCTGATCGCGAAACTGAAAAAAGAAGGCGTTGACTTCGTATACTACGGTGGCTACCACCCAGAACTTGGTCTTATCTTGCGTCAGTCAAAAGAGAAAGGCTTCAACGCTCAATTCATGGGCCCAGAAGGTATCGTAAACAGCGACCTTGCGAAGATTGCTGGCGAAGCATCTGAAGGCGTTCTGGCAACTGCTCCTAAGAGCTTTGACCAAAACCCAGTTAACCAAGCGCGTGTTGAAGCGATCAAAGCGAAAGGTGAAGATCCAACAGGTCCATTCGTATTCACAGCTTATGCTGCTGTTGAGCTGATGAAAAATGCGATTGAGAAAACAGGTGGCACTGATCCAGAAAAAATGGCTGAGCACCTTCGCTCTAACCCACTGGATACAGCGATTGGCAAAATCGCTTACGATGCTAAAGGCGACCTAACTGAGTCTACTTTCCAGGTTTACCAGCTGCACAAAGATGGCTCTAAAACTGCAGTAAAGTAAGTCTTCACTAAACACAAGAACACCTTGATATCGCGATCCGGTATCAAGGTGTTCTGCTATCCGGGTCCCGAAACATGACCGAAACTTTTCTTTATTTAATTCAGCAGCTTATCAACGGGCTGACGATCGGGTCCACATACGCGTTGATCGCAATAGGCTATACAATGGTCTACGGCATCATCGGTATGATCAACTTCGCACACGGAGAGATCTACATGATCGGCTCTTACATTACGTTTATCGTAATTGCCGGTCTGCTAGGTATGGGCATGGTAAGCCTACCGATCATTCTGATCATCGCACTGATTGTGGCTGTTATCATTGCCAGCACGTATGGCTGGACGGTTGAGCGCGTTGCTTATCGCCCTCTGCGCGGCACAAACCGCCTTATCCCACTGATCTCTGCGATCGGTATGTCCATTTTCCTACAAAACTATGTCGTTCTGGCTCAGGGCTCACGTGATGTTGCGCTACCACCACAGATTTCAGGTGGCTGGACGTTTGGTGATCCTAGTGTGTTTGAGGTGTCTTTCTCTTACATGCAGGCACTTATCTGGGTTGTGACTTTTGTGGCGATGACAGCACTAACGCTCTTCATCTCCCGCTCGCGGATGGGCCGCGCTTGCCGTGCATGCTCTGAAGATTTGGGCATGACCAACTTACTGGGTATTGATACCAACCGCACCATCGCATTGACCTTTATTATCGGTGCTGCCTTGGCCGCGGTAGCAGGTCTACTGCTGGGTCTTTACTACGGTGTGGTGAATCCGTTTGTTGGCTTTATCGCCGGTTTGAAAGCTTTCACCGCTGCTGTACTGGGTGGTATCGGTTCGATTCCTGGTGCCGTGCTAGGTGGCTTAATTCTGGGTGTAACCGAAGCATTAACCTCCGCATATTTCCCATCTGAGTATAAAGATGTCGTCTCGTTTGGCTTGCTGGTACTTATCCTGCTGTTCCGCCCTTCGGGTCTCCTAGGTAAGCCTGAGGTGGAGAAAGTCTGATGCAAAATAGTAAGTTTTTAAGCGCGATTTTTGCCGCGGGTGTCACCTTTGTTTTAGCGTGTCTCATGTTGGGTGTGAAGCTCAATACAGAGGGAACGACGCTACAAGTGGAAGGTGCCTCTACTGAGCAATGGACGTGGATTGGTTTAGGCATAGCGGTGGTATTTTTATCACAGCTTTTCTCTGCACAGATTGATGCCTTCTTCTCTGGCTTACCCAAGCCACAGCTGGCTAAAGTGCTACCTGAAGCGAGCGTCATGGCGCGCCTGAAGCCTTGGCTACTTGCCGCGTTGATCGTTGGCATGTTGGTTTGGCCATTCATGGTTTCCCGAGGTTCCGTAGACCTAGCCACTCTCACCCTGATCTACATTATGTTGGGCTTAGGCCTGAACATTGTGGTCGGGTTAGCCGGTCTACTTGATTTAGGCTTCGTTGCTTTCTACGCCGTCGGTGCGTACACCTATGCATTGCTGTCGATGTACTTCGGCCTGTCCTTCTGGATCTGCTTACCATTAGCAGCGGCACTTGCTGCCCTATTTGGCTTCATACTAGGCTTCCCTGTTCTGCGTCTACGTGGTGATTACCTTGCCATCGTAACGCTAGGCTTTGGTGAGATTATCCGTATCTTGCTAAATAACTGGACAGCCGTGACTGGTGGCCCGAACGGTATCTCTGGTATCGCGAAACCAACCCTGTTTGGTCTTGAGTTTACCCGCCGTGCGAAAGAGGAAGGCGCAATGACCTTCCATGAGTTCTTTGGCATCAGCTACTCAAGCTCTTACAAAGTGATCTTCCTATACCTCATCGCAGTTGTGCTGGTGATCTTCGTGATCTATCTGATCAACCGCCTGATGCGCATGCCCATTGGCCGCGCTTGGGAGGCACTACGAGAAGATGAGATCGCTTGTCGCTCGCTTGGCCTTAACCGTACAGCGATCAAACTCTCTGCGTTCACCATTGGTGCATCTACAGCGGGCTTTGCAGGTTCGTTCTTCGCTGCGCGCCAAGGCTTTATCAGCCCAGAGTCCTTTATCTTCATTGAGTCAGCAATCATTCTAGCGATTGTGGTTCTTGGCGGTATGGGGTCGCAAATTGGGGTTATCTTGGCAGCGATTGTCATGACGATTCTGCCGGAACTGGCTCGAGAGTTCTCCGAGTACCGAATGCTACTGTTCGGATTGTTGATGGTCATAATGATGCGCTGGCGCCCTGAAGGCCTCGTACCCATGAAACGTCCTCACTTGGAGCTGAAGCAATGAGCCAACTGTTACTTGATGTAAACGGCCTGACCATGCGCTTCGGCGGTTTGGTTGCGGTCAACAAGGTGAACCTTGCGGTAAAAAACCGCCAGATCGTATCGATCATTGGCCCTAACGGTGCCGGTAAAACGACCGTTTTTAACTGTTTGTCTGGATTCTATATCCCGTCTGAAGGCAGCGTTATGTTTAACGGTGGCGAGATTGCGGGCATGAAGGATTTCCAGATCTCGCGCCAAGGCTTGGTACGTACGTTCCAGCACGTGCGCCTTTTCTCGAAGATGACCGTGATCGAAAACATGCTGGTTGCCCAGCACCGCCACCTCAACACCAGCCTGCTGGCAGGTCTGTTCAAAACAGGTAGCTACAAGCGCCTCGAACAGGAAGCCATGGACCGTGCCGCATACTGGCTAAAACAGGTGGATCTGTTGGAGTTTGCTAACCGCGAGGCGGGCAACCTGGCCTATGGTCAGCAGCGCCGCCTTGAGATCGCGCGTTGTATGGTGACTCAGCCTGAGTTACTGCTGCTCGATGAGCCAGCGGCAGGCCTTAACCCGAACGAGACCAAAGAGCTGGATGAGCTCATCATTCGCTTGCGCGACGAGCACGAAATTTCAGTGCTACTGATCGAGCACGATATGGGCTTGGTTATGGGTATTTCAGATCACATCTACGTTATTGCGCAAGGTACACCGCTTGCCGATGGTACCGCCGATGAGATCAAGAATAACGATGACGTTATCAAAGCCTACTTGGGAGAAGAGTAAGATGCTGAGTATCAAAAACATCAACACTCACTACGGCCCAATTCAGGCGCTGCATGATGTCTCCGTTGAGGTCAAACAAGGTGAGATCGTTACCCTGATCGGTGCCAACGGCGCAGGTAAAACCACGCTGATGATGTCCATCTGTGGTGACCCGCAGGCCACCTCAGGCACTATCCAGTTTGATGGTGAAGAGATTACCGGCCAGCAAACCTCGAGCATCATGCAGAAAGGTCTGGCGATCGTCCCCGAAGGGCGTCGTGTCTTTAGCGGTATGACCGTTGAAGAGAATCTTTTCATGGGTGCATACCACCGTGATCGCCGCGAAGCGGAGATGACAGCCGAGCACGTCTTAGCACTGTTCCCACGTTTGCGCGAACGGTATAGCCAACGTGCCGGTACCATGTCGGGTGGTGAGCAGCAGATGCTAGCCATTGGCCGCGCAATGATGTCGAAGCCACGTATGATCTTGCTAGACGAGCCCTCTCTGGGTCTGGCGCCTATCATTATTCAACAGATCTTCGATATCATCGAAAAGCTGCGTGAAGAGGGCGTTACGATCTTCCTCGTAGAGCAAAATGCAAACCAAGCATTGCGGATCGCTGACCGCGGTTACGTGCTGGAAAATGGCCGCGTTATCATGGAAGACACCGGTGCTGCGCTACTGGTGAATGAAGATGTTCGTAAAGCTTATTTAGGCGGTTAATCTACCGTTTTCTAAAAGCCGCTTTTCAGCGGCTTTTTTTATGTCCACATGCCGCTCCCCTCACCTTCATATATTGCCCAATGTAACTGAATGCAGACATAAAAAAGCTATTCTATGTGCTACATTGAAACATCCGTTTGATGATAACCAGTGGATGTTCTTCGTATGAAAAAGGAGTTCTACGACTACCTCAAGGTACTCGCAGCCAACGATGGTTCTGACCTGTACCTCTCGACCAATGCCCCACCATGCGGCAAGTTTCAGGGCACGCTCAAACCCCTCAACAAAAAGCGCTTCGCGCCGGGAGAGATTGAGCAGATCGCCATGGCGGTCATGGACAAAGAGCAGCAGGATGAGTTTGCACACGAGCTTGAAATGAACCTTGCGATCTCAGTAGAGGGCGCGGGCCGTTTCCGTTTGAATATATTTCGCCAACGTAATGATGTCTCGATTGTAGCGCGGAATATCAAAACCGAAATCCCGCAGATGCAGGATCTTGGTCTGCCTGAAGTGCTGAAAGATGTCATCATGTCCAAGCGTGGCCTCGTGTTGTTTGTGGGCGGCACAGGCTCCGGCAAATCCACCTCGTTGGCCGCTCTGATCGATCATCGTAACAGCAACTCCGGTGGGCATATCATCACGATTGAAGACCCTATCGAGTTTGTCCACAACCACAAAAAGTCGATCATCAACCAACGCGAGGTGGGCGTTGATACACGCAGCTTCCACAACGCTCTTAAGAACACTTTGCGCCAAGCGCCTGATGTTATTCTGATTGGTGAGATTCGCGATCGAGAAACCATGGAGCATTGCTTGGCGTTTGCCGAAACCGGCCATCTGGCGATCTCGACACTGCATGCAAACAACGCCAACCAAGCCTTTGACCGCATTATCAACTTCTTCCCAGAAGAGAAGCGCAACCAGCTGTTAACTGATCTCTCGCTCAATGTGCGGGCTATTATATCGCAACGTTTGATCCCAACCGTGGATGGCAAGCGCTGCGCTGCTATCGAAATTCTCCTAGGCACATCGACCATCAAAGATCTGATTTTGCGTGGCGACATCGATGGTATCAAAGAGATTATGGAGAAATCCGAAGCGCTTGGGATGCAAACGTTCGACTCCGCTCTGTTTAAACTCGTGGTTGAGGGACGAATCAGTGAAGAGGAAGCGCTGAAGAACGCAGACTCCGCCAATAACCTGAGATTGCGCTTGAAGCTGCGTAACGAGATACCAAGCGAGGCAGAAAGTAGCGGTGGCTTCTCATTGGAAGATATTGTCGAAGAGGAGGAGACCGAAGAGGAGGAAGATTCCGGTATTGCCCACCGCCTCTGACGTCAAAGAACGCAAAGATTGTGTCTTGCCTGCGCTTTGGCTACATTACGCGGCAAGATACAACGAGGTGCCTCCATGAACGATATTATCGACCAACTACATGAGCTAAACGAAGACCGTTTCTCCAGCATGGAGTTGCCAGACGAGGACTTACTGGTCGAGCTTGAGGAGGAGATGCTACTGCCTATCCCAGCCGACCTCAAAGAGTACCTTCTCTACGGTAGCGATGTTGTATTTGGCTCACTCAGCCCTGTCACAGCAAGCGACCCAAATGCACATACCCACCTACCGGAGGTGACTGCCGTGGCTTGGTCTCGGGGCTTACCACGCGACTTGATGCCGATCTGTGAAGACTTAGAGGGTGGCTACTATGTGATCGCATCACAGGGCGCTATCTGCCACTGGCACAGTTCTGGCGAACTAGAAGAGACCAAATGGGAGACACTTTGGGAGTGGATAGCAGAGGTGTGGATCAACAGCTGATCCACTAGAGAGTAATACCGCGCTGGCGTAATTCAGCCACTAAAATGCTTTCAAGCGAAGCCAGTTGCCCCTCTTTCAGTTCCAACACATGCAGATCGAGTGCTTTGAGGCGCTCGATCTTTTCACATTTCCAGCGCACATAACGCGCCTCATGTTCAGAGTGCCAGCACTCGATCATAAGCCCCGCAGCTGGCAGATAGAAATCTGGCCGTAGCGACGCAGCATCACTTAGCGCCCGCCGATAACTGAAAACAACGCCAGCAAGGTAGAGCCAATTCGCGGCCACTAGTTCCAACCGCGAGCAAACAGCACGGCCATCTAAGGTGTGATAGTGCGCTGGGAACATCGCCATCATCTCGGCATCAAGACTATCATCCGCAAACCCTAACGCACCGGCTAAATCACCACTGACGCCCTTAACAGCGGCTACCACGGCAGGATGGCTCATCACCTCCTCGGGCCACAATGCATAGGGAACATCGCGTACACTTTTACGCTGGGCAGCGCCTTGAGCGATACCTCGGGCGGTGACTCGCCAGCCCTTTCCATCACGTATAAGCCACCCTAGCTCAGCGAAAATCAAATTGATTGTCCGAGGTGAGAGCCCCAACTGCTGCGCGACGGTGGTGGCTGTCACCTTCTTGCCGCTATAGTCGGGTAATGCGACATTCCCCGCTATTTTAAGCGCCTCAGGCCAAACAATATAAGCACCAAATTTACGGCTCTGACGAACCTCTCCTTGCTGCTCACGCCCCTGTGAGGTCAACTCCCACTGCTCACCTAAGCGTACAATCCAACCAAGCAGTTCGAGCTCTTTAAAAAGTTCGGTTGTGGGTACCCCAAGACGCTTTGCTAAGGCAGATGTCGAAATTTTATCGCTGAAAGTCATATCAAGCTGAGTACAGAAGTCGCTGTAAAAATGAAATATTACCTCTAATATGCCCATAAGGGTAACCTGTGAGCAAGCAGAACAATGATGATATAACCAACTCGCGGAATCGACCGGCTCAGCACCGCCAACGCCACATTTAAGTGCCTGTTTTGTGCAACATTTTCGCTGCTACCACTTACCAAGGCAGCAGGAACTTAGTAAGTTAACCTCCCTAGAGTTGTTACTCGCCCGACGATTTAGCTGATGCAGGAGGCACCATGAACCCACGCGTAATCACCGCCAATGAAGCAGCCGAACTTATTCATGATGGCGCAACTATTGCGACAGCGGGGTTTATTGGCATCGGGTTTGCTGAGGCCCTCGCCAAAGCTCTCGAAAAGCGCTTTCTTAAAACCGGAACACCCACTGACCTCAGCTTGGTTTATGCAGCGGGCCAAGGCGATGCTGAACTGCGTGGTCTCAACCATTTTGGCCACGAAAAGCTGATTCGCCGTGTCATCGGTGGGCATTGGGGGCTGGCCCCCTCTCTGGGTGAACTCGCGTTACAGAATAAGATAGAGGCTTACAACCTGCCTCAGGGCGTGATTTGCCATCTGTTTCGCGATATCGCTGCCGGTAAGCCCGGCACCATCACCCATGTTGGCTTGAACACCTTTGTTGATCCAGACGTTGACGGCGGCAGAGTGAACAGCTGCTCAACCGATGCGATAGTCGAGAAAATTTCGCTTAACGGCACTCCTTACCTGTTCTATAAAGCCTTCCCTATCGATATCGCATTTTTACGCGGCACAACGGCCGATAGCCACGGCAATATCTCGATGGAGCATGAGGCTCTTCCCCTAGAGGCTCTCGCTATTGCTCAAGCGGTACGCAACAGCGGCGGTAAAGTGATTGTGCAGGTAGAGCGGGTCACTGAACGCCACCAGCTCACCCCAGACCGAATACGCATCCCCGGCATTTTGGTGGATCATGTGGTTGTGGCTGACCGACAAGATCACCCACAAACCTTCGCTGAGCATTACAATCCCGCCTACTCTGGCGAGATCAATATCAACAGCGAACACAGCCATGTCCCATTATCGACTCGCAAGGTGATCGCACGCCGTGCACTTATGGAGCTGGGTAAAGATACGGTGGTTAACTTAGGCATCGGTATGCCAGAGCTCATCTCCATGATTGCAGCCGAGGAGAAGCGGCTAAATGACTTCACACTGACCGTCGAACCCGGCGGTATTGGCGGGCAACCGGCGGGCGGGCTGAGCTTTGGTGCTGTCGCCAATGCCGATGCGATTATCGATCAACCCTCCCAGTTTGATTTCTACGATGGTGGCGGCCTGCATCAAGCTTTTTTGGGTATGGCGGAGGTTGATAGCCGTGGCTGCGTCAATGTCAGCCGCTTCGGTCGGCATTTAGCCGGCTGTGGGGGATTTATTAACATCTCGCAGAATACGCCAAACCTCTATTTTTTGGGCAACTTCACCTCATCAGGCCAAGAGATAGAGATCCATGACAATCGCCTTGAGATAAAACAAAACGGCAAGATCACCAAGTTCCGCAACCAGGTTGAGCAAATCACCTTTAACGGCCAGTTTGCGCTAGAAAAAGGGCAAAATGTCCTATTTATCACCGAGCGAGCTGTCTTCAAGCTGACACCTCAGGGCGTTAAATTAATTGAAATCGCACCGGGTGTAGATATTCAGAAAGATATCCTCGACCTTATGGAGTTTAAGCCCATCGTTGAGGAGTACCGCACCATGGATCCTCGCCTTTTCAACGAAGGCCCGATGCATGTCCAGCACGTCGGCAGTATGCCCATGAGCCACATGCGAGACACCTGGAAACGCATGATGGATGCAAGCGATAATAGCGACCTTGCTTAATTTGCAACACAAAGGAACACCATGCGTTTACTCACTCTTGTTCGCCACGCTAAGTCGAGCTGGAAAGACCCTGATTTAACCGATTACGAGCGGCCATTAAATAAGCGAGGCCGACGCGATTTGCCACATGCTGCACAGCGCTGCAAAGCGCAGTTGCCGCCGCCTGATATTATTATTGCCAGCGGCGCGGTACGTACGTGGATCACAGCAACCGCGATACACCAACATTTCGGCCTAGCCGTACCGCTGATAGAAGACGATAGCCTCTATCTCGCCTCAGCCGAGGCGATGGCTGCGCTCCTTATGGGCCAGAGCGACCACCATGTCATGCTGGTAGGACACAACCCAGGTCTTACAGAGCTGGTCTATGCCCTCAGTGGAGAAGCCCTCGATAAATTTCCCACCAGCGCCATTTTGCATCTTCACCTAAATCTCGATGATTGGGCCGACCTACACTTGGACTGTGGCATAATTAGCCACTTCGATTACCCCAAGCTACATAAGTAGCGCGCTTTTCCCAGAGCTATTAGCGCTGCGATTGCGCAGGGAACGCCACGCAGTCAGGAGGCACCTTGAGCCAGCATCTGGAAACCTTTGCTTACACCGCAAATGTTGTCGCACCGATCTTCTTTATCGTCTTTCTTGGTTTTTTACTCAAGCGCACTCGTATTATTGATGATGCGTTTGTTGCAACGGCCTCGAAACTGGTCTTCGTAGTCACGTTGCCTGCACTCGTTTTTATGAGTATCAGCCGCACGAACTTCCATGCAGTCTTTAACCCACAGATGCTGAGCTATATTACGATCGCCACCTTGATTGTGGTGGCACTGATTAGTTGGCAAGCACAACGGTTGATACAACGGCCAGAGGATGTGGGCGTTTTTATTCAAGGCGCTTTTCGCGGCAACTATGGCATCGTCGGGCTCGCCGTGAGCTTGAATATTTATGGTGACGAAGGGCTAGCCAAGGCCTCTTTGATCTTGGCGTTGATTATTCCGCTCTACAACAGCCTCTCGATTATCGCGCTCACACTGCCAATGAAGCAGCAAAACAACTTGTCTGCCGCGAAGGTGGGCGTAGAGATTCTTAAAAATCCCCTGATTATCGCCGTGTTACTCGCGCTTCCCTTCTCTTACTTCGGCTTTACGCTGCCTGCAGTGATCAACCGCACAGGGGACTATTTTGCCGATATAACACTGCCACTGGCCCTGATGGCCGTAGGCGCATCTTTGAACTTAAAAAGCCTCAAACACACGTCATCTATGGCGTTTTGGGCCACAGCCACAAAGCTGGTATTGATCCCATTCGTGCTGACATGCGTAGCAGCATTACTTGGCTTTGCCGATCAAGATGTTGTGTTAATGTTCGTGTTATTCGGCACACCCACGGCCGCTGCAAGCTTTATCATGGCTAAAGCGATGGGCGGGAACGCAGAGCTTGCCGCCAACATCATCTTAACCACTACATTGGGATCTATTGTCAGCCTTGGCGCCGGCATATTTATTCTGAAAATGCTGCAATTTCTTTAGTTATGCAGGCTGTAAAGGGCCATGCCACCAACTGAAAGCGATAACGATGCTAAATCTATTTAAAGACCAGACCATTAAGAAGCTAAAGCGCGCTATTGAAGAGGGCGATACTCAAACCGTCAGCCAAACCTTCAAGAAGCTCAAGCAGGCGGAACAAGCAGCCCTTGCACCAGAGCTTCTTAGCCTGGCCATTACAACGGCTCAACCCGCCGCTTTAGAAACCTTACTAAGCGCAGACATCAGCCCCAACACCACCACTGAGCATGGCACGCCTTCGCTCATTTTAGCGCTTGAACAATCGGATAGCCTGCGCTTAATCACACCGCTACTACAAGCGGGAGCAAACACCCAAGGGCTCGATCTACCGCTGCGCTGCCTTGAGTTATGCCGTGACGAAACGCTCATGATGCATCTAAATCGGCTACAGCAACACGGGGTGGGTCTCGATGCCCACAGCGAAGCATTGTTTGCACACGCTGCGGCTAAGAACAATGCCGAATTGATTAAGTTCTTGGTGCACTCTGAAGTCACTATGCCTTCAGAGTGGCCTGCGGGCACTCCCGAGATGATTATCGCCCTCGCGAAACGCTGTGAAGAGGATCAACGTATCCAAAAGCTGATGTTGCAACGGTAACTTACAAAAAGTCGCATCCGCGGTTATCTGTGCTTAAATGAATTGTATGCATAATAACAAACATACGGTCACGCATGAGTACACGAATAGAACACGACCGGCTGGGCGATGAACAGGTTCCCCAACACGCATGGTACGGTATTCAGACGCTACGCGCCTTGCGACATTTTCATGCAAGCCATGCACCTCTTAGCCAGTTTCCTGACCTTATCCACAGCTACTGCCTCATCAAAGAAACAGCCGCCGGCCTCAACTATCACGACGGCAAGCTCAGCCTGAGCAAATACAAGGCCCTGCTCAACGCCTGTAACCGTATTAAAGCCGGCGAGCTACACGACCAATTCGTTGTGGATATCGTACATGGCGATGTGATCTCAGCAATCAACACCAACTGTAACGAGGTGATTACCAACCTAGCGCTTACAGAGATGGGACTAAAGCGTGGCCAATACTATGCGCTCAACCCCAACAAAGATTGCAATCGCGCCCAGCACCCAAGCGAGAACTATCAGCTTGCAACACGCATCTCCCTCATCAACGGCCAGCGTGCACTCATGACGGCACTCGAGAGCTTAATTTTACTCGCACAACACAAAGAGGGGCTCTTAAGCCGATGGCTGCAACAAGGCCCACAACAATTGGACCCCGGCGTGCTCGCAATAAGCTATCGCTTTGCTGAACACCGCAAAGACCTAAAAGGCTGCACCGAACAGGCTGACTTGCTTATTCAAGCACTCGGACAGTGCAGCCCCGAGCAAGGTGAGCTAACACGTCAATGCCTGCCCGTACTAGCTAACTTGTCGAGCACCCCACTCAGCTACTCCCAAGAGGGCTCATCACTGATCTCGCTGCTCGCTGATCTTGCCACATTGCATACCCAGATCGCCCAGTTACTGCTGCGCCTGTGTGAAGATATCGCACAGCTACACCGTTCAAGCAGCCTTGTCGCAGGCTCCAGCGATCCCTGGACCAACCATAACGCCCTGCAAACAGCCTTACGTATTCTAGGCCAAGAGGCCACCGCTAAATTATGCCTATCTGGGCCAGCTCCGTTCGCAGTGATCGCTCCGATGCTGGCCTGCGACGCGCAGCTAACGACGCGGATGCTCGTAGCTGCTCTGTATAATGTTGGGCAACGCTGTATCAGGCCCATCAAACTGCACTTAACACTAGCGCCAGCGCCGCTTCACAAGACTACTGCTAGCGCACCGCCGATAAGCTATGATAGTGCGAGCTATGTTAAAAAGCAGGCCGACTCAAGCGCGTTAAGCGGCTGATTTACATACATTAAGCTCGATAATGCAGCTCAGTTAAATGGTTTGGTAGTATGAACAACGACAAGATCCTTTTTATCTATACCGGCGGCACCATTGGTAGCTGGCCAACCCCTCAAGGCTATGTCCCCAAGCATGGCTTCGATGCGCTAATCGACCAACAATTAGGGGATGCCGCACACGAAGCGCTGGGCAACTATGACCTAGTCGAGCTAGATGAGCTCCTCGACAGCTCCAACATCCAGCCCAATGACTGGACGCGCCTCGCCGAGATGGTAGTACGCCGCTATGAAGACTACAGTGGCTTCGTTATCTTGCACGGCACCGATACAATGGCATATAGCGCATCAGCGCTGTCGTTCATGCTACGCGGGCTAACGAAGCCTGTTATTTTGACCGGTGCTCAAATTCCACTCAGTCAACCACGTACAGATGCGGTGCGTAACCTGCTTGATGCCGTTCACTATGCGCGCCATTCCGCATTACATGAAGTTGCCATCTGCTTTGGTGGGCGGCTGATTCGCGGCAACCGCGCCACTAAGGCACACACGTCCGCACTGCAAGCGTTTGACTCACCGAACTTCCCACTACTGAGCGAAGCGGGCATTCAACCTTTGCCTGTCAGCAGTAACCTGCCCGAGCAGCCATTGCGCTTTATGCTCCCCAGCAAACCAAGCCGCGTAGCCCAGCTCGCCCTTTACCCCGGCATTATCGACGAACAGATCGACGCAGTGCTTAATAACCCGGATATCGCGGCTGTTGTATTGCAAACATTCGGCGCAGGCAACCCACCCGATCGCAACCAGCACCTGATGAACCGGCTAGCCGAGGCAAACCAACGGGGAGTGATTGTGGTGAATAGCACCCTGTGCCATGGCGGGCCTGTTGTACAAGGTACCTATGCAACCGGCGCACGCCTGAAAGCGCTAAATGTCATTTCCGGCCAAGATATGACGCTAGAAGCGGCATTTTGTAAGCTGCACTACCTTTTGGGCCGTAACTTACCGACTCAAGAGGTACGCGAGTTGATGGGGCAATCTCTAGCAGGAGAGATCACCCTTGCAGAGGACTAAACACGCTGCGCCGGTGTTGTAACACCCAGCAGTGGAATCTCAATTTTAGGGCAATGATCCATAACAACCGTTAACCCAGCGGCTTGCGCTCTCTGAGCGGCCGTTGGGTTTATCACCCCTAATTGCAGCCAAACGGCACGGGCACCAACTGCGATAGCCTCATCAACGGCATCGCCCGCCGCATCGGCGTTGCGGAAAATATCGACCATATCGATCGGCTCGTTGATATCCGCTAGCGACGCCAATACCGGCTGTCCGAGAATTTCACCTCCCGCTTTCGCCGGATTAATTGGCCATACGGTGTAGCCCTGTTCAAGCAGAAACGCCATCACCCGATAGCTGGCGCGGTGAGGTTTATCACTCGCCCCTACTAAGGCAATCGTGTTTGCACTCTCTAATAGCTGTTTAATCGTATCCGCGTTGCTCATCACTTACTCCTGTATACCGCATACGGCACAGTTGGCATCTTTGCGTAGTTTCAAGGTGCGCCATGCGGTTTCCTTAGCATCAAAAATCAACAAGCGCCCGGTTAATGATTCGCCAACGTTCGCCAATACTTTGAGAGCTTCTAGTGCTTGTAGTGAGCCGATAATACCCACCACAGGTGCCAATACGCCGGAGTCGGCACAGGTTAGATTCTCATCATCGCTCTCTTTGTAGAGGCAGTGATAGCAGGGGCTATCGTCTTGTTGTGGCTGAAAGACAGCGACTTGGCCTTCCATGCGGATCGCTGCACCTGAAACCAACGGTGTTTTGCTCGCCACACAAGCACGATTAATGGCATGACGCGTGGTGAAGTTATCTGTGCAGTCGAGCACCAAGTCGGCCTCAGTCACAAGGCCCAGCAGTTCAGCCTCATCACATCGTTTTGCGATCGGTGTAATGCGGATATGTGGATTAAGCTCCGCCAACGCTTGCGCAGCCGACGCCACTTTCGGCATACCAATACGCGCCGTTGTGTGTAGCACCTGTCGCTGTAAGTTGGTTAGATCAACTTCATCATCATCAACCAGCACGAGCTCACCAACACCAGCTGCAGCAAGATACATGGCAACAGGTGAACCCAGTCCGCCTAAGCCAACAATCAACACCTTCGAAGCGCGCCAACGCTCCTGCCCGGCAATATCCACATCGGGCAACATGATTTGGCGGCTGTAGCGCAGTAGTTCGTCATCTGTCAGCATGGTTTACCTCTCCAACACCCTAAAGTCACACGGTCGTTACCCGCATAGTCGGGCCGCGTTTCTACTTGGTTATAACCTAATTGGGTCAACAACAGACGTACAGCTTCACCCTGATCATAACCATGCTCAAAGAGCAGCCATCCGCTATCTGTTAGGTACTCAGTTGCCGTTGTCGCAATGTGCGTAATATCAGCTAGACCAGCAGCCTCGGCTACCAATGCAGAACGCGGCTCAAAGCGCACATCTCCTTCGTTAAGGTGTTGATCGAGCGGATCAATATAAGGGGGGTTGCTCACAATCAGCTCAAAGCGGCCATCCAGAGGCTCAAACCAGCTGCCTTGCAGAAACGCAACCTGATCCAGTCCACAGCGGCGGCCATTGCGCTGCGCCAAAGCGACGGCATCAGGCATCAGATCGCATCCAACAACGTGCCAATCCGGCCGTTCGCTGGCCAACGCGAGTGCAATAGCGCCGGTACCGGTACCTAGATCTGCCACGCGAAACGTGCCGTTTGGTAAACAGTCGAGTGCCGTTTCAACTAACACCTCGGTGTCAGGACGCGGTATTAGCGTCACGGGCGAGACTTCAAGTTCCAACGTCCAAAAGGACTGAACGCCCAAAATATAAGCGATCGGTTCGCCTTTTAGGCGTCTAGCGACAAGCGCATTGAAAGCGCTGAGCTGCGTTTCAGTCAGTTGCTTATCAGGCCAAGTCAAAAAGTAACTACGAGACTGACCAATTACATGCCCCAACAGCAGCTCTAGATCAAGGCGCGGAGAGTCACTTAAACCGCTCAGCGCCTCTGGCGGGGTTAACGCATCAGCAATGCGCATCGGATCTGTTACTCAGACAACGCACCAAGCTGCTCAGCTTGGTATTCGTGCATGAGAGGATCGATCACCTCAGAAAGCTTGCCTTCCATCACCTCTTCAAGCTTGTAGAGCGTCAAGTTGATGCGGTGATCGGTAACCCGCCCCTGCGGATAGTTGTAAGTGCGAATACGCTCTGAGCGATCGCCACTACCGACAAGGCTCTTACGCGTGCTCGCTTGCTCAGCCGCCGCTTTCTCTAACTCAGCCGCTTGCAAACGTGAAGCTAACAGCGCCATCGCTTTCGCGCGGTTCTTGTGCTGTGAACGCTCCTCTTGGCACTCCACCACCACCCCAGTTGGGATATGTGTGATACGGATCGCCGAATCGGTTTTGTTAACGTGCTGACCACCTGCACCCGATGCACGGTAGGTATCGATACGCAGATCTGCCTTGTTGATCTCAACCTCGGCGCTCTCGTCCATCTCTGGCATCACCGCAACGGTGCACGCAGAGGTATGGATGCGGCCTTGAGATTCGGTTTCAGGAACGCGTTGTACGCGGTGCGCACCCGATTCAAACTTCAAGCGCGAGTAAACAGCATCGCCCACCACGCGAGCGATCACCTCTTTGTAGCCGCCGTGCTCGCCTTCGCTCGCACTGACGACCTCAATACGCCATCCCTGATTCTCCGCATACTTTGAGTACATACGGAATAGGTCGCCCGAGAAGATAGCAGCCTCATCACCGCCCGTTCCGGCGCGGATCTCGAGAAAGACGTTGGCGCCATCATTTGGATCTTTTGGCAACAAGTGAATTTGCAGCGCTTGCTCAAGCTCTTCGATCTGCGCCTGCGCACTGGCATGCTCATCTTTTGCCATTTCACGCATATCAGGATCGCTGTCCTGCATCATCAGCTGTGCTTCTTCAAGATCACCCTCAGCTTGCTGAAAGGCACTGTAAGATTGTACAACCGGCTCAAGCTCGGCGTACTCTTTGGAGTAATCACGGAATTTTTGCTGATCAGAAATGACATCAGCATCGCTCAGCAGAGCAGCAAGCTCTTCAAAGCGATCGGCTAGCTTTTCCAGCTTAGCGCGAATCGAATCTTTCATAATTTAATCGTCCGAATCAGACAGCTGGAAGAGCGTTGTGGCAGCGTCAATGAGCTCCACCTGCCCCTCGGCACTGGCTTTTCTTAATTGTATCGTCGGGTGGTGCAGGACTTTATTGGTCAGGCGACGCGCCATCTGCTCAAGCACGGCTTCAGGGTCTTTACCACTGCGCATCTGTTTAAGCGCTGCTTCTACTTCATCATCACGCAGCGTTTCGTAATGGCCGCGCAGTTTCGTGAGCGTAGAGACCGCACCGCGCGAGCGCAGCATGCCCATAAACTCATCAGCGCCACGCTGAATAATCTGCTCTGCCTCACGGGCAGCGGATTCACGGCTGCGCTGATTCTCTTCGATCACCTCGCGCAGATCATCAACCGTATAGAGGTAAACATCATCGAGTTCAGACACTTGCGGTTCAATGTCGCGCGGAACCGCGATATCCACCATAAAGATCGGCTGATGGCGACGTTGTTTCAACGCCTCTTCGACGGCACCTTTACCCAAAATGGGTAACGGGCTTGCAGTCGAAGCGATCACGATATCGGCGTTCGGCAGCGCATCTGGAATATCACCCAACAGGATCGCTTGCGCATCAAACTCTTCAGCGACGCCCAATGCTCTGTCTAACGTGCGGTTAGCGACAGTCATTTGCTGTACGCCCGCATTGCGCAGGTGACGCGCAACGAGTTCAACCGTTTCACCAGCACCGATCAGCAGCGCACGGCTATCACGTAGATCAGAGAAGATGTGCTGCGCTAAGTTTACCGCTGCGTAGGCCACCGATACGGGGTTTTCACCGATCGCTGTTTCCGTGCGTACTTTTTTTGCCACAGAAAATGCTTGTTGAAACAACCTGCCGAGCTCTGCGCCCAGCACACTGTTTTCAAGCGAGACGGAATAAGCGGATTTCAGCTGTCCGAGAATTTGCGGCTCACCCAACACGAGAGAATCGAGGCCACTGGCAACACGCATCATATGCTGCACAGCATGTTCATCAGCGTGGGCATAGATGCTTTGGTGTAGCTCATCGGTGGGAATATCGTGGTAATCAGCAAGCCACTCCAACACCGTTTGTAGCTGTGGGCCATCGGAGGAGCAATACAGCTCCATCCGGTTACAGGTTGAAAGTATGGCAACCTCTTTGAGCTGCGCGCGAGCCTTCACCTCATCTAGCGCACTAGTGAGCTGGTCAGGACTAAACGCGACTTTCTCCCGTACTGCAACGGAAGCCGTCTTGTGATTGATGCCCAAAGCAAGGAGAGACATGAAACGAGACACTTCACCTGATAACAAATAAGCGCGTAATAATACACGCTTTTCAGCGCAAACGAAAAACCGCCAATAGTACTGATAAACTAATTTGAACCAATTCAGTCGCGGTTACACTAACTTTCCATAGTTTAGGCGGTGACAAGCCTGTCACGCCTCCTCTATATTGGTACCAAAGAGTCGTTTTCTAGGATGAAATCCATCGTGTTTAAAGTTTATATCCCACTGTTGATATCAGGTACGCTTCTCGCTGGCTGCAGTGGCCCGATGACGAGTCTAGTTCCCGCTGCACCTGAGCCGGAGCCTGTCGTATACAAAGAGGGGGAGCTAAACCGCGAAACCCTGTTCGATATCCTGACCGCAGAGATTGCTGGGCACCAAAAACGCTTCGATCTGGCACAAGAGAAATATTTAAAACAAGCAGAGCTGACAGGCGACCCAGCAGTCATAAGACGTGCTGTGCGCATCGCTCAGTACAACAAAGATCAGGTTGCGCTCCAAAAAGCCGCTGATATTTGGATCAAGTACGAGCCTGACAACTTAGAGCCATTTGAGATCATGGCGAGCATCCTGCTTCACGAGCGCCAGTTTGAAGCCGCTCAGCCCTATATTCGCAAAGCTCTAACACGCCAAAGCCAACGTATATTACTGCTGATCAACGCCCAAGCCCCGCGCCTGCCAAACGATACAGCGAAGGGGTACTTAAACGAGATCAGCGAGCTATTGCGCGATAACCCCGAGCGGGCCGACCTTTGGATGACCAGTGGCCTGCTACAGCAAAAATTAGCCCGCAACGATGACGCCCTTGCCAGCTTTTCGAAAGCGATTCGTTACAACCCAAGTAACTACGACGCGTACTTGCGTAAAGCCGATCTGCAACGCGAAATGAAACGCTTTGATGAAGCACTCGTCACGCTCAAACCGGTCAAGAAACGAGCACCGCGCAACAAACAGGTGCTGCTCTCTGAGATGCAAGTGCTGTATGCAGCAGAGCGGAACAAAGAAGCCGCCGCGAAGGGAGCAAAGCTGATTGCCCAGTTCCCCGAAGATGATCAACTACAGCTTTACATCGCACTACTGGCTTTAGATCACGGCCAACTTGAACAGAGCGAGGAGCTGCTCAAAGCACTCCAGGCGCAAAAAGAGCGCTCTGACCTTAATTTCTATCTTGGTCTAATAGCTGAACAGCGCGACCAAAAAGAGACTGCGCTGGCGTACTACACCGCGACAGCCGAGGGCAACAATATCATGCAGGCATACGGCCGAGCCCTTGCCTTGCAAACCTCAATTCAACGACGTGATGATGTCGCCAACGCTATCAATAACGCCATTAAGCGTCATCCTGAATTAGCACCAGACCTTTACAACCTGCATGCTGATTGGCTGCGTACACGCGGCGACAAACAGGGCGCAATTAACGTACTCGATAAAGGCCTCAGCACTTACAGCCAAAACCCGACTCTCGTCTACGCGCGCGCTATGCTCAGGCCCCCTGAAGAGTTCTCAACGACCGAAAAAGAGTTTCGCCTTGTGCTCGCACAGGATCCAGATAATGCATCGGCGTTAAATGCTTTGGGTTACACCCTAACCATCTACACAGAGCGTTACGACGAAGCCTTTGCGCTGCTTGACCGCGCTATCGTTTTGAAGCCAGATGACCCGGCTGTGATCGACTCTTATGGCTGGATCCTCTACAAGCTAGGTCGCTACCAAGAAGCCCGCCAATATTTAGAAAAAGCGTTCGGCATCTTAGAAGACCCAGAAGTCGGCGGGCATCTTGTCGTGGTGCTCATCGCACTAGAAGAGCATGAGGCTGCGCAACAACTCTATAACAAGTTACAAGCACAGTTCCCCGATAGCAGCCATCTAGAGGAAGCGAAGGAATTATTAGCATCATGAAATTTTCGCTTACACGAGTCATCGGTACCCTTTTAGTCGCCACCGTTTTTGCAGGATGTAGCTCGGCACCACCGCAAGTCGTGGAGCCTAGTGTCAGCGCTCCGCCACCGGGCTGGCAGCAACAGTATGATCAGTTGTTAGCACTGGAGAGCTGGGCTTTACAGGGAAAAATAGGTATTCGCACAGCGGATGATAGCGCGTCTGCAGGTGTCAGTTGGAAGCAGCAACAAGACCGCTTCAATATCACACTCGCAGGCCCTTTTGGCCAAGGCGCGACCATCTCTGGTAGCCGCCGCGACGCAACGCTTGAAGTGTCGGGCCAACAGCCTATCTCGGCCGGTTCTCCTGAGGAGTTGCTGGCATACCAGTTTGGCTGGGAGTTCCCCGTACAAGCCGCGCGTTACTGGGTAAAAGGAGCGCCTGCACCGGAGTCGAGCTACCAAGCTAAGTTTAATAGCCAAGGGCTAGCGGAGTTGGACCAAAATGGCTGGCATATTCAATACCGCAACTATGTCGACAACGGCCAGTTAAAGCTTCCAACCAAAGTTGTTCTCACGCGGGATGAGCTAAAATTAACCCTTCTCGTGAGAAACTGGCAAAAAGGTCTCTGACACTGCGCCGCAATGGCGATTTTAACTTGACCAATTGACCACTTTTTAAGAGAATACGGGCCTCTTTTTTGGGAGATAGACCTTCCAGAGGATATACAGGGGTATAGCCAAGCGGTAAGGCAACGGGTTTTGATCCCGTCATGCGTTGGTTCGAATCCAGCTACCCCTGCCATATAATCAACGATGAACTCCCAGTCGAACATGAACCCCAATGCCGAACAATCCGAGAAGGTGCTCACCATGTCCAAAATGATGGTTTTCACTGGCAATGCGAACCCAGAGCTGGCTCTGAAAGTCGTCGAACGTCTTGATATTCCGATGGGTAAAGCCCATGTTGCTCGCTTTAGCGATGGCGAAGTGAGTATCGAAATTCAAGAGAACGTACGGGGCAAGGATGTTTTCATCATCCAGCCAACATGCGCACCTACTAACGACAACCTAATGGAACTTATCGTTCTTGCAGACGCGCTGCGCCGAGCATCTGCTGCGCGTATCACTGCTGTTGTTCCTTACTTTGGCTATGCGCGCCAAGACCGCCGCCCACGTTCTGCTCGTGTTGCGATCAGTGCCAAAGTGGTTGCAGATATGATGACTGCCGTTGGCGTCGACCGCGTACTGACCGTTGACCTGCACGCTGACCAAATTCAAGGCTTCTTCTCGGTGCCAGTAGACAACGTTTACGGCTCTCCTGTTCTTTTAGATGATATCGTCGATCAACAGTACGAGAACACGATTGTTGTTTCTCCTGATGTTGGCGGTGTTGTACGTGCACGTGCTGTTGCAAAACAGCTAGACACTGACCTTGCGATCATCGATAAGCGCCGCGAACGCGCCAACGAATCACAAGTAATGAACATCATCGGTGATGTACAAGACCGTACTTGCTTGCTGGTTGATGACATGTGCGATACAGCTGGTACGCTTTGCAAAGCCGCTCAAGCGCTCAAAGATAACGGCGCAGCTCGCGTTGTTGCATATGCAACGCACCCCGTACTTTCTGGCCCAGCGATCAATAACATTACATCGTCACAGCTTGATGAGCTGGTTGTTACGGATACGATTCCGCTATCACCACAAGCAAAAGAGTGCAGCAAAATTCGTCAGCTAACGCTGGCACCGATGCTGGCAGAAGCGGTCCGTCGCGTCTGCAATGAAGAATCTATCAGTGCGATGTTCCGCTAAGAACAACGCGCTGTAGCCTGCAAAGGCACATATCAGCTCAACTTTGTTGAGCTTTTTCAAAATACTGTAAAATCCTGGTCGCGGGGTTTTGCAGTTTTATTTATTAAAGGTAAGAAAAATGTCTAAATTTGTTGTAAATACTGTTGCCCGCGAAGATCAGGGGAAAGGTGCGAGCCGCCGCCTGCGTCGTGAAGGCCTAGTTCCTGGTGTTGTATACGGTGGTGACAAGCGCAAGAAGCCTGTTGCGATCTCTATGCAGAACCGCGAACTGGTTAAACTGATCGAAGACGAGAAGTTCTTCTCTTCTATCCTGACACTGAAAAACGGTGACAGCGAAGATCAGGTTATCATCAAAGACCTACAACGCCACCCAGCAAAAAACCAAGTGCTGCACGCTGATTTCCAGCGCATCACTAAGTCCAACAAGATCAGCATCTCTGTTCCTCTACAATTCGTTAACTTCGAACAATCTGCAGTTGCAAAAGCTGCGGCTAAGTTCGCTGTTGAAGCTAACGTTGTTGAAGTTCTTTGTTTGCCAGAGAACCTGCCTGAAACTCTAACAGTAGACCTTTCTGCTGTAGAAGCAGGTCAGATCATGCACTTGTCTGACATCGAAACACCAGAAGGCGTTGAAATCGCTGCTCTACGTCGTGGCGCTGACCATGACCAAGGTATCGGTTACGTATACTCGCCACGTGGCGCGAAGAAGTAAGACGTTTTAGGACGTTTCCCAGCATGAAAGACTCGATTCAATTGATTGTTGGTCTGGGCAATCCAGGTAGCCAATATATGAATACGCGCCATAATGCTGGGGCTGATTTTGTCGAGCAGCTAGCTGCTCGACAAAATGCAGTTTTACAGCCAGAGAAAAAGTACTTTGGTTTGTACACCAAAACCCTGATCGACTCCCAACCAGTGCATCTACTCATTCCCACGACTTATATGAATCTCAGTGGTCAATCGGTAGCTGCACTAGCTAATTTTTTCAAAATCCCAGCAGAGCAGATCTTGGTCGCTCATGATGAGCTAGACCTCCCTCCGGGCATTGCACGCTTCAAGCAAGGCGGCGGGCACGGCGGCCATAACGGCCTGCGAGATATCATCAGCAAGCTGGGTAATAACAAACAGTTTTACCGCTTACGCCTCGGTATTGGCCACCCCGGCCACGCAAGCGAGGTTGCTAATTTCGTGCTCAAGAAAGCCCCCTCTAGCGAGTACACCAAAACTCAGGCGGCAACAGACGAAGCACTGCACCACCTGCCACTGGCGCTTTCAGGTGACTGGGCAAAAGCGATGAACAAACTTCACAGTTTTAAAGGCTAAAGGTAACCATACTATGGGTTTTAAATGCGGTATCGTTGGGCTTCCTAACGTTGGTAAATCAACGCTATTTAATGCACTGACTAAGGCAGGCATCGATGCAGAAAACTTCCCTTTCTGTACGATCGAGCCAAACTCCGGTGTGGTACCGATGCCAGATCCTCGCTTGGATAAACTATCCGCAATCGTGAACCCAGAGCGCGTCATCCCTACGACGATGGAGTTTGTGGATATCGCAGGCTTGGTAGCTGGTGCCTCAAAAGGTGAAGGCCTTGGTAACAAATTCTTGGCGAACATCCGTGAAACGGATGCAATCGCACACGTGGTGCGTTGCTTTGAAAATGAAAACGTTATCCACGTTGCTAACCGCATCGACCCTATTTCTGATATCGAGACGATCAACCTAGAGCTTGCTTTAGCGGATCTAGAGTCTTGTGAGAAGCAGCTACAGCGTTTGCAGAAGCAAGCAAAAGGTGGAGACAAAGACGCCATCAAAGCCAAAGAGCTCCTTGAGCGCTTGATTCCTCACCTTGAAGAGGGGCAGCCGGCGCGCTCAATCGGCTTTGACGCTGATGACCTAAAGACTGTGAAGACATTCCACCTGCTGACGATCAAGCCAACGATGTATATCGCCAATGTGGATGAAGATGGCTTTGAAGACAATCCTCACCTAGATAAAGTACGCGAGCTAGCAGCCAGCGAAGGCGCAGAGTTAGTGGCAATCTGCAACAAGCTGGAAGCAGAAATCGCCGAACTAGATGACGAAGAGCGCACTGAATTCCTAGAAGACCTCGGCATGGAAGAAGCAGGCCTTGACCGCGTTATTCGTGCAGGATATGACCTCCTCGGCCTGCAAACCTACTTCACCGCAGGTGTAAAAGAGGTACGTGCTTGGACTGTGCGTATCGGTGCCACTGCTCCAAATGCAGCGGGTGTCATTCACACGGACTTCGAGAAAGGCTTCATCCGCGCAGAAGTTATCGCTTATAACGACTATATCGAATACAACGGTGAGCAAGGTGCGAAAGATGCCGGAAAATGGCGTCTAGAGGGCAAGGAATATATCGTTCAAGATGGCGATGTAGTCCACTTCCGCTTCAATGTGTAAAATCTAAGCTATTGAAAAGCCGGCATATTAAGCCGGCTTTTTTATCGCCTATCGATGCGAAAACTTTCCCTTAACGGGTTGACATAAAAAAGAATAAAGAGAATAATACGCGCCTCAAATGCAGCGCGGCAATGTAGCTCAGTTGGTTAGAGCAACGCATTCATAATGCGTGGGTCGCAGGTTCGAGTCCCGCCATTGCCACCATTTGAAAGATACAGGGGTATAGCCAAGCGGTAAGGCAACGGGTTTTGATCCCGTCATGCGTTGGTTCGAATCCAGCTACCCCTGCCATCTCTCAAACGCTTGCACACTATGTTGGCAATGTAGCTCAGTTGGTTAGAGCAACGCATTCATAATGCGTGGGTCGCAGGTTCGAGTCCCGCCATTGCCACCATTTACAGATACAGGGGTATAGCCAAGCGGTAAGGCAACGGGTTTTGATCCCGTCATGCGTTGGTTCGAATCCAGCTACCCCTGCCATCTTTGTGCTTACCATTGTCGCCTAAAACGACCGTTTATTTTCCCTGTAACTTTTCCCTAAACCCGTTACACTTATAGTGTTTTACTGACGTTCGTTTGAGCGGTGGATTGGCTTAAGGGGAAGCTTGATGGAAGAAGCAATAACGACATCTGACGCGCTACTACAGCGCTTATCAAATCGCAGAAAACAACGTCTCCGTAAAAATGTCCACCTTCTGTTCTTAGGGCTAAATCCTGAAGAAACAGACCCGATTATCTCACTGCTTCGCGGTGCTTTACTGGCACCTAGAGGACGCCAGATAAACTCTGAAGCTGAGTTTATCAACGCCCTTACCGAACGCTCGTGGGACCTGATCGTTTGCTCGTCCGAGCGCCAAACATTTACCGCTAAGCAAGCGATGCACCAGCTCAAACGTCTGGATAAAGACATTCCTGTTATTCAGCTAGTACCGCATGCCGATAGCCTATCTCTTCTTCAAGGACTTAAAGGGCAAATGCAGGCCGTTGTGCCTTTAGAAGAAAAGGAACTGCTGTTAATTACGATTCGTCGCGAGCTAGAGCACTTAGAAAATCGCCGCCGAATGCGTCAAGCAGAGTCACTTCTCGTTGAAATGGAAAAACGAGTCCAGCTGTTGATGGAACGCTCCACGCTCGCGATAGCTTACTTTGACTCCAAACAGCTGCTACTTGCCAATACGGCATTTGCAAACCTCTACGGCTACGATAATGCCGAGCGTATACAAGGGCGCGGTCTGGAGCACTTTTTTGTTCAAGAAGATAAGGAGGAGCTGCGCGAACAGGTACAAACTTTCGCGACGGAAAACCTCAAAGATCTAATGTTTCAACTGACCGGTCGCCGTGCTGATAACTCAAACTTCACTGCCAATATCGAGATCCAAGAGAGTGTCTACCAAGGCAACCCTTGTATCCAATTTACAGTGCGGGCGGAGAGTTCACAGGCGAGCTTGAAAGGCTTTACAGAGCACGACCCCATTACCGGTCTATATAACACTGCATTTTTAACACGCCGTTTAGATGAAACAACACAGCTCGCTCTTAGCGGCGGGAACGATTGTAACTTCTTCCTTATTAGTATCGATAATTACGATGCTATTCGCGCAACACATGGTGCAGATACCTGTGACCACATGGCTCGCGACATCGCTGATATCCTCAAGGCGAAGCTCAACCCAGTACACATCAAAGGCCGTATCAGCGACTCAACCTTTGGCGTCATTTTCCATGACCCAAGCCCTGATAAAGCGGTCGCCTTTGCCGAAACACTGCGCGCGGCGATTGAAAGTACAGAGTTTGCCGACAATGCCATTAAAACCACCTGCTCTATTGGTGTCGCTAGCATTAACGACGCTACGCCAGGCTCATCGGAATTAATTGAACGAGCACAGTCCGCGGCAGAAAATGCAGGCTCGAAGCAGGGCCCTGGCAACGCGGTTTTACTCTTCGTGCCAGAGAAAGAGCCTAGCGACGAAGATCACGCCAAAGCGGTAGAAGCTCTGCGCTTAGCCGTTGAGAACGACCAGCTTAAGCTGCTCTTCCAGCCCATTGTACCGCTGTCATATAACAGTAAAGTCTGCCACTACGAAGCCCTCGTACGAATGCTGGATGATGATCAGAAAGAGATCACCCCAGATACCTTCATGAGTACCATGGAGATTGGCGACCTCACCTCAACACTCGACCGCTGGGTGATTAAGAAGAGTATTCGCAATCTGCGCAATGAAATTAAGAAAGGCGCGAAGCACCGCTTGTTCTTAAATATCTCCAGCCAAACATGGCGCGATGAAAGCATATTGCCTTGGTTGTCTGATACGTTGCGAGAGTACCGTATTCCAGCCGATCACTTAGTCTTCCAAATGAGTGAAAGCGAATGCTCAAGTAACATGCTTAATGCCCAAGCCTTCGCTGACGGCTTAAAAGAGCTGCATTGCTTGGTTTGCGTCAAACACCATGGCGCCTCCAGCAATGCCCGCCAAGTGCTGCGCCAGATCCCAACAGACTACGTAAAAATAGACGGCTCTTATGTACAAGACCTGGCCAACCATACCAGCGACGAGAGCTTCATTGAGATGGTAGAAGACCTAAAGGCACAGGGCAAAATCACCATCGCTCCACATGTTGAGAGCCCTAAAGTGATGAGCAGTTTGTGGAAAACAGGGGTCGGCCTCATTCAAGGCTACTACTTACAGCCCCCTGCTGAAGAGATGAACTACGACTTCTTCGACCAATAAAAGTGCGCCAGAGCAAATGAACTTACGCTTTTAATTTTAATCCTGTGCATTAGTAGTAGCTAAAGATGCTCACGCAAATAGCTCTACTAACCTGCACACTACTAGAGTTGTGCTCCCAAGACATCAGCAACACCTCACTACAGCCGTGAAGCACGGGTTAATCCAAGCCTATTACTTTTAAATAAACACGTTTTTAGTCAAATCGCCGTTCTTTAATCTGACAAGAGCCTATTTGCATGGTAAATAGGCTCCAGAGAGAGATCCTTTAGTTGACAACTATTATCAAAACATGACGGTCACTAAGCTTGACTTTGCCTCTACGATAAAAAATCTGCAGGATACTTTTCTTACACTAAGAGCTTCGATTTTTTACGAAACTCGCCTGTAGCTATATACAACCATTATAAATAGTAGTGTTTTTAAAAACATTGCTGAGACTAACACTATTTATCAATAGTTATGAGTCCATTTGCAAGTATATGACTGGTCACTTTCTACATTTAAGAGCAACCCTCGACTGCTAGCTTGATCTCTAAACTTCCACCTATTGTTTTCATATACAGTTTCTATCAAGCTCCAATCATTATATTCCGCGACAGGGAGCCAACCCGTGCCATTTATTTGAATGAAATCTTTATCGTCAATATGGCGAAGCATAATCGAATACCCTGATTTACATGTATAGTTCTCGATAAAGTTAACTCTGGACTCTCCGTTACCTCTATCACCCTCTTTAACTAACTGCTTCGCTTCCTTTTCAGCTCGCTTACTACGATAAAAATCTCTCTTTTTTAGAAAAAAAGTATTATCTGGAAAGAGGTTCACCAACTCATTGTACTTTTTCTCATTCTGAGCATACTGCGAAGCAGGAATGCCTCTAAGCTCAAGTAGAAGCTGATTTTTTCTCTTTTCTATTTCTTCAGCTTCGGTAGCTTCGGTAGCGGGATAGTCTTTCATTTCAGGTGATGGAGAGTTATTTTCACTAGTTAATAGCTCAGGATCCTCAGGATTAGCATACTCTGTTGGTGTACCCTGCCCGATCATGAAAAAAATAACACCAATAAAAAGAAACAATATAGCCGAAAGCCTTAGAACAGGCTTTATCGTAATATTAGTTCGGTTGTAAAACTTATTCCTAATTGGGGGCAACAACAACGCTGCTGCGAGAAAGCTTAATAGCGCGCCCTGTAAAGATACCACAAGACAAAGCAAACCAAGTAAGAAAAAAAGTACCCCAAAAATCCAGCAAAAAACAGTCGAAGCTACTTCAAACCAGCTTGCTCTTTGCTTTCTTGTAAGATTAGATTGAGTACTTTCAAAACTTTCACTATCTGGACGTCCTTGAATACGTACATCCTCAGTGTTAATACTAGGCTCGGACACTCCACAATGAGAGCAAAACTTTGCTTTCGTATCTACACTTCCATGACACTCTTTACACTTTACATCCATCATCCACTAATCGTCCTTCTAGTAAACATTAAATATTTTCAATACCTCGCTCGGTATAAGTGAGCGCAATAACACTGCAAACAGACTGATCGAAGTTGAAGAGGTATTTTCATAACCATGCTCCACGTAGGCAGGAAGCTAAAGCTCTTAAATGGCATCGGATGCCAGAGTAAAATTACTATTCAAGCTATTATCTGCCAACGCTCAAAGCACTCTCCCTACCGCACCCAAATATAAATATTTGAAAACGAAAATAGATTCTGAGCTTTATGTCCGAACTCTACTTAGATAAAGCAAATGCACCTTATTCAAAAAACCTTGGAGCACACAGAGCCTTCACTCTATGTTAATAAAAAAGCTTGCCTGAAGCAGACATTCTTTATGCTACACAACTAAAGCACAGCTTCTTTAGTTTCCTAATCTCCAATTAATTGAGCGCATCGCGATCTCTAAAACCGATAAGGTACAAGATGCCGTCTAAGCCTAGCGTTGATATCGCTTGCTTTGCGCTCTGGCGTACCAGCGGCTTCGCACGGAACGCGATGCCTAAACCTGCAATAGAAAGCATAGGGAGATCGTTCGCACCATCCCCGACCGCAATCGTTTGTTCCAATGCGATCCCC
Source organism: Neptunomonas marina (assembly GCF_004005935.1). Taxonomy (GTDB): domain Bacteria; phylum Pseudomonadota; class Gammaproteobacteria; order Pseudomonadales; family Balneatricaceae; genus Neptunomonas; species Neptunomonas marina. Next base: position 53,133 of record NZ_SACQ01000006.1, on the reverse strand, counting down.
TCTTTCGCTGCAATCTCGCGTAGCAATTCAGCTTTACGTTCGCCATTCACGACGGTGCCTTTAACTTCGCCAGTGACACGCCCCTCTGCATCGATATCTAACTCGTTCGCGTACACGTAGTCAAAGCCGAGCTTATTCTGTAGGTGCGAGGCAAAATAGTTGAAACCACCCGAGAGTATGGCGGTTTTAAAGCCCAATGCCTTGAGGTTAGACACCAGCTCTTCACACCCCTCAGTCATCGGCAGGCGTTCAGCGATTTGATCAAGCACTTTAACATCCAAGCCTTTCAGCAACGCCATACGGCGTTTAAAGCTCTCGTTGAAGTCGATTTCACCACGCATCGCCGCTTCTGTGATCTCTGCTACCTGATCGCCGACACCTGCTTCTTTCGCAAGCTCGTCAATCACTTCGGCTTCGATCAATGTTGAGTCCATATCAAACACAACCAAACGGCGGTTGCGGCGGAAGATATTATCCTCTTGGAAAGCAATATCTACATCTAAGTCACTCGCCGCACGCAAGAACTCTTCACGCAACGGACCAGTGTCAGCATCAGCGCCACGCACCGAAAACTCGACACACGCGCGCGTTTTTTCCTGCGGGCTCGTATCAAGTGACAAACGCCCGGATAAACGCGTGATTTTATCGATATTGATACCGTGGCGCGCGGCGATATCCGTAACCTTGGCAATATGCTCCGCGGTGATACGGCGCGCCAACAGCGTAATAATGTGGCGCGATTTACCCTGCTCACCAACCCAATCCGTGTATTCCTGCACATCCACTGGCTGAAAACGGATCTTCATGTTCAGCTCATGTGCCTTGAAGAGCAGATCACGCAATAGTGGAGATGATTCCGCCTCGCGAGACACCTCAATCAAGATGCCTAACGATAAGGTGTTGTGAATAACCGCTTGGCCAATATCCAGAATGTTGATCTGGTAGCTCGCCAATATAGATGACATGCTGGAGGTCACGCCGGGTTTATCTTCTCCGGAGATAGTCAGCAGGATAATCTCTTTCATCGCCTCATTCGCTCAGCAGAGTGAGCCCTTTATTCATTAATGGTGCGCGGATTATAGCAGACAGCTAAGACTATCCACGCACTCACCACGGCTTATCCGCGTTTTTTTACCTTACTCTTCTTCGGCTTACGTGCAGCTACCGACTTCCCCTTTTTCGCTGCGGCACGCTTCTTCGCTTTCTTACTCTTCCCTTTACCGGCATAAGAGTAATCGGCCACCTCTTTTTCCGCAGCCGACAAGCTAGGCGCAGAATCAGAAGTCGCTGCACTGTTGCGCTTGCGAGGAGGTTTCTTAGCCTCCTCCACTTGAGCACCACCTTTGCCTTTACGAGCCTGCTTTGCTGAGTACTCAGCCTTCTGAGCCTTCCTAGGCGCACCTTTTACTGGATCACCTAACTTGCCTTCAGCTAATAATTGGCGCTTTGAAACCGCTTTTACCGCATCACGCTTTTTCAAGTGCTCAACTAAATCAAAGTCGATTTTCCGCTCATCCAGATCCACACGGGCAACGCGCACACGCAGGTTATCGCCAAGGCGGAATGACTGCCGGGTCCGCTCACCCACCAAACGCTGCTTGCCTGCATCAAAGTGGTAGTAGTCGTTTGGCAAGCCGGTGATATGGACTAACCCTTCAACAAAGACCGATTTAAGCTCCACAAAGAGGCCAAAGCCCGTCACAGCAGAAACCACACCATCAAAGGACTCACCCACCTGATCTTGCATATATTCGCATTTCAGCCACGCGACTACGTCGCGTGTTGCGTCATCTGCACGGCGCTCTGTCATGGAGCAGTGCTCACCCAACTGCAAGATTTGCTCGGTTGAATAGGGATAAGAGAATTGCGGGTTTGCAGTAAACGGCTCGGGGCGTTTAACGGTCCTTGCTGCTTTGCCAGCGTGAATTTGGGCACGAATGGCACGATGCACCAACAGGTCAGGGTAGCGGCGAATAGGCGATGTGAAGTGCGTATATGCCGTATAAGCAAGGCCAAAATGGCCGTTGTTTTCCGGTGTATAAACCGCCTGTGCCATGGAGCGCAGCATCATGGTTTGTATCACATGCCGATCAGGGCGCTCTGCGATCAACTCGGCCAGTGCCTGATAATCACTCGGCTCTGGCGTTTCCCCACCCGGCAAGTTAAGCCCTAACTCGCCAAGATAAGCACGCAGTGTTTCTAAGCGCGCGGTTTTTGGGCCATCATGCACACGGTAAAGCGCAGGCATACCCGACTTACTAAGAAAACGAGCCGTCGCGACATTTGCGCACAACATACATTCTTCAATCAGTTTATGGGCATCGTTACGAGTGACCGGCACAATCTTATCGATCTTGCGCTCGTTGCTGAAAACAATTCGGCTCTCTGTGGTTTCAAAGTCGATGGCACCACGCACCTCGCGGGCTTCACGAAGCGCAAAATAGAGCTCATGCAGTGTTTCAAGATGCGGCACGACATCGCGATAAGATGCGCGCAAGGCCTGACCAGATTCACTCTCAGGGGCCATCAACATATCGCCCACCTTGGTGTAGGTCAGGCGTGCATTTGACTCAATGACCGCTTCATAGAACTGATAGCCTGATAGGTTACCCGCTGCACTGATCGTCATTTCACAGACCATCGCTAACCGGTCAACTTTAGGATTTAACGAACACAATCCGTTGGAGAGTAGCTCCGGCAGCATAGGGACCACATACTCAGGGAAGTAGACCGAGTTACCGCGTTTATGTGCTTCAATATCCAACGGGGTTTCAGGGCGAACATACCAAGACACATCCGCAATCGCGACCCAAAGCCGCCAACCGCCGCTGCGCTTACGCTCGGCATAAACAGCATCATCAAAGTCCCGTGCATCTTCACCATCGATGGTCACCAGCGGCAGATGCCGCAGGTCAATACGATTCGTTTTAGCTGACTCCTCTACCTCGGGTGAAAGCTCAGCAATCTGTTGGGTAACTTCAGTAGGCCACTCATTGGGAATATCGTAGTTGTGGATCGCAACCTGTATCTCCATGCCGGCAGCAAGGTGATCGCCCAGCACCTCGATAACTTTGCCCTGTGCCATATTGCGCTTACCCGGCTGCTGTGTGATCTCGATCACCACCAACTGCTCGTTCTCATAAGACAGGCCAGATTCTGGATCGGCCAAAACCATCACTTGATTAGCGATTCGCTGGTTTTCAGGGCGCAGTTGACCAAAGCCCGCTTCACCTTGAAAACGCCCCACAAGCTTATGAGTATTGCGCTCGAGTACCTCAACGATCTTACCTTCACGACGGCCACGGTGGTCTTTACCCATCTCTTGTACGACCACGCGATCACCATCGAACACCTGACGCATCTGGCGCGATGAGAGAAATAGATCATCTCCCCCTTGATCAGGCACAACAAAACCAAACCCATCTCGGTGGCCGATCACACGCCCCGGAATCAAATCCATCTTCCGCAACAGGCCAAACTCGTTGCGGCGATTACTCATGAGCTGGCCATCCCGGCACATCGCCTTCAAGCGAAACATCAGCGCATCTATTGATTCTTCATCGGTCACGCCCAGTTCTCGGCATAATTGCGGGTGGCTTATTGGAGAACCCCACTGCTCAAGAAACGACAACACCAGCTCGCGGCTGGGCACAGGGTTGGTATATTTCTGCGCTTCGCGTGAAGCGTGGGGGTCGATCCAATCTTTACTCATCTAAACGGTCCGTTTTGTAGGCTATATTCACAGTATGAGGCACAAACGAACAGGCCGACAAGAAGTCGGCCCGTTTTTTACGTTTTATGGATTCAAGCGCCTTATGGCATCTCATCCAGCACTTCATCTTCCTCTTTTGGTGGTGGCATAAGATCCTCTTTACAGATCCCCATCATCACCAGCGCATTCGCTGCCACATAGATAGATGAATACGTACCGATCAACACACCCACCAGCAACGCAAGCGCGAAGCCGTGGATCATCTCACCACCAAACACCGCCAATGCTATCAACACCAACAAAGTCGTAACCGAGGTAATCACTGTACGGCTGAGCGTTTGGCTCAATGACGCATTGAGAACCTCAGTAGGAGAACCTTTACGCATCATACGGAAGTTCTCGCGGATTCGGTCAGATACAACGATCGTATCGTTGAGCGAGTAACCAATAACCGCCAGCACTGCAGCCAATACGGTAAGGTCAAACTCCACTTGGAACAGCGCGAAAAAGCCAACTACGATCAGAACATCGTGCGCGAGTGCAGCAACCGCACCAATAGAGAACTTCAGCTGGAAGCGGAACGCCACGTAAACCATGATCATAAAGAGTGCCAATAGCATTCCCAGACCACCCTGCTCACGCAGTTCCTCACCCACTTGTGCACCAACAAACTCATTACGGCGCAGCTCAATGCTGGTATCACCACCAGCTTGCAACGCCGCTAGCACCTTGTCACCCAACTTCGGATCATGATCAGCGCCAAGGCGAATCAAAATATCGGTCGGGGCACCAAAGGTTTGTACGACCGCATCCTGAAAGCCCGCCGCCTCTAGCTGATCACGAATCTCCGTCAAATTAGCGTCTTGCTGATAACCCACTTCAACCAAGCTGCCGCCGGTGAAATCCAGGCCGAGCTTCAACCCCTGAACGGCAATGGCACCAATAGAGATAACCAACAGAATCGCCGAAAACATCGTTGCGATCTTGCGGTAGCCCATGAAGTCATAAATTTTTGTATTCTCAGACATCGTTTATGCACCTCAAATGGACAGTTTCTTGAGCTGACGGCCGCCGTAGGTCAAGTTGACCAGTGCACGCGTCACCCAAATTGCGGTAAAGACAGACGTTACAATACCCACCGATAGCGTTACCGCGAACCCTTTCACAGGGCCAGTACCCATCGCGAATAGGATAACCGCCGCTAGCAATGTAGTGATGTTGGCATCGAAGATCGTTGTAAATGCACGATCAAAGCCCGCATTGATCGCAGACTGAGGAGGCAAACCATTTTTCAGCTCCTCTTTAATCCGCGCAAATATCAACACATTGGCATCAACCGCCATACCTACTGTTAAGACGATACCAGCAATACCGGGCAACGTAAGTGTTGCCGACAGCATAGACATTACCGCCACCAGCAAAACCAAGTTAAGGCACAAAGCGACGTTCGCCAACAAACCAAAGACCCGGTAGGTGATGGCCATAAAGATCAATACTAAGGCAAAACCGATCTGAACCGAGGTCACCCCAAGTTCGATGTTTTCAGCACCCAAGCTTGGACCCACCGTACGCTCTTCGACAAAGTAGATTGGCGCAGCTAGAGCACCCGCACGCAGCAGCAGTGCTAGCTCAGATGACTCACCCGCACCATCCAAGCCCGTGATACGGAATTGGGAACCCAGCACTGATTGAATCGTTGCCAATGAGATGATCTTTTTCTCAACGTATGGCACGCGTTTTTCAACTTTCTCGCCATCAACCGTTTCGGTCACCATGCGCGATTTGTGCTCAACAAACAGCACAGCCATGCGGCGTTTCACCGCATTACGCGTGGTACGGTTCATCAGTTGCCCGCCTTTGCTGTCAAGGCTGATATTCACCTGCGGCTGGCCATTCTCATCGAACGACGCTTGTGCATTTGAAACGCTGGAACCTGTGATGATGATATCTTTCTCAAGGCGTGCTTTACGACCAGGCTCACTGCGGAAATCATAGGTTTCGGTGAGTGCGCTGTTCGCGTCTGTTTTCGCTTCTAAACGGAATTCAAGGTTCGCCGTTTTACCGATAATACGCTTCGCCGCGGCAGCATCTTGAACACCCGGTAACTGCACCACAATACGGTTACGCCCTTGGCGCTGTACCAGCGGTTCAGCCACACCCAGCTCGTTCACACGGTTACGCAACGTCGTTAAGTTCTGCTTGATCGCATAATCTTCGATCGAGCGAACAGTTGCTTCAGTGAGCATAATAGTGAGGAAGTTTGCACCATCAGCATCTTCAGCCGAGATCAGAAACTCTGGGTAGTCCTTACGCAGCAAAGATAGCGCTTGGTCACGTGTTTCTGGGCTGGAGAATTTCACCGACAAGCTACCATCGTCTAAGTGCTCCACAGCACGGTAACGCAGCTTGTCTTGACGCAGCTTGGTTTTGATCTCAGAGACATAAACATCCAAACGCTGCCCCACAGCTTGCGCCATATCCACCTCAAGCAAGAAGTGAACACCGCCACGCAGGTCAAGACCGAGCTTCATCGGGCCTGCGCCGATGTCTGTAAGCCAGTCAGGCGTCGTTGGTGCGAGATTCAGTGCAACCACATAATTCTCGCCAACAGCTTGGCTAACAATTTGCTTAGCTTTCAGCTGTGTTTCGCTGTCGGTAAAACGAATCAAGCCACTCTTATCGAGTAACTCCGACTCTTTAATCTCTAACCCGCCGTTCTCGATTGCAGCCGTTACTTTATCCATTAACGCCTGATCAACCTGATGTATATCTCGGGTTCCTGAGAGCTGAATGGCGTAATCCTCAGGATAGAGGTTAGGTGCCGCGTAGAGCGCGCCAAGCAACAAAACAAAAACGATTAGTAAATTTTTCCAGAGAGGATAACGGTTGAGCATCGTGCCCGTTCCTTTAACGAAATGAAAACGCCACTTATTAAGTGGCGTTTTTTAACAAAGCGCTTAGATACTTTTCAGCGTGCCTTTCGGTAGGGCTGCTGCCACGTGAGCTTTTTGGAAGGTCAGTTCAACGCCTTCGCTCACTTCAAGTACCACGTAGTCGTCGTTTAGCTTAACAACTTTACCCAGCACACCACCTGCTGTTAGCACCTCATCACCTTTTGACAGGTTGCCTAGCAACTCACGGTGCTCTTTGGCACGCTTAGATTGTGGACGCCACATGAAGAAGTAGAAGATCAGACCAAAACCCACCAGGAAAATCACATTGAATAAACCTGGATCCATTTGGCCAGCTGCCGCAGCGCCTTCAGCGTATGCAGGAGAGATAAAAAAGCTCATTTCTATTCCTAACCTTTTGAAATTAAAGTAATCAGTTGTTGCTCAACGGCGGCACTTCCATACCGCGTTTAGCATAAAATTCGGCTACAAAGTCGTCCAATTTACCTTGATCAAGTGCCTCGCGCAAACCTGCCATCACCTTCTGGTAGAAGTGCAAATTGTGGATCGTATTGAGTTGCGAACCCAGAATTTCATGGCACTTGTCTAAGTGATGCAGATAAGCACGGCTGAAGTTCTGACATGTGTAGCAGTCACACGTTTCATCAACAGGACGAGTATCTGTTTTATTGGAGGCATTTCGTAGTTTTACAACCCCTGTATCAACAAACAGATGCGCGTTTCGTGCATTACGCGTTGGCATCACGCAGTCGAACATATCAACACCTCGGCGCACACCCTCGACCAGATCTTCTGGCTTACCAACCCCCATTAGGTAGCGTGGCTTATCTTCGGGCAGCTTATAGGCGACATGATCGAGTACTTTCATCATCTCATCTTTTGGCTCACCCACCGACAGCCCGCCAATGGCGTAACCATCAAAGCCAATGTCCACGAGCCCCTCTAGAGACTCATCACGCAAGTGCTCGTACATTCCGCCTTGCACAATGCCAAATAGGGCAGACGGCGAGTCACCATGCGCCTTTTTAGAGCGTTCAGCCCAGCGCAACGAGAGACGCATTGAATCGGCAGCTTCCTGTTCTGTCGCAGGATACGGCGTGCACTCATCAAAAATCATCACAATATCTGAACCTAAGTCACGCTGAACCTGCATCGACTTTTCTGGATCAAGAAAAACTTGCGAGCCATTCACAGGTGATTGGAAGGTCACGCCCTTTTCGGTGATCTTGCGCATTTTACCAAGGCTGAAGACCTGAAAACCGCCAGAGTCCGTTAAGATAGGCCCCTGCCATTGCATGAAGTCGTGCAGATCGCCATGCAACTTAACGATCTCAGTGCCAGGGCGCAGCATGAGGTGGAACGTGTTCCCCAAAATAATCTGCGCGCCAGTCTCTTTAATATCTTTAGGCAGCATCCCTTTGACGGTGCCATAGGTACCTACCGGCATAAATGCAGGTGTCTCCACCTCGCCACGCGGGAACGTTAAGCGGCCGCGGCGCGCTTTGCCCTGCTCAGCGAGCTTCTCAAACTTCATAAAACACGTTCGGCTCACGCAGCCTCTCCTTGATCGGTCTTGCGGCGAATACACATAGCATCGCCATAACTAAAGAAACGGTACTTTTCGGCTACCGCATCACGGTATGCCGCCATCGTATGCTCATAACCTGCAAACGCGCTCACAAGCATCATCAATGTTGACTCAGGCAGATGAAAGTTGGTGATGAGCAAATCAACGCTTTTGAACTCATACCCGGGGAAGATGAAGATATCGCTATCACCTTGATAAGGCGCGATCTCACCTGACTTACTCGCGCTCTCTAGTGAGCGCACGCTCGTCGTTCCCACGGCAACAACCTTATTTCCGCGCGCACGCGCGGCTTTCACAGCATCGCAGACCGACTGATCCACCTCGATATATTCCGAGTGCATCACGTGATCTTCAATCTTATCCACTTTAACCGGCTGGAACGTACCCGCACCTACATGTAAGGTCACAAACGCCTTGTGAACGCCCTTCTCATCGAGTGCAGCCAACAACTCTTCATCAAAGTGCAGGCCAGCAGTTGGAGCCGCGACAGCGCCCGGTTGCGTACCATAGACAGTTTGGTAACGCTCGCGATCTGATAGCTGATCCTCACGCTTCATATAGGGCGGCAATGGCATATGCCCATGCGCCTCTAGAAGCGAGAACACAGATGCTTCGCCCGCAAACTCCAACTCAAACAGGTTTTCATGGCGGCCAAGCATGGTGGCTTGAATTTCCCCCTCAAGCAGCAACACCGCTCCCTCTTTGGGAGAACGACTGGAGCGCACATGAGCCAAGACACGATGAGAGTCGAGCACCCGCTCCACCAACACTTCAACCTTGCCGCCAGACGCTTTGGTACCAAACAAGCGCGCGGGGATAACACGCGTATTGTTAAACACCACAACATCACCCGGATCCAAATATTCCAGAATATCGCTAAACTGGCGGTGTTCTACTGCACCACTATTGCCGTCGAGGCAAAGCAAACGGCTGGCTGAGCGCTTATCTAACGGATAACTCGCAATCAGCTCTTCAGGCAGCTCAAAATGGAAATCTTTTACCTGCATATTACCCTTCAACATGCGTTAAAAAAGGCGAACGATTGTACAACAAAATGTATTTTTTATCAGTGTTATTACAAAACCGTTGACGCGGGAGAAAAGCGCTCTATAATACGCCCCACGTTTTGAGCCAGAGTGGTGAAATTGGTAGACACAGGGGATTCAAAATCCCCCGCCCTTAAAAGCGTGCCGGTTCGAGTCCGGCCTCTGGTACCATGCCTTTCAATGACCTACGGAAATCTTCACCAAGGTCATCCAAGAAAAACTTATCTCGATGTCCACTTTATGACCACCCTCAACGGTCGCCTTTACATTCCAGTGGATTGAACTGTACAGCTTCATTCAAATGCTCAGGTGCTAAGTGCGCGTATCTCATCGTCATAGCAATGCCTTGATGGCCTAAGATCTTTTGCAACGTAAGCAAGCTCCCTCCATTCATAATGAAGTGGCTCACAAACGTGTGAACTAACATTTGCCCGTGCTTACAAAGTCAGGACGGCTTTTACCCTCATTCGCATCAAGCCCCCTTAACAAATGCCGATAACCCTAGATGTGCAATTAGCTTGTTGGCTATATGAGAAATCACACACACTTCAAAATGCGAGGATATAGGCGCCTATTGGCGTTATTTTTACTGTTTTTTAAGGTTACGGGTGCTAATATCCACTCGCTAGCATCAACGACTGTACTAAGCTTACAGTGAACAAAGACAGGAGGGCTTATGACTGCTACTGCACTACAAATTGCTAACGCTTTAATTCAGAAAGCTCACCAAGAGAACAATCCAATATCTAATATGAAGCTGCAAAAGCTCGTATATTTTGCTTACGGTTGGTACTACGCAATCAAAGAAGAACGACTATTTGAAGAGCCTATTCAGGCTTGGAAATATGGACCGGTTCTACCAGATCTTTACCATAAGTTTAAGCTGTATTTCTCCAACCCTATCCCTGTAAACCATTTTTTTGTGCCTGACGGACAGATCAGCGAAGAGCATCAAGAACTGGTAGATAAAATCTGGGAAGTTTATGGTCGGTTTACTGCTGGACAGCTATCTGATCGGACCCATATGCATGACACCCCGTGGGATAGGGCTTATCACCAAGGATTGAGTAACGTTCAGATCAAAGATGACGACATCAAAGAGCATTTTAAAGGACTGATGCAACCAGCATGACCAAGGGACACTCGTTTGATAACATCACGGACCAGATAGCTAACACCCCTAGTAAAAGCCAAGATAGCGATATTTCGTCACAGGATACTCCACTCCAGTCGGTATACGAGGAGCGAATTGTCGCCTTCATCGATATTCTGGGCTTTCGAAATATCGTTATTAACTCATCTGAACATATAACAGCCGCTGGTCGAGCAATCATCCCAGAAGCTCAAGAGACTGGGCTTGCTGCTAGGATTTACTCTGCTCTACAAATCAACCCAGAGTCGTACCGAGAAGCCTTTCAAGCGATTCACCGTTTGGATGAGGAAGATTTTCAAAGCTTAGATCTTCGTATCTCGACCTTCTCTGACAGTGTGATTTTATCCTCAGCAAACACAGAGCAAGACTTTGCTTATTTGATCCATTGCGTTTCTTTTATGGTCAGGGAACTGATACGTAACGGTTTTCTGACTAGAGGCGGTATAGCGCTTGGAGAGGTCTACCATGTAGACCGCTCCAAACAACAAGAAATTCAGGGTATTGAAAGGGTATTCGGACCTGCCTTCATTAAAGCTTACGATCTCGAAAGCAGGCATGCCGGGCACGCAAGGATCATCTTATGTAATGCAATGTGGCAACGAGTTAAGGGCTGGACCCAAGATGAAAAATTAACCAGTTGTCGTTACTGCGATTATATCAACCAACTCATCAAACGAGATAGCGACGGTCCTGCCAAGATCCATACCCTGTATCCTTACATTTCTGCATTGGAAAGTAAGGAAGACATTACAGAAGAGCTTACAGAAATCAAAAACCGAATGGAAAGCGTCCTTTCTTACTACACCGAAAGCCCAAAGGTATTCAGCAAGTTGGCTCGCTTTGCAAAAGAATACAATAAAATGATCAAAGATTTTGGTGAAGCTAATTTAGCGATTAGTGACTATCACCTGCCCTGATCCAAGGTAGATTCAGTAAGGAATAGGTTAAATGGATTGGACTTGGAAGAACATTGCTGACAAAACCCTCAACGCCATTACTTTTTCAGCTGAGAAGCTAACTCAACTATTGTGTTTGATATTGCAAAAGTTGAGACCTTTCCTTTCTGCCATGTCCGGCCCAATACGTCAGCGTATCGTAAATGCAGCCCTGCTAATCAAAAGCAGTCAACGAATCTTCAATGTAATCGCCACCGCTTTTTTTCTGATGACCCTTATTAGCGGTGTCATATGGGCTATGGGGAAGGACATTGAACCTATAGCTTTTACATTAAGCATGTTGGCATCCGCATTCTTTGGTATGCCTCACCTCGCTGAGTTTATCGTTCCTTCCCGAAAGGCAGTTAAGGATATGACTCACAATGAGCTTTTAGAATTGGTTAAAACATCTGATCCGAAAAATGAGTGGCAAGGGATCAGTAATGATTGGGTCAGTGAAGTTTTTCTGAAAGAAGATCCTCGTCTTCGCTTTAGGGCTAAGTATTCTGATGAGGGTGTACAGAACGAAGACTATAAGGATCCTTGGGCTAACAACCATCCAGACCCAAGAGCTACAGGTTATTGGTACGACCTGTTCTATGACGGCAACCTAATTCAACGTTTCGTATTGGTTGCAGTGGATGGTGCTAGAGCTGAAATACCAGCTCCCGATTGGCAGACCGGCAAGATAACCAAGATGCATTATCAAGTGGCTTTGATTAACGACTCACTAGGTACTGTTGATGAATACATCCGTCGCTCAAGCTTAGAAGTTGATCTCGATAGCTGAACCCAATTGTAGGAAGTACATTTCTGGTACATATCAAATATCAATGAAAGGCAACAGAAGTCATCTGCCGGCCTTATCTACAGCTGTAAAAATCAGAAAAACTCAACGCCTTGCAATGTAATTCATTAGGTCGCAAGCGATTCAAAATCCCCCGCCCTTAAAAGCGTGCCGGTTCGAGTCCGGCCTCTGGTACCATACCTTTATCAAGTTGATAAAGAAGCGCTGAAAAGCGAACAGAAAGCGGCACGATGAGTGGCCGCTTTTTTTGTGCCTGTCAGTTGGTCTTAAGCTTCTCAAGCCAAGCACTTCGGTGCTGTTACAAGCTTTCCTCTTTTTGTTGCAACAACCACCTTCGTGCTGCTCGTGGAGCACGCAATTACTACTCACTTCCCAAAATCACACTACCGCTAATTTTCGAGCTTACAAAACTGAAAAATCTGGACTAGATTTATTAAAGAATTCACGAACAGGCGCTTCTTTCGCGTTTGAGTTAGAGAGAAGCAAGCAGTGCCTAAAGTTACGAGCCCATAAAGGACAAGGCACGCACAACAATGACTGACCATAAAGACAGCTTGTTTGAATTTTCAACGGATGAAAGCAGCCTAGAGCATAGCAGTAGCTCATCAACCATCTATAAAATCCTCAGTGTCGAGGATGACCACACCTACCAAGCCGCTCTGCTACACGGTTTAAGAGGACTTCGTTTCGAGGGTGCCACGCTGCACATCTTAACGGCTAGCTCAGCGGCCCAAGCCGCCGATATTTTAGCGAGCAATCGCGACATCAGCGTTATTCTGCTTGACGTTGTTATGGAGGACGATGACGCAGGCCTTCGTCTCGTTAGCACAATACGTGATGACCTTAGTAATAATGAAACCCGTATCGTGCTGCTAACCGGACAACCGGGCTTTGCTCCAAGGCAAAGCGTTATGCAGGAGTATGACATTAATGAATATTGGCAAAAGTCAGACCTGACGGCTGAGAAGCTCCGTACGGTTGTCATTAGCAACCTAAGAGCTTGGCGCGCCGTTCACGAGCTAGAGGTAGCGCGCCAAGGTTTACAAATGTTGGTATCTGCATCGCGTAGCCTGGCAGCTAAAACAGATTTAAACCTCTTTTGCGATACCGTTTTGTCTGAAATTAGCCGCATCATTGATGCTACCCGTGGTGGGATTGTTTGTGCCCGCCACCATCTAGATGACACACCGCAGAATAACCGTGTGATTGCGCGCTCTGGCTCTTTCGGCCAGCATGAGCAAGCCAAAGAGTTTGCCAGTGCGAACCTGTCTAAGCGTTTGCAGGCGTTATGGCAGAAGGCTTTAGCATCACGCAGCCACCAGTTCGACTCTCCCTACAGCGTGCTCTATTTCGACACCAGTGAGATTGACGGCTACTGCTATATGATGGCGGTTGAGTCCTCACACCCGTTATCAACCCAGCATATTAAACTGTTGCAGGTGTTCAGCGAAAACGTGAGCAGCGGTTTCAACAATGTTGCATTGATTAATCGGGTTTCCAAACTAGCCTACCAAGACACCAGCACCGAACTACCAAACCGCACATGGTTACTGCGGGAGCTAAATAGCATGAGTAAAGCAGAGTTCAAAGACCATGCTCTGCTCTCAATTGAGGTGCTAAATTTCAGTGATGTAGCGCTGATGGGCGGCAGCGAGCTATCAATTCAGCTAATTGAAGCACTTTGCCGGACCGTTCGCCGATCATTGCCGCACATTAGACTGGTGGCACGCACTCGGGATGATCTTCTATGTGTGCTCCTCAAACGTAGCGAGATGCCTGACGCCCCCAGCGCGATTTCACTGACTGATCTGCATCTCGCCCTTGGCAAGCTCGAACTACATGTGCAGACGCGCATCGTGGCGATGGACCTAGCGATGATACGCCGCGAACAAGTCGATGACGCATTGCCTCTTATCGATGCAAGTCTCATCGTTACTCGGCAGCGCCAACTGTCTTATCTTGTCTTGGAGCCACGCCTTCGTGATGAGATCGTGCAGCGTTACAAATTATTGCAAGATTTGAATGCAGCGCTCGAAAACGACGCGCTATTTCTGATGTTGCAGCCGAAAGTGCATTTGAAAAGCGGCCGAGTTGTCGGATTTGAGGCCCTTATACGCTGGCAGGATAACAGCGGGCATTTCATCCCACCTGACCAGTTCATTCCGGTTGCGGAAGCCGTTGGGCTCATCGGAAAAATAGATCAAAAAGTGTTCGAAATGACAATTTCTGCAGCAGAGCAGCTCTATCATCTCGGGTATCAGCTCCCCGTCGCTTTCAATGTGACCTGTGCAGACCTCACTACCCCTCAGTTCGTTTCCAACTTATTAGTAGCGATCGAGCGCATGAGCATACCCACCGATATGTTGGCACTTGAAATCACGGAGTCGCAGACAGTAGCAGACTACGAGCAAGTGAATCCGATCTTAAGCAAACTCATCAAGTTGGGTTTATCGGTCAGTATTGATGACTTTGGTACGGGCTACTCGTCACTGGCCCACCTGACGAACTTGGCGGCCACCGACCTAAAAATCGATCGTAGCTTTGTGGATGCCATGCAAAACGGGAGTAACGGAGAGCATGTTGTGGAGATGATTATTAAGTTAGGTAAGCGCTTTGGCTTCGATATCATCGCCGAAGGTATCGAAACAGAGCAGCAACGCAACATGCTAATTGAAAAAGGCTGTATGTTTGGCCAAGGCTACCTTCTCGCTCGCCCGATGCCTCTACAGCAGGTCATGTCCTGGTTGGCGCTGCAACCGCAAATAGAGCAGGCCACGGTATGATGCTGACGTTAACGCTACGCACATTACGATTTCAGATGTTCTTAATTTGGTTGATGATAGCCAGTGCGGCCTTGTTAGCCGGTTGGCTGGTGTATGATCAACAAGTTAGCCAAAAAGAGCGCGCCGCGCTGGCGACCCAAGAAGACAAAATACACCATATCTCTGCCCTACTAAATCGTGAGTTAGGGGAGCTTCGAGACATCCTTCATTTGCTGCGTATTGATACACAGGTTGCCACCGGGTTAAGAGCAGCCCACGCGCTTCAGCCGCAAGACGTTGCTCAAGGCTTTGTGCGCTTTGGCAAAGCGATAGAGCATTTAATGCAGATCCGCTGGCTTGATGCTTCTGGGGTGGAACAAGTGAGGGTCGATATCGATTCCGACCACGGCCCCAAAGTCATTGCTAGCGATCTACTCCAGCCCAAAGGCCACCGCTACTATTTTATGGAAGCGATGAAGCTGCCTAGCGATACAATTTACCTGTCGCAAATAGATCTCAACGAAGAGCGCGGCCAGGTGGTTTTGCCACACCAACCGACAATCCGAGCGGCGCTACAAACAGGCAATGGCGACCAGTTAAGGCCGGGGCTTCTTATTGTAAATTATTCGCTCGGCAAGCTTCTTCGGACCGCAGAGCAGTTCAGTGATACAACAACAGAGGTGCAACTCGTCGACGAAAGCGGCTTCTGGTTGCTGCATTCGCGCCCAGAGATGCGCTGGGGCCAACAACTAAATCCAGAAAATAATATTAGAATTCAACAAACGATGCTTTGGCGGGCAATGCAGAGCACGCCAACAGCTGCCGCGAAACGGTTTAATGGTGAGCTCATCAGTTACCGTAAAACCACGCTCCTTACCGATGAGTCACAAGCGCAAAACCGACACTTTTACATCATTACCAAAACACCGGCTTCGGTGGTCAGCGCCTACAAAAAAACGGCTGCCGTACGCGCGCTAATATTAGGTGCAGTGCTTCTGCTTATCGGCACGTATCTGCTTGCTCGAGAGTACCGGTCACGGTTATCGCTGATCGATATGACATCCCAGCTGCACCACGAAAACGAGCGGCTTGGGCATGCAAATCGCAAGCTCGACAATGCTCTGAGAACCCAGCGACGCCTGCAGGATGATCTTGTCGAATCGCGTAAGCTCTCGGCTCTTGGGATGATGGTTGCCGGCATTGCCCATGAATTGAATACACCTATTGGCAGCGCACTTTTAACCGTAACAGATCAGCAGCAAGGCCGAGACGAGTTAGCGCGTGCGGTTCATAGCGGCTTAACACGCCAAGCGTTGCTGGATTATCTACATCATAGTGAGGGCCTGACTCTCGCTAAAACAAGCCTAGAACGGGCTGCAGAGCTAATCCAGAGCTTTAAGCGTATGGCGTTTGAGCGTATGCAAGACGATCCTGCTGCTATGCAGATTGCTCAAGTTGTGGATGATCTCGCGCGCACCTTGCACCCGCATCTCAAGCATACGAAGATCACGCTACACAACACCGTGCCAACCGAGCTAACAATCGTAAGCTTACCCGGCATTCTATCGCAGGTGCTACAGAACTTAATAATCAATGCCGTCAGTCACGGATTCGAAGCACACCAGGTGGGAGAGGTTACCGTGAGTGCTTCGGTAGACGCTGAAGGCAGCTATGTCGAAATCATGGTAACGGATAATGGCAAAGGTATTTCGGAAGAACATATATCAACCTTGTTTGACCCCTTTGTCACGACAGGGCGCGACCGAGGTCATACAGGGCTAGGACTACACTTAGTTCACCTCTGGGTACGCCAGAAGCTAAAAGGCACGGTCGATTTCACCCCGTCATCGACAGGGGGTGCCGCGTTTATTATTAAAATTCCAACCGATATCAATAACGCAGCCCAAAATACGCCCCATAGTTAAGCTCAACACTCACACAGGGCACACACGCTCTGTGTGAAGTTCCTGCCGCACAGCATGTAAAAATTGCAGTACTTATGAGTTCACAGCTGATCTCTAACCAATATAAATCAAAAAAAACAATAAATATCAACGAATTAAATAAAGTGGCACGGCTCTCGCTATATGTTACTCGAGTTCACGGTTTAATCATGACATTCGGGAGATAGAGCTATGTTAGGTTGGGTTATTACATTTCTACTTATCGCTTTGGTTGCTGCTGCTTTGGGCTTCGGTGGAATCGCAGGTACGGCTGCAGGAATTGCAAAGGTGATCTTTTTTATCTTCATCGCGCTGTTCATCATTTCGTTGGTCGCTAATGCACTACGTGGCCGCGGTCCTAAGGTTTAAACCCGAGACCTGCAGCAAACTTTAATAGATAGGAGACTTGAGATGAGTATTTTAAAGAACGTAACGCACTATATGTTGATTGGCATTACAGCGTTGAGCTTGGCAGCTTGTAATGATGGTAAGGCGGAGCGCGCGGGCGAAAAAATCGACGAGGCTGTTCAAGATGCAGGCAACGCGGTTGAAGATGCTTGTGAAGAGGTTAAAGAGAAAGCAAACGCAGAGGATACTGAC
Organism: Neptunomonas marina; assembly: GCF_004005935.1. GTDB lineage: Bacteria > Pseudomonadota > Gammaproteobacteria > Pseudomonadales > Balneatricaceae > Neptunomonas > Neptunomonas marina. Next base: position 35,674 of record NZ_SACQ01000006.1, on the reverse strand, counting down.
TGCTAGGCCATATTTTGGGGGCGATGCCCCCTCCCCTATCGCTCACTTTTGGGTCCCCTAGTCTATACTTTTTTAAGGCGATTCATTCACTCAGGGGGATTCATGATGATGCGCCATCAGCTCGCCAGCCTAGCTATTGGGATCACAATATATTCAACAGGGATCGATGCTCGAGTATTGCGAGTTTGCCATGAAAACCAGAACTACCCGCCCTACCTCAGCGCAACATTATCCACAGACTCAGATTCTCAGCATAAACAAGGCCTGCTTGCAGACTTACTCAACGCATCAGCTCAACAGCTGGATATCGAAATCGAATATATCTCTGCACCGTGGAAGCGCTGCATCCTGTTTATGAAAACGGGCTCGGTCGATGCGCTGCTTTCAGCCGTGCATGACCCTAGCCGAGAAGCCTGGGGGGTTTATCCCAGACAGGGCGGCCAAATCGACCACTCTCGACGCCTCTGGACTGTTCATTATCGCTTATATCATCATCAAACATCTCCGCTAACATGGAACGGTGAACGGCTAAGCCATAACAGTCTGGGTGTAGATGCTCCGCCGGGCTATAAAATCCATAAGCGTCTCAAAGAGATGGGAGCACTGCCGGAACTTAGTCATTTGCCAGAACATGGCTTTCGAATGCTGCAACATAAGCGGCTAGATGGATATGTACTCGAAGAGGAAACCGCAAAGCAGCTGATAAAACGCGAGGGCATGGATAAGATCGTGCCCGCTCAGAAGGTGTTTTTAGAAGAAGATATATTCCTACCCTTCTCACATCACTGGTTTTCAGAGCATCCGCAACTAGCAGATCAGCTTTGGAATACCCTCGCCGCACAGCGAAGCGCTCAAAAAAACCAGCTATCAAAAACTTACCAAATTTCAGATCAATAAATAGACGTTTATCAGTGCCGCCCAGTACATCGAAGACGAGCCTCTTTCTACAGTCGTTTTCACACACTTATCCACAAAAATTGGGGATAGTTTTAGCCGACCCCTTCCCAGCCACCAAGCCATAGCGTTTGAAACAAAACGCAGCCTAGATCACCAAACGCCCCCCGAGCCGCTCAATAAAATTCGTACAAGCGTTTGAATTTAAATCCGGCTTTTTATTTATTTGTTAAGGATTTATTTGGCTAGAGGCCAATAATATGGCGCCCCAATGCGAATCAAGCCCTCAGGAGTCCAATATGTCTATTTTCAAAGGTCGTTTGAAAAACCTTAATGAAGAGCAAGGCTATGGTGTTATTTCAACACCCGATGCGGCAGGCGAGGTGCGTTTTGATTTGAAAGATTTAGAGCACTACGGCACGCCATGGATTGGAGAGAAACTCGTCTTCTCACTCAAACCCGGTGTTGACGGGCACTTTCGCGCTGTTCGAGTTAAACCCACCGCCACGGCGGTAGGGAACGTGCGAATCAACCGTATCAAAAGTAGCGAATACGCATATGTGCTTATCCCCTTTATCGGTGCACTCATCGCTTGTACGTTCAGCGTTATCCCCTTGCTGCTGTATATCAGCATGTCTTTACTCGCAGGATATGTGGTAACTCTGAACCAACACCACCAAAAGCGCCGTGTTAATAAGCACTCTGTTGCGCTGGCTGCGATTGAAGCACTGGGTGGCTGGCCAGGCAGTGTACTATCCAAGCGAGCCCTGAACATCGGTTACCAGAATCGTAAGTTCGCAATCTTCTCGTTAATCAATCAGCGCCTACACATCTTGTTATGGGCTGGCGTAGCAATCATGACTATTGTTTCGATTGTCAGTTAATTTCGGTCCCCGCATGGCTTGGTCTGATGGCTCCTTTCAGGCCGAGCCAACTTTTTATCGAATTTAACTTTCCATGGAACTTTTCCCGCCTAAACAACCTCTTATAGTTACCCGCAACATCCCACAGGGACGGCAGAAGTCAGCAACTCGCGCCAGCTCGAAACTGAGTTTGCAACGCCGAGATGCCATAAAACTGTCATATTCATTGGGCAATATGTGAGAGTAAATTAACAGAGGATATAAAGATGGATCACCATCAATTAAGCGCACAGCTGAAGCAGTTGCTGAAGCGCGGCTACTCGATCGATGATGCCAAGCAAATGATAACTGCACCAACAACGATGCTAGAGCAAGTTGTTAGCGAGTATTTAGCAGAACAGGCTATCGCACAACGCAATATGGTTAGCCAACAAAACCAAGCTAACTATGCAATGGGGTTACGCTACTAGCGTGTAAGCCCCTCCTTTCACCGAAAAAAGCCTGCCCGTGCAGGCTTTTTTAATGCTTGTTGATTTCTATCAATCCATTCATGTGGGCCTTCATTCAGACTGCAAATGATAGCCTGCTAAGGTCGTTTGTATTTACATCATCCCAACGCACGACCTAAACTGTTACCAGTTGACACTGTGAGCATATATTAAGGAACAAGAACCATGAAAAAAATTATTTTAGCGGCAGCTGCCGCAGCAATGCTTCTTCCAGCAGCAGCGAATGCAGAACGTACTGGCGCTGAAGTGTATCAGTCTAAGTGCTTTGTTTGTCACGCATCTGGCGTTGCAGGCGCACCTAAACTAGGTGATAAGGCAGCATGGGCACCGCGTATCGCTAAAGGTGAAGACGCTCTACTTGCAACAGCGATCTCCGGTGTCGGCGCTATGCCTCCAAAAGGCACATGCATGGACTGCTCTGACGCTGAACTTAAAGCATCCATCACATACATGATTGAACAGTCAAAATAAGGCTGTCATGTGAATAAAAAAGCCGTCGTAAGACGGCTTTTTTGTTGGTTTCAATCCCTATTAAAAGATCTCATTCGGCGCCAGCCGCTCACCTTCAGAATCGTTTAGGCCTCGTGCTTGGATCTTCTCCAGTAGCTCTTTATCTTTGCCTCGCTGGATAACGATCTCGACACGGCGGTTAGTGGCACGGTTCGCTGACGTATTGTTTGGTACTAGCGGCTTCGTATCAGCATGCCCAATGATCTGATAGCGCGCTTGGTCGATACGAGGGTCGTCAAATAGCTCTTCAGCTACGGCGAGCGCTCGAGCCATCGATAGATCCCAGTTAGAGTTAAACGCACGCCCTGAGTACGGCACATTGTCCGTATGACCTTCGATGGATACGTTGCTATCTAAACCCAGCAATACGTCGCGGATCTTGGCCATAACGGGGATATAGGCAAACTTCAGCTCCGCTGAGCCAGATGCGAATGAGCCTTTCTCTTTCACTCGGATAATGACTTTTCGCTCACTCGTTTCAACTTCCACACTGCCATCACCGATTTCGGTCGCTAACGCTGTTGCAAACTTCACCGCTTGCTCTTTAGCTTCTTGCTCAGCCTCCTGCTGCAGCTTTTGCAGTGCCTCAGCTTCACCTTCCCGTTTATCTTGGTTTTCCGCTTCCCCTTCCAACGAGCGTATATCCAACGTATTCATATCGTTGTTAACGGTCATTTGGCGGACTTCATTTAGCGGAGTAGGCTCAGGGCGACCGGGGCTAAACTCCTGTGCAATGATCGATGTACCTTTGGGGACATCTTCCACCTTAATCTGGTTTTGAACACCAAACGCTTCACGCATTGAACCTGCCAACTGCTTGAACTTCAGTACATCCATCTCAGAGAAAGAGAGCAGCAGTACGAAGAAGCACATGAGCAGTGACATCAAATCTGCGAATGTCGCAAGCCAGCCGGGGAGGCCGGCGGGACAGGGAGGACAGCCTTCGTCTTCTATATCGTCACTCATTACTCGTTATCCTTGCCTAGCCTTCTGACATCACGCGTTTTTTCTCTGGGAGGTAGTTACGCAGCATCTGCTCGATAACACGTGGGTTCTGGCCAGCTTGAATCGCCAACAGGCCATCAATCGTTAGCGCCTGATTGAGTGACTCCTCATCTTTACGTGCGGCCAGCTTATCGGCCATCGGCAATACAATCATGGTAGCGATCATCGCACCATACAGCGTTGTCAGCAGGGCGACCGCCATCGCAGGACCGATCGATTTCGGGTCACTCATGTTGGAAAGCATCTGCACCAGACCGACCAGCGTCCCGATCATCCCCATCGCAGGAGCAACATCACCCATCGCAGCAAATATTTTGGCGCCAAACTCATGTCGGTCGGTAGTGAGTTTCATCTCTTTATTCAGCAGCATTCTGACGATATCTGGATCGTGGCCATCCACCAGCAATTGGATGCCCCGCTGCATAAAATCGGTGCTTACTGTTTTATCCTCAAGAGAGAGCAACCCACCTTTACGCGCAGCATCTGCTAACTCAACGGTTTCACTGATAATGTCTTCTGGGCTTACCGACTTAAACATGAACGCTTTACCCGCGATCTTTCCGGCCCCTAAAAACTGCGCCAACGTGAACTTCATCAGCACGACCAAAATGGTACCGCCGACCACGATCAATAACGAGGGAGGGTTAATGAAGACACCGATATCACCACCGGTAACCATCGCTGCGATGACAATACCAAAACCACCGAGCAGTCCAACGAGTGTGGCTATATCCACTTAAATCTCCTTTCTCACAACCAATGAATGCCTGTTGCTGAACGCGTTTTTCAAAGATAATACCAAAATAATCAGTAGGTTCACGCCAATAACTTTAGAGGTTATCGGCCGCGACTCCGATCAATTGACCCTATAAAGCTGATTCGTTAATTTACAGATCAGCTTTCAGGAAAACACTATGCCACGTAAAAAAAAATCCCCCGAACTCGAGCAATCGCTTGCTGATCTTGAAGCGCTCGTCACTCGTATGGAACAAGGTGACTTATCGCTAGAAGAGTCGTTAAGTGCCTTTGAAGAGGGTATAAAGCTCACGCGTGAGTGCCAAACAATTTTGGATCAAGCTGAGCAAAAAGTACAAATTCTGACCGAGCAAAACGGCCAACTTACCAGCGAAACGTTTCACGAAACACAGGATTAAATCGGTGTCTATCCAGCAACTCATCCGAACTTATCAAAAACGCGTGGACCAGCAGCTGCAGGCAAAGCTCAGCCACAGCAGTATTGAACCGACCCTGCAAGAGGCGATGCGGTACGGTCTCTTCAATGGTGGTAAGCGCGTTCGCCCCGTATTGGTTTACCTCGTAAATCAGCTGCTAGATGGCCGTTTGGAGGATGCGGATGATGCCGCCTGCGCGATTGAGTGCATCCACAGCTACTCTCTGGTTCACGATGATCTACCCGCGATGGACGACGACGATTTGCGCCGCGGCAAACCCACATGTCATATCGCCTTCGATGAAGCCACCGCCATTCTTGCTGGAGATGGCTTACAGAGCTACGCGTTTGAGCTATTGAGCCAAAGCGCTTTAGCACCTCAAACACGTCTTGACCTGATTCGCACCCTTGCCCAAGCCGCCGGCGATCGCGGCATGGTGGCCGGTCAAGCGTTTGATCTGCGCCATGTGGGCCAAAGCCTCACCCTTGAGCAATTAGAAGCGATGCACAACCGCAAAACTGGCGCGTTGATCAATGCAGCCATCGAAATGGGCTACTACTCAGCCCCCGCTGCAAGCCCCGACTCGCTTGCAGCTCTACGACGTTTCGGCGATGCCATAGGCTTGGCGTTTCAGGTAAAAGATGACATCCTCGATATCGAAGGCGATACCGAAACCCTCGGTAAACCTCAAGGCTCCGACCTTGAGCAAAATAAGCCGACATATCCCGCGCTACTCGGACTCACTGGCGCCAAAGAGAAACTTGCTGAGCTACACCAAGAAGCACGCAGCATCGCCCAAAGCTTTGGTCCTAAAGGATCAGACCTTGCTTTGCTGGCTGACTACATCGTAAATCGAGATCATTGATGTTCACCGCCATTCCAACGCACCGCCCAGCGACACCGCTGTTAGATACCATTGACACACCTTGTGCGTTGCAGTCGCTCACAGCACAACAATTAGCACAACTGGCTACCGAGCTGCGTGCGTATCTGCTGTATAGCGTTGGACAAACAGGTGGACATTTCGGTGCAGGCTTAGGCGTTATCGAGCTAACCATCGCTTTGCATTACTTGCTCAAAACACCAGAAGACCACTTAATCTGGGATGTCGGCCATCAATGTTATCCACATAAGATCTTAACGGGCCGCCGCGAGCAGATGCTCTCCATGCGCCAACGCGACGGCTTAGCGCCTTTTCCAAAGCGCGATGAAAGCATATTTGACGACTTTGGCACGGGGCACTCGAGCACTTCGATCAGCGCTGCGCTGGGCATGGCGGTTGCTGATCAACTCTTAGGTAGAAATACACGCTCGGTAGCGGTTATTGGCGATGGGGCGATGACTGCTGGGATGGCCTTTGAAGCGCTCAACCACGCCGCTCATACCCGCGCGAACGTACTGGTCATCCTCAACGACAACGATATGTCGATCTCCAAAAACGAGGGTGGGTTGGCAACTTATCTTGCCAAAAATTTGAAGTTAAAGGGCAGCCGCAGCGAAACCTCGGCGGCGCTTTTCGAAGCACTTGCTTTTGAATACCAAGGACCCGTGGATGGCCATGATTTCGCCCAACTACTGCCAGCACTAGAAACTGCCTTGAGTAAAGAAGGGCCGCAATTTCTGCACGTTGTGACCCAAAAAGGTAAGGGATTTGAACCCGCCGAAGCAGACCCGGTCGGCTACCATGCCATCACTAAGCTAGACCCGCTAAGCCAACCGAAAAGCCCTAAAAAGCCGACCTTTGCCAACCACTTTGGCCGCTGGCTACTCACCACTGCGGAAAAAGACGCGCATCTGGTTGGTATCACCCCAGCGATGCGCGAAGGCTCCGATTTAATCGCCTTTTCTGAGCAATATCCCGAACGCTATTTTGACGTCGCTATTGCCGAGCAACACGCCCTCACTTTTGCCGCCGGTCTTGCTTGTGCGGGTACCAAGCCAGTCGTGGCGATCTATTCAACCTTTTTGCAACGCGCTTACGACCAGCTCGTGCATGACATCGCCATCCAAAAACTCGATGTTTTGCTGGCAATCGACCGGGCTGGATTGGTCGGTGAAGACGGCGCCACCCATGCGGGTGTCTTCGATATCGCCATGCTGCGTTGTATTCCTGAGATGATCATCATGACGCCCGCAGATGAGCAAGAGCAGTGGCTGATGCTCAATACCGGTTATCAACATCAAGGCCCTGCAGCTGTGCGCTACCCGCGCGGAGCAGGCTCATGCGAGACGGTGATAACCAACCATGAAACCCTTCCTGTGGGCAAAGCCCGCTTACTGCGCACAGGAACTAGCGATACAGCACTACTCAATTTCGGCCCCCTACTCCAGCAAGTACAGCAAATGGCAGAGAGCGGCGACCATACGCTTGTCGATATGCGCTTTGTTAAGCCATTAGATACTGAGCTACTAACGCACCTGCTGGCGCAGCATCAGCACATTGTGACCTTCGAAGATCATGCGATTCAGGGCGGTGCCGGTTCTGCCGTTGCCGAATGGTTAGCCCAACAGGCCTGGGCTGGAAAGCTCACCCTACGTGGCATTCCTGATCACTGGGTTGAGCATGGCAGCCGCGATGAGCAGCTTCGTGAGTGCGGTATTTTCGCGCCACTCTAAATACTTCTGCCACTTCAAGCATTATTGTCAAGAATCAAGCAGGCGTTTGAAAAAAATAGTTACTAATAGCAAACGTCTCTACAAAGATGCACTTCCTGCTGTTATTCTTAGCAGCGCTAAATAAGGTTCATTTGCAGTTAATGATTAACTGCCGCTGTTTGGTCAGCAGAACGTAACAGGGAAGTATGCATTTAGCGCGTTCGCACTGCGATGCCATCTTCTCCTGCCCGCAAACTTTTAAGACGGATATTTGCAGAGATGGTCACGTTGCTTCGCCCCATTTGGCTTATCGCCACCGCACTCACCTTACTTTTCGCTACACAAAGTTATGCTCAAGAGAGCACCCAGCCCGCCGTGGCGATCAAAGAACCAACTGTTGGAGACGGCGTTAAAGGCAATGCAAAGAAGCGCCTTAAACTCGATATTATCTGGGATGAACTAGAAGCATCCTTCCGAGCGACACGCAAATTTCGCGTACTGAGCCGCAACAAAGCCGATTTAGCCGCTGTTTTAGAAGAACAAGAGTTCGCAAGTTCAGATCTTGCAAAAGGAGATGCCGCCGCATCAGGCGTGCTTAATAACGCGAACTACCTCATTCTGCCTACCATTCAAGACTTTAAGTTCTACAGCGCGCACAAAAAGCTGCCCAATTTCGACTCCAAATATAAGCGTACCGATGTAGGGTTTCTCCAGATTAGTGCCAAGATGATCGATACGGCAACGGGCCAGGTGGTTGCTAACTTCAGCCTGTCCGACAAATTTAATATCGGTCAAGGCGTCGTGAATGGACGCGGTGCAGTCCCTAGCAGTAAGCGTTTTACCAAGATGGCGAAGACCGTGGCCGGCCAGCTCGCAGACCAATTTGTTAACGCGGTTTATCCGATGAAAGTCGTTAAGCGTGACCGCCGTGGCAACGTCTTTATCAACCGTGGTAAAGATGGCGGACTCAAGGTTGGGGATATTTTCGATGTGTTCTACGCCGGCGAAGAGATGATCGACCCGGATACCGGCGAGTCGCTAGGTGCCTCAGAAGAGTATGTTGGCCAAGTCAAAGTAAGCCGTATCAACCCGAAATTCACCGTGGCAAAGGTTGTTAAAGAACTTGATGCCACCAACGCGCCCATCGGCGTTGGCGATATTCTGCGCACACCGCAAAAATAAACAGCTTGCCTAAGGAAAGAAGACACTATGAATAGGATTTTTCAGGCAGCGCTGCGGCTGCGTGCGTTTGCAACACTGTTGGGGTTGCTCGTCAGCCTCATTACAACAAGCCTTTACGCTGCGCCAAAAGCACTTCAGGCTAGCCAGAATCGCGTTGTTGTTGCGGTGCTGGCACACAACGATTTTATCCCCGACGCCACAGGCGCGAATACGCCCAACGGCGTGCCCGAGGCGTTAGCGAGCCGTATTATAGAGAAGCTCAATGCCAGCCAACGCTTCGATGTTCTAGATCGCACAGTGCTGCGCCGCAGTGTCCTCGAACAGCGTTTCAATACTGACTCTGTTAGCCAACTCGATGCCGTGTTAGATAAAGCGGTGGCCGACATGCCTAATGTGTCAGGAGGCACGGTAGCCGCCTCAGGCACCTTTGCAGCCTACAGTGACCAACTGAAAGATTTTAAAGACCTTGGCCAGTTAGTGGGTGCTGACTACCTTATCTACCTAAAGGCCGAAGAGCTGTCTGCCAAGAGCGCTAACATGGCGCGTCCCTACAGTGATAGCGGCCAGAAAACACTGAAAAAGCAATTAAAAGCGCGCTTTTCAGTACGTATTATCGATGCGAAAACTGGCCGTATTGCGGGCGCAAAAACTCTGCGCGACGACTGGAGTGAACGTGGCAAACAAGCTAAAACCAGTGACCAGCTTGATGCGTTTGATCGCGTTGCCGGTTTAACCGCTGCAACCGTGATCGACACAGTCTTCCCGCTGCAGATTGTGAGCGCTTCGCCTTGGGTCCTCAACCGTGGCCATTTTGATGGTGCAAAAGTTGGCGACCTCTACACCATCATCCGCTTTGGCGAAGAGATCAAAAACAGCGATGGCATCGTACTGGGTCGACTGGAAGAGAGCGTTGCAGAGGTATCGCTCACGAAAGTCCAAGATAACTTCAGCCTTTTCGATGTGGTATCGGGAACCCCTGCAAACGGAGACTCGGCTCGCTTAGCACAGGCTGCTGACTCCACTCAGGCAACAGCAGGCAAAACAGCGCCACAATCTGCCTCTGCAGGCACTCCGGGACTGCCGCGCATCGCCATTGGGTTAGTAAAGGCTCACTCTACCGCGCGCACCGGCATCGATGCGAACGAGCACATCCCCGCCTTTACCGATACGCTGATGACCCGCCTCAGCCAAACACAACGCTTCACACTGATTGATCGCCAAGAGGTGGACCAGCTGCTCAACGAACAGCTCGCGCAAGCACTGGCCGATAACCAAGATCTGCCTTCCGATATGGGTACCCTCGCTGGTGCCGACTTCCTCGTCTATGGCAGCGTCTCTAGCTTTATGATCACGACCGAGCGCTCGCAGCTACCGGGGTCATCCCGCGTATTTAGCCGCCAAGTGGGCAAAGTCGAGGGCAATATGCGTATCGTCGACGCCCACAGTGGCGCCGTGCTGACCTCGGCACGCGTGAGCATTGATGAGAGCCTTGAAGCCAACGCATCGCAAGCGCGCGTCGTGACGTTATTAGCGGATGCTTACGCCAACCGCGTGACACGCGAGTTGATGGCCGCGATCTACCCCATCAAAGTTGCCGCCATTTCTGCCAACGGAGATGTGTATATCAACCGTGGTAACGATGGCCAGCTAAGAGCTGGGCAAACGTTAATCGCGCTGCGTGAAGGTGAGGAGATCAAAGACCCCGATACCGGTATCTCGCTGGGTAAAACCAACGTAACGCTCGGCTCAGTGACCCTTTCGCGCGTTGAAGCAGCTCGATCTGTTGGCCGCTTCCAAGGCCAAGCAGAACTGCGCGTCGGTGACCTACTGCGCGCCGACACACAAATAGCGGGCACCAATCAAACTGAGAACACGTCAAAAGCGAAAGGCGGCAAAATGACGTTGGCCATCGGCGATGTGCAGATCAACCGCCAAGGTCGAAACCGCCTACTGCGCGCAAACGGCGTCTCTCGTATTAGCAATGATTTCTACGTCAAACTCCAGCAGACCAACCGCTTTAATCTGTTAGAGCGCGACCAAGTTGATCAAGTGTTGGATGAAAAATCCTTTACTGCTATCGCCAAAGGCACAGATATGCCCCCGCAGCTTGCTGAGCTGTCGGGCGCTGACTACCTCATTCACGCCACAATCGATGACTTCTACATCAATACCGAGCGCAAACAGATCGCGGCGGTTAACCGGACTCAAGTTCGCCATGACGGCCGAGCCCTGGCGACGCTGCGTATTGTAGATGTCCACTCCGGCGAGGTTAAAGCAGCGCAAAAGGTGAACCAAGATATCCGCCTAGATAACACGAGTGACCCACAAGCGGTTACCAACCAGCTGATTGATCAGTTCACATCGGCGCTTGTAAACAGCGTGACCACCTACCTTTATCCCGCCAAAGTGCTCGGGGCTGCTTCAGATACCCAGATCTATATCAACCGAGGTTCTGATGCTGACTATCGCACGGGTCAACAGTTCCGTTTGATGCGTCCGGGTGAGCCGCTCATCGACCCAGATACGGGCCTTAGCTTTGGCAGTATGGAGACAGAAGTGGGAACCATCGAGATATCCAGCGTAGAGGCGAACCGCTCAGTGGGCCGTTTTCTGAATGGCAGCCAAGCCAAACGCGGAGATATCCTACGCCCACTGGTTAAACCGGCACCCCATAAACGCAAAGCACCCAAGGTGAATAAACCAACCTTTTAAGCCAGAGGGGCAGACCTCTGTCTGCCCTAACTTCTACCGATAGATGGAGCGACGCCCGATGTCTGCCAGCTTTATGAAGAAGTTAGCGCTTGCTACTGCGCTAAGTGTCAGTACCACGCAACTTGCCGCGAATCCATTCGCCGAGTTGATCAATAATGTAACCAGCGCAAACCAGCAGCCTGCACAAGCCAAGCCCGTTGACCATGCGCGCCAAGAGAAAGTTACCAACGAAGGCGGACGTCAGTTTGCAGCCGGCTACAGCAAAGCGTTTTACCCCGTTAAAAGCCTACTCAAGCAGGGGCAAACCGACCAAGCGCTGCAAGAGCATAAAACCATCTTTTTAGAGAAAGATGGCAAGAGTTTTCTTGCTCAAGTCGAGCATGGGCTTGTTGCACTCGATGCTAACCAAACCGATACCGCTATCAATGCATTTGCTGACGCCGAACATATTTTGGGACAAGAGTTCGCAGGCTCCAAATTGGGTTCCATGCTGCAAAGTTCCTCCTCCAATTTAGTATCCATGATCACCGGTGCTGGCGAGATTACTGACTATCCGGGCGAGTCTTTTGAGCGGATTTTGATGCTCAACTACAAGTCGATCGCTTATATGCTGCAGGGCGAACGGAAAGCTTATAACGTTGCCCGCCGTTCCATCGATTGGCAAAACATTGAGAAGAAGCGCTTCCGTGACGAAGTAGAACTGGCTAAAAAAGAGCTGGCCAAAAAGGAAGCTGAGCAAAAAGAGCAAGGTAACGACCTCAGTGGTTTTGGTATCACCGACACCATCAACAAATACTACGGCAAAAGCCGCAAGGAAGCCGCCCAAGTCCCCAGCGCTTACGTTAACCCCTTCGGCTTTTACATGACCGGGATGGTGCAGGAGTTCGATAGTTACGATGACCGCTCTCTGCGCGATAATGCGCGTATCGCCTACCAGAAAGCACTTGAGCTAAATCCAAAGAGCAAGGTGATCAAAGCGGCTGCCGCTGCAATGAAGAAGAAGCCTCGCCGCGGCCGCAAACTCGTACATATCATCGTTGCAGATGGCTTCTCTCCCGAAAAACGCACGGTACAGTTTGACTACAATGCCGGCGGCGTTCCCCTGCCCATCAAACTACCGATCTATGAGGCTGAAACCTCACCAATACACCGCTTCGAAATCCAAACGGTTTCAGGCAAGCGTCTTGCACGGGTGCATAGTATCGCCGATATCAACAGCATTGCACTGCGCCATCAATATGACAGCTTACCGTTTCAGCAACTCAATATGACCGTCAATGTGGTGCGTAGCTACTTCGAGAATCGCGCACTGAGTAAACTAGGATTTCTTGGCAAAGTGGTAGGTGATGCCCGTCAGGAGATGGCCAATCCCGATATGCGTTCATGGATTTCGCTGCCAGAGCGCTTCTTAGCCGCCCGCATCGAAGCGCCAAAAAACCTATCTCGTATTCGGATCAAGGGCTTTGACCGCCGAGGCCGGACGCTCGTCAATCAGGTGGTGAAACTGCGAAAAGATAGTCACAACTTCGTTTACGCCCGCAATATCGGCAAGGTGATGAAGGTTGCTACGAACCAAAACAAAATGTGGGCCCCCATTAAATAAGGACATTCCGATGAATAAAGTGCTTTCCCGTATCGCGCTCTGCGCCCTAACGGCTTCCATGATCACTGGCTGTAATACGGTACGAACCGAAGATCAAGTGCAACGTGCGCTCGTCAATGATAGCCACCCACGCGCTCAGTTGGTGCTAGGGCATAAAAGTTTGCTCGACAACCTGATCTACCGCGACGTGAAGTTTGGCAAGGTGGGTAACTTTACTCGCGCCCAGTTCCAGCTGGAAAACCGCAGCGATCAACGCTTGAGCCTTGAATACCTAATCAAATGGCAGGATGAAGCTGGCTTTGATATTAACGACAACAACGTTTGGCATCGCTTCACCTTGGGTCCCCGCCAAGTCAAAACAGTGCAAAGCGTAGGAAAGTCTGACACCGCACACCAGATTCAAGTGATGGTCCGCTACCCCGACGATCTTTTTATCGAGTCCCATAAACAATCTCAAAAATCTCAGTAAAACAGCCTAGGAGCTATAAAGATGAAACTGCTTAACTTTGTCGGCGCAAGCCTGATCGCTACAGCACTGGTTGGTTGTAACACAATGCCTGGGCCCGGCGGCCAAGCGGGTGTATCCGTACTGGACTCAAATACCCGTGCGCACCTTGATACTGAGCTTACTATGGCGGATTACACCGCGTTTGCAGAAAACGTGACCAATAAAATGCTCAGTTCCCGAATTGTGCAAAGCTGGGGCAATAAACGTCCACGTTTGATCGTAGCGCGTTTACAGAACAACACCGACAACGAAAATATCCGTATGCAGGATATTCACGACCGTATCACCGAAACGATCCTTAACTCAGGTGTTGCTCGCCTTGTGGACACTTCCGCAACACGGTTCGACTATGTTGTAAAAACAGAACTCTCCTCTACTCGCCAGTATGGCCAAGATGGCGCAGAGCTAGCGTTCTTCAAGCTCGAGTTTAAGATGTTCAAGATCGACGGCGAGATGGTTGGCCAGTGGTCAGATGTTTTGCCGCTAGGTCGCGCAAAGCAGAAGTTTCTCTGATCTACATGCGCCGAGTCATGGGATAACCGATGACTCGGCCATGCGACACTATTTTAATTTTTAAACACTGTGCTAGTCTTGCCGATATCACATTAAATGTGACAGAAAAGCTATTCCATCAAAACGTACGCATCTCCCTGGGCTGACCCGGCAGAAGCACTCTTTATGGATTACAATAACTATTCAAACCAGCAGGGAATGCTATCCCAGCTTCTTGAATCCGGTTCATTTAACAGGAGTATTAAATGAGATTTCCAGTACGGCCTCTCAGCTACCTAATTCTATGCGCGATGCTAACAGCCTGCGGTGGCGGAGGTGGTGATGACACCTTGCTGACTAACCCGCCTACAGATAACTCTGGTGACAACGGCGGCGATAACAGCGGTGGCGACAATGGTGACGATGGAGACGGCGGCACTGTTGATCCAACACCTGATGATGATGGTATTGTAAAGTCTAACGACGGCGATACCTTCAGCGTTAAAAACCAATTTATCGGTTTCTACATCGAAAGCCCTGACTATGACCGAGACGACTTTAGTGTGGGGCATATCTTTATGCAGCACCTAACGTCACCAGGCGCCCTAGAGGGTGGTGAACCGGGCGAAGCGATTGTTTCCTACAAATATAAAGATTGTCAGGACCGCAATACGATCACGCTTGCAGGGCGCTACAACGATAAAGACTCAACTTACGAAATCGGCTACGGCACAGGTGCAGTCGACCAAACTAGCCAAGTATTCTTTACTGACGTCGGCTTCAACGAAGAGCTTAGCGCATGGACAGGGCCATACGATATCAATGGCTCCGACTACGTTTCTGTAGATGGTTGCATCAACCACCAGCTTGGTGCGCGCGGTAAAGTTGAAGTATTCCCGCTCAACACCACGTTCTACACCGATGGTAGCGCAGATTATGTGGTCGAGTTTGACTCTTCAAACCCACGCTCCATCAAGTGGAACTACGCCAACTTCTCTGCAGAAGCCACAAACCTAGAACACATCACGGTTAGTATCTTTGATAAGAGCAAGGTAGACAGCCTAAACCTCTTCGGTAATATCTACTCACTACAGAATCAATTATTACTCGCTGCAGATGACGAAAAAGACGCGCTTGAGGAGCTGCTCAATACGGCTATTCTGACTTACTCGCCGCGTATGACAAACGACCTGTTTGTATGGCAAGAGATTATTCCTGGCGATGCAAACAGCTTCACCTTGCCAGACAGCGTTTCACTGGTGAAAGACAACTACTATATCCTGTCGATCACTGCATGGAGTTCAGAAGACCTAAGCAATAAGGTTTACTACTCGTCTAACCACGTATTCCGAGCTGACTAAGTTAGCCGGAAACACAAAAAAGGGCTTCATATGAAGCCCTTTTTCATTGCGGTAATGACCAGAATTTAATCTTTGTCTTCCGCATTGAAGTGATGCTCTGTCATCATATGGCCAAGCTTGCCCATTTTGGTCGCCAAGTAGCCTTCGTTATGACGGTTTTTGCCCACTTGCAACGGTACACGCCCAGCAACTTTGACGCCGTATGTTTCGAGCGCCGCCACTTTGCGCGGATTATTTGTCATTAGCTGCACCGATGTAATACCTAAATGCTCCAACATCGGCTCGCACATAGAGTAATCACGCATATCCGCAGCAAAGCCTAACTGTTCGTTCGCCTCTACCGTGTCTGCACCTTGGTCTTGTAGGTGGTACGCCTTAATCTTATTGAGCAAGCCAATTCCACGCCCCTCTTGGCGTAGGTAAAGCAAAACACCAGAGCCTGCTTCTGCGATACGTTGTAGCGCTTCCTGTAACTGGAAACCACAATCACAACGTAAGCTAAAAAGCGCGTCTCCTGTTAGGCATTCAGAGTGGATACGGGCTAGCACTGGTGTATCACCAGCTACATCACCGTAAACTAGCGCCACATGCTCTTTCCCCGTTTCGATATCTTCAAAGCCAACCATTGTGAAAACACCCCACGGCATCGGGAGCTTTGATTCCGCTACATACTTAACAGACACACATCTTTCCTCTAAAAAACAGGCACGATAGTTTACCAGCGCAGCGTTTCTAGCGTCACCTGAAATATCAGGATAACTGCGTATCCCGGTTGCGCGGCAAGCGTAAGTGCACTCGCAAACCACCTAGGTCGGAGTCAAGTAGTTCAAAGCACCCTTGATACTGCTGGACAATATCGGTCACGATACTCAAACCAAGGCCATGCCCAGAGACTGACTCGTCCAAGCGTTCACCGCGTGATAGCAGCTGTTCGCGCTTCTCGCTAGGGATACCGGGGCCATCATCTTCAATAAAGATAGTCAGGCAGGTTTCACTTAACACCCCGCTAATACGCACCGTGCTTTGCGCCCACTTACAAGCGTTGTCGATCAGGTTCCCCAAAAGCTCGATCAGATCGTCACGTTCCCCCGGGAAAAAGGTTTTGCTTTTGATATCAACCTCAAACTGCAGCCCTTTCTCTTGGTGAATCATCCGCATCGCCTTAAGTAGCTTCTCTACCTCGGCATCAATCATCACGCGTTGCCCAGGCAGTGCGGTACCGGCAATCCGGGCCCGCGTGAGCTCACGCTCCATCAAGCCGCGCAGCTCCGCTGACTGCTGTTGCAGGGCTTCTGCACAATTCGGGCTATGCTGTTTTAATACTTCGATCTGCCGATCAATAACCGTTAGCGGCGTCTTGGCGGCATGGGCTAGGTTCCCTACAGCGTTACGCGAACGATCAAGCCGCATACACATGCTATCAACCATATAGTTGATTTCATCAACCAACGGGGACACCTCTGTCGTCTCTACACACGGCAGCGTCCGGATATCACCCTGTTTTAGCCGCGCGATATCTTGTCTAACCTGAGTCAGGCTTTTAAGACCTCGCTTAATAATAAAAATCTGAGCAAGCAACAGCACGGCAATAAACACGACGCCCACAGCACCAACCCACCAGCCAAGGCGTTTAAGCTCTGCTTCTATGCTGCTAACATCTTCCGCCAACACAATGCGCACTGTACCATCCTGTTTCTGGAAGGTATGGTCATATACGAGCCAAGGCTCCGCGTTCTTCATCTGTAAAGCGATGTGCAGCTGCCCTACACCAAACCCGTCTCTAGTCGGAATATCCTCATCCCACAATGAGCGCGAATAAACCCAATCCCCCTCGTTAATCTGGTACTGATAGTAATGCCCCGACATCGGCTGATTATATACAGGAGAGATGCGGCGCGTATCTAACTGCCACTCGCCATCTGCACGCTCAATCGCTTGCAGTAGCGTGAACACATCACTACTTAAGCGCGTGCCGACAAACTCATACGCAATACCACGCAGCGTAGAGCCTTGAATGACCCAGAGAATTGCGAAAATAGTGAGGGTTAGGCCGATAAACGCAATGTTTAAGCGGCCTTGGATGGAGCGAATCATGAGGTGTGACTCGTAAAGATATAACCTTGGCCGCGCTTAGTTTGAATACGCTCTTTGCCAATCTTCTTACGGAGCATCTTGATATAGGCCTCGACGACATTGCTATCGTTCTCGGTGTTGTCGTCGTAGATGTGCTCAACAATCTGGAGTTTCGATAGCACACGGCCGGGGTTGTGCATCATATAACGCAACAGCTTGTACTCCATACCCGTGAGTTCGTGCAGCGTATCGCCGTCCACGCGCACCGATTGGTTCTTTTCGTCGAGCACTAACCCCGACTCTTCAAGCTGAGTCGTTGGCTGCTGGTTGGCACGGCGTAGCAACGCTGTCATGCGTGCTAGCAGCTCTTCAGTGTGAAATGGCTTCGCGAGATAATCATCTGCACCGGCATCGAACCCGTCTATTTTCTCTTGCCATGCAGAGCGTGCTGTCAGGATTAAGGTGGGGATATTGTTACTGCGTTGACGCCAGTTACGTAACACATCTAGCCCCGGGCGCTCTGGAAGACCAAGGTCAAGTATGCACAGGTCGTAGATATCTTCGTAACCCATCGCCTCGCCATCAATACCATCGGTGGCAAGGTCGACCGCGTAGCCTTGTTTTGCTAATTCATCTTTGAGTGATGGGCCAAGCACTGGGTCATCTTCAACCAATAAGATTCGCATGTTCGGTTTCTTCCTACGGCTTAACAGAGATACGTTCACCTGTTGTCGCATCGAGATAAAACGTGCGAACAATCCCATCAACGCCAACAGACTCTATTAGATAAATATAGTGTGTCTTGCCGCGAATGAGGAACGCATCCAAGATATGGTCCGTAGTTTTGTGATCTGCAAGCTTCATTAGCTTAGACATCGGTAGAATCGTGCCCTCTTTAACAAGTACACGACAAGCCTGAGCATCTAAACGCTCTCCGCTCATATCCATTGGCTCTTGTTGCAGCTCTTTCGCGCTCACTAATGTGCTGAGTAAGCTGAATAGAAGCGTTGCAAAAATCCTATTATTTTTACTCATTGGCGCTCCTTAGCGATAAACGTAATACGGGCTCTTAACTCTGAGCCCGTATCACATACCGACTACTACTAATTTCATTAACATTGCTTCCCAGCGAAGTGACCTTGTGTTGGGTGTTCTTCCAGTGCAACACTCAAACCTTGAACGACACAGTAATCAGACTGCGCGGCATTGATGCCATCAGTGAGGTGACGCTCGGTACCCACCAACGCGTTATCGTAGATTCCTGTAAACGCCGCTGATGAATCCGCGATGGCATGGTGATGGCCTGCCATCAGTAGTGCTTCAGTGGATTGCTCGTTTGGCTCAAAAATCGCGAATGCGCTGCTTGAAAATACCAGAGTACCTACTGCTGCGGCTTGGATTAGTGTTTTCATGATCTCTCTCCTGTTTTTATTTTCGAGTTCAGATTAATTGTTCAATCTGAAACGAAACTGAAAGAGCGATCATTTTTTAAACAAAAAAGGTATGCCTTAAGCAAAGAGCGCTATAAGCAGATGCACGCTACCTAAGGCCATCAACCCCGCCAATATATCGTCAAGCATAATACCTAAACCACCACCGACTTGCTGATCAGCCCATTTTATTGGCCATGGCTTGAGAATATCAAAAAGGCGGAAGAGCAAAAATCCCAAGCAGATCGTACCAAAAGAGACGGGTACCGCAATCATCGTAATCCAAAAGCCTACGAACTCATCCCAAACAATGCCCGGATGGTCATGAACCTTTAAATCGTCTGCAGCATATCCGCAGATAGCGATACCCAGCACACTGACCGCAATGACAAAGCCAATATAAAGATCAAACGGCAGCAGACTTAAGAGTAAAAACAGCGGCACAGCGGCTAAGGTGCCGAACGTACCTGGGGCTTTAGGTGCCAATCCACTTCCCAAACCAAATGCCAAAAAGTTGACAGGCTGAGTTAGCACTCGTTTCGTTGTTACATTCATGAATTGCGTGTCTCACTCGCAAAATGATTAAAGCCAGCAGCGGCCGCTGAAACGGTTCCCTCTGCGGTTTGTAGCCGCAGCCCGGGTTCTGTATCCACAACGCCGATTACGGTCAATTGTGCCGCTAAACTCGGTGCTTTCTCGCACAAAACTTGCCAACACTCCGGTGCTACGGTCAAGCAGAGCTCAAAATCCTCACCGCCGCTAAGCGCCCAGCGCTTGGCTGTCTCGTTATCAAAATGAGCAGCTAACTGCGTAGATATCGGCAGCAGATCTGGGTTAACGGTGGCACCGACGCCGGACGCCGTCAGGATATGTTGTAGGTCGGCAAGCAAACCATCAGAGATATCAGCCGCAGCGGTTGCGTAACGACGCATATGCTGACCTAAGGAAACGCGTGCTGTTGGCCGGTAGAAGCGGTCGAGCAAATAATCGTTAGCGGCTATGTCCGCGTTAAGAATACACTCCAACCCACCGCGGCTATCACCCAATGTACCGGAGACACAGACAAGGTCTCCCGCGCGAGCACCTGAGCGCAGTAAGGCGGCACCATGGGGCACAAACCCATGTACCTGTGCAGAGAGTGATAACGGGCCGCGCGTGGTATCCCCGCCGACGAGGTTAATACCGTAATACGCTAACCCCTCGCCTAACGCCGCTGAAAACGGTTTAAGCCAGCTCTCATCAGCCGCTGGCAAGGTTAGCGCTAACGTGACCCAAGCAGGCTCAGCACCCATTGCAGCTAAGTCACTGACGCTGGCGCCCAGTAGCCGCCACGCCAACTGAGCAGGGTCGGTACCTGCTACAAAGTGCGTTCCCTCCACGAGGGTATCGATAGACACCACGAGCGATTGCCCACTGGGTACCGATAGAACCGCACAGTCATCACCGATACCCTGAATCACCGTATCGGCTTGACTGCCATGAGAGTGGCGCCCTAACGAAGTAAAAAACCTATTAATTAGGGCGAACTCATCCATAGCCGACCCTACTTGTTGCGTTTTGCTTGGATCTCAGCCATACGTACACGTTGCGCTAGCTTGTCTAGCACGCCGTTAACGTAGCGGTGGCTGTCTGTTGCGCCAAACTTTTTGGCCAGATCAACGCTTTCATTGATCGCTACACGGTAAGGAACCTCTAAGCGATGGATCAACTCATAGCTACCGATACGTAGCACCGCTAACTCGATCGGGTCTAACTCACTCAAGTTACGGTCGAGGAAAGGCTGAAACGCTTCGTCCAGCTGTGACTTGGTGCCTGCCACGCCTTGGAGTAACTCACCAAACAAGCGGACATCCGTTCCCGACATATCGTTATCAACACGGAACTGTGCTTCAACCTCATGGACCGGATGGCTAGCAAGTTGCCACTGATACAGCGCTTGCAGTGCAAAGCTGCGAGCTGAGCGGCGCTGCTCTGTTAACGATGGCTTCTTTGGCTTGCGCGCTGGTGTGTTCTCTTCGCTCATTCCGGGGATGCCTCAAGATTTTTCAGCAGGCTAACCATCTCCAGTGCAGACAATGCAGCTTCTGCACCTTTGTTACCCGCTTTGGTACCGGAACGCTCAATCGCCTGTTCGATGCTATTTACCGTCAGGATGCCATTCGCCACCGGAATACCATACTCCATTGATACCTGCGCCACGCCCTTAGAGCTCTCAGCAGATACATACTCAAAATGAGGCGTACCGCCACGAATAACAGCACCCAAAGCGATAATGGCATCATCACGCTGCTGAGCCGCTACCTTTTGTACGGCCAACGGGATCTCAAACGCACCCGGAACACGCACTACACGGATGCTGTCTTCAGATACGCCATGGCGTTTCAGTGCATCTAGCGCGCCTTCCAGCAGGCTTTCAACAACAAATGCATTAAAACGGCCCACTACGATGGTGTATCGACCACCAGCGGAAACGAAATCACCTTCAATAATTTCAACTGACATACTAATTTTCCTGTTTATGACTCATCGCAGGGGATGTATTCAACGATCTCCAGATCAAAACCAGAGATCGCGTTAAATTTGATTGGGGAGCTCAGCAGGCGCATTTTACCGACGCCTAAATCACGCAGGATTTGCGAGCCAGTACCAACGGTTAAGTAAGCGCCGCTGGAACTGAAATTTGCCGCTCGCGTTGCCGGATGCTTACCCAGCACTCGGTGCAACGCACTCTCAAGATCTTCACGCTGGCCGTTATCAAGCAGCAAGACAACGCCTCGGCCCTCTTCAGCTACTTTCTTCAGGGCTCGGCGCATGGTCCACTTCGTTTCGCCGCCCGTATCAGCGCCCACTAAATCACGCATGATATCGCCACGTACGTGAACGCGTACATAGGTCGGGTCGTCGGCAGAGAATTCACCTTTCGTGAACGCCATGTGGGTCACGTTCTGAATAGTGTCGCGGTATGTTCGGTAGTTGAACTCACCAAATTCAGTGTCTAGTGTACCCTCGTCGGATTTCTCCACCGTATGCTCGTTGGTCGTGCGGTAGTGGATCAGGTCGGCGATCGTACCGATTTTAAGACCGTGCTTCTCGGCAAATTTCTCAAGATCGGGACGGCGCGCCATAGTGCCATCATCATTCATAATCTCGACGATCACAGACGCTGGCGTTAAACCAGCCAGCCGCGCTAGATCGCAGCCCGCTTCGGTGTGGCCCGCTCGGCTTAACACACCACCAGGCTGCGCCATCAGCGGGAAGATGTGCCCCGGCTGAACAATATCTTCCGCTTTCGCATCGGCTTTAACCGCTGTGCGTACGGTGTGCGCACGATCGGCTGCTGAGATACCGGTTGTTACGCCCTCGGCCGCTTCGATCGATAGCGTAAAGTTGGTTGAAAACTGCGCACCGTTGCTCTGCACCATTAAAGGTAGCTTGAGTTGCTCACAACGCTCACGGGTGAGGGTCAGACAGATCAAGCCACGCGCGTGGGTCGCCATGAAGTTGATATCCTCAGCGCGCACCATATCCGCGGCAATGACGATATCACCCTCGTTTTCACGATCTTCATCATCCATCAGGATAACCATCTTGCCCTGACGAATATCTTCGATTAACTCTTTTGGGCTATTTAGCTCCATTATGATTCCTGCCTTGCGCGCGTTTAGCGCTTCATAAAACCATGTTCTGCAAGCTTGCTCAGCGTTAAGCCCGATGACTGCTCAGATTCAGCATGATCATCTTGCCCTGCCAGCAATAAACGCTCCATGTAGCGTGCAATAATATCCACTTCAAGGTGCACTTGCGTGCCCACTTGGTACTGTTCGATCAATGTTTCCTGTGCGGTGTGCGGCACAATATTAAGCGCAAACGTGCGGCCTGAAACACTATTGACCGTCAGGCTTACACCATCCACCGTAATCGAGCCTTTGGCCGCAATATATTTTGCAATCGCCGCGGGGGCCTCAACGGAGAAATAGATAGAGCGCGCATCTGCTCTTCTCTCAACGATCGTGCCGATGCCATCTACGTGTCCTGTCACAATATGTCCACCTAGGCGGCTCGTTGGCATCAACGCCTTCTCTAGATTCACGCTATCGCCGATTGCAAGTGCTTCAAGACGTGTATGAGCCAGTGACTCACGCGATACGTCCGCCCAAAAGCCATCGCCGGGCAGTTCAGTGGCGGTTAGGCACACTCCGTTTGTCGCGATACTATCACCGAGTTGCACATCGGTCAGATCTAGCGCTCCGGTACGGATATACAAGCGCATATCCCCCTGAACGTCTTCACGTGCAGCAACGGTACCTACCGCCTCAATAATCCCCGTAAACACCCTGTCTAGCCCCTCTGTGCCAAGCGATATGTCAGCCGTAAGTCATCACCAAATTGGCGGACATCTGTTAATTCTAGTCGTTGTTGCTGCGCCATTGCTTCTAGTGGCAACTCCACTAGCGGACGCGCATGAGAACCCAGCAGCGTTGGCGCCATAAAGACCACCAGTTCATCAACTAAACCTGCGGCAACAAAGCCACCGGCTAATACGGCACCCGCTTCGATAAGGATCTCATTGCACTGTTCCTGTTGACCTAAGTAGTCCAACACCCAGGCCAGATCAATCGACGCCTCCGATAGCTGCGCCGCGACACGCTCTGCGCCGCTACGTTCAGCATCGCTAGTAGTCATCCACAAGGTGCGTCCGGATTGCTGTAAAATGCGTGCATTCGGGCTTAATTGGCCTTGGCGATCTAACACCACACGCAAAGGTTGACGCTCAGCAACCTGCTCCGCGTTGGCTAAGCCAAGCTCGGCAGCGCGTACCGTTAACGCAGAGTCATCATGTAAAATGGAGCCAATGCCCGTTACCACCGCACAGCTGCGCGCCCGCAAACGCTGCACTGCTTGGCGCGCCGGCGCACCAGTAATCCATTGCGATTCACCACTGCGCATCGCCGTACGGCCATCTGCGCTCATCGCAAGCTTCACGCGCACCCAAGGGCGTCCCGTGGTCATACGTTTAATGAACCCAGGGTTCAGTGCTCTTGCTTCATTCTCGAGCAAGCCCACCTCGGTAGCGATACCCGCCTCGTTGAGCATCGCGATGCCGCGACCATTGACCTGTGGGTTTGGATCACCCATCGCGGATACCACACGGGCGACTCCAGCTTGGATCAGTGCTGCTGCACATGGCGGTGTGCGTCCAAAGTGGCTGCATGGTTCTAACGTTACGTAGGCGGTTGCGCCCTTTGCCGCAGCACCCGCTTGGCGCAACGCATTGACCTCTGCGTGACCTTCACCCGCACGAACATGGTAGCCCTCGCCAACGATTGTCTCGCCATGCGCAATCACACAGCCAACCCGTGGATTCGGCGATGTCGTATAAATACCTTGGCGCGCGAGCTGGATTGCTCTTGCCATTAGCTGTCGATCAAGATATGGATTCATTTAGCGCTCTAGCTCCTTAGCGGCAGACTCATCACCGGCGAGGCGGTCAATCTCCGCTTTGAACTCATTAATATCTTGAAAGCTACGGTATACGGAGGCAAAGCGAACATAAGCCACCTGATCGAGTTTGCGGAGCTCTTCCATCACCGCCTCTCCCACTTGCCGTGAGGGCAACTCCCGCTCACCGGTTGCGCGCAACGAGTGTTTGATACGATTGATGCAGGCTTCTATGGATTCAATGCTGACAGGACGCTTTTCCAGCGCTCGTTGGATACCACCGCGCAGCTTATCCTCATCAAAGGGCTGGCGAGAGCCATCGGCCTTAATCAGGCGCGGCATCAGAAGTTCGGCAATTTCGAAGGTCGTAAAGCGCTCATGACAGGCACTGCATTCGCGGCGACGCCTGATCTGCTGGCCTTCAGCGACTAAGCGGGAATCAACGACTTTCGTTTCCGTTTTTCCGCAAAAAGGACAATGCATATCAATTTCCTGCCATAAAAGAGCGTTAGCGCCGTGCGCTGCAAATAAAGAGCGAGATACGAAAAAAGGCGACACCTAAGTGTCGCCTTATTATTCTAACCGATTCAGTGGTTATTTATAAACGGGGAAACGCGCACAGATATCGAGTACCTGGCCTTTCACACGCTCAATCACTGACTCATCATTGATGTTATCAAGTACATCACAGATCCAGTTAGTCAGCTCAGTTACTTCAGCTTCTTTGAAGCCACGACGCGTCACTGCCGGTGTACCGATACGTAAGCCAGAGGTGACAAACGGAGAGCGTGGATCGTTAGGCACTGAGTTTTTGTTTACCGTAATGTTGGCACGACCAAGGGCAGCGTCGGCATCTTTACCTGTGTACTCTTTATCGATGAGATCAACCAAGAACAGGTGGTCTTCTGTACCTTCTGAAACGATTTTGATGCCACGCGACATGAAAGTCTCCGCCATCGCTTGAGCATTCTTAACCACTTGCGCTTGGTAAACTTGCCACTCTGGCTCAAGTGCTTCTTTGAAACATACTGCTTTCGCCGCGATGATGTGCATCAACGGGCCGCCTTGAGATTCTGGGAAGACAGCAAAGTTAAGCTTCTTCTGCAGGTCTTCATCAGCACGAGCAGAAACGATCAAGCCACCACGTGGGCCACCCAACGTTTTGTGCGTTGTTGTCGTTACAACATCAGCAAACGGTACCGGTGATGGGTAAACGCCTGCAGCAACCAAACCTGCAATGTGTGCCATATCAACAAACAGATATGCACCAACTTTGTCTGCGATATCGCGGAAACGCTGCCAATCAACGATACGTGAGTAAGCAGAGAAGCCTGCAACGATCATTTTTGGCTTATGCTCAACTGCCAAACGCTCTACTTCATCGTAATCGATCTCACCCGTTTCTGGGTGCAGACCGTATTGAACTGCATTGTAGATACGGCCAGAGAAGGATACCGCAGCACCGTGAGTCAAGTGGCCACCGTGCGCCAAGCTCATACCTAGAACTGTATCACCCGGCTTGCAAAGCGCCATGTAAACCGCTGCGTTTGCTTGTGAGCCAGAGTGCGGCTGAACATTGGCGTAGGTTGTACCGAACAGCTCATTAGCACGCTCAATGGCAAGCTCTTCTACCTTATCAACGTACTCGCAACCACCGTAGTAGCGCTTGTTGGGATAGCCCTCAGCGTATTTGTTTGTCAGTGCGGAGCCTTGAGCCTCCATTACACGTGGGCTCGTGTAGTTCTCTGACGCGATCAGTTCGATGTGCTCTTCCTGACGCGTGGCTTCAGCTTCCATCGCTGACCATAGATCAGCGTCAAAGTCGGCAATTGACATATCTTTGCTAAACATAGCTATCCCCTAAAATGACAGGCCCGACCGATAAAAAGTGAGCGTTACCGGCCTTTGGAAAGGGGCGCATTATACTCTCTTTTGGAGGCAAAACGCACTTGAAACTCGGTCAATTTATCACGAATCCCATTCATAAATTCGCATCGGCTTAGCTCGCCCCGTGAAGAGTGCTAGAATATGCGCCTTTCTAACTAACCGAGATGGTAAAGCATGGCTGTTATTCGTTGGATTTTAGGCAAAATCATCTTATTGATCGACTTCATTACAACTCCTAAAGGGATCAAGCGCAGCGCCGAAGCTCAGCAAGCGGTTGACGCAGCGACCCAAGACTTAGCGCTCTATCAGTTTCAAGCATGTCCTTTTTGCGTCAAAGTGCGCCGCCAAATGAAGCGTTTGTCACTCAATATCGCCCTACGCGACGCGAAGAACGATACCAAGTACCGCGAAGAGCTGCTTCAACAAGGCGGCAAAGTGAAAGTGCCGTGCCTGAAGATAACTGAGACAGATGGCAGTGTGCGCTGGCTTTACGAATCGAATGATATCAATGCGTACCTCACCGAGCGCTTTGGCTAAACCGAGGCTTGAAAGTCGCATTCACAGGCGTGGACAGGTAAAATCCGCACTATCTTTTTAACCGATTTTCTATTTGCTGAGGGCTTATGGCACAGTACGTTTACTCGATGAACCGCGTGGGCAAGATCGTCCCACCAAAACGCGAGATTTTAAAAGACATCTCCCTCTCCTTTTTTCCGGGCGCCAAAATCGGCGTATTGGGTTTAAATGGCGCGGGTAAATCTACCCTTCTCAAAATCATGGCAGGTATCGATACCGATATTATCGGTGAAGCACGCCCAATGCCCGGCATCAACGTGGGCTACCTGCCCCAAGAGCCAGAGCTGGACGATAACAAAACCGTTCGTGAGATTGTTGAAGAGTCAGTTGCTGATGTAAAAGCGGCGCTGGATGGCCTTGAGCAAGTCTACGCAGCCTATGCAGAGCCCGATGCAGACTTTGACGAGCTAGCAAAAAAGCAAGCCGAGTTTGAGAACCTGATCCAAGCGAAAGATGGCCACAACCTAGAAACCGCGCTCGAACGCGCCGCTGATGCGATGCGCCTACCGGCGTGGGATGCCAAAGTTGAGCACCTATCAGGCGGTGAGCGCCGCCGCGTTGCGCTATGCCGTTTGCTGCTTGATAAGCCAGATATGCTGCTGTTGGACGAGCCAACCAACCACTTGGATGCAGAATCTGTCGCGTGGATCGAACGTTTCCTACAAGAGTACCCGGGCACTGTGGTTGCGATCACCCACGACCGTTATTTCTTGGACAATGCAGCAGGCTGGATTTTGGAGCTGGACCGTGGCCGCGGCATCCCTTACGAGGGTAACTACTCCTCATGGCTAGAGCAGAAAGAGAAGCGTCTAGAACTAGAAGCGAAACAGGAAGCGGCGCACCGTAAATCAGTTGCCTCCGAGCTAGAGTGGGTTCGCCAAGGCTCGAAAGGCCGCCAGTCCAAATCCAAGGCGCGTTTGAAGCAGTTCGAAGAGATGAACTCGAAAGAGTTCCAAACACGCAACGAGACGCAAGAGATCTATATTCCACCTGGCCCTCGCCTAGGCGATAAAGTGATCGATGCAAACAACATCTCTAAAGCGTACGGCGATAAAGTCCTCTTTGAAGACCTGAGCTTCTCAATTCCGCAAGGGGCCATTGTCGGCATCATCGGTGGTAACGGTGCGGGTAAATCCACACTCTTCCGCATGATCGCAGGTGAAGAGCAACCGGATTCTGGCACTATCGAGATCGGCTCTACCGTCGAATTGGCCTACGTAAATCAGTCACGCGACCTCAGCGGCGATAAGACTGTCTTTGAAGAGCTTTCTGATGGTCAGGACATTATCACTGTGGGCAATTATCAAACACCTGCTCGCGCATACTGTGGTCGTTTCAACTTCAAAGGTGGCGATCAACAGAAGCAAGTCAGCGAACTTTCCGGTGGTGAGCGCAACCGCTTACACATGGCTAAACTGCTGAAAGCGGGCGGCAACGTACTGCTGCTTGATGAGCCTACCAACGATCTTGATATCGAAACACTGCGTGCACTAGAGGAAGCACTGTTAGCCTTCCCGGGCTGTGCCGTTGTGATCTCGCACGACCGTTGGTTCCTTGACCGTATCTGTACACACATGCTGGCCTACGAAGGTAACTCACATGTCGAGTTCTTCGAGGGTAACTACACCGAGTATCAAGCGGATTACAAACGCCGTTACGGTAAAGAGCACCAGCCAGAGCGCATCAAATACAAGCGCATCAGCTAATTCGCTGATCTTGGCGGCAGCACGCATCGCTGCCGCCTCTCTCCCCTCTTTATATCGCCATTTTCCAATCTGCCTTCTATACTCAGTTGATAGAAACGCTATAGGTAGGAGAAGGAAAGTGACGGAACAGATTCCAGAACGCCGCCGTTTTACCCGTATTCACTTTGATGCACGCTGCATACTGCGCCGCGGTGCCGACGAGTGGGATGTACGGCTTGCTGATATTTGCTTCAAAGGCGCCCTGACCGAAATACCAGAGGAAGGGATCGACTTGGCCGTCGGAGATGCCGCTGAGTTAATGATTCAGCTTGATCCAGAGGAGGCGGTGATCGATATGCCGGTGGTACTTAACCATAAGATTGGTAACTACCTAGGGTTTCAGCTCCAACGTATCGATATCTCGAGCATGACACATCTACGCCGCTTGGTTGAACTCAATCTTGGCGATCCAGACTTACTGGAGCGCGAGTTAGACCATTTATATCACGACTAAAACACAAAGCGGGGTATGGAAGATGGCGTCAGATAAACTGACGCCAGAAGGACTGAGAGTTGCTTAATTTAGCGCTCTGTTATCATCATCTTATCTAAGGCTTGCATATCACCGATATCACTGAGGGTCATGCGGGGCGTTAGAGCGCGTCCAATGCGTCTGCTAAGCGGCTAACGCCAACGATCTCAATGCCATCAATACCCTCTTTCGGGACGTTGCCTTTGGGCACAATGGCGCGCTTGAAGCCATGTTTAGCCGCTTCTCGGATCCGCTCTTGGCCGTTAGGTACTGGCCGAATCTCACCCGATAGACCCACTTCACCAAACACCATCAACGACTGGGATAGTGCGCGATCACGGAAGCTCGACACAACGGCTAAGAGCAAGGCGAGATCGGCGCTTGTCTCCAGCACTTTGACGCCCCCCACCACATTGACAAACACGTCTTGATCACCAGTATGCAGACCGCCATGACGGTGCAATACGGCAAGCAACATCGCTAAGCGGTTAGACTCAAGCCCGACGGCGACTCGGCGTGGGTTGTTCATATGTGACTCGTCCACTAGAGCTTGTATCTCAACCAGCAGCGGGCGCGTCCCTTCCCATACCACCATGACTACACTGCCAGGGCTCGGTTGCTCGCCGCGGTTCAAGAAGATGGAGCTTGGGTTTTTGACCTCTTTCAAGCCGTTTTCAAGCATTGCAAATACGCCCAACTCGTTCACGGCACCAAAGCGATTTTTGTGTGAACGAAGGGTACGAAAGCGGCTATCTGATGAGCCTTCAAGCTGCAAAGAGCAATCGATCATATGCTCAAGCACCTTCGGCCCTGCCAAACTGCCATCTTTTGTGACATGGCCTACCAGAAATAGTACGGTTCCGGTTTGCTTAGCGTAGCGGGTTAGGTCTGCGGCGGATTCACGTACTTGTGCAACGGAACCCGGTGCTGACTGTATCTCAGCCATATGCATCACTTGAATGGAGTCAATAACCATGATCTTTGGCTGCAGCTGCGTTGCTGTTTGGCAGATCGCCTCAACGCTGGTTTCAGATAGCATCTGTAGCGCATCGGCTGCTAACCCTAAGCGATGGGCGCGCATGGCAACTTGCTGCAGTGACTCTTCACCCGTGACATAAAGTGCCGGCTGCGTTTGCGCCAGATAGCACATAATCTGCAGCAGCAGCGTACTTTTACCAGCACCTGGGTGACCACCAATTAAAATCGCAGAGCCGGGTACTAACCCTCCTCCGAGTACGCGATCGAGTTCTTGGGTACCGGTACCGATACGAGGCATATCTTTGAGATCAACATCGGCAAGTTTGACAACACGCTGGCTGGTCTCGCCAGCATAACCATCAAAGCGCGGTTTGGCCGCTGCGGCTTTCGCGGGTGCCACGCGCATCTCAGTGAGCGTATTCCACTCTTTGCATGCACTACATTGACCTTGCCATTTGGTGTAGTCCGCTCCGCATTCGGTGCAAACATAGGCAGTTTTGGCCTTTGCCATGAGGATCTCCTGATAACTATTATGAATAGCATTCTACCTAACCTGTATAGAAGTCATCTAGTTAAGCGTTTTTTTGATGCGGGATTACCATTACAATCGAAAGCATCAATAAAAAAGACAGCCCCACCAAGGAGAGTTTAATGAAGCTGGAAACCATTGCCGTTCATGGCGGTTACTCACCAGACCCAACAACAAAGTCTGTTGCAGTGCCTGTTTATCAGACCACTTCTTACGCGTTTGACGACGCCCAGCACGGCGCAGATCTATTTGATCTAAAGGTGCCTGGTAACATCTACACGCGCATCATGAACCCAACCACCGATGTGCTAGAACAGCGCGTCGCACAGCTCGAAGGTGGGGTTGCTGCATTGGCGGTTGCATCGGGTATGTCAGCCATCACTTATGCGATCCAAACATTGGTCGAAGTGGGCGATAACATCGTTTCTACGAGCGAGCTTTATGGCGGCACCTACAACCTGTTCGCACACACGCTACCTCGCCAAGGGATTACCGTGCGCTTCGCCAACAAAGATGACTTCGATGCGATCGAAGCTCAAATCGATGAAAAAACGAAAGCCCTTTACTGCGAATCGGTGGGCAATCCATCCGGCGGTATTGCTGACATAGAACGCCTTGCAGAGATCGCTCATCGTCACGGTGTACCACTGATTGTTGATAACACGGTACCAAGCCCACTCATGTGGCGCCCTATCGAGCACGGTGCAGATATCGTTGTACACGCTGCAACCAAATATATGGGCGGCCACGGAAACTCCATTGGTGGCGTTATCGTCGACTCAGGAAAGTTCCCTTGGGCTGATAACGCGGAGCGTTTCCCGCTGCTCAACACACCTGATGTGTCTTACCACGGTGTGGTATATACCGAGGCCTTTGGCCCTGCTGCGTTTATTGGTCGTTGCCGTGTCGTTCCTTTGCGTAACATGGGTGCTGCTCTTTCACCCATGAACGCATTCTTGCTACTACAAGGCTTAGAAACTCTGGCGCTGCGTATGGAACGCATCAACGAAAACACGCAAAAAGTTGCTGAGTTCCTAGCACAACACGATAAGGTCAGTTGGGTTAACTACGCCGGCCTTGAGAGCCATAAAGATCACGCATTGGCTCAAAAATACATGCAGGGTAAGGCGTCTGGCATCTTGAGTTTTGGTTTGAAGTCAGGCCGTGAGGGTACACGCCAGTTTTACGATAAGCTGGAGGTATTCCTGCGCCTAGTAAATATCGGTGATTGCAAATCGTTAGCTTCAATCCCTGCAGAGACAACGCACCGCCAGTTGAATGATGAAGAGTTGAAGTCGGCAGGCGTGGCGCCTGAGATGGTTCGCCTATCAGTGGGTATCGAGCACATCGATGATCTGCTGGCAGACCTTGAACAAGCGCTTGCAGCAGCAGGCTAAAAAAGGCTGGATTCGCAGGTGGCGATGCCTGCGAATCCAGACAAGCTTGGTAAGACAGCTATCTCACCAGGTAGAGATCTCGTTAATCAAATAGTTCTGGCGTCATCGGCTCATTGTTCAACATGAACTGTCGATACCTTTCGGGAATCTCGGCTTTCCCTCCCGCCTTATAGTTCACGCACACAACAACAGCTTCCCCTTCTGCAGCAACCGCTTGGTGCTCCACGCTGTAAACAATATGCTCCATCACAAATCGGTCCTGTTCAATGCGCGTAACACGCGTAGCGCTTATCACATTGCCGGGAAACGTTAGTGGAATCCGATAACGGATACGGGAGTCCCTTAAAATTGGGCCTACGCCTTCCTCATCCTTGATCGCGACATAATCACATGCTTCGAAATACGCCATGCGAGCACTTTCAAACCAGCGTAGGTAAACCAAGTTGTTCACATGCTGGAATGCATCCATTTCGCCCCAGGCGATAGGTATCTCTAACCGGACAGGAAAGCGTTCTAGAATTTCTTGGCCCATACTCACCTCGAGCAACTGATTGCATGAGCTCTTATTAAGACGTAACCTTTAAAATAAAGGAAATCTTTTAATCTTATCCAAAGAATAAAAATAATTTATACACTATGGAAATCAGACAGATCCGCTATTTTTTAGCCGTTCAAGAAACGGGCAGCTTTACTGGCGCTGCAGAGAAACTCTTTGTTACCCAGCCAGCACTTTCGGCGGCCATTAAATCGCTTGAAGAGGAGCTAGGTGCTCAGTTGCTGCGCCGTGGCCACAAGAAAGTGACCTTAACCCCTGAAGGTCTGCGCTTTCGCGATAGAGCGTTCGCTATTATTGCCGAGTGCAATGCGGCCAAGAGCGAGCTGTCTAGCGAGTCCGCGCAGCGCATGTTACGTATGGGTGTCCTCAATACACTTAATACTAAGCCGATCAACCAGTTGATCTATCATTTCACGACAACCTATCCTGACATCGAGCTGCACCTAGAAACAGGCACTAAAGACATCCTCGCGCACAAACTCGGCCAAGGAAAAGTCGATGTACTGCTTACCTCACTCTCAGGGGAGGAAGCATCAGAAACGATCATGCCAATCTATCAAGAACGCTTCCAACTGCTGCTATCTCGCCAACACCCTTTGGCCAACCGCTCTAGCGTCCGGCTCGCCGACTTACATAAATTACCTTTTGTATTGCGTAAAAACTGCGAGGTACTCAATGAAGGGAAGCGGGTGTTTTTAGCAGAGCAAGCGCAGCCGCATATAACATGCCGTACCGATGACGATGCGTGGACCCTCATGATGGTTAGAAATAACCTTGCTGCGGCGATTATGGCAGAGACCGTTTTACAAGATGGTTTAGTATCCATCCCAATCATCGATTTTGGCTTAGTACGCAATGTGGGATGTCTGTGGCGTATGCACAGTGATCACGAGACTGTTCGCTGCTTCACACAATTCGCGGCGCAATCTCTAGCACAACTGGATCTTCAGGCTAGCTAAAATAGAAAGGATTGCAGCAGCTATCATGGGCAGCCGCTGCAATGAGGTGCCTATCAGTTCTGGTGGTACTTCGCACTCAGTTCATGCACAGCATCTACGAAAACCTTTGCATGTTCTGGGTCGACAAATTGGTGGATACCATGGCCGAGGTTAAATACATGACCATTTCCTGTACCGAAGCGGCTCAGGATATCTTCAACTTCCGAGCGAATACGGCTCGCTGGTGCGTACAGTACCGAAGGATCCATATTACCTTGCAACGCTACTTGGCTACCGACGCGCTCACGTGCATTACCAATATCAGTGGTCCAATCAAGACCTAACGCATCAGCGCCGGCATTAGCCATTGTTTCCAGCCATTGGCCACCGTTTTTCGTGAACATGATCACGGGTACTTTACGACCATCGTACTCACGAATAAGGCCTGAAATAATTTTTTGCATGTAGGCCAGCGAAAACTCCTTATACATTTCGCCGCTCAATACGCCACCCCACGTATCGAAAATCTGTACAGCTTGCGCACCGCTGCGAATCTGCTCATTCAAGTAATCCGTCACAGAGATCGCAAGCTTATCAAGCAAGGCGTGCATCACGTCTGGCGTAGCAAACATCATCTTCTTGATATGGCGGAAATCTTTAGAAGAGCCACCTTCTACCATATAGGTTGCCAGAGTCCACGGACTACCGGAGAAGCCAATCAATGGTACACGCCCCGACAAAGCACCGCGGATCTCTTTAACCGCATTCATTACATAATCAAGATCGGTACTCGCATTCGGAATCGGCAACGCCGCCACATCTTCCTCTGTACGAATGATCTTTTTGAATTTGGGACCTTCACCTTGTTCAAAGTAAAGCCCGAGATCCATTGCATCTGGAATAGTCAAAATATCAGAGAAGAGAATCGCGGCATCCAGTTCATAACGCTCTAAAGGCTGAATCGTGACTTCGCACGCCAACTCTCTGTTCTTACACAGGCTCAGAAAATCTCCGGCTTGCGCACGTGTCTCGCGGTACTCTGGTAAATAGCGTCCTGCTTGGCGCATCATCCATACAGGCGTTACGTCAACCGGCTCGCGCATCAATGCACGTAAGAAACGATCATTCTTCAGTTCTGACATCAATCAAACCCAACATCTAATTAGCGTAAATAACGGATGATTCTACCGATTTTTGCGTAGAAAAGCCCCCAAATTCCTTGCAGAAGATCAAGCAAGGGACGCAAAATTCACCCTTAAAAGCTGATGAGTAACACTTTTTTCTGTACAATTCGCGATCAATTCAAAATAGTTGAACTATGCAAACAGATACATCACTGATCTCATTACCCGAAACAGCAAACCAGCATGATCACCGCTATCACCAGCTCGTGTTTGGTTTCGAGGGAAATACAGAGTTTGATATCCAAGGACAAGGCCGCAAGGTCAGCCTAGGTCAAGGCTGCTTAGTGCCCTCGACAACGGGTCATGCATTTTGTGGTGTGGGCAATAATCGTATCGTTGTGATTAACGTGCCAGAAGCTCTAGCTGAAACTCAGCAATTATTCGATAAGGCTAGCTACTTCACGCTAGATAGCCAACGCACCATTCTTTTACAAGCAGTAGCACAAGAGATGCAGCAAGCACACGCCATGTTGCAAAATGTATGTGGGCAAATGCTCTTGTGCGCCACACACAACTTACTGAGCAATCGAACTCATATACGTGCAACGCAAGCATTAAATCTCGATATCATCGATCAACATATTGCTCTGAATTTACATCGCAAAATCAGTGTTGAGGAGTTAGCAGCTTTGGTTTTTTTAAGCAGCAGCCACTTTCATCACCGCTTTAAGCAGCTGACACACGTGACTCCTCTCCACTACATTACGACAAAGCGAATAGAAAGAGCCCAAGCCTTATTGAAAGAAGGCATGCCTGTAGCCAATGCTGCGGCAGCGACCGGCTTCCCTAATCAGAGCGCCTTTACTCATACCTTCAAGCAACACGTTGGCATCACACCTGCTCGTTACCGCCTATCAGCCTAAAGCTTTAAGACGCCACTTATACATTAAGCGTTTTGACACCCACTTTATTTTTTCTAGACAATATAAAAAGCCCTGACCGTTACCGATCAGGGCTTCCTAATTAAAAGCTTGGCGATGTCCTACTCTCACATGGGGAAACCCCACACTACCATCGGCGCTAAATCGTTTCACTTCTGAGTTCGGGATGGGATCAGGTGGGTC
>NZ_SACQ01000005.1 GCF_004005935.1 Neptunomonas marina | reverse complement strand
CACGGGAGGGGTGCGAACCGATACCCACCACCTCGAGCTGGCCATCTGGACGCACATCAGCCACTAGGCAAACCACTTTGGAGGTGCCAATGTCTAACGCGACTATCATGTTGTGTTCATTTTCCATTATTTTGCTTCCTCGGCCAGCGCCTCTGTAGGCTCTGGCAACCAACTCACCGCTGCACCATTCGTGTAGCGAATATCAATCTGTTCAATCCTATCAGCCACCGCTACAAGCTCGGCCTTGTAGAGATAGATAAACCGCCGTAACCGTGCTTTCGTGTCCTCTCGACCAACAATTACGCGGATACCATTGTCTAACTTTACCTGCCACGCTCCGCGCTTTTCTAACGACAAAGCGACCATTTTCAAGCTCGCATCCTGAAACAACCGGCTTAAATCATGGTACTGCGCCATCAACAACTGCGTCTCTGTAGCCGGCCCATCTAGCTGCGGCAATTCGCCATACTGTTGCGGGCTATCGGGCCAGAAAATATCACCCTGATGGTTCAGCAACCCTTTACTTCCCCAGCGCGCCACCGGGCGCTGCTCTTCAATGACCACCTCTATTGCTGGCGGCCAAACCCGCCGAACCTGTGCTTGGCGCACCCAAGGATGCTCTTGAGCACGATCTTGCAGGGCGGCGATGTCTTGCTCAAGCAGGGGCGCAGAGATCGCACCCGCAACGCTGCTGGCGAGCGCTTGTCGATCTAAATACTGCGCATCCCCAACAACACGAACCTCGCGAATGGGCTGATCCAAATAACTGCGCCCCGCATCGAAACAGATTCCTACTACCCCTGCAAAAAGCCAGAATCCCACCAGTACGGTTAGCGGGCGCCAATACCAATCGCCATCTGCAGTCGCCGTAGCCTGATCTTGGGATACGTGCGCCGACGGGATCGCATCCTGATCATAAACATTAAGCTTC
The DNA here is from genome assembly GCF_004005935.1 of Neptunomonas marina. Lineage (GTDB taxonomy): Bacteria > Pseudomonadota > Gammaproteobacteria > Pseudomonadales > Balneatricaceae > Neptunomonas > Neptunomonas marina. The sequence continues at coordinate 341,904 of NZ_SACQ01000005.1, read as the reverse complement.
TGCAGACTGGCACTCATGCACAGACACCATCCAAAATGGTAACCACCAGCTCTTCAAAGCTCATCCCAGCGCGCTCTGCCGCCATCGGCACTAAGCTGTGATCTGTCATGCCAGGCAAGGTGTTCACCTCAAGCAGATAAAACTCACCCGCTTGATCTTGCATCAGATCAACACGCCCCCAACCACGACAGCCAATGGCATCAAACGCATTGAGCGCAATATCTGCAAGCTCACTATTTTGTGCACCTGACAGCGCATTATCGAAGTAGTAGCCCGTATCATTGGCTTCATACTTGGCGTTGTAATCGTAAAAGTCATGCGGTGTTTCCAAGCGAATCGCCGGAAGCGTTTGGCCGTTTAATACTGCAACGGTGAACTCCACCCCTGTTACCCACTTTTCAGCAATAACGCTGGTATCGTACTGGGCGGCATCTTGCCATGCAGAAGTTAACTCAGCGAGGCTATTCACCTTGTGCATACCAATACTGGAGCCTTCGTGAGCAGGCTTGACCATCAACGGAAAACCAAGTTGGTCAGCACACGGCGCCAAATCGTCTGCTGTTTTCAACACACAAAAAGGTGGCGTTGGCAGACCAGTACCGACAAATAGCTGCTTACTACGCAGCTTATCCATGCCTAAGGCTGAAGCCGATACACCGCTGCCCGTATAGGGGCGCTTAAGCGTTTCTAGCAAACCTTGAATCGTACCGTCCTCACCGCCACGACCATGCAGTGCGAGGAAAGCACAATCGTAGTCTGCATCACATAGCTGGCGTACTGGATCCAAATCATCCGCATCACCACACAGGTCGATGCCGAATGCATCAACACCTGCTCGCTGCAGTGCCGCCAGCACAGCTGTACCACTTTTTAACGACACCGGGCGCTCAGCTGAGTTACCGCCATATACAACGGCTACCCGCCCAAAGCGCGCCAACTGCTCTTGAGATGCTTGATAACTCATTCTGCCGCCTCCGTGAGATCAAGGCCTGACAGGCGGTGGGCAAGTGCGGTGATATTTCCAGCTCCTTGGGTTAATAACAGGTCACCCGGCTGCAACATATTATGCAAAAGCGCTGTAACCTCTTCGGCATCTTTTACATAGACAGGATCAACAGATCCACGCTGTCGAATACTGCGGCACAGACTGCGACTATCGGCACCTGCGATTGGTTCCTCACCAGCAGCATAAACTTCCATTAATAATAATGTGTCCACGCCGGAGAGAACTTGCACGAAGTCCTCGTAAAGATCACGAGTACGAGTGTAGCGATGCGGCTGATTAATCATCACTAAGCGCTTCTCTGGCCACCCGGCCTTAACCGCTTTGATTGTTGCTTCAACTTCACGCGGATGGTGACCATAATCATCCACCAGCATCACTTCTCCGCCAGGGACGGTTATCGGCGGTAAAACTTGGAAGCGACGCCCTACCCCTTGGAACTCTTGCAAGCCAGCACAGATTGCGTCATCTGCAATGCCTTCGTCCGTCGCAACAGCGATGGTAGCCAGCGCGTTGAGCACATTGTGTTCACCCGGCATGTTAACCACGATATCAAGCGGCTTGTGGCCATCCGGACGCATAGCGGTGAAGTGCGTATGCATACCCTGCTGGCGAATATTCTCAGCACGGTAGTCGGCCCCTTCGTTGAGTCCGTACGTCACCACAGGCCGGCTGACCGCTGGTAGAATCTCACGCACAACCTCATCATCGGTACACAACACGGCGAGCCCGTAGAACGGTAGGTTATGCAAGAAGTCGATGAAGGTTTGCTTCAGTTTATTGAAGTCGCCACCGTAGGTATCCATGTGGTCGGCATCAATGTTTGTGACAATGGCAACCATGGGCTGCAGATGCAAAAACGATGCATCACTCTCATCCGCCTCGGCGATGAGGTAGCGGCTAGCCCCCATACGAGCATTCGTGCCCGCACTATTTAAACGGCCACCAATCACAAATGTCGGGTCTCGATCACCCTCGGCAAACACTGAAGCAAGCAAGCTCGTTGTGGTGGTTTTTCCGTGTGTTCCCGCAACAGCAACGCCATGGCGATAACGCATCAGTTCTGCCAGCATCTCCGCACGACGCACCACCGGAGTACGTGCACTGCGCGCAGCACTCACTTCAGGGTTTTGATCATCAACAGCACTGGAGATCACCACAACATCAGCACCGCTCACATTATCTTCATGATGCCCAATAAAGACTTTGGCTCCCATCTTTTGAAGACGTTCAGTGGTTGCTGATGCTTTTATATCTGAACCGGTAATCGCATAGCCTTGGTTGCACAGTACTTCCGCGATACCGCACATGCCGACACCGCCGATGCCAACAAAGTGGATCACTTTAATACGGCGCATCTCTGGCACTTCGTATACGGTGGGCCCTTTTGCTGTCTTTGTCATTTCATACTCTCCAGACAAACCGCAGCCACGGCAATCGCGGCATCTATGCGTGCAACACTCTGGGCTTTTTCTCCCATCGCTTGCAGTGTTTCCCGGTCTGCTTCTGCTGTTAGTAGTTGTTTTATATCGTCTGTATTGAGCTGTGCTTGCTGTTTTAGCCATGCACCACCCACTTCAACCAAATAGCGCGCGTTTGCTGTTTGGTGGTCGTCCACGGCGTGGGGGTAAGGCACCAGCAACGCCGGAACACCAGCGGCCGCTAACTCACTGACGGTTAATGCGCCTGCCCGGCAGATAACAAGATCAGCCCACCCATAGGCTTGTGCCATATCATCAATAAACGCGGTAACCTCTGCGGTAACACCTCGCTGTTGATAGGCGCTTTGTGTGGTCTCTAAGTCGTGGCGGCCCGTCTGGTGACGCACCACAGGGCGCTGTGTTTCGGGTAGTTCGGCGATCACATCAGGGATCAAGGTGTTCAGCGCTCGCGCACCTAAACTGCCACCTACGACCAACAAACGTAGTGCGCCAGAACGCTCTGCATAGCGCTCACGCACAGGAGGTAACGAGAGAATATCCTCACGGACAGGGTTGCCGATTCCAACGCGGCTATGACCGGCTGGGAAGGCACCACTAAAGGCTTCAAGCACTTGATGTGCGATTCGCGCTGATACTCGGTTAGTCAAACCTGCAACGGCATTCTGCTCATGAATAACCAAAGGAACACCGCTCAGCTTGGCGGCCACGGCACCCGGCCCCGACGCGAAACCGCCCATGCCCAATACAACACTCGGCTTCACGTGGCGTACAACCTTCCAAGCCTGATAAACCGCCTTGACTAGTTTAAAAGGCGCGAGCAGCAAGCTCCTCAGCTTACCTTTTCCGCGCAAGCCCTGAACATCGATCGTATGCAGCTTAATACCGGCATCAGGCACAATACGCGCTTCGATACCTCGCTCAGTACCAATCCAATGGATCTCGATTCCTTGCTTCTCCAACTCACGAGCCGTTGCCAGTGCTGGGAACACATGCCCACCTGTTCCGCCTGCCATGATGAGTGCTGTACGTTGCCCCATTCGCTATGGCTCCTTACCTGAGGCCAGCGCATTTACCGAAAAACGCGACCTTTTAAGTTCATAATCAATACGCAATACAATGGCGATCATCGCGCTGCACACTAACAAGCTACTGCCGCCATAGCTGAGTAGCGGTGCAGTAAGCCCTTTAGTGGGCAATGCACCCACATTAACACCAATATTGATCAGCGCTTGGCCAGCAATAATGAGCCCAAAGCCATAGGCGACATAACCTTTAAAAAACTCGCCCTGCTTCTCAGCTTGGCGTCCGACTAAAAAGATGCGCGCTATCAATATGGCGTACAGCACCACAACAAAAAGAGCACCGAGCAACCCAAGCTCTTCGGCCAATACTGAGTAAACGAAATCGGTGTGAGCTTCCGGTAGGTAGAATAGCTTTTGAACGCTATTACCCAGCCCGGTACCAAACCACTCGCCACGACCAAAAGCGATTTGCGCTTGAGATAGCTGATACCCTGCACCGAACGGGTCTGCCCAAGGATCTTGGAATGATTTTAAACGTGCTAAACGATAAGGCTGCGCAATAGCCATGACCGCCACTAAGCCAACCGCGCCGATCAACACTGTTAGAAACTGGAACAAGCGCATGCCACCTAGGAAAATCATTCCCATCACCGTGGCCATCAAAACCACTGCCGCGCCGTAATCAGGCTCCAGCAATAGCAGGAAAACAAAAAATGCGAGCGGCAGCACAGGTTTTACAAACCCTTTCCAGCTACTACGTACCTCTGATAAGCGTCTAACAAGGTAACCTGATACATAGATCACCATGCAGAACTTCGCGACCTCAGAGGCTTGCAAGTTGATCGGCCCCAAACTGATCCAACGCTGGCTACCGTTAACCGCGCGTCCGATACCGGGAATAAGCACAATCACGAGTAGAATAGCGCCTAGCAAAAGCAGCCAAGGCCCATACTTTTCCCAAAAGCTAATTGGCAAACGCACCACAATCGCTGCCAATATGATGGCGAGCACAATGTAGATGCCGTGGCGTAGCGAAAAGAAGAAAGCACCGCCGAACTTCGCCGCCGCAACATCCATCGACGCCGATGTGATCATAATGAAACCTGTTAACACGAGCGCGATCGCTGCCCCCAATAACCAAGGGTCAAACGGCACTACACTGCGCTCTGGCAGCGCGTACCAGCTTTTCAGACCGCGCGTCGCGTTCATAATGCCGCTACCGCCGCTACCGCCGCGACAAAGGCGTCACCGCGTGCGCCATAGCTCGTAAACATATCGAGGCTAGAACAAGCAGGCGAGAGCAAGACGACATCACCGGGCTCAGCCAACTGGCACGCTAGCGCTACGGCAGCTTCTAAAGACGCAACATGGCTCACGGGCTGACCGCTAAGGGCCGCCTCGATGCGCGTTGCATCTTTGCCGAGTAACAGGGTGTGGCCGACATAGCGCTGAATCGGTGCTAGCAACTCATCAAACTCAGCACCTTTGCCATCGCCACCAGCGATCAAAATAATGTTATTGCCCGCCGGTAACTCTGGGCCCAAGCCTACTAGGGCTGCAACGGTGGCGCCGACATTGGTTCCCTTAGAGTCGTTGTAATAGGTCACGCCCTCTTTTTCTGCAACCCATTGGCAGCGATGCTCTAAACCTGGGAAGACACGCAAGGTTGCTAGCATAGGCTCTAGTGGCAACCCAGCTAACTTGCCTAGCGCCAATGCCGATAGCGCGTTAGCCACATTGTGACGCCCCGGCATACGGATCTCAGCGACCGGCATCAGCTTGTCTGTACCCAAAGCTAACCACTCGCCCGCATCATCTTCGATTAGACCAAACACCTGCGGCTCTGGCGTTCCTAGACGATACCCCCACAAGGGAACTCCCATAGGCAACAGCGGATGGGTGAGTATGTCATCGCGGTTTTCAACAGCGTTTTCACAGCCACGAAACACTCGATGCTTAGCTTGGTGATAAGCCTGCATACCGGAATAACGATCAAGATGATCTGGGCTCACATTCAAAACCGTCGCCACCTTCGCCCGCAGATCGTTGGTTGTTTCCAATTGAAAGCTGGAAAGTTCCAACACGCACAGGTCGATAGGCGAGCCATCTAGCATATCTAAAACCGGCGTACCTAAGTTTCCACCAACAGCCACGTTTAGGCCCGCCGCTTTTGCCATCTCCCCCACTAAGGTCGTGACAGTGCTTTTTGCATTGGATCCGGTGATTGCGACAATCGGTGCGTCCACCTGCTGACAGAATAGATCGATATCTCCGCTCAGCTTCACGCCACGGGCAACTGCGCGCTGTATTGCAGGATCCATTTGGCAAACGCCGGGGCTTAGCAGGATATGAGTGGCGCCCGCAAATGTCTGATCTGTTAGCGGTCCAAGGTGCAGAGCAACATTGGGGTAATCTGCGCGCAACGCCTCAAGGTTAGGCGGTGCTTCGCGCGTATCCGCCAAAGCGAATGCTGCACCACGCTTTTGAAGATAGCGCGCGCAGGACAGCCCGGTTATCCCCAGACCAATCACCACATAGCGCGTATCCGATGCGATCAGACCCATATGATCTCCTAACGTACTTTTAGCGTAGCTAAACCAATCAACACCAAGACCACCGTAATAATCCAGAAGCGCACGATAACGCGTGGTTCCGGCCAGCCTTTTAACTCAAAGTGATGATGAATCGGCGCCATGCGAAAGATTCTTCGCCCCGTGAGCTTGTACGATGCCACCTGTAAAATGACCGAAACGGTCTCCATGACGAAGACACCGCCCATAATGACGAGCACCAGCTCCTGGCGCACAATCACAGCCACAGTACCCAACGCTGCGCCCAGTGCTAGCGCGCCCACATCGCCCATAAAGACCTGAGCGGGGTAGGTGTTAAACCATAGAAAGCCTAAACCTGCGCCGACAATAGCGCCGCAGAAAACAATCAGCTCGCCAGATCCGGCGATATAGGGAATATGCAGATAGTTGGCAAAATCCACACGTCCTGAAAGGTACGCAAAAACGGCTAGGGCACCAGCCACCATCACGGTGGGCATGATCGCCAGACCATCAAGACCATCGGTCAAGTTGACCGCGTTTGATGTCCCCACGATAACGAAATAAGTGAACACAATGTAAAAGATGCCAAGTTCAATCATGACATCCTTGAAGATTGGCACAATAAGTTGTGTTTCGGCAGGACTTTGCGCCGTCGCATACAGTACCGTTGCAGCACCGAAACCGCCCACAGACTGCCAAAAGTACTTCCACTTCGCTGGCAATCCGCGAGAGTTTTTCTCAACAACTTTACGCCAGTCATCAACCCAGCCAACGGCACCAAAGATAGTAGTCACAATCAAGACAACCCAAACGTACTTATTGCTAAGGTCTGCCCACAACAGCGTGCTAATTGCGATAGAGAGCAAGATCAACGCACCACCCATGGTAGGCGTACCCGATTTGCTCAAGTGAGATTGCGGGCCGTCATCACGAACTGACTGGCCTATCTGTTTCGTTTTCAGATAGTTGATCAATATAGGACCGGCAAACAACGATAACCCAAGCGCCGTTAGTACGCCCAAGATGCCGCGCAACGTAAGGTACTGGAAAACGGTAACAGCAGAGAAATACTGGGAGAAAAACTCCGATAAAATTAATAGCATCGGGGCTACACCTCCGCTCGCATGTTCACAACGACCTGCTCCATCGCTGCACTACGCGACCCCTTTACTAACACTGTCATATCTGAATGAGCCAACTGACTTAATTCCTCTACCAACTGTTCTTTGCCTGCAAAGTGCTGAGCACCTGAAGGCCTCTGTTCTTCGTAAGCCATCTTGGCGTGCACTGATAATTCACCGACAGTAAAAAGATGCTCAATACCTTGCTGCGCAGCGTATGCACCAACTTGTGCATGAAGTTGCGCCGCATCGGCGCCGAGTTCGCCCATATCTCCGAGCACTAAGACACGCTCGCCCGGCAACTCCGCTAACATACTGATTGCCGCTTTGACTGAACCTGGATTAGCGTTGTAGGAGTCGTCTACCAAGCGGCAGCGGTTAACCCCTGTTTCTAAACGCATCCGCCCCGCAACCGGCTGAAATGCAGCTAGACCTCGCGCAACCGAGGCTAGACTGCGCCCATCAGCCAGCGCCAGTGCCGCGGCGGCTAACGCGTTTGATACGTTGTGCTGCCCCATAATCTTTAGCTCAACTGAGGCTTCACCCTGCGGTGCACAGAGTACAAAGCGGTAACAACCATTCGCTGACAACTGAATATCACGCGCATGATAGGTTGCTTTCGTATCCTGCTGCGAGAAGGTAACCACCCTCTTTTGTCCCAAGCGGGTAAGCCAATCTGCGTGATGAGGGTCATCAATATTGACCACCCCAATCCCATCATCCGCGAGTCCATCGTAGATTTCGCCTTTTGCCGTCACCACGCCTTGCAAACTACCAAACCCCTCTAGATGAGCACCCATGGCATTGTTAACCAGCGCGAGATGAGGCTTCGCTAAACCTACGCTATAAGCGATCTCGTTAGGGCCACTTGCGCCCATCTCAATCACGGCAAATTCATCTTTAGGTTGCAGTTCGAGCAGCGTCAGCGGCACACCGATCTCGTTATTCAGGTTCCCACGTGTTGCGAGCGTTTCACCTGATTCACGCATGATAGCCGCCAACATCTCTTTAACTGTCGTTTTTCCGCTACTACCAGTGATTGCATACAACCGGCCGGAAAAAAGCTGACGATTATAAGCGCCCAGCGCGCCTAATGCGATACGTGTATCGTCTACTACGAGTTGCGGCACATCCAGTGGTAGCAAGCGCTCCACAACGAGCGCAACGGCCCCGTTAGCAACGGCTTGATCAGCAAAGTCATGCGCATCGAAACGCTCACCACGCAGCGCCACAAATAATGCCCCTTGCGGCAAAGATCGGGTGTCCGTGCTAACCGCGTTTACGCTAATATTTTCGCCCTCCAGCCGAGCAGAGAGCGGTGCGACTAGTTCACTCAACGAAAGCGCTCGCATCATATGGCTAATCCTCCTTTGAGAAGTGCCAGAGCGACTTCCTGATCACTGAAATGGTGCTTAACACCCTGTATCTCTTGATAGTCTTCGTGCCCTTTACCGGCAATCAGAATAAAGTCGTCGGCACCTGCTTGCTCAATCGCCATCCCAATGGCAGCCGCCCGATCAACGTTATACTGAACTGACGCCAGATCGCTAAAGCCTGCGAGAATCATATCGATAATATCTTGAGGCACCTCAGAACGCGGATTGTCACTGGTAACAATGACATGATCTGCTAACGCTTCTGCGACTTTTGCCATATCCGCACGCTTACCGGTATCTCGGTCGCCGCCACAGCCAAACACAACCCACACGTTAGCACTGCAGTGAAAACGACTTGCTTGAAGCGCTTTCTCTAGAGCATCAGGAGTGTGAGCATAATCAACCAACACAGTAGGCTTTGCAGGTACAGATAGCAGCTCCATGCGTCCAGGTACCGCGTTCACTGTTGTAGCCGCTGCTGCCACTTGCTCTGCGGTATAACCCATGCCGAGCAGCATCGTGGTAACTAAGCTCAGGTTAGCGACATTAAAACGCCCAATCACCGCAGAGGTGATCGCGATCTTTTGGCCGCCAGACTGGAGAGAGAACGATACGCCATCCGCATCAAGATGAACGTTTTCAACACGGTAGTCCGCGCCTGAGTGCTCGCCTACACTCTTAACCATCAGCCCACGGGCACTTAAATCGCCGAGTAGCATCGACCCGTACTCATCGTCCGTGTTAATCACTTTAACCGGCGCATCGTAATCCAAAAACAAGCGCGCTTTTGCGGCGCCGTATTCTGCCATGGTGCCGTGATAGTCTAAGTGGTCCCGGCTGAGGTTAGTGAAGCCCACGGCATCAAACTGCACCCCAGCTATCCGAAATTGATCAAGTGCATGTGAACTTGCCTCCATCACCACCGCTTCTGCACCTTGCTCTAGATACTGCGCTAAACACTGATGCAAACTGATAACATCAGGCGTGGTGTGTGATGCGACTTCAAGCTGGCCAAGAAAACCGTTTCCGACGGTTCCCAGCACAGCGGTTTTAACGCCCAAGTTTGACAACATCTGCGCAGCAAAATGCGCACACGACGTTTTGCCGTTGGTACCCGTGATCGCCAATACGCGTAACTGTTCGCTTGGAGCACTTAGCATATCGCTCACCCAAGCGCCGGTAGCTTTGGCTAACTCATCAACAGTGAAGACCGGTATCGTCAGGGCTTCTGGCAGCGGTAGATTTGCGTTATCACTATCAATGACTGCTGCCACCGCGCCCTTTTCTTGCGCCGCAACGAGGTAGTCAATACCACGATGATTAACGCCATCTCGCGCCACAAAAAGCGCACCCGCACTGACCTTGCGGCTATCAATGGCGATACCCGTCACTTCAAGATCGGCATACGCTGCTCCGATCTCGACGATACCGAGTTGAGTTAACGTCTTGGGGATAAAATTCAAACCTAATTTCCCGCTACTTGTTGCTGTTTACTTTCTGGCCACTTGTCAGGCGCAACATTTAAGATGCGCAGCGCATTAGCCGATACCCTCGAAAATACAGGCGCCGCCACTTCACCGCCGTAATACTCCTGGCCTTTCGGATTATCAACCATGACAACCACAACCAAGCGAGGGTCAGACACCGGCACAATACCGGCGAAGAATGATATATATTTATCGTCTGCATAGCCTGTGCTTAGCACTTTATGCACCGTGCCGGTCTTACCTGCCGAGCGATAACCATGCACAGCCGCTCGGCGGCCTGTGCCGCCTGGGCGGGTCACTGTTTCCATCATCTCAAGCACTGAGTCAGCAATATACTCAGGCATGACACGCCGGCCAGTAGGCATTTCGTGTTGTTTTAACAGTGTGGCGGGTAAAGCCACACCACCATTGGCCAGCGGTATATAAGCCTGCGCGAGCTGTAACGGTGTGACAGACAGACCGTAGCCGTAGGACATCGTAGCGCGCTCCACAACGCGCTTCGCTGGATAAAACGGCAGACGCCCAGTTCGCTCCCCCGGAAACCCCGTCTCCGTCACCTGTCCCAAACCGATATTGTGTAACAAGTTGCGAACCGACTCAGGCTCCATGCTCAACGCAAGCTTACTCACGCCGATATTACTGGACTTGGTGATAATGCCAGTCAGATCTAGCTCACCATAGTTACGGTGGTCGCGAATGGTGCGCCCTTTGATGCGCATAAAACCGGGTGAAGTATCGACAATAGAATCCGCTTGATATTGGCCACTCATCATCGCTGCTGCGACAGTCAGTGGTTTCATTGTGGAGCCGGGCTCAAAGGTATCGGTCACGGCACGGTTACGCAGCCCATTCCCATCCACTTCACTGCGGTCATTTGGGTTGTAGGCAGGCTGATTCACCATCGCTAACACTTCTCCAGTGCGCGAATCTAGGATTACCGCAGAGCCCGAGTCTGCTTTGTGAGACGTGACAGCCGCTTTCAACTCGCGATAGGCCATGTACTGAATACGCAGATCAAGGCTGAGCTGCACATCCTTGCCCGGTTTCTCCGACTCGATCGATTTGATGTGCTTAATTGTGCGCCCAACGCGGTCCTGCATCACCAGCTTTCTGCCGGGTTCTCCCCGTAGCCAGTCGTCAAAGGCCAGCTCCAACCCCTCTTGCCCGTTGCCATCAATGCCTGTGAAGCCAACCACATGAGTCGCAACTTCACCCGCTGGGTAATAGCGCTTATATTCGCGATCAACATGCACACCGGGTACTTTTAGGTCACCAATCTGATCTGCAAGTTCAGGCGTTACTTGACGCTTCAAATAGATAAACCGCTTATTGGCTTGCTTAGCCACCCGAAGCGTCTCTGCCAGATCAGCACGCGGCATATCCAAGAGCGTTGCCAAGTACTCTAGAGAGGGATGAAACGAGTCGGAACGAGCAGGATCGGCCCATATCGTCGCCACCGGCGCACTGACAGCCAGTGGCTCGCCATTACGATCACTCACAATACCGCGGTGCGCAGGAATTAACGTGGTGCGCAAGCTACGCGCATCCCCTTGGCGCTGCAAGAAATCTTGATCTAGCGTATAGAGCGATACGAGCTTAGTAACAATACCACCGCCCACGAGCACCAACAGCACAAAGACGAAACCCAAACGCCAGCCACGCGCAGCCGCCGACAGGCGGATATCCTCTTGCTTAGCGCTCATATTGGACGATCTCGACATGGTCTGGTGAGGGAGTCGCCATCTTTAACTGCTGAGTGGCTAGCTGCTCCACGCGGCTATTCGCGCCTAACGCACTTTGTTCCAGCAATAACTGACCCCACTCCACTTGAATTTCATCCCACTGCTGGATCAACTGTTGTTGATCATTAAAGAGGCGACGATACTCAAACGCGGAGTAGATCACACTAAGTGCACTAAACACCACCAGCACGGTTAACAATGCAGAGACAACCAATGGGCGCACCACGGCATCAGCAGGCAGTAAAGACTCCTTCACCTGCGCTTGTGCCTGTGGTTTAGGTTTGGATTGCGCGCTTCGCTCTGGCTTAATCCAAACGCCTAATTTGTCTCCAATTGAAAGATCCATGTAGTGGCTACTTTAACTTGGTTGCAACACGCATAACGGCGCTACGTGACCGCGGGTTATGATCAACTTCGCGCGCCGACGCTCTAGACATTTTGCCAACCGCCTTTAAACGCTTGTTGAGCATATCGTCAGTAATTGGAATACCCGGCGGCAGGTGCTCATCCCCTTTTACATACTTGCGGATAAAGCGCTTCACGATGCGGTCTTCTAACGAGTGGAAGCTGATAATCACCAAACGCCCACCCACCTTTAACGCTTCGAGCGAATGCTCTAGGCAGTCCTCAAGGTCTTGCAGCTCTCGGTTGATATGAATACGAATGGCCTGAAAAGCACGTGTTGCCGGGTGTTTACCCTTCTCCCACGCAGGGTTAGCGTCAGCAACAATCTTGGCGAGTTGAGCCGTTGTTGTGATGGGCGCTTCCTGGCGAGCGGCGACGATAGCTTTCGCCATCCGGCGGCCAAACTTATCCTCACCGTAGGTAAAGATCACATCAGCGATTTCTGCCTCAGAAGCGTGAGCGAGCCATTGCGCGGCGCTTTCACCCTGAGTGTTGTCCATCCGCATATCGAGGGGGCCATCGGCCTGAAAGCTAAAACCCCGCTCAGGGTCATCAAGCTGTGGAGAACTCACGCCAAGATCCAGCAAAATACCATCGACACTGCCAAATTTGCCGCGTGCTTGAGCAAACTCATCCAGTTGAGCAAACGAGCCGTGCGCAATCTCAAATCTTGGCTCATTGGCGAACCTCTCTTGAGAGTGAGCAATCGCTTCTGGGTCTTTATCGATCGCCATTAAACGACCAGCGTCAGACAACTCATTCAAGATAAGTGATGAGTGCCCGCCACGGCCAAACGTGCCGTCGATATAAAAGCCATCTCGGTCCTCAACGAGCGCATTCACCGCTTCGTCCAAGAGCACAGTAATATGTTGATATGTTTCTTCTGTCACCAAAGTGGCTCCAATCTGTTTACAGCGAAAGCGTCGCTAACGCTTCAGGAATCGTGGTGCTGCCGACATCTTCCAAGTAGCTATCGCGAGTTGCGTTCCATCGATCTTCATCCCACACCTCGAACTTACGGCCCTGTCCAAGTAAAATGATGCGCTTTTCAAGCCCCGCATACTCTCGAAGCGGAGCAGGCACAAGCACACGCCCGCTTTTGTCCATATCAAGATCGGTTGCATGACCAACCAGCAAGCGCTGCAGGCGTCTTGTCATCGGATCGAAGCTAGGTAGCGCATCTATCTGGCGCTGAATCTTTTCCCATTCGTCGGTTGGGTAGAGCAGTAAGCAGCGCTCCTCGGTATCGATGGTCATCACTAAGTGGCCAGCACATTGATCGGCAATCTGGTCACGATAACGTGCCGGGATCGCCATGCGCCCCTTCACATCAAGGTTGACCTGATTTACGCCCCGAAACATGAATCACCACTCGCTCGCCACTCGACGACCAAAATAAGACACAAAAACCCACAATTCCCCACTACGACACACTATAGAAACTAACCCTATCTAATGCAAGGCGATACCTCGCGCAAAACCAACGACTACGCGACCTGCAAAGAAGCTCAGATAGAAAAGTTCTTGTGAGTTCAACGCATTAGGGAAATGCTAGGAGAGCACGAGATCCAAAAACAAAGCGGGGATTTTTTTCAGCGTATTGATGAACCCAACACCGATATAGAGAAAGCGGCGCAGCTGCGTGATTGCAACTGCGTTTTGACAGGCACGAACGCCCAATAATTAGTGCTTAGGGCGCCCAATCGCGATAGAGATAACCGCAACAACAGCCAGCGCCGCGCAGTAGTAAATCGAACCCACCAGCGCAAGCGGAGAGAGCTTCGCGATAGACGCTGCAAGCAATACCTGAGCACCGTACGGAATAAAACCCTGCACAACACAGGCAAAGATATCCATCAAACTCGCACTGCGACGAGGGTCAACCCCATAACGCTGTGCTAGATTCTTCGCAACATGCCCAGTGAGCACGATCGTAACAGTATTGTTTGCCGTAGCTAAGTTGGTTAAGCCAACAACCGAGGCGATACCTAGCTCGCCAGCTGCAGCTGGTCGGCGCCGCGCAGGCACCAGACGCTCAACAAGCTCGCAGATATACTCTAAACCGCCACGCGCTTGCACCAAAGCACCCAGCCCCCCAATAAACATAGAGAGAATCATGATCTCCTGCATGTTCGTAAAGCCTGCGTAGGCATCCTTGGAAAGCACCGCAAAACTGTAATCAGGGACCAGTAAAAAGCCTGTAAGGCCTGCTGCCAAAATACCAATAAACAACACAACCAGAACATTAACACCAGCCAGCGCCAAACCAAACACCAACAAATAAGGCAGCGCCAAGAAGCCATTTGTAAGCTCCGAAACCTCAACTGATTCGGCGTCACCAGCCACCGCTAATAGAGCGACCGTGATCAATGCTGCGGGAAGCGCCAACTTGAAGTTAAGTTTGAACTTATCGCGCATTTCGCAGCCCTGTGTCCGCGTTGCTGCGATAGTAGTATCGGAGATGATCGATAAGTTATCCCCGAACATAGCACCGCCAATCACCGCCCCCATCGCGATTGGCAAATCCAAACCCCCTGCCTCAGCAACACCCAGCGCAATCGGCGCAACCGCCGCGATTGTGCCCATCGAGGTACCCATTGCCGTTGCTATGCCCGCACTGACAATAAACAGCCCTGGCAACACCGCCCACTCAGGAACAACAGACAACCCTAGCGCCACAGCCGCATCAACACCACCAATAGCTTTGGTCACGCTCGCAAAGGCACCAGCCAACAAGTAGACAAGTACCATGGTGATAATGGTGCTGTGACCCATCCCTTGAACAAAGTCATCCAACCGGCGTGTCAAACTACCTTCTGCTAACAACACCGCTAATGCGATCGCGGGAATAATCGCCACGGGGGCTGAGATTTGATAAAAAGCAAACTCGACGCCTTGGTTTTGGTAGTACAGCCCACTACCGACAAACATCGCCAAAAAAAGCCCTAACGGCAGCAGCGCCACAGGTGAAGATCTCATTACATAACCTCTTAGTACTCAGAAACCGCGCAAAACGCAGCCGGTAATTATACCAAAGTCTAACCACGTAAAAAGAGACCAGCACAGGAACGTTTATTCCATTTAAGAATAAAGCAATACAAAAGCTTTAAGGGCACCAATGCTCAGCACTCGATAAGGCAAAAATGCTATTTAAATAGGGGGGGAATAAAAAGAGTAAATCGAAGAGTTTGAAGAAAACCTGAGTCCGCCTATAAGCCGGGTTCTGTAATAGACAGCCATTCATCTAGGGTGCACATCGCTATGCACCTCCAGCAACCTACCCGGATCCAGTGCGGGTCACACCTAGCGGATCCCTATTTGGTCTTGCTCCCAGTGGGGTTTACCATGCCGTGGAATGTTGCCACCCACGCGGTGCGCTCTTACCGCACCCTTTCACCCTTACCGTCATCTTGCGATGCTTAGGCGGTCTACTCTCTGCTGCACTTTCCGTCGACTCACGCCGCCCAGACGTTATCTGGCACCTTACCCTGTGGAGCCCGGACTTTCCTCCCTTCCACAAATGTGGAACAGCGACTGTCCGGCGGACTCAGGGCGCAAAGAATACCAGCATATAGCGACAGCGCAACTTATTTACGCTCAAGCGCCACTTGGTACAGTTTGTTTTTCTTGTAACCTGTAATTTTTGCAGCCAGTGCAGCCGCCTGTTTAACAGGCAGCTCCTCCAGCAACACATCAAGTGTTTTCAACGCGGCCGCATCAATATCTTCACTTACCTGCGCTTGAACACCCTGCACCAACACGACAAACTCACCTTTCTGCTGATTTGGATCTGCCTCAACAAAAGCGATCAGCTCTTGTAATGCTGCACCATGAATAGTCTCAAAGGTTTTAGTGAGCTCTCTGGCAAGCACCACATATCGATCGGCACCCAATACCTGTTGCATGTCACTCAGTGATTCCACAATGCGATGGGTTGATTCATAGAACACTACAGTTCTAGGCTCATCGACAAACTGCTCAAGAAACTGTTGGCGATTACTCTTCTTAGCCGGTAAAAAGCCCTCAAAGATAAAACGATCGGTCGGCACGCCCGCGGCACACATCGCAGCGATGACCGCGCTACATCCCGGGACAGGAACCACCTTAAAGCCCGCCTCCCGGACGGCGCGCACAACGATAAAGCCCGGGTCGGAAATAAGTGGCGTACCAGCATCCGAGATTAACGCAACACTCTCTCCGGCAGCCAGCTTATCGATAATCGTTTGCTGGCGCTGGCGTTCATTGTGATCATGCACTGATATCATCGGAGTTTTAATGTTAAAGTGCGCCATTAAACGGCTACTATGGCGCGTATCTTCCGCCGCGATAAGAGCAACGGACTGCAAAACCTCCACCGCTCTGGGTGACATATCATTTAAGTTTCCGATTGGTGTCGCCACAACAAAAAGAGATGCGTCCGCCATTTTAATTCCATCCATATTCAGGGTGCTAAAGTATATGACGAATGTGAAACGCCTGTCTCTCACTGTTGTAGTTTCAAGCTTGTTTGCTGGCTGCGCCGCGCCGCCAACCACCTCGCCCACTGTTTCACAAAGCAGCGCAATCGAAATAGCAGACTACGATAGCGAAGTGCAAGCCCTGCTGCGCCGCGCTGATATCGAGCAACCGATCGCAGCCGCTGAATTAAAACTACGCGCAGCAGAGCGTTTGGTTACACAAGGCCAGCCAGAGCAAGCAGCCAAGGTACTGGCAGATGTTGATACATCTAACCTGCCGCCAAAGTTGCGCTTTGACATCATTCGTATTCAAACCGAGCAAGCACTGAATAATCAGCAAGGCGAGCAAGCCTTGAGCTATTTAGCGTATATGCCATCGCTTAGCACTCTTCCGCCGGAAGACCTGGCGATTTCAGAACAGCTCTATATCGATGCATACCAACTCAGTGGGCAAGCGCTTGAGCAAGCCCATATCCTCATCGATAGCACACAATATATCCAAGATGAGGCGCAACTGCGTGATCTGCATGAAAAGATCTGGATCGCACTGCAACAAGTGGATGACGCTGCGCTTTTCGCAGCAATACAACAACCAAATAACGACTATGTTTTCCAAGGCTGGCTTGAGCTCGCGGCCGCCACACGTGCAAACAGCGGCAGTGATATGGACAGCTGGCTGGCCATATGGGAGGCTCACCCTGCAGCGCTTTTCCTGCCCTCACCCCTACTTGATAGCTCGACACCACGCGCAGGCGGAGATGCCATCGCAGCCAATCGCATAGGCGTGCTGCTGCCACAAAGTGGCAGACTCGCACAGGCAGCCAATGCGATTAAGCAGGGAATCATTACCGCACACCAAGCAGCCCAGCAAAATGGTTTTGCTCCTGAACTCGCCTTTATCGACAGCAGCACACTGAGCACGCCGCAAGCGATCTTCGACGCAGCAGCCCAGTACAATGTTGACATGCTGATTGGGCCGCTCGATAAGAGCAAAGTGACCGAACTCAGCCAAATGGACCAGCTACCACTCCCTGTGCTTGCTCTAAACTACGCGGATAACGGCGCATACAACCTCTATCAGTACGGCCTATCCGCCGAAGATGAAGCCAAACAAGCAGCAATTAAAGCCATTAATGATGGAAAGCGAATCGCCCTAGTACTCACGCCTGATACCGATTGGGGGCAGCGCTCACAACAGGCTTTTATCGAGCAGTTTACTGAGCTTGGCGGACAGATCGCTGATGCTGCTAGCTTTACCGCAGCTAACCTTAACCAAACCATCGCCACCCTTTTACAAGCGGATCAGAGCCAAGCACGCGCCAAACAGCTGCGCAAGATCACGGGCTTAAAGTTCGAGTTTGAAGAGCGTAGCCGTCAAGACGCCGATGTACTTCTGCTCGCAGCAAGAGCACAGGACGCGCGCTTAATAAAACCGGTCATGGCCTACTATTTTGCTGGCAAGTTACCGGTGTATGCGACCTCTCAGATCTATGGCGGCACACCAAATTCACAGCGCGATGTTGACCTGAACGGCATCACGTTTGGTGAGATGCCGTGGGTAATGCTACCGCCAAGCACCATTCATCAGCAGATCGCGGCGCAACACAGCAACGCGAACTCACGTTTCGGACGTCTCTATGCGATGGGAGTTGATGCTTTCAATTTGCACCCCTATTTGCAGCAGCTCAGCAACGAACCGAATAGCGAACTGCCTGGCGAAACCGGCACGCTATCGGTTAATCCTCAAAATCAAGTATCACGCAAGCTGGTGTGGGCCACCTTCAATCAAGGCGTACCCCAACTACCAAGCAGCAGCGATGCACCAACCAATCTAGAGTAACCATGAATCAGGGACGACCAAACGGCAAGGATGCCGAGAATCATGCAGCAGCATGGCTGGCCGAGCGAAATATCATCATTTGTCACCGTAACTACCACTGCAGATACGGAGAGATAGATCTCATTGGCCTTGATGCAGACACGCTTGTTTTTTTTGAGGTTCGCTATCGGAGTAATCAACGCTACGGTGGCGCGGCAGCATCGGTTAACTATGCTAAACAAGCCAAACTCATCAAAGCTGCATCGCTTTACCTTGCTGCATCGCCGCAATACGCAAACCATGTGTGCCGGTTTGACGTAATTGCCTATGAAACCCCTGAACTGAGTCAGCCATTGTGGTATAAAGACGCCTTTAGAATATGACGCTGGATCACGCCTGAATGGAACTAGAAGACAGAATTATTAACCTGTTCCACAACTCGATGGACACCAATGCCCACACCATCGAGCAATACACTCCTCTGATTGCTCATGCGAGTGAGCTGATGCTCGCGACGCTTGCATCTGAGCTCAAAATTCTGTGTATCGGTAATGGCGGTAGCGCTGCTCTAGCGCAACACTTCAGCGCACTTCTTCTAAGCCGCTTTCGCAATGAGCGCCCAGGCCTACCCGCTCTCGCACTCGGTGCCGATAGCGCAGCATTGACAGGCGTTGCAGAGGAAAGCAGCTTCAGCGATGTGTACTCAAAACAAGTACGCGCATTAGGGCAACCTGGCGACATCTTGCTTGTTGTCTCCAGCCAAGGAAAATCTAACAGCCTCGTTCAAGCGGTTCAGGCAGCTCACGATCGAGAGATGTCGGTGATTGCAATAACCGGCGGAGATGCGTCAAATATCTCCGCACTTTTGCGCCCTGATGAGGTCGAAATCAGCGTTCCATCAGAAGACAACGCAATGATCTATGGCGCTCACGTGCTCATTCTTCACTGTTTGTGTGACCTTATTGAATTCCAACTCTTTGGAGCTTAGCAATATGAACAAGAAAGTTCTCAAGCCTCTCACTGTAATCTGCTTGCTTAGCACTCTGGCAGGATGTTCGAGCATTATCAGCGCAACGCGAGAAGAGCCGATCAGAGAAGATGCCGGCAGCCGCACGATGGGAGCCTATGTTGAAGATGAACTTATAGAGAACAAAATACTAGTCAATCTCAGCAAAGGCTCTACAAGCGTCAAAGAAGCACATATTGGCGTTACCAGCTACAACGGTGTCGTTCTTTTAACAGGACAAGTGCCAAGTGAAGCAGCTAAGTCAGAAGCAGAACAGATCGCGCTAGCTACTCAAAAAGTACGCAAAATTCATAACGAGCTTGAGATCGCCGGCCCAACCTCTACGATCATGCGTACCAACGATGCCTACCTCACTAGCCGAGCTAAGCTACAATTGCTCGCTGATGAGAGCGTGGAAGGTGGCCGCATCAAAGTGGTCACTGAAAATGGCTCAGTTTATTTGATGGGTCTTGTAACGCGAGAGGAAGCCGAGAAAGCGATCAATATCGTTCGCACTATTCCCGGCATTCAACGTATCGTTAAAGTCTTCGAATACATCTCTCAGCGTTAAGCTATATTATTTTACAACCTTAAGGGCCGGTCTACTGCTTTGCGGCGGGGTCGGCTCCGGGGGTGTCGGCTCTGGCTGAAGCTCGTACAGATCCGCACCCGGCTCCATACCAAATCCCATACCAGCCCCTGACTCCCGTGCATAGATAGCCAACACAGCAGCCATCGGAACATACACGTTCATCGGTACACCACCAAAACGCGCGCTAAAGCTGATAGCGTCATCATCTATCATCAAGCTTTGAACCGCGCTAGGACTGATGTTTAAGATAATCTGTCCGTCGGAGATAAACTGCTCGGGCACCATTACGCCTGAAACCATTGCGTCCACGGCAATATGAGGGGTTTCATTTGCATCGACCACCCACTGATGCAATGCTCTTAACAAGTAAGGACGGCTTGGATTCATATCGCCTCCAAAATAAAAAGGGATGACATGTCATCCCTTCTGGAAAAGACCTGCTCTTAGTCGCGCATTTCGCGCTCAGCATCCGAGAGGCTCTCGCGGAATGCTTCACGATCAAAAATACGCGCCATGTAATCTACCAAGTGTGGACACTGCTCTTCTGTAATCTCTACACCGAGTGCTGGCAAACGCCACAACAAGGGTGCTAAGCAGCAGTCAACGAGCGTAAACTCTTCACTCATGAAGAATGGCTTCTCACCAAAGATTGGCGAAACCGCAACCAAGCTATCACGCAACTCTTTCCGCGCCTCTTCTACTTCCTCGTCAGTGCCTTGATCGGCTACTAGGAAGTCTACCAGCTTGCACCAATCCTTCTGGATACGGTGCATGTACAAGCGACTCTCAGCTCGAGCCACAGGATAAACTGGGAGAAGTGGAGGATGCGGGAAGCGCTCATCTAAGTACTCCATCATGACATTCGGCTCATATAGCACCAATTCACGATCAAGCAACGTCGGTAGACTATTGTAAGGATTTAGCGCGGCAAGATCCTCTGGCAAGTCCTCTACACGACTATCGATTACATCTACCGCAACCCCTTTCTCAGCCAGCACAATACGTACACGATGACTGTAATGGTCAGAGCCATCCGAGTAGAAGGTCATGGAGGAACGTTTAGCGACTACTCCCATCAAGAAATCCCCGTTTCACTTTCTTTAATAACGAAACAAGCACGGCCTGCAAAAGACAGGCCGTGCACAATGAACTGATTTTAACAGATATTATCTGTCAATATCAGTGCACATCTCTCCAGTACTCTTTCTTCAGCGCTAGCGCGATAAAGAAGAAGATGAAGAGGAAGATCAATACATTTGTACCGATACGGTGTGAATCCAATTTCGACGGCTCACCCATGTAAACCATGAAGTTTACAAGGTCGTAGATTGTCTTATCGAACTCTTCCGGAGTTTGCTGACCTTTCGCTGTGATTGAGAAGCAACCACCCATCTCCAGACCAGTCAACGGATCAATCTTACGCTCGCTATGAAGCAATTCTTCTGGTGTACAGTTCAGAGTTTGAACACCTTGCAGATACTCCAACACGTTCGGCATACCCACATCAGGGAATACTGTGTTATTTACACCCCATGGACGGCTCTCATCTTTATAGAAGCCGCGCAGGTATGTATACAACCAGTCAGCGCCACGCAAACGCGCTTCCAAAGTAAGATCTGGTGGCGGATTACCGAACCACTTACCAGAATCTTCCTTCGTCATCGCAATCGTCATTTGCTCACCTACTTTTTGGTCGCCCAAAAGCAAGTTTTCTTCAGCAAGCTCAACAGGAATACCCAAATCGTTTGCTGCACGCTCGTAACGCTGATAACCCGCAGAGTGACAACCTAAACAGTTGTTCACAAAAATCTGCATACCGCGCTGTAAGGATGCTTTATTGTGTAGATCAACATCCATATGATCCAACGGAACACCCGCACCACCCGCTGCAAAACCTGTTACAGGAAGCAGTGCCATAACAAAAGCCACTAAATACTTTTTCATTAGCCTGTCACCCTTTCTGGAACTGGTTTAGTTTTCTCCATCTTCGTGTAGAACGGCATGAAGAAGAAGTAAGCGAAGTAAAGGGCCGTACAGATCTGCGCAACTAGAGTACGTGTCGGTGTAGAAGACACAACACCCAAGTAACCTAGAATCACGAAGCTTACTGCGAAGATCAACAACCAGACTTTACTCATCCAGCCTTTGTAGCGCATTGATTTTACAGGGCTACGATCCAGCCAAGGCAGAACGAACAGGATAGCAATCGCTGCACCCATCACCACAACACCAGGGAACTGAGAACCAGCAATAGGTGGAATAGCACGTAGCATCGCGTAGAACGGCGTGAAGTACCATACAGGAGCGATGTGTGGTGGTGTTTTCAGTGGGTTAGCAGGCTCGAAGTTAGGTGCTTCGATAAAGTAACCGCCACCTTCTGGGAAGAAGAACACGATCGTACAGAAGACGAACAAGAACACAACTACACCAACAATATCTTTGACCGTGTAGTAAGGATGGAATGGGATACCGTCACGTGGGACACCGTTCTCATCTTTGTTCTCTTTGATCTCGATACCGTCTGGGTTGTTAGAACCCACTTCGTGCAGTGCAATAATGTGCAATACAACCAGTGCCAGCAGAACAATCGGCAATGCGATAACGTGCAAAGAGAAGAAACGGTTTAGTGTAATACCAGAGATCAGGTAATCACCACGAATCCACTCTGCCAACTCAGGGCCAACAAATGGAACTGCTTGGAACAGAGATACGATTACTTGAGCACCCCAGTAAGACATTTGTCCCCATGGAAGCAAGTACCCCATAAATGCTTCTGCCATCAGCGCTAGATAGATCGTCATACCGAAGATCCACACCAACTCACGCGGCTTACGGTAAGAACCGTACATAATGCCTCGGAACATGTGTAGATAAACAACGGCGAAGAACGCTGAAGCGCCTGTAGAGTGCAGGTAGCGCAACAGCCAACCATACTCAACATCACGCATAATATATTCAATTGAAGCAAACGCACCTTCAGCAGAAGGGTTGTAGCTCATTGTTAGCCAGATACCTGTAACAATCTGGTTAACAAGCACAAGTAACGCCAGCGAGCCAAAAAAGTACCAAAAGTTAAAGTTTTTTGGCGCATAGTACTTAGAAAGGTGGTCTTCCCACATTGCAGTTGCTGGGAAACGATCATCGATCCACCCCATCAAACCGCCATTTCCTTTATTACGGTTACCGGCCATTATGCAGTCTCCTGATCCACACCAACGATGATGATGTCATCACCCTCAAATTTATAAGGAGGAATTACCAAGTTCGTTGGCGCTGGCGAGCCTTTCATAACTCGACCAGAAAGGTCAAAACGTGACCCGTGACACGGACAGTAGTAACCACCTACCCAATCCTCGCCCAAATCTGCTGGTGCAACCTCAGGACGATATGTCGGCGAACAGCCCAAGTGCGTGCAAATACCTACCAAAACTGCCACATCCGGACGAATAGAGCGCATTGCATCTTTGGAAACGTAAGCTGGCTGCTGCTCAACCGCAGAGTTCGGATCTGCTAATTTGCTCGCATCCAAGTTCTTCAGATTTTCTAGCGCTTCTTCCCCGCGGCGCACGATCCAGACTGGCTTACCGCGCCACTCAACGATCATTTGCTGACCAGGCTCTAGCTTGCTGATGTCAGCTTTCGCTGGTGCACCGGCAGCCTTCGCTTTAGCACTTGGACTCCACGAAGCTACGAATGGGACTGCTGCTCCAACGGCTCCGACTGCACCAACGGCAGACGTAGCACCAATCAGGAGACGGCGCCGACCCTTATTCACGCCCTCATTGCTCATCAAGTTTCTCCCCCTCAATTGACTAGGCTACTTACTCACGAAGTAGTCGCCAGCCACTCAGTATAAAAAACCAATAAAATCCGGTTCTTGAAAATGGCCCAAATAGTAATGAAAATACCCTTATCTTACAAGGTGAAATACAGCCCTCTGAGCACCTATAAGACTAAGTATTGACCTGATCCAGACCCAAAAAAAAACGCCCGCCCCAATAGAGGCAAGCGTTTCCTTGATAATCGTACCAGCAGGGGCTGGCAGCCGATTAGCGCTTCGAGAATTGTGGCTTTTTACGTGCTTTACGTAGACCCACTTTCTTACGCTCAACTTCACGAGCGTCACGCGTAACGAAACCAGCTTTACGTAGTGATGGACGCAGAGTTTCGTCGTATTCCATCAGTGCACGAGTAATACCGTGACGAATAGCACCAGCTTGGCCGAAACCGCCGCCGCCTTTAACTGTTACGTATACGTCAAACTTCTCTAGAGTTTCTGTAAGCTCTAGTGGCTGACGAACGATCATACGCGCTGTTTCGCGACCGAAGTAAACTTCGATAGTACGATCGTTAATAGTGATGTTACCTGTACCTGGACGCAAGAAAACACGAGCAGTAGACGTTTTGCGACGACCTGTACCGTAATACTGAGTTGACATAATCTACTATCCCCTTAGACGTTCAGTTCTTTTGGTTGCTGAGCCTGGTGTGGGTGTTCTGCACCAGCGTATACTTTCAGCTTAGTGTACATCGCACGGCCTAGAGGACCCTTTGGCAACATACCTTTAACTGCAAGCTCGATAACTTTTTCAGGCTTGTTCTCGATCATGATTTCGAAGTTAGCCTGTTTCAAACCACCTGGGTAACCTGAGTGGCGGTAGTACATTTTGTCTGAACGCTTGTTACCAGTAACAGCAACTTTTTCTGCGTTGATTACAACAATGTAGTCCCCAGTATCTACGTGAGGAGTGTATTCTGGCTTGTGCTTGCCGCGTAGACGACGGGCAATTTCAGTAGCCATACGACCCAGAGTTTTGCCCTCTGCGTCAATCACATACCAGTCGCGTTTAACTTCGGCTGGTTTAGCAACAAAAGTAGTCATCGATTGTTCGCCTTTCTTTAAACTAAGCCTAGCAATTAAAAATAATTACCGACTTACCTTATAATTATTGGTTGCCTATCGAATTTTGAGAGACAACTTACGAATACCCATATTTGGGAGCGCGCATTATACACAGACCATACAGCTTGTGCGAGCATTAATTACCCGAAATTAAGCTTTATGGGCGCGAGCCAAATACTCGTGAGACTGCATCTCTAGAAGACGGCTTTGCGTACGCTCGATCTCAAAGTTCAGGCGACCATCAGTATAAATTTCGTGAATCGGTGCTTGCGCCGAGAGAATCAGCTTCACACCGCAGTCGTAGAACTCATCGACCATATTGATAAATCGGCGTGCCGCATCATCGTTACTGCGCCCTAGCTGAGGAACATTGGATACTAGAACAGCGTGATAAACCTTAGCCAGCTCAATGTAGTCGTTTTGCGAGCGCGGCCCTTCACACAACTCTTTAAAGTCAAACCAGATCACATCCTCGCATGAACGACGCGATTGAATACCACGGCCATTAACTTCAACAATCTCAGCATCAACCGCCTCATCAAGATCA
Organism: Neptunomonas marina; assembly: GCF_004005935.1. Lineage (GTDB taxonomy): Bacteria > Pseudomonadota > Gammaproteobacteria > Pseudomonadales > Balneatricaceae > Neptunomonas > Neptunomonas marina. The sequence goes on along the minus strand of NZ_SACQ01000005.1, from coordinate 316,430 downwards.
GGCGATAGGCTCTCGAAGCTAGTATTCAAGCTCGCATCCGCTTGGCTATCCAATGGGTAGTGATATAACTCCGCCTGCTCCAATGCACGTAAACGATAATCCACTCCGCCGTCGACGTTAACAACTTCAGTGTGCTTATTCAGCAATGCAATAGCAGGTAAAAAACGAGCACGCTGTAAGCCATCTTTGTAAAGGCCATCGGGAACAATGTTAGAGGTCGCAACTAACGAGACTCCGTTCCCAAACAGCTTCTCAAATAGCCCGCCTAAGATCATCGCATCGGTAATATCTGATACAAAGAACTCATCAAAACAAATGATGCGCGCTTCTTCGGCGTACTGTTCAGCGATTGTATCGAGTGGATTTTTTGTTCCATCGAGGGCTTTAAGGTCTGCATGAACACGCTGCATAAAACGGTGAAAGTGGGTCCGCATCTTACGCTCGATTGGAAGGCTATCGTAAAACGTATCCATCAGATATGTTTTACCCCGCCCGACACCGCCCCAAAAATAGAGCCCCTTCACAGGTTCAGGCGCTTCTGCTTTACGGAAGCGGCTTGTAAATTTGCCCAGCACCGATGCTTTAGGCTGCGGCTGATTCTCTTGCGCAATGAGATCATCGAACAAGCGCTGTAGATGTTTTACAGCAGTCTCTTGAGAGGGGTCATACGAGAAGTCGTCTCGTTGCAGATCCTTTTTATAACGCTCTAGCGGTGTCATAAAAGCGAAGCACTCCACACATATCGCTGTTCAGAAAAGAGGCCGCACTTTACCGATTAGCCCAACATTTGGCAAATCAACAAAAGGCGTACTCTATAAGAAGCCAAGCCACTCTAAGCTAAATGGCAACAGAAACGCGGTAATCACACCGGTCAATCCCATTGCCAATCCAGAGAAAGCGCCCGCTTTGGCACTAATACCAAAAGCATAGGCGGTACCCATACCATGCGCAGTGACGCCGATAGCAAAGCCTTTCACTTCATCATCTAGGCCACCTAACAGTTTGAATACCCAAGGCGCAAATGAGCCACCCAACGCTCCGGTCACCAAAACAAGCCCTGCAGCCAACGAAGGGTATCCACCTATTTTTTCAGCCACACCAATCGCGATCGGCGAGGTAACCGACTTCGGCGCTAAAGACATCAAAACCGCATGTGGTAGCTCAAATAGCCAGCCAATAAGGAGTACAGAAACGACCGCCACTCCTGCTCCGATCAATGCGGCAGCAAATAAAGGAAACCACATACGCTTGATGCGCTCTGCGTGATCTACCAGAGGAACCGCCAACGCGACCGTCGCTGGGCCTAACAAAAAATGGATAAACTGTGCTCCCTCGAAGTAACGCTCATAACTCGTGCCGGTCAGCAGCAAAAAAATGATGATAATCGACAGCGAAAGCAGAACCGGGTGCAAGAAAGCCGAGCCACCCATACGTCGATTGAGTTCCATACTAAATGCAAACACTGATAGCGTCACAATGAGCCACAGCAGCGGAGAGGCAGAGAAATAGACCCAAAAATCCATTAATGACGCCCCTCTTTAGAGCGCATCAGAAAACGCAGCAAACCTGCGACAACCAGCAATGTAATAAACGCACTAACCGATAACGCCAGCACTAACGCTAACCAATACTCGGCTAGATACTCCAAATGCACCATCAGGCCAACACCCGCCGGCACAAACAGTAACGACAAGTGCTTCAAAAGACCCTCACTGAACAAACGCAGCTGCTCAGGTACGTGCCCAAAAATGAGCAGTGCAAAAAACAGCAGCACCATACCCACAACGGGCCCCGGCACCGGCGCATCTAACGCCATGACAAGCACTTCCCCGCACAGCTGAAAAACCAGCAGTATGAGCAAACCTAAAAAAAGCATCCTTACACCTCTGCGTGAAACGACGTCCAACCTTTAAATAGCGCCAACACCCCAAACAGGATAAACAAAGCGCCAGCGATGCGATGCACCCAAAGTAGCGAGATGCGCTCAGCTAGCCGGTTGCCTAATAACGCGCCCAAAAGCGTCGTACCAACCAATGCAAGACTAGCCCCCAGCCAAACAGAAAACGCACTCGATTGGGTCGCAAGGGTTGCCACCATCAGCTGCGTTTTATCACCAAACTCGGCGATAAAAATCGTCATGCCTGCAGCCAAGAACACACTTGAGCCGACGCTGGCGGATTCTTCAGTTCCGTCTTCATCATCAACTCGTAAAGCTGCAATACCAAAGCCGATGAAAGCCAAGCCTGCCAGCACCGCGGCGACCCATGTCGGTATCCAAGTAGCCACCACAGCTCCCGCCAAGACTGCAACCAAATTGAGTACTAGGAAGGCAACAATGGCACCACTAACAACGGGGAGGAGACGGTAGGTTGCGGCCATAGCCACCACCACGAGCTGGCTTTTATCGCCAAACTCAGCCAAAAAAACGAGCGACAGCGCTTCAGCCAGCTCGGACAAATTCAACATCTTGATTTCCAACTAAGCGGTACTAACCGCGACGGCGTACCATCTCGACAAAATTGCAAGGCTTGTGACGACTATCTAGCTGCTCAGAGATGATACGTCCCCACGCAGTACGACACGCACCGGTCGAACCTGGAATACAGAAGATCAGAGTTCGATTAGAAACACCCGCAATCGTACGCGATTGAATCGTCGAGGTTCCGATCTCCTCATACGATACGGCTCTGAACAGCTCGCCGTAACCAACAATCTCTTTATCAAACAGCGGCGCTACTGCCTCAGGCGTGCTATCGCGAGAGGTAAAGCCCGTTCCACCGGTAATCAACACGGCGTGCACCGCATCATCCGCGACCCATTGAGCAACAATGGCGCGAATTTTATACATATCATCCACGACGATTTCGCGCCTAACCACATCGTGTCCATCAGCTTCAGCAGCCTGCTGTAGATAGTCGCCAGAGGTATCATTTTCAGGTCCCCGAGTATCGGAAACCGTTAAAACCGCTAAGTTAAGGGGTTGTCGCGCGTCGCTGTCGTTCGCATGAGCCATGTTTTTATCCTCAAGTCACTAAAACTACTGGCCGCCAAAAAGGATAGGCTTATCCATCGCTAACAGCAGTTGCTTTAAGTCGTTATTATGGGTCTTCCAATCCCCGGGTTGAAACCAAGGGAACGCTTGCTGAAACACCGGCTCAGCCCAGCGCCGGCCAATCCAAGCGAGGTACTTTACCATTCGTACAGCCCGCAAACCATGCAACATCGGTAGCTCACTACGAGGAAACTCTCGGTATTGCTCATAACCTTCTATGACTTCGGACAGCTGCTGGCGCTGCTCAACTTCCGTACCTGAGAGCAACAAGAAGAGATCTTCAATGGCAAAACCCATACGCGCATCATCAAAGTCGAGTAGCTTGATCCCATCGGCCACCAGCATGTTCCCAAGATGCAGATCGCCATGGATCACTAACGACTGTGCAGCCATCGCTTGCTCAGCCAGCACCGCTCCAATCTCAGCGACTATCTGGCGAAAGTCAGCCTGCTGAGCGGTCGGCACCCAGCACTCGAGCAGATAGTTTGCAGAGGTTTGCAACTGCTCAAGCGGCATAAGTGCATGGCGTGCTGCGAATCGATAGGGTTCGGTCCAAGCATGTAACCGACCGACCAACTCACCAATAGCATACAGCGAATCCAAGTCTTCCAAATTAGGCGCTTGGCCGATAATTTTTGGATAGAGCGCAACATCAAAACCAGCCTGCTTAACCAAAGCGCTGCCGTTCTCTCCTATTAGCGGTGCTACCACCGGCAAACCTGCTTGCGATAGCGCAGCTAGCAAGGAGGCCTCCTCTTCAATTTGCGCCAAAGCCCAACGTCCGGGACGATAAAACTTGGCGATTAAGGCACCACCCTCTTCTAGCCCCACCTGATAAACACGATTTTCGTAACTATTTAGCGGATAGCAGCGGCCATCACTGTAATAACCCTGCTGCTCAATCGCATCTATCACAACATCAGGCGTTAATGCCTCGAATACATTTTGCTGACTATTCATACACCGTTATCATATCCGTCATTCGGGGCATGCTAGTATACAACCCAACCGCTATTCATCTAGGCACCACTGTAAACTTGGCCTAATCGCTTTAGAATGGAGTCCGCAATCGATGCCAAAGCTCACAAAAGTCGTAATACCTGTTGCAGGCCTCGGCACCCGTACATTGCCTGCGAGCAAAGCGATTCCTAAAGAGATGCTGACGGTTGTGGATAAACCGGCTATTCAGCATGTTGTCGAAGAGGCGGTTGCTGCAGGGTTTACCGAGATTATCCTTGTAACCCGCAGCGGTAAAAGCGCCATCGCTGACCATTTCGATTCTCACTCAGAGCTAGAGCAAATATTAGAGAGCAAAGGCAAGTTAGAAATCCTAGCGAGCATTCGTCGCCTGCTACCGCACGGCGTATCTCTGTGCGCAATACGCCAGCCCGAACCCAAAGGCTTAGGCGATGCAGTACGCTGCGCAGCACCCTTAGTTGGACAGGAAGCCTTTGCAGTGATGCTTCCTGATATGCTTATTCACCACCCCAGTAATGTAAACAGCACAGACCTGTGCGGAATGCTCGCACGTTACCATCACCAAAACTCACCACAAGTGATGGTCGAGGCGGTCGCTGAAGCGAACGTAGTCCACTACGGCATTATCGCCACATCACAACCTAGCCAATCGAGCTGGCCGCAAACTCTGAAGATCAAGCAGATCGTTGAGAAGCCCTCTCACCAAGATGCGCCATCCAATCTTGCCGTGATGGGCCGTTACATTCTGCCGCCGGAAATTTTTGCCATCTTAGAGAACACCCCTCCCGGAGCCGGTGATGAAATACAGCTAACTGACGCCATCGCACAACTGTTAAAATCAACCACCACGGAAGCTTACCTGATGCAGGGTAAAACCTACGATTGTGGTAACAAACAAGGCTTGCTGCGGGCAAACTTGATCTTTGGCCTTAACCACACCAGCGAAGGCCAAGACTTCCGCGCGTTCGTAAGCGATATTATTTCTCAATCAGGTGGAGAGTAAGGATTGACCATTACATCAAGCTCATCTTGGCAGACACTGCAAGATCATGCACAACAGATGCAACACAGCCACCTGAAAGAACTGCTGCTCGACGAAAGCCGCTTCAAGACCCTAAGCTTTGCCCACGGCCCGCTACTGATTGACTTTTCAAAGCAACGTATCGATCAGCACACGCTCAAACACCTAGTGGAGCTTGCAAAGACCGCAGACTTGCCGGGCTGGATAACACGCCTATTCAACGGCGACCCAATCAATACCTCTGAAGCTCGGCCAGCATTGCATACTGCGCTGCGTGAGCAAGCGCAAACATCACTCGAGGTGGGCGGGCATAACATTATTCAAGATGTGCAAACCAACCTGTCTCGCATGGAGAAAATTGTCGAGCGCATCCATTCAGGCCAGTGGCGCGGTTATGCGGGGGAGCCAATCGACACCATAGTCAATATTGGCGTGGGAGGCTCGGACCTTGGCCCTTATATGGCATGCAGCGCTCTGCGAGGTGCACGCGTCAACGCCGGGCGCCACTTAAAAGTGCACTTTGTATCCTCTATGGATGGCAGTGAGCTGGCCGACATTTTAGGCTCTTTGAACCCAGCCACCACGCTCTTTATCGTTTCATCCAAGTCATTTACCACTATTGATACGCTCAGCAATGCCCATACAGCGCGAAAGTGGCTGCGCGATGCCAGTGGCGTCAACGACACCATCATCAACCGCTGCCACTTTATTGGGATCTCAGCTAACCCAGCGAAAATGTCCAGCTGGGGGATTGCCGACGATAACCAGCTCGAGTTCTGGGATTGGATTGGCGGACGCTATTCCATGTGGTCCGCCATTGGCTTGCCCATCGCTCTGCGCATCGGCATGGATGGTTTTCGCGAGATGCTGCAAGGCGCACACTCCATGGACCAGCATTTCCTCTCTGCGCCACTGAACGAAAATCTGCCCGTTTTGCTGGGTTTGATCGGCGTTTGGAACGTGAACTTTCTCGATATTCACGCGCATGCCATTCTTCCCTACGATGGCCGTCTCATCCATCTGCCCGCCTACCTCGAACAGCTCGAAATGGAGAGCAACGGCAAAAGCGTTAACCGCGTCGGTGAGTCACTCGATTACCGCACCTGCCCAGTACTGTGGGGTGAAGTCGGCCCAAATGCGCAACACGCGTTTTATCAGCTGCTGCACCAAGGCACTGAATCGGTGATGTGCGACTTTATTGTCTCAGCACGCCGCTATGAAAAGACCGACAACGAAAGCCTGCGTTCACAGCACACCCTGACGCTAGCGAACTGCCTTGCGCAGTCTCGTATTCTTGCGATTGGTAGCGCTGTTCAACAGAATGATCAGCCCGTTCCAGGTCACAAGCAGTACCACGGCAATCAGCCATCGACAACTCTGCTACTCGATGAACTAACGCCCTTCTCCTTCGGAAGCTTGATCGCCCTTTACGAGCACAAAGTTTTTGTACAGTCCGTCATTTGGGATATCAACCCGTTTGACCAGTGGGGTGTTGAACTCGGCAAAACGATGGCAACCTCACTACTTAAGCCTCTGCAGCATCAAGCGAGCGACTCCGAGTTTGACCCATCCACCCATGGCCTTATGCGCCACATCCATCAGCAACAGGAGCGCTCGTAATGGAACTGACAATTTGGGGACAAGAGCTGGTCGGCTGGGTGGCCGCAGCGGTGCTAAGCCAGCAAGGGCATAATATCTATTGGGTTACCGAGCAGACCGATGCTGACATTTTGTCGTTACTCGACAGCACAACCATCAATGAACCCCAACTCAAGGCGCTCGTTCAAGAGGGCAGCCAATCCGGTAACATTGGCCTCATAAGCCCACAGCAGGCTTTAGGTAACGACCGCCACCTATTTGCTCTGGCCGCAAACGAGTTACTGCTCGCAAAGAGTTATGTCGCGCAGATTGCCGCGTTCAATGATGATAACCGAGTCCATATCATCAATATGAGCCACTTTGGCGTCGGGAGCAGTGATGATCTGCAGCGCCAGTTCCCGGAGCAAAGCGCCAGCATTGTGAGCTACTTTGCTGAAAACATGTCTGAAGGCGAAGCCATCAGCCAATTTGCCTCGCCCTCCGCGATCACGTTCGGCTGCCACGCCTCATGGGCTACCAAAGACTTTCGCGCGCTACTGGGTACACTCATTGCTCCTAGCACTGAGTTTTTCGAAGTCACCCCTCGCGAGGCAGAGCTAACTAAATTTGCGATTACCGGCATGCTGGCACTACGTATCGGGTTTATTAATGAGATGGCCAACCTCGCTGAACAACTTGGCGCCGATATCGATATCATCCGCCGCAGCATGGGCGCAGATCAGCGTATTGGCCCGCACTACTTAGCGCCGGGTTGTGGCTTTGGTGGGGGCAATTTCTCCCGTTCAATCCGCGGCTTAGCGAGCTTGTTGGAGCGTAATCAGCAATCTGCGCTGCTTGAAACCGTGCTTGAAGAGAACGAGAAACAGAAAGAGCTACCCTTTCGTCGCCTTTGGCAGTACTTCGATTGCAACCTCAAGGGCCGCACCATCGCCATCTGGGGCGCATCATTCAAACCGGGCTCAGCATCCATCGATGGAGCGCCTAGCATCCGCTGTATTGATGCCATTATTGCGCAGGGCGCCCACGTACAGGTACATGACCCGGAAGCGCTCGAAAACGTGCGTAGCCACTATCAATACCACCCGCAAGTTCACGCGACCGATAATAAACTCGAGGCGCTGCGGAACGCCGATGCGTTGCTATTGCTAACAGATTGGCCAGAGTATCTAGACATTGATCATCACGTAGTAAAAAGCGAACTGATCACCCCCCTGATTATCGATGGCCGTAACATGTTTGATTATCAAACCATGCGCGATAGCGGTATCGACTACTTCGGAGTAGGTAAAACATGCGCGAACTAGACATACCTATCCATGACGTCTGCCAACTGGCACAGCAGGCAGGCGCGGCGATCATGACGATCTACGAGCAAGGCTTTGAGGTAACAACAAAAGCCGATAACTCACCACTGACAGAAGCCGACTTAGCATCACACCAAATACTTGAGTGCGGATTGCAACAATTAACGCCAAGCTTTCCGGTGTTATCTGAAGAGTCATCAGCTACCGCTATTGCGCAGCGCCACAACTGGCAAACCTTTTGGATGCTGGATCCGCTAGATGGCACAAAGGAGTTCGTAAACCGCAACGGCGAGTTCACCGTCAACATTGCATTGATTCATAAAGGCGACCCGGTATTCGGCGTTGTTTATGTACCTGTTACCAAGGAACTGTATTGGGGCGGCGAAAGCTATGGTGCTTGGCGGCAATTCGACAACAAAAGCCCCACGGCGATTAGCGTGCGTGAGCCTCAAACGCCTCCTATTGTGGTGGGTAGCCGCTCCCATTTAACGGATGAAGTTAAACAGTTTATTGAGCAAATACCGGCAGCGGAACTCACGTCCATTGGCAGCTCATTAAAGTTTTGTTTGTTAGCACAAGGCCAAGCAGACCTCTACCCAAGACTAGGCCCGACGTCCGAGTGGGATACCGCAGCAGCAGACGCCGTATTAAGAGGTGCAGGTGGACAGGTGATTGACTTAAATACGCAGCAAGCGATGCGTTATAACCAACGAGAGACGCTGCTTAACCCTAACTTTGTTGCCTTCACAGCGCGCGGAACATGGTGGGGTGCACTGCTTTTGGCACATACTCGCTATCAAGAGCGCAACGGCCTTTAACCGCTGCGCCCAACCAAACCTAGGCTTTATAGCCGTTCGGATTTTCCGACTGCCAGCGCCAGTGATCCGCTACCATGCGCTGCATATCATAATGCGCAGACCAACCTAACTTCTCTAAACTGTAAGCTGGATCAGCGAAGCACTCGGCAATATCACCGGCACGACGATCAACAATTTGGTAGGGAACCTCTTTCCCACTCGCCGCAGCAAACGCCTTAACCACATCAAGTACCGAGTAACCGTTACCTGTGCCTAGGTTGTACGCCTGACAGCCATGCCCTTGCTCAAGCACTGCTAACGCTTTTAGGTGGCCATTCGCAAGATCTTCAACATGAATATAGTCACGCACTCCCGTGCCATCAGGGGTTGGGTAGTCGCCCCCAAAAACGCTGAGCTTATCTCGCTTACCGATTGCGACTTGAGCAACAAACGGCATTAGATTATTGGGGATGCCTGCAGGGTCTTCACCAATCAAGCCGCTTTCATGAGCGCCAACAGGGTTAAAGTAGCGCAGCAATGCAATGTTCCACTGCGTATCCGCCGTTGCGATGTCACGCAGGATATTCTCTACCATCAGTTTCGACTGACCATAAGGGTTCGTGGTAGACAACGGAAAGTTCTCTCGGATTGGCACACTGGCGGGATCGCCATATACCGTCGCAGACGAGCTAAACACTAAATTCTTACAGTCTGCTTCTGCCATCGCGGCAAATAAATTGAGGGAACCCTCAACGTTGTTCTGATAGTAAAGCATCGGTTTTTCAACGGACTCGCCCACGGCTTTTAAGCCCGCAAAGTGAATCACCGAATCGATACGGTGCGCCTCAAAGAGCGCCTTCAGCGCTGCTTTATCGCGGATATCACCTTCGATAAAAGTCGGCCGAGACCCAGTGATGCGCTCGATGCGATTAAAAACCTCAGGATGGCTATTGCTCAAGTTATCGAAAACAACAACGTGCTCACCTGCATTGATTAACTGTACTGCGGTATGACTACCAATATAGCCTGCGCCCCCTGTAACAAGCACTGCCATGCTGCTCTCCAACTGCCTAATGATCGGTAGCTATAGTGTAGCTAAAGGAGGTGTCTAGCACCTGAATCAAGCCTACAAAGTACGCTATCAACAGGATAATAGCGCGACACAAGGTATAGTATTTTAATACTTTCCAAAAATCGTATTACAAAAGCTCTATTTTATCGCACGCTTGCTCCATCACTTAGCAGGAGCAACCCAATGAACAAGACCGACCTTATCAGTACCGCTGTCACAGAGCACTTAAAGGAGGGAGATCTCCTATTCATCGCGATCGATAGCTTTCTCTATCGGCAAGTGGCCCAAGGCACGGGAAGTTGGTGTTCTCACGTTGGCGTTGCCATTCAACAGCACGGCCGCTGGTACGTTGCCGAGAGCGCAATACCCAAGGTGCGTATAACGCCGCTAGATAAGTTCATCGCACGCGCAAAGAGTGGACGTATCGCTGTCCACCGATTCAACAAGGGCATATCCGACACTCAATTAAGCGCATTGAAGCAAGCTGTGCAGTCACACCTTGGAAAGTGGTATCACTTAGGTTTCAACTATGACGACAAACGCATGTTCTGCTCAAAGTTCACCGCATTGGTGCTCGAGAGCGCCTTGGGTATCAAGCTTGGAGAGGTGGAAACGCTGGAACAGCTGATCACGAAAAACCCACAAGCCAATGTGGGCTTCTGGCGCTGCTGGTATCTGGGCTTTATTCCTTGGAAACGGCGCACCATAACACCAGAGAGCCTGTTGAAAGACCCACGCCTACTGCCAATCTTTAATCATTAGGCATAAAAAACGGGGTTCCAAAGGAACCCCGTGAGCCAAGGGACTTGCTTAAAAAGTATTGGACGCGCTTACAGCGTCAAGCGGCGAATATCGCTCAACAACGCGTTAACGTACGTCAAGAAGCGGCCAGCATCACCACCATTGATTGCGCGGTGATCATAAGATAGGCACAGCGGTAACATCGTACGTGGTTCGAACTCTTTACCATTCCAGCGCGGCTTGATGTCAGCTTTGGAGATACCCAAGATACCGACTTCCGGCGCGTTAACGATTGGCGTGAAGCCTGTACCACCGATACCACCGAGGCTTGAGATCGTGAAGCATGCACCTTGCATTTCGTTCGGCTTCAACTTGCGATCTTTAGCTTTGCCTGCCAGCTCAAGCGCCTCTTTAGATAGTTCGTAGATCGTCTTCTTATCTGCATCTTTGATAACCGGAACCATAAGGCCGTTTGGTGTATCGACCGCAATACCGATGTTGACGTATTTCTTGAAGACCAAGTGCTCGCCATCAGCGTGTAAAGACGCGTTGAACTTAGGATTTGCCACCAACGCTTTGGCAACTGCCTTGATCATAAACGGCAGCGGCGTAAGCTTGACGCCCTCTTTCAACGCTTCCTCTTTCATCGACTTACGGAACGCTTCCAGCTCAGTGATATCCGCCTCGTCAAACTGCGTAACGTGCGGGATATTCAACCAGCAGCGCGCCATATTGTCGCGTGTCACTTTGGCAATTTTACTGAGCTTCTCAACTTCAACTTCACCAAACTTGCTGAAGTCCACTTCTGGAATCGCAGGGATACCAGAGCCAACAGCGGCGGTTTGCTTTGGCTGCTCAGCGAGTTGCTTCAATGCGCCTTTTACGTATGCCTGCACGTCTTCTTTGAGGATTCGACCTTTACGGCCTGTACCCGCAACCAACGTCAGATCGACACCAAACTCACGTGCCACGGCACGTACCGCTGGGCCAGCATGAACCTGACGGTTTTTCTTCTCCAGTGCGACAACATCTTGTACCGCAGGCGCGCTCGGTGCAGGTTGCGCGGGCGCACTTGGCTTAGCGACAGGTGCCTCTGCTTGCGGAGCAGGAGCAGGAGCAGGTGCAGGTGCAGCACCAGCAACTTCTAGCGTTAGAATAAGGTCGCCTTCATTACAAGTTGCGCCCTCTTGAATACTAACTGCTGCAACAACACCAGACGCTGGAGAAGGCACTTCCATAGACGCCTTATCAGTCTCTAGCGCAATCAGGCTATCACCTTCAGCAATCTCATCACCGACTTTGACCATCACCTCGATTACGTCAACGTCTGTTGCACCGCTCAAATCTGGTACAGCAACGTCCTGTGCGCCGCCGCTAGCCGCTGGTTGTTCTGCAACTTGCGGCGCAACCGGTGCAGCTTCAGCCACTGCTTGTGGCGCTGCCGCTTCTGTCGCACCGCCAACACGCAGTGTTAATACGAGATCGCCTTCATTGCAGGTACTACCTTCTGCAATCGCAACACTTTCAACAACACCCTCAAGTGGTGATGGTACTTCCATTGACGCTTTATCTGTTTCCAGCGCGATAAGGCTGTCGCCCTCTGCCACGCTATCACCGGCTTTGACAAGCACTTCGATCACGTCAACATCCGTTGCACCGCTCAAATCTGGTACACGTACCTCTTCAACAGAGGTTGCAGCTTGTGGCGCGGCGGCAGCCACAGGCGCTGGCGCTGCTTCAGCAACAGGTGCCGGTTCCGCTGCCGGAGCAGCCGCTGCGGCTTCACCTGCTTCTAGTACTAAAATGGCATCACCTTCGTTGCAGGTGTCACCCTCTTTAATCAAAATTTCGACAACAGTACCGCTTTGCTCAGCAGGTACTTCCATCGATGCTTTATCCGTCTCCAGCGCGATCAGGCTATCGCCTTCAGCAACTGAATCACCCGGAGCAACCAGCACTTCTACAACATCTACGTCTTCTGCGCCGCTTAAATCTGGAACTGTAATGGTGACTTTACTCACAATAATGTCCTCTACTTATCCTTTGCCAATAGTCAGTTCAAACCGGACTTAAACAGTCCACGGTGCTGGACGATCAGCCTTGATGTTGAACTTCTTAATGGCTTTAGCAACGACAGAGCCATCAACCTTACCCTCTTCCTGCAACGCTTTAAGCGCAGCAACAACAACGTAGTAACGGTTAACTTCGAAGAATTCACGCAACTTGTTACGCGTATCTGAGCGGCCGTAACCATCAGTACCCAGAACTTTGTAACGGTGCGGAATGTATTCGCGTAGCTGGTCAGCAAACAGACGGATATAGTCAGTAGACGCAATGACTGGACCTTGACGATCTTGCAAGCATGCGGTCACGTACGGCACCTGCTGCTCAGCTTCTGGATGCAGCATGTTGTGGCGCACCGCAGCCTGAGCATCACGACGCAATTCATTGATCGATGTTGTGCTCCATACGTCGGATTCGATACCAAACTCTTCACGCAGGATCACAGCTGCTTCGCGCACTTCACGTAGGATTGTGCCGCAGCCCATCAACTGAACTTTAAGCTCAGCATCTTTACCCTCTTCCAGAAGGTACATCCCTTTAATGATGCCCTCTTCAGCGCCTTGCGGCATCTCTGGGTGAGCGTAGTTTTCGTTCATCGTCGTGATGTAGTAGAAGCGGTTCTCGCCCTCTTTGTACATGCGACGCAAACCATCTTGTACGATCACGGTCAGCTCATAGCCGTACGTTGGATCGTAGGAAACACAGTTTGGAATCATTTGTGCCATCAATTGAGAATGGCCATCTTGGTGCTGCAAACCTTCACCGTTCAGCGTTGTACGGCCAGATGTTGCACCGATCAGGAAGCCACGCGCTTGCATATCGCCAGCAGCCCAAATCAGGTCCATGACACGTTGGAAGCCAAACATGGAGTAGAAGATGTAGAACGGCACCATAGTGCAGTTGTTGTTCGCGTATGAGGTAGCACACGCGATCCAAGCAGACGTCGCACCCGCTTCGTTGATACCCTCTTCAAGGATTTGGCCTGTTTTTGACTCTTTGTAGAACATGATCTGGTCTGAGTCGTGCGGCACATAGCGCTGGCCCGCAGAAGAGTAAATACCGAGCTGGCGGAACATACCTTCCATACCAAACGTACGTGCTTCGTCAGGAACAATCGGCACAACACGCTCACCCATATTCTTGTCTTTAACCAACGAGCTCAGCACGCGGTTCAAAGACATCTGGGTTGACAACTCACGGCTACCACTGCCTTTTAAGTTGTTAGAGAACGCTTCCAGCGCTGGTGTTTCCAAACGCTCAAACTCGGTGCGGCGAACGGGATAGAAACCACCCAACTTCTCGCGGCGCTCGAACATGTACTTCATCTCTGGTGAATCAGGAGATGGACGGTAGTAAGGCACATCCTTCAACTGCTCATCAGATAGCGGGATGTTGAAGCGATCGCGGAAATCTTTCAGATCATCCAGCGCAACCTTCTTCATAGAGTGCGTATCGTTCTTCGCTTCACCAGACTTACCTGTACCGTAACCTTTAACGGTTTGCGCCAAGATAACAGTCGGCTGGCCTTTATGGTTCATAGCAGCGTTGTAGGCAGCATAAACCTTGTAAGGATCGTGACCACCGCGGTTCAGGTTCATAATGTCGTCATCGGACATATCCTTAACCATTTCGAGTAGCTCTGGGTACTTACCGAAGAAATGTTCACGCGTGTAAGCGCCACCGTTGGCTTTGTAGTTTTGCAACTCACCATCGCAAACCTCGTCCATACGCTTCTGTAGCAAGCCGTGCTCGTCTTTCTCGAACAATGGATCCCAGTGACGACCCCACAGGCATTTAACGACGTTCCAGCCTGCTCCACGGAATACGCCTTCCAGCTCTTGTACGATTTTGCCGTTACCACGTACCGGACCGTCCAAGCGCTGCAGGTTACAGTTGATAACGAATACAAGGTTCTCAAGCTGCTCACGACCCGCCAACGCGATCGCGCCCAAAGATTCTGGCTCGTCACACTCACCATCACCTAAGAAAGCCCATACTTTACGATCACCACGGTTGATCAAGTCACGTGCAGATAGGTAACGCATCACGTGAGCTTGGTAGATCGCCTGAATTGGACCAAGACCCATAGAAACCGTCGGGAACTGCCAGAAGTCCGGCATCAACCAAGGGTGTGGATAAGACGACAAACCATTGCCATCAACTTCGCGACGGAAGTTATCCATCTGCTCTTCTGTCAAACGACCTTCTAAGTAGGCGCGAGAGTAGATGCCTGGCGAGATATGGCCTTGGAAGAACACCATATCTGATTCTTGGCCGCCTTCATTACCACGGAAGAAATAGTTAAAACCGATATCGTAAAGCGTCGCCGAAGAGGAGAAGCTCGAGATATGCCCACCAAGGCCGTCATCGTTGTCATTGGCACGCATAACCATTGCCATCGCGTTCCAACGAATGAATGAACGAATGCGACGCTCCATAAACAGATCGCCAGGCATACGCGCTTCGTCTTTAGGCGCGATAGTATTGCGATAAGGTGTTGTTAGCGAGCAACCTGCATCGATGCCGATATCTGATGCTTTGCGGCCAAGCTGAGCTAAAAGGAAGCGGGCGCGCTCATCACCGTCGCTTTTGGCAACAGATTCTAAAGCATCCATCCACTCTTGAGTTTCAATTGGATCTACATCTTCAACTGTTTTATCTAGCACTTTGCCTTCTCCACGTATGCTTGTTAAGCACTATCCCTTAGGTTTTATGGAACCTTTAATAAGGTTTCTATGAGAGCTTCAGCACAAACTACACGCCTATCTCTTCTTGTAGTTAATTTTGTAGTAATACTACAAAAATGAACAAATACTGTCTAGATTAATTGCTCAAAAATGCCGCAACCACTGAATCTTAGAGCATTTTGTAGTTTTGCAAAAAACTACAATTTATGGCGCAATATTCGATCGACGCAACGCCCTTTCCAGACGTGTATTCTCTTTACCCTGCTCTAACAACGCATCCTCAACATAAGCTAAATGATCGTGCGCAGCGCGCTGGGCTGCTTCAGGTTTTCCGGAAAAAATGGCTTCCATCAACTTATAGTGTTGATCGTGAATCTTCTGTCGATATCCTGGCTTTGGATAGATATTCTGCAGGTTATCACCGATATGTTGGCGCAGTAGGCTAAACAGAGCACGCATCATATGGAGTAGCACCATATTGTGGGTCGAAGCAGCAATCGTGAGATGGAAATCCACGTCAGCCTCAACCTCTTTAAGAAACTCTTTCTTATCGTGACACTCTTGCAGTGTAGCGTAGCTCGCTTTGATAGCTTCCTTATCAGCTTTCGTCGAGCGCAGCGCTGCATAATAGGCAGTTACCCCCTCGAGCGCATGACGGAACTCTAGTAGGTCATATTGCGCTTCAGGATGCGTCTTAAAAAGCTCCAGCAAAGGGTCCTTGAACGAATCTCCCAACTCCTCCGAAACGTAAGTACCGCCACCTTGGCGACTGTAAACCAACCCTTTTGCAGCGAGTTTCTGCACAGCTTCGCGCAATGAAGGACGCGACACTTCAAACTGCTTCGCTAACTCCCGCTCAGGTGGCAAACGCTGCCCAGGCTTTAGAGTCCCTTCCAAGATCATCTCTTCCATACGCTCAACGATAACATCAGAGATTTTCGGTTGTTTTACACGCTGATAACTCATTTCAATCAATCCAACCAAGATGCACAAGTGCAACAAATTTTTAACTAAACAACATTTAGGGCTCTGCTTTTTTGCACTACACTGAAGTTGACGTGAGTGTCAGAAAAATAACAAGCAAACCTCACAAGCAACGCTCTCTCGGCTGTTGCACCCGTAACAACGTCAGCATGGGCAGCTGGTTTATTCAGCGTCACAGACCCGACAATTGACGAAAAAATTATTGACAAGCTCTGAACAAAATAAATACAGTACCAGTTCAATTGATGGTAAATTGGTAATACCAATTTTTCAAGTCATTCGGTGTAAGATCTACTCAAGTAGATATTTGACCCCGATAGATTCATTACAAAAACAAAAACGTCATTGAGGATGAGACATGAAAAAGTTCACTAAAACTGTGATCTCTGCGACTATCCTAGCTGCAGCTGCAGCTTCCGCGACACCAGCCCTTGCGAAGAACGTTCTACTTAAAACACCTATCGCGTTTGGTTCACACCTTCCTGCACTAGGCACGCCTATCGTTTGGGTTGCAGACCAACTGAAGCTTGTTTCTGATGGCTCCCTGAAGATGAAAGTATACGAGCCAGGCAAGCTGGTTAGCCCGAAAGAGATCTTAGGTGCAGTTTCTTCAGGCAAAGTGAACTCAGGTTACGCAACAGCAGGTTACTGGCAGGGTAAAATGCCAGCTGCAGCACTGTTCTCTGCTGTTCCATTTGGTCCAGAAGCAGGTGAGTACATGGCATGGATGTACTACGGCAACGGTCTAAAACTGTATCAAGAGATGTACGACAGCAACGGTTACAACGTAAAAGTTATTCCGTGTGCAATCATTTCTCCAGAAACATCAGGCTGGTTCAAAAAGCCAATCGAGAAACCAGAAGACCTGAAAGGTTTGAACATGCGTTTCTTCGGTCTGGGCGCATCAGTAATGGAGAAACTGGGTGTTTCTACGACTCAGCTACCGGGTGGTGAAATCTTTGGTGCCCTAGAGAAAGGCGCGATCGACGCATCTGAGTTCTCTCAGCCAGCCATCGACCAACGTCTGGGCTTCCAGAAGATTGTTAAGTACAACTACTTCCCAGGCTGGCACCAGCAAGCGACTATCTTCGAACTGCTAGTGAACAAAGATACTTGGGGCAAAATGTCTAAAGGCCAGCAAGCTATCGTGGAAAACACCTGTAAAGCTTCTATGACCAACGCTATTGCGGAAGGTGAAGCGATGCAGTTCCCTGTGATGCAGAAAGCGAAAGAGAGCGGTGTTGAGATCCGTTACTGGAATGACGAGATGCTAAACACATTCCGTAGCGCGTGGGATGAAGTAGCCGCAGAGAAATCCGCAGCAGATCCATTCTTCAAGAAAGTATGGGATGACATGAGCGAGTTCCGTAAGGGTTACGACCTATGGGAATCTAACGCATTCCTGCCTCGCACTCGCTAATTTAATAGCACCCTCCAAGGCAGGTCACTCACTCGGGTGATCTGCCTTTTTATCATAAGAAATAACGTAGGTAGTTCACGTGACTGAGAATGAATCCCTTCCCTCAGTACCCCTGTCTGACATGATAGATCGCTTTATCCAGCGTATCGGTGTGACAGTCGCTTGGTGCTATGTACTGTTAGTACTGGTTATTATTTTGCAGGTTATCCTGCGTAAAGGATTTTCAAACGGCTTAGTTGCTCTGGAAGAGCTACAATGGCATCTGTACGCAATTGGGGTCATGTTTGGCCTATCCTATGCGCAGACCACTAACTCCCATATTCGCGTTGATCTGTTCTATTCACACTTCCGCGCCAAAACAAAACATATTATTGAAATACTCGGCATTCTGATATTGGTCTTACCATTCGTGGTGATTATCTTCCTACACAGCCTTGATTTCTTCTATGAGTCATATCGCATAAACGAGAGCTCGGAATCCCCTTCAGGCTTACCTTACCTATGGGCGATGAAAGGCGTTATCCCGGTAACGTTCGGGTTACTTGGGTTGGCTGTGCTGTCCCGCTTGTATCGTGATGTTGTTTTACTGTTTCGTGGAGAGTAAGAATGGACGCCAATGAAATTATGGTCATTGCGATGTTCATCTCGTTCATCGCGCTTCTATTTACCGGTATCCCTGTTGCTTGGGTTCTTGGCGGCATCGGTATTATTTTCGCCTTTATCGGGCAATTTGCTGACAACAACCTCGATACCATCACAGGCCTCGATTACACGACGCTTGGCCTGGTCGTAAACCGACTCTGGAAAATAATGGACAACTGGATTCTGGTTGCCCTACCTATGTTTATCTTCATGGGCATTATGCTGGATAAGTCCGGCGTTGCAGAAAAGCTCATGAAATCAATGCAGGAACTGTTCGGTCGCGTTCGAGGCGGTCTAGCTGTGACTGTGACGGCTATCGGGATTATCCTTGCAGCATCGACTGGTATTATCGGTGCGTCGGTTGTGCTTTTGGCAGTAATGTCACTTCCAGCGATGACAAAGCAAGGCTACGCCATGCCGCTAGCGCTGGGCACCATTGCATCCGCTGGTACACTGGGCATTCTCATTCCACCTAGTATCATGCTTGTTATCATGGCAGACCAATTGGGCTTGTCCGTGGGCGACCTGTTCATGGGTGCGGTATTCCCAGGCTTAATGCTTGGCGGGATGTACATTGCTTACATCTTGACTTACGGTTTCTTAAAGCCTGAGGCAGCGCCCATACCTGCTGATGCAAAACCGGTTAACATGACAACTGTAATCAATGTTTTGAAAGCCGTTTTACCTACGGTTTTGCTAATTTTCGTTGTATTGGGTTCTATCTTCGCGGGTGTCGCAACACCAACAGAAGCATCCGGTGTTGGCGCGCTCGGAGCCACCCTGCTAGCGATGTATAACCGCCGCTTCAACTTTAAGGTGCTTAAAGAGGTGATGGCGGGCACGATGAATACAACGGCATATATCTTTGCCATCTTCATCGGTGCAACGTGTTTTGCGCTTGTACTGCGCGAGCTCGGCGGCGACGAGTTGATCGAGTCGTTCCTAACAGGCCTACCGTTCGGTCCATACGGCATCATCTTCTTTATCTTGGGTATTATCTTCCTACTTGGCTTTTTCCTTGACTGGATCGAGATTACATTGATCATTTTGCCGCTACTGGCACCTGTTATCTCTGCACTCGGCCTAGATATCAATGGATACGGCGTTGTTGATAACCCTGAGCTGGTTTGGTTCGTTATGCTCGTCGCGATGGCCTTGCAGACCTCGTTCTTAACGCCGCCCGTTGGGTTTGCTCTCTTCTATCTCAAGGGTGTTTGCCCACCGAACGTTAAGCTGACCGATATCTACAAGGGTGTTATCCCCTTCATCATCCTCCAGTTGATTGCACTGTTGGTGCTCGTCTTCTGGCCGCAGCTTGTGCTTTGGCTCCCCGCCAACGCATACAGTTAGATCGACCTCTCTGGTGGCCAAATCTGGCCACCAGCTTTGTTAACAATGTTGGATTACCACTATGCAACAGCAAGCCCTTGTGGACACCCTTCGCAATATTGTTGGTGAGAAGAATGTTTTAACCAACGAGAACCAAACTGAACACTACCGTACTGGTTTTCGCTCTGGGCAAGGCAGCGCACTCGCCGTTGTTTTCCCAACAACTCTGCTGGCGCAATGGCAAGTTCTAAAAGCCTGCGTGGAAACAGATACCATTGTGATCATGCAGGCAGCCAACACCGGTTTGACCGAAGGCTCTACCCCTTCTGGTGATGACTATGACCGTGAGATCGTTGTTATCAACACAACCCGGATGGACAAAATCTACCTGCTTAACAGTGGTGAGCAGATAGTTAGCTTTCCCGGCGCAACGCTCTTCAAACTAGAAAAACTCCTAGCGCCTCTCAATCGAGTGCCCCACTCCGTCATCGGCTCGTCCTGTATTGGTGCCTCTATCGTGGGCGGTATCGCGAACAACTCAGGGGGAGCTCTGGTCAAGCGCGGGCCCGCATATACTGAGCTCGCACTGTTTGCGCAACTCAACGCCGAAGGCGAACTAGAGCTTGTGAACCACTTGGGCATCCACTTAGGCAACACGCCCGAAGAGGTCCTCACTAACCTCGAAAACCACAACTTTAAAGAGTCCGATATCGACTACGGCCAGCAGTTGGCCTCTGCACAGGATTACATCGAGATCCTGCGGGATGTGGATGCTGATACACCAGCGCGCTACAACGCAGATACACGCAGACTTTACGAAGCCAGCGGCTGCGCAGGCAAACTGGGTGTTTTTGCAGTGAGGCTTGATACTTTCCCAACAGCGGAAAGAGAACAAGTTTTCTATATCGGCACGAATAACCCAGCACACCTAACACAGCTACGCCGGGATATTCTTACGAACTTTAGCAATGTGCCTGAAGTCTGCGAATATATGCACAAGGATATTTATGATATTGCCGAGAAGTACGGCAAAGATGTCTTTGTGATGATCAACTACTTAGGAACCGATCCGCTACCAAAGCTATTTGCGATGAAAGGTGCGATTACCGCATACCTAAACCGCTTTAGTTTCCTACCAAAGGATATTCCTGACCGAGCCATGCAACTGGCCAGCAAGCTGTTTCCCAACATCATCCCCAAGCGAATGCGCGAATATCGCGAGAAATATGATCACTATCTCATTCTTAAAATGAGCAACGACGGGATTGATGAAGCCAAAGCATTCCTGCATTCATTCTTCGCAGACAAACAGGACGCCGACTACTTCGAGTGTGATGCCGATGAGGCGAAAAAAGCCTATCTACACCGCTTTGCAGCAGCAGGTGCGGCGGTCCGCTATCAAACGATGCACCAAAATAAAGTCGAAGACATTCTCGCTTTGGATATCGCCCTACGCCGTAATGATGAGCAATGGGTAGAACAGTTGCCGCCAGAGATCAGCCAGCATATTGAGCACTCGCTCTATTACGGACACTTTATGTGCCACGTATTCCATCAGGACTACATCCTGAAAAAAGGTGCGGATGCAAAGAAAATTAAAGCACAAATGCTCGAGCTATTGGCCGCTAAAGGCGCAAAGTATCCCGCTGAGCACAACGTCGGCCACCTCTATGAAGCGGAAGAGGGCCTGCGCGACTTCTACAGCGAGTTAGATCCAACCAATAGCTTTAATCCGGGTATTGGCAAAACACCAAAACATAAATGCGGCTGCTCACACTAAGTGGCCGTTGTTCGCGAATAGATAAAACTGAGGTAAGTACGATGTCCCTGCCAGAAGTTAGCACGATTCTTTACACAACATCGATGGGCGACCACACCAGCCCTGTATTTAAATATGCGGTTAAACTGGCCGACAGCTTAAATGCAAAGATTGTGATCCTGCATGTTGTTGAACCCATCGGGACGATGGGCTCTGCCCTTATCAAAAACTATGTACCGGATGAGCTGATTAAGCAGATGCATGATGAAGGCATCAACCAAATTATCAATGAGATGCAAACACGCGTAGAACGGTTCTGCGAAAATCAGCTCTCCGATCTGGCCAACCCTATCTCCCCGAACTTCGAGTTCGCAGTGGTCGAAGGTAACCATACCGATACCATTTTGCATGAAGCGCAGACACGTGGTGCGGATATGATTATTATGGGAGCCGAAAACACCTTTGGGCACCATAGCTCAACAACGCAACAGGTTGTTAAGCAAGCAAAAGTTCCTGTGGTGGTTGTACCAACAGGTAAACAACTCAGCTAACCCCTTACCAAGGAAGACCGATGGAAAGCACCACCCTAGATCTACTAGAACGGATTTTTTTAACGGTCTTCCCACTTGTTGCAATCGTTAGCGTTGGCTACGTCTATGCCAAAAAACGCCCGACTGATATGTCGGTTGCGAATGCGATCAATATCGACATCTTTGTTCCTGCACTGATCTTCTCAGTACTCTCGGCAAAGTCCTTTGATCTGCTCAAATATCAAGAGCTCGCCATCGGGGCGGCTATCATTGTCTTAGGCTCCGGCCTGCTGCTATTCCCAGCCTGTAAAATCCTTAAGGTTAGCCCGAAGACGTTTTTACCCCCCATGATGTTTAGCAACAGCGGAAATCTGGGTTTGCCGCTGGCGGTACTTGCCTTTGGTGAGGCAGCGCTTCCAGCAGCCGTGGTGCTCTTTCTCGTTGAAAACTTACTCCACTTTACGGTGGGGCTGTACATTCTAGACCCAAAAACTAACCCTATTCATATTCTGCGTATGCCGATGATTATCGCCACTATCGCAGGTTTGGTGTGGAGTGGCTTTGACTGGACTGTACCGACAGCGGTCGCCACCTTCATCGATATGCTAGGACAGATATCAATACCATTGATGTTGTTTGCATTGGGTGTGCGCATGACCAGCGTTGACTTTTCAAACTGGAAAATAGGATTGTGGGGCACCATCCTCTGCCCACTTAGCGGGCTTGTGATCGCATTAGCGTTAAGCCCCTTCCTCAATCTCGATGCCGAACAGCTTGCGTACTTGATACTATTCTCGACGCTTCCGCCTGCAGTATTAAACTATATGGTTTCGGAGCGCTACCAACAGGAACCTCATACTGTTGCTTCCATCGTGCTGCTAGGCAATATGGGCAGCCTCTTGGTTATTCCCGTTACACTCTTCTTTGTGCTGTAACGTATGCATATTGGTATCGACCTTGGGGGAACAAAAATTGAGTTGATTGCCCTCGATAATAGCGGCGTGGAGCTGCTCCGGCAGAGAGTGGCAACACCTCAAGGCGATTACCTCGGCACTGTGGATACAATAGTCACTTTAGTGACGCACGCAGAGCAGCGTCTTGGTGCAACCGGCACGGTTGGTATTGGCATCCCTGGCACGATATCTAGAGACTCGGGAATCGTAAAAAATGCCAACTCCACCTGCCTAATCGGCCAACCATTACAACAAGACATAGAACACAGATTAAAACGTGAGGTTCGTTTCGCCAACGATGCCGACTGCTTTACGTTATCGGAAGCCACCGACGGTGCCGGCCAAAATGCAGATATTGTCTTTGGCGTTATTCTAGGCACCGGCGTCGGCGGCGGTATTACCGTTTGCAAGCAGTTACTCGAGGGGGCTAATCAAATTACTGGAGAGTGGGGACACAACCCTCTACCTTGGCCACAACAGGCTGACCTCCCCTCGCCACCTTGCTACTGCGGGCGCTCAGGATGCATAGAAACCTATCTAAGCGGGCCGGGGTTTAGCAAGCTGATCGGGGGTGAGCTAAATCTTGAGAAGTATTGGCAGCAGCACCATGAATCCGAAGCATGTGACCATTACCTAGATCGCTTAGCGCGATCACTCGCAAGTGTGATTAATATCCTAGATCCGCACACCATTGTATTAGGTGGCGGCCTGTCTAACATCGAGCGGCTTTATTCCGAAGTACCGAAAAGGTGGGGGAAGTATATCTTCTCAGACCGCGTTCATACGCAAATAAAACGAGCAGTCCATGGTGATTCAAGCGGTGTCAGAGGAGCGGCATGGTTATGGCCGCTCCGGTCAGGCAACTAGAAGCTACCCTGTATTTCAGACTCTATTTGCGCCAAGGCATCGTTTGGATCTGCAGCCTGTGTGATTGGACGGCCGATCACCAAGTACGTACTGCCCTGCTCTAGCGCTTTACGTGGCGTCATAATACGCTTTTGATCACCAGCATCGCTATTTGCTGGGCGGATACCCGGCGTGACTAAGCTGAACTCAGGCGCTGCTATTTCGCGAAGCATCGGTGCTTCCTGGGCCGAACAAACCACACCGTCCAAGCCGCACTCTTGTGTTAGCATCGCCAAGCGTTTTACGTGTTCTTGAGGCTCGATATTCAAACCAACCTCAGCTAAATCCTGCTGCTCCATGCTGGTCAGCACCGTCACACCAATGAGTAACGAGCGCTGCCCGTTCACTTGCTCTAGCTCCTCACGCGCAGCACACATCATCCGGCGCCCGCCTGACGCGTGTACATTTACCATCCAAACTCCCATTTCAGCAGCTGCACGCACCGCTTTGGCAGTTGTATTAGGGATATCATGGAATTTTAGATCCAGAAAAACATCAAAGCCTTTTGCGTGTAAGCGCTCAACCATCGCCGGACCAGAACGAGTAAACAGCTCTTTACCTACTTTAACTCGGCACTTAGAGGGATCAAGACGATCAGCCATCTCCAATGCATATTGCTCTGCTGGGTAATCCAACGCCACGATGATTCGCTTATTATCTTTGCTCACACTCAATTCTCTAATCTATCAATAAGTTGGGCTTTAACTACTCGCCTTCCAATCCTTGAACTGGCTTCGTAGAACTCCATTTCCTGCAGGAGGGACAATGCCAAAGCAACACCTTGCCAGCATATCCGCAATTCTGACACCGGTAACGTGGCTTTGTCATCTCTAATGTGCCAGTTAAACTACGCAGCGTTCTCAAGCTATCACGCGCACTCTCACCACCATAACTCAGATGCAGATCAATAAGGCGGTTGAAGCCCTTAATCGTTGGGTAATGCTTCAGCTCATCTGTTATGTAAGCTCCAGCAGCATATGCACCGCGGTCTTCCTTGATTAACTCAGCAATTGCGAGCATCACGGACGCCGATGGGGCAACGCTCATGCAGTGCTCAAAATAGCGCAGCAACTCATCGTTAGTGCCCAACTCGTCATGGCAGCGCCGCATCATTGAAACCGTTTCAGAAACAAATGCAACATCTTGCTTTTCGACGCGTTGCAAGTGCTTAATCGCCAGCTTCCAGTCCTTATGCGTCATCTGCAACTGCGCCAAGAGCAACGACGTGCGCACGCAGTTAGGATCAATCGACGCTGCTTTATCTAGCAAGCGCTGCGCTTCATTCAGGTCATCACTGTTGATCTGGTGAGCCGCCCTTTCACAATAGTAATGTGCCACTTCATGTGCTATCTCAGCGCGCGCCTGAGGCTCCAGCAGAGCTGAGGCCTGAGTAGCTTTGAACCACTCTCGCTCTTTCTCATACAGCTTAATGAGCAGACGCAATGTATGGTTCCGAGTTGAAGCAGGGGGGTCTTGACGGACAATATCGCTAAGTAGCGTTTCAGCACGGTCTAATAGACCTATTGCATCATAATCTTTGGCTAGCGCGATTTGCACTTTCAGGGAATCTGAGCGGGAAAGATCTGGCCTTGCTAACAAATTCTGATGGACTTTAATGGCCCTTTCGACATCGCCTTTTCGACGGAACAAACGAGCAAGCGCAAGATAGGCGGGTATTGTTTCGCTATTGACTTCGAGAGCACGAATAAAGGCGTCTATTGCCTCATCCGTGCGATCACTCAGCAGATAATTAAGGCCGACGAAGTACTCATCATGGAGTGGTGCCGGCATGGCTGGTCGTGTCTGTTGAGATCTACTACGGTTGCCAAGCAACCATCCAACAATCAATGCAACAACTACAACTGAAAAGACCAGCCAATCGTCCATCGCTAGGTTGCGTCTTTAAGCGCAGCATTCCTCAGTTGATCAAGTTCACGACCATTCGCTGCAGCACGACGGCGCGCACCCATCAAGCGAGTTTTAAGCGCAACAATAGCTACGCTACTCAACATAAACCCGAGGAAACCGCCCAAGACAAACGCTGCGATAAGCCAAAGAGACAGACTCATCTCTGGCAGCGTTATAAACACCAGATCTATTGCAACCTTATCCGTGTTGTGAATCGTGAACATAATGCCAACCATCAAAATAACTACGGACAGCAGCAATACAATCAGTGTTTTTAACCAGCGCATCTTTACCTCCAAATCGCGGCAGTATTTAGTAGCCGTTTTCTAAGCTATCGTTGACCTGCTCGCGTAGATCCTTTCCAGGTTTAAAGTGAGGGACATATTTTGCCGTTAAAGTAACAGAATCGCCAGTTTTTGGGTTTCTTCCGACACGAGGTGCTCGATAGTGTAGCGAAAAGCTACCAAATCCACGGATTTCGATGCGCTCACCGTTGGAGAGCGCCTCCGTCATGTGGTCTAACATCGCTTTGACTGCCAACTCAACATCCTTCACAGATAGCTCTGGGTGCCGGTCAATCAGGTGTTCTATGAGTTCTGATTTCGTCATGACTCCGTCTCCGCTAGTCTCTCCAATCGCCTAAGCTGCGAAACCGCAGCTTAGAACTACCTACCTGTATCAAGAATCTTGATTCTTGTTCATTTGTTGCTTGATAAGATCACCGATAGTGGTTGGACCATCATTATCAACAGCGGCTTCTTGAACAGACTTCAGTGCTTCCCGTTCTTGTTTTTGTTCCATCTGTTTAATAGATAAGACCATTAAGCGGTTTTTACTATCCACAATGCTAATCATCGCTTCGACGCTATCACCAACCGCGAGCTGAGCAGATAAGTCTTCTGTTCGGTCACGAGAGAACTCATTAACACGCAACAGCCCCTCAACACCTTCTGCAAGCGCAATACGCGCCTCCTTACTGTCAACCGATGCGACCGTGCCGGTAACAATACTGTGACGTGGGTGACTGCTCAGGTACTCGGTGAATGGGTCGGTATCAAGCTGCTTGATGCTCAGAGCGATTCGCTCACGCTCAACATCAATCGTTAACACCACAGTCTCAACCTCTTGCCCTTTCTGGAAGTGCTTAACCGCTTCTTCACCAGGCTCATCCCAAGAAAGGTCAGATAGATGGACAAGACCGTCAATATTGCCCTCAAGACCAACGAATACACCAAAATCAGTAATGGACTTGATCTTACCGGTGAGTCGATCACCCTTCGCATGTTTAGCCGCAAACGCATCCCAAGGATTTGCCTTACACTGCTTCATACCAAGCGAGATACGACGACGCTCCGCATCGATGTCCAAGATCATGACATCGACTTGCTGACCCACTTGCACAACTTTCGACGGATGAACATTTTTATTGGTCCAGTCCATTTCAGAAACGTGTACAAGCCCTTCAATGCCATCAGCGATTTGTGCAAAACAACCGTAGTCAGTTAAGTTCGTGACCTTAGCTGGTACTTTGTCACCCGCCTTAAACTTACTAACTGTCTCTTCCCACGGATCCGCCATCAGCTGCTTGATACCGAGAGAAACGCGTGTTTTCTCACGGTCATAGCGCAGCACTTTGACATCAATTTCATCACCTACAGTTAGCACCTCACTCGGGTGCTTAACCCGCTTCCAAGCGATATCCGTGATATGCAACAGGCCATCGATGCCACCGAGATCGATAAACGCACCATAATCAGTGATATTTTTAACGATACCTTTGATAACAACGCCTTCATCAAGCGTTTCAAGGAGTTTTTCACGATCGGCACTGTGCAACTCTTCCAGCACGGCACGGCGGGATACAACAATGTTATTGCGCTTAACATCGAGCTTTACGAGTTTGAACTCTAGCTCTTTCCCTTCAAGGTGAGCGGTGTCACGCAGCGGACGAATATCTAACAACGAGCCTGGCAAGAACGCATTCACAGCACCTACCGATACCGTAAAACCACCCCGTACTTTACCGGTGATCTGGCCGGTAACGATCTCACCGTTTTCATAAGCGGTTTCCAAAACAGCCCATGCTTCTGCGCGTTTCGCTTTATCACGTGATAACTGCGTAGACCCGAATCCGTCTTCAACGCTTTCTAGCGCAACACGAACTTCGTCGCCCTCGGCGATGGTTAGCTCGCCATTTTCATCTTCAAACTGCCCACGAGGAATGACGCCTTCTGATTTGAGCCCTGCATTCACAATCACGAAATCATTTTCGATTGCGACGACAATACCAGTGACTATGGATCCAGGAGCCATGTTTAGCTCCTGCAGACTCTCCTCAAAAAGATCAGCAAAACTTTCGCTCATAATCAAACCTTCCTCGTGCGTGCTAGCTAAAGTCTATCGCAGCCCCTTATGTCGAGCTTCTTCAAGAACTGCGTTCAAAACAGCATCAATCGTCATCTGGGTCGAATCCAAGATGATAGCGTCATCGGCGGGCTTCAAGGGCGCTACACTGCGGTTCATATCACGTGCGTCTCGAGCTTTCAAGTCCGCTAATATTACTTCAAGGCTAGCATCGACCCCCTTATTAATCAACTGGTTATACCGTCGATTAGCTCTCTCTTCGACACTCGCATCTAAATAGACTTTTAATGGCGCGGAGGGAAAAACAACAGTTCCCATATCACGGCCATCAGCAACAAGCCCTGGGGCTTCGGCGAACGCTCGCTGACGCTCCAGCAATGCGTCTCGTACGGCTGGTACTGAGGCCACTCGCGATGCATCGCTGCCAACCGCTTCAGCCCGAATCGCCTGCGTCACCTCTTCACCTTCTAAGATGATCTGCACACCCTCTTCACCTTCTGCTGCCACGAACTGCACATCCAAGTGAGCAGCCAGAACACAGAGTGCTTCTTCGTCTTCAATACCCACGCCATGATGGCTAGCAGCAAGAGCAGTCAAGCGGTAAAGTGCACCGCTATCAAGCAAACGCCAACCAAGCGCCTCTGCCAATAGTCGACAAATGGTTCCCTTACCAGAGCCACTTGGACCATCTACCGTGATGACCGGGACAGAGTTATTACTTTGAGACATCCGTCTCCTCCTTATGAATCTTCAAGCCTGCCTTACTAGCAACCTCGGCAAAATCTGGGAATGAGGTCGCAACATTGGCACACCCCTTAATGACCACATCACCCTCTGCACGAGCAGCAGCAACAGCGAGCGCCATCGCAATACGGTGGTCATCACCGCTGGTAAGCTCAGCGCCGTTCAATAGCGCTTTGCCTCTAATACGAATTTCAGTTGGCTCTACGCTGATTGACGCGCCCATCGATAGTAGCGCTTGCGTAATGACCTCTATCTGGTTGCTCTCCTTATGCTCAAGCTCAGGCACACGTGCAATCACTGTTTCACCGTTTGCAAGGGCTGCTGCAACACAGATAACCGGAAAATCATCAATGGCATGCAACATTTCACTTGCGTCAACCGATGTCCCGACTAGCTCGGAGGAACGGACATGAATATCAGCCACCGGCTCACCATCCAAATCATGTTCCTGAGAGAGTGTAATTGCACCACCCATCCGACACAGCACATCAAGCACAGTTTTACGGCCAGGGTTTATGCCTACTCGCGTTATCAGCAAGTCAGATTGCTCGGTGATAAGCGCCGCTAGGATAAATAGCGCTGCTGAAGAGAGGTCTGCGGGTATTTGCAGGTGCGTCCCGCACAAACGCTGAGCCCCTTCAAACGCGACACTCCCATCACGAACCGTCACGTTCGCACCAAACTGGCGCAACATGCGTTCAGTATGATCACGCGTCAGAGAGGGCTCCGCTATCTCAATCGCATCTTGCGCGTACAGAGCAGCCAACATCAGCGCCGTTTTGATTTGGGAGTTAGCAGCAACTAATGTTCCCTCTTGGCTCTGGATAGGACCGCCTTTAATCAGCAGTGGCGCGTGACCATCTGTTGTTGAAATAGTGGCACCCATACGGCGTAGTGGCTCTACAACTTGTTCCATTGGGCGAGACGAGAGCGAGGCGTCTCCCTGTAAAACAGTGTCAAATGGTTGAGCAGCTAGCAGCCCCGCCATCAAACGCATCGCGGTGGCGGAGTTTCCAAGATAGAGCGGCCCCGGCGGTTCGCAGAGGCCATGCAGCCCTACGCCATAAATCTTCACACGCCCTTGATAAGGGCCCTCAATCACGACACCCATATCACGAAAAGCCTGCAGCGTGGCGAGACTATCTTCACATTCTAAAAAGCCATCGATGATTGTTTCGCCCTCAGCTAATGCGCCGAAAATAATAGCGCGGTGCGAGATCGATTTATCACCTGGCACAACCACTTGGCCATTAATCACACCACCAGAATGGGCGTGGAAGGTTACGTCAACATTGTTATGTTTTTGTGAATAAGCAGTGCCAGCCAGCATTTTCGTGAAATGCTCACGGGCCGCTTTGGCGCGGGTAAAAATACCCAGCATCTGTTGGCCATCATTCTCGACAATCGCTTGGCGCAACGTGCTTAAACCAGCAGTAAACTTATCGATTTGCGCAAGCAACTCTGCTTGGTTGGCGTCGCAGACATCTCGCCACATCGTCGGATCAGATGCCGCAATACGGGTAAAGTCTCGAAAACCACCCGCCGCATAGCGAAAAATCTCCAGATTGTCTTGCTCTTTCGCCAACGTATCTACCAACGAAAACGCTAACACATGAGGAAGATGGCTTGTGGCTGCCAAAACTTCATCATGGCGATGGATATCCATCTGAATCAGCTCGGCGCCGGTCACTTGCCACATGCGGGAGACCAACTGTTGCGCCTCTTTCGAGGTGTCGTCCAATGGCGCAACAATGACTTTGTGCTTTTTAAACAGATCAGCGTCAGCCGCAGCAACACCGCTTTTCTCGGAGCCAGCTATGGGATGCCCTGGTACAAACCACTCCGGTACACGACCAAAAACCGCTTGCGCCGCTTCAATAACATTGCGCTTTGTACTGCCTACATCTGTTAGGACAACCTCAGCTTTTAGATAAGGTTGAATCGCCCTGAGCACCGTTTCGGTGGCCTTTACCGGCACAGCCAGCACGATCAAGTCTGACTTAGCGACAGCCGCCGCTAAGTCAAAGCCTGCTTCATCAATAACGCCAAGGCTCACGCCTTTTGTCAGCTCATCTTCATTTCGATCAGAGCCAATAACACTACGCGCAAAGCCACGCTGCTTTAACGCTTTAGCCAACGAGCCACCGATCATACCCAGACCGATGACTAATAGGTTATCTACTAACGGAGTCACGACCTCTCTCCTCGCTTACCACAGATGCTAAAAGACGACATCACGTTTCTCTTTACAGCACAGCCTGTGGATACGAGCCCAGAAGTTTTAACTCAACAGAACCGGCTTCAAGCTCCTTTAACACCTCTTGCACACCGGGCTCCTCGGCATGGCCTTCAAAGTCGATGTAAAACATATAGCTCCACCCAGTGCCATTGCCCGGACGGGTTTCAATACGTGTAAGACTGATACCATGGCGATGAAACGGTTCTAGTAACGAGTAAAGCGCGCCGGGTTTATCGTGAGCACATAACAAGATCGACGTTTTGTCTTTGCCGCTTACACCCACATCCTGATTGCCTAAAATCAAAAACCGAGTTGTGTTGTCAGGGAGGTCTTCGATATTGCGCGCCAGAGCTTCCAACTTGTACAAATCGGCAGCAATGTCACCAGCAATCGCCGCAGCCCCCTGTTCACCAGCGGCGATACGAGCGCCTTCAGCGTTAGAGTTAACGGTAATCTTGGCAGCCTGCGGGTAGTGTTGCTCAAGCCAGTTACTGCACTGGGCAAACGACTCCTGATGGGCATAAATCGTTTTAACATCGCTGCTTTCGGTACCCGCTTGCGCCAGTAGCTGATGATGAATCGGCAGCTCTAGTTCACCACAGATCTGCAAGTTAAAACGCTTAAACAGGTCGAGAGTATGGGTCGCCATACCTTCGGTGGAGTTCTCGATCGGTACCACGCCATAGTGTGCAGCACCGGCCTCAACTTCACGAAAGACTTGATCCAAGGAGGTTAACGGTGCACTAACAGCAGAACCACCGAAGTGCTTCAACGCCGCTTGATGCGTAAACGTCCCTTCAGGGCCTAAAAACGCCACGCGCATCGGCTGCTCTAACGCTAGACAGACCGACATAATTTCACGGAAAAGCCGCGCCACCTCTTTGTCGGGCAGCGGCCCCTCGTTCCGCTCCATCACGCGTCTTAATACTTGCGCTTCGCGCTCAGGACGATAAAAAACAGCATCCTCTTCACCCTGAAACTCTTGCTTTACTTCAGCCACACCTTGAGCACAACGAGCGCGCTGGTTAAGCAACTGATGAATCTGCTTATCAATACTATCGATCTGCTGGCGCAGCTCACCCAACGCCTCTTCCTGTTTGGTCGTCATACTTGCTCCTAGCCGTGGCGGCGCTCAAACTCTGCCATGAACTGAACCAATGCATCCACTGCCGCTTCTGGTACAGCGTTATAGATGCTGGCACGCATCCCACCCACGGAACGATGTCCTTCCAAGTTCAGCAAACCTGCAGCCTTTGACTCCTCTAAAAAGACACTATCAAGCGCAGCATCCGCGAGTGTAAACGGCACATTCATACGAGAACGGTTGCGCAGCGCAACAGGGTTGGCATAAAAATCACTACTATCGATCGCAGCATAGAGTTTGCTGGCTTTACGCGCGTTGGTTTGCGCCATCGCTTCCACGCCACCTTGCTGTTTCAACCATTGGAAAACCAACCCCGCCAAGTACCAGCCAAAGGTAGGAGGCGTATTATTCATTGAGTCAGCTTTCGCATGGACTGCATAGTTCATCATGGTTGGCGTCATGGCTTGCGCTTTACCAAGCAGATCATCACGAATGATTACGACAGTTAACCCAGCAGGACCGATATTCTTCTGCGCACCGGCATAGATCACACCAAACTTAGAGACATCAAGCGCGCTGGAAAGAATGTTAGAGGACATATCCACCACCAACGGGACATCACCCGTTTGCGGAATGTAATCAAACTCCACTCCACCAATGGTTTCATTCGAGGTGTAGTGAACATAAGCTGCATTGGGGTCTAGCTGCAGTTGCGCCTGCTCAGGGGCACAGAAGAAGCGCTCAGACTCTGTTGTTGCGGCAATATTCACTTGGCAGTAGCGCTGTGCTTCAGCGATAGCTTTCTTGGACCACACGCCGGTATTGATGTAATCCGCACTATTGCGATCACCCAATAAGTTCAGCGGCAGAAATGAGAACTGACTTGTAGCACCACCTTGAAGGAATAGAACTTTATAGTTATCCGGGATCGAGAGTAGGTCACGCAGATCTTGCTCAGCTTGCGAGGCAACCGAGACGAATTCATCACTTCGGTGACTCATCTCCATAATAGATAAGCCGTTGCCATGCCAGTCCAATAGTTCCTCTTGCGCTTGCGCAAGAACGGCTTCAGGTAGTGCGGCAGGCCCTGCACTGAAGTTAAATTTACGTGCCATATCTCAATCTCTTAACGTTATCTATACCTAAAACATAAAGTGCGGCCTGAGCCGCACTTTACATGACTTAATTGTCAGCTTGCGGTGCGTCTTCTTGCACCTCATCAGCATCCGTCAAAGCCTCATCCTCGGGCTCTTCTGGCTCCTCAATCCGCGCTAACCCCACCAAGTTTTCATCATCCGCAACGCGAATCAGACGAACACCTTGAGTGTTGCGGCCCAGCACTGAGATTTCAGAAGTACGCGTACGCACCATGGTGCCTTGGTCACTGATCAGCATCATATCGTCGCCATCAAAGACCTGCACAGCACCGGCCAATTGGCCATTGCGCTCTGTGCACTGCATACCAATAACACCTTGGTTACCGCGGCCTTTACACGGGAAGTCTTCCACAAGGGTTTGCTTACCATAACCGCGCTCAGATGCAGTCAACACACGACCGCCCTCTTTGGGAATGATTAGCGAGATAACACGCGCATCATCTTTCATCTTAACGCCGCGGACACCGCGTGCTGTACGACCCATGGCACGTACTTCACCTTCGTGGAAGCGCGCCGCTTTACCCGTACTTGTTACCAGCAGAATATCGTCATCGCCTTCGGTGATCGCAGCTCCGATAAGAGCATCGTTCTCAAGCAAGTCAACAGCGATCAAGCCGCTTGTACGAGGGCGGGAGAAGTTAGCCAGCGATGTCTTCTTAACAACACCGCTAGAAGTTGCCATAAATACATAGCGGTCTTCGCTGTACTCTTTCACCGGCAGAATCGTAGAGATACGTTCGCCTTCTTCTAACGGCAAGATATTGACGATAGGGCGACCACGAGCCGTACGGCTAGCGACAGGAATTTCGTACACTTTTAACCAGTAAACTTTGCCACGGTTGCTAAAGCACAGAATGGTGTCATGAGTGCTGGCAATTAATAGATGCTCGACAAAGTCTTCATCTTTAACTGCAGTCGCTGATTTACCTTTTCCGCCTCGGCGCTGGGCTTGGTAGTCCGTTAACGGTTGCGTTTTCGCATAGCCACCATGAGATATAGTGACAACCATATCCTCTTCAGTGATGAGATCAGCAACTGTTAAATCACGCTTAGACGCAATAATTTCTGTACGGCGATCATCACCATACTCAGCTTGAATCGCCACTAGCTCTTCACGGATTACTTCCATCAAGCGCTCGTATGAACCCAAAATTTCTAATAGCTCAGCGAT
The DNA here is from genome assembly GCF_004005935.1 of Neptunomonas marina. Lineage (GTDB taxonomy): Bacteria > Pseudomonadota > Gammaproteobacteria > Pseudomonadales > Balneatricaceae > Neptunomonas > Neptunomonas marina. The sequence continues at coordinate 281,925 of NZ_SACQ01000005.1, read as the reverse complement.
GCGATCCAGCAGCTCCTGATACTCAGCGATGAGTTTTTCGTGCTCAAGGCCTGTTAGGCGGTGTAAACGCAGATCCAAAATCGCTTGTGCTTGCACGGGAGACAAGTGGTACTTGCCATCAACTAGACCAAAATGATCCTCTAGACCGTCAGGTCGACAAGCACCTTCACCTGCACGCTCCAACATACCGGTCACAGAGCCCGGCGCCCACGCCGTTTCCACCAGACGCTCTTTGGCTTCAGCCGGTGTCGGAGACTGCTTGATCAGTTCAATGACTTCGTCAATATTCGCCAGCGCGATAGCAAGGCCTTCAAGCACGTGGCCGCGCTCACGGGCTTTGCGCAGCAGATAAACCGTACGGCGTGTGACAACTTCGCGGCGATGGCGAATAAAGTTTTCAAGCAGCTCTTTTAGGTTCAGAATTTTTGGTTGGCCATCGACAAGCGCAACCACGTTGATCCCAAACACACCTTCCATCTGTGTTTGCGCGAACAAGTTATTGGCAACCACATCAGGCATCTCACCGCGACGCAGCTCAATAACGATACGCATACCGTCTTTGTCAGACTCATCGCGAAGTTCAGTGATGCCCTCTAGCTTTTTCTCTTTGACCAGCTCAGCGATCTTCTCAATCAAGCGCGCTTTGTTCAGCTGATAAGGGATCTCGGTGACAACGATCGACGCTTTACCGCGCTCGTCCTCTTCGATGTGGTGACGCGAGCGAATGTAGATACGTCCGCGCCCGGTACGATAGGCCTGCAAGATCCCAGCACGGCCATTAATAATGGCACCTGTTGGAAAGTCAGGGCCTGGAATGTGTTCCATCAAGCCATCAATATCCATCGCGGGATCATCGATTAATGCTAAACAGCCGTTGATCACTTCGCGCAGGTTATGTGGCGGAATATTGGTCGCCATCCCTACCGCAATACCAGATGAGCCATTGACCAAAAGGTTGGGCACACGTGTTGGTAAAACGTCAGGAATCTGCTCTGTGCCATCATAGTTTGGCACGTAGTCGACAGTCTCTTTATCTAAATCGGAGAGCAGCTCATGAGAGATTTTCTCCATGCGAATTTCGGTGTAACGCATCGCAGCCGCTGAGTCGCCATCAACGGAACCGAAGTTACCTTGACCATCCACCAGCGTGTAACGCATGGAGAAGTTCTGTGCCATTCGCACAATAGTGTCATAGACCGCACTGTCACCGTGGGGGTGGTATTTACCTATTACATCACCGACGACACGCGCCGACTTTTTGTAAGGCTTGTTCCAGTCGTTCCCGAGTTCATTCATCGCAAATAGGACGCGACGATGCACAGGTTTCAAACCATCTCGAACGTCAGGCAAGGCACGCCCGACAATGACACTCATTGCATAATCGAGATAAGACTGTTTCATCTCATCTTCGATATTTACCGGTAGAATCTCTTTGGCTAAATCACCCATAGGTATCAGCTTTCCTTGGTTGGTCTATCTATCCGGCCGCCGGATAAACAGAGGCCATTTTTAACCGCGAGATTGTACCATAAAATTACACTATCGACATATCTGACGCCGTGATACTGCAACAAAATCAACTTACTAAAACAGCACTTACCTATTTCAACTTCTAATTGAAATCACGCTAACTGCTAATTCTTTTCTGCCCTCACTAAAGCGTCGATGTTAGAATGGGCGCAAGAGTAACCAAGAATTTAGTGATAAGTATGCAAGCACCTAACGTAGACGCTGCCGAGATTGCCAAGTTTGAAGAATTAGCCAGCCGGTGGTGGGACCGCAATAGCGAATTTAAGCCCCTACACGATATTAATCCTCTTCGCGTTGGCTACATTGACCGCTTCGCAGCACTCGCAGGCAAGCGCACCATTGACGTCGGCTGTGGCGGCGGCATTCTGGCGGAATCCATGGCCCAACGCGGCGCAGATGTCACCGGCATTGATATGGGCGCAGCGCCATTAAAAGTAGCGAAATTGCACGGCCTGGAAAGCGGTGTTTCGGTAAACTACCAGCAAACAACCGCTGAAGAGATGGCAGAGCAGCATCCGGAAGCCTTTGATGTGGTTACTTGCATGGAAATGCTCGAGCACGTACCCGATCCATCCTCCATTGTTGCCGCTTGCGCAGCCATGCTCAAACCCGGCGGCACTGCATTTTTCTCAACCTTAAACCGCAACCCCAAAAGCTACCTATTTGCCATTTTGGGTGCAGAGCGCTTGCTCAAGCTGGTGCCACAGGGAACCCACGACTTCAACAAGTTCATTCAACCCGCTGAGCTGGCCGGTTGGATTCGCGCAAGCGGGCTTGAGATTGATGATATCTCCGGGATGACCTACAACCCGCTCACGCAGCAGTACCGCCTTGCGCCAGATGACGTCGACGTGAACTATATGATTGCCGTTCATAAACCAGAGTAATTTAGGATGAAAACCCTTGGCGCAGCGCTGTTTGATTTAGATGGAACTCTGCTCGATTCAGCACAAGACTTTCTGTTTATTTTAAATACCATGCGTGCTGAGCGACAGATGCCACCTATCAGCTATCACGAGCTGAAACCCACAGTTTCTGAGGGCGCTGCAGCGATGGTGGCTCACGCGTTCCCGAAATTAAGTGACACTGCACCATTAAAAGCAGAGTTTTTAGAGCGCTACCACCAAGCACCTACTGCAAAGAGCGAGCTTTATCAGGGTGTTGAAGTCATACTGAGACACTTTGAAGAGCAAGGCACACCTTGGGGCATTATCACGAATAAGCCGCGCCACTTCACGCAACCCATACTAGCGCACTTTGATTTGCTCGAGCGCTGCGATTGCCTCGTTTGCCCCGAGGATGTTACCCACAGCAAACCGGCACCCGACGCTTTATTACTGGCCGCCGACATACTCAGCACAGAGCCAGATACATGCATCTATGTCGGCGACCACCAACGAGATATTACCGCAGGCAATAGGGCTGGTATGTTCACGATAGCCGCATTGTGGGGCTATATAGGTGAAGCCGATGACACCACCCAATGGCAAGCAGATACAACAGCCAATCGTATCCAAGACATATTACCTGCACTTGAGAACCACTTTTCCATAGCGGCACTTTAAGAGGACAAGCCATGTTTGAATATCAAGCTCCCGACAACCTGCTGCAAGACAAAATTATTTTAGTAACGGGTGCTGGCGATGGCATTGGCCGTGCTGCCGCACTCACCTACGCCGCCCACGGCGCTACGGTCATTTTAGTGGGCAAAACTACCGAGAAGCTAGAAGCCGTTTACGATGAGATAGAAGCATCTGGCGCGCCGCAGCCCGCTATCGTGCCTTTAAACCTTGAGACAGCCACCGAGCACGACTATATCGACCTCACCAATATTTTAGAGCAAGAGTTTGGTCGTATTGATGGTATTTTGCACAATGCAAGCGTACTCGGCATGCGCACATCGCTCGAGAATTATGACCCAATTACTTGGAACCAAGTCATGCAGGTCAACGTAAATGCACCCTTTATTTTGACACAGAACCTACTTCCACTGCTGCACCGCTCAGAGCGCGCATCGATTATCTTCACTTCATCTGGCGTGGGCAGAACAGGTCGCGCCTACTGGGGTGCATATAGCGTATCGAAATTCGCGACCGAGGGGATGATGCAAGTGCTTGCCGATGAACTTGAGAACACATCGAATATTCGAGCTAACTGCATTAATCCAGGCGCCACACGCACACAAATGCGCGCTTACGCCTACCCAGCGGAAAACCCGGAGACCGTTGCAGCACCTGCTGAGATCATGCCGGTTTATCTCTATCTGATGGGCGATGAAAGCGCAGAGATCAATGGCAAATCCCTTGATGCACAGAGCAAAAGATAACCAATCACAAAACAACCAGACATAAAAAAGCGCGGTTTAAACCGCGCTTTTTTATTCACTACGATGCTTTGGCCCAACAGACTGCCTTATTTTTTGGTTCTTCTGTCTGCGCTCATACTTAGCTTTTTCAGCAGGTTTCATACGAACAGGCTTTTTCTTATCCAGCCCCATCATATTCGACAGCTCTTTAATTTCTTTATTGGTGAGCTCTTTCCACGTTCCGATCTTTACGTCGCTCGGCAAAAACAACGAACCATAACGAACGCGCTTAAGACGACTGACCTGCAAGCCCTGAGATTCCCAAAGGCGACGCACTTCTCGATTTCGCCCTTCCATAACAACACAGTGGTACCACTTGTTCGCACCTTCGCCATCGAAAAACTGTACATCCGTGAAGCGTGCCATACCGTCTTCCAGTAACACACCTTCAGTCAGGGTTTGTAACGTTTGATCTGTCACATCTCCTAACACACGCACAGCATACTCTCGATCGATATTTGCAGACGGATGCATCATACGATTCGCAAGCTCACCGTCCGTCGTAAAAACAAGCAAACCACTGGTGTTGATATCCAAACGACCAATAGCGATCCAACGACCTTGACGCAGCGGCGGTAGATGGTCGTAGACGGTTGGCCGCCCCTCAGGGTCATGACGCGTAGAAACCTCACCTAGCGGCTTGTTATAAATCAATACGCGACGCGGACTTTCCGCTTCAGATATAAGTTCAACAGCCTTTCCATCGACTGTCACCTGATCTCGCTTGGAAACACGATCACCGAGTGTTGCACGGGCACCATTAATGGTAATTCTGCCCGCTTCTATCCAGCGCTCCATCTCACGACGTGAGCCATAACCAGAGCGCGCCAATACTTTTTGTAACTTTTCATCAGACATTTGACGCTTCCTAAAAACAAAAAGGCCCCTCAGCAAAACAACCGAGAGGCCTTTCACATAATTAACAAACCGTTATTTTATCCGACATGCGTCCTTATCGACACCATGCTTATCAAAATAACGCTGGAAAGCGAGCGGCGTGCGGCCTCGACCAGACCACTCGTGCACATTACCTTCCTCATCTTCAATACGATATTTAGCTTCAACCTTCTTTTTCGGCGTTTCAGCCACTAAATCGCGAAGATCATCAAAACTCAGACCGGCTTCCTGCATTGTACGACGAATCGCATCGATCTTTTCGTTTTTCTCTTGTTCAACTCGCTGCTTTTCCTCTTCGACGGCAATTTTCTCGCCGTGAATTTCATTTAAATCAGCGATGACTTTTTCAACATCCGCTATTGATAAATCCTGACACTGCTTACGCAGTGAATTTTTGCGCATTAAAACTTTTAAGAATTCAGTCATTAGTGAGCCCAACGATTTATCTAAATTAAAGTAACTGCATTATCGCTAAAAAAACTCAAGATTCAAGTTTGTTCCCATAAATTAATAAGGAAACCATATCCGTTATTCAAATGGGGTTATATCTCCAGCACCTTTTCGAATAACCTCGGGCTGATCTTCAACAAAATTAATAACGCTTGTTGCTTCAAGCCCGCAATACCCTCCATCAATCACAAGATCTACCTCATGCTGCAAAAGGTCTCTTATTTCATAAGGGTCTGTTAGAGGGTCTACGTCACCCGGCAGAATAAGAGAAGTGCTCATAATAGGCTCCCTTAACTCCGCCAATAGCTCTTGAACAACCGCATTGTCGGGAATTCTAATACCGATAGTTCGGCGTTTTGGGTGCAGCAACCGACGCGGGACTTCGCTAGTGGCTTTTAAAATAAACGTATAAGCGCCCGGCGTGTGGGCTTTAATCGCCCGGTATTGCTGATTATCCACTTTCGCGTAGGTAGATATTTCACTCAGATCACGACATACCAGCGTAAAATTATGTTTATCATCAAGTTTACGGATACGCTTAATACGATCTAACGCCGCTTTATCACCAACATGACAGCCCAGCGCATAAGCGCAGTCAGTCGGGTAAACCACCACACCGCCTTTATTAATAATATCCACAGCCTGCTTGATTAGCCGCTTCTGTGGATTATCCGGATGTATTTGAAAAAACTGACTCACAAAATCACCTAAGTGTTAATTAAACCGTTTTCGATAGTGGGCATATCATCTGGTATTACCGGAAAAGAACCTACCGCACTCCACTGGTTTGCCGGTGTATGGAAATCACTGCCAGCCGACACCAACAGGTCATATTTATCGACTAAAAAGCCCAATGAACGTTGCTGATCAAGTGTCACACCGGGGTATGAAATTTCGATCGCATCCCCCCCAAGCTCAGCAAAAGCAGCAACCAAGGCTCTCACCTTGGTCAGCGTTAGGCGGTATTTGGTAGGGTGCGCCAATACAGCCACACCACCGGTTGCTTGGATAAGTGTTATCACAGTCTCTAACGAAGGCCACTCGACTTTTACATCACCAACCTTCCCAACCCCTAAATAGCGCTTGAACGCCTGTCCTGCGTCGCTAACCAGACCTCGATCAACAAGCACTTGTGCAAAATGAGGCCGCCCTACTTGGCCACCAGACAATGCCATTGCCTCTGCTAGCAGCCCTGTTAAACCTGTGGCTTTCTCTAGCTTTACAGCAATCCGCTCTGCACGCTCTTCTCGCAGCCGAACCAATAGCTCAACATGCGCCGATATCATCGGGTGGTGAGCATCAAACCCAAGCCCCACAACATGGACCACTTGCTTGATATGAAGACAAGTCCACTCAACACCAGCAATTAGCTCAACTCCCTCAGGAAGCTCAGAGGAGGCTAACGTGAGGTAGCCATCAACCGTATCGTGATCAGTCAAGGCCAAGCGTTGTACACCTGCCTCCATAGCAACCTCTAGCAGCGCATGGGGCGCTAGCGCCCCATCTGAGGCAGTCGTATGGGTATGGTAGTCAAACGTATGAAAACTCATTATCTCTCTACGGTTTATCCGCTAATGTTTGGGCGATATACTAGCCGTTTTGGGCTTGGTTATACGATTATGAAGCTACTTCTCGACTTTCTCCCTATTCTAATCTTTTTTGGCGTTTATAAATACACAGGGGATATTATTATCGCGACGGCTGTGCTGATCCCAGCGACGCTAGCGCAAATGCTTTACACATGGCTGAAAGAGCACCGCATAGAAAAGATGCAGTTAGTCACGCTTATTCTGGTGGTGGTTATGGGGGGAGCCACGGTTCTCTTCCAAGATAAGACCTTTATCCAGTGGAAGCCTACCGTCGTGAATTGGCTATTTGCTGCGGCTTTTTTTGGTAGTCAGTTTATTGGCCAAAAAACGATTGTTGAGCGCATTATGGGGGCTAATATCGAGCTTCCGAAAAATGTATGGTCCACCCTAAATATCTCTTGGGTTATTTTTTTCCTGTTTATGGGCGCCATCAACTTGTTCGTCGCCTACAATTTCTCGGAAGATATTTGGGTCGATTTCAAACTGTTCGGCATGCTCGGCCTAACTATTCTTTTCATTATCATCCAAGGTTTGTATATGTCTAAACACATGCCAAACCAAGATCAGGAGCAGTAGCTATGTTTTATGCCATCATCGCCGAGGATAAGCCTGGAACCTTACAGCAGCGCATGGACGCACGCCCAGCTCATTTAGGTCGACTCACTGAGTTAAAGGACGCTGGTAGACTGCTCATTGCAGGCCCACACCCTGCGATCGATACCGAAGACCCAGGCGAGGCAGGCTTTACAGGTAGTTTGGTCGTGGCTGAATTCGACTCACTCAGCGATGCGCAAGCATGGGCTGACCTCGACCCGTACATTCAAGCCGGTGTTTATGCCAAAGTCACCGTTAAGCCGTATAAAAAAGTACTGCCGTAAATATAGTAAGCTAGAATTGCTTATAAAAGTCTTGGGGAACGGTTCCATACTTGATGGACTCCAAGTAAAATGATAAGAACTTAAAAAAGTGAATTACCCATTAAAGGTCCAATAAAAGGGCTAGTGGGGATGATTCATAAAGTTAATTAGAATGCACAACCCACAACTCACAAGGACACTGATATGAAAAAGCTCGCTATGGCCGCAGGTTTAGCTCTAACGATGGGTATGTCAGCCACAGCAATGGCTCACCCAACTAACAGCGGTTACGTCACTGACTCAGGAGATTCAGTATGGCGTACAGGTTTTGGTGGTTGCTGGCACACAGGCTTCTGGTCACAAGAAGACGCAACAGTTGAAGGTTGCGATGGCTACAAAAAAATGGCTCCTAAGGCTGCTGAGCCTGCGCCTGTAGCTCCAGCAAAAGCACCAGAAATGATGGATGTAAGCAAGAAATTTGCTGTATTCTTCGATTTCGACAGCGCAGTGGTAGACAGCGTTTCTAATATCGTAGATTACGTAAACGGCCTGCAAAAAGTTAATACAATCCGCCTAGTAGGTCACGCTGACCCAATCGGCTCAAGCGCATACAACGATGCACTTTCTAAGCGCCGTGCTGAAAACGTAGCAGCAGCGCTTCGCTCTGCAGGTGTTGGCGCATCAATGAACGTTGATTACATGGGCGAAACAGCTCCAATCGCTCAATGTTCTGGCCGTGGTGCAGAACTGATTCGCTGCTTGCGTGCTGATCGTCGTGTAGACGTTCACGTTGCAGGCAAGAAGTAAGAGATTACGATCTCACACGAAGGCTGACATTACGTCGGCCTTTTTTATTTTCAGTCTATATAAGGAGTTTAAAGTGAACCTTGCCCGCCTCCTTCTAACACTTGCTCTCACGTTATCCACACACCTTTACGCGGCACCTTATGAGCCACAACAAGTGGTCTATCACATAAACTACGGCGACCAAGGGCGTATCAGTGAAGCTATGAACAATATGGCCAATCATATTCAAGCGCTCGGTGAAGCCAATGTTGATATCAAAGCCGTTATCCATGGTAAAGCCATCGAATACTTCATAGATGCCAATAGCGATCAAGCCAAGCAGATTACGCTAGACTCACTCAGGCTAAGCGATGTTCAGTTTATTATCTGCGGGAACACACTAGATGGTTATAAAATCACTCACTCCGACCTTTATGAGGTGGAGGAAGAGGATGTCGTAAAAGCAGGCCTTCCAGAGATAGTGCACCTACAACAACAGGGCTATATATACGTGCGCCCATAGGCTCGAAAGATGTTCTTCAAGGATATACCCACAATAAGCGCAAAAGACCTTATAGCTAAGCTGACCTCGGATGAACCAACTCCACCTATCGTGCTGGATGCGAGAACCCGCCTAGAATGGAATCTGAGCCATATCCCCAATGCTGTACTGGCGGGACACTGGCATGAAGCATCATTACAGCCAAATCAACTAGTCGTCTGCGTGTGCTTGAGCGCGCATCGTAGCAAACCCCTTACAGACCGCCTTATCAAACAAGGGATTAATGCAGTCGAATTACAAGGCGGTATGCTCGCTTGGTGGAAAGCAGGGCTACCTACTGAAAAATCCTAATATCACTATTGTTGAGAAAGGTTGATACATCCACCACCAAACTTGACCTGTGGCGCCTTCAACGACAACGCACGGCTTCCGCGCCAGCTTAATAATCTCAGGCCAGGCGCATCCACGCCCTTCTCAAATCCGGCATCCATGACTTCAACGGCATATTCGTAGCGCTGATCTAGAGAAGCAGCGCCCATCACTACGCCAATAAGTCTATCTCCGCCCCGAACAGCAGAAGCCACAAGATTATATCCAGAACTACAGGTGTAACCTGTTTTCATGCCATCAGCGCCGTCATAGCTAAAAACAAAACGGTTATGAGAGGTGTATGACTGCCCCTCATAATAAAAACTGGGAGAGGATAAATAGTGGTAATAATCGGGATAGCGCACCAATAACTGACGCGCCAAAATCGCCATATCGCGAGCGCTCGTTAACTGCGCCTTGTCAGGCCAACCATGTGGATTCACAAAAAATGTTTCATCCATTTGCATAGCTTTAGCTTGAGCATTCATCCGACCAACAAACTGCTTTTCTGAGCCTGCAACAAACTCCGCCAGCGCAACAGAAACATCGTTAGCGGAAATGGTCGAAACCGCTTTAATGGCCTGTTCAACTGTCAATGTATCGCCAATAGAAATACCAAGCTTTTTCGGAGGCTGATTTGCAGCATTACCACTGACTCGCATTTTATCGGATAGGCGAATATCGCCACGCTCGAGCGATTGAAAGGTAACATACAGCGTCATCAGTTTCGTAAGAGAGGCAGGATACCAAGGCACGTCAGCTTTTACTTCAGACAGTACCGCTCCTGAGTCGGCATCGATAACGATACTCGACATTTCACCCACACTATCGGCTGCAACACGAAGCGAAACGAATAGCAGTACTGCCAGCCAGACACTCTTTACTACCAAGTTACACAACCATGTCATCGAAAACGTCTAGGGATACGAAACCACGTAATAGATCCGAGAGGTGACGCAGCTTCTCAATAAACATTGCTGGATCAATAAGGTATAACGAGATAACAAACACCAGCACCACAGCACACGCGGAAAAGAACATGAGCCCGATATCACTTTTCGCATAGCTACTATCATTAACCGAGCGGCTTTCATCTCCGTAACGATCAACGTAATCTCTGGCAGGAGCGGCCGAGCCCACTTCGTCAGCAGGTGCTGCTTGTTGCTGTTGCTGTTGCTGTTGCTGTTGCTGTTGCTGTTGCTGTTGCTGTTGCTGTTGCTGTTGCTGTTGCTGTTGCTGTTGCTGTTGCTGTTGCTGTTGCTGAGCATGGCTCTGATCAACACCCGCATCAACCGCTTGGTTCGCTTTCGATAGCGCAGCACTGTCTACAAATACGTCTTGAACCGCAAACTCACCCTCAATTTCAAGGCCTGGCGGTAGCAACTGCTCTTCTATCAACTCAGAGATCACCAACTCTGCATGCTTAACACCGATACGTGATAACTCTTCAATACTGCCAAATAGAAACAAGCGGCTGCAGATCAAGTTAATTCGTCGCGGGATGCCTTGGCTCCACTTAAAAATGATCGGAAAGATCGCTTCGCTTAGCAGCGGCTTTCCTCGCCAACCGACAACATTCAAGCGGTGTAAGATATATGCTTTCGTCTCTTTCTCTTGCAAAGGTTTTAGGAAGCAACTAGCCACCAAACGCTGCTGAACTTGCTCCATCTCTGGCTGATGCATCAGCTCTTGCAAGCCCTCCTGACCTAGCAAGAAAATCTGCAAGAGGGGGACACTCTCTTGCTGCAGGTTTGTTAGCAACCGAAGTTCTTCCAAGCCTTGAGCAGATAGTCCCTGCGCTTCATCAATAATCAGGAGCGCTCGACCACCAACAGAGTGGTTTTCATTGAGCATATCGGATAAACGCTGCAACAATGCCGCCTTGCTTGGCGCCTCATCACGCAGGCCAAAGGAGTAACAAACCATGCGGATCAGGTCATCAGCTTCCATTTGTGTGGTCACTAACATCGCCACTTTTACTGTTGGGGCGGAAGCAAGACTGTGTACTAGATCGTTAACCAACGTAGTCTTTCCGGTTCCTGGCTGCCCGGAAATCATCACAAAGCCCTCCGCGCGCTCATATGCATACTGCATATAAGCTTGCGCCCGAGAAAAGCTTTTATGACCAAAACAAAAGCGATGATCAGAGCTTAAACGGAACGGCTCTTCTGTGAATCCATAATAAGCGTCATACATAAATGCAGTACCTAAAAACCTCTACCAGGAAAACACATCCACTTTCAAAGCGGGCGCTCCGAGTACACTAACCAATAATCGAACGTAACGAGCGCTGAAGTATACGTATAAAATTAGAACACTAGCTGACTTGCCGTTTGAAATATGCTGCAAACAACAATATTCAGTCTAGCAAAGTTTGAACAACCCTTGCCGAGATGTAAACAGCCACAATTGGCTAGGCTTCGTCTTTGGCAAGAAACGCTTTATAGAAAAGGTGCTGAAAAAGAAGCCTCTTAGGCATCCTCAAATAATGCCCTCGCACAAACAGCAGTCGCTCCGCTAGCGCATACCCTGATTCCAACGCGCTAGGGTGAGGCGGTACGATGACCTTAGTGAATAAGCGATGTAACCATCTACGCCGCATCCCCCCTATCGATAGAGCGGCAGAAAAACGCTCTATCACCCCCTCGGGAACAGGTGTAAGAAACTCGGCTTGAGCATGATAAATCGCAAAGTAGACAGGCTCTAACAAATCATGAAGCTGCGCGCGATTAAAGAGCTCATTCCAATCTTCAACCTCAATAAGTAGTCGCAGAAGACCATCAATATCAACCAAGTCACGATAGGCGTGATTATACTCACTGTCCGTAAATAAGTGCGTAGCGGCATGCAGTACCTGATCGTAGCGCGACAGCAAACGATACCCACCGTTACCCTGCCTAGCACTGGAGAAAAGCTCCTCCGCACGCGGCATGTAGCGTGCAGTTAACGGTAAAATAGTATGATGGATGTCGAGGACTGTTTGCCGTTTCACATGCACGACAGGAGGGATCTCATGCATCCACTCTCTATAGTATCGCTGGTCGTAATCATTGTGATGCGTGCCTTGCCAGCCGTGCCACTTGAGCAACTCCTCAACGCGCTCGATATCGCATTTTGGCACCAGCAGGTCGATATCGGAAAACGTTCTGCCTAGCGCAAAGCTCTCCTCCTCTACGACATAAGCCGCCCCCTTGAGCAGAACTGGTACGATTTCCTCTTTTTCAAGAGCCGCGCATAAATGTTCTACTTCCCACTGCGCATCCCTACGGTACTTTTCAAAAATACGCCACGACGAGAGTAAATGCTTCTGCACAGAGACATCGATTAACTGAAACTCGCCGCGCTCACGAAGCCTGCTGCACAGAATACCCAATACCTGCGCGCTTCGTGCTTGCTCAACCACTTCAGTCCACTGCTCTGGAAGAACATCAGCGGCACTGAGCTGACCGACAAGAAGCTGCGATAGACGAAGAGGAGACCTCATAACGACTCACCACCCCATATCTGGCTAACCAGCGCTATCGCATCATCCAAATCCCCGAACGAGAGATCAAATGCTTCAGAGTGGTTCAACACGTAACTAGCGCACTCAAAGCCTCGTTCGCCCAACAAGTAGTAATTGAACGCATTCTCTACAATCGTCATGTACGCACTCGACTTTGCTCTTGAAGATAAAGAAGGAGCAGCGCCACTCCGGAATTTTGGAAAAATAAATGCCGCTACTGTCGCCGAGTCATTTGTTCGCACAACGCTAGCATCAGGCGGACACAAGTGTGAGACAGTTCCTTTGACCGTATCGGTACAGCTTTTACCGAAGCGAGCATCTAGCCAGTAATCTTTAATGACATCAATGGATGCGTTCTTCAAACTTATCGGCTTAGTAAATGGAAAAACTTGACCACTATCGACACAAAGCAGCGCAAGTTCATCCGATAATAAACGCCAACCTTTACTTACCAATGCCGCAGTAAGTGTGCTTTTCCCGGAACCAGAAAGAGCGGGCATCACCAGCGCTTTGCCATCCTTTTCCACAACAGCTGCATGCAAAATTAAAAACTGATGTGCATGTGCAGAAACGCACCAATTAATACCCCATTCTAAAAGCGCAGGAGATTGATCAAGGGGTAAAGGGGTAAAAGGAACATTGCCGTTGAACGTAAACTCCGCAACAGGCTTCAACCATCCACGAATAGAGCTTTTCTTACGATCAACCTCGATACTAAAGTCAATAAAACGAGGCTGGGAGTCAGTATTTGCATACCTGTAGAGGTTCGTAAGGTGTTCATGAACGTCTGGCAACTTTGAGCGAATAGAAAACCAGAAAGGCCCTATTTGAATTTGCAGGCCAGTACTTTTTAGAGCACTGCGAATATCCGCGCCTGCCAAGTCACAAATTTTCATAGTAGAGGGGAGATAACACCGTGCTGCAGCAAATCAGAGAAAACAGCATCAGGATCAACACCAGGAGACCGTGCTAAAACTTCGCCGCATAAGGCCTCATGCGAGAATGACTCTGTAGACTGCAGAGCCTGCACCAGCATGAATAATGATAGGGGTAGGACAAACAGCCTATCATCTGTACGTCTATGGATAACGTAATCCATATCGAAGCGTGCCACACGGCACGCCTCTAAATCCAAACCCAGACGATACAGCACTACTGATTAATTCGCGTAGACTGTAAAATATTCTGACATTGAATAGTCGCCGCCGACCCAAGGTACATTTTGGTTGATGCCTACAGTGTAGTAACCCTGACTGAGTAAGTCCTTGAAGATCATACGAACTTTGTCAGTTGCAGGCTCTGCTGTACCTGCAGCAGAGTTAAGTAACGCAGCAACTGCATGTTGCTCCATTGTATACCCACCCACAGACTGAGAGCCAAGCCCCTCTAACAATACTTCCATCAAGGACGCAGTCGTCAGACTGCCTGCACTGAACACCCCAACAAAAGAAGACGTTCTAACATAATGCGTACCATTAGACGCCTGATAAAACCCTAGGCCATATCCTTTACTTGCTGCAAAGACCCCAGGATCTTCCCCGTGAGGTACAACCAAATCTCGTTCAAACGAGGACGGCCACGTTTGAGATTGCAGCCATGTAGCAGGAGAGCTACCAGATGGCTGAGCACAGACAGCTGCTTCATCCGGGTGATGGGATGAGAACGTCATTGAGTTAAATGCGGAGGGGGAGCACATCCGACCAGCCCAAGCATTTCTGCTCGCTAAAGACAACACCACAGGCGCAGCCACACCTGCACCAAATAGGCGTCGACGCGACTTATCAACAGATTGGCTATTGTGGTGTGAACCATCTACTTGTTTCGAGTTATCTTTCATGCCTTCCATCCCGATAGGACTTAATCCAACTTTTAATTAGGAAAATGCAATAAACACGCCAAAAAAACCAACCTACTATTTTAAATCGGTTTTTTCGGCTCCTAAAAACACATTTCCAGCGCCATGGAGCCAGCTGTAAAAAAAGCCGACAACACGTCTTAGAAATTTACAAGCGCCACAGTTTCAGATCAGAACCATCAAAGGCACTACGATCAAGAAGCGATTTAACATCCATGACAACAGCACCAGGTGCACAAATCTCTTTGATCTTCTCTGTAGGCATAGCCTTGTATTCACTATGCGCAACAGCAACAATCACTGCTTCAGCGCCCGCTAAATCAGACCACTCAGACAACGCTACACCATACTCTTCCATTGCTTCTTCACGCTCTGCGATAGGATCGTGCACGCATACGTTGCAACTATAAGAGTTTAACTCAGCAATGATATCTTCAACGCGTGAGTTACGCAGGTCAGGGCAATCCTCTTTAAACGTCAAGCCCAGAACAGCAACTTTCGCACCATTAACATTCTTACCGCCACGAATAAGTCCTTTAACGGTCTGCTCAGCAACATACTTACCCATACCATCGTTAGTTTGACGGCCGGCCAAGATAACCTGTGGGTGATGTCCTTCCGCTTCCGCTTTGTATGTGAGGTAGTACGGGTCAACGCCAATACAGTGCCCGCCAACCAAACCAGGGCGGAACGGCAAGAAATTCCATTTAGTACCTGCAGCCTCAAGCACATCCAAGGTGTCAATATTGAGCTTATGGAAAATCAGTGACAGCTCATTCATAAGCGCGATGTTGAGATCTCGTTGAGTGTTCTCAATAACTTTCGCAGCTTCAGCCACTTTCACCGTTGCAGCTCGGTGAACTCCGACTTCCACAACTTTCTCGTACAAAGCAGCAACAGTATCCAGCGTATCAGCAGTATCTCCTGATACGATTTTCACAATCGTTTCCAGGCGGTTAACTTTGTCACCCGGGTTAATTCGCTCTGGTGAGTAGCCTACGAAAAAGCCACCATCAGGCTTACCCTCACCACCTGACCACGGAAGGCCTGACACTTGTTCAAGAATAGGTACGCATACCTCTTCAGTACAGCCCGGATATACAGTCGACTCGAAAACAACAATCGTGCCAGGCTTAAGGTTCTGAGCAACCGTACGACACGCACCCTCTAATGGAGACAAGTCTGGGCGTCGAGCCTGATCGATCGGCGTAGGTACCGCAACGACGATGATCTCCGCTTCTTGTAGTCTTGCAGGGTCACTCGTGTACTCCAACCCAGTAGCAGCCGCTAGACCTTCAGGTTCTACTTCACCGCTTGGATCTACACCGTTTCTATAGTTCTGCAGCTTATTCTCATCCAGATCAAAACCAATCGTCTTAATCTGCTTACCGAACGCTACCGCCAACGGAAGTCCTACGTATCCAAGACCTACAACTGCAATTTTTTCCATTTCAATTCCTGAACTTATGATTCGAAAGAGCGCTTAGTCTGGTTATTTGACGCTATTTGCGTCGTACCATACAACAGTCTCTTTTAATCCTTCATTAATACGAAACTCTGGTTCGTAACCTAAAAGCTGCCGAGCTTTGCTGATATCTGCTTGAGAGTGGCGAACATCGCCTGCCCTGAACTCACCGTAATCTGGCTCAGCTGAAGCAATACTTTCGTCAAACTCCGCGAGTAAACTCTTTAAAACGCTGTGCAGCTCATTAAGGGTGGTTCTATCCCCTACAGCCACATTGTATACCTGATTGATAGCGGCCTCGGATTGCGTCATTGCTGCCAATAGGTTGGCTTGAACCGCATTTTTGACGAAACAAAAATCTCTCGAGGTTTCACCATCGCCGTTAATGCGACACGCTCTTTTTTCAATAAGAGCATCACTCCATTTGGGAATAACGGCAGCGTAAGCGCCATTAGGGTCCTGTCTTGGGCCAAATACATTGAAGTAACGCAGCCCCATTGACTCAAGACCATAGCTACGCGCAAAGACAGCTGCATAAAGTTCATTGACATACTTTGTCACAGCATAAGGCGACAACGGATTACCAATTATATCTTCTTGCTTGGGAAGTGCTGGATGATCGCCATACGTGGATGAGGAAGCTGCATAAACGAACCGCTTAACCTGATTATCGCGCGCAGCGACCAACATGTTAAGAAAACCGTTGATATTCGACTCATGAGTCAGTATCGGGTTCTCCAACGACCGTGGCACACTTCCAAGTGCTGCCTGATGCAGAACGTAATCAACGCCGCGACATGCTTCGGAGCAGTCATTTAGGTCTCTAATATCGCCTTTAATAAAACGAAAATTACTCCATTTGGAGCCCACCAGCTGCTCAACCTCATCCAGGTTTCTCTGATGTCCAGTTGAGAAATTATCAAGACCCACTACTCGCTGGTCCAGACGCAACAACTCCTCCAGTAGGTGAGAGCCTATAAAACCCGCCACTCCTGTGATCAGCCACGTACTCTGGCTGGTCGCCAGCCGGTCTTTTAATTCGCTAAAAGCAGACATTAATATCAATCACCTTTCCAGTAATCAAAGGCTCGGCAACGCTAGCAGCTGGCCTTTTGATTTACAATATTATCCTGTTTTTATTACAACAAATGGGCATATCGGTTAATACGAAACCCCATTCAGGGTTAATATAGAGCCCACACCGATCAGAGAAAATAATTATGCTAAACAGTATAGGGCTATATAGTTATTTATCAGCACTGGTATTTTTTTTCGCCCTTAGTGCGCTACTCATTTTCAGTGCGCGAAGAAACCAAACGCATATTAGCCTTAAAATTGCTGCCGTATGCTCAACTTTGTGGAGCGCGACCGTCACCCTATTCTATTTGCGCTACCTCTCAGCCCCTATACTTCTGCCACTGACTGAAATTATACGCGATTTTGCCTGGTGCTTCTTCCTACTAAAATTAGCCAAACTGGGGCAGCTCAATTCTGAAGGCGGAGTCATCTTCAAACTCACGAACTCGAAAAAAGGCATCGCTGCTGTTGCAGCACTCATTGCTTTTTCTATTTTAGGCCCAGGCCACCTGTTACCTACACAGTTAAGCATCCTGACGCTGAATCATGACTTACCGCTCATAGCATGGATTTCGATATCGATCATCGGACTAACGCTAGTTGAGCAGACTTATAGAAACCTCGACAACCAGCAACGCTGGGCACTCAAGCATCTGTGCTTAGGTGCGGGGTGTATTTTTGCATTCGATTTTTTTATGTATGCCGACGCCCTGCTGTTCCGCAAGCTAGATCAACAATTATGGGTTGCCAGAGGTGTTGTGAATGCAATAGCCGTCCCGTTGATAACTGTCTCGATAACCCGCATGTCGGGCTGGGACAAAAGCATCCAAGTTTCACGTAAAGTCGTCTTTCACACTGCGGCATTGACAGGGGCCGGGATCTATCTAGTTCTCATGTCAGCGGCAGGTTACTTCATCCGCTACTATGGGGGTAGCTGGGGAGGCGTCCTGCAGATTGTATTCCTATGCGGCGCCGGAGCACTTTTATTTACACTGCTGTTTTCTGACCGCATACGCGCGAACATTCGCGTTATTTTGAGTAAGCATTTTTTCAGCTACAAATACGACTACCGCGAGGAGTGGCAGCGTTTCACGCACAGCCTGTCAGATACCTCGCATGAAGCGCCAGAACGGATATGTTTAGCATTAAGCGCCCTAGTCAACAGTGACGGAGCATCGATATGGAGCAAATCAGAAGATGACACTTTCAAGTGCATCGCTTCTATTAACACGCCCATTACCAAAAGCACAGGTACCGAATTTAATTCGCTAATCGGCTTTCTTGCTCGCACTGGCTGGGTCGTCGATATTAAAGAATATAACGAAACACCGGGGCTATACGACAACCTATATCTTCCCGAAAGCATCACCCAAAATCCTAGAGCGTGGCTTATTGTACCGCTTCTGTTTGATACCACACCGAGCGGATTTGTGATCATCAACTACTCGGATCTAAAGGCATCTATTAACTGGGAAGATCGTGACCTACTCAAAATCGCGGGCAAACAGGCCGCTAGCTTGCTAGAGCAACACCAAGCGAACCTAGCGCTGCTACAAGCGCGCCAATTCGAAGCTTTTAATCGACTCTCTGCCTATATTGTCCACGACCTGAAGAACATATTGGCACAACAGTCTCTCATTGTTGCTAACGCAGAGAAGCATAAGCACAAGCCAGAATTCGTTGACGACGTGATTTTAACTGTTCGAAACTCCGTTGATCGCATGACACGCCTGATGGAGCAGATGCGAAATGGTATGCGAGGTTCCTCTCCAGAGACCATTAGTCTGCAGCAATTTTTAGAAAACATATGCGCGAAATACAATCGCTTACGCCCTCTCCCCCTGCTATCAGCTAATGTTAACGAAAGCTGTATTATAGTGGCCGACAGCGATCAACTAGCCAATGTATTTGGCCACCTAATTCAAAATGCTCAAGAGGCAACGCCCGACTCGGGCTCAATATCCGTCACACTAGAGACTGATGAGAACAGGGCAAATATCATCATTACTGACACAGGTTCAGGGATGAGTGAAGAGTTTATCGCTAGCCGCTTATTTAAACCGTTTGACTCAACCAAAGGGTTAACCGGTATGGGTATCGGTGTATTTGAAAGTAGAGAGGTCGTTCGCACATTAGGCGGTGAAATCTCCGTAATAAGCCAACCTGGAGCAGGCTCATCCTTTACAGTTACGCTCCCCTTGGCAGAACAACCAAGTTAACTATTCCAACAGGAAGAAGGAATGAATAGAAACCTCCTAATTGTTGAAGATGATGAGGGCTTACAAAGCCAGCTTCGTTGGTGCTTTGACGGCTTTGACGTAACCATCTGTGCGAATCGCTCCGACGCTATCGCAGCGGTGCGCAGAGTACAGCCGGGCGTTGTGCTGTTAGACCTTGGGCTTCCTCCGGACCCAGGCGGGGTTACCGAGGGCTTTGCAACCCTTTCTGAGGTTCTTTCGCTGATTCCCGAATGCAAAGTTATCGTCGTAACAGGAGATAATGATCGCGGTAATGCGGTTAAAGCGATCGCTCAAGGCGCTTACGACTTCTACCAAAAACCGGCTGACCCCGAAATTCTGACCTTAATGGTTGAAAGGGCTTACCGAGTTTACGAGCTGGAGCTTGAGAATAAGAAGCTTCACAAAGGGTCACAAACAATGCCTCTTGACGGCGTTATCGCAGCTAGCGATGCAATGCTCAAGGTTTGTCGCACAGTCGAAAAAGTGGCGCCATCCGACATTACTACGCTACTACTGGGTGCAAGTGGTACGGGTAAAGAGGTATTTGCCCAAGCCATTCACAACATGAGCCCTCGCGCCAATGAAAAAATGATCGCCATCAACTGCGCCGCGATCCCAGATAACTTGCTCGAAAGTGAACTGTTTGGTCACGAAAAAGGTGCATTTACCGGCGCGACAAAACAAACGATTGGCAAGATCGAAATGGCAAACGGCGGCACCCTGTTTCTAGACGAGATAGGCGATCTACCGTTCGAGCTACAGGCAAAGCTGCTCCGTTTCTTGCAAGAACGGGTCATCGAGCGCGTTGGCGGGCGTAAAGAGATCCCTATCGATGTGCGCATTGTGTGCGCGACGCACCAAGATATAACTAAGCATATCGAAGAGGGCCGCTTCCGAGAGGATTTGTACTATCGGATAAGCGAAATCACTATCAACATTCCTGCGTTGAAGGATCGTGATGGTGATCCACTCCTGTTGGCCAAAGCTTTCCTAACCCGCTTTTGCCAAGAGTATAAAAAAGTTATCAAGGGCTTTGACTCGAACGCAATTGCAGCTATTGAAGCCTACTCATGGCCAGGTAATGTTCGGGAAATCGAAAGCCGCATTAAAAGAGCGGTTATCATGGCAGATGGCAACATGATTACTCTGGAAGATCTTGAGCTTAATATCGACTCCGACGAGGAAGCGCCGCCACTTAACCTGAAGCAAATTCGCGAGGAAGCAGAGAAGAAAGCGATTAGACGCGCGCTTAATCACACGAACGCCAGCATTTCCGAAGCGGCTAAGATGCTAGGTATTACGCGCCCAACCCTCTATAGCATGTTAGAAAAGTACGATATGAAATAACCTGCAAGCCGCCCTAGGGCGGCTTTTTTGCGCGCTGACGCACCACTACCAGCACAAAATTTAGCAATAAAAAAGCCGCTAACTAAGCGGCTTTTTTATTGCTGACAAGTATTAACGAGACCCTTTCTTAAAGAGCACAACCTCGACGGTTTGTATCAAGATATAGATATCTAAAAAGATACTGTGATTCTTAACGTAGTACAGGTCATACTGCAACTTCTGGATAGAGTCCTCGTCAGATGCACCGTATGGGTAGCAAAGCTGCGCCCACCCCGTGACACCGGGGCTCAAGCGATGACGCTCACGGTAGAGTGAGTTAATTTCACCTAAGTGCTCCACAAACTCCGGACGCTCAGGGCGAGGACCAACTAAGCTCATATCACCCACGAAGACATTCCAGAGCTGAGGAAGCTCATCTAAGCGATATTTACGGATGAAATGCCCGACACGTGTCACACGCGGATCATTATCTACTGCCCATTGAGCTTTACCACTGGCCTCAGCATCTGTGCGCATACTGCGGAACTTAATAACATCGAATACGTGACCATGACGCCCCACACGCTTTTGTCGATATAGAATAGGCCCCTTGAAACCACTTTCGATATAGATCGCAAGCGCTGTCAAAAGCATAAAAGGAGCAAACACCAATAAGAGAACAAAGCTAACCAACCAATCTAGCGCTCGCTTTTTAAAGGCACGCAAAGCGTCTGGCGCAAAGCCTTTCGCAAACACCAACCAACCGGGATAGAGAAGGCTTAGTAGAATAATACCGCGCTCACGCTCAAAGAAGTCGAGCATATCTACGATATCGATACCACTCATGCGACAATCTAGGAGGTCCTCAACCGGTAGCTTTTGACGACGATCATCCAGCGCAATCACGATCTCATCCACACGATTGGCGATTGCAAAGTCACGAATCGAACCCTTTATTTTAAGGATACGATCTTGATCAACCTCACGTTGCGTTGATTCATCCAAGCAAACGAAACCCAGCAAATTAACAGCACGCATATCTGACTTACGACGCAAACGATCAATCGAGGATGCACGTTGGCCCACGCCGATAACGATGACACGTTTACGCAACATATGGCCATCAACAAATGCATAGAAAAGCCCACGTACAATCGCGACAACAGCCAAAGACCCAAGCGACGTTAAGCCTAAACTACCAGCGGTGAGCGTTGTTTGCGGAAAGATAAAACCAACACAAGCACAAAGAACCATGCCAAATAGGATCGCCACAACAATACGCGACGCAATACCGTTAAAGCTCTGTCGCTGGCGCGTATCATAGAGACCCATTGCCGCCAAACTAAAAGAGAATGCCGCAACAGGCATAACAGCACTAAGCAAGAGCCAAAGAAACGACCCTGACGCATCAACGGCCGCTGAACCCGCATTGACTGAGTAGCTAACCGCACTAATCAATCCAAACTCGATCAATGCCAAAAGCACAAACTGGGCGTGAACAAAGTGACCAAACAAACGAAACTTACCGTGACAAAAGCGCATTCGAGCTTTTGGAACCTCTCTTTCCGAACCTGCTTGGCGTACGTTCAAGTCATTCATTTGATTACTACAAAGTCCTAAATCCGCTTTTTCCATCAGAAAACCTTTTTGCTTACCGCTGCTTAGAGAGTGTCAACACAGCTATTTGCGACTCCTTGCACATATGTCTCACGTTACTGAGAAAACTGTGGCACGAATATACACGACGAAAACTGCATTTCAATGACCAACAATCGCTAACATGAGACCCATTTGAAACGGCCGTATAAAACAAAGCACCCCAATTTCACGTAAAATTCGCGGCACACATCACATTTATTTAACCGTCTGTGCACAGTAACAATAACCAATTAACCTACGCTTAAACTTTGGAGCTGTAACCTACAGCTTAGCTTAAGAACTTAACCACTGCTCATAACCTTATCTAGTGAGTTACGCTGGAACAAAATGAGCATATGAATAAAGCGCCTAACCTCACGCGCATCAACAAGAAGCGCGTATGATAGGTAATAAGCATCAAACAACCTGAAATCGAGTTCGTCCATCGAGCCAACCAAGGAAGATTTACTATGCGTTTGCTACCACAGCACTTTTTTACACGTAAGTCGCTACCCCTTTTTATCGCCGCAGGCTTGGCACTATCTGGGTGTGGGGACCCACAAAAGAGCGTTGAGGAGTACGTATCTAGCGCCGAATCCAGCTGCCAAAAAGAAGATTTAAAAACCTGTGAGATCGAGCTAAAAAACGCGCTTCAGCAAACGCCGGACCACTCAAAAGCACGCTTCCTGCTAGGTAAGCTCTATTACGATATTGGTAACTATCAAGGCGCAGCGAAAGAGCTTCGTCACGCACTCGCAGGCGCAGCCACAGAATTGGATGTCTATCCGCTTTTCGCCAAAGCGATGCTAAAAAGTGATGATGCAGAGACACTACTCAGTAAGTCAGAGGTAGGCGCTACTGATACGCCAGAGCTCCAGGCACTTAAACAAGCATTCTCGGCATCTGCGCAGTTGCAGCTAGGCAAACGTGCAGAAGCGGAAGCTACGCTGGCAAAGGTGCTCACCAATGCTAACCCTCCTGTACAAGCACGTATTCTCGAAGCACGCATCGCGGCTAGTAAAGGCCAGTTAGATCAAGCCATTACACTATTAGATAACGTCCTAGCATCTGAACCAAACAACATAGACGCGCTCTTCCTCAAAGCCGAGGTTTTTAAAGATAAAAGCGATGTGGCGCAGCTTGAGAGCAGTTACCAAGCCGCAGTTGATGCGATTAAACTTGAGAAAAGTTTTCAGCGATTCCTTGCATTGCGCGGTCTAGCGCATGCTCAGATTTTGGCAAGTAAAGCAGACGCAGCCAGAACCACCGTCGAAACTATCGAATCCAGCTTCTTCAAGCGCCTGTTAAAAGATGATCCGCAACTTATCTATGTACAAACACTGCTAGCATACGACAAAAAAGACTTTACCAGCGCAAAAGAGCTGGGCGAGCGTCTATTAGGCAATACCGAGCAGTTCCCTGCGGTGCTCTTACTTTTAGGCACAATCAATACACAGCAAGGGAATCTCGAGCAGGGTGAGTCACAGCTTGCTCAATTCAGCCAAAAATACCCAAATCACGAGCCATCACGAAAACTGCTGAGCTATATCCACTTGCAGAAGCAAAACCCTCAGCAAGCACTGGATACACTGAAGCCATCCATCAATGACAGCTCCGATCTGCCCACATTGAAGCTCATCGCCAATGCAGCGCTGCAAACAGGCGATACAAAAGCGAGTAAGCAGTACTTCGAGAAAGCATTAGGCAAAGCGCCCGATGACTCCAGCCTACGATTGGGGTTGATTCGCTCCTTTATCTTTGAAGAGAATTACGATGAAGCGATTGAAGAACTCAACGAGCTTGCCAAAGATGAAGCTAACCGCTTGTTCGCCAACCTTTCTATCGTTCGTGTTTACATAAAATCCAAAGACTACGATAACGCACTTGCGACACTAGAAACCTTAAGTGAAGAAGAGAAAGCTCACCCGCTTGTCGATACCATGAAAGGCACCATTTTGCTGATGCAGAATGACAAGCCTGCGGGTAAAGAAGCCCTATTAGCAGCGCTGGAAAAAGAAGCCAATTACGTACCTGCGTTGCGTCAACTCGCCATTGTTGCAGCACAAGAGGAAGACACAGAGCAAGCGCAAGCCTATTTCCAGCAGGCGCTAGACAACAGCCCATCAGAAACGAAAATTGCTGAAGAGTTCGCGGGATATCTAACCTACCTCAATAAAGATGAGGAATCCCTAGAGGTACTGAAGAAAGCGCAAGAGGCCACACCTTCAGAAGATGTGGCACTGCAGATCGCGTTCCGCCATCTTGAAAACAAACAACCGCTGAAGGCCTTCTCTGCACTAACACCCTACAAAGACAGTGGTAGCGCAGAAGTACACGTGTTCTTGGGTCACTCTTACATGCAGCAAGAAGAGTATACACAAGCGCTTGATGCCTATAAAAAAGCAGAAACCTTCAAGCCTAAGTCTGCGTTCATACACTACCTAAAAGCAGCACCGCTGCGCTCCCTTGAGCGGGTAGATGAGGCACGCGACTCACTACAAAAGTCTTTAGAACTTAACCCAGATGCCGTGCCAACGATTCTTGCACTGGGTCAGCTTGAGGCGATGCAGGGTAACTTCGACTACGCCATCAAAGCACTGAGCGGCGCGATCAAACGCGATCCAAATAATGCTCAGTTAATTGGTATCACTGCAGCGATCGTTGCGAAAAGCGGTAATCGTGAAGAGGCACAAAAACTGTACCTCAAGTCGTTTGATTTGTTACCAACAGCGGCACTTGCAGAGCAGATTGCCGCTAACTACTTGCAATCCAATACACCAGAGCAAGCGGCGCCCTTCCTCGAGCGGGCAACCAATAAAATTACTGACAGCGCCCGTTTGCACAATTTATTGGCGAGCATTTACATAGATCAGGGAGAACAAAACAAGGCGATCGATCAGTTTGAGAAAGCTGTCAGCGCCGATGAATCCGATGCACGCGCATTGAATAACCTCGCTTGGCTGATAAAAGAGTCAGACACAGAACGCGCTTACGGCTACGCGCAAAAAGCGTTGCAATTAGATCCAGAGAATAGCGCAATTAAAGATACGGTTATGCGTATCGAGGCCCTGCGTTAAAGTACAACAGCGAGAGTGAGGGATTATACAATCCCTCACTCTGCTTATTTTTTAGAAGGTATCAGCGCTATGGATTTTCGATGCTATGAACCTCTTTCCAATTCCCCGGCTGAACGGCATAAAAGATAAACGCGTTATCACCCTCATACTGAAGCTCTGCGCCATCGGGAAGCCACAAGACATCGCCTTTTTCACCCACCAGTAGACCATCTTTGGTACGTACCTTGAAGGTGCCCTCTAATACCACCACAACCTCGTCGTAAAGCAGCGTCCAAGCGATTTGGCAGTTTCGCCCAGAAGTCGATATCCGAATTTTAGCTGTGGACTCACTCGCAAACATCCGCAATGACGAGTTTGATCTCGCGCTCTTCTATTGCCGAACGCTGCCCTCAAACCTCATCGCGACACCGCTATTTAGTGAGTCGGTATTCCCCGTTTGCAGCCCAGCTTACTTGGCCAAGAACCCACATATTGCCAACCCAGAGAGCCTCGCTGAAAGCACGCTGCTATCCCTAGAAGTGAGAGAGGATTGGTTAAGTTGGAATGACTGGTTTATCAATTGTGATCTAAAACCACCCAGTGAAAATGCTAAACGGATTAAGATCAACAACTACCCACTCGTTATCCAGTCGGCTCTCAATGGTCAGGGGCTTGCGTTAGCATGGGCTCATCTTGTGGATGATTACCTAGCGAGTGACCTTCTGGTACGTCCCGTTGATAAGGCACTCACGACTGAGTCCCAGTTCTATATGCTTGAGCCACCAGAATCACCACGCCCGAAAGTCGGCGTCGAGCTAGTACGCGATTGGTTAGCTAATCAGGTTGAGGGGCAAGTATAGAAGCGATCTCGATAGCTCAGCTCTTGCTATTAAGCAGGAGCTAATCCTGAGAGTGAAAGGTAACGAGCTATAGACAAACAGGCAATAAAAAAGCCGACAAAAACTTGTCGGCTTTTTTATAAAATCTGGTAGCGGGGGCTGGATTTGAACCAACGACCTTCGGGTTATGAGCCCGACGAGCTACCAAGCTGCTCCACCCCGCATCAAATTGTGGTGCGTATATTACGGGAGCATTTTCGCAATTGCAAGACATAAAATTAATTATCGTCCTTACGTTTTGTCGCCTCACGTATATCGCGCCGCTGCAACGCCATAACCAATTTATTCAGTACCGTCTCGTCGCGTGCCGACAGCGCTTCAAATACTCCGCTTACTATATCATCCTGATGCCGCACTATACGCAGCTCACACGCCACTTGGTATCGGCGCCCGACACTAATAAGCAGCTCAATAGGGTATGACGACTGCTTTGTCTCGCCGGCATAACGAAACGCAACTCCCTTCACAGAAAGGTCAATAATTTCCATCTCTCGGCCAGCGACAAGTAGTTTAATGGGGTCGTTAGGCATAGGCTTGACCCGATAGTTTTGTCGCGGGTGGTTTGCATCCTCTTCAAACTCTATTACCGGTTTCATTATTTCTGCGACTTCTCCAGTACAAATTCAATTCGACGATTATCGGCGCGCTGCTCTGGGGTGTTATTGGGACCGATTGGCAGCGAATCACCATAGCCAGTTGCAGTAAGACGCTCAGGGTCGATACCGCCGCGAACCATATAACGCAAAACGGTGGTAGCGCGCACCGCTGATAATTCCCAATTAGATGGGAACTGAGCGGTCTCGATCGGCACATCATCGGTGTGGCCTTGAATATCCACTCGAAACTCTGGGTTCTCCTCGAGACGATCAAGCAAGCCATCGAGTATCGGCATCATCTGACGGTTGAACGCAGCGTCGCCTGAGTTAAACAGTACAGAGCCTTTGACGCGCACACGTATCTTGCCATCCTTCGGCTCGCCGACTTCAACCACATCTTTAACACCCATCGTCGAGAAAACATCTTTCAGGCTGTTAGACATATATTCGAGCTCTTGAGTTCGCTCGCTATCTTCAGGCACTTCAGGTGCACGGGGTTTTTCGTCTTCCAGAATGATGGGCTCGGGCTGGATCTGAAGCTGCTGACTGTCATCCTCTAACGCTTCAGGCAGCTCAGTCGCAGGGGCTCGCAGCTCTTCGGGCAATGGAATAATACTGCCGCCCGTGCTGGTGTTAATGGCCAGTTGAAATGATCGAACAGTGCTCGCGAAGCGCTCCTTTTCCACCGTCGACATCGAGAACAACAACACAAAAAAGACGAGCAATAAGGTCATCAAATCAGCGAACGTAGTGATCCAGCCATTACTCTCTTCGCTATCGACGATCTTGCGCGAACTCATTTTACATCCTTCGCCTTATCACCACCGGTGATCGGTTTACGGGCAGCTTCAGGCAGATAAGCCGATAACTGCTCATAAACGTGGGCGTAATGGTCATTCGTCAGGATACTGATACAGCCTTCACGGATAATCTCTAGGTTCGTCACTTCCATCAATGTCCGTGCCTTTAGCTTTCCGGCGATAGGCAGAAAAACCATGGTTGCCAAAAGGGAGCCATAAAATGTGGTCAACAAGGCCACCGCCATCGCAGGTCCAATGGCTTCAGGATTATCAAGTTCGCTAAGCATCTGTATCAGACCAATCAGCGTACCCAACATACCAAATGCCGGTGCATAAGCGGCCATCTTACGAAACACCTCTTGAACCGAAAAATGGCGCGCCATTAAAGAGTCGATTTCGTTTTGTAGCGTATTACGGATAACCTGCTCAGATGCCGCTTCAGAGAGTAAATTACAGGCACGGCGCAATACGGCCGAATCAGTTTTCACATCGCCTAGCTTAAGCAACCCATGACGATGGCTGATACGGCTCAGCTTGATCATGGTGTCGATCATTTCAGAGGAGTTGGTTTTATCGCGGGTAAACACAATGTACGCAGCACGAAACGCGTTCAGAACATCTTTAAATTGTACTGTCAGCAATGTCGCTGCCATCGTGCCACCGACAACGATCATTACACCGGGCACATTAACGAAGACATCTGCATTGCCGCCGATAAATATCGCAGAGATGATCAACGCTAAGCCCGAGATAATTCCGAGCAGGGAGGCAAAATCCATCTAATCAGATACTCCAAACAACCGATTAAAAATCACAGACTTGAGTATAACAGCTGTTCAAGAGACCATAGCGAGATGAAGACACTTTCGCAGAAATATTTTATCGGCCTCGCCCAGTGGCACCATCCCGAGTGGTATCCAGATCTTGCGGATAAGCGGGCCGCACTCCCCCGTTATGCTGAACACTTTTCAAGCGTGGAAGGGAACAACACCTTTTATGGCCTACCAGCACCAAGTACTTTGCAACAATGGCATGAAGAAACACCAAGCACCTTCCGATTCTGCCTAAAGTTTCCCAAGCGCATCACCCACGAACTCAAGCTGCGCCACTGTGATGAAGAGGTGCAGAACTTCTTAGTGCACGCTGCACAACTAAAAGAGAAAGTAGGCATACTTTGGCTACAAATGAGCCACCAGTTCGCACCGTCAGATCTTCCTTCGCTGGCAAAATTGCTGTCGCAGCTCCCACAAGAGTTCTCTTATGGGATTGAAGTTCGACATTTGAATTTCTTTAACAAGAGCGATGAGGAGCGCGCTTTTAATCGCTTGCTACTTGAGCGGGGTATCAACCGCGTTGCATTTGATACCCGCACACTGTTCGCACACCCAATGCCCGATGCCGTAACACAGGAAGCACTGCGCGCGAAACCTCGTGTTCCGCTTCATGTGATCGCCACAGGCCAGCATCCCATGGTGCGTTTTATCACGCCATTGGATTATCAGCTTGCCTCTTCAGCACTCGACCAATGGGTGAATAAAGCGAAAGCATGGATCGAGGAAGGAAAAACACCTTACTTTTTCTTCCATACACCCAACAACGAACGTGCGCCTCAGTTGGCGATCGAATTTGCTCAACGCCTAGCGGAACTCGAGCCGACATGTGCGCCTCTAAAGGCGTGGACGACACCTCAGCCGGAGCTCTTTTAATGCAGTTTATTTACGTCTTAGATCCAATGTGCAGTTGGTGCTGGGCATTTCAGCGCTCGTTTTCCGATCTAACAGCGCAATATCCCGAGATACCCACCCAATACTTGCTGGGCGGCCTAGCACCGGATACGGATGAACCGATGCCCAGTGAGTTGCGCACCAAGCTGCAGGATATTTGGCGCCATATCGAAGCTAAAACAGGCACACCTTTCAACCACGCATTCTGGCAAAACAATACACCAAGACGCAGTACGTGGCGTGCATGTAGGGCGGTTATTCTGGCAGAAGATGTTGGTACTTCATCTGCTGAAATGGTTGCTGCCATTCAGCAGGCCTACTACACACAAGCACTCAACCCATCAGACCGCTCCACGTTGGTCGATATCTGCCGCAAGCTTGGGGGAGACGCCGAGCTGTTCAGTCAAAAGCTTGATGATCCCGAGACACAAGAGGCGCTTAATCAACATCGTCAGCTTGCGAGCCAGTTAGGTGCTGACGGGTTCCCCGCGTTGCTGTTAGCCATCGAGGATAAAGTTTACCCGATTACATACGGCTACACCGATGGCGCAGCACTCATCACTCGGACCCGCCAAATAATAAGTGAAGCCTCACTCAAAAGTAGAAAAGCACCGGAGTAGCGTCTAAAAAACGGGCAAAAAAAAAGCGGAGCTTATGCTCCGCTTTCTCATCTAATCAGCGATTAGCCACGCACAACAGAGACATCTTCTGCTTGCAAACCTTTATCGCCCTGACGCGCATTAAAGCGCACCTTTTGTCCTTCATTTAACGAACGATGGCCACGGCCACGGATATTGCGGAAGTGGACAAATACATCGTCACCATTTTCACGGGTAATAAAACCAAACCCTTTTGAGACGTTAAACCACTTCACCGTTCCTTGCTCGCGATCATCATTTTCATCATCTTCTGCTTGCTCCGCGCCAGCGCTGTAACCACTTGCAGCAACGGGTGCTGACTTACCTGCAGCAGCGATCAAGGTACAAACCAATACAACAACGAATACGGTGATGATCGACATAGCGCCCAATTCAATTTGAGCTGAAGATGTTGCATTCAACAACAACGGAACTAAAACGGACGCGATAACACTAACAATCACACTACGAACTATCTGATTACCACTCATCTATCTATCTCTTGTCTTATTCATTACTATTATTTTAGATCGTGTAACTAAATCAAAGCACGATAATCTGTCAGATATACATAAGAAAACTCAAACATTCAATAGGTTATATCTTATTCCTGACACTCATTGACGACAATATCGGCTGATATTAACGCAAGTCATTAGAACAACGGATATTCGCTTTATGACACCAGAAGAACAGATAGCTAATTTGGAAGCCCGCGTGGCCTTTCAAGAAGAGGCTATCGACCAGCTTAGCAACGCGATGGCCAAACAAGATCGCATTATTTTGGATCTACAACAGGCACTGCGCTTAATGAATGATCAACTGAAAAAATTAAGCGAGCCGATGCAGGAAGTATCGGCAGATGAACCGCCACCACCGCACTACTAACAGGCTACCTATGTTGTTCTCGTCTTGGCTCAAAAAGCCGCTGCTTCGTATGCTGGTGAACACGAATGTGCAGGGTCAGCACCATCTGAAACAGAGTAACCAAACCCTCTACATTCTGGAAACCGACCGAACCTCACATCAGCTGTTATTAAAACGCTGTATGAAAGATGCAGGGTTTGAGCGCCCACTTCCGCTGATTCTAACCGCTAGCCATCACCATGGTAACGAGTCGCGCCAACGCCTTGAGGCACAGGTTGAGCGGCTTGGCTTCTTGGCGGATGATCAGGATATCGAGGTGGTACCCGTCTCTATTTTCCATGGCCGTATGCCAAGACGCGAAACCTCTCTGTTTAACTTATTATCAGGCGAGCATTGGAACACAGCAAACCCTCTGCGCCGCGCCTTACAAGTGCTGGTCAACGGCCGCGATACGTTAATTCAAGTGGGGCGTCCTCTCTCGCTAAAAGCTTTGGTGCAAAGCCACCCTGATCAACCTTCTGGTGTCTATGCGCATAAGGCACTGCGGCTTATTCAGACCTATTTTCACCGCCGCCGCAAGGCCATATTGGGGCCTGCGCTGCTTAATCGCTCGGCCCAGTTGAGCCTCATCTTGAAAGACCCAGACGTCAAAGCGCAAATTCACGCACTGGCCGCACAAGAGCACGCACCCTACTCCGATATCGAGCAGCAAGCCTATCGAGAGCTAGATAAGATTGCCGCCAACTTCAGCCCTGCCACTGCTCGGGTACTCTCGTACTTTCTGGGCCTTTTTTGGACCAAGGTTTATCGTCGTGTGCACGTCACAGGTATCGATAAGGTGCAAGAGGCGTCTATCGACAGCCAAGTTGTTTACTTACCCTGTCACCGCAGCCATATGGACTATGTCATTTTATCTTGGAACCTCTATCAACATGGTTTGATGATTCCCCATATTGCTGCTGGCGATAACCTCAACGCGCCCATCCTCGGCTCTATTTTAAAGCGCGGTGGTGCCGTATTTATGCGTCGCAGCTTCCGCGGTGACAAGCTATACGCAACGCTCTTTAAAAGTTACCTGCGCCATATGGCCGCGCGCGGTCATGCGCTGGAGTATTTTTTAGAGGGTGGTCGCAGCCGCACTGGCCGCTTATTATCAGCGAAAGCCGGTTTGCTCACTATGACCATCGAGAACTACCTGCGTGACTCGAGTAAACCGGTCACGCTCGTGCCTGTTTGGATCAGCTACGACAAACTGGTTGAGAGCAAGAGCTATCAAAAAGAGCTTGATGGCGGCAAAAAGGCCAAAGAGTCTTTGTGGGGGCTGCTGGTGACACTCAAGTCTTTCACACGCCAATTTGGCGATGCGGCACTATCGTTTGGCGAACCTATCCCCTTGGCGCTCCCCTCCACCATAGATGACAACCTAGCCGATCAAGCCAAGCAGATGGCACCCAAGTTCGCCACTGAGGTACTCACCAAGATCAACGCCGCAGCATACGTGAACCAGACTGCGCTGATCGCTACGCTACTACTTGGCTCGCCACAACTACGTATCGAAAAACAGCACGCGCATCAGGCATTACATATGTTGAAAGCGCTGCTGCTCGATCTACCCAACCCACCAGCTGATATCGCAGCTGGAGAACCCGAGCGGTGGCTTAAAAAGGCACTGCAGCGTGACCAAGTAAGCATAGACGAGGAACACTACTACCTCACTGCTCACCAAGCTCGCGAGATGACGTTTTATCGCAACCAGCTTCACCATATGTTGCTATTACCGAGCATCTATCTCCTTTTGGCCAAGCGTTACGCTAAGCCCCGCTTGCAGACACTCCCTGTGTTAATACGGCCGCTATTTCAATTGATGCAACGTGAGCTGTTTCTCCCTTGGCAAGCACAGGATCTGCCGGAAGTTTTCCGCCGGACACGACAGGCACTAGAGGCGCAGGCGTGTATCTCCCATGATAAAAACGGTGCGGTTACACTCTCAGATAATCCTTTGAGCATCGTGCTCATGCAAACCGCCGAGCCTGTTTTACTGCGTTACTTCATCGTCCTTCGTGTGCTTCAACATAACAGCGCAATGCTGCGGGAAGAGCTCTTGCAAGAGAGTCAACGCATTGCCGCTGAACTACATCACCTATTTGGGTTTAACTCACCTGAGTACAGCGATATTCGAACCTTAGATAGCTTTGTTGAGACTCTCCTCGAACAAGGTGCACTCGGCAGCCAAGATGGGCTGATCTCAGCGCAATTTGCCACTGAAAAACTACTGCAGCGTGCAAAGCAGATACTTAATCAACAGGCTGTGAGCTCTATCGAATCTCACCTTTCGCCTAAGTGATAAGGGCTATGGCTGGAGCATTCTCCAGCCATAGCGCTAGCCTCAAACGTTTGGACTTATTTGCCGATAGCTGACAATATCCGCAATCGTTAAGATCGGCAGTGCGTGCTTATTGGCAAAGGTTTGCGCGTCGGACAAGCGCGCCATTGTCCCATCAGGATTCATAAGCTCACACAACACACCTGCCGGTGATAAGCCAGCCAACCTGACAAGATCGATGGTGGCCTCAGTATGACCACGGCGCCCTAACACACCCTCATCATGGGCTCTTAACGGAAAAATATGCCCAGGTCTAGCAAGATCCTCAGCACGAGCACCGATTGCAGTTGCTGCTCGAATCGTAGTGACGCGATCAGCCGCAGAGACGCCCGTCGTTACTCCCTCACGTGCTTCAATACTAACCGTAAAACCGGTCTGATTTTGGCTTGTGTTGTGTTCCACCATTGGCGGCAAAGCCAGATGATCAGCCGCAGCACCCGACAAACAAAGACAAACGATACCGCTGCCATCGCGGATCATCATCGCCATCTGCGACTCAGTTAAGTGCTGGGCAGAAAAAATAAGATCAGCTTCGTTTTCACGATCTTCATCATCCAGCACGATGACTCCGCCGCCGGCTTTAAGCTGTTCGAGGGCTAACTTCATACGCTCGAGTGGCGTACCACCAAGGTTGTTTGGCTTTAAACTTAACATCTGATTCATGGTATGACTCCTAGGTTTACCTGAATCAGGGCGTCAGAAGACACTGTATGCGACGCACACAGCGATACGGGCGTGTCAGCCCCGCTTTCACGGGCCCCACACCGAAACGTATTCTCTCCCATCCGGACTATAACCGTCGGCACTGGATTCTCACCAGTTCTGCTGGACCCTTAAGTGTTAGCTTAAGGCGCTCGCGGGCTTGGCAGACACACGGGGTGCGCTACTTTACCGCCGGTGGGGAATTTCACCCCGCCCTGAGAATAAATAAATGGATATGCTCAAATTGAGCGAGCCTACATTAGCACATCGTGCTAGCAGGAGGATAGAAACGAATCAGAGCACCTTCTCAAGTGCGGCGAGTGTGTAGATGTCGTAACGGCTCGACTTGCCCTCGACCTGATAGGTCGGTTGAGTCTCATGCTCAATAGTTGGCGCCTTACGTGGTCGTTTGACGACAACCCGGGCTTTCGCAAACTCAAGGGCTGCATCGAGAAGCTGGCTAGCATCGTCATCGGCACCTACCACATCTCGGAATAAACGCATCTCTTTTTTCACTTGAGCGCTTTTGTCCGAGTGAGGAAACATAGGGTCAAGATATACGACAGCCGTCTGTGTAGCCTGCTGTTGAGCCATAAGCTGCGCCGCATTGCCGTGCAGTAACGATAGCCTTTGGACAATATCAGTAATTTCGCTTTCCTGCTGCGCACGATATAAACCATCCGCTAACAGCGTATGCACAATGGGGGAGCGTTCCACCATCGTCACGTCGCAGCCGAGTGTTGCGAGCACAAAACTATCTTTACCGAGCCCTGCGGTTGCATCGAGTATTGTGGGACGCACACCACTTTTAACTCCCACCGCTTTAGCAATCATCTGGCCACTACCGCCGCCAAACTTGCGCCGATGGGCCACTGCACCGGTAACAAAGTCAGCCCAAACAGGCCCAGGCGCTTTCTTTCCCGTCTGTTGTAGCTGCACACCATCATCAGTGCAGTACAACAAAAGTGGCCATTCACAAAACTTCAGTTGACCAACCACACCGACACAGTCGAGTTGCAACTGTTCTGCTAAACGCTGGGCATGGGGAGCATGATAAGGAGATGATGCAGCCACGACAGGCTGCACCGTAAGTGTTTGTTCGTTCATTTAGATGGCTGGGACCATAAAGTAGACACAGAGCAGCAGTATACCCAACGCGAAGCGATAAATAACGAACGGCAACATACCCACCTGATCGAGCCACTTCAAAAATAGGTGAATACAGGCCAATGCACTCAGGCCGGACAACACAACGCCACCGGCAACAAACTCCCACTGCGCGGGCGTCGCAGTTTGCACTAGCTCCAATGCTTTGTAAGCACCTGCAGCTGAAATAGCAGGGATCGAGAGTAAGAACGAGAAACGCGCAGCCGACTGCCGATCAAAGCCCAGCATTAACCCGGCGGACATTGTAATTCCCGAGCGAGAAGTGCCGGGAATCAAAGCAATAGCTTGCGCCACACCAATCAGCATCGCTTCTTTAAAGGTGATTGCGCTGAGCGCTTTAACCTCGGTACGTTTCGCATCCGCCCACCAAAGCACCGCGCCAAAGATAATGGTCGTCCCCGCGATCACTAGCATTGAGCGGCCGTAGTGGTCGATGATGTCATTCATCAGGAAACCGAAGACCATCGCTGGAACGGTCGCGAAGATAACGAGCCAAGCGATATTACCATCAATACTTTTTTGGCCACGAAACGAGGCAAAAAACGCGCATAGCATACGTGCTACGTCATCGCGAAAGTAAAACACGACCGCCGCTAACGAGCCGACATGTACGCCCACATCAAACGCTAAACCTTGATCTTCCCAGCCCAATAACTGAGAAGGCAAAATCAAGTGTGCCGAGCTCGATATCGGCAGAAACTCTGTCAGCCCCTGAATTAACGCCAGAACGACAGTCTGGATCCAATCCATCTATTGTTGATCCTTCTTTTTCCAAGCCACTTCATCACGCAGGTAAACAGGCAGGGCATCTTCAGGGGCAACCATATCGCCCTTTTCAAATGCCGCCGCAGCCAAGCTAGCCATGCTCCCTGCTCGCGGATAGCATTCTACGTCTGGCTCGTTAACTGCGGACTGAATAGCTGCGCTCATATCCTCTAAATAACGCCATCCACTGCCCGCTGCGTGCCAAACATGCTCATCCGGTAGCGCAACATTGGCTGGGGCATCAACCCGCTCTTGATCAACCAGTACAGGCAAACCTGCATCAAGCCGGAACGCTCCCCAGTACACTTCGTCCATACGCGCGTCGAGCGCCGCGATAACCCGCTCATGCCCCTGTTGATGCTGCTGTAGCGCGATCGCGGCTAATGTCGAAACCGGTACTAACGGTAGCTCAGCCGCGAAGGCCAACCCCTGCGCTACGCCTGTCGCGATACGGATCCCCGCGAAGGAACCCGGCCCGCGGCCAAAGGCGATCGCATCCAAGTCAGCAATGGCCAATTCAGCGTCGGCCAGTATCGCTTGCACCATCGGCAGTAGTTGCTGGGTATGTTGGCGCGGGATAACGCGAAAATCCTCTTTCACCTCGCCATCCAAATAAAGAGCTACGGAACACGCGTCCGTCGAGGTATCGAGCGCTAAAATTTTTGCCATAAGGGAGCAATCCTAAAATCTAATCTATAGAGCGATGATTAAGACTGTGTGTCATCAATAAGGTTCTGCCCCCAAGGAGGCAATAACGTTTGGTCGATACCGAGCTGCGATAAGATACGCGCCACGATGAAGTCGACCATATCTTCAACGGATTCGGGGCGATGATAAAAGCCTGGGCTAGCCGGCAAAATCACGGCGCCCATACGCGTTAGCTTGAGCATATGCTCAAGATGAATTTCAGAGTACGGTGCCTCGCGGGGTACTAAAATCAGTTGGCGACGCTCTTTTAACGCAACATCGGCCGCCCGTTCAATAAGGTTGTTACTCGCACCCGTTGCAATCGCTGACAGTGAACCTGTACTGCAGGGGCACACCACCATACGGCTTGGCGCACCAGAGCCAGAGGCCACCGGCGCCATCCATTGCTCTTTCGCAAAGACCCGGATTTGCCCCTGTTGTGCGCCGTAAAGCTGGCTCAAGTGTTGCTCTAACTCGGCACTGCGGGTAGGTAACTCAACATCCGTTTCTGTTGCGGCCACCACATGAGCAGCACGGGATACCATCACCAATATCTGTACATTTGCTGCTACCAAACACTGCATGAGGCGCAAGGCATATTGCACCCCAGAAGCCCCCGTAATCGCTAAGGTTACGCGGTCAGCATAGTTATCCATGCTCACCTCCTAGGGCCTCAATAAGGCGTGAATGGATGCCGCCGAAACCGCCGTTACTCATAATCACCACATGGGATGGCGCAGCTGTTAACTCAGCTATCCTTGCAATTAGCGTATCAATATCGTTGTAAACCTGCATATTGTCTTGACCTTCAACCACCTGTTCCAAAGACCAATCTAGCCCAGCGGGCTGGTACCACAGCGTTGTATCAGCATCGGCCGCGCTGGCAGCGAGTTTGGCTTGGTGTGAACCTAAGCGCATGGTGTTAGAACGGGGTTCGATCACCGCAATGATGCGCTCATCGCCCACGCGCTTACGCAAACCTTGCAGAGTTGTTTCGATCGCCGTGGGGTGATGCGCAAAGTCGTCGTACACATTAACCCCATTGATATCTGCCAGTTTTTCCATGCGCCGCTTTACGCCACCGAAACAACACAACGCCTCGATAGCATGGTGGGGTTGTACGCCCACATTACGAGCAGCGATCACCGCCATCAAACCGTTCGCCACGTTGTGTTGGCCGGTAAGCGGCCAGTTCACTTCACCCTGCAGTTCACCGTCATGGTAGATGCGGAAGCGGCTGCCATCAGGCTGGCTTAACTCGGTATACCAATCGCCTTGCTCAGCTTCTAACGATGCCCTTACGACAGGTGCCCAAACACCCTGCTCTAACACATCAGCAACAGCGCTATCATGCGCCGGTACAATGACTTGGCCATTGCTTGGCACCAGGCGGATACCGTGATGAAACTGGCGTTGAATCGCGGCCAAATCGGGGAAGATATCCGCATGGTCGTACTCAAGGTTATTGATAACAAAGGTACGAGGCAGGTAATGAACAAATTTGGAGCGTTTATCGAAAAAGGCCGTATCGTATTCGTCTGCTTCGATAACAAAGAAGGGCGAGCCTCCCAAACGCGCCGATACTGAAAAGTTCTGGGGCACGCCACCAATCAGATAGCCAGGTTCCATACCCGCATGTTCAAGCACCCATGCGAGCATCGATGCCGTGGTGGTTTTACCATGCGTTCCCGCCACCGCCAGCACCCAACGCTCTTGCAGGACATGTTCGTTAAGCCACTGCGGACCAGAGATATATCTAATCCCCTTATCTAACACATATTCCACGGCTGGATTACCACGGGACATCGCATTGCCCACGATAACCAGATCCGGCTCAGGATCTAAGTGCTCCGGTAGATAGCCCTCCGACAGCTCAATACCATGGGCCTCCAACTGCGTGCTCATGGGTGGGTATACGTTCGCATCTGAACCCGTCACACGATAACCCAGCTCACGGGCTAAGATCGCCAGCGACCCCATAAATGTTCCACAGATACCCAAGATATGAATATGCACGCCATGCTCCTGTCATTTCGAATGGCGCTAATAATACCGGAAAGCCGCCCATTGAGCATGACGAAAAACAACACCACGACAGATCAGATTTACAACCGCCAGCGAGACAGACAGAATAGCGATCTACCCATGGAAGAGGCGAGTTATGCCAACCACAACCCAAACACCCGAGAGCTGGATCGATGCTCTTAAAGTTTATCTGCACCCACGCGCCATCACTCTGCTCTTTTTTGGTTTCTCTTCAGGGCTTCCGCTCTTGTTGGTATTTGGCACACTCTCGTTTTGGCTACGAGAGGCGGGGGTGGAACGCAGCCTGATCACCTACTTTTCTTGGGTTGGGTTAGCGTACGGCTTCAAGTGGATCTGGGCACCGCTCATTGATCAATTGGCATTACCCATACTCACCCCCTTGCTAGGGCGGCGGCGCAGTTGGCTAGCATTTTCACAAGTTGCACTGATTGCCAGTCTCGCAGGGCTCGGCATGGCCGATCCCAACGACGGCTTGCAAACGATGGCGTTGCTCGCCGTTATCGTGGCATTTAGCTCAGCGACACAAGATATCGTGATCGATGCGTACCGTATCGAATCCAGTGGCGAGCGCTTGCAAGCGGCGATGGCAGCGACCTATATGGCTGGGTATCGTCTAGCGATGATCGTAGCAGGAGCCGGAGCGCTGGCGTTAGCGGCATGGTTCAGCGTCGACTCGAGCAGCTATGACTTAACCGCTTGGCGCTATGCCTATCTCGCAATGGCGGCTTTGATGTCCATTGGTTTGATCACCACACTCATTGTTGCCGAACCTCCTGCGCCAACAAAAGATGGCAGTTTAGAAGCCCAGCGCCAACATATCGTGGCTGCCAGTCAACAGTATGCTCATCTGCCTGTGCCTATTGCTCGTTTTGTGGGCTGGGCCTATATCGCGGTGATCTGCCCTTTTGCCGATTTCATTAAACGCTATGGGAAACAAGCACTCATCATCCTAGCGCTGATCGGTACCTACCGTATCTCAGATGTGATCTTGGGGATTATCGCAAACGTCTTCTATGTGGACATGGGATTTCAAAAGCAGGATATCGCGCAGATTATTAAGATCTACGGCGTCATTATGACGATTATTGGCGCAGCGCTGGGTGGCGTGCTAGTGAACCGGATGGGCGTGATACGCGTGCTCTTTATCGGCGCATTACTCGTAGCGGCCACAAACGGCTTATTTGCTTGGCTTGCATCATTAGGCCCTGACACCCGTGCGCTCACCTTAGTTATCTCGCTGGATAACTTAGCCGGAGGGATTGCAACGGCAGCCTTCGTAGCGTATCTCTCAAGCCTAACCAACATTCAATATTCAGCTACTCAGTATGCGCTGTTTAGCTCGGTTATGTTGCTATTTCCGAAATTTATCGGCGGTTTCTCTGGCGGGTTTGTTGATAGCTTTGGCTATCAACCCTTCTTCCTAGGCGTGGCTCTGCTAGGTTTGCCTATCGCGATTCTCGTGGTCTTGGCGGGTAGAGTCGAACAAAAATAATAAATGATAATTATTATCATTTACGAATGAATCTCAATTTGATACTCTCACCTTAACAATAAGGAGAGCGAAACTATGTGTTATCAAATTGATGCATGGCTAGAACGGCCTGACCCTTACCTTCAAGTCGTCCATAAGGAGCGGAAAATTCCCGTTATTCAATGGCGGGGGCGTACTGTCAAGGAGATGATTGCAGACGGGCTGCTGTGCCCGAGTGATTTTTCCGATAGCAATGTGAATCAGCAGGAGCTACTCAAGGAGCTATTTCTGCTCTCGTGCATGGATGAGTATGCATAACGCGCAGACTAACGATCGATCTTTTTAAAGACAAACAAAAACGGCAGCCGAAGCTGCCGTTTTTCGTTGGTCTACGTTTAACCAACAAAGACGCGAGCGTTACGGAACATGCGCATCCAAGCACCATCTTCTGACCACTCAGAAGGCGCCCAGCTGTTAGTCGCTGCACGGAATACACGCTCTGGGTGCGGCATCATGATTGTCACGCGACCATCATTGGTGGTTACACCAGAGATACCCATCGGCGAGCCATTCGGGTTAGCCGGATATGTCTCGGTGACTTGACCATAGTTATCCACATAGCGCAGCGCTACTTGGCCTGAGCCTTGCAAGTTTGCCAGATGCGTTTCATCTTTAAACTCTGCACGACCTTCACCGTGAGCAATAGCGATAGGCATTTGTGAACCTGCCATACCCGATAGGAAGATCGAATTGCTCTGCTGCACTTCAACCATCGCAACACGCGCTTCAAACTGCTCAGACTGGTTACGCACAAAGTGCGGCCATGCTTCGGCGCCCGGGATCAGCTCATGCAGGTTCGATAACATCTGACAACCATTACAAACACCCAGTGCAAAACTGTCGCCGCGCTTGAAGAAGGCCTCAAACTGGTCACGTGCTACGCTGTTGAAGAGGATAGACTTCGCCCAACCTTCACCGGCGCCAAGTACGTCACCGTACGAGAAGCCACCACAGGCTACTAAGCCTTTGAACTGATCTAACGTCACACGGCCTGCCAAGATATCGCTCATGTGAACGTCAACCGCAGCGAAACCTGCACGATCAAACGCAGCGCCCATTTCAACATGGCCGTTCACACCCTGCTCGCGCACGATAGCGATGGTCGGACGCACACCCGTGTTGATGAAAGGAGCAGCCACATCTTCGTTCACATCAAAGCTCAAGTTTGCACTCAAGCCTGGATCTGCTTTATCTAACAAACGGTCAAACTCCTGTTGTGCACATTCGGAGTTATCACGCATCGCTTGAACACGGTAAGACGTTTCAGCCCACCAGCGTTGCAGTTGAACACGCGCTTCGCTGTATACTTCCTCTTCATCGAAGTGGAAGTTGATCTGATCATCTTCGTTCAAAGCACCGATCACTTTAACGATATCGCCAAGACCCGCTGCATTGAGCTCAGTAAGTACCGTTTCTAAGTGCTCACGTTTAATCTGGACAACCGCTCCAAGCTCCTCTGCAAACATCGCCGCAGCAAGCTCAGTCTTATCCGCTGCCAGCATATCCAGTTTGATATCGATACCTGTGTGGCCCGCAAACGCCATCTCAGCTACCGTTGCAAACAGACCACCGTCAGAACGGTCATGGTAAGCCAACAGCAACCCTTGCTCATTCAGCTCTTGAATCGCTTGGAAGAATGCAACCAACTGCTCTGGCTGGTCAGCATCAGGAACTTGCTGACCCACTTCGTTATAAACCTGTGCAAGTGCAGACAAGCCCAAGCGGTTTTGGCCATTACCCAAATCCAACAACAGCAGGTCAGTTTGGCCTTGGTCAGTTTTTAGCTCAGGCGTCAGTGTTTTACGTACATCGGTAACCGGTGCAAAACCTGTAATGATCAGCGACATCGGTGCTGTAACCGATTTATCCTCGCCCTCATCGTTCCATACCGTACGCATTGACATCGAGTCTTTACCCACTGGAATCGTAATACCCAGTTGCGGACAAAACTCCATACCCACCGCTTTCACCGTGTCGTAGAGTTTTTCATCTTCGCCCGGGTGCCCTGCTGCACACATCCAGTTGGCTGACAATTTGATGTCGATAATATCGTTGATGCGCGTGCCAGCTAGGTTTGTCACCGTTTCAGCGATGGCCATACGGCCAGAGGCTGGTGAATCAACCAGCGCCAGCGGTGTACGCTCACCCATCGCCATCGCTTCACCTGCATTAGTATCGAAGGCAGCGGTAGTTACTGCGCAATCCGCCACAGGTACCTGCCACGGTCCAACCATCTGGTCGCGAGCTACCATACCGGTGATGGAACGGTCGCCAATGGTGATCAAGAACGATTTAGACGCCACCGCTGGCAGTTTCATAACGCGCTCAGCGGCATCTTTTAGATCGATCTGGGTCGCGTCAAATGCAGCTACTTCATAAGCCTTACGCTCAACCGAGCGATGCATTTTTGGTGGCTTACCAAACAGCACGCTCATCGGCAGATCAACGGGGTTGTTCTCGAAATGGTTGTCGCTCAGCGTGAGGTGCTTCTCTTGTGTAGCTTCACCTACAACCGCGTAAGGGCAACGCTCACGTGCACAAATGGCTTCAAAGCGCGCTAGATCTTGCGGCTCAACGGCTAACACGTAGCGCTCTTGCGCTTCGTTACACCAGATCGCCAGCGGGCTCATACCCGGTTCATCATTGTTGACATTACGCAGCTCAAAGTTGCCGCCACGGCCGCCATC
Source organism: Neptunomonas marina (assembly GCF_004005935.1). GTDB lineage: Bacteria > Pseudomonadota > Gammaproteobacteria > Pseudomonadales > Balneatricaceae > Neptunomonas > Neptunomonas marina. The sequence continues at coordinate 238,926 of NZ_SACQ01000005.1, read as the reverse complement.
TTTCACCAACTCAGGGAAAGCATTCGATAAACCACCCGCGCCCACATCGTGGATAAACGCGATAGGGTTTTCATCACCTAGCTGCCAGCACTGATCGATCACTTCCTGACAACGACGCTCAAGCTCAGGGTTATCACGCTGCACGGATGCGAAATCCAGATCTTCAGATGAAGAACCAGAAGACATTGAGGAGGCAGCACCGCCACCTAGGCCGATCTGCATCGCAGGTCCACCTAAGCAGATCAGCTTGGCACCCACGGCAATTTCGCCTTTATCGACATGCTCGGTACGAATATTACCGAAACCACCGGCGATCATAATCGGCTTGTGATAACCACGCACCTCTTCGCCCGCAGCGCCATTAACTTGCTGCTCAAACGTACGGAAGTAGCCGTTAAGGGCCGGACGGCCAAACTCATTGTTAAATGCCGCGCCACCGATCGGGCCTTCAAGCATAATATCAAGAGCACTCACGATACGTGATGGCTTGCCGTATTGGCTCTCCCACGGCTGTTCGAAGCCCGGGATATTTAGATCAGAGACGGTAAAGCCTGTTAAACCCGCTTTTGGTTTCGAGCCTTTACCTGTTGCGCCCTCATCACGGATCTCACCACCAGACCCTGTCGCGGCACCCGGATGTGGTGCAATCGCTGTAGGGTGGTTGTGAGTTTCAACCTTCATCAGGATGGCAATCTCTTCCTGATTGTAGCTGTACTCTTTGCTGTCTGGTTTCGGGAAGAAGCGGCCTGCTGTCGTGCCGTTCATCACTGCGGCGTTATCGGAGTACGCTGAAAGAATGTTCTCGCCGCCCACCTCGTTGGTATTGCGAATCATCGCAAACAGAGATTTAGCCTGCGCTTCGCCGTCGATATCCCAAGAGGCATTGAAGATTTTATGGCGGCAGTGCTCAGAGTTTGCCTGTGCAAACATCATTAGCTCGACATCGTTCGGGTTGCGGCCCAAGCCTTGGAACGCGTCAACCAGATAGTCGATCTCATCTTCCGCTAGGGCAAGACCAAGCTCAGTGTTAGCGGCTTCAAGTGCGCTGCGGCCACCGGCTAGGATATCCACAGAGGTCATTGGCGCTGGGGCATCTTCGCGGAACAGCTGCTCGGCAGCTCCGATCTCTGGCAGCACCGCTTCAACCATGCGGTCATGCAAGATGTGAGCAGCTTTCACCTGCTGTTCACCCGTCAACTCTACACTAGCGTCCACGTAATACGCGATGCCGCGTTCCAGACGATTGATTTTGCTCAAGCCGCAATTTCTGGCAATATCGGTAGCCTTGCTTGACCAAGGTGAGATGGTGCCAGGACGAGGAACCACCAGCTGTAACAAGCCGGTAGGGTCTTGGACTTCTGCTTTTGGCCCGTAAACCAAAATGGTGGATAGCACGTTGTGCTCCGCCTCGGTTAATGCCTCGTTGAGGTCGGCGAAGTGGTAGAATTCACCATAAACTGATGTAATCTCAGGGATTTCGCTTTGTAAAGCAGCTAACAGTTTATCGTGTCGGAAGGCAGAAAGAGCGGGTGCTCCACGCATTACTAGCATGTTGATATCAAGCCTCTTAAATGAGCCAAAACAGACTGGAAAATTAAGCCGCTAGTTTACCTGAAACTGGCATATAAGTACCAGAAACCGCCTTATGTTATTTGACCTTCGCCGAAAAACAGACGTTCTACACCTACTCACCTTTATGGTGGTGTTAGCTTTGCCTGCGCTCGTCTCCTTTAACTCCATGACTCAGCTTGAAGCGATTCAAAAGAATGGCCAGCTGCGGGTTGCCACACGAAATACGCCAAGCTCCTACTTTATCGACAAAGGACAACCCGCCGGGTTCGAGTATGAACTGGCGCAGGCCTTTGCTGAGCATATCGACGTAGAGCTAGAGCTACTGGTTCCAGATACCATCACAGGCTTATTTGAGGCGGTCAAACTTCGTGATGCGCACCTTGCCGCAGCAGGTATCAATATTTCCGAGACACGCAGTGACCTTTATCAGTTCTCTGTACCCTACTCAATGAGTACATCAACAGTGATCTATCGGGAAACCCGCGGCAAGAAAGCACCTAAGACCACCGCTGATTTAGTGGGCAAAGAGCTATTGATATTGGCCGATTCGATTCAGTCAGAGCAACTACACGCCCTAAAAGAGAGCGATTACCCTGAACTGGCTTGGCACGAGACCGACGAGCTTACCAGTACCGATATTCTCGATCAGGTCTTCAATAAAAACGTCGACTACGCCATTGTCGACTCCACGATTTTTGAATCCCAAAGCTCATTTTATCCGGGCCTGAAAAAAGCGTTCACGATCGGCCAAGCACAACCTATGGCTTGGGTATTATCGCCAAATCAAGATGGCTCCATCCGTCGGGCTGTGAATAAGTTTTTGCAACTGCCAGAAACCAAAACGCTCATTACACAGCTCAAAAAGAAGTACTTTGAGCGCCGTAACCCCCTCAACTACTTCGATACGGTCACGTTTCGCCGCGATATGGAAACACGCTTACCCAAGCTTGAGCAGTACTTTTATATGGCAGAGCAAGAAACTGATATCGATTGGCAACTGCTTGCCTCCGTGGCATATCAAGAGTCCCACTGGAAAGCGGATGCGGTTTCACCCACTGGAGTAAAAGGGATCATGATGTTGACCCGTGCTGCGGCAAAAGAGGTGGGCGTCACTGATCGTACTGACCCGATCCAAAGCATCATGGGCGGTGCGAAGTACCTGACAATTGTGAAAGCGAAGATCCCCGAGCGAATCCCAGAACCTGATCGCACGTGGTTTGCCTTAGCGGGATACAATGTGGGCTTTGGTCATCTTGAAGATGCGCGTGTTTTAGCTCAACGTGCTGACAAAAACCCAGATAGCTGGAAAGATGTGCGCCAATTTCTGCCGCTGCTCTCGAAGGCGCGCTACTTTAAAACCGTTAAGCACGGCTATGCCCGTGGCCAAGAGCCGGTACAGTACGTCAGCAATATCCAGAAATATATAGAGCTATTGAAGTGGGAGAAGCAGATCGCAGCGATCCGCCGAGCAAGAGAGGAGGCTGCAAAAGCGGAACAAGAGGATGAGCTAGAGCCCGCAACACTGCTCGAGCTAGACGATATCCCCTCCGCTTTGTGATGCTTCCAACTTACGCTGCGCCTTAGCCGCTTTCTGGGCTGCGCGGCGTGCTTTAAAAAACGCGCTCAACTTGTCACTGCAAATTTCGGCGAGCACACCACCGGTTGGCTCAACCCGGTGGTTAAGCCAACCCTCTTCTAAGAACTGTTGCTGGCTCTCAATTACCCCAGCTTTAGGCTCTGTCGCACCGTAAACCAAGCGCCGTATGCGGCTGTGTACAGAAGCTCCGGCACACATGCTGCAAGGCTCTAGCGTCACATAAAGATCAGCATCGACTAAGCGGTAATTTTCAATACGCTGAGCAGCGTCTCGCAACGCGATAATCTCCGCGTGGGCAGTCGGGTCGCGACGGCTTATCGGTTGATTCCAACCTTGGCCAATCACCTCTCCATCCAAAACGACAACCGCCCCCACAGGTACCTCACCTATGGCCGCCGCCTTATCTGCCAGCTGCAAAGCTAAACGCATCCACTTTTCATCTTCGCTTTGCTGATCTTGATCTTCCGCCACGCCTTAACCTACAAATTAACACCGATTTTGCGCTGCTAAGTGTATCTCGCGCTCTGATAAATGCCCAGACTACACGACCAGAACCCCCATGTTCAGGGCGTCTCCTCAAGGCAATCCATCAACTGCATTTCGAAGCTCTCATCGAGTCTATCGGCAATCAGCTCGATGCGGCTCTCTAAGCAATCATCAAGTACAACTTCCATCAGTCCATCGGCTGTCATGTTGTAGCCAAAGACACCCTCTGTGGTGATAAAGACCGCTTTCATGCGCTCCACGCTCAAGCCCTTCAGTAAAGCGACAAGTTGGCGACGATCAAACGTTTTTTCAGGCGAAAAGCGCCAGCCCATGCTGGTAAAGCCTTCGCCCTCATTGCGTGCGCTCAGCACACCAGAGTCTGGTAGAGGCAGTTCAGAAGCAACCGGCTTACTGTGTCCATGGTGATGCACATGCTCCTTAGTAGAGTACTGCGTAGCGCCTACGAGTAGATCAAGTGATAGCTCACCAAACTGCGTAAACGTTACCTCAGCCTCTGCTCGACCATGGGTTTCGATATAATCGATCAACCGCGCCTGGTCGCCCACAGCGTATAGATCCTGCTTATTTCCCACCACCCGATCAGCGATCGCAATCTGTTGATTAAAGGTATCGTGCTCTGTGTAGCGTCGATCAGCGAGGTTACGGGCATCCACCAGCGTGATGGTTTTTTGCAGCGATAACACCTCTTGATAGTACTCAGAGTTCAGCACCGCCAGCACCTCTTTCGGATGACCAAGCCCAGTTGGCTCAATCAACAAGCGGTCGGGCTTCGCTTTGGCGAGTAGCTGGTTGAGTGCAATCTGCATTGGCAAACCCGCCGCACAGCACATGCACCCTCCCGGTACTTCGCGGATGAAAACCTGCTCTGAGTCAGCGCCCTGACCATCGAGCAGGCTGCCATCTACGCCAATCTCACCAAACTCGTTGACCAGCACTGCCCAGCGCTGATCGCTGGGCTTGCTTTTGAGTAGATGCAAAATAGCGGATGTTTTACCCACCCCGAGAAAACCCGTGATGATATTCGTTGGCACCTGAGCAACAGATTGGCCTTTAGAGCTCATTGGCGATTCTCCGGTACCCTTGTACCAGTGTATGGTTGGCAGAAACCACCGATTCTGAAAAAGCAGAAAACTCGGGTGGCACTTTCGAGATAGATGCCAAATCAAACCCTGCCCCAATATTGGTCATCGGAGGCACGTGGAAACGCTCAGGCAGATCTAATCCATCGACCACACTATTGTGACGAATGACACACCCTTCGCCAATAACCGCGTTGAACACCACGGAGTTAAAGCCGATAAAAACATCATGGCAGACCTCACAAGGGCCATGGATGATGGAGCGATGTGCGATCTATGAACGTTCACCAATCGTGACAGCAGCACCCGCTTTGGAGTGAATCACCACGCCGTCTTGGATGTTGGTATCGCGCTTGATATGGATCGCCTCCATCTCACCTTGCTCATTAACCTCATCAGCACGGATCACCGCATAAGGCCCAATGAACACATTATCTTCGATGATAACTTTGCCACAGATGATGGCGGTTGGATCAATAAATGCCGTTTCAGACACGCGCGGCATATCGCCACTTGGATTTTTTCTTAGCATAGAACTCTCATTATCATTGTCATTATATGGCGCAGCTCAGGTGAGCTAGCGCGAAAAACTCAGTGCCTGCCCAAGGTTCTGTTGAACGGCACCTTCCGTATCACGATAAGCCTGCACCCCATTAACCCAAGTGCGCTTGATACGCGCAGCAAACTCCACGCCCGCAAAAGGTGACCAACCACAGTGATAGAGGCTGTTGGCATCGGTTACCGGAGTACGCTCGCTAAAATCTGCCAATACAAGATCCGCAAAATAGCCTTCACGGATATAGCCACGTTCGTCAACACCGTAGCGAATAGCTGGATTGTGGGAGACTTTTTCAACCACCTGAGTGATTGATAAACGCCCTTTAGCAACCTGATCAAGCAAGCTCGGCAATGCGTGCTGAACCAGCGGCAAACCCGCTGGCGCTTGATCATAAGCAACCTGCTTCTCTGCCAAGGTATGTGGAGCATGGTCGGTAGCAATAATGTCGATCTGGCCGCTATGCAGTGCTTTGATCAGCGCTTCGCGATCAGATGCGGTTTTGATCGCTGGGTTACATTTAATCAAGTTACCCAGAGCCCTGTAGTCCTCATCGCAAAACCAAAGGTGGTGAACACACGCTTCGGCGGTAATCTGCTTGCCAGCAACAGGGCCAGCGGCAAACAGCGCTAGCTCTTTGGCCGTGGTGATATGCAAAACATGCAGTTGGCTAGCGTACTGTTTCGCCAGTGACACCGCATAAGAGGAGGATGCAAAACAGGCCTCAGCATCTCGGAGAACAGGGTGATCATGGATGGTTAGCTCGGGCTTATTACGTAAAAGCTGAGTACGATTTTGGCTGATCACCGGGCCACTCTCACAGTGGGTAACGATCAAGACAGGCGAGTCACGAAAGATCGCTTCGAGCGCTTGCGGCTGCTCCACCAACAAACTGCCGGTTGACGCTCCCATAAAGACTTTCACACCGCAGCAACGCCGCGGATCAAGGCGTTTAATCTCTTCAAGGTTATCTTCGGTTGCACCAAGATAGAAAGCATAGTTTGCTACCGAGTGACGCTTGGCGATGCCATATTTATGCTCCAATGCGTCCACCGTTGTTGTCGACGGGTTTACATTGGGCATCTCCATATAGCTGGTGATTCCTCCGGCAACAGCGGCGCGCGATTCACTCGCAATTGATCCTTTGTGCGTTAAGCCGGGCTCTCGGAAGTGCACCTGATCATCAATCATACCTGGCAGCAGAAAAGCCCCACCCGCTTCCACCACGTCATCATCGGATCGAGCGGTAATTGATGCTGCCACCTGCTCGATGCGCTGACCAACAATCCGTACATCTCGCTCTAGTACATCACCTTCGTTCACCACACGGGCATTTTTAATTAATGTTGCTGGCATTGCCTTGAGAACCTCCACGCAGTTAAAACAGCTTGCCATGTCGGAGCAGCAACGATCACTCAATGAAAAGCAAACTGAGACAAGGCATAAAAACACTTTAATGTTATATTATAACATTTCATATTTATAGATCTGAAACCAATAGATCTCGACTAGCGTTAGAACGGAACTCGATAAGCGTGCACTTTTTGCTCTGGTGCAACACCATTTATAAATTCAGGACACAAAAAAGCCCGCTACAGGAGCGGGCTTGGATACTTTATTCACAAATTAAGGGGTGATTATTCCCACTCAATCGTTGCCGGTGGCTTAGAGCTCACATCGTATGTCACACGTGACACGTGCGGAATCTCATTGATGATACGGCTAGATACTGTCTCCAGCAGCTCATAGGGCAAGTGAGCCCAACGAGCTGTCATAAAGTCGATAGTCTCAACTGCACGCAGCGCGATAACATACTCATAACGGCGGCCATCACCAACAACACCTACCGACTTAACCGGCAGGAACACAGCGAAAGATTGGCTAGTTTTGTGATACCAGTCTGCGTTGTGTAGCTCTTCTAGGAAGATAGCATCCGCTTCACGCAAAATATCCGCATACTCTTTTTTCACTTCACCAAGAATACGAACGCCCAAGCCTGGTCCTGGGAATGGGTGGCGGTAAACCATATCGTACGGCAAGCCTAGCTCTAGGCCGATCTTACGCACTTCATCTTTGAAGAGTTCGCGCAGCGGCTCCACCAGATCCATCTTCATATCTTCTGGCAGGCCACCCACATTGTGGTGCGACTTGATAACGTGCGCTTTGCCAGTTTTAGCGGCCGCAGACTCGATGACATCTGGGTAGATAGTACCCTGCGCCAAAAACGGCACATCTTTCAGCTTCGCAGCTTCATCATCGAACACTTCGATGAATGTATTACCGATAATCTTACGCTTGGTCTCAGGATCGTTTTCACCTGCCAGACGGCCTAGGAACAGATCTTCAGCATCCGCGCGGATCACACGTACACCCATGTTCTTAGCGAACATGTCCATTACCTGATCGCCTTCGTTTTTACGCAATAAGCCATTATCAACAAAGACACAGGTTAGCTGATCACCAATCGCTTTATGCAGCAAAGCCGCCACAACAGATGAATCAACGCCACCGGACAGGCCCAACAGAACTTTCTGGTTACCCACCTGAGCGCGGACTTTTTCGACCTGATCAGCAATGATGTTCGCAGGGTTCCATAACGCTTCTGTTTGGCAGATCTCCAACACAAAGCGCTCTAGGATTCGACCACCCTGTTTAGTGTGGGTCACTTCTGCATGGAACTGAATGCCGTAGAAGTGTTTCTCTGGATTACACATGGCTGCGATAGGTGCAGACTCGGTCGATGCGATGATACTGAAGCCCTCAGGCAGTTCAGTGACCTTATCGCCATGGCTCATCCAAACATCAAGTAACAATGCGCCATTGTTAGCGATGTGATCTTCGATACCTTCTAGCAAACGGCTTGGGCTACTTGCCAAACGTACTTTGGCGTAACCAAATTCGCGCTTCTCGGATGTTTCAACCTTGCCACCCATCTGTGCAGCCATGGTTTGCATGCCGTAGCAAATGCCGAGAACCGGCACACCCATATCAAACACGACTTCTGGCGCACGTGGCGAGTCGCCTTCAGTAACTGATTCAGGACCACCAGCTAGGATGATTCCTTTAGGGTTGAATTCACGAATGTCTGCTTCTTCCATATCCCAAGCATGGATTTCACAGTAAACACCGATTTCACGAACACGACGCGCAATAAGCTGCGTGTACTGGGAACCGAAGTCGAGAATCAGGATTCGTTGAGCGTGGATATCTTTGGTCATAACCTTTTGGTCTCTTTACTCTTGCGACCTTAGTGTCGCCGCAAAAAAAAAAGGGGGTGGAACAACATCCACCCCTCTTTCCAGAGTTAATCAAATTAGCCTACACGATAGTTCGGCGCTTCTTTCGTAATGCTCACATCGTGGACATGGCTTTCACTCATGCCGGCATTGGTGATACGTACGAACTCAGGCTTAGTGCGCATTGTTTCAATATCTGCGCTACCCGTATAACCCATAGAGGCACGTACACCACCCATCAGCTGATGAACAACACCAACCATCGGGCCTTTACATGCAACACGGCCTTCAATACCTTCCGGTACGAGCTTCTCAGCACCCGCTGTTGCGTCTTGGAAATAACGATCTGATGAACCAGAGCTTTGCGCCATTGCACCAATCGAGCCCATACCGCGGTATGACTTGTAAGCTCGGCCTTGGAACAGCTCAACCTCCCCCGGTGCTTCATCTGTACCTGCCAGCATTGAACCCACCATAACGGCAGATGCACCTGCGACAATCGCTTTAGCAATATCGCCAGAGAAGCGGATACCGCCATCAGCAATCAAAGGAACACCACGGTCTTTCAGTGCAGCCGCGACATTTGCCACTGCCGAGATCTGCGGTACGCCGATACCAGAAACGATACGCGTTGTGCAGATTGAACCTGGGCCAATACCTACCTTAACACCATCAGCGCCTGCATCAGCTAGCGCGATAGCCGCTTCTGCTGTTGCGATATTACCGCCAATGACCTGCACCTCAGGGAAGTTTTGCTTAACCCATGCAACGCGATCGATAACACCTTTAGAATGGCCGTGAGCGGTATCAACGATAATGACATCAACACCCGCTTCAACCAGCGCTTTAACGCGCTCTGGTGTCTCTGGGCCGGTACCTACCGCCGCACCAACAATCAAGCGACCTTGAGAGTCTTTAGCCGCGTTAGGGAATGCTTCCGCCTTGTACATATCTTTTACGGTCATCATGCCCTTCAATTTGAAGTCAGCATCCACCACTAAGATCTTTTCAATGCGGTGCTTGCGTAGCAGGTTACGTACCTTGTCTTTATCTACGCCCTCTTCCACCGTAACGAGGCGCTCTTTCGGCGTCATGATCGATTCAACAGACGCATCTAGGTAGTTTTCAAAACGCATATCACGGCTAGTGACAATACCGACCAACTCGCCGTTATCGATAACCGGGAAGCCCGAGAAGCCTAGCTGTGCAGCCATTGCACGAAGCTCACCCACCGTCATATCTGAAGAACAGGTGATAGGATCGCTCACAACGCCAGCTTCGTATTTTTTAACTTTACGAACCTCTTCAGCTTGCTCTTCGACCGTCAGGTTTTTGTGTACGATACCGATGCCACCTTCCTGAGCCATCGCGATAGCAAGGCGCGACTCGGTAACGGTGTCCATTGCGGCAGACACGAGAGGGATGTTAAGTTGGATGCCTTTCGTCAGGCGGGTCTGCAGAGACACCTCTTTTGGAAGCACTTCTGAATAGCCTGGAACCAGCAACACGTCGTCGAAAGTCAATGCTTCTTCAGCGATTCGCAACATTGTTTAATAGCCCGTGATTGGTGGAAAAATTAAACACCCCATTATACAGATGACGCTTTAGTCTAACAATGCGTTTACGCCGCAAAGCCCCCTATTTTCTATAGCTACTGCCCATCCGAATCGAGTTTAGATAGTATGGCGGTTATGCAAAATTTATCAGTTTCCAAACACCATGCGCTCTCGGTGAGTGAACTTAACCGTCAGGTCAAAAATTTACTCGAAGCATCCTTTATCGAAATTCGTGTTAGCGGCGAGATATCGAATTTCGCGCGACCAAGCTCAGGCCACTGGTACTTCACGCTAAAAGACCACAAAGCCCAAGTACGCTGTGCTATGTTCCGCAACGCCAATCAGCGGGTCGGCTTCACCCCCAAAGAGGGAGACCAAGTGGTGTTAAGTGCCAACGTCAGCCTCTATGAAGGACGCGGGGACTTCCAGCTCATCGGGCGCATGCTCGAAAAAGATGGCGTTGGCCAACTGCAACAAGCCTTCGAGCGATTAAAAGCGCAACTTTCTCAGGAAGGCTTATTCGATGCGCATCACAAACAGGCTATACCCACGCTGCCTGCACATCTTGGTGTCATTACATCACCCAGCGGCGCAGCCATTCACGATATTCTCTCGGTGCTAAAGCGCCGTTATCCGGGGCTGCCTGTCACAATCTACCCCGCAGCAGTACAAGGAGAAGATGCTCCGGCACAACTGCGCAGAGCATTGCGCCAAGCGCAGCAGCACGCTGTGGCAGACTTGTTGATTATCGGGCGCGGCGGCGGCTCACTGGAAGATCTGTGGGCATTCAATGATGAAGCACTGGCACGCGATATTTTTAACTGCCAACTCCCTATCATTAGCGCTGTGGGGCACGAGGTGGACTTCTCCATCTCTGACTGGGTTGCAGACGTGCGCGCACCCACACCTTCAGCAGCAGCTGAGCTGATCAGCCCCGATCAAGACGCGTTACGAATGCAGCTTGACCGCCATGAGATGGCATTGAAACGTCTCCTGCGCCAGCAGTTACAGCAGCAGCGCGAGCGGATCTTGCAGTTAAAACGACGGCTGCGCCATCCAGGCGAGCGCCTGCGGGAGCAACGCCGACATCTCACCAGCTTAGAATCGCGCTTAAAACGTAGTATGGAGCACCGTTTACTCGCGGCGCGCAGCCGTGTAGATAGAACACAAGGGCGCTTAATCACGCCTAAAGCTAGGCTAACCATGGCCCAAGCCCAGCTCACCGCATTGGATCAACGGCTACAGCGCGGCATGCGAGCGAAACAAGAGCAGCACCACTACCAGCTCGCCAACCTGGCGGCACGCCTGAACAGCATCAGCCCACTCGCAACACTCGAACGGGGCTACGCTATTGTCAAAAACGCACAAGGAGAAGTGGTCACAGACGCTGCCCAATTACACAGCGGCGATCAGATCAGCGCAACGCTAAACCGAGGGACTGTAACGGCCCGTGTCGAGTCGGTCGAGAACTAGCGTACACCGCGCATCTACAGGGAAAATATGCTAGCCTTGCGGCTCAATTTACAAGGTGAAAGACATGTCTGAACAGAAGTACACAACGCTAGAACAGCACGCAAGTTACGGTATTGGCCGTCAAATGGGCGACCAATTGGCACAAAACGGTTTTGAGGGTATCGACCTTGATGCTGTTGCTCAGGGCCTAAAAGACTCTTACGAAGGCAAAGAGTTAGCGGTACCGGTAGCTGATATCCAAACAGCATTTAACGAAATCAACCGCCGCATCCAAGAGGCACGCGAAGCCGCAGCAAAAGAAGCTGCAGCAGCGGGTGAAGCTTACCTTGCTGAAAACGCGAAAAAAGATGGCGTTGTGGTTTTGGATTCAGGACTACAATACGAAGTTGTGGAAGCGGGTGATAGCAGTGCTGCAAAACCAAGCGCTGACTCAACCGTTCGTGTTCACTACCATGGCACATTCACAGACGGTAATGTCTTCGATAGCTCTTACAACCGCGGCGAACCGGCTGAGTTCCCAGTCGGTGGCGTTATTGCAGGCTGGACAGAGGCCCTGCAACTGATGAACCCAGGTGCAAAATGGCGCCTAACGATTCCGTACCAGCTGGCGTACGGTGCACAAGGCTCACCAGGCGGAATTCCTCCGTATGCCACACTGGTGTTTGATGTAGAGCTGCTCGACATCGTATAAAACGCAGCGGCCTGCAGAGTTTCAACTGGCAGGCCGTTTCTTTCTTTTGAGCCAACAGATCCACACTATGCAACTGCACTACTCCATCCAAGGCCAAGGTGAGCCGCTCGTTATTCTGCACGGGCTTTTCGGTACGCTCGAAAACTGGGGCGCACAAATCAAAACGCTAGCTGAGCAATTCACCGTGATCGCGGTTGATATGCGTAATCATGGTCGTAGTCCTCACGATAGCGAGATGACCTACCCCTTGATGGCTGATGATGTGATCGAACTGCTCGACCACTTAGGGCTCGATACGGTCAATTTAATGGGCCATTCAATGGGCGGTAAAGCAGCGATGCAGTTGGTACTTAATTGCCCAGAGCGTGTAAAACGCTTAATCGTTGTGGATATTGCACCCGTTGAATACGAGCATCACCATGTGGATGTTTTCAAAGGGCTTCGCGCCGTTGATACCAAACAGCTCACCTCGCGTGGTAGCGCTGATCAGCAGCTGCAGGCATACGTCCCTGAGCTCAGTGTGCGCGCATTTTTATTGAAGAACCTCTACCGCAATGCGGAAAAGCGCTTTGCTTGGCGCATGAACCTTGATGCACTCGAGCACCAATATCAGCACATTAGCCAAGCGCCTACAGGCACCCCTTTTGACCAACCCACGCTCTTTATCAAAGGTGCTAACTCCAACTATTTGCTGCCGGAGCACCGCGACACCATTCTGAGCCTATTTCCACAGGCCACCTATAAACTAATCCAAGGCGCAGGCCACTGGCCTCATGCCGAGAAGCCGGCACTTTTCAGCAAGATAGTGCAAACATTCCTGAGCGCTTAGACGCGCCTTAACTGCCAGCGGCTAAGTGAATGCCATACCGCTGGCGGCGTAAAGATCACAGCATTACCTAACAGCACCAAACCCAACCCGGCAAACGCCTCAAGCGACCACTGGTATCCCTCATAAAAGGTTGAAAGCGACAGCGCCACCACGGGGAATAGCACTGTTGCATAGGCTGCTTTCTCAGAGCCTATGCGGCCCACCAGCATTAAATACACGGTAAATCCGATAACGGTTCCCGGAACAGCCAGATATAGTAAGGCAGCCCAATATATCCAGTCATCGGTCAACTGATAGGTGACATCATTGAATTCAACCAGCATCAGCAACAATAAAACACCATAAAACATCGCCCATGCATTAGACGAAGCCGGGCGTATCTGCTGCGCTTGCAACATCTTGGATAGCATATTGCCACAAGAAAAAAACGCGACACCCAGCAAACACCACGCCACACCAACCAGCATCATACTGCCGCCTGTGGATATTTCGGGCAGAAACAGCAGCGCCACACCTAAAGCACCGATCACAGCACCGAGCAAGACCACCGCCGATGGCCGCTGTTTAAACCATAACCAGCTATTAAATGCGTTAAAGACCGTTGCCAACGAGAAGATCACCGACACCAAGCCGCTCGTCACAAAACCGGTTGCGGTGTAAAACGCATAGAAGTTGAAGCAGAACAAACAACTTCCTTGCACAAAGCAAAGTACATGTTGGCGCCTCGTCAGCACCTGCAATCGGCGACTGATGAGCAACATCGCGAACATAATCATGCCCGCCAGCACGAAGCGATAAAGTATCGATAACTCCACCGGCACATCCCCTACTTGCAGCTTTATCGCTAGCCACGTAGAGCCCCAAACCAACACAACAACGACATACAACAGCACATTGACCATAACAACCTCGCATTTTGCCAATGCAGCTATTATTCCAATGCGGATAACACAGAGCTGGCAAAAAGATGCGGCTTTGGTAAAAACTTGCGCTTTTTTGTCACTTGATAGAGTTTTTTAGCGACAACTTTCATATTATGAGACGGAGTCACGTACAGAACACAACCATGAACGGTATCGATCAGCTCCTAGTCTACAAACGCTTAGCGGAATCCAATGCCCAGTTGCACAAGCATCAGCAGCTGGGGGATAACTATGGCTTGGCGATCTGGAGTAACCACCATGACCACACCAGCTATCAGGCGCCCGGCCACCACACCTTGAGTTGCTATATCGAAGGAGGCTTCGATACTGTACGCCGCTCAGGGCGGCAACGCTTAACCGGTGGAGCACCCGGCAAGATCTGCTTGATGCCTGCCGATCATCAATCTGATTGGGAGATAGAGGGCCATCTGAGCTTTGTCCACCTCTACTTCAACGATGCCAAAATCGACGAGCTGGCCGAGCAAGTTCACGACAGCAGCTTTAGCGGCGGCTTACCCGATCTGACATGGGTTGATAACAGCTGGATCATGACCTTTTGCCAGCAGATACTTCTCAATATCCCTTGGCACGAACAGAGCCAACAAACAGCCCTCTCACAAGCAGGGAACATGCTCATTTTGCACCTACTCAGTGAATATGGAGGTGCTAAAAAGCTCCCTGCTGTAAAGGGTGGTTTGGCTCCCGCAACCCAGCGGTTTTTAATCGATTATATCGAAGCGAATTTAGGCAGTGCGCTAACCATCGAGCAGCTTGCGGCGCAAGTGCAGCTGAGCCCTTATCATTTCGCACGCATGTTCAAACAAAGCTTTGCACAGACGCCCCACCACTACATTACCGAGCGGCGTTTGCAGGCGGCATATCAGGCAATACGCCAAGAAGATGTGTCATTGAGTGATTTGGCAGCAGGGTTTGGCTTCTCTGATCAAAGCCATTTTGGTAAGGCGTTTAAAAAGCGTTTCAAGCAAACACCGAATCAATATCGGCGCGCTTGCTCAAGCGCTATACATTCCTATCGATAACCGACCCTTCAGGGAACAACTTTTCGGCAACGCCCGCATCAATAAGGCGCTGATTGACTTGGCGCATCGTCTCGTTGATCGCGTTTAAACGCTCATTAAACGCCTCAAGGGACTCCTGAGTACGGCGCTTATTCTCTTGACGCAGCTGATCTGACTGCTGAGTATTCTCTTTCGCTTGCTCCGTTTGGTCGGTGGAGCTTTGCTCATCCTCACGCGCTTGGGTCGCCTCTTCTGCACGCGCAAGCTCCGCCTCTTGGTTCGCTTTAGCGATCTCGGCTCGCGCCTCGGCAGCCATAGATCTAGCTTCAGCAGCTACCCGCCGGTCAGCATCGGATGGTTCCGACACTGATAGCGCCGCTCGCATGATCGTTTCTGCTTTTTCCAACGTGGCTTGGGGATCATTTGCGACCGGCGATGTATCAATTCGGACCTCACCATCGACCGCATATAAACGCCCATCGGGGCCTTTTTGATAGGTGTAACTGGGCGCAGAGGTATGTTCGCCACCAATCGCAGCGTGCGCTCTTTCGTGGGCTTTTACCTCACGGTCGCGCTGGGCGAGCTCTCGTACTTGGACAAGCTCAGCCTGCTCTTGAGCACGCTCAGAAGCTAGATTCGTGGTAGCTTCGCTACCCGCTACTCTCTGGTCGGCTGTTGTGACATCACCGCTGCGCTCTTGCCCAACTGGCGCGTTCGTAGACGCTACCGAGGTGGTTGCAGTTGTCGCACGCTCGCTGTCAGGACGAGCGCTCCCCGAGCTAGTCAGTCCTAACTCTTGCCCTGCAGAGCGGGGAAGCTGTGATGAGAGCTGATTGATCATAGCTCGGCCACTAAACGGTGGGGAAGGTTACGCGCTTACGCCCGCACGTCGATATTGGTGCCAAGCACTTCGCTGGCATCCGAGACAACCTTCGTTGTTGGCGCTTGCGCATTTGGGTCCACAGTTGTTTGTTGGACCGCATTATCGATAGGCCGACCCGAAGCGATCTCTGCTACTTCCGGTTTACCTGTACCGTTATTGTCGCCCGCCACTTTGGGTGTGTTATCTGCGACACGGTTGGTGCTGTAAGCACCTGAGTACAACGCACCTGTAATATTCATGGTTTCACCTAGAGCCTTAGTTGATAGATTTCCGTACTCCAAGTATAGACCAGAGAAAGATTGCTGTTCAATTTTTAGCCACTAAAATTTCTTCAGTGATCGTTGATCAACGGAGCTAACGATAGGTGCTCAGCAACCTGTTCGATGGTAAGCGCTTCAAGCCACGGCACCACCCCCAAACAAGGCGCAGGGATCATGCGCTGCAGTGTAGCTAAGTTCTCATCCGGGCAGCTCATATCGGGATCAATCGAGTTAGCCACCCAACCGGCAAGCGCCAAGCCATCACGCTGTATCGCCTCCACTGTCAGTAACGCATGACTCAAGCAACCAAGCTTCATGCCTACCACCAAAATAACCGGCAACGAGAGCTGCTTGGGAACCTCCGCTAAAGTTTCACGATGGTTGAGCGGCACACGCCACCCACCAGCGCCTTCAACAATAACAAAGTCAGCTGGGTTCATCATTGCACCGCGGCTGAAGGCGACAATGCGATCGGCACTGAGCTGGCGCTCTTGTTGTGCTGCGGCAATATGGGGGGCAATCGGAGGCTCAAACGCGATCGGGTTTACCTCGGCATAGCTGATCGAAACACTGGAATGCTCCATCAAGGTCAGGGCGTCTTCATTGCGCAGCTCTCCCTCTTCGATGTGGCAACCTGCTGCAACCGGTTTAAGGCCGAGCGAGCGCAGACCTTGCTGCTTAGCTAGTGCAAGCAGCGCTGCGGAGACACGCGTTTTACCCACATCAGTATCGGTACCTGCTACAAAGAAACGCTGTTTAGCCATGATGCTCTTTTCTCAGAATTAGATAGTAAACTTGGTAGGTGGCTGGCAGCTTGCCATCATCAGCTCGCAACGCCTCATACGCCGCTCGAAACTGTTTTACACGCTGAGGACCGGTTAAGCCCTTCGCCTCACCCGCGTTCATATTGTGCGCACCCAACTGCTTTAGCTCGGTTGTTAACTCCCGTAACTGAGCGTAACGTAGCGTGCGATTCTCTTGCTTGACCAGTAACGGCGTTAAACCGCTGGGAAGCTGCGCTGTCAGTGTATCCAAATCAACAAAGTGATTCACATGTTGATAGTTATCCACCTGAGCCCAAGCCTGTTTAAGCTCGTGCAGAGTGTTGGGCCCCAGCGTTGCAACGGCTGCAATACCGCCTGGCGCAAGCACACGGCTAATTTCAGCAAACACCCGTTGCGGTGACTCACACCACTGAATCGCCAAGCTGGTATAGAGTTGATCAACGGCACCGCTGCACAACGGCAGCGCTTCTGCATCACCTCCACAGAGCTGAATATCACTCGGGAGCTGTATTCTAGCCTGTTGCAACATTCCGTGAGCAAGATCGATCGCTATATGTTGCTGAGCATCAATGCGCTGATGCAACTGCCCTGACACAAAACCGGTACCACAGCCAAGATCTATCACACAGCGCGGCTCAGCACTCTGGTAGGGCTGGACACTATCGAGCAACGCCAGTGCCACATCACGCTGTAACCCTGCAACGCTGTCATAGGTGGCTGCTGCGCGACTGAAAGAGTCTGCTATACGCTTTTTATCAATGGCTAGCTGCATGATGTGTCCCCTTGCGGGCTCATTAGAGCGCGTACGGCGTTATAAAACGCCTCAGGTTGAGACAAAAACGGGACATGGCCAGCACCCTCTACACGCTGTGCTTGGTGCTCTGGCCAGCGCTCGGCATAATGCTCTGCCAGTGCAGCAGGCACCAGTTGATCCTCACCTCCTAATAGATGCAACACTGGCACTTGAACATCATCAAGCGCCTGACGGCCATCCTCCTCAAGCAACTGCAACGTAGCAGCCAGTTGCGGCGCAGTATTTTGTTCGATCACCTGCTGCAATGTGCGCAGCAGTGATTTACTCTGAGCCTCACCTTGCAGCTGTAACAAGCAGAAGCGCTTCAGCGTTTTATCGGGATAGGCGCTGATCGCTGTTTTGAACTGCTGATAGATCACCGCACGCATACCCGGCCAATCGGCACGTTCAACAAAACAGGGGTTCGACGCGACCAGCATCAGCGCTTGAGCCTGCACAGTAGCGCGGCGCGCTAGCTCAGTAGCGACAAGACCACCCAGAGACCAACCAACGATTAAGGCACCTTTGGGTACCAAAGGCTCAACCCTGTTAGCCATGGCAGCAATCGACTCTGGCACAGCCAGATCCGCAGACCGCCCAAGCCCCGGAAGGTCGACCAGTGTGACGCTACCGAGCGGCAGCAGCGCATCAACGACAGGATGCCAAACACTGGCGTTCATACCCCAGCCATGCAGCAGCACTATATGCTGCGTGCCCTGACCGACGTGAAACTCCTGATACAACTCACTCATCGCACCGACTCCAACGCCGCTAGTAAACGGTCAACCTGTGCCTCGGTGTGCGCGGCACTCAAGGTGACTCGCAATCGCGCACTCCCAGCAGGCACCGTGGGTGGCCGGATCGCACTGATATAGATACCTTGCGCTTTCAGTTGCTCGCTCATCTTCAAGGCCTTATCGGCATCTCCCACGACAATGGGCTGAATCGGCGTTTGTGAGTCCATCAAGGTAAAACCTAGCTGCTGCGCACCTGCACGAAAGCGCTCAATCAGCGCATTCAAATGCTCCCGGCGCCAGCTCTCTTTTTGCAGCAGCTCCAAACTTTTACAGGTAGCCGCAGCAACCGCAGGCGGCATACTGGTGGTGTAGATATAGGTACGTGCAAACTGGATGAGCGTCTCGATCAGTACTTCACTGCCAGCGACAAACGCACCTGCCGTGCCAAAACCTTTGCCTAGCGTTCCCACGAGTACCGGAACCTGCTCTTCGGTGAGTTGAAAGTGCTCGGCCACACCACCGCCGCTTTGTCCCAAACACCCAAAGCCATGGGCATCATCTACCATCACCCATGCTTGCGCCTCTTGAGCTGCATGGCATAGCGCTGGCAAGGGTGCTACATCACCATCCATGCTGAAAACACCGTCGGTCACGACCAGCTTGCGGCGGGCATCACTACGCGCCAAACGCGCGGCCAGTTGGGCAACATCGTTGTGTTGATAGCGTTGAAAACGTGCGCCACTAAGTAGCCCCGCATCGAGCAGCGAAGCGTGATTTAGACGATCTTGAAATACGGCATCGCGCTTATCCAACAGCGCATTCACCACACCCAAATTTGCCATATATCCGGTTGAAAATAGCAATACTCGGGGCCTACCGGTAAACTCAGCTAGCGCCTCTTCAAGCGCATGGTGATGGTGGCTATGGCCATTCACAAGGTGAGATGCACCACCGCCAACACCAAATTCGTTGGCCGCTCGTTGCAACGCATCGACCACATCAGGGTGGTTGGCAAGCCCTAGATAGTCGTTGGAGCAAAACGCTAAAAAGGGCTTACCGTCCAATACCACTTCTGGCTGCTGCGGCGATGCCAGCACGCTGCGTTGACGATACAGTGACTGCTGCTTACGCAACGTCAACTCTTGGGCTAGATCAGAAAAAGACATCAGTTCACCTGCACGCAAGCGCGAGTTAAGCTTCGTAGAAGTGCGCGTCGTCTTGCTGCTTCTGAATCTGGCCGCGAATCACCGCTTCTTGGGTCGCATCATTCTCTTCGATGCGCTGCTCCATATTGATACCTAAGCGCTTAAACAGCAGCAGATCACGGTGAGTTTCTGGGTTTGGTGTTGTCAGTAAGCACTCACCATAAAAGATCGAGTTGGCTCCAGCAAAGAAGGTCATCGCCTGCATCTCATCGCTCATGCTTTCACGGCCAGCGGATAAACGCACATGTGATGCTGGCATCATAATACGCGCTACTGCGATAGTGCGGATAAAATCTAGGTGATCTAGATCTTCGGCATTCTCCAAAGGAGTCCCTTTAACTTTTACCAGCATATTGATAGGCACGCTTTCTGGTTGCACTGGCATGTTGGCTAACTGGCGCAATAGGCCGATCCGGTCATTCGCCGTTTCACCCATCCCAAGGATACCGCCACTGCAGATCTTCATACCGGAGTTGCGCACGTGCTGAAGGGTATCCAAGCGATCTTGGAAACTACGCGTGGTGATAATTTTGTCGTAATACTCAGGGGAGGTATCGAGGTTATGGTTGTAGTAATCAAGACCTGCATCCGCAAGGCGGTCTGCTTTATCTTGATCTAACATGCCAAGCGTCATACAGGTTTCAAGACCCAGTTCTTTTACTTGGCGAACCATATCAACAACATACGGCATATCACGCTCATGCGGGTGTTTCCAAGCCGCACCCATACAGAAACGAGTCGAGCCAGTCGCTTTGGCTTGCTTGGCTTTCTCAACCACGCGTTCCACTTCCATCAGGCGCTCTTTCTCAAGACCTGTGCTGTAGTGCGCACTTTGTGGGCAGTATTTGCAGTCTTCTGGGCACGCACCAGTTTTGATAGACAACAACGTGCTGACCTGCACCTCGTTGGGGTCGAAGTTCTGACGATGCACGGTGTGCGCTTTAAACAGTAAGTCGTTAAAAGGCAGATCAAAAAGCGCTTGTACCTCTTTTACTGTCCAGTCGTGGCGAATGTTCGCGTTCTCGTGCATGGTGCTCTCCGGTGTTCAGCTACAGCTCTGTCAAAAAGGGTCATTGTTCTAATCAGGATATGATATGGCCAAGGACAGGACTGTCAACCAATGGAAAGCAAAAAGAAAAACAGATGGTTTATTTTTAACCAATCTTGCGTGATTTGCCAGCGCCACAGCCCAGATAGTGTGTGCCATCACTGCCAACAAGAGTTACCGTGGAGTGGACCTAGCTGTTACCGCTGTGCGATTGGGCTCGATATCACCGTACCACGGAGCCTGTGCCAAGATTGCCGTGCTCTGCCACCGCACTTTGATCACTGCCACGCCGCATTTGAGTACCGCTTCCCAGTGAACCAGCTATTAAAGCGTGCCAAACATCTTGCGGGCGCCAATGTGCTGCGCACGTTAGCCCGCTGTTTAGCGAGCAGCTTGTTAGAACAGCCACAAAACTGGCCGGACGCGCTGGTGCCTGTACCATTGCACCAAGCGAGGCAGCTAAAACGCGGTTTCAATCAAGCAGAATTGATTGCCAAACAGTTATCGACTCAACTTGGCATTCCACTCTTAGCGGAGCGTTTGGTACGCCAAACACCCACCTTTTCGCAAGCGAAGCTAAGTGCACGCGCCCGTCGCGCTAACTTACACAGTAGCTTTTCATTGCAGCGTGCCCTGCCACGCCATATCGCACTTATTGATGATGTGATGACAACCGGATCCACTGCTAACACCATCAGTGAGTATTTGAAATCAACCGGTGTCGAGCGGGTCGATGTGTGGGTCATTGCACGCACACCAACGCCACGCCAGATGTAGTAGACAAGCAACACCTCGCCTCCTACTCTTAGAAAGAACGAACAGGGGGCGGTATGGATATAGCAACGATCGGCAATGTAGCTGGCGGTATCGGATTGTTTTTGCTGGGGATGCACCTGATGACGCAGGGTTTACAGCAAGCCGCCGGACGTTCGTTAAAGTCTGCATTGAACTATGCAACGCAAAGCCGTTGGAAAGGCTTGCTATCGGGCAGCTTGATTACCGCACTCGTGCAATCCTCAAGTGCTGTCACCGTGGCGACCATCGGTTTTGTTAATGCTGGCCTTTTAAGCCTTGGCCAATCCGTTGCGGTGATCTACGGCTGTAATATCGGCACCACCATGACAGGCTGGCTCGTGGCCTTGATCGGCTTCAAAATTAAAATATCCGCATTTGCATTGCCACTCATCGCATTAGGGATGGGTTTATACACCGCCGCCCAACGAGACAAGCTCAAGCACCTCGGCTTAGCACTGGCAGGGTTTGGTATCTTCTTTGTCGGTTTAGACTTTCTCAAAGACAGCTTCACAGGCCTTGAAGATAGCTTGGATTTGGCCAGTTTCAGCGCGCTGCCATTAAGCTATCTTCTCTTTGTGCTAGCGGGGTTTGTGCTGACTTTTTTGATGCAATCGTCGTCCGCGGCCATTGCGATTACATTATCGCTTTCTGCTAGCGGTGCGATCGACCTCACCTCTGCCGCTGCACTGGTCATTGGTGCTAACCTTGGCACAACGTCGACTGCATTACTGGCCGTTATTGGCGCAACCGCCAACGCAAAACGTATTGCAGCCGCCCACGTTGCGTTTAATCTGATTACCGGAGCTGTGGGGCTTGTGCTGTTATCGATCTTTGCGCAGCAAATCAACCAGCTCAACTCTGTACTTGATAAAGTCACGCTACTGGCGCTGTTCCACACCGTGTTCAATCTGCTTGGCGTTGTGCTGATCTGGCCACTCACCGACCGACTTGTGAGGGTGCTTGGACGCATGTTTCGCAAACAATCGAGTGATACCGCACGGCCACGGTACCTAGATGATACCGTTCTAGAAACACCGCTGCTTGCCATCGAAGCGATGCGCCACGAACTAGCGCGCGTCAGCCGCCTGAGTACCATGATGGGACACGACGCACTCAATAGCGGTTCACATCCTACGATCGCCGCCGACCTAGCCTGCGTAAATGAGCTGGTCGATGCCATCGTACAGTTCAACCAAAAAGTCGCACAGCGCAATCTCGACCCCGAGATCGCCCTGCTCTTACCCAGTTCTTTGCGGATCGGGCGCTACCTAAGTGAGGTAGCAAAGCTTGCCGAGCGTCTCGCACAGCAACAGCAGCAGTTAACAGGGCTCCCACCGAAGCTGCAACACCAAGTAGATGAATTGAAATCGTCAGCAGCGCTACTGCTTATACAAAGCCGTGTCGATGAGATGAGTGAGCAGAGCAGCCAACCGGCGCGCGAAGAGATGAAACGTATTCAACATACATACCACGGCCTGAAAGCTGATATCCTTGCCGCAACAACAAGCGGCCAGATTTCGGCTCACGATAGCTCCGCCTTGTTGGATGTACTCAGCCAACTGCGACGCATGGCTGAGCAAGCGGAAAAAGCTGCGTCAAGCTGGAGCACTCTATCGCCTATTGAACACCGCGATGCCGTTGCAGCGAGCGCCTAATATTCGACGCATTCATGATTACTGATCCTCTTTTCTACGTTGCTGCCGTACCTGCCGTGCTGATCACCGCCATCTCAAAAGGTGGGTTTGGCGGCGGGCTGGGCATGTTAGGTGTACCGATGATGGCTTTGGTCATCGCACCGCAACAGGCGGCGGCCATTTTACTGCCCATTTTGTGTTTGATGGATGCCGTCGGACTATGGAAGTTTCGCGCCCGTGGTGACTTACACAGCCTAACAACCCTGCTACCCGCTGCTGCGGTGGGTATCGCACTCGGTGCTCTAACGTTCCAGTATTTTTCGGCCGACCATATTCGGATACTGGTTGGCACGATCGCGATCGTATTTTCAGTCAACTACTGGCTAAAGCCCGCCGACACAGCGCCGAAGCCCCGTAGTAGAGTGCGCGGCAGCTTTTGGGGAGCGCTGGCTGGATTCACCAGCTTTAGCGTACATGCTGGCGGCCCACCGCTAAGCGCCTATCTACTGCCATTAAAGCTGCCACGTTGGGACTTCGCTGCCACCAGCATCATCTTTTTCGCTGCCATCAACGCGATAAAAGTGGTCCCTTACGCGCTAATCGGCCAGTTTACATGGGATAACTTATCCACATCAGCAGCGCTCGCTATTCTCGCGCCGATCGGTGTGCTAATCGGCACCGCTCTGCACAACCGCATTAACGATATGTGGTTTTATCGGGTGAGCTACGCCATGCTTTTCATGATGGGGCTCAAGCTCCTTTACGATGCGTTTTTCTAACCGAGGTAGCCCATGCAGATATCACCGATTGCAACCATCCAATCCCCTTTTAAAGAGAAGTTTGGTATTCCACGCCAACCGGGGCTTGCTACTTCAGTCACAGCGACAGTGGAGCTTTTGCCTCCATTTAATACGCCAGAAGCGGTTAAGGGCTTAGAGAACTACAGCCATATTTGGCTACTGTTTATATTTAGCGAATGTGTCGATAAAGGCTGGAAGGCATCGGTTAGGCCACCACGGTTGGGCGGAAACGAGAAGATGGGCGTATTCGCGACCCGGTCGCCTTTTCGGCCGAATAACATCGGGATGTCTGTGGTCCGGCTCGACCAGATCAACACGCACGCTGGCACAGTATCACTCACTGTGAGTGGCGCTGATCTCCTTGATGGCACCCCGATCGTCGATATCAAACCCTATGTGCCCTATTCCGATGCTATAACCGATGCCAATACAACCGTCGCCACACCCGTTCAGTTGCTGGAACTGCCCGTAGTGTTCTCGGCACAAGCGCAGGCCGTGCTCGATAAACACGATGCAACGCTGCAGCGCACGCTGTGCGAGGTACTGCGGTGCGATCCACGCCCTGCGTATCAGCGCGACCCAAAACGAGAGTATGGACTACGCTATGATCACTACAATATCCGCTGGTCGATTCGTGAGGATTGCATTGAGGTTCTCGCGATAGACTCAATGTAGCGCTTGGCGCGCCGACGGAAAAAATATAATATTAGATACATCTAATTAATACATTATCATGAGGCTAGTATGACCACCTCGACTGACACTGGGTCAACTCAAACTGCACGTTTACAGCACTTTCCTGCCGCTTTCTTTGCGATGGTTATGGGCACACTGGGGCTCACACTTGCTTGGCAAAAGTCAGCTCATGTTCTCGGCTTGCCCATCGAAATTGCACAAGGCCTACTAATCATCTCTGCTTGTGTGTTTGTGACGATTGTCATCAGCTACCTGTTTAAAATATTCAAGTATCCACAGGCCGTGATTGCCGAGTTCAATCACCCTATCAAAATGAGTTTCTTCCCGGCGTTTTCCATCGGCATTATCTTAATGAGCGTGGCGACGTTAGAGGTCTCTCAAGAGCTATCCCGCTTTTTGTGGATCTTGGGAAGCTCCCTCCAACTGATCTTTACACTCAACGTGTTAACCCGCTGGATACACCACCCGCACTTTAAGATTGCACACAGCACACCCGCTTGGTTCATCCCGGTTGTGGGCAACATTCTGGTACCTATCGCAGGTGTCGAGCACGGTTTTTACGAGGTATCTTGGTTCTTCTTCAGTATCGGATTAATCTACTGGCTAGTGCTGAAAACACTGATCTTTAATCGCGTGATTTTCCATGACCCACTACCAGAGAAGCTACTACCCACGCTGTTTATCTTAATCGCGCCACCTGCGGTTGGATTTATCTCTTATATGAAGTTGAACAACGAGGTGCTCGACAGCTTCGCGCGCATCCTCTTCTATGCGGCTGCCTTCGTGGTGCTGCTGCTTATCACCCAGTTTGCTCGCTTCTCCCGTATCGGCTTCTTTATGTCGTGGTGGGCCTACTCGTTCCCGCTGGCGGCTTTCACTATCGCTACTCAGATCATGTATGTACGCACCGGTGCGCCAGTGTTCTCAGCGCTTAGCTACATCATGCTCGCGGTTGTGAGCGCTGTTGTGATTCTGCTGCTTGTTAAAACAGCACGCGCGGTACTTAGCGGTAACGTTTTTCAACCCGATTAGCGCGCTTGCGCGATACTAAAGAAAGGGCTCTAATGGGGGCCCTTTTCTGTTTCTGGGCAAAAGCATGACCGCACTAACCGATGACCAACTGCGCTTTGATCGCGAACATATCTGGCACCCCTACTCTTCGATGATCAGCCCACCACCGGTCTACCCGGTCACCTCGGCAGCGGGCGTGCGGCTAACCCTCGCTGATGGCCGAGAGCTGATCGACGGTATGGCATCTTGGTGGTCTGTTATCCACGGCTACAACCACCCTGAACTCAATGCCGCAGCACATGCCCAAATTGATCAGATGTCTCATGTGATGTTTGGCGGCCTAACCCATGAGCCCGCTATTGAGCTCAGCCGCAAGCTGGTTGAGATGACGCCCGGCTCGCTCGACAAAGTATTTATCGCCGACTCAGGCTCCGTTGCTGTTGAAGTGGCACTGAAGATGGCCATTCAGTACTGGCATGCAGCGGGTAAGCCCGAGAAACACAAGATGGTCACCATCCGCAACGGTTATCATGGCGATACCTTTGGTGCGATGGCTGTCTGTGATCCGGTGACCGGTATGCACGAAATATTCAGCCATGTACTCCCGCAACACCTGTTTGCGGAGCGCCCCAACACCCGCTTTGGTGACACATGGCAGACCGATGATATCGCCCCACTGCAAGCTATTATTGAGCAACAGCATGCCAACATCGCGGCTCTGATCTTAGAGCCCGTTGTGCAAGGCGCTGGGGGGATGTATTTCTATTCTCCAGAGTACCTACGCGCTGCTAAGGCGCTCTGCGAGCAGCATGATATCCTGCTAATCGCAGACGAAATTGCGACAGGCTTTGGTCGCACCGGCGAGCTTTTCGCGTGTAATCACGCTGGGGTGACACCCGATATACTGTGTGTCGGCAAAGCGTTAACTGGGGGGTATATGACCCTGGCTGCTACACTCACTACCACGCAGATCGCAGAAACAATCTCAGCAGGCGGTGCTGGCTGCTTTATGCATGGACCAACGTTCATGGGTAACCCGCTAGCTTGCGCTGTCGCTAACCGCTCCCTTGAACTGTTAATCAACAGTGATTGGCGCAGTAATATTCAACGTATCGAGACACAATTAGAGAGCGGCCTAGCGCCAGCTCGTGCGCTCGTAGGGGTGGCAAATGTGCGGGTGTTGGGTGCAATCGGTGTGATTGAGCTGGACAGTCCCGTGCAGAGTGCAGCAATCCAGAGCCTTTTTGTGGACGAAGGTATTTGGGTGCGGCCGTTTGGCAAGCTGGTATACATTATGCCGCCTTATGTCATCTCCTCTGAGGATCTTGCCACCTTGGCGCACAGCATGGTTAATGTGGTGGAGCGCTATTTGTCATTGGCTGACTAGGACTTCTCAGGCTTAATAGCCAGCCCCTCTAAAAAGGTGCCCACTAAGGCGGGATAGCTTGAATGCCGATAACGCTTCAGCTTATCGGTACAAAATCCCGCCTCACGAATACGCTGCTCGGTTTGACGCTCCAGCTGGCAACCACATGCAAGTGGACGCCAAAGCGGATTCAACCAACGCTGTGCTCGGTGGGTCAATTGATGGGCAGCGGCAACATGCTCAAACACCACCAGCGCACCGCCAGGCTTTAACACCCGATACGCTTCAGCTAAGACCTGAGCTGGATCGGCAACAGAGCACAATACTAAGCAGCAAAATACCTGATCAAACTGTGCATCTTTAAAGGGTAGCTGGTGACCATCACCTTGCAAAAGCAGACACTCATTCGCCAAATGAGCCGGCAGCCGCTGTGGCTGCTGATAACCCAACAGCTGATCGTCATATTCCAACGAAACCACACGCTTAACCGCAGCGGGATAGAAAGAGAAACTCTCGCCGGTACCCGACCCCAGCTCCAACACATCACCTTGCAATAGCGCAGCCAAGCGCTGTCTATCTTCAGTAAAGCGCTTAGACACATCGGCCAGTAGCCGAGGAAAAATATGTCGCTGGTAAAGGTTCATTATCATAATAGGGGTTTGCTACTATGGCTGAAACAGCTGTAAAAAGAAGGAATTACTATGGCACGCATTAAGATCGATATGCCCGACCATTACGCATTTAGTACCGAGATTCCCGTCCGCATTAGTGATGTTAACTACGGTGGGCACCTTGGTAACGATGCCGTCCTTTCAATGGTACATGAGGCGCGCATTCGATATCTAAGTTACTACCATTATACCGAGCTGGATGTCGAAGGCGCAGGCATCATTATGACTGACTCAGCAATCGTTTATCTCGCTGAAGGCTTCCATGGTGATATTGTGCAAATCGACATCGCACTGGGCGACTTCAACAAGTATGGCTGCGATATCTACTATCTGCTATCCAACAAAAAGACGGGAAAAGAGATCGCGCACGCGAAAACAGGGATCGTCTTCTTCAACTATGACGAGCGTAAGGTCATTCCAGTACCCGAAAAGTTCAAGGCTGTGATTCAAAAAGAGGCCTAAACAAAAGGGCTGCACCTAGGCAGCCCTTAACTCGCTCTTGCTATTACTCGTCAAACTCGTAGCTGCCACGTGCGAGTCCCTCGAAGCGCGTGTACTTGCCAAGAAATGCCAGCTTGATCGAACCAATTGGGCCGTTACGCTGCTTACCAATAATGATCTCTGCAATGCCTTTATCGCTCGAGTCTTCGTTATAGACCTCGTCACGATAGATAAACATGATAACGTCGGCATCCTGCTCAATCGCACCTGATTCACGCAAATCAGAGTTTACCGGGCGCTTATTGGGGCGGTTCTCCAAGCTCCGGTTAAGCTGTGATAGAGCAACCACGGGGCAGTTCATCTCCTTGGCTAACGCTTTAAGAGAGCGCGAGATTTCGGAAATTTCCTCGGCACGGCTACTCGCCTTACCTGTCTTTATCTGCATCAATTGCAGATAGTCGACCATAATCATCCCGATCTCACCATGCTCTCGCACAATCCGGCGGGCACGTGTCCGCATCTCATTCGGACTGATACCCGAGGTATCATCGATAAAGAGCGGCTTATCACGCAACATGTTCACCGCAGTGGTTAGCTTTGGCCAATCCTCCTCTTCGAGCTGACCGGTACGTACTTTCGTTTGATCGATTCGCCCAAGGGAGGAGAGCATCCGCGAAACTAGCTGATCGGCAGGCATCTCAAGGCTAAACACCAACACGGGTTTTTCATCCGCCATGAGTGCATTTTCCACCAAGTTCATCGCAAAGGTGGTTTTACCCATCGAGGGACGCGCCGCCACGATGATGAGATCAGATGGCTGCATTCCGGCGGTGCGGTCATCAAGATCATCAAACCCCGTCGTTACACCGGTCAATTCACTGCTGTTGTTAAACAGAAAGTCGATGCGCTCGACCGCTTTCTTCAGCAGTGGATTGACGGACTCGGGACCACCTTGGTTCGGACGGTTTTCAGCAATTTGGAAGATACGCTGTTCGGCATCGTTGAGAATCTCATCCGATGCACGCCCTTCTGGATAAAAGGCGTTTTCTGAGATCTCATGTGCCACAGAGATCATCTGGCGCAGCAATGCGCGGTCACGAACAATCTCGGCGTAGGCACGAATATTAGCAGCACTCGGTGTGTTTTTAGCGAGTTCAACGAGATAATCAAGGCCGCCAGCCCGGTCCAAATCACCGGTCCGATCCAGCTCCTCCGACAGTGTCACCACATCCAGCGGGCTCTGGTTGTTAACCAGCTTCTGCATAACACGGTAGATAAGGCGGTGATCGTGACGATAAAAGTGATCTTCAATCAGAATTTCAGCGGCAGTATCCCAGGCGTTGTTATCAAGCATCAGCCCCCCTAGGACCGACTGCTCCGCCTCAATGGAGTGAGGTACGGTTTTGACATCAGCAACTTCCTGATCATGTAACTCAGCTAACTCCATCACATCCTCTCGTATCATCTTTCAGGCAGGAAAATCATAACCTATAAAAACAAAAAAGCACCGCACAGATCGCTCCGTGCAGTGCTTTTTTAGTTGTTGAATCGGCTATTAAGCTTCGCCAACAACGTTTAGTGTAACGTTAACTGTTACTTCTGGGTGCAGTTGCAGTGCTACTTCGAACTCACCAGTGTGACGCAGTGCGCCTTCTGGCAAGCGAACTTCGCTCTTGCATACTTCTTGACCCGCTGCAGTGAATGCTTCAGCGATGTCACGTGTACCGATAGAACCGAACAGCTTACCTTCGTCGCCTGCTTTAGACGCGATAGTTACTGCTTGGCCTTCCAGTGCTTCACCACGTGCTTGAGCAGCTGTCAGCTTATCTGCTGCTGCTTTCTCAAGTTCAGCACGACGCTCTTCGAACTTAGCAACATTTGCTTCTGTCGCTGGTACAGCTTTGCCCTGAGGGATCAGGTAGTTACGACCGAAGCCAGCTTTAACTGAAACTTTATCGCCCAGTGCACCTAGCTTACCAATTTTCTCGAGTAGGATAACTTCCATCTCGTAAACCTCGTTATGTTCTGCGGCTCAAAGACCCCAGTACTTAATTTCCACTGATGTTAGTGCCATCAGTACCGTAATCACAGCTGGCGTCTATTTCGTACGCCAGCCTTCTAATCACTGATGGTTGTCAGTGTAAGGTAGTAGCGCGATGAAACGAGCGCGCTTAATAGCAGTTGCCAGCTGACGCTGGTAACGAGCTTTAGTACCTGTGATACGGCTTGGTACGATTTTACCAGTTTCAGTGATGTAACCTTTCAATGTGTCCAGATCTTTGTAATCGATCTCTTGAACACCTTCAGCCGTGAAACGGCAGAACTTACGACGACGGAAAAAACGAGCCATCTTAATATCTCCTCAAATTCTATTATTCAGCAGCTTCTTCAGAAGCGTTTTCTGCAGTTTCAGCTGCAGGTGCTGGTTTAGCTGCTTCTTCGTGACGACGAGGCTTACGCTCTTCGCGTGCTTCAGCCGCTTTGATTGGAGAAACTTCAGTGATAGCTTCTTTACGACGGATAGTCAGGTTACGCAGAACTGCATCGTTGTAGCGGAACATGTTTTCCAGCTCATCCAACGTCTCTTGGCCACATTCGATGTTCATAAGAATGTAGTGTGCTTTGTGAGCGTTGTTGATTGGGTAAGCCAGTTGGCGACGGCCCCAGTCTTCTAGACGGTGAACTGTACCTTCAGCGCTTTCGATAGCGTTAGTGTAACGCTCAACCATTGCTGGTACTTGTTCGCTCTGGTTCGGGTGAACCATGAATACGATTTCGTAATGACGCATTGTAGCTCCTTACGGTTTGTAGCCTTTGGACCTTAAAAAAGAGTACCAAAAGCAAGGAGGTTGATAGTATTTCTCAAAAAAGAGGCCGGGATTATACACAAACCCCGGCCTCTAAAACAAGTTAAGTCACACATTAGGGACCACTTATCGTCGTCCCAGCTATTTGCTTACTTACTGTGCTTCAAAATATCGTCTACTAAATCTTGCTCTTCATGCAGATCATCAGCTTCCGGTGCAGATACCGGTAGGATCAAATTCAATACAATCGCTACCAAACCACACAGGCTGATACCTTGCAGGCTGAAATCATTACCGCCCACAACCATGCCACCGATACCGAATACCAATACGGTCGCAACGATCACTAGATTACGCTGCTCGCCAAGGTCAACACGCGCTTTAATTAACGTGTTCAAACCCACGGCAGCAATTGATCCGAATAGCAAAATTAGGATGCCACCCATGACAGGCGTTGGAATCGTTTGCAGGAAGATGCCGAACTTCGCAACCAAAGCCATGATCACTGCAAACACAGCTGCCCAGATCATTACCTTTGGATTAAACGCTTTGGTCAGCATCACCGCACCGGTGACTTCGGAGTAAGTGGTATTTGGCGGACCACCTAGCAAAGCCGCTGCAGATGTCGCGACACCATCACCGAAGATCGTGCGATGCAGCCCCGGTTTTTTCACATAGTCTTTACCGGTCACATTGCTGATCGCCAAGATATCGCCGACATGCTCGATAGCCGGGGCAATCGCAACAGGTATCATGAAGAGTATTGCCTGCCAATTTAACGTTGGGAAGGTGAAGTTAGGCACAGCAAACAACGGCGCAGCTGCAACTTTATCAAAGCTCACCATTCCCATGCTCAGTGCAACGATGTAGCCAGCAGCCACACCGAACAAAATAGGCACTAGACGGAACATGCCTTTGGCATAGGACGCCACTAACAACGTTGTTACCAGCGATACCATCGAGACGATCATCGCATCTTGGTACGGAAACAGCTCAGCAGCGCCATCTCCTGTTTTACCCATCGCCATGTTAACGGCAACAGGTGCAAGACCAAGGCCGATCACCATAATAACCGGGCCGGTCACCACGGGAGGCATTAAGCGGTGCAGAAACCCGACACCTTTGAGCTTCACCAACGTACCTAACACCATGTAAACGATACCAGCGGCTAGCAAACCACCTAACGTATCGGATACACCCCATGTCTGTACGCTATAAAGGATAGGCGCGATAAATGCGAACGAGGATGCCAGGAAAATTGGCACCATACGTTTCGTGATAAATTGAAACAGCAGCGTACCAATACCTGCGGTAAAGAGCGCAACGCTTGGGTCAAGGCCAGTCAATAAAGGCATTAGCACGAGCGCCCCGAATGCTACAAAGAGCATTTGGGCACCGGCTAATGCCGTTTTAAATGTTGAGTCTTCCGTATTCATGATGTGGGGCTCTCTTACTTGGTGCCAAAGATTTTGTCGCCAGCATCCCCCAAACCAGGAATGATATAGCCCGCTTCGTTCAGATGGCTATCAATCGAGGCGGTGAACAACTCAACATCAGGATGTGCTTCTTGTACCTTTGCAATACCTTCAGGCGCTGCTACCAGCACCAGCGCACGGATACTCGTACAACCGGCATTTTTCAACATATCGATCGTTGATATCATAGAGCCACCCGTCGCAAGCATCGGGTCAACAATCAAAGCCATACGCTCTTCGATATCGTGCGCAAGCTTCTCAAAGTAAGGAACAGGCTCTAGCGTCTCTTCATCACGGTACAGACCCACCACACTGATCTTCGCACTTGGCACAAGATCAAGTACACCGTCTAGCATACCGATACCGGCACGCAGGATAGGCACTACAGTAAACTTCTTACCCTTAATGCGCTCCCCTTTGATAGGACCACACCAACCTTCGAGGTCATACTCTTCCAGTTCTAGGTCTTTGGTTGCTTCGTAAGTTAGCAGCGCACCCACCTCGGCTGCCAGTTGTCGGAAGCTACGTGTGCTTTTATCGCCTTCGCGCATTAAGCTCAGCTTGTGACGTACTAATGGGTGTTTAATTTCTTGGACGCTCATTCTCAATCTCTTTTGGCCTGCGATGCGATTCCCGGCACCATTTTTTCCAAACAATCCTCAGGGCGAAATAGTAAAGAAACCTGACTCAGATGTCATGATTCCTTGTTTAGATCTTGCCCTTTTTTCGCAGGATGAGTAGAGTTTCGCCGATTAAACCTCCTGTTTTAATCACATGGTTGCCTTGGTAGCCAAAACATAGCGGTACAGACACAATGCCGAAAACCGATATTGACCATATCAAACAAGTTTACTCAGACGCCGATTTGCTATTCAGCGAGGCGGAGATTGAAGCCTCAATTAACACAATGGCGGCTGAAATTACGGCATCATGGAAAGATAAAAACCCGGTTATTTTCAGCATCATGAACGGCGGCCTCGTAATCGGTGGCAAGCTCCTCACCAAATTGGATTTCCCACTAGAAGCGGGTTATATGCACGCCACGCGCTATCGCAACACTACGTCTGGGCATGAGCTAGAGTGGAAAGTTCCGCCGATGATCGACTTTACCGGACGCCCAGTGCTTATCGTTGACGATATTCTTGACGAAGGCCATACGCTGGTTGAGATCATCAACTACTGCCAAGCCAAAGGTGCGAGTGAGGTGAAAACTGCGGTACTCGTAGACAAACTACATGATCGTAAAGCGACTCCGGGCCTAAAGCCTGATTTTGCCGCACTTGAGGTCGAAGACCGTTACATCTTCGGCTACGGCATGGACTACCACGGGTACTGGCGTAACGCACCCGGCATTTATGCGGTTAAAGGGCTGTAATTCACACCTACCCCAAAAAGATACCACCTATGGTGCGCTCACAAGGCAGTGGTATCCGCTTGATCTGATGTATCCAGTGACTGAATAGATATTGCCTAAGGAGGTAGCTAAAACCTACCTCCTCAAAGCCGAAGCTTTTAGAACTGCTCACCCGATAGACTCTCATTTCAAGCCTCCGATATACCCTAACGAAATACACGTCTAGGAAAAGACGCACTAGCCGATACCGTGAAGCTGACCGTGCATCCCAGAGAGTACTAACAGACTTCGTTAAGCGTTAGTTTTTCGCATCCATATACGTCCATCAACTACTGATAGGCCAAGCGCGATCAAACCCATACCGAAAAAATGTTCCATCGCTAACGTTTCATCAAGAAACAACCAGCCGAGAAATATCGCAGACACTGGGATCAAAAGAGTAACAAGCAACAGATTTGTTGCTCCTGAGGACTCGAGTATCCTGAAGTACAACACATAGGCAATAGCCGTAGAGAATACAGCCAACCCAGCAATCGCCAACCATACTTCGGCGCTGATACGGTCAAACTCAGCCCCAGTTTCAACGAGCATACAGATGGGGAGAATCACGAAAAAAGATGCTGTTACTTGTCCTGCAGCCGTGATTATTGGGTGTATTGACATCGCTTTAAAGCGTCTTCCATAGACACCAGCAAAAGCATAGGATAACGCCGCGGCGATAATGGCTAGTTGCGCCAAAAAGCTATTTTCATCGTTAGCATTTGGTATACCCAAAACCATCACAACACCTAAAAAACCAATGATTACACCTAGAAGTTTTAAAAGCGTTGCCCTCTCGTCGCTTAGCACTACTCCAGCTACAACCACGGTAAATATTGGTGTTGAAGCATTGAGAATTGATGCCACCCCTGACGCAATTTGAGTCTGTCCCCATACAATGAGCGTGAAGGGAATAACATTATTCAGAATACCCATGCATAAGAACGCGCCGAGCAACTTTAGATCAACAACGGGAAATAACTTCATAAAAAAAACTATTGCCCACAGGACACTCGCTGCGATACCTAACCTTAATGCCACAATCGTCAACGGCTGAAGCTCTAGCACAGCGACACCGATAAAGAAAAACGACCCTCCCCAAAGTAGTGAAAGAGTCAAAAGCATTAACCACTCACGAACCCCCATGAGTGTATTAACCGGTGAAACCATGACTATCTCCTTTATCAATATTTCAGGTTTTAGCCAGACTATTACTCAACAATGCCGGATAACATCCGTTTCTTGCACTGTGCCACCATACGCCCTAGGCAATGACGAACAACCCCGCACAGAGCTTCGAGTTTTAGCGCAATAATCGGATATTCATTTCGTGTGATAAATGGTTACATGCCTGAATACTGAGGAACTACGAAGGTCACATCATGACATTGCCACCGGATCGCGTTATGAAAGAAGCGATATCATCTAAGGACCCATCCCGCGATGGCCAGTTTTTTTATGGGATGGTCGGTACAGGTATTTTTTGCAAGCCGTCATGCACATCAAACCAAATCGATTTAGAGAAGCTTGAGTTTTTTCGGACGATTAAAGACGCCACACAAGCCGGCTACCAGCCTTGCAAGGCTTGTCTGCTCAACCCTGACTGGGCAGGAAGCATAAGCT
The DNA here is from genome assembly GCF_004005935.1 of Neptunomonas marina. Classification (GTDB taxonomy): domain Bacteria; phylum Pseudomonadota; class Gammaproteobacteria; order Pseudomonadales; family Balneatricaceae; genus Neptunomonas; species Neptunomonas marina. The sequence goes on along the minus strand of NZ_SACQ01000005.1, from coordinate 203,465 downwards.
TGATCAAAATCGCCCGCTATATCGAAGACCATGCCGATGAAAAACTGACGCTATCGAGCCTGTCAGGTATGGCAGGAGTGTCACCATCAAGATTGCAACGTGCCTTCAAGAAGGCGTTTGGTGTTTCACCAAAGTCCTACCAAGATGCCATTCGTATTCAGATGTTTAAGTACTTTCTAAGAAAAAAGAGCGGCAGTATAACCGAGGCCATTTATGATTCTGGCTTTGGTTCCATCAGCCGTGTATACGGTGAAGAGTCGCGCAGCCTTGGTATGCAACCAAAATCATACAAAGCGGGGGGAGCGGGAGAGGTTATCTTCTACGCCTGTCGTGACACCACATACGGTTTGGTTCTTATGGCTGCAACCGGTAAAGGGGTATGTTTCCTTCAATTTGGACAGCAAAAGCAATCTTTGCTCACTGCACTTTCAACAGAATTTCCCAAAGCTGAGTTGATCTGCTCGCCCGCTCAAGAAGCACCGGAGCTAGACAATTGGATAGATGCTGTGAACTTACATTTGAGCAATGGTGCGCCAAAGCCCGACCTACCACTTGATATGCAAGGTACAGCCTTCCAAATCAAAGTTTGGAAGTTCCTTTTGAGCATCAAAGAGGGGGATACACTAAGCTATGGTGAGGTAGCTAATCAAATCGGTAGGCCCACGGCCTTCCGCTCCGTCGCTACTGCTTGCGCGAAAAATCGTATCGCGGTTTTAATTCCTTGCCACAGAGTATTGAGAGGTGACGGCAGCCTTGGAGGTTATAGATGGGGCTCCGAACGTAAACAAGCACTATTGGATATGGAAAAACAACGTCAGAGAGACTAACAACCTTATCCTCATACCATGAAGACCTATCTCGTAACGTTATGCCAATAGAATTTAGACAGTACCTTTGCGCTAGGGTCTTCATCCGGCTTAATTCACCCCATTAAAGCCACCTATATGGTTTCCTAATAAAAAATACCTAACACATGGCTAGGTATTTTTTAAGAGATGATAGAAGACGAGAGCTTTAGCAATAAGCGCCCTTATTCAAAGTAACTCATCAAGGCGATCAACGATTTTATCAGGCCCTGTCGCTTCTATCGGCTCCCCATGGTTATAACCATAGGTAACCGCCACAACCTTACAACCCGCTGCGCGAGCAGCTGCAACATCATTAATCGAATCCCCCACCATGAGGGTTCTGTCCGCAGAGACTTGATGAGTTTCCATCACATTGAGTAATGGCATCGGCGCCGGCTTTTTCTGAGCAAAACTATCGCCGCCAACAACAGCACTGAAGTAATGATCGATCTTAAGCGCAGCCAACAAAGGGTGAGTCAGAGCAATCGGTTTATTAGTGACCACAGCCATCGGTACTCCTAGCTGCTTAAGCCCCGATAACAATGGCTCCACCCCCTTATAAAGGTAACTCGCGCCAGCTAAATTCCCCTCATAATGATGCAGAAAGCACGCCAGCGCATCAGCCACGCTAACTTCGCTTAAATCCGCCCAGCTCAGAGCACGCTCGACTAGCGTTTGCGCGCCATTCCCGACCCATGTCTCGACACGCTGCTGACCCGCCACATCACTACCGAACTGCGCCAGCATCGCATCCACAGCAGCGGCAAGATCCGGAACGCTATCTACCAAGGTGCCATCTAAATCAAACAGCACTAGATCCGGCCACTGGCCATCAAACAGTGTTTTCATCGTGTGACTTTGGCAAGCTCGGCGCGCATCGCATCGATCGTGCTTTGATAGTCATCGGTATTAAAAATGGCAGATCCAGCAACAAAAGTATCTGCGCCGGCTTGTGCGATCTCAGCAATATTGCCAACACCCACGCCACCATCAACTTCCAAGCGAATATCATACCCACTAGCGTCGATTAGCTCACGCGCTTGGCGCAGCTTGTCTAGTGTTCCTGGGATAAACTTCTGCCCCCCAAACCCTGGGTTAACGGACATCAGCAAGATCATGTCGACCTTATCCATAACATGGTCAAGGTAATGCAGTGGCGTTGCGGGGTTGAATACCAAACCCGACTTACATCCGCCATCACGGATCATCTGCAAGGAGCGATCAATATGCTCAGACGCTTCTGGGTGGAAGGTGATGTAACTTGCACCCGCTTCAATAAAGTCGCCAATCATGCGATCAACCGGTTTTACCATCAGATGTACATCAATCGGCGCTGTCACGCCATGATTGCGCAACGCCTTACACACCATCGGCCCAATCGTTAAGTTAGGCACATAGTGATTATCCATCACATCAAAGTGCACAATATCCGCGCCTGCAGCGAGAACGTTATCAACTTCTTCCCCTAATCGAGCGAAGTCCGCAGAAAGGATAGAGGGTGCGATCAGAAAATCGGTCATAATAGAGCGAGCCTTGAGAGTCTGTGGATTTAAGGCCACTATTGTACCCAAGCTCGCTCAGTTGAGGGAGTCATTTGCCCATAGATTTAAGAGATTAACGACACACGATCATGAAACAACGCGGCGTTCTGACCTCATCTTTTCTGTTTCTATTATGCTCGCTCGCAAGCGTCGTATCGTTCGCAGAGACTCCCGTCGCAGATGATGACGCCACTGCAGAGGTCACAGAGGAAGCCAGCACGCCCGCGACACCGCCGCCACCCAGAACAGAACCAACCCCTTTCACCTCGCTTCAAGCTGACTTAGAGCGGCAACTGGCCGACCCACTCAGCGAAGTCATTGTGATTGAGCAGAATGACGAGCGCTTTCCAGCCTTCTACCGAGACCGTGAAACAACCGAGGCCAAAGGTGCTCTACTTATCATGGCGGATGACACTCAGCACCAGCGCTGGCCCTTGATTGCTGAGGCGCTACGTTCACAACTACCGGCATATGGCTGGGCGACGCTAGCACTACCGCTGCCCCGCCCAATAGAACCCGCTATCCCCGAGCGCACGTTACCGGTTCTCAAGCTTATCAAACGTCAACCCGCAGACGCGCCCAGCGAAGAAGCAGAAGCAACAGAAGAGCCGACACCTAGCACCGACGAAGCGCCGAGTGCGCCTAACGCAGCGACCACATCAGAACCTAACGAGAGTGAAGAGAAACCAGCACAAACATCAGATCGCGCTGAAAAAATTCTCGCTTTAACCAATAGTGCCTTGGATGAACTCTTTAAGCGCGAGGCTCAACGCGTGGTAATTGTAGGTATCGGTTCGGGGGCTACATGGGCGGCAGGTATTGCAGAGGCCATTCAAGGTGAGAAAAATATCCGTTTAATGCTGATCAACCCGATGGCGTCAGCTGATATCAGCGCTCCCAACTTACAAGCAGTCATTCCAAAGTTAAAGCTCACCACCATTGAGCTCTACAGCGCAACACCACCAAGCAATCGACTCGCGCCTAATACATTCGACGCAAAGCAGCGTTTAATTGCAGCAAAGCGTAACGAGCTCAACAACTACCACCAGATACGGCTACCTAAAGTGACGACAACCTCACAAGGTGAAGCATGGCTGGTACGCTACACCCGTGGTGTTTTAGAGAAACATATCGTTGCCGCTGAGCGCGACAAAAAGAAAGTGACCCGCAAAGCCGATCCAGCACCAACAACGGAGCTACGCCCTGGCAGCGCGGCTCCGCCAACTAAAGACGACGCCATTTAACATCATCTTCAGTGGCTCAAAACATCAAGCGGCTTTGCGTGCCGTTTTAATACGATCGTATGCGGCTTGGATCTCTTGCGTTTTTTCCTTGGCAAGATCCATCATTTCCGGCGGCAGCCCCTTGGCAACCAACTTATCCGGATGGTGCTGGCTCATCAGCTTACGATACGCTTGTTTCACCTCTTTATCGCTGGCAGCTTCCGCTACTCCGAGCACCCCATAGGCCTCTTTCAGCAGTTCAGCGGGTGAAACACCGGGCTGATAGTGGCCATGGTAACTTTGCTGATGAAATGCTTGCTGCGCCTGCATACGCGCGAGCAGTGCCGCCATCTCAGGACCAGACATCTTCAACAAAGCACAGACCTGTTGCAGTACTGCTTGTTCGGCTTGGGAGATCTCACCATCAGCCATAGCTGCCTGTAGTTGGATCTCTAGGAACATGATTTTGATCTCAGGGCGTGCCTGCACTAAACGCGAAAGCGGCGTGAGCACCTGGGCAATATCAAACTGCTCATCCTTACCTTCGGTGAAGCAGTCGATGGCTTCTTTCCGCTTTTCGGGGCTGAGATTCATCCGCGCCATCACATCTTTCGCGTATTGGATCTCTGTTTCGCTGACCCGACCATCCGCCTTAGCGATCTTTCCCATCACGCAGAAGGTTGCTTTAAAGAAGATCGCCTGCGGAGAATAGCCGCCTGTCAAAAAGCTCACTAACGCTTTCGCCAGCAATGCAGCCACGGCTGCGCCGATAAAGAGGCCGGGCAAACCACCCGAAATAAGACCGATGAGGCCACCAACGATCAGGCTCCCTCGGTACTTACGCACCACCTCGCCCGCTTGCTGGCCCAGTGCTTGTGGATCAAAACTCATACTTTTCCTCATTTACCATCATCGTTGCCTGAGATAACCGCTCAGGTGTACCGACATCTATCCACGCTCCTTTATGATGCTCACCGCTTACCTCACCCCGTGTAATCGCCGCCCGCAGTAGCGGACCTAACGGAAATGCTCCGCCTTGTTGACCGGAAAAAAGCGTGGGATTTAGTACGCTCACACCCGAGAATGTTAGCAAAGGCTCACGATCCATGACTCGACCGACCGAGCTCAACCCAAAATCGCCGCCTAGATGATGCTCAGGGTTATCGACCAACACCAAATGAGCAGACGCATCATAACGCGTTGCGTGCTCGCACACTGCGTTAAAATCGATATCCGTCAGTACATCACCATTGATCACAAGAAAGGACTCGCCGCTTGGTGACAGCCAACTCAGCGCTTTAAAGATACCGCCACCTGTTTCTAAGGGCTCACCTTCTCTTGAGTAAGTAATATTGAGCTCCCAGCGGCTACCATCACCCAACGCGCTTTCAAGCTTGTCGCCAAGCCACGCGTGATTGATCAAGACCTCACAAAAGCCCGCTTTCGCGAGCTTTTCTAAGTGATACTCGATAAGCGGCTTATCAGCGACAGGAACAAGAGGCTTTGGTGTGTGCAGAGTGAACGGACGCAGCCGAGTACCTAATCCGGCAGCGAGGATCATTGCTCTCATAGATAGGGATCCACCGACAGGTCTTTGTCCGACATCGCGGGTAGAATACGGGTAGTCAGAAGCTCGGCAAACGGATGCAGCGTTTCGTAGCGTTTGACTACTTTAACCACATATCCCATCGTGCGCGGAATATCTTGCAAATAGCCGTGTTTGTTATCACGGATGCTTAAGCGTGCAAAGATGCCAATCGCTTTCAGGTGGCGCTGTGTACCCATCAAATCAAACCACTGAGCAAACACCCCCGCCGGTACATCTTTGATCAAAGCTGCACTCTGCGCCTGCAGGCGGTAACTTTCCACCCAACTGTAAACATATTCATCCGGCCAGCAAACGTAGCAGTCACGTAGTAAAGAAACGAGATCGTAGGTGATCGGGCCATACACGGCATCTTGGAAATCGATCACACCAAAACTGTCATCTTCTTTCAGCATGAGATTGCGCGAATGATAATCCCGGTGTACCACTACAGCCGGTTGCTCTAACGCACTTTCCTGCAAGGCGTGGAAAGCCGCTGCAATGCAGTCATGTTCAGCTTGAGTCAGATTTAACGCGAGGAACTCCTCAACAAACCATGTGCTAAACAGCAGCATTTCCCGCTGCAATAGAACGGCATCATAAGGAGGAAGATCACCTCGCTCGAGTGTCTGAATCTTTAATAGTTCTGCCATTGCTGAGCGATAGAGGGCATCAACCGAATCGTTCGTGAGCGCTGGCAGCAGCAGACGATCACCGAAATCTTCCAACAGCATATAACCCTGTTCAAGGTCAGCCGCGATCACCTCCGGCACTGATATGCCCGCCTCACGCCAGCTATTGGCGATCTGTACAAAAATATCACTCGCCTCTTTTTCTGGCGGTGCGTCAACAGCAATCCAATTACCAGAGCCACTGCTTACACGAAAGTAACGTCTAAAACTCGCATCACCAGATACAGGCTTAACATCCCAGCCGCCTTGAATCGGCAGACGGTTCTCTGCTTCTAACTTTTCAACCCATGCTAACAAGCCTGATAAACGCTGCCCCATCCTGTGGTTTCCTCTAGCACAACTAACTATGAATGTTTATTATTCCAGACTCTATAACTTACTCAACCGAAGAATAAAGAGTTTCCTGCTCTTTACCCAGCTATTGGAACATTGGATGCCGTTTCAGAAAGTCCGCGCTCATAAGCTAACGCTCGCGATTACTGCTGCTCTTTTATCTCAATCAGAACTTGCTACCGCAGCCAACGCTGGTTGGGACTGCGAGGCGGTCGATGGTAGCTGGAGTTGCGCTGAAAAGTCCTCCCAAGCACTGGGTGCTCCCAGACAAACCACAGCGGCACCGGCTCAAGCACCGGCGAACCCCACCAGCACTAACGGCCAATCAGCGGTTGCAGCACCAGCTGTATCAAGCGCCGCTAAACCAACGGTACAGCCAGCAGCAACACAGACAGCGCCAGCAACATCGCGCCAAGGCCGCTATTCGTATCTCGATTGGTACCCACAGCGCCGCGGAGATGGCCAACTCTGTGCAGGTCAATATATTCAGCCCGATCTACCTGAGGGCGATGGTACGCCGTTCTCCGAGCAACCCGTTGTTATTGATGCAGATAAAGGCATCGCTCAGCTAGGATTGGGTACAGAGTTGACCGGAAGTGTAAAAATCGTCCAAGGTCAGCGTAGCCTTTATAGCTCGTCAGCACTGATCGATCAGGAAACGGGGCAAATCACGTTGAGTGGCGGAGCAACCTATCGAGAACCCGGTATGCTCCTAACGGGTAAGCGTGCAGAGTCTAATACCAACACCGCGACCACCACGTTATACGATGCCGAGTACGTTCTACATGAGCAACGCATCCGCGGCTCCGTTGCGAAGGTATCTCGCAACGAAGACCGCACCATCACGATCACCGACGGCACCTATACACAGTGCCCGCCGGGGGTTGAATCATGGCAGGTAGCGGCGTCTGAAATTCAACTCGATCAAGCAAGTGGCTTTGGTCGTGCCGAGAACGCAACACTGCGCCTTGGTAATGTGCCGGTGCTTTATGTGCCGATATTTTATTTCCCGATCGATGATAAACGCCTATCAGGCTTTTTATACCCTTCGATCCGCTACACCAGTAGCGAGGGTTTGGAGCTATCCACCCCTTACTACTTCAATATCGCCCCTCATATGGACGATACCCTGACACCACGTTACTTCGAGAAGCGCGGCTTGATGCTTGAAAACGAGTTCCGTTACATGAACGAGTACTCACTCAACACTTTAAGCACCGCCGTTTTGCCGGATGATCGACGCTACGGAGATACACGGTGGCTGCTAGGCCTTGAACATGATGGCAAGCAAGGCGCGCACTGGCGTAGCAAAATCGACTACCTCGCGGTTAGCGACAACGACTATTTCGATGATGTGGGGTCCGGCCTAGACATCACCGAGCAAAGCCACCTGAATCGTTATGCGCGACTCTCCTATATAGAAAGCCAATGGCAAGCGCATATTGCATTGCAAAGCTACCAAACCATTGATGACACCTTGGCGCCCTATCGCCGTTTGCCCCAAATCAGCTTTATCGGCACACCCAATACAGGTAAATCTTGGCTGGATGCGCGCTACCTGATCGACTTCAACCGCTTTGATCGTGATCTCGATGGCTTAACCGGCGCAGACCGCATTATCGGCGACCGAATCCATTTCGAGCCTACGCTGACCGCCAGCTTCCGAAACCAATGGGGCTATGTGAAACCTTCGGCTAAGTTCTGGTATACACAGTACTCACTCGATAACCAACTAGCCGGTCTTGATGATACGCCATCCGTTGCAGTGCCTGTGCTGAGTATTGACTCCGGTGTTGTATTCGAGCGCGATACGCATATTATCGGTAACGATTATATGCAAACGCTCGAGCCACGCTTATTTGGCTTATACGTCCCAGAGAAAGACCAGTCACACATTCCTGACTTTGACTCAGCCGCCTACGACTTTAGCTACCGTTCGCTGTTTCGCTACAACCGTTTTAGTGGACAAGACCGCATTGGTGATGCTCAGCAGATATCCATGGGGGTTACCACTCGCTTAATTGATGACCAAGGCCGCGAAGCCGTCAGCGCGAGTGTTGGCCAAGCGTACTTCTTCGAGAAGCCGAGCGTAAAACTCAACGAAGAGGATGCGCACCTTATCGATGATAAGTTCAGCGATATCGCCACAACCGTCAACTGGCGACCAAACCAACGCGTCATTGCAACTTTTGATGCAAACTTCGATCACACCCAATTCCAGAACACGGAAAATAACTTTTCGGTGCGTTACGAAGAAGATATCAACCGTATCGCGAGCTTTAGCTACCGCTTTAAAGAGGATGTGCGTGAACAGAGTACCGCCTCTTTCATCTGGCCAGTTAATAACCGCTGGTCAACATTGGGCGTCTGGCAGTATGACTGGTTGAACGAAGACGATATCGACACAGCTTTCGGGGTTGAATATGAAAGCTGCTGCTGGCGTACACGCGTTATCGCGCGCCGCTGGTTGAAGGACAATGACGAGAAAGACAACTCTATCTACATCCAGTTTATGCTGAAGGGATTGGGCAACTTCGGAACCAGTGGTGGGTCCACCTTCTTAGAGAAGATCACAGGATTTGAACAGCGTGAAGAGAACAATGAGTATTATTAAGCAACTGCGCCGCTACAGCCTTGTCGCGATCACGTCGGCATTCATCGCCAGCCCTGCGGCCTATGCCGAGCGGATCGCCCTCGATGGCGTTGCTGCGATCGTAAATAACGACATCATCCTTGAGTCTGAGTTTACACAGCGCCTCGCTTTGGTGACTCAGCGCGTACAAGCGCGAGGGCAGCTTGTCCCCAATCCGCAAGTACTGCGCTCACAGGTGATGGATCGTCTCGTGCTTGATAGCTTGCTGAAACAGCTTGCAGAGCGCCAAGGTATCCGTATCTCGGATCGTCAGCTCAACCAAGCCGTTGAGTCGATCGCTTCACGCAACGGCATGACCGTGCCGCAGTTTCGCCAAGCACTCATTGCTGAAGGGCAGAATTACGAAGCCGCACGCGAACAGATCCGCAACGAAATGCTTGTGACCCAAGTCCAGCAAAGTAACGTCAACCGCCGTATTCGTGTTTCTGACCAAGAGATCCGCAACTATCTCAAGCAGAACTCGAATGCCAACCAACAGGTTGAAGTTCTATTGAGCATCATCCTTGCGGCTCTGCCGCAAGAGGCATCGCCGCAAGCGATTCAAGACGCGAAAACTCGCATTGACGAGATCGCTACAGAGTTACGTGCAGGCGCCGATTTTGCGGATGTTGCGATTGCATCCTCCGATGCCCCGAACGCACTCAACGGCGGTGATATGGGCTGGAGACGCCTGAATGAACTCCCAGAGCCCTTGGCTGAAGCGGTGGCCGACCTGAATAGCGGTGAGATCAGCACCCCGATTCGTGCGCCAAGCGGATTTTATATCGCACAAGTACGCGACACGCGCGGTGGCGCGGTAGAACTAGTTAATCAAACCAAAGTGCGCCACATTTTGATTAAGCCGAGCGAAATCCGCTCACCTGCGCAGGCTAAGCGCTTGATCGACCGTATCTACAACCGTCTACAACAAGGTGAGCCGTTTGATGAAATTGCCCGCGAACTGAGCGATGACAAAGGTAGCGGCTCTGAAGGCGGTGCGTTGGGCTGGGCGTCTCCAGGCCAAATGGTACCGGAGTTTGAACAGGTTATGACACGCTCTGAACCCGGCCAAATTAGTGAACCTTTCCAATCGCGTTTCGGTTGGCACATCCTCGAAGTTGAAGACCGCCGTACCAAAAACATGGGCGATGAGATGCAAGAGTCACAGGCCAAAGCCGCCATCAGTAAGCGTAAGTTTGATGAAGAACTTGCGAACTGGCTGCGCGAGCTGCGCTCACAAGCCTATGTTGAGATTAAGAACTGATGAGTCAATGTAAACGCATCGCTATTACCGTCGGAGAGCCGGCGGGCATCGGTCCAGACTTGGTTATCATGATTGCGCAACAGGCATATTCAGATGAGCTGATCGCCATTTGTGACCCAGAACTGCTGATCACAAGAGCACGCCAGCTCAACTTACCGATTGCGATAGAGCGCTGCACATTTGATACCGAACCGACGCCGCATATCCCTCGCACTATCAAGGTTTATCCGGTTGAACTGAAACGCCCTGCCGTTGCCGGTGAGCTTAACCCTGATAATGCAGCCTACGTCGTCGAGACATTGCGCATCGCGGCTGAAGAGAGCCTAGCTGGGCGCTTCGATGCCATCGTTACAGCACCGGTACACAAGGGTGTTATCAACGAGGGCGGTATTGCATTTACCGGGCATACTGAGTACTTCGAGGCGATCACACAAACACCTCAGGTTGTTATGATGCTGGCTACAGAGGGGCTTCGCGTGGCGCTTGTCACGACTCATCTGCCGCTATCGGCTGTATCTGCGGCGATCACACCTGAGCGTTTAACAGACGTAGTAACGGTGCTTCACACCTCGCTAAAGCAAGATTTTGGCATCGCTGATCCACATATTTTGGTGGCGGGCTTAAACCCCCACGCTGGCGAGAGTGGACACCTTGGGCACGAAGAGCAAACAACGATCGAGCCAACATTGGCAACGTTGCGGGCACAAGGCCTGAAACTGACTGGCCCATTGCCAGCCGATACCCTTTTTACACCCAAATACCTAGAAACCTGCGACGCTGCGCTTACGATGTATCACGACCAGGGCTTGCCCGTATTGAAGTACAAAGGTTTCGGAAACGCCGTAAACATCACCTTAGGTATGCCGATTATTCGAACCTCCGTTGATCATGGCACAGCCCTAGATTTGGCCGGAACCGGCCGAGCGGATGCAGGTAGCCTGCGTCTTGCTATCCAATATGCCAGCGATATGGCACGTAACAAAGCAAAGAGTATTCATGAGCGCCAAGAAACCCATTAAACACAAAGCGCGTAAACGCTTTGGCCAGAATTTCCTGCAAGACCAGGGCATTATTCGCCAGATCATTCGCTCAATTGCACCGCACCCGAGCGATCACATGGTGGAGATTGGCCCCGGCCTTGGCGCACTCACTGAAGAGATTTTGAGCGAAGCCGGCGCACTTGATGCGATTGAGCTAGACCGTGACCTGCCGCCCATCTTACGTACTAAATTTTTCCGCTACGAAGATAAGTTTCGCATCTTTGAAGCCGACGCCATGAAGTTTGACTTCAATGAACTGCGCCAAGATGATGATCGCCCACTGCGAATTGTTGGTAACTTGCCCTACAACATCTCGACTCAGCTCATTTTTCACTTGCTAAGTCACGCGGGTGATATTCTCGATATGCACTTCATGCTGCAAAAAGAGGTGGTTGACCGCCTCGCGGCGAAGCCCGGCGATAACAACTACGGCCGCCTAGGCATCATGGCGCAGTATTACTGTGACGTTGAGCCGCTGTTTATTGTACCGCCGGAAGCGTTCGACCCTATTCCGAAAGTGGATTCTGCCATTGTGCGCCTAACACCGCATAAAACGCTGCCTCATGTTGCACAGGATCTCACCATGTTGAAGCGAGTGGTCACCACCGCGTTCACCCAGCGCCGTAAAACTTTGCGCAACAATTTGAAAGAGCTGATCAGTGCAGATAAGCTTGAAGAGATCGGCATTGATCCGACATTACGTCCGGAACGCCTAACGATCGCCGACTTTATTGTGATCGCAGATCAACTTAGTTCAACGCAATAAGAGCACCCCATGGACCAACTTGACCCTAGCAACCTGATCAAAATAGATGTCGCGACTCGCTTTCTGCCTGAGCAATCTGATCCTGAAGCGCACCGTTTTGTATTCTCTTATGAGATTACGATCACCAACGACCACACCCAGCCCGTGCAGCTATTGAGCCGCCGTTGGGTTGTGACCGATGGCAATGAGCATGTGCAAGAGATCGAGGGCGAAGGCGTGGTTGGAGAACAGCCCGTTATCCAACCTAACCACAGCTACCAATACACCAGCGGAACCGTTCTAGCGACACATGTTGGCAGCATGTTCGGTCACTACAATATGGAAACAGCAGACGGGGATGCTTTCCAAGCGCCTATCCCGCCGTTTACATTGGCCCGACCTAACGCACTACATTAATCGCGCTTTCACATTGAGCTAACAGATGGCTACTTACGCTATTGGTGACGTACAAGGCTGCTATGACGAGCTACAAGCGCTCGTTAGCAGTCTAGATCTCCAACCTGAAGATACCCTTTGGTTTTGTGGTGACCTAGTTAACCGCGGCCCCAAATCCCTCGAGACCTTACGTTATGTTCGCTCGCTCGGCACTCAAGCAGTGACCGTGCTCGGCAATCATGACTTGCACCTGCTCGCTGTGCATCATGGCCTAGCGCGCACCAAACGCAGCGACACATTAGACGCCATTCTGGACGCACCTGACCGTAACGACTTGATGCAGTGGCTGCAGCAGCAACCGTTGCTGCACTACGATCCAGACCTCAACTGCGTGATGACGCACGCGGGCGTTCCGCCAAAGTGGAGCGTCGAGAAAGCTAGCCTGTTAGCCAACGAAGTGGAAAACACCCTTCGCTCGCCTCGCGCTACCGACTTCTTCAAGCATATGTACGGAAATCAACCCACGCGCTGGTCGAGCAAGCTGGAAAGCTGGGAGCGCTTTCGAGTTATTACTAACTATTTCACCCGCATGCGCTTTTGTACCGCAGAAGGCGATCTTGAGTTTGCCTCTAAAGGGGGGTTGGAAACCCAACCGGACGGCTTCTTGCCTTGGTTTAAGCAACCTAACCGCAAAGCGGCTGAACAAAACATTGTATTTGGTCACTGGGCAGCCCTTGAAGGCAAAGCCGACGCCCCCCATGTATATGCTTTAGATACAGGGTGTGTTTGGGGCGAACGTCTCACTGCCATGCGCCTTGAAGATAAGCAGCGCTTCTCTGTTCCCAGCGCGCAATCTAAGTAACCGATCACTGCTGAATATCGAGGTTCCCCATGGATAACTACACGTGCATTACCGTTGAACAAGCTCAGGAGATCATCGATAACGGCGCGGCTATCGCAGATATACGTGACCCGCAAAGTTTTGCAGCTGGGCGTATCCCGGGGTCAGTTAACCTCAACAACGACAACTTGCATGCTTATATCAGCCAAGCGGACTTAGACAAACCCCTCATCGTATGCTGCTACCATGGCATCAGTAGCATGTCCGCCGCACAATACTTAAACCATCAAGGCTTTGAGACTGTTTATAGTCTTGATGGCGGTTTTGAAGCATGGTCGCTACGCTGCGCTGATCGTATTGAGCGCTAAGTCGATGCAGATTTACCTTGTCGGCGGTGCGGTCCGCGATCAACTGCTCGGCTATCCCGTATACGATCGCGATTGGGTTGTCGTCGGTGCGACACCAGAAGAGATGCTCAACCAAGGCTTTAAGCCGGTTGGCGCTGACTTTCCCGTCTTTTTACATCCCGATACTAGCGAAGAGTATGCGCTAGCGCGGACCGAGCGAAAGAGCGGTAAAGGCTACAAAGGCTTTAAGTATCATGCTTCGCCTGATGTCACCCTCGAGGAAGATCTATCTCGCCGAGACTTGACCATCAATGCGATGGCACAAGACAGCGCAGGCGTGATCATCGATCCCTTTAAGGGCCAACAAGACTTAGCAAACCGCACCTTGCGACATGTTTCACCAGCATTTGAAGAAGACCCTTTACGGGTACTGCGCGTGGCACGTTTCGCAGCTCGTTATGCTCATCTTGGTTTTCAGGTGGCGCCTGAGACTATTCAGCTGATGCAAAGAATTGCTTCTGGGGACGAACTAGAGCATTTAACCAAAGAGCGCGTTTGGCAAGAGCTAGAGCGAGCCATTATGGAGCGCTCACCCCTAACCTTTTTCACGGTACTGGCAGATAGCCACGCGGCAGAGAAGCTGTTTGGATGTCTTGGGCAGGTAGCTGAGCATCAAGCGGCACACGCATTAGCCGCAACCTTTTCTGAGCAAACCGGAGGCCCAGTCCGCTTTGCTAGTTTCGCCTATTTGGCGCAGCTGCATACCCGTACCTCTTTCGAGACTCTGTACGAAAAGCTGCGTATGCCCAATGCCTACCGCGACTTAACACAACAGGTAGCAACTGCTTACCCGGCACTGACACAATGGGAAAGTCTTTCACCAGAGCAGCGGCTAGAAACAATCCAAGCACTGGACCTGATCAGACGCCCAGAGCGGCTCAACGCTATTTTAGCAGCCTGCCGTAACCTAGCCACAGCCCTGAATAGCCCGCTAAACGCGGTGAATACTATCGAGCCTCTACTACAAAAAATCGCCGAAATTGACCCAAAGAGTTTGATCCAGCAGGGCTTTAAAGGCGCGCAGCTAGGGCAAGAGATTCGCAAGCAACAACTGATGCTGTGCCATAGCTGACTTGGTCTATTAAATACGAGCACGCTCGTTTGAAATGGAACGGGCACGCCACGTAAAAGCGACGGGTTTCAGCTTTTGCTGCTTATCATAGGCTTGCCAGAGCGCGCTGTAGGTCTGCTGTTCAATAGGATGATAATCGCGCGGCGCAATCTCAGCTAATGGCCAAAGTACAAACGCGTTGTAAAGTATTTCGTCACGCGGCAGTTGCACACCATCAATATCGCCCACTCGCTCATCGTAAGTTAGGATATCGATATCAAGTGTTCGCGGGGCAAACTTAGCGCCCCCTCGGGTACGTCCATTATTGTCTTCAATCGCCTTAAGCACACTCAACAACTCCCCGACCGAAAGATCGGTTGTTACACCTACCGCTAGGTTCAAGAAGGGGTTGCCATTAAAACCGACGGCTTCACTTTCAAAAACCGAAGATATATCTAGCTCACCAAACAGCTCAGCGAGCGCATCAAGCGCAGCGCTTATGTGTTTATAACGATCAATATTAGAGCCCAAACTCAAATAGACTTGCGCCATTAGCCACGATTCCCACGTTCAATAATAACGCCAACACTTTGAGCTTGGGGTATCGCCCCAGGCTTACCAAGCTTCAACCTTAACCAGCTCACACCAAACTCTTGCATAACCAGCGAGGCAATCTCTTCGGCCATCGTCTCGACCAGCAGGAACTCACTCGCTTCGATAAACTCCAGCAACCGATCAGAGACCGCTTTGTAGTTCAGGGTGTTATCGATATCCTCTGTGTTTGCCGCAGCCCGGATATCCGTACCCATCTCCAAATCGAGTGTCACCTGCTGGCGAATCTCACGCTCCCAATCGTAGATGCCGATCACCGTCTCTGCGGTCAGCCCCGCTATGTAAACAATATCCATCACGCGCCTTGTTCTACTTTTGCTAGTATATCCATCGGCCAACGAGGCTTGGCCTCAATCACCAAATCACTTTCCTGACCTGCGAGTAATCGCTGACACCCCGCGAAGGCGATCATCGCACCATTATCGGTACAAAACCGCGGCCGAGCATAAAAGAGCGCTGAACGTTCTTTTTTGACAACCTCAGCCAGCCGCTCCCGCAGCCGCTGGTTGGCACTCACACCCCCAGCAATAATAAGCTGTTTAAGCCCCGTTGCTTGTAATGCGCGGCGACATTTAATGGCCAACGTTTCAACAACGGCTTCCTCAAAAGCCGCTGCAATATCGGCCTGCGTTTGAGCATCAACAACACCATCAACGCGATGTGCAGTGATCGTATTCAAGGTGAATGTTTTTAAGCCAGAAAAGCTGAAGTCCAAACCGGGGCGGTCGGTCATTGGGCGTGGAAAGCGAAAACGACTGCGATCACCTTGCTCAGCGAGCTTCGCAATCAACGGCCCTCCCGGGTAGTCCATACCTAACATTTTAGCGGCTTTATCAAAGGCCTCGCCAGCTGCATCATCTAGGGACTCACCCAACAACTCATACGCACCAATACCGGTGACTTTAACCAACTGAGTGTGGCCACCGCTCACTAGCAGAGCGACAAACGGAAAAGCGGGCGGCTCATCTTCTAGCATCGGCGCCAACAGGTGCCCTTCCATATGATGAACACCAATTGCGGGTATATCCCACGCCATTGCCAATGAACGACCAGTTGATGCTCCTACCATCAGCGCGCCAACCAACCCAGGGCCTGCCGTGTAGGCTACAGCATCCAAATCGCTACCTTGTAGATCAGCTTGGGCCAGCGTTTCACGGATCAATGGCAGTAGCTTACGTACGTGATCACGGGACGCCAGCTCTGGCACCACGCCGCCATACTCAGCGTGCATTTTTACTTGGCTATACAGCGTATCCGCAAGTAGCCCATGCTCACTGTCGTAAATCGCCACGCCCGTTTCATCACAAGAGGTTTCAATGCCCAGCACCTTCATGTCGCGTTATCTAACCTAGTTGTTCATAAGTGGAGCGTTATTATCCATCAAATCTGGGCAGAATTCACGAATATAACTTTGACAAACAGACTATCTGCACTTAAAATTTTGCGCTTCGTTCTGGGTACCTGCCCAAACGAGTATCGAAAATTAGTTAAATTCAATTAGGTGGAAAACAGATGCCTGCAGTTAAAGTAAAAGAAAACGAGCCATTTGATGTAGCTCTTCGTCGTTTCAAGCGTTCTTGCGAAAAAGCAGGTGTTCTTGCTGAAGTACGTAAGCGTGAATTTTACGAGAAGCCAACATCGGTTCGTAAGCGTAAAGCTGCTGCTGCTGTTAAACGCCACGCTAAGAAAGTTCAGCGTGACGCAGCACGTCGTGTTCGCCTTTACTAAGCAACCCGCTTAGCTAGGCCACAGGTACTATATTTTCGAGATTTAGCATCATTTAAATAACAGGTCAGGTCAAAATGTCAGCGCTGAAAAAACAGATTAGCGATGCAATGAAAGCAGCTATGCGTGCCAAAGATAAGCAAACGCTAGGTGTTGTTCGACTCATTTTGGCCGAGCTCAAACGCATCGAAGTGGATGAGCGTATAGAATTAGATGATGCCCGAGTATTAGCGACGCTAGACAAAATGTCGAAACAGCGTCGCGACTCAATCTCACAATTTGAAGAAGCGGGCCGCAATGACTTGGCGGACTCTGAGCGACAAGAGCTGGAGGTGATTAAAACTTTCTTGCCGCAACCGCTAACAGACGAAGAAATCACTGCCATCATCGATGCTGCCGTAGCATCAACTGGCGCATCAGGTATGCAGGATATGGGTAAGCTTATGGCTGAGATCAAACCCCAACTGCAAGGCCGTGCTGATATGGGAACCGTTTCCAAGCTGGTGAAAAGCCGACTGGCCGGTTAAACTCGCCTCAATCATTTGATTGAGAGCGTTATGGCTGGACGAATCCCCCAAAACTTCATTGATGACCTGCTCGCACGCGTTAATATCGTCGATATCATCGATGGGCGTGTGAAACTCAAAAAAGCTGGCAAAAACTATTCTGGTTTATGCCCTTTCCACCAAGAAAAGTCACCATCATTCTCTGTCAGCCCAGATAAGCAGTTCTATTATTGTTTTGGCTGTGGCGCAGGTGGTAATGCAATCGGCTTTCTCATGGAATATGAGCGCCTTGATTTCCCCCAAGCTGTTGAAGAGGTCGCGAAACTCGTTGGTGTTGATGTGCCACGCGAAGCACAAATCGATTCCAAAACACCTTCCCAGCGCGCGCAACTCGATATTCTGGATCAAGTCTCCGCCTATTACGAGGAGATGCTGAAAGGCCATAGCGACAACCAACGCGCAATTAGCTATTTAACCCATCGTGGACTCAGCGGAAAAGTCGCAAAATTCTTCTCGCTTGGTTACGCCCCTCCAGGGTGGAGCAACCTGTTACAGCGCTTTGCCGACTCCAACCAGAAGAAAGCTCTACTGGAAGAGAGCGGTATGTTGATCCACAACGAAGAAAAGCAATCCCACTACGACCGCTTCAGAGATCGAATCATGTTCCCAATACGTGATGTACGAGGCCGCGTGGTGGCATTCGGGGGACGTGTATTAGGGGATGAAAAGCCTAAGTACCTGAACTCGCCAGAAACCGACACCTTTCATAAAAGCCGCGAACTTTACGGCCTTTACGAGGCGAGAAAGCTAACACAAAAACTCACGCGCATTGTTATCGTAGAAGGCTATATGGATGTCATTAGCCTGACCCAATTCGGCATCACCTATGCCGTCGCAACACTCGGCACCGCCGCTACCGCGCAACATCTTGAGCGGCTTTTCAAAACCGTCTCGGAGGTCATCTTTTGTTTCGATGGCGACGCAGCCGGTCGCAAAGCAGCACAACGTGCGCTAGAAACAACGCTGCCCGTTATCAGAGATGGCCTACAGGCACGCTTTATGTTTCTGCCAGAAGGGGAAGACCCAGATAGCCTTGTGCGTAGCGAAGGTAAAGAAGGTTTTGAAGCACGGTTGGATGAGGCACTTCCATTTAGCGAATTCTTTTTCAAGAGCTTAGGGGACGGCGTCGATATGTCTACCCTAGATGGCCGCGCCCTTATGAGCGCTGCAGCTCTACCGAAAATCCAGCAAATGCAGAACGGCCTGCTACAGCAGATGATGCTCGACAAGGTATGTGAAATCACTGGCCTAGAGCCTGAAAGCATTAGTATCCACGCTAATCTTGCACCGCAAACCAGCGCGACACCTGATCAGCCCAAGCAGCTAGCGCCCAAAACTCAACCGCCGTCGCGCGCGCTCTCTTACCCAAGCAAGAGCAAGCCACAGAGCACGGTTAGCCTTTGCAGCCACCCCATATCCTTGCTGCTCCACCACCCAGAGCTGGTGAGCAAAGTGGAGAGTTCAGAACCGTTACGCGTACTAAACCATACACATATTGATACACTGATTGCCTTGATTGATTATCTCAAAGCAACACCAGAAGCATCGCTTGGTTCTCTGCTTATCGATTGGAGCGATGATCCAGCTTTGAGCCCTCTACTGTTGCAACTGAGTGAGATTTCGCGCCTCGACCCGATTCTCAGCGAGGATGCCAACCGCTTGTTTGATGACGCGTGGGAGCGCCTGCAACGCGATGCCAGTATTCAAAGCATTGCAGCGTTACAGAAGAAGCCATTCTCAACCCTTTCTGACGCCGAAAAGCAGCAGTTAAGGGAGTTATCAAAGTTGCGCACTCACTAATCAAAAAACCTTGAATTATTCCATGCCCATCCCCAAAAACAGGGATTATGGTCTAATGTTAACAGTGCCTGTACGAATTTTTTTATACTGGCTTTGGTAAGTGGTCGACGTTATAATATCGCGCTCACTTTTTTGTTGTCACAATCGCATCTTCGTAGGACGTCCATGTCAGATACCTCTCAGCAGCAATCCCGTCTTAAAGAACTGATCGCCCGCGGTAAGGAACAAGGTTATCTCACTTACGCTGAAGTGAACGATCACCTTCCAGAGGATATCGCCGATCCAGATCAGGTCGAAGATATCATTCGCATGATCAACGACATGGGCATCAACGTATCTGAAGAAGCACCTGATGCCGAAACACTGCTAATGACAGAGGGCGACTCTGCGGATGAAGCAGACGATGAAGCCGTTGCAGCACTAGCTGCCGTTGAATCAGATGCTGGCCGAACAACAGATCCTGTGCGTATGTACATGCGCGAAATGGGTACAGTTGAGCTACTCACGCGCGAAGGCGAAATCGAGATCGCTAAGCGTATCGAAGAAGGCATCCGTGAAGTTATGGCTGCCTTGGCTAACTTCCCAGGATCCGTCGAGATCATCCTCGAAGCCTATGCCGCTACGTTGCAAGAAGAGGGCCGTTTAAGCGACATCTTCAGTGGCTATATCGATCCCGATGAAGCGGTTGTGCCAGCGCCAGCTGTCGAAGAAAAGATCGAAGAAGAGCTGGACGACGAAGACTCTGATGATGAAAGCGATGAAGATGACGACTCTGAAGACGGCGAACGCGGTCCTGATCCAGAGGAAGCACGCCTACGCTTTACCGAAATTCGTACTCACCTACTCGCTGTTTACGAAGCGACTGAAAAGCATGGTCGTGCAAGCAAAGAATTTGATAGCGCAATGCAAGATCTTGCAACAGCTTTTGCGCCGATTAAGCTATCGCCTCGTTTTTACGATACTCTCGTTGAGCGCGTACGCGACTTTATCGCACGTGCACGCCAGCAAGAACGTACGATCATGCGTATCTGCGTACAACGCGCTAAAGTACCGCGCGGTATGTTCATCAAAGAGTTCCCAGGCAACGAGACAAATCCTGACTGGTTCAAAACGCTAGCGAACTCTGATCAAAGCTATGCGAGTGCGATTAAACGCAACCTTCCTGATCTAGAGCGTGCGCAGCGTAAACTCTTAGCATTGGAAGAAGAGGCTCAAATTGAGCTGTCCGATATCAAAGAAGTTAATCGCCGCCTATCTATCGGTGAAGCTCGTGCTCGTCGTGCGAAGAAAGAGATGGTTGAAGCCAACTTGCGTTTGGTAATCTCTATCGCGAAAAAGTATACCAACCGAGGCTTACAGTTCTTGGATCTTATCCAAGAGGGTAACATCGGTCTGATGAAAGCCGTTGATAAGTTCGAGTACCGCCGCGGTTACAAATTCTCCACCTATGCCACATGGTGGATTCGTCAGGCTATTACTCGCTCAATTGCTGACCAAGCACGCACGATCCGTATCCCGGTACACATGATCGAAACGATCAATAAGCTCAACCGTATTTCACGCCAAATGCTTCAGGAAATGGGTCGTGAGCCGCTGCCAGAAGAGCTGGCAGAGCGCATGGATATGCCTGAGGACAAGATCCGCAAGGTGCTGAAGATAGCAAAAGAGCCGATCTCGATGGAAACGCCGATTGGTGATGATGAAGATTCGAGCCTAGGTGACTTTATCGAAGACGTTAACCACACGTCACCGGTAGATTCAGCCACCGGTGAAGGCTTGTGTGAAGCAACACGTGAAGTCCTTGCGGGCCTAACAGCGCGTGAAGCGAAAGTACTACGTATGCGCTTTGGTATCGACATGAACACTGACCACACGCTTGAAGAGGTGGGTAAACAGTTTGACGTTACACGTGAGCGTATTCGTCAGATCGAAGCAAAAGCGTTACGTAAGCTGCGCCACCCAAGCCGTTCAGACCATCTACGCAGTTTCTTGGACGAGTAGAAATCTCCATTGATATCAAAGTATTGCGCCAATAATTGATTCTCTGTATTATTGGCGCCTCTTTATCGGGCCTATAGCTCAGTTGGTCAGAGCAGCGGACTCATAATCCGTTGGTCCCAGGTTCAAGTCCTGGTGGGCCCACCAATCTCATTATCTGTCACTCGCTACACCCAAATTACTTCTCACACCAAGATATTTGTTGTTACAAGCCGTTACTCAAAATACTGCTTTACGATCTTTTCGATAACACCTTCATCTTTAAGTGACTTAATTGCCGCGTTTAAGCGATGCTGTTCAGCAACAATTGCTGAACGCTTAGATAGACCAAAATAAAGATCCACATTATTTTTTGGCCCCCAGTTCGCTTCCTCTACCTGATCAAGTGCTCCTTTGATCTTTATGTGGTATTGGATCTGACAGTTAGTACCGATAATCGTATCGATTCGGCCATGTATGAGCATATCCAGTAGCTGATCTTCATCGCTCACACTGTGTTTACGCAGCTTATCGTCTTTATCAAACCGTTCAAAATACGCTGAGTTCAAAACATAGCCAACTTTATAACGGTACAGATCTTCGTAACTTGAAACCTGAATGCCACTCTCTTTACGAACGTAAAACACGCTTGAGCACTCAGAGTAATAAGGAGGGCTGGTATATCGGATGTATTCTGCGCGCTCGTCAGTCTTCGCCAGTCCTGTAATCGCATCTATTTTGCCTTGCTCCATATAGCGCAAAGCACGCACCCAGGGGATGCGTTGAAAGCGGAAGGAGATATCAGGTAGACGACGCTGAAGCTCATTAGCAATATCAACATCAATACCACGGTATTCACCCTCGTCCATTATGGTAAAGGGCGGCCAAGGGTCTGTGCCAATGACATATTCGACAGCTTTGACGTGAGCAGCAGAGGTAAATAACGCTAATCCAGTAGCAAGATTCCCTAAATATCTGAAGTTTGCTTTCATTTGCGGAACCTCGAGCTAGGAGAATATGCTCAGTGTAGCAAAAGATTCACAGGACCAACGGAGAAAGCAAAGAGTAGCGCCATCACGGAGTCACGTTTAGCACCTTAAAATTGTACTCTCTGGGTTTTCGAACACTCTATCTAGCAACACAGCAGTAAACCAGAGCTCGGAAGTAACACCTCTGCGTGGCAGCCCCCAAATAAGATTTGGCCAAATGCTATGTGGAGACAGGAATGAGGCTTTAAAGACCTCAGCTTATCTGTGGCGTGCTAACAAATTGCCACTACATCTCGCTGAGATACTCTATGGTGGGGTATTAAAGGACAGCCTAGAATTAGCTGCCCAGTTTTCGAAAAGCGACTTCCCTATTCCGCTCTACCGTACTTGTCATCAAAGCGAACGATGTCATCCTCACCCAGATAAGTACCAGACTGAACTTCGATCATCTCAAGTGGGATCTTGCCAGGGTTTTCCAAGCGGTGTTTTTCACCTGCTGGAATATAGGTTGATTCGTTCTCTTGCAGCAAGAACTCACGCTCGCCATTGGTCACCTTTGCGGTTCCAGAAACAACAATCCAATGTTCCGCTCGGTGGTGATGCATCTGTAGCGATAACCGCCCACCCGGGTTCACAGTAATACGCTTTACTTGGTAACGTTCGCCAAGGTCGATCGTATCGTAACAGCCCCAAGGACGATAAACCTCTCGGTGTTGTTGATGCTCATTGCGCCCAGCCGTTTTGATCTGAGCAACCAGTTTCTTCACATCTTGGATACGGTCTTTATGGGCAACAAGAACGGCATCCTTGGTATCAACAATAATCAAGTCTTCAATACCCAGTGTCGTCACAAGACGCTCCTGAGAGACCACCAAGGTATTGTTGGTGGATTCAGTTAGCACGTCGCCTGTCAGCACGTTACCGTTAGCATCTTTCTCTTTTAGATCCCAAAGCGCAGACCAACTGCCTACATCGCTCCAACCTGCATCGAGTGGAATCACGGCAGCAGCATCTGTTTTTTCCATAACGGCATAATCGATGGAGTCGTCCGGGCAGCTTTGGAAGCTTGCTGTATCAACCCGGATAAAATCAAGATCTGCTTGTGTTGCCTGCATCGCCTCACGACAGCTCGCTAAGATTTGCGGCGAATGCTTCGCTAACTCCTCTAGGTAGCGGTCTACACGGAAGAGAAACATGCCGCTATTCCAGTAGTACTCACCCGAGTCTACATAAGCTTGCGCCGTTGCGAGCTCAGGCTTCTCAACAAACTGGGCGACTTTATAAACACTGTCAGCGTCCAGCTCACCGCCTCGTTTGATGTAACCAAATCCTGTTTCTGGGTAATGCGGCACAATACCAAAAGTGACGAGCTGGCCATCATTCGCTACAGGCGCCGCCAATTGAACGACTCGGTTAAGCTCATGGGTATTTTGAAAAACATGATCTGCCGGTAAAACGAGCATGAGCTCCGATGCACGGCCAGCCGCCTCGAGTTGAAGTGCGGCTAACGCAATTGCCGGAGCCGTGTTACGCCCCACAGGCTCAAGCAAAATATCCGCTTGGATAGCAGTATGGCGTAACTGCTCTGCGACTAAAAAGCGATGCTCTTCATTACAGATCACCAGCCCTTCCTGCATCCCCTCAAGACGATCAATGGTTTCTTGCAGCATTGTTTTATCTGAATTCAACGACAAAAACTGCTTAGGATATTGTGCACGCGACATTGGCCATAGACGCGTTCCAGACCCACCGCAGAGAACCACCGGAATCATATTTCTCATCCTCTAAGTTATTTGATGACCTCTAGCCATCGTCCAGAAACCATTTCTGCGCTCTATTGTAGCGCGTGATAGCCGTTATACCCTGCTAGGACACAACTGTAGCTGAACTAAAGAAAGAAAAAGCGGCACTAAGCCGCTTAATCAAACAGTTCCGCTTCTGCGAGCGGTATGCCGTCGGCATCTTTCGCTGACACTAACGGCGCGCCCTCTAGCTGCCAGTCGATACCGAGTTCTGGATCATCCCAGCGAATCGAGCGCTCGTGCTCCGGCGCGTAGTAGTCAGTTGTTTTGTATAGAAATTCCGCACTTTCAGATAAGACCACAAAGCCGTGCGCGAAGCCCTCTGGCACCCAGAGTTGGCGTTTGTTATCCGCTGATAAGCGCACCCCCACCCATTGGCCAAAGGTTTCCGATGAGCGGCGAATATCAACAGCGACATCTAATACTTCGCCAGCGGTCACACGCACCAGCTTACCTTGCGGCTGCTTAATCTGATAATGAAGGCCACGCAATACGCCATGGGCCGATTTAGAGTGGTTATCCTGAACAAAGTCCCGCTCAAGCCCCGTTAACTCTTTGAAGCGCTGCTGGTTAAAACTCTCCATAAAGAAGCCACGCTCATCACCGAAAACGGTCGGCTCAAGAATCAGAACATCAGGCAGCGTTGTTTCAATAACTTTCATATTGTTGTGCTATTTTCCATGTTGTACGCATTGCAAAAGATAAGTGCCGTAGCTGGTTTTTTTCAACCGTTCGCCGCTGGCGATAAGCTCCTCATCTGAGATCCATCCCTGCTTCCAAGCGATCTCTTCAAGGCATGCGACTTTAAGTCCTTGGCGGTGTTCAATGGTTTGCACGTACTGAGACGCTTCTAGCAAACTATCGTGAGTGCCGGTATCCAGCCATGCAAAGCCTCGCCCTAGGCGCTCAACGCGCAAGTCGCCACGCTCTAGGTAAGCATTGTTGACGCTGGTGATTTCAAGCTCACCACGCCATGAAGGCTTGACCGCTTTGGCAATATCCACCACATCGTTATCGTAGAAATAGAGGCCTGTTACGGCGTAGTTCGATTTAGGCTGCTCAGGCTTCTCTTCAATGGATACTGCTCGGCCTTGTCCATCAAATTCAACAACACCGAAGCGCTCTGGATCATGCACAAGGTAACCGAAAACCGTCGCTCCAGACTCGTTTTCACCTGCTCGCTTGAGCTGCTCAGAAAAACCTTGCCCATGATAGATATTGTCGCCAAGCACAAGGCATACCGGATCATTACCGATAAAAGACTCACCGATGATAAACGCCTGTGCGAGCCCATCTGGAGATGGTTGCTCTGCATAAGTAAAACTGACACCAAACTCGCTACCATCACCCAACAGGCGTCGATACTGAGGTAGGTCTTCTGGTGTGGAGATGATCAAAATTTCTCGAATCCCAGCCAACATCAACACGGAAATCGGATAGAAGATCATCGGTTTGTCATAGATCGGTAGCAGCTGCTTTGAAACACCCCGTGTAATCGGGTGCAAACGTGTACCAGAGCCTCCTGCGAGGACAATGCCTTTACGTGCCATAGTGGATATCTCTATTGTGTAGACTGCAAAAATTCTTCTAGTGTTGTACTAAGCTCATCCTGCCAATCAGGCAGCTCAACCCCTAATGTTGCCTCAATTAACTGCAAGGATAAACGTGAGTTAAGTGGGCGCTGTGCTGGCGTTGGATACTCTGCCGTCGGAATTGATAGAACCCGTTCGGGTGTAATTGCTAAGCGGTGTCCAAGCGCCACCGCTTGAGTAAAAATCGCTTGAGCAAAGCCTTGCCAACTGGTCTCGCCACGGGGGCAAAGATGATAAACACCATCGGCTATATCGTCTGCCTGTAAGCGCCGATACGCAGCTAATGTCGCGACGTTTGCAATCAGCCGCGCTGATGTAGGCGCGCCAATCTGATCAGCAACAACGCGTAGTTCATCACGCTCGCCACCCAAACGCAGCATCGTCTTCATAAAGTTGTTGCCACGCGCACTGTAAACCCAACTCGTGCGGAAGATTAAGTGCTTTGCGCCGCTCTCCAAGATAGCGAGATCACCTGCCAGCTTCGTTTGCCCATATACAGACAAAGGCTTCGGTTGGCTGGACTCTTGCCATGCGATGCTTCCGTCACCCGGATAAACATAGTCACTGGAGAAATGCACCAGCAGAGCATCATGGCGTGCCGCCCAGCTCGCAAGCTGAGCAGGTAGCTCTGCGTTGAGTCGCCGTGCAGCGGCCTCTTCAGATTCAGCCAGATCAACCGCCGTCCACGCCGCGGCGTTAACAATTAACTGCGGCTGTTCGCGCTCAAGCCATTGCTCCACCGCTTGTGCATCAGCTAGATCTAAAGCGGCGCGAGTCGGCGCGATCACCTTACCTAGCGGAGCAAGCGTCCGTTGCAGCTCGAACCCGACTTGACCGCGGCTCCCGGTGAGTAGTATCTTCATCGACCCAGCCCCAAACGCTCGCCTTGATAGCTACCATCTTGGACATTTCGCCACCAGCTTTCGTTATCTAGGTACCATTGCACCGTTTTGCGAATGCCAGACTCGAACGTTTCCTCAGGCTGCCAACCCAGATCCGCTTGGATCTTGCTCGCATCGATCGCGTAACGCTGATCATGTCCCGGTCGGTCTGATACGTAGGTGATCAGATCACGATAGCTTGCACTATTGAGTGAAGCGTTGTGTTCTGTCGGGCGTAGCTCATCCAGAATATCGCAAATCTGCTGTACCACTTCGATATTCTGCTTTTCATTGTGGCCGCCGATATTATAGGTCTCACCAACGTTGCCATTTTGGGCAACCAAAATCAGCGCACGCGCATGGTCTTCGACGTAGAGCCAATCCCGTACTTGCGTACCGTTGCCGTAGATAGGCAAAGGCTTACCAGCCAAACAGTTCAGAATGACCAGCGGAATCAGTTTCTCTGGGAAGTGATAGGGGCCGTAGTTGTTCGAGCAGTTTGTGACTAGCGTCGGTAGCCCAAATGTTCTTAGCCACGCTCGCACCAGATGGTCGGATCCCGCTTTACTCGCAGAATAGGGTGAACTTGGCTCATAAGGTGTCATCTCGGTGAACAGGCTGCCATCATCCGGCAAGTCACCATACACCTCATCTGTGGATATATGGTGGAAACGGAAAGCTGCAGCCTTTTCGGCGTGCTCCGTTTGCAGGGTGCTCCAGTAATTACGCGCAACATCAAGCAGCGTATAAGTACCTACAATATTAGTTTGGATAAAAGCACCTGGACCATCAATCGAGCGATCTACGTGGCTCTCCGCCGCCAAATGCATAACAATATCCGGCTGATGCTTCGCAAAAACTTCCGCCATCGCTTGAGCATCGCAAATATCGTGGTGTTCAAAGCTATAGCGCTCATTGCTGCTAATCGATTGCAGTGACTCTAGATTGCCGGCATAGGTTAACTTGTCGACATTCACAACCCGGTGCTGCGTATTGTTAATCAGCTCACGTACCACCGCTGAGCCAATAAACCCCGCCCCTCCTGTTACCAGGAACGTTTTCGTTTCCATATTATTCTCTTCAAAACAGCGACCCAAGGCGTTAAGCGCCAAGGGTATGTAACTGCCCAGTTACTTGGTGCGCCTTGTTAGAAGGCGTAAAACTGAGTGCAGATTGTAAAAAAAGTTTCATGATAGCGTCTTGATCTGCGTCTTCGCAGGCGCTCTCTAAGCGCTCCAGCAGCACGGACAACTGCGGCCACTCTAAGTAGTGCTCATCAGCCGACATAATACGTGCATGCTCGGTGCCTGATAGCCGCTCACCTAACCAAAGCTCTTCGTATAGCTTTTCACCCGGACGCAGCCCAATCACCTCAATGGCAATATCCCCGTCTGGGTTGTCGTTATCCCGCACAGTCAGGCCGCTGAGGCGAATCATACGATGAGCGAGCTCCATGATACGCACCGGCTTGCCCATATCGAGTACGAAGACATCGCCACCTTTACCCATTGCTCCGGCTTGCAGCACAAGCTGCGATGCCTCGGGAATCGTCATAAAGTATCGCACAACCTCTTCGTGGGTAACGGTTACAGGCCCGCCTGCATTGATCTGCTGACGAAACAGCGGCACCACCGACCCGGAAGAGCCCAACACGTTACCAAAGCGCACCATCACAAAACGCGTTTGCGTTTGCTTACGCGCTAGCGCTTGTAAGATTAGCTCAGCGAACCGCTTGCTAGCCCCCATCACATTCGTGGGGCGCACCGCTTTATCAGTGGAGATCAGTACAAAGTTGTCCACTCCACTTTCGATCGCCGCCTCGGCACAGCGCAGTGTACCCAGTACATTGTTTTTAACGCCAACAACGACGTTGCTCTCAACCAGCGGTACGTGTTTGTAGGCAGCGGCATGATAGACCGTCTCGACACCATGCTGCTTCATCAAGCGGGCCAAATGTTTACGCGATAAAACCGAGCCAAGTACCGGCTCGATTTCAACCAGACTGTGGCGCTGCTCCGCTAATCCGCGTAGCTCTTTATCAACCTGGTAAAGCGCGTACTCCGATAGATCAAATAACAGCAACCGCTTAGGTCCAAGGCGGACGATCTGGCGGCACAACTCCGACCCAATCGAGCCGCCAGCGCCTGTCACCAATACCGTTTTACCGGTGATGTTAGCGCGCATCAAACGATCAACCGGCGCAACAGGATCTCGGCCCAGCAGATCCTCCACTGACACCTCTTTCAGCTCGTCAATTTTTGCACGGCCATTGATCAACTCTCCCATATCAGGGATTGATAAAACTTCGCACGAGAGCGTTTCTAGGTTGCGCAAAATAGCATGACGCTCACTCTTTTTGATGCGTGGCAGCGCCAGTAGCACCTTTTTCACATGATGGCGCTCCACCAGCTCAGCCATACGTTGCGGCGCAAACACTTCCAAGCCTTGAATAAATGACTTTACTAGTCGCGAGTCATCATCCACATACCCAACGGGAAAGTACTCCGCTCCCTGATTGATCGCTAAGTGCAACTGCCGCCCCGAAGCGCCCGCACCGTAGATCAGCACCGGTATGCGATCACCTTTGGTGTTCTGGTAGATCATGCGGAAGAATAAGCGCACGCCGCCAATTAAAATCAACGCAAACGCGAAATAGATAATAGGGATCGAGCGCGGCATCGGTACAGCAAAGTAGAGGCTGGCGGTCATCAGGAAGAAGGTTGATAGAAAAACCCCTAGCCCTACCGTCCAGAGCACACGAAAGCTCACAAACCTCAGCACCGCGCGATAAAGACCGATGCGAATAAATACCATTAAACTCAGCGGGATGAGAAAGGCGAGTAACAACCAATGCCCAGTACTCGTTGTTGGCGTGTCCGCATCCAAGCGCACCCAATAAGCCCCCCAAAAGGCTATCGACAGCAGCCCCATATCAGCAACCAATGAAACAAAACGCTTAGCGGGCCGGGATAACCCCAAAATAAAAGCTAACACGTAACGGCCTCCTTGGGTGGCACACCGGCTCGCAACCCAATGGCGAGCGCACAAAAAGGTGCGTAAGCGATCAATAGACCGAACAATGGCTGCAGATAAGAGAACGCGACGGTATATGCCAATGGCAATAACCAGCAGGTATTGACCACTAACAACGCCACACTCACTCGTGTATGCGAGCGCCAACGATCACTGAGCTTTTGATAAACGTGCGTACGATGTGGTGCCATAAAGCGCTGCCCAGTTAACATACGGGTGATTAATGTCCATGTTGCATCCACCACGAAAGCACCCATCAAAATAACACCAGCTGCCGCAAGCATGGCGCTGTGCTGCCAAGCAAGCAGGAGTAGCACGCCAAACAAGATACCCAAGTATCCGCTTCCCACATCGCCCATAAAAATCTTCGCAGACGGCCAGTTCCAACATAAAAAACCACCCGCTGCCATGGCAAGGATAAGGGCTAACCACATCAGCTCATTAAAGCCGACTAACGCAGCTAACAGAGCAAACCCCAACGCTACCGATAACGCCTGCCCACCGGCAAGTCCATCAATACCATCCATAAAATTGTATAGATTTAGCAACCAAACAAGCGCTACCACCAACAACACACTCACAGCGGTGTTTACCGCTAAGGGCGTTATGTTCAGGGGCAGAAGCCAAACCACGACCGCTGCACAGATAAAGTGCACTATCAGACGGATACGCGCAGACAGGCTGCGATAATCATCCCAAAGACCGATCGCCGCAACGCCCAGAGCAGCAAGCCCCGCTCCAGCCAGATCGTCCCCTACGACACCCAACCACCATAAGACGCCAAGTGCTAAGCTCCAGCTCACCACAATCGCTATGCCGCCACCGCGTGGCGTAGGCACTGCATGGGAGCTGCGCTGATTGGGGATATCCATCAACCGACCTTGCAAAGCGTAGCGGCGCACCCATGCGGTTAACCCCCATGACGTCACAAAAACCGCACATACCACGATGTAATGCCAGCTCGCTTCCACAGCCAATTGATGCCTCTATGATTGGATAAATTGTTCGGCTGCTCGATGCAGCGCTTGTTGAGGATCCACTTCCATGTGCCAACCTAACTGCTGTTTCGCTTTGTGATTCGAAACAACAAATGATCCATATAACTGGTTGTAGAGGCGTATTCTACCGCTAACGCGCGCGAGGACATAGGGTATCGCATCTGGAATCGCGAAAAGGCGACACCTTTTGCCCATCCCCTCACTCAAAATGGTGAGTAACGCCGGCAATGTGAGCGGCTTGTCATCACACAGATGATAGATCTCGTTGGCAGCAGCAGGGTGCTGTAACAACAGCTCGAGAAATTGGCACACATTGTCGAGCGCAACAAATGAGCGCTGACCAGATAATCCTTTAAAAGGTAGCGGCCAACCGCGCGCTACAATACCTAGCAAACGTCGGAAGTTACCGGGGGCCGCCGCGCTATAGACCAGTGTGGGGCGGACGATGACATACTCGATGCTGTGTTCGGTACAGAACGCCTGCACCGCTTGTTCAGCACGTAGCTTGCTGCGCCCATATGCTTGGGTCGGCGCAGGTGCTGCACTCTCGGTCACCGGAACGGCGTGTCGCTCACCCAAAACACCGATAGAGCTTAAGAAGATAAAACGCTTTACTCCCGCGCTTGCTGCCGCCTTTAGCAATGACTGGGTTGCTCCCACATTGATGCGATCAAACTGATCTTCGGTTTCGCCTGCCAATAACTTATGTGCTCGACCCGCCGTGTGAACAACGACATCAACGCCCTGCAATGCGCGGCTCCAATCCACCTCTCCTGCTAAATCACCCGTAACAAAGTACTCGACGTTGTCTAGTGGTGCCTCAAGCGCCTTACGCACACTGCCGACCACCTGCCAAGCCGCCTGTTTAGACGCTAAGCGATCAACGAGCGCACCGCCGATATAACCGCTAGCGCCGGTGATCAATACTTTGTATTTCACAAAACCTCCCCGTTTAATTCGCACCAACAAATCGCTTAATTTACAATGCGCCTTTGACTTAACTACCGAACGACTATGAAGCTGCAAAACGCCAACCTAAGCTGGAAAGAGAACCAACCGCACTCGGATCTGTTTGATGATATCTACTTCAACCCAGCCGATGGCGCAGCCGAAACACGCCACGTCTTTATCGATGGTAATCAACTGCTCACCCGTTTAACGAGCTGGCAGCGCCCTGTTTTCACCATTGCAGAAACCGGCTTTGGTACCGGAGCCAATTTTTTGCACACCCTAGCTTTCATAGAGCAGCATTCACTCCAGATCGAGCGGCTTCATTTTATCTCAACCGAGCTATTTCCTCTGCACAAAAAGGATCTGGCACGGGCGTTGGAACAAAGCTTTCCTGAAAACCCCTATGCCAAGCAGCTCATTGCGCAATTTCCGCCGCTGCAACCGGGTATGCACCGTATCAATTTTAGCGACCGTTACACTCTGACCCTCTGCATTGGCGATGCAGCCACCGCGTTTGCGAAACTAGATACAGAGGTCAACGCATGGTTCTTAGATGGTTTTGCGCCCGCTAAAAACCCGGATATGTGGCGTGACGAACTCTTTGCAGAGATGGCCCGTTTAAGCCCGCCAGACACCAGCGTGGCAACCTTTACGGCAGCAGGTTTTGTAAGGCGCGGGTTAGAGGCCGCTGGCTTTCGTATGCGTAAACAAGCAGGCTTTGGCCACAAACGGGAGATGCTGACCGGCATAAAAACCGCCTGCCCACTGCAACAACGTGAGAAACCTTGGTTTGCAGCCCCAAAAACGGATAAGCCCAAGCACGCTGCTGTTATTGGTGCCGGACTTGCCGGTATCACAACCGCCTACGCGCTAGCGCGCCGCGGTATCAGCGTTGCTATTTACGATCAAGCCAGCGATATCTGCACGCAGGCCTCGGGCAACCGCCAAGGCGCACTCTACGCAAAACCGCCCGTTGCTCCAACGGTCGCTGGACAGTTTCACCTCTGCGGCCTAGCTGAGAGCATCCGCTGGTTAAACACGTTAAACCTATTCGATAACGTGCAAGGAGCACAATGTGGCGTGCTGCAGCTCGCCACCCATGAAAAAGAGCAACAGCGCCAGCAGCAATTGATCGATGCCGACCATTACAGCCCAGAGATCCTCATAGGCGTGGACGCACAGCAAGCAAGTCAGCTAGCGAATACCAAGATCAACTACCCAGGGATCTTCTTTCCCAATGCGGGCTGGGTTTATCCACAGGCCCTCGGCAAAGCACTGGTCAGGCATCCCAATATTCAAGTGTACCTAGAGGCTAAGGTCGATAACATCGAGCCATGTGATCAACAGTGGCAGCTCGGCTATCAACAGGCGGGCGATACCAAAGCTGCGACGGCTGATATGGTTATTATCGCCAACGCCAAAGATGCCCAGAACTTTACGCAAACATCTCACCTCCCGGTTAAAGCGATACGCGGGCAGGTGACGCACGCTAAAGGCAGCGCAACACTGACGACAGTGATCTGTGCAGAGGGCTATGTTTCGCCACCTGTAGATGGCGAATATTGCTTCGGCGCAACGTTCGATCTAAAAGATCCCTGCGAATCGCTCCGCGGCATCGATCACGATAAAAACCATGCACAGCTGCAAAAAGCCGCGCCTAACATCGCTGCGCAACTAGAAGCTAAAGCTAGCTGGGACGGCAAAGTCGGCTTTCGCTGCGCAACGCCAGACTACCTACCGATCGCAGGCCCTGCACCGGACCTAAACGCCTACCTTGAGCAATACCAAGCGCTGCGGAAAGACCGCAAGGCCAACGTGCCATCCGGCACACCACCCTACTGGACAGGCTTGTTTGTCAATATTGGGCATGGTTCAAAGGGCTTAATTACAGCACCACTGCTGGCAGAGCACATTGCAAGTATCGCCTGCCAAGAGCCATCGCCCTTGCCGCGCGATATCGCTGATGCGACACATCCCGCCCGTTTTATTATCAAAGATATGATTCGTAAGAAGCTTTAAATCAGCTGCGTGGAGGGCCTAAAAGCACCGTCAGCAAGCAAGCGAAGGCCCACACCCATTGCTCAAATTTTGCACGGCGCAGCTTGGGTGCCCAACAAAATAAGGTCCAGTAACCCATGCGGCCACGAGCAAAGGCATCAGCAACCTGCTGCGCAGCCGGATCGCGATCTGCCAGCAGTTTTGCCAGTAGTTGCATCTGCCCAAACCAACGACCGCCCAGCAAAGCTTTGAAGCGTTTTAGTTTGTGTAGCACACCCACATTTGCGCCTTGCTCATTGTTGGCGTGTTGGCGATACGCCATGTAACTCTCGCTATCGATCACCCACTGATAACCCGAAGCTCGCGCAAAGGCGTAGATTAACCAATCATGGAAATGCAGTGTATTGAGTGCTGACTGATGCTGCGCCACAAACCCTTGCAGTGCCGTGTATAACGCTTTGGTCAGAACGAAGGTACACCCAGGCCCGGGGGACTCACAGAGGTAATCATACTCGCGTTGAGGCTGGGACTTCACGATACGCTGCTGACGACCATCCGGCCAAAACGCATCCACATCGCTGGAATAACCACTCGCATTAGATATCTGCAGCAACTTAATACCAGCGATTAACTTATCGGGCCGCCAAATATCATCTTGATCTGCAAAGCTCACATAGTCTGCCGTTTCAGCCGGAACATCGCGTATTAAACGCAGGAAGTTTGCAGCGGCGGAACCAGCGCGTTGCTGCGGGAGCAGTGTCACCCGTGAGTCGCGCTCAGCTAGCTGTTGGCACCAACTGAGTGTCCCGTCTTGGCCGGGATCTACGCTAATGTACAGCGCCACTTGGACATCTTGCTGGTCAAGAATGGAACTGACTTGCTCTGCGATCCATACCTCGCCTTCAAAGGCGGCAAGTAACACCGCGACGGTTGGATTAGCCGACATTCGCAGCATCCTTATCAAGCTGCTGGCGCACTTGTTTCACCGCATCAAGGTAGCGGTAGCCAAACCGCTCATCTGGCTCCAAGTAAGCGCCCTCAGACCACTCATTCCACGCGTTAATAAACAGCCACTCTTTGCCACGACGCTGCTCAGCACCCGCTAATTTCGCCAGATGATGACCAAACGTTTCTGGCGTCGCACCGTTAAAAAAACGAGCTCGCTTGCCGTAGCGCGCGGTATTGTCCCAATCCACAACGACTGACTGATACGCCTGTGGTGCGTCCTGTTCAGCCAATTGATGTATATGCTGCCATAACGCCTCGTAAGAAAACGCATGATAACGCTGATGAGCAGCTTTCATGCGCCCAAGGTACAGCTGCATCGTTTCTGGTAGCAAACGCAGTATCGGCTCAACATAGCGCATCAGTGCACTACTCTCGGCCCGCTGCGCTGTAAAAAAGATACGTGGCTGAAAACGGATAACGCTTGCAAAGTGCTGCTGTGCAGTTTCTGCCTGTGATAGCTGATAAGCACTGATGGCCACAAAATGGACGCCGTTAAAACCTGCCTCTTGAGCCCATTGATCGAATGCCGAGAGGTAAGCCTCTAAATGGCTATGCAGCTCAGGTCGATAGATACACAGGACCGGACAACCCCCACGCTTGAGGTAGCGCTCATCTTGGAAGAACGTTAGCAGGTAATCAAAATGAGCACGCCACACGGCGCGATCATCCGAATAGCTCTGCTTAATAAGCACCTCCGGATTGCCAACCCACTGCCGGGTCCAAGTTTCATTGGCCCAAGTAATACAGTACTCAAGCTGATGGTCTGGATTATCGCGAAACAGCTCCATCGGCTTTTCAAGCATCAGCTTGCCATCGAACCAGTAGTGGTAAAAATTAAAACCTGATAAACCATGGTTTTGGGCAAGCTCGGCCTGCCAAGCAACAGTGTCCGCGTCCGCTTGGTCATAATAACGCCCATCACAGGGTATGCGTGGCTGATAATGCTCCGCCTCTAACGGTACTGCCTGCTTTACTAAATTCCAGTCAGTAAAGCCCTCTCCCCACCAGCGGCTATTCTCTGGTGTTTGATGGAACTGTGGAAAGTAAAATGCAAATAGCTTCATAGGCGGCGCAGTAGTTTCAAGGAGAGCTTAATAGCGCTGGCAATGATCCGTTTAACGATGTTTGGCAAACGCGGTGATGCGATCACTTTTTTCTGCGTGTAGCGCAGAAACTCGCTCACAATCTGCTTAAACGGTTGCTGCTCATCAATATAGAGCGCCTGTGTTTGCTGAACGGTCACGCCTTTATAGGGGTTCATATAAGAGCGCTTGGCCACCCGATAACGCGGTAAATTTTCAGGCAGGTCGATCAGTGCCGCATACTCATCACACATCTGGCCCGCAGTGCGCTGTGCATACGTTTTAACGTTAACTCGCTTCTGTTCGATCAGCTCAGGCGCTTGATGCAAGAGGTGTAACTGCTCAACAAGTGCATCGGCATCGATTGGAATCAACCAGCCGGCATCGGGAGTCACACGCTCAGAAAATGCGCCAATATCCGTGGCAACCACAGGTAAGCCGATCGCATAGAGCTCCGACAACGTATAACTGAACGTCTCGGGTACATTAGACAGTAGCAAGCCCACATGCGGATTAAAGCTAGCTAAATGGCCTGCAAGCTCACCTTTGGTGAAACTTTCTACACGCGTCACATGGGCATGTTTCTCAAGCCCTTTAGAGTCAGTGCCGCAACCTAGCAACAGTAACTCACAGAACGGTGCCAACCTATCTAGCGCAGCTTTGAGCAGGGTCAGACCCTTTTGCGGCGCCAGTGAACCGAGCACCACAACCTTTAACGTTTCTGGGTTCGCAGGCTGCAACGGCTTCATCGTTAAGCTCTCTAGCAGAGTGCTAGAAAGTCCATGGGGGATAACCGTGATCGGCTTTTGTCGAAGCACTGGCGCGAGAGTTTGATAGCGCGCCACAACTGAATGTGATGGCGCAATCAAGCTAACATGCCGCTGTTGTATCGCCTCCAGAAAGGCTTGGCGTAATGCGCAGAAGTAATCATTGCTTTCATCCGTAAAGAAGCGATGATATTCGTTGTCTTGCTTACACCCATCCATCCGCGCTCGATCACACTGCTGGCAAGCACTGTTGTAGGTTGCCACAATAGCCGGACAAAATGGATAAAAGTCATGCAGTACCACGCGAGTTGGTAAACCGAGCGCAAAAATATCGAGTGACTGACCAATGACCGACGACACCATAACCGCCTCAACCTGATAATCAGCAACGATTTCAGTCAGGAGCTGCGCATATTCCGCATGGTGGATTGCCGTTGAGGCTATCGATTGAGACAGTTGCCACGTCTGTAACGGCACATCCATCTGCGCACTACGATATAGCGCGATTGTTTGACCAAAACGCCCCCAAGTCCCTAACGGGCGTAACACTAAATTGTTATGGTGCTGATCGGCCTCTATGTAGTCCTCAACCCAGCGGCCCAAGCCGCCACCCCAGCTATGTGCTAGATGCAGCTGCACCGGCCGGACAGGGACGATCTTCGCAGGTGCCTCAGCTCGCTGCGCAAGCTCCGACAGGGCATGACGCAAAGGTAACAACGGATGATAGTCCTGCGCATTTGCAACACAGTTATCGCTGAGGCTGTCCAATGCAAAATATGCGGAATCGAGCGAACTATCATCGATGTAAACGTGGTTAGCCGCCAGAAACACGGCACCTTGGCACTTAAGTTGTGCATAAAGTGCCTTGTCAGTATCAGCAGAGATAGACCATAGAGGGCTGCTCGCGGGTAGCAAGGCACAACTTGGCAATAACCGCGCAGTTTCCCAAGCTCGTCCCTCGGCATAATCAACCACCCACTGGTCAACTGCATCAACGTCAAGATTGTTCGCTAAACTGGGCTGATCAAACACACTCAGCAGCGGATCTTGCGCGCTTAATGGCGAGATCCCCACAAGTTGAGAATCGTCGTTATCGCACAGTTCGCTCAATAAACGCAGACTCAGTGCTTCAGGCAGCAAAGCACCTGCTCGAATCACCAGCCGCGGCTTATCACAGGTGCCAAGTAGGTAACTCAGTGCGCTCCAAAAGGTCGCTGCCGACTGAATCTCTTGGGAAACAAGCACTTGGTCGACTTGTAAAACGTGCTGAGGTGCTTTGGATAGCACCACCACTAGATCATTGTGGTGGCCTAGTCGTGTTAAGTAATCGGTGAGCTGGTTGTCGGCCTCATCGGCAACAACAACCAGCTGATAGGAAAAGTCTCTCATACAGGGCTATGCGGCTCCGGCTCTACTTGAAAACCACATTACCTGTAACACGCAGCGCACGCGCAAAGTTACGCAACAAGAAGCGCTTCACGCAAGAGTTAGCACGCTCTGTATAGGAGACGGTATAAAAGTAGTTTGCCATGCTCTGCACAACATCTCGAACACCCGCAGTCGGTGAGATAGCGACTTTGTCGGCAGGCACCACTTGTTCAGCAGCCCCCTCAGCCAGCCATTTTTGAAAGCTGTTTTCATCACTGGAGAAGGGGTTTGCAAACCGCTCATGCAACTCGAGCTGATCACGGTAGATCACCCGTTCATGATTTGCGATCTTGGTGCCATCGGCGTAAAAACCGTATTTGCATGGCACCTTACCGAGCGTTTCCTGCCCGTTTTTATCGCACTCTTGGATATACCACTCGCGCAGATCAAAAAGGATCGGGCTGTGCTTACCATACTTGTTCAGCATGTACTCTTGGCCACCGCTATCAAAACCTGAGAAGTGATAGAAACAGAGCGGCTCGCCATTAATGTGAACATCTTCAATGGAACTACCGGTAGCATGGCGATGCGTCAAATTCCAAGTCGCAACGTTATACACAGGCGCACGCAGCACTTTTAGGTTATCGAAGTAACAAGGTGCCAAGTTGACCCACTTCTGATCAGTAAAGAGACCACGCGGGATATTGTCTTGGCAGTATTTCAATAGACGGTCACGCCACCAACCCGAGAATCGACGCCCATCAGCATCGTTTTTAACCCCAACGAACCCTAAATTGAATACGCCGTAGCGCAAACTGCACAGCTCGTTATCCACAATCGCTTGGTCTGTTTGCTCAGGCTCAGTTTGATGAGGCGTTAATAGAATGCTGTTGTCTTGCAGTTCATTCACCAGACGATCAAGCGGTGAAAAAATCGCCATATCAGGATCAAAATAGAACACAATATCGGCCTTATGCTGCTCGAAAATATGCTCTAGCGCCATGCCTTTAACAGCAGTACACAGCTCAACAACTGAGTGCACAAAAAAGAACTTATCGGGGTCTTCAATCGGCAACGACTCAGCCAAAATCACAGACTCGAAGGGCTCATTCGCTAAATCAAACCCTTCGGGTAGATCGTCTGAAAGCACTAAGTGGAACTTAACATCCGGATGGTGTTTTTGAATTGACTGGCCCAACACTCGCGCTTTTGGCAAGTAGTTAGTGGTAATACTGGTATACGCATGAATAGCTGGGCTCATGACGATTTAACTAACCTCGTTATCATTCGTTTAATTTTGCTGCCGATCCGGCGCGCTAACACAATGGGGTACTTACCCTCTAACACCGCATTGCGTTTGATATAATGATCCATCTGCTGGCTCATCACCTCGATTGCACGATCCCGTTGCTCCAATGCTTCGGCATATTCACGCACAATACGCTGTGCCTCGAATAACCCCTCATCGGTGCGCTTAAATTCAACCCGCGCCTCTTCAAGCAAGTGATTTAGTTTTGCAATCTCTCGGTCTTTAGCCTCTATTGCCAAGACATACTTATCAACAATCGCTTGCGCCTGTGCGAGCCCCTCATCCGTACGCTTAAACTCGCTCCGTGCCTCTGCAAGCATCGTCTGATACTGTTCACGCTCGACATCGATAAAGTCTTTATATTCTAAGATCGACTGAATAATCGAATCTCGATAGGTGCGTAGCTGGGAAATCACAACATTAGCGTCATCATTCAGACGAGCAATACGCAAGTCGTCGACCGCATCTCTGTATCGGCGCAACGGATCTTCACTAACAAAGCGCGCCACTTCAAATCGATACTCAGGGTGCAGGCGATTCATCACCTCCTCAGCATGAATAATGCGCTCACGGGTTTCGTCACTGAAGCTGACACCGCCTTCATGGAAGACAAAAACATCGGCGCAGATCACATTGCGCCAGCCAGCTTTGGCTGCACGCATACAGAAATCCGACTCTTCGCCATAACCTCTGCCGAAGTTTTCAACATCAAACAGCCCTACTTGCTGCAAGCAATCGCGGCGGATGTACATACAAAAGCCCACGGCGGTTGGAATATCTGCGTATTGGGCTTTATTGGCTTGTGCAAACGCACTCGCTAGAGCCTCTAGCGTCCACCCCTCTGGGAGCGAATTAGAGCGATTAAATTGTGGATAAGAGCACACCGTGGCATTGTTTGAGAAAGGCGTCACCGTGCCAATGTTTTCCTCACGATAGGCACATGCCTGCATGCGTGACAACCACCCGCAGGTGACCTCGGTATCACTGTTAAGTAATACGACATCAGCGTTGCCAGTATGGACCATACCGCGATTGACGGTTGCCACAAAGCCTAAGTTCTGTTCGTTGACGAGTAGCTCCACACCATCTTGCTTAGCCACCTGCTCAAGATACGCAGACACTTCAGGCTCAGGCGACGCATCATCAATAATGATAAGTTGAGCACGCTCCGAACTATTGTGACGCAGCACCGCTTCAATACAGCGGCGTGTTTCCTCTAATCCACGGTAAACCGGGATAATAACGGCTACATTATGTGCTAACACTGCAACTCCTTGTTTGTTTGTGGGCCTTTTACCAAACGAATCGCCGCGTTGTCTTCCCATCCCCACGTTCGATTCACATCCCACAAGATATCCGTACGCACCTTTAGCTGACTGATCACAGCCTGCTGTGCTCGATTCTGTTCATTCAGCTGCGCAACGAGCAACTGTTTTTCTTCCAATAGTTCCCAAAGCCGTCTGCGGCTACAAATACCCAAGCGATCAAGCAAACGTTCCCATAAAGTTGGTTGAGCTTTAGGCTGTGCAATTGGCTCCATACTCGGCCATTGCGCAACGGTAGGAGCCGTTTCAGAGAACGACACAACGGTATGCGGTGCTGCTTCATGGCTGTGCCATTCACACCGCAGGCCCTGAGCTTCCCCTACCGCTTTTATGAGATCAGGATGATAGTAGCGCACGTGTTCAGGGTCACGCCAAAAGCCCAATAGTTGGGAGCGAATTGACTCGGGATCAGGAAACACCAACAGCAATTTACCACCTTCAACAAGCCGCTGTTGCAGCAGAGAGATCAACCGACACACCAACTCAAAGGGCAAGTGCTCAACAAAATGGGAGCAGTAAATCCCGTCAAAGGTCTCTGTCGAGTTCTCTAGAAATTCGAGTGCATCCTCTGTGCGGATATCTAAACCTAACCCTCGGCCATACTCAGCGATCTCTGGGTTGCGCTCTACACCCACGGCGTCGATACCATGATCCTGCAAAAGCTGCAAAAACACACCACTGCCGCAACCCAAGTCCAGCACCTTGCGACAACCTGCGAAATGATCGACATAAGGGCGCTGCATGGCTAGTAACAGTGGGTGGTCTCGCTGGGCAAACTCATAAATTGAGTAGTCAAAACCTGCTGAGGCTTTTGGCTGCTTTGCCGCTGTCACACAACGATAGCAAACCTCCTCAAAAGAAGAGATACCACCATCAATATTATAACCTTCAGCCCAATCGCCCAAATACCAGCCACTTGCATCAGCAAGGCTCGCTTCGACATCTTGCCGCGCCTGAACATTTAATTCCCCAACGGGAGCAGCAATAAAGCAAGGTATGCCCATAAGCTTGAGCATCCGCGGTAGGTCTAATGTGGCGCCGTTTAAACCCTCAATCAAAACTGCACTGGCTTGATGCTGAATTGCAAACTGCGCAACGGTGCAGTTAAGCGCTTGATAGGCGAAGCCTGCCCGTGTTTCACGACAATGCTCAGA
Organism: Neptunomonas marina; assembly: GCF_004005935.1. Taxonomy (GTDB): domain Bacteria; phylum Pseudomonadota; class Gammaproteobacteria; order Pseudomonadales; family Balneatricaceae; genus Neptunomonas; species Neptunomonas marina. The sequence continues at coordinate 161,930 of NZ_SACQ01000005.1, read as the reverse complement.
TACATTCAGTGTAGCGCTGACATCTGAGCGATCTAATACAGAGATAGGCTGATGTAGATTTTCAACCACACCGAAGCTGTATTCTATCGCTACCGTACGTACCCCATTAAGCGGCTCGGCAATCGTTGCAGGAGAGGGAGATACAACCAAAATACAGCCATAGCTATTAAAGGACATCGGCAAAACCTCTTCTTACGCGCTGGAAGAACCCGTAACCTAAAAAGAAAGTACCTAGGGCAACAACCGCTGCAATTGCAAACGAGGTAGGGTCTGGAAACTCGTTTAGTACCAGAACTTTACGGTAATTCTCGATATAGAAGGTGAGTGGGTTAATATCCATGACGAGTGCAAACTTTTCAGGCACGATCGACTTTGGATAAAACACGGGGCTTAAAAAAGTGAGCGCCGTGGTAAGAAACCCTACCACATAGGTTACATCACGAATATAAACCCCTAATGCGCTCACCAACCAAGATATACCCGCTAAAAAAAGCACAAACATCAACGTGAGCACAGGGAACATCAAAATGCTTAAACCAACACCCTTCCCGGAAAACAGCACAAAAGCGAGCAGCACTACCGTAGAGATAAAGAAATGAAACAGTGAATTACCGATAGCCACCCAGCCTAATACATCTACGGGGAACACCACGCGCTTAACATAATTGACATTATCTACAATTAAACGAGGTGATCGCCCCAGGATCTCAGAGAACATCAAGTAAACGATGATTCCGCAAAATAGAAGTGACGCAAAACCTTCATCAACACCGTTTGACTGAGGCCAGCGCGCTTTGAAAATAAAGCCGAACACGAACATATAAACAACGAGCAATAGAATCGGTGTGACTAAAGACCAGAAAAGCCCTAGCCAACTACCTTTGTAACGGCCCAAAACTTCACGCTCAGCCATGCTGTAGATAAGACGACGAAAGCCCCAAGCGGAGCTAAAGGGCTTTAAAAAACGCTGCATAAACAATTACTCTAAGGAGAGGCGGTCATTAATCGATTGGTGTTGTCTCACAAGCAGCCACAGGGACACCAAACAGCCCGTGTACAACATGACTACCGGTCACAGAGAATACCAGTGCATCATGCCTCCAGCAATGTTGCACATGCTCTAACTGTGTTCCTGATGCCACTCCAACCGAGATCACATAATCGCCTTCAGGCAAATAGGGCATCATAAATGTGAAGCGTGTTCGGTAGTGCTTGCCAGCTTTAACACAAAGCGGCGTGTCTTGATCAAAAACACAATTGTTTTCACCAAACAGCACCTGCCCTTGACGGTTCTTGACTAGAAAGCCAACGATCAAGTTATCAATATCGGTTTCCGGGTGAACTACGACCTCCAAGCAAACTTGTGAGCCGCCTACAACCCAAGACACCGCTTGGCCCGCAGTATTACGAAACAGCACATCAGCTATCGTAGCAGCACCAGAACCAAACGCTTTTCCATTCTCATCAAAGCGGAGGATATCGATATCGTTGCGCAACGTTGATTGCTGAAAAAGCTCATCACGCGCATCCACCCAGCTATGCTCTGCGGAATACTCTCCACGGGTTTCTAGCTTTTTAGCAGGACTAACCTGCTCCACATCCTGTTGCTGTGAGTACAGGTACTCTAAATACGCCTCTGACACTTCACTCGCATCGCCAATCATCCGCATATGGCCTTTCTCGAGCCATATCGCCCGATCACACAAACGCGTAATCGCACCCGAATCATGGCTAACAAAGAGAATCGAGCCTTTTTTCTTGAACTCTTCCAAGAAACGGATGCATTTTTGAGCAAACAGCGCATCACCCACAGCCAGCGCTTCATCAATAATCAAGATATCAGCATCGACATGAGCGATCACAGAGAAGGCCAAGCGAACAAACATGCCGCTTGAATAATGCTGAACCGGCTGATCAACAAAGTCTCCGATACCGGAAAACTCAATGATAGCATCCAGCTTCTCATCAATTTCCGAACGCGTCAGTCCATAAATTGCGGCATTGAGGTAGATGTTTTCTCGGCCAGTAAACTCGGGATTAAAACCAGCACCAAGCTCTAGCAACGCGGCAACACGGCCCTCTACCGATATCGATCCCGAGCTAGGCGAAAGCGTGCCACAGATGATCTGCAGTAGCGTTGACTTCCCTGCTCCATTACGACCGATAATGCCAACAGTTTCGCCCTTCTCCAGTGAAAAAGTAATATTTGTAAGCGCAGTATATGACGACTCTGGGAACGAGTTGCTATTAGTTAATACACTCAGAAGCCGCTCGTGCGGCTTCTGGGATTGACTGAATTGCTTTGATAAAGATATAGCTGACAGCACAAAGCATGCCTCATTTAAAAATCATTCTTCAGGTTTCAGCTTGTACCGCTCTCGTAAAGACTGATGAATATCTTCCATAAGCTCGGTGTTCAACTTCAAATCTGAAGTTGAACGGATAGCAATCAACTTTTCTTCACGAGCCTTTTTCGCTATTTCAGTCTTGAGGTTATCGATAATTTCATCTTTTACATCTTCAAAGCTTCGCTCTTTAGCGACTTGGAAGTCATCTACTCGAATAACATGATAACCAAAATCTGTTTTTACCGGGCTAGAGAGTAAACCGGGCTGAGCAGCCGAGAACACCGCATCCTCGAAAGGCTTGACCATGCGACCTCTACTAAACCACCCAAGATTACCAAAATTTTTTGCTACCGAAGGATCGTCCGAATAGTCAACAGCTATAGCCTTAAAGCTCTTACCCTCTTTTAACAAGTTTAAAGCTTCTTCTGCACGAGCCAAGGCCTGCTCTTCAGAGCGCCCATCCAATGACACTAGAATATGCGAAGCATTCACGGCCTCAGGAACTACAAAGCTACTCTTTTCCGCTCTGTATACATCTCTAGCAGTCTCATCCCAATTCACTTTAGATAGCCTCTGTTCAGCTATATAGTCAAGGTAATAAGCCATCGTTAAGCGGTCTTTGTGAACAGCCGCCTGCCATTCAACCAAGTCATGTTTCAACTCAGCAACTTTGCGACCTTCCAAGGCGGCACTTCTAACTACGAATAGGCTTTCGACTAACTCTTTCATGGACTTAGGTGATGCGAAATAACCAGCACGTTTATCAAGAGGTACCCGATCTTCTACGTAATTCTCGATATCTTTTTCTGTTATCGTAACCCCATTTGGAGCAGTAAGAACGACGTCATTCGCAGAAACACTATGTGAAATTAATACAAAAAGGAAACCCCAAAGAGTTGTTTTTTTCATTTACGACTCCGATAAAACAAAAAAAGGGCACGCTCATTAAGCGTACCCCACATTAACAGCTCTAAAACTAGTTCGGCTTTTTATTTGTCAAGATACTTCTGTACCCAGTACACGTAGACTGACCTGAACAATTAGCCGTATTTTGCATATTAAGATAGTAGTCAGTATTTTTGTCGAGTTCACAATAGCGATATCCAGCTACTTGCCCCCAACGAATTGTACGGCTACTTACACCTTCAGTTTCACACTTAGCCGAAATAGCGGGACCACCTGGGCATTCAGAAATCCATACCTTACGTACAACATTCTCAAAGGTAGCGCCTTCAGCAATATTAATGGTGCCGCCATAAGAACCACCGCTAGTTGTTGTAAACGGACGAGAAAACACCTCTGTAGTACCTTGAGTTTTGATAGTCTCCTGACCACCAGGGCTTGCCCAGTTAATAGACTGGCCAATATCGATGTAAGATGGCAAGTTACCACAAGCAGAAACACTATTTATCACAATGTTCACCGTCGCTTGCGGGGAGGTATTTCCATCACCATCGTTTACCGTGTACGTGAAACTATCGTTACCAGTATATCCTGCGGTCGGCGTATAGGTGACTACACCAGTGGTAGAGTTGACGCTTGTTGTACCATGGCTGACATCGTTAACAATAGCAACGGAGCTATTCACCAAACCAACATTATCAGTATCGTTAGCGAGTATATCTATATCAACGGCTACATCTTGGTCAGTGGTTGCTGAATCACCATTGGCTACAGGCAAAGAAGATACGTCACCCACTTCGAGCGTGACTGTTGCTTGATTTGAAACAACGCCTTGGTTGTCTTTGATGGTATACCGGAACTGATCGTAGCCTATATAACCACCGTTTGGTGTGTACTCGACTTGGCCAGAAGCATTTACAGCACCTAAACTACCATTATTGGGAGCACTAACAATAGTGATTGTTGTGGGATCCAGCCCCGAATCATCAGAATCATTAGAGTCTAAATCAATAATCACTTCCGTATCCACAGCCGTTGCCGCGCTATCGTTTACAGCAACCGGCGCTTGGTTACCACCGCCGCCATTACCCGAGCTAAATTCAACTTGAGGATCTGTAGTAATGACAACACCTGAGCTCGATTGTTGAATACTAACGGTGTTAACCGTCTTTTGTACACCATTGACCGTTACGCTTAAAGCGTATGCTCCTAATGGCAAAAGCAAGGTTGAAAGCCCCATTGCAGCAACTAAGCGTTTACGCATATACACCTCTAAATAAATCGTTTTTCTATGGCAGCGCGCCCGCGACTGCTCTGGTATGTTAAGTCTAGTTAAGAGTTAACGACATCTCAAATTTATTGCCTGTTTTGGAACAAGTATTCTTTTGTAAGTTCAAAAAAAAACGCGGCAATCGCCGCGTTTTTTAAAAGATAAGGTTAAAAATTAACGCTTAACTTTGTGAGTTACTGTACCAGCGTAGTTAGCTAGTGCAGCAGCGTTGCTACCAGCACCAGTATTAACGTACTTCTGTACAGCGAAACCAACTACTGGCAGACCTTCTAGAGTAACTGGTGCCGCAGTAGTAGAGTCTTCCATCGCCAATTCACGCTCACCAGCTGTAGCTGTAACGAAGTTAACTTCCATCCAACCATTGTTGTGCTGAACGTTCAAGTTTGTAGCGATACGATCAGATGCTGATAGCGCATCACCACCGTTAAAGCTGATTACGTTAGCTTCGTGGCAAAGCGCAATGCCTTGACCTGGCTCTTGTGGAGAGAAGTCTAGTGGATCAGCTTCTGTACCACGCTCTTCACGGTCGTAGTATGTGATAGCGATAGATTCACAAGCTTCAGCTTCAGCAGCATCCCAAACGTTTGTAAACGGAGGCGTTGCTGTTGTAGTGCCGTTGTTAACGTAAACTTTCTTCGTTGGGAAAGTAACAACCCAATCAGTAGAAGCATTCAGGATTGGCTCAAGAACGAAATCGTTCATGATAGAGTTAGCCATCAGGACAGCACTTACAGCGTCGATATCTTGACCACCAGCAACCGGTACAACCTCTTGCACTGCCGTGCCAGATGCATTAACTAGCTGAGCAACCGGCGTTGCTTGAGTCAAAGCAGGCAAAACAGAACCAGGTGCCGCGTGAATAGGAGCAGCCAAGCCATCGAATACTCCGTCTACGAAGTTAGCCAGAGCAACTGCATCGTAAGTCGCGTCAGTACCTTCAGATGGGTTGATCAGTACACCGTAACCGTAAAGACCACCAGTAGGCAGGGAAACGTCAGCTGTTTCATCAGCATTCCACTTTCCGCCATTCCAGTTAGATGCTACAACACCACAGTCAGCCGGAACACCAGCGCTGCTGTGCTTGACAGCTGCTTCATCATCAGCATCTGTTAGAACGCCCATTTCGATTACTTCGATATAACCTTCACGAGTACGATCTAGACCACGGAAGTCTTCACCGTCTGTTTTGTACGTGATGTTACGGAAAGGAACCGCTGGACCAGCTGTGCTAGTATCTGTAGCAGCCAACAGGTTTGGAACAGTACAAGAAGTATCAGCTGTCTTGATTACTGCACCTTCACCATTTGGATCAGCGTAGATTACAGCAGACCAGTGATCCTGTGGAGACAGGTATAGGTTAAAGTCAAGAACCTCTTGAGAGTTCATTGCCTCAAGGATACGAACCTTAACAGCTTTTGTTTCGTCCGTAGTGTTAACCAGGTTGACGTACGTCTCATTACCACCTTCAACAGTGTAGTAAGGGTACAGCAGAACCTGACCGTGGCCTTCTGGGTTTACAAACACCGCTTGCGCAGTGCTAGCTACCAAACCAGTCGCTGCAGCCAGCGCTAAAGGTAGGATTTTTTTCTTCATTTGTATTGCTCCTAGGTTTACAACAATCCAATTGTCCAATTGTTTTCTTTCATAACAGTTGCGCAAAAGTACTTTCGCCCAAACTGCATATTGTCTTCAATCTACAGCTGACTGGGCTCGCAATGCAACATAATAGTTACAAATACAATCACAGCGTAATCTATCATACGTATACAGGCCCTACAACCAAGTTTCCAAATAAAAATAGGGTTTTAGCTCTACTGCCTGCACCTCCTAAAAACATAGCGGTTTTTTCAAAAAAGACACTATTTAATCTTATGATAAATTCTCCAGCCTTCGGCTGTTTTAATCCAACGCTCATCCAAGCGTCGCGTTTGTGTCATCATTGTTCTCACTTGGAAATAGCTAAATGAGAATTTAACATCACAAACGTTTTCTTCTTCGCATACAACGTCAACAACCTTGCCATCGGTCCAGCGCGGAGCGCCTGCGTATCGCGAAATATAAAGCTTTGGTGTTACAGCTAACTTAAACGCCGGCGTCGTGTACTTATACGCGTTTTCGAAGTCCGCCTGCATAATACTCGCGAGCCAGTCTTCAGAATATGACTTAACAATTTCACTGTCTGACTTGCCAACATTCTTTAATGTCTCGCAACCGCTCATTAAAAGTGTAGTGGAGGCTAACACCATTGTAGCTAACGGTTTTAAGTAACTCTGGTTATTCCTATTATAAAGCATGTTCTATTAAAACCTTATGACATCACTCAAACAGAACGAAAGATAACAAACTAGAGCTCTGATTCTATCAGCTCAAAACCACGCATACGAGACCTCAGCTCCTGACTCAGATCACGCAAGTCTTGCTCATTAGATAACACTCGCGGCGTAATAATAACCAGCAACTCTGTCCTGGTGCCGTTCTCAGTTGTGTTACCAAACAGATGCCCCAAAACCGGCACCGTGTGCAGCCCTGGCAAGCCGATCTTTGAGTCCGTCTGATTCTCTCGAATCAAACCGCCTAACACTATAGACTCTCCGCTTCGAACTGCAACTCTACTTTTAATTTCTCGCGTATTAAAAGCACGCTGCCCTGTCGCTTCATCGATCGTACCGATATCCGTAACAGACTGTTCGATATCCATTGATACCAACCCACCAGCATTGACCGAAGGCGTGACAGATAGTTTCACCCCCGTGTCCTTAAATTCAACGCTCGAGGTAAGCACATCGCCATCGGCATTTGTAGACGACCCTGTTCGTACTGGTTGCTGATCCCCCACCTGAATAGACGCTTGGTGATTATCCAGTGCCATAATAGAGGGCGTGGATATCACGTTGAGCAGCGACTGCTCCGAAAGCGCATTCAGTACAGCTCGGATATTGCCTGCACTGTCGGCTACCGTGTATGAAAAGCCCGGTAGCTGCGCGGCGATCGCATTTTTTGTGTTTCCTAACAAGCCTGTGCCGGTTTTGCCGCCACTCAGGTTGTCTTTGAAGCTCCACTCCACACCAAACTTGAAGTTATCCGTCAGCGTCACTTCGAGAATACTTGCCTCTATAAGCACCTGTGTCGGCACCACATCCAATTGCTTTAGCGACGCTTCAATACGTTCGTACTCAGACGTAGAGGAGTAGATCAGTAGCGCATTATTCTCCTCGTCTGCTACAACATTCACATCGCCAAAAGAGACACTGGTTGCGCTCGAATCACCGCTGCTTGAGCTATTGCTATCCGTGCTCTTCGTGCTACTGCCTCCAGATGTAACCTTTTCTTGCGAAAGACCGGGTGCAACAGAACGCTTTGAACCGCTGCTACTTCCGCTCCCCGAGTAGACCTTGCTTAGCAAGTCTGCAAGATGCTCTGCGGTGGCGTTTTGCACAGGATACACATGTAAGCGTTTTTCTGAGCCCGAGCTTGGTGCTCGATCAAGGCGTTTCACCCACATCTCTATTTGTGATAAGTAACGCGGTTGTGGCGTAATAACGAGCACGCTATTGAGACGCTCTAACGGCAAAACACGAAACGCCTGGCCAGCCAGCGCATTTTCACCCGCCGCACCAACCAGCTCGGTCAGTGCAGACTCAACATCCGCGACTGTGGCATATTTCAGTGGGTAAATACCAACCGACATACCCTGTAATACATCAACATCAAATGTGTTGATGATATCCATCCACCCCTGCATCTGGGCTCGCGTACCGGCCAAAATTAACAGATTCCGCTTTGGGTCTACCCGCAAAAACGCAGAATCATCAGCAACGGGCTTCAGTATTTCAGCCATCTCGGCGGCGCCAATAAATTGCAAAGGAATGACCGTTGTAGAAAAACCCGCACCTTGCGAGCGAGCATTAGATAGCGCAGGTGCAATCTTACTTATATTTGGTGAGCTGCTAACAAAAAGACGATTATCTGCATCACGCACCAACAATGCACCGTTAGACTTGAGTAAAGACTCAAGAATGGTCAACAGCTGATCACGCTTCACTGGCGTCCGAGTACGCACCGTTACTTCACCCTGAATCGGATGTTCGACGATATAGTCGAGCTCCAAGATATCGCCAAGTACAGCATGCACGACTTCAATCAGCGGAGCTTGCTCAAAGTTGATGGAAACCGCTTCCCCATACAGCTTTATAGGTTCACGCACCTTGGGTGCTTTGATGAACTTTCCTGACCCTAAATAGGTTGCTGGCTGATCAGCTGCATTTTCCGCTTTAGCTTGCGCCGGCTGCTCCTGAGCTGGCGACTCTACTTTCGCCTGATATTCGCGAATTAAGACCGGCTCATTTCCTAGTGGCACTGCCAGCTGTTGCTCTCCTTGCTGGGGCTTATCATTTAGCCCACACCCAGCGATTAAGACCGCTAACCCAACAAGGGGGAGTTTATTACTCAACATTTTATAAACCATGTTTGTATAGCCTTTACTCAGGTGATCGATCACTCAAACGAGCAACACCTTTATTCTTTGTCTTGTTTAGCTGGGGCTGGTCGTTCTATCCCTAGCGGCGGCGGAGGCGGTATTCGCCGAGATGGAGCCTTGGGGGATTGGTGCTGCAAAACAACCGTTAGATCCTCACCTTTGTCGTTAACAAACACTGCTGCATCTGGCGCCATCAAGTCCAAGGTCCAACCTTGTAATGACTCACCCATTTTTAGCCGGATAGCATCGCCTTTGTAACGCCCAATTACACCGGAGTTTTCACGTTTGTTAGCATGAAAAACGCCTACCAACATAAAGTCATCAATGGACTGAGATGGCGCTGCCTGCTCTTCAACTACCGCGACCTCTACTTCCGCGACAGGACGCCTAGACTCCCAGAAAACGGGTCTATCTAAAAAGTTACTGGATGCCTGCTTAGCGTTACGTTCAGTCGAGAGTTCCACCGCCATCATCGAGTCGCTGGAGGGGCGTTTAAGACCCACCTGATCTTGGGCCCCTTCTTGTTGCACGAAGAAGAACCAAGCAACGGCAATCACAGACACACTCAGCGCCGCAGCAAGCATTCCTAAAACTCTAAAAAAATTCATGCTTATGCTCCACCTTTAAGAGCAAATACTCTCATACGCGCAGTCACGGCTTGCGCCTCTGGAGCACCTCGCCTGGTTCTTACCGGTTGCAGGGTAAGAGACTCTAAGAACACCGCGGGGTTTTGCCTTTTTAGCTGTTGCAGAAACTGCTCTAGCTCCGCTAAACCGCTAACGGCAGTCACATCGACTTTGATATGCACAAAGCTGCCATCCACTGTTGATGGCAGTGTTTGGCTGCCGGTAACACTTGCTCCAGATTGCTGCAGCACATCGCGAACAATGCGTTGAAGCTCAGCCGCAGCAGAAGCATCAGCGGTCGCCGCAGGGAAGATTGCTTGATTGACTGTCGCAGCAGAAGAACCGGCCGCTTGCTGTAGCTGCTCTTTAGAGACTACCAACCCTTTAAAGCGTTCAATTCTTGGGATCATGCGATCTATTTCAGACTGATAGCGATCATAACGGCTAAATAGATCTGCGCAGACTAACGCAAAAGCAATGAGTAAAAGCACACAAGTAAAAGATACCACTCGAAAAGAGCGTGACGCTAACATACTACGCATTACTCAGAACCCTCCTCGCTGAGAGGGGTAATCAACAGAGAAAAGCGCTCTTTCCCTGTTCGCCCTTCCTTACGAATGCCCGCTATCGACTCAACTTTTGCGAATGCCCCAGATCTATCCAACTGCTGTAGCAGCATGGCCGCATTGGAGGAGCGCCCATCTAAACGGATGCCACCATTTTTGTATTCGAGCAAAAGCAAATAAGTATCATCTGGCATTAGCGATGAGAGCGTATCCAGCAACTCAATCGCATCCACCTGCTGCGCGCCGATAAGGTTCAGTTCTGTCGCCATCTGATTATAAATTGCCAGATCGCCACGCACGGCTGCGACAGGGTTCGCTTGCTGTTCAAGACTATTATAAAGCTGGCGCACTTCGCGCATTTCAAGAAACTTCGCTGCCACCGGCACAGCAGCGATAGCAACCAACGCCAACATAACGTAGGCCATCGCAAGTACTAACCACTTCTGCTTACCTCGCTGCTTACTCAGCCGATCGCTATAAGCCTCACTTTGAAAGGCGATGAACTCTCCCGCCTCGGTCTTGGCCCAAATTTCAGACGACATAGCACGATTGCTTAGCGGTACCGTATCGATAAATTGCTGAGAGAGCCGTGCACTGCTGATGGCAAGAACCAAAGACAGCTGCCCATCAGACCGGTCAATAACTTTCCAGCCGAAAAGCGTATCAGATTGCGGAAACGGGCTTGAAGCCTCAACTTCCAAGCCAATAAAAGAGTCGATATCTGACTCGGCACTCACGGGTAACGACAGATGTTTGATCAGGCTAATAGAGGCCGGTAGCAATACCGCTTCGTACTTCGCAGAATCCCCCGCAACCTTTTTACCCGCCAACACAACATAACGCTCGGTCTCGCTCTCATGTACCAACACAGGCTCATGCAAGGATGAAGCAACGGGTGAGGCGTCCGACGAGAAAAAGTCGCTCCAGCCCGCCTTGATATAACGAAAACCGGCGCGGATATCGTAACCGAGAAACTGCCACTGGGCGTCCGACATCAGGCACTCTCCTCTACCGCAGAATCTTTGTTACGAGCACGGGAAACAGGCTCAACTCGGTAATACAGCCATGGTAGCCCATCCGGGCCAGCTCTCCCTATTCTCACCCAGCGGGTTCGCACTACGTAATCTCCATCAATCTGCATTTTTGCCCTTACTCTAAATTCCGTACCCGCCGAACCTGCAAGCGGCGTATTTTGAACATCTCGTTGGCGCTGAGCAAGTAGGTCCGCAAACTGTTCTTGATCATCGACAATAAATGCAAGCACCTCGGGTGGTGCCGCTGCTGTATTTACTTCGGCAACACCGGTTTTCGCGACGCTAATAACACTCTTAATACGGTCGTACAGCTCTCGAGATATGCCCGAAACGAGCATTAAGTCCTCTGGCGCCTCAAATAGCCCACCCCTTTTAAATTTGCCGGGCTGCTCACTGTAACTATCATCATCTTCAAGGTTACTGGAAGACCGCCATTGTTGAATATCGTCAGCAAGCTGGTCAGCTTGAGCCTCAGATAATCCTGCCCTTGCAACGAACAAGCGCACCAATGCCTCGCGGGACGCCCTATTAATATCGACTAAGCCAGCGGCAGGCACAAACTCAACTTGAGCAACATGCTCATCAAACTCGACATCGAACTCAGCATATCCACCACCAAGCAGCGACGGCTCACTGACAATTCTCGCCATCTGTAGTTGGATGACAGCATCACCCAACGCTTCAGCCTTAACCTGCGTGCGTTGCCACTGCGTCATTTTAGTGTCGACTTTAACCTGATACAGCACACCTGCCAGTAATATACTCAGCGCCGCAATAATCCATAGCAATAGCGCGAGAGCCACCCCCTGTTGAGATGAAACGCCTTTCATCTTACTCATAGCAGCTGTGTATCCTTAAGCGCCACCACAAGCTCGGGCCAAAACTTACCGTTCACTTTTAAGCTGAGCGCGACCCGTGACGGCAAAGTTAATTGATACTCCCACGTATCGAGCAACTCATCGGCATACGCAACACCGTAACTAATGGTAAAGGCATCTACCTTATCTAATAGCGTTTGCGCCTCTAGTGACTGCCAGTCAGGCTCAGTAATACCGTTTTCGTAGGGCGCAAACGCCAGCTTTAGCTCATCATCCTCATGAAAAAGCCGAAATACAAAGGTGCCGCCCAGCACACCCATCGTAGCTGGCGCTACCCAAATAACCTCTTTAGGGCTACCCGATAGATAAGTACCGTAACCCGACATTCCCTCTAAACTTGCTTGGATGGGCATTGCGTTACTCAGCGCTGTGCGTAAAAAACCCGAGACTTGGCGTATCTCGTTTAGCTGCACCAATCGCTGCTCAACCTTTTCTTGTGTGGTAGCTAAAGTGCGAATACTTGCAACGGCGGCGGCCATCATAAAAGAGAGAACCACTAGCGCGATCAACACCTCCACAAGGGTAAACCCACGCTCCCTCTTGGTCGGATGCTTCATGGCTCACGCCCTGCTACGATGGTCGATACAACAAACTCCCTTCCATTCGGAAAGCTATCCCAACGCACCGAAACACGCAGGGTTTGAAGTGTGCCTTGTGAAAATTGCGAGTTATCCAGTACTGTATCTTCTGATGTCACCGACCAACGAAAGCCGCCATCAGTCTCGCCACGTATCTCCGCATTTCTCTCGATCGTTTGGTAATTAGCCACCAGAGAGCGCACTAACTCAGTTGCGTATACATATTGCTCCTGCACAGCCACCGATCTTGTGGCCGTCCCCGCTGCCTGATAGAGCGCAGCCAAGGAGAAGCCTAAAATAGTGATCGCAACCAACATCTCCAATAGAGAAAAGCCACGCTGGCGATCTGAAGAAGCGGAGCAAAGACCCTTCATAAGGCTGCGTTCTCAGCCAGCTTCGCTTGCGACACACTACCCAGCAGCCAGTCGACGGTGAGCTGAACACCCGCTCCACTCTCACGCACTAGGGAGATAGAACCACCCGATGAGGAGCCATCTGCAAAAAAGCGAACGACCGCTAAATTGCCATCATAGAGGCGGTTGTACTCCCGCGCCGTGGCAGCAGATAGCTGTATATTCTCTGGTAACTGAATCTTTTTACTGCCGACGTTCACCGTGCGCGCTTGGGGATCAAAACGCACATCCACCGATTCAGAGTGCGATATCGCTTCGTAGCGCCCCGCAATGAGTGCAGTCATCACATCCTTGACTGCACCGTGATACTGCATGGTTTGATACATCTTCTGAGCATAGGGGCCAGACACGCCTAGCATAACTGCGGCGATGCCCAGAACAACAAGTATCTCAAGTAATGTAAAACCACGTTGCATGGTATAGGTTACTTCCAGTTACCAACGTCAGCATTTTCACCATCGCCACCCGGCGCACCGTCTTGACCGAGCGAGAAGATATCCATCTCACCTTTCTGTCCAGGGTAACGATATCCGTAGGCACGTTTCCACGGATCTTGCGGCACTCCAGACTTCAAATATGGGCCGTTCCACCCTGTTGCACTAGAAGGTTTGTTAACAAGCGCCTCTAGGCCTTCATCTGTTGTTGGGAAACGCCCAACATCCAGCTTAAACATCTCCAAGCTCTGCTCAAAATCCTTGATTTGAACCGCTGCTGTTTTCGACTTTGCACCGCCCAACTGATTCAACACAGCCGGCCCCACAAGGCCAGCCAATAGCCCGATGATAGCTAACACAACCAACATCTCGACCAATGTGATACCACTTTGTGCTCTATAAACCGTTTTCAAAGACACGAACCAACCTCTTTATCTATTCCTACTCCAAGCGCAACTAACATGCTGAGCTTGCAAACTTAAATTGCCAAATCATTGACCGATAGAATACCCATCAAGATCGCTATAATAATCACCGCAATAGAGCCCCCCATCAGCAAAATCAGCAAAGGCTCTAATAGTGTTAACCCTCTTTTGACGCCCGCTTGAACTTCAGTATCGTAGACCTTCGCAAGCTCGAGCATCATATCATCAAGGCGTCCAGACTCCTCCCCCACACGCACAATTTGGATTACCATCGGCGTGAAGAAATCACTAGCTTGCAGCGTTTGTGACATCCGATCACCACGCTTGACCGCAGGCTCTAGCTCAGCGAGCGCAGCACGCACTCGCTCGTTCTCCACCGTTTCGTTGGCGATCCCCAAGGCCTGCAACAGTGACACACCATTGCCTAGCAGAGTTCCCATCGTGCGGGAGAATTTTGCCATCTCATACTTAAACAACACACCACCAATGAGGGGGGCTTTGATAAGCTTTGCATCTTTCCAAGCTTTGCCGGTTGGTGTTCCAAGCCAACGCCTCACTAAAAAGCCAATAACAAATGCTCCTGCCATCAAGGCAAGACCATAGGCTTTAATAAAGTTGCCCGAGTCGATCACCCAACGCGTTAGCAAAGGCAATGCATCTCCCATGTCAGCAAACAGCGCTTCAAACTGAGGCACAACAAAACCCAACATCACCAAAATAGACAACGTTGCAACCACCAACAAGATAGCCGGGTAAATTAGCGCCGATACAACGCTGCTGCGCACAGCCTTAGCATTTTCTAGATATTCGACAAGCCGCTCAAGAACGGAAGATAGCTGACCGCTGGCTTCGCCGGAGCGCACCATATTGATATAAAAATGGCCAAAAACACTCTCGTATCGCGTTAACGCTTGGCTGAGACCCTTACCGCCTTTGACCGTTTCCAGCAGATCATTCAGCATCGCAGCTTGCTCGGGCTTAGCGCTCATTTCGATAAGCACCTTCATTGCGCGATCAATAGGCAGTCCAGCCCGCAATAAAACCGCAAGCTCACTAGTGAAAGACAAAACGTCGCTCGCACCCAAATTAGTACGAGCGGTGGATGCGCTTTTTACTTTGGCTTGCTGCCCTGCTGCCAATTTCACCGGAGATAACCCCTGTGCACGCAACTGACGTCCAGCGACTTCAGTCGATTCAGCAGCGATGGTTCCTTCGTGAATAGAGCCATCCCGCTTCACCGCTTTGTAGTAAAAATCTGGCATCTGCTGCTAGTCCTCTGCAGCCTGATCTTGGGTCACACGTAAAATCTCTTCTAACGAAGTGACACCTGCAGCCACCTTGCGTAGCCCATCCTCATAGAGCGTTATCATCCCTGTCTGACGGGCAACACGATGTAACTGAGTAGCATCAGCGCCTTCTGAAATAGCTCGATGCATTGCGCCATCCATAACAAACAACTCATGAATTGAGGTACGCCCCTGATAGCCTGAACCCTGACATGCAGTACATCCAGTGCTTTGATAAACCGTTCGTTGACCGTCTGGCATAAACTGGCCGAGACCACTCTCTCGCGCTTCAAAATCCGTGAGTTCAACCGGTGTTTTGCAATGATCGCACAACTTGCGAATCAAGCGTTGCGCCAACACACCATTCACTGACGAGGTGATTAAGTAACGCTCGACCCCCATATCCTCAAGACGTGTTATAGCACCCGCCGCAGTATTCGTGTGCAGCGTCGAAAGTACTAAGTGCCCCGTAAGCGCCGACTGAACACCAATCTGCGCAGTTTCTGTATCACGCATCTCACCAATCATGATGATATCAGGGTCTTGTCGCAAGATTGACCGCAGCGCAGCGGCAAATGTCAGATCGATTTTCGCCTGTACCTGAATTTGGTTCACACCGGTCAACTGGTACTCCACCGGATCTTCAACGGTCACAATTTTCGCTGCCTGAGCATCCATCGATGCCAAGGACGCATACAGGGTCGTTGTTTTACCGGAACCTGTGGGCCCTGTGACCAGTAATACACCGTGAGGCTTAGCCAATAGTTCTTGGTACTTGACCAACGTATCAGCGCTAAACCCCATATTCTCGAGGCTGAGCTGAATACTCTGGCGATCTAGCACCCGCATCACGATACTCTCACCGTGGACCGTGGGAATCGTAGACACACGCAGATCAAGCTCATGCCCCTTAACACGCGTCATAATGCGGCCATCCTGAGGTAAGCGGCGCTCTGCAATGTTGAGGTTGGCTAACAGTTTGATACGGGATGCAATCGCTGCGGCTTGGCTTAATGGCGGCGGGTCTGGCATCTCTTGAATCACACCGTCCACACGATAGCGCAAGTGCAAACCGTCATCGAAAGGTTCGATATGGATATCAGAGGCACCAATATCAAGCG
This sequence comes from Neptunomonas marina, assembly GCF_004005935.1. Taxonomy (GTDB): domain Bacteria; phylum Pseudomonadota; class Gammaproteobacteria; order Pseudomonadales; family Balneatricaceae; genus Neptunomonas; species Neptunomonas marina. The sequence continues at coordinate 145,550 of NZ_SACQ01000005.1, read as the reverse complement.
CTTTGTGAATAATCTGGTTAACAACGCGGATAACCGGCGCTTCACTCGCGAGGTCACGCAGGTGTTCGATAAACTCATCATCCCCAGCGAACAGATCTTGCTCAGCGGCAGCTTCCACATCATCAGTGTTCGCCTCCAAGTACTTCTGCTGACCTTGCTTGATATCAGCTTCAAGCGCCAAGCACATGATCGCCATTTTACCTGTTGCCATCGATAACGCTTTCGCAACGTAAGCATCCTGAGGCAACGTCGTTGCGACACGCACGCTGGCTTCATCAACCGATAGCGGCACCAGATTATTACTCAGCAAAAACTCTTCCGACAACCCTTCGATGCGCACCGCCTGCTCTGGAAAGTGCTCGGCTGCGACCAACTCAACGTCCAATACCTCGCTCAATGCGCGGCAAACATCTTGCTCTGAAACTAAGCCAAGCTTAACAAGCACCTGGCCTAGCAGATCTCCCATCTCTTGCTGAGCTACCAGTGCACGCTCAAAGTCGCGACTGGTGATTTTTTCCTGCTCGATGAGCAGTTCGCCAAGCTGGTCATTAATATCGGACATACTGTTATCTTTTTATCAGGAAACCGGAGGGGGCAAAGGTGAAGCCAAACTTTTGCTCTCTTGCGCTATCGGTGACGTAATCATCTGGGTACTGCGCCATGTATTCTTGGATCGCTTCATATGGCCCTTCACCCCAGCCTGGCAACACAGGATGGCCGTTGATATTGCTATCTTCAACAACCACATAATCGCCAGACTTAGTGACACGACGCAGCAACTCAAGTTCAGCTAAAACATGTGATTTACTATGATCACTGTCCAAGATAAAGAACACAGGCCCCGGATAGAGAGCACGCATCTTTTCAATGCGCAACGCAATCTGCGGATCGGAAGAAGACCCTGTTACCAATTGAATGGCGCTATCCAATAGCACTTCAGGGAAAACGTCTTCATGGGAGATATCAACACTGACGACCTTCAAGTCTGGATTGATAGCTCGCCCCGTCACACTAAAAAATAGCGCAGACCCACCAAACCTTGTACCAAACTCAACGATCAAAGCAGGTTTTAATTCTGCCAAAACTTCTTGGTAATTCCACATATCCGCTACCGACTTGTAGCAAGGAACACCCATATACTTCACATCGTGCCAAACTTCACTGTTGTAGTACCACTGATGATACGCTTCGGCTTCTTTGTTCATCTACCCACCAACTAAAACACATTCTAACGCAGCTGAGGTTTACCTTACTTCTTGAGCAATCGGTTTTCGGCGCGCAAAAAAACAATTTCTGTAACTCTGTCTACAATTAGACTACACATTGCAGATGCGAGTCACTCTCATATCATGAGCATCCTACAAATTATTCCGGCGTTTAATCCTGATATACCTAAAACTCAGCCTGCTGTTGCCCCCATAGCAGCGAGCGGTGCTACTGAGCACATCACTCAAGGCAGCACTTCCAATGGCATAGCATCAACAAAACCACAGGGTAAGGCTAACCCAAATTTGCTGAAACGCCAGTCTGAGGGGAGCAAGCTATACGGCGAAGAGGCACACTATACGCCGATTCTCACTGCCGAAAAAATAATGTCGCAACCACTTATCACTATTGATCGCGATGACTCCTTCGCCCATGCTGCTACTGTGATGAAACAACAGCAAATCAGCCACCTGATTGTCGCCAGTTCGAATGGCGATCTGCTCGGCCTAGTGCATCATGAGGACACCATTCAGCACGGTGTAGACTCCCCCGTTGCCGTGGCAAACTTTCTGCCTGAGTCACTGCTTGCCGCCAAGCCGGAAACCCCCGTCGCGGAGATAGCTCGCCACTTTATTCACCACAACTGTAACGCGATTCCCGTTGTCAACGCAGCTCTCAAGCCCATCGGTATTGTTTGCCGCACGGACTTGCTCGAAATCATCAGTTACGGCGAGCACGTCGAGCGCTGGGCTTAAACCGCGTTATAAGCTGTGCCGCGGTACAATGTTAACATCACCCCGAGCTTCACTATAAAGTATGACCACCTCGCCCGTGTGCAACTGCTGTTTCACTTGCTGAACGCGCGCCTCCAATGAGGTCTCCATCGCCCCGTAATCGGTGCCATCTCGCGTTACGAACTCTTCAATAACACCACGAAGTGCATCAGCAGAAAGCGACTCATAAGGCACGATCATCGACTAACCCCATACTCATCGAGAAGTGCCAGCAAGCCCTCTTCGTCTAAGACAGGGATACCCAAATCTTGCGCTTTGGTAAGCTTACTACCGGCTGCCTCACCTGCGACAACACAGTCAGTCTTCTTCGATACACTACCCGATACTTTTGCACCTAACTGTTGCAACGCGGCTTTTGCCTCGCTACGAGTGAGCTGGCTGAGCGTACCAGTTAACACATAGGTTTTGTTTTCCAGAGGCAAAGCCGCTTCAGCACGGCTTTCAGCTAATGTCCAATGGAACCCATAGTCGAGTAGCAATGCCTCTGTTCTGCGCAAACTTTCAACCCAAGACTCATCAGCAAGCACATCCAACATGCTCGCTATCGCACGCTTACTCAGCTTATCCACCGTGCTGAGTTCAGCTTCCGTTGCCTTCACGAGTGCATCCACAGTTTGAAAGTGCGCTGCCAACTGTTTGGCGCTACCCCCTCCGACATACGGTATTTTGGCGCGCGTAATCAGCTCTTCAAGAGAGAGGGTCAAGGTTTTAGAACCGCTATTATCAAGCGTGAATCCCACAGCCAATAAGCGGTCGACCTCTTGATTGTTATGCTCATCCGCAAAGAAATGGGCAATTTCCGCAGCGACTTCATCACCAATATCGGGCAATAGTGTTAGAATCTGTGGGGTAGCCGCACGGATTTTATCGAAGCTGCCAAAATACTCAGCCAGCGTTCGCGCGGTTTCTTCGCCCACATCAGGGATACCCAAAGCATAGATAACACGCGCCAGCGTCGCCCCGCGGCAGCCTTGTATCGCTTTAAAGAGATTCAACGCAGACTGATGCGCGAACCCTTCAAGCGCTTCTAGCTGCTCAACTTCCAGCTCAAAGAGGTCTGCTGGGGACTTAACTAATCCGACATCGCTCAGCTGGATTGCGACTTTCTCGCCAAGGCCTTCGATATCTAACGCTTTTCGGGAACCAAAGTGGATCAACGCTTGCTGGCGTTGTGCTGAGCAGGTTAGCCGGCCAACACAACGATACGCAGCACCATCAGCCGCAGCGCCTTTTGCGGAACGCTGCTGCAACTGCACACGTTCAACATCAGAACCACATACAGGACAAGCACTCGGCGCTGCGATGGGTTTCGTATGCTCAGGGCGCCTATCCACAACGACTTGCACCACCTGAGGGATGACATCCCCCGCACGGCGCACAATAACGGTATCTCCAACACGCGCATCTAAGCGTGCGATCTCCCCCATGTTATGGAGCGTTGCATTAGATACGGTTACTCCACCAACAAACACTGGAGTCAGGCGGGCAACCGGCGTAATGACACCGGTTCGCCCAACTTGAAAATCAACACTCTCAAGTACAGTCAACTCCTCTTGTGCAGGGAATTTATGCGCGATAGCCCAACGCGGTGCCCGCGAGACAAAACCCAAATTTTCCTGCAGCGCATAGCGGTTGACCTTATACACCAAACCATCAATTTCAAAAGGTAGATCGTTGCGCTGCGCTGATAGCCTCTCGTAGTAGTCGAGCACTTGTTCTGGGCCACTCAGCCTCTCAAGATAGCCACTAATACGAAAACCCCACTGAGCCAGCGCATGCATCGTATCAAAGTGGTTGTCAGGCAGTTCGCCCTCCTCAACAACGCCAATCCCGTAACAGCACATCTCTAGCGGGCGCTGTGCCGTGACACGCGAATCCAGTTGTCGCAAACTACCAGCAGCTGCATTGCGCGGATTAACAAACGTTTTCTCTCCTGCACTGGCCAGCCTGTCGTTCATCGCGGCAAAACCCGCCTTTGGCATATAGATTTCACCCCGCACTTCAAGGCGCTGTGGCCACCCACTTCCTGACAAGCTCAGGGGAATTGAGCGAATGGTTCGCACATTATGGGTGATATCTTCGCCCGTCGAGCCGTCACCGCGAGTCGCGCCTCGCACCAGCACGCCCTCCTCGTAAAGAAGGCTCACAGCAATGCCATCGAGCTTAGGCTCACAAGCGTATTCAACCACTTCTTGGCCCGCACGCTCACGAACGCGTCGGTCAAAGTCAATAAAGTCTTCGCCAGAAAAAGCATTGCCGAGCGATAGCATTGGGCGCTCGTGCGTGACCTCAGAAAAACCAGCCAGAGGGGCACCACCGACACGCTGCGTCGGAGAATCTGAAGCCACTAAATCAGGAAAGTCACTTTCCAGTGCTAGCAGGCGCTGAAACAGGCGGTCATACTCAGCATCTGGAATAGAGGGCTCATCTTTCACGTAGTAAAGGTGATTGTGATGATTTAACTGCTCGATTAGCTGAGCAATCTCTTCTGCAGGTGTTGTTTTGTCTGTCATATAAACCGGAGTATCAAATAAAAACGCAACCTAAGATTGGTTGCGTTTCGGTAACTGGTGCAGTTCGTAATCCCGAATGCGTTCTCGGTAATGCGCTTTTGTCTGCGTTCCCATCATCGAGCGGTTCTCATCAAGGAGATCACCACCCAGATGCTTCGCCACCGTCTCGGCGGTCGCTAACATACATTCGAGCGCATATTTTGGATCTTTCGGGTCTGCCATCGACATAAAGAAGGTGACCGCAGGTATATGTGCCGACTCCAGCTCATCAAGGTTGAATGTTCCCGGACTTACAGCACAAGCCATACTAAATTGGATAGCGCCACCATCAGTCGCTTCCTCAAAACGGTGGAACAGCTGGTAAAGACCATGCTCCATACCACAAGCTTCGACAATCTGGCGCAATGCACAACCGTCCATAATACCCTGCTTGGCCACAACAGTAATTTGCAGCATATGCTCTGGATCTGGGTCCGGCGCCGAGCGATTAGCGTTATCAACAAATAGAGAGCTTTGCTCAGGTTCAGCCTTCAATTCTGGCTCTGGCTCTGGCTCTGGCTCTGGCTCTGGCTGCGAGATTACCGAAGGAGGCTCTTCCATAGCTACCTCTTCTTTACTCGGCTCCGCAACCGGCTCTGCCCACGTATTAGCAGCAGCCACATCGTTTGCAGAGAACGTCTCATCAACCACCGGAACGTCGTTTTGCAACGCCGCAGATTCTGCTGAGTCAGCACTCACCATGTCCGGTTCGTAGTGCTCACCGTAGCGCAATGAATCATTCATAAGCACCGTGATAGGCTGCTCTAGATCTAACGCCTCTTGCTCTGTTAGCTCCACGTCGGGCTCGTGAACAAGCTTAGCTTCGTACTTCATCTCTTCTGGCAGTGACAGGTCGAGCTCGTCGTGCTCACTTTCTATTATGGCTGGTTGCTCAGCGCTCTCTGGCTGCGCCGGATGACCATGACCATACTGCGAAGCTTCTATTGTGCTCAGCGACTGCTCTTGTGGAGCCGTTTCAGGCAGCTCGGGCTCAACGCTATAACTCAGGTCAGGCTGTGGCTGTGGCTGTGGCTGTGGCTGTGGCTGTGGTTGTGGCTGTGGCTGTGGCTGTGGCTGTGGCTGTGGCTGTGGCTGTGGCTGTGGCTGTGGCTGTGGCTGCAAAGGCTGGTGATTTTCAGGTATCACATCAAACAGCGGATCCAGCTCTACACCTTGAGGCCCTTGTGAATCGTGAGCAACAGTATCGGCAGTATCACTAAGACGCTGTTCAGTAGGCGTTTCGTACGCAGTCAATCCCGCTAGCGAGGACGTTTCAATGCCTGTCTCAACGCCACCGAGTGGGCGAGCACCGCCATTAGGCAATTCAGGATTGTATCCATCATCTTCTGCATCGCTGAAAGATCGATCAATGTCCATCTTCAGCGTCTGTCGCTGACCGTTCATGCGGCGCCAACCATCAATAATTATCAGAGCGATAACTAAGATGCCGCCGATGATTAGCCACTCTTTCATGCCTATTTCCATGTATCAGGCTCTGCTGTTAAAACGTTTAAACTTCTGCACACAACTATAAAGCGTCGTTGCCTACTGAACAATCGTATTAATCTGAAGTTCCACAGGCGTTGTGGTACCTACCGCAACAAGGACAGCAGGAGACTCTAGATCTCCTGCACTAGCGACAGGTTCACCACTCAAGGATACTCGAGCGATCAGCTCCACGCGTGTATAACCCGATAGTTTCGCTTGCGGCATCATCGCCATTGAGTCATCAAGTACAACACGCGCAGGTAGATCTGCTACGGTAAGCTTAGCAGCCGCTAACGGCATACGCTGGCCAACCGCTCGCGCGAACACAAATACCGGCTGATCCGGTTTTAACTGAGTAAGTTGCTGCTCGTCGATATCCACAAGCGCCACGACTTGCGCGACATCGAGCTCAGGGATGTCAGGAACTGTCTGTCCAAGCTGCTGCATCTCCTGAGCCGCACGTTGGATACCACTTTTCAGTGAGCTGGCAGCTTCCGCATCAGCGTTTTGCAGAGCCTTACGCCAGTACGCGATAGCGTCGGCATACTCTTTTTGCTCGAATGCATCGATACCCAGCAGGCCTAGTGCAGTGACCTCAAGCGGTTCAATATCGAGTGTACGATTCACCTGTTGGCGCACTGCATCAGTCATTTTACCGTTTGCAAAGTAAAGAGACTGCGCATATTGCCCCATAACACCGGCGTATTGAGGCGCATCTGCTGGCATTTGCTCTAACAAACGTTCAAACGCAGCTTGGCCTTTTTGAAACTCCCCAAGATTCATATAAGTGGTGGCCAAAATGTACCAACCTTCAGGGTTCTCGGGATTCTCTGCCAACTCTTTTTCGAGCATCACGATCGCTTCTTCCACAGAAGGCATATCTTGAGATTGTGCCGGCTGTGTGCGCGGAACCTCTAAGAGTGCAGCGCTACCATAGTTTGCATAAAGGCCGAGTGATAACGCCGGCACTAACAAAGCCATAACGGCCAAGCCCAGTAGCTGTGGAGTACCCAGTACAGTCCGGTGCTTTACCGGTTCATCGGTGTCAGTATCTTCAAGAAGCGAGCGCTGTAGTTCTAAACGCAGCACTTCTAGTTCTTGCTCGGTGATCGTATTGGCGGCAAATTCGCGTTCAAGCTCAGCTAAACGCTCATTGTAGATATCGATATTTTGCTGCTTGCGGTCAACAGCAGCCTGATGGAATGCTCTTTTACGCGCCCGCGCAAACGGGATAAAAAGAAACGCTAACGCCCCGCAAAGCAGTACAGCAATTCCAAGCCACAGTTCGATCATTTACTCTCACCATTGTTATCTTTTAACAGCTCAGACAAGCGCGCTTGCTCATCATGACTTAAGTTTGCGCTATCGCTCGCTTTAGCTTCTTTGGAGCGTCGCGCTCGCGCCAACAAGACCACGACGACCATGCCGATGGCGAGCAGTACGAACGGGCCGTACCAAAGCACATAAGTTGCCTCATTTACCTTCGGGCGATATAAGACGAACTCGCCATAACGCGCCACCATGAAGTCAACAATCTGGTCATTGCTATCGCCGGACTCTACCATTCGATACACTTCGCGGCGCAGGTCTGAAGCGATTGGCGAGTTGGAATCTGCCAAATTCTGGTTCTGACATTTAGGGCAACGCAGCTCTTGTGTTAACTGTTGGAACTGCTCGCGTGCGTCATCATCATGAAACTCATACGTATCTATGGCCGCCCATACAGGCCCGGCTACCATTAGCGCAAGCGCAAAGAAAAACGCTCTCATAACGAGACCTCTGCAAGCACACCTTTTAACGTTTGCCATACCTTCTCATCAACCGCGCCAACATGCTTGTAGCGAATAACGCCATTCGCATCAATAACATAGGTTTCGGGTGCACCATAAACGCCTAAGTTAACGCCTAGCGCACCATCTGCATCAAAGATATTCAAAACATACGGATCACTGTAACGCCGCAGCCACTCTTTTGCCGCCGAGCGGTCATCTTTATAGTTAATACCATAAATAATGACTCCCTCTTCGCGCGCAATTCGATTCAACTGCGCGTGCTCTTGCTTACAAGTCGGGCACCATGTCGCCCACACATTGACTAGCGCAGGCTTTCCTTTTAAATCCTGCTCTGTGACTAACTGGTTTTCATCGCTCAAAGACGGTGCACTAAACGCAGGAAATGGCTTATCTAACAACGCCGACTCAAGCTCACTCGGGTCTAGCTGCAGCCCTTTGTAAAACAACACACCCAATGCCATAAAAACGACTAATGGGATAAAGAGTATTAAACGTCGCACTCGGTCTTCCTCTTAGCTAACGGCAGCCACATCGGCACTCTGTTGTATGCGTTTACGGCGATAACGCGGATCCGATGCAGCCAACAGTCCTCCTGCTGTCATCATCAGTCCACCCAGCCAAATCCAGCGCACAAAAGGCTTGTATTGAACACGTATTGCCCACGCATCCCCCTCAAGAGGTTCTCCCATGGCCACGTATAAATCACCCCAGAACCCTGGATCGATATCAGCTTCTGTCATCACATTGCCACGCGCGAGGTACTGACGCTTTTCTGGCTGCAATAAACCATATTCTTCGCCGTTTTTATACACCACCAGCTCCCCCATATCAGAGACGTAGTTTGGTCCCTCTACTCGGCGTGAGCCTTTGAACTCAAAGCTATAATCTTCGAAATTGAGTTTATCACCCGGCGCCATGCGCAGATCGCGCTCTTCGCTGTAGTTAGACACCATAGCAACGCCCACTATCGAAACCGCCAAACCAAGGTGTGCCAGCAACATCGCATAGTAACTACGAGAGAGCTTGCGCATTCCCTCACCCAACGAGCGACGATGCTTCACTTTGTTGTAGATATCTTTGACCGCAGCCGCCGTTATCCACATGGCCATGATGCCACCCAAAACAGGCTGCAAGTGCAGCTCACCCGCGTACATCAGCGGGAAGATAACACCACAAACCAGTGCTACAACCGCAGGGATTCCCAGCTGTTTAAGCAGGAAGTTGGAATCTGTTTTACGCCAGCGAGCAATCGATCCAACTGATAGGAAAACCACCAAGAAAATAGTTAGCGGTACAAACAGAGAGTTAAAGTACGGCGGGCCTACCGAGATTTTCCCCATCGACAACGCATCCATCACGAGTGGATACAAGGTTCCAAGCAAGACCATCAAACACGCCACAACTAAAACGACATTATTGACCAACAGCATGCTCTCACGGGAGAGAAGCTCGAATGTTGATTCACTTTTAACATGCGCCGCCTTGACTGCGTACAGCAGGAAAGAGCCGCCGATAGTAATCGCCAACAAGACAAGGACGAAGTAGCCCCGCTCAGGATCTGTGGCAAAGGCGTGTACCGACGTTAACACACCAGAACGTACTAAGAATGTGCCCAACAAACTTAAAGAAAACGCGAAGATCGCTAATAGCACCGTCCAGCTTTTAAAGACACCACGCTTCTCCGTAACGGCCAGACTGTGAACAAGAGCCGTACCCACTAACCATGGCATAAAAGAAGCATTCTCAACAGGGTCCCAGAACCACCAGCCACCCCAGCCGAGCTCGTAATATGCCCACCAACTACCTAACGCTATACCTAACGTCAAAAATGCCCAAGCCACATTGGTCCACGGACGTGACCAACGAGCCCACGCAGCGTCAAGACGACCACTTAGCAGCGCAGCAATGGCAAAAGCAAATGCTACCGAGAAGCCCACATATCCCATGTAAAGCATCGGCGGATGGATAATCAAGCCAATATCCTGCAGCAGTGGATTCAGGTCTCCCCCCTCTGCTGGGACGTTCGGTAACAGACGTTCAAACGGGCTTGAGGTCATCAGAGTGAAAAGGATAAAGCCCACACAAACCATACCCATAACCGATAGAACTCGCGCCACGATATCCAGTGGTAGCTCATCACTTTTTACCGCAACCGCATAGGTCCAGCCGCCCAAAATGAGCACCCAAAGCAGTAATGAGCCTTCGTGGCCACCCCAAATAGCACTGACTTTGTAGTAGTAAGGCAAGGCAGTATTTGAGTTCCCAGCTACATATGCCACTGAGAAATCATCCGTTAGGAACGCATAACCCAAACAAAGCATGCTAATGAAAAGAAAAAGGAAAACCGCCGTCGATAGTGGCCGCGCGTACTCCATCCAGAGTACGTTGCGACTGTAAGTTCCTACCAACGGAACAACAGATAAGAGAATCGACAAAACCAGCGAAATGATGAGTGCAAACTGCCCCAGCTCAGGAATCATTTATTAAATACCTCCTCAGCAGGTTTAGGCATCTTACCAGCCGCTTCTAGTGCTTCCGCGACTTCAGGAGGCATATAGTTTTCATCATGCTTTGCTAAAACCTCAACCGCCTGAAACACGCCGTTTCCATCGATTGCACCTTGCGCCACAATCCCTTGCCCCTCTCGGAAAAGGTCTGGGAGTATTCCTGTGTACTCAACAAGCACCTCTTCTGCGTAATCGGTCATCGCGAACTGAACACGTAAACTTTCTTGGTCGCGTTTTACGCTCCCCTCAACGACCATGCCACCGGCGCGGATGCGAGTATCTTTTGGTGCTTCACCGCCCACAATTTGAGTAGGCGAGTAGAATAGATTGATATTCTGATTCAGAGCATAAAGCGCTAAACCAACAGCAACGGATACACCCACAACCAGCAATAAAACCAGAGCCAGGCGCTGTTTACGTTTCGGATTCATTTAGTGTCGTTCTCTCTTCTAATTCTGCGCGCAAGTGTTTTCAGCAAGTCTTTGCGGGCCTTAGCAGGCAAAAGCAGGTTCCCCGCAAAAAGAAGTAAACCGAGGGCATAAGACAACCAAACATAAATTCCGTGCCCTCCCATATTAAAAAAATCTGCAAGTGTTTCGAACTGCACATTCACCTCACTGGGATACAATCAACTCACGCACCCAACTGGCACGTTTCTCGCGGCGGAGAATTTCGTTGCGAAGCCGCATCATCAAAGACACAGCGAAGAAACAGTAGAAGCCAATCACCATGATCAGCAGCGGCAGCCACATTTCAACCGGCATGGCAGGCTTCTCAGTCAGTTTGAAGGTTGCTGGCTGATGGAGCGTGTTCCACCACTCAACTGAATATTTGATAATAGGGATATTGACTAGCCCCACTAGGGAAAGGATGGACGCCGCTTTCGCTGCAGTGTTTGGATTTTCCATCGCTGCATACAGTGCCATAACACCAAGATAAAGAAACAACAGGATCAACATGGAGGTCAATCGCGCATCCCAAACCCACCAAGAGCCCCAAGTCGGCTTACCCCAAATAGCTCCCGTAGCGAGCGCCAAGACCGCCATAGAGGCCCCAATTGGAGCCGCTGCGAATGCAGCCATATCAGCCACTTTCATTTTCCAAATCAGACCGATAGCACCGGCGATAGCCATCAGCATATAGCAAGATTGCGCCAAAATAGCCGCCGGCACATGCAGATACATGATACGAAAACTATTACCCTGCTGATAATCCGGCGGCGCGAACGCCAGCGCCCAAACGATCCCTACACCCAAACAGAGTAGAGCCAGCCAAGCAAATATAGGCAGCAACTTACCCGTGATCTGATAACACCATTTTGGTGAAGCCAACTGGTAAAACCAGCGAGGCATCCATTTTTTCTCTGGCATTGTTACGTTATACCTCAACCACTAACTGAAACTCGCACTGCAGCGCTGGTCGCTAAAGGCGCAAGTACAAAACCAAGCGCCAAGCCAGCACCGAGAAGAGCCAGGTAACCACCGATAGGTAGCCCAGCTACAGCAGCTTGCACCGCCCCTGACCCAAAAATAAGTACTGGTATATAGAGAGGTAAAACCAACAACGATATCAAAATTCCCCCCTTTTTAAGCCCAACCGTCAGTGCCGCACCAATCGCGCCAATAAAACTCAGCGTCGGCGTACCGATCAATAGACTCAATACCAAGCCCAGCATCGCGTCACTGGGCAAAAATAGCATCACACCTAATAGTGGCGACATCAGCGTCAACGGCAAACCGGTTGTCATCCAATGCGCGAGTGTTTTGGCCAAGCAGACAATCATCAAAGGCTGCGGACTCAATAACATCTGCTCTAAAGTGCCATCATCGTAGTCGGAGCGAAACATCCCATCTAACGACAGCAACGTGGCAAGGAGCGCCGCTACCCATACCACACCCGGTGCAACGTCGGCCAAAAATGTCGGCTCTGGACTAACGCCTAACGGGAACAGCGTCGCGACCATCAAAAAAAAGATTAATGGATTGAACAGATCACTTTTACGTCGAAATGATAACAACAGGTCACGCTTTAAGGCGGCACTAAACTGCTGACTCATCGAAATTGTTGCGATATTAGTTTCCTCTACCACTACGGAGTTCCCTAAAAGCTATCCAGATTGACTTTGACAACGCCTTGCTGTGCTGCAAGGTCGTGGTGCGTCGTCAATATCACACTACCGCCGCGCTGTGCATGGTCTAGTAGCAACTGCTCCATCGCTGCAACACCCTTTTTATCGATGGCAGTAAAGGGCTCATCAAGAATCCACAACGGCGCTTGGTTCATATAGAGGCGAGCTAAACTAACACGCCGGTTCTGTCCAGCCGAGAGCGAGTGACATGGCACATCTTCATAGCCCGTCAACCCAACAACGCCCAGCGCTTCATCTATTTTGCTACGCTGGAGTGCAGGATGCAGTGCACAATACCAGCGTAAATTTTCTTGCGGCGTTAACATGCCTTTGACACCGGGTTGGTGCCCGAAGTAAAGCAAATCAGCAAGAAACTCATCGCGTACATTGTCAACGGATTCACCGCGCCACTCGATACTTCCTTCGTATTGGGCAGATAGACCACTAAGGATCCGCAACAAGGTCGTTTTGCCACTGCCGTTACGGCCTTCAATCTGCATCACTTCGCCCTGCTTCAGGGAAAATGCTAAACCATCGAACAGAATGCGCTCTTCGCGTTCGCAAAAAAGATCGGTGACAGCCAAGAGCGGTTTTGACAAAGGAGCAACCTCATTCCACGTAAAACATCCACAGCGCGCTACAATTAATACTGTAACCGCCGATAAATTTGGTGGGCATTATATACAATTCTGACCAAGTATTGGCATTGTTCTTAGTCACACGTACGGGAAACTGTTATCGCATGCAATCGTTTGGGCCGCTAAACATTAGCGTTAAAGCAGCAACATCGAGCACAACTCACTCGATTGGGAACGCTTTACCCAAAGATGGCACGCCAGTTACCGCGACGGTGCGCGACACCGCAAACACACCGTCAAGTGATGGACTATTCAAGATAAGAGTTGAACTAAATTCGCGCTTATTAAGTATCTCGGTACCTACTCCCATCGCGTCAGGTACAACCGTACAACTTAGCCAATCACCCAACGGTGATGTGTCGTTACAAGTTGCTGCGAACCAAGCCAGGGAGGCTAGTACAGCGCCCCAGACACGTCCCCAAGCGGAAAACCAACCTCTTCTGCGGGCCCCCGTGACACCAACGGCTGCAACACTGAACCAGTTACAAACCCTCATCGCACCAAATACTCAGACGCCGGGCAGTGTGATCGCTCAGAGTGCTATCACACAGACACAGACACAGACACAGACACAGACACAGACACAGACACAGACACAGACACAGACACAGACAATAGCATCTCAGCAAACAAGCCAAGGCAACGCCACTACACCACAGAGCAGTGCAAACTCTTTACCTCAACCTGCTTCTGCTTCTGCTTCTGCTTCTGCTTCTGCTTCTGCTTCTGCTTCTGCTTCTGCTTCTGGGCAAAGTTTCGCACCTGCAAACCAGCAAAGCTCAATAGCAAGCTCACAAACACCAGTTGCCCCACAAAACTCAACACAACAGGCAACGCAGGCAACGCAGGCAACGCAGGCAACGCAGGCAACGCAGGCAACGCAGGCAACGCAGGCAACGCAGGCAACGCAGGCAACGCAGGCAACGCAGGCAACGCAGGCAACGCAGGCAACGCAGGCAACCAGCGGAGCACAACACCCCGGTACAGCACAAGGGCTTGATCGCCATTCATCACCAACATTGCCGACCAATGCAGCGTATCAGCCTCGACCGGCAGCAACCGCACTAACCGTCGATATCAAAGGGATTGCGATTTCACTCACTACCACAGCAAATCTCCCCCAACTAAATCAGGTTGTGATTGCGCGCGATAGCACCAACAACTACTCGATTCAGTGGCAAACAAAGCCCCCGCAGACACAACCTTTACAACCCGCTCCACCAATGACACCTGCCCAAAACGCCACGGCAGAGCAAATATTGCGTGAAAGTTTACCTCTACAGATACCATTAGCAGATGGGCTACAGCAGCTAAGCAGGTCAGCCCAAAACACCCCTGTCGATAAGGTGGTTAACTCGTTGTTACAGCTCTTTGGCGTTCGACCCGGCAGCAACGAAGCCCCGCAAACGATTAAACAAAATGTCCAATCAGGTGGGCTTTTCACAGAACGCCAGCTAGCAACCCAAGCGCCACCGCAAAACGATTTAAAGCAGATCCTACTTCAGCTAAAACAGGGAGCGGAGCAACTTCCAGCCCAACAACGCGAGAGAATCAACACAGCTATCGACAAGGTCATGGCCCGCGTCACAACCCACCAACTCCACCATCTACAACACCAGACACAACGAAGCGATACAACAGAGCGCATCTTCCAGTTCGACCTACCTATCTACCAGAATGCTCAACTGGAACATGTCGACATGACAATCCGCAGCCGCAAACAGACCAGTAGCAGTGGCGAGTTACAAACCTTCTGGGGAGTCAAACTAAACTTCAACTTACAGGAACACGGCCAAGTGACGGCCGAGATATCCCTGAATGAGACGGAAGGAGAGCTTTCAGCAGGGTTTATTTGCGAGCAAACGAAAACAGTCCAGTTAGTAAGAAATCAACTCTCTGAATTTAATCATCAGTTGAGTGACTTGGGCTTTTCAGTGCAGCATTTAAGCGCACGAGAAGGGAAAATCAGCAGCGCAGCTGACGCGGTGCAACGAAAACTGGTTGATATCAAAACATGAGCAAAAACAAGACGTCGCAAGCGGTTGCGCTTAACTATAAGCCTGAACAAGGGGGTGTACCTAAAGTAGTTGCGAAGGGCAGTGGGGACATCGCTCAGCAAATCATCAAGCTGGCTAAGGAAAATGATGTCCATATACATGAAAGCCCTGAGCTACTCGAGATACTTATCCGGCTAGAACTTGGCGATGAGATCCCAGAAACGCTATATCGGGCTGTTGCGGAGGTTATTGCATTTGCATACAGCCTGAAAGATGACCCACGTTAACTAGGATTTACCCTCTAAACCTCGGCTACCGGCGGGGTGCATCTCTTTGTGCAGCAGCGCCATCAGCTCTGCCTCAGGACGTCCGATGCCACAGTTTTTCACCAGGTCATCTACCCCTGCCCCCATCTCCATAAGCTTCGCCGCCTGATTGTAAGCCAACTCGCCCGGATCACGATTCTCAAGCTCAAGTTGTTTCTCGACGGTAATATTGAGCCTTTGTTCAATATCAACCAACCGTTTTCCCATCCCTATAGAGCTACCAGTAATTGAGCGAATCTCATTACGCAACACAGTAATCAAAGCCTGATACTGGCGTTCGTGGCGACGTTGGCGAATCAACATAAATACGGTTAAACCCGCAAATATGAACACAACGAATAGCAGGAGTACTATTAACCACAAACCCGTATCAGACACGCTTACACCTTCACCGCAATATTCTAGAGATTTAACGCTTCTTCGAATTCACCAATCAGCGTTGGAATATCGAGTATCGCACATTTTTCTTTCATATAGGTGCCCATCAGCCAAGGACGATTCGTCTTGTCCGAGTTCCAATTGATCTCATGCATCGGAATATGCACCGACTGCAGCAACTCATCGCAAGATAAAGCCCAGCGACGCCCTTTCAAGATAACAACCTCTTTGTAAGAGGACCTTTCGGCATCGTATTTGTGCGGCATGATCCAGCCCGCCGTATCAACAATACGAGTGTAGGCTACTGAACTACCAAACGAGCCTAAAACCCATGCGTGCTCATTATCCAGCTGCATGGTTACGGAGTTCAGGGAGATAGCTCCCTCAATCGCTTCAAACGGCAACGCAACTCGCACTCCGAACACCTCGACCAAGATACAGTTCATCTGCGCCACGTTCTTGGCTGCTGGCTCTGGCTCTGGCTCTGGCTCTGGCTCTGGCTCTGGCTCTGGCTCTGGCTCTGGCTCTGGCTCTGGCTCTGGCTCGTTAGCAAGTGTATCTTCGCTCAAGCCTACTGCAACGCTTTCAGCAGCACCCTCTTCCGATTGATCCTCAGTAAGAGCTTCACTTTGCTCATGCGTAGCTTCGCTGGCCGCCACTTCCGCAACAGGAGTAGACGCGTGCTCGTCCTGCACCTCTGCTTCGCTTAATTGTTTCTCTTTTTCTGCCGATGCCTGAACATCTTCATCAGCAGGATCTAGCAAAAGCGCTTCTAAGTACTCAAGAACAACTTGCTGTTGACGTCCGCCATTTTCTTTTTCTGACATCTACTTAACCTCGTTGCTCTATCAAAGAACGTAACAGCCGCGCATAAGCGTGAACGCCGCGGCTGCCGGAATCTAGTTCAGAAGGCACAACGCCCTTCATGCTGGCATTTCTGAATTTGGTATCAACCGGAATAACTGCGCTCGCTAATTCGTCAGGGTAGCACTTATGTAGCTCTCGTAAGCAACGCACTGACGCCTGCGTGCGCCGATCATAAAATGTCGGGATAATCGTATAGGTTAACTTCTTCTTTCGCGCCCGATTGATCATGCTGATGGTGCGTATCATTCGCTCAAGGCCTTTGAGCGCTAAAAACTCAGTTTGTGCCGGCACAAGTAAGTGATGGCACGCTGCGAGCGCATTCACCATCAGTACACCCAAAACAGGTGGACTGTCGATCAATACGTAGTCATACCTATCCGTTAAATGGCGCAGCGCTTTCGCTACCTGTAAGCCCATCCCCTCGTGCTCCACCGCGCGCCGCTCAAGTGTTGCAAGCGCGGTAGAGGCGGGGAGTATCTGAATCTTTTCGACATTGGTTGGGCGAATGAGCGCGTTAACCTGACTTTCGGTCACATCTTTTGTCGCAACAAAAAGGTCGTAGACACTATGTTCAAGATCATCAGGTTCATAATGAAAGTAGCTCGTTAATGAACCGTGCGGATCTAGATCCACCAAAAGCACGTTGTAACCCACCTCAGCTAAGAGCCCAGCTAATGTCACAACGGTTGTGGTTTTTCCAACACCGCCTTTTTGATTTGCAATAGACCATACCTGCATATAACAGCTACCCGAATCTGAAACACATTCTAAAAGATGATTAAAAGTATAGTTAACTGTAGCAAGATTGGAGCGCGCAGCAGCTATCGTTTGCCGCGCGCTGATAGATGACGTCCGATATCATCTAGGTGCAATATACTATCAGCCAAACCAGCCTTAACGACGGCTTGAGGCATACCGTAGATAGTGCAGCTTTCTTCATTTTGCGCCCAAACAGTGCTACCAGACTGCTTCAGCAAGCGGGCTCCATCTGCGCCATCAGCTCCCATACCAGTGAGTGTTATGGCTAACACACGGTTACCGAAAGCTCGCGCCGCAGACGCATACGTAATATCAACACTCGGCCGATATGTTAAACGCTCATCGCCAGGCAGCACTTTCACTCGATCATGGAGACGAGGGTCCAAAATCAGTTGCTGCCCACCAGGTGCCAACAACGCTCTACCGGGCTTCAGCTGATCACCATCTTCCGCTTCTTTCACTTCGATCTTGCACTGCTGATTCAAACGCGCAGCAAACACCGACGTAAACGTCTTCGGCATATGCTGAATCAACAAAATCGGTAACGGAAAATTCGCAGGAAGCTCCATTAAAATCTTCTGCAGCGCAGCAGGACCACCCGTTGAAGAACCGATTAGCACAATCCGGCAACTATCAGGAAACTTCGCCCCACCGGCCGCCGGCGAACTGCGACGCGGTGCTGGAGCGGGTGCTGATCTGCTAGACGCCGGCGCCGTTGTACGTGCTGGCGCTTTAGTAGCGGCTTCGGGCTTAAAGGTGTGAATAGAAGAGGATTGCGCCGAAGCTCCACGCGACTGGCTGAATACAGAACTGCGGATAAAACGCTTACTGCCGCCTAACGCCACTACCCGCTCAACAAGCTCATTACGCATCGAGTTAGACTGATCAATCCACGCCCTGATATCTTTCGTTAGGTAGTCTGCAGCACCCGCATCCAGAGCTTGCAAGGTGACTTGCGCCCCTTCATGCGTCAACGATGAAAGCATCAATACATTAGTGGGGCTTTCTCGCATGATGATTTTGACCGCCTCGATACCATTAAGCTGCGGCATCTCGACATCCATAGTAATGATGTCTGGCTTGAGCTGGCGAGCCATATCAACCGCTTGACGGCCGTTGCTCGCCATTCCAACCACATCTAATCGTGAGTCTGCCGACAAAATATCGCTAATTCGTTGCCTAAAAAAGCCTGAATCATCCACGATAAGTACTTTGATGGGCATGAATACTCGCTTAGTTGATCAACTTAAGAAGCGTAATGCTTCAGTAAGTTTGGAATATCGATTATGAGCGCGATACGCCCATCACCTGTGATTGTAGCGCCCGATAGACCCGGGGTGCCGTGTAAGATTGTACCTAGCGGCTTAATCACGACTTCCTCTTGTCCAACCAACTGATCCACAACAAAGCCAACACGCAGTGTACCGACAGTCACGATAACCACATGCCCCTGCTCCGGAAGATCCGCGTACTCTTGCCCTTCAACAAGCCAGCGCTTCATATGGAACAGCGGTAATGCTTGGTCGCGGACAATAATGACTTGTTGACCATCAACCACGTTGGTTTGCGTCAGATCAAGATTGAAAATCTCGTTTACGTTAACCAGCGGCAACGCGAAGGCCTGACCTTCCAAGATGACCATCAACGTTGGCATGATTGCCAGCGTTAGCGGCACTTGTATAGCAATTCGGGTGCCCTGCCCCATCACAGAGTCGATGCTTAGCGTGCCATTAAGTTGAGTGATCTTGGTTTTAACAACATCCATCCCAACGCCACGCCCAGACACGTCAGACACTTCTGTCTTTGTCGAGAAACCAGCTTGGAAAATCAGGTTGAAACACTCTTGCTCAGATAAGCGGTTAGCAGCCTCCTGATCAAGCATACCTCGCTTAACAGCCAAGCTACGCAGCTTTTCAGGGTCCATACCGGCGCCATCATCCTGAATAACCAGCAGGATATGATCGCCTTCTTGCTCAGCAGAGAGCAGCACGTGCCCTTCTCTAGGCTTACCTAGACCTTCACGAATTTCCGGCGACTCGATACCGTGATCCACCGAGTTACGCACCAAGTGAATCAAGGGGTCAGCCAAAGCTTCAACTAAGTTTTTATCAAGATCTGTCTCTTCACCACGCAACTCCAGACGAATCTCTTTCTTCAAACTACGGGAAAGATCACGAATCAAACGAGGGAAGCGACCAAATACCTTTTTAACCGGCTGCATTCGCGTTTTCATAACTGACATTTGCAAGTCAGCAGTGACCATATCCAGCGTGCCAAGCGCTTTGGTCATCTCCTCATCTTCGCGCATCGCACCCAACCGCACTAAGCGGTTCCGAACAAGTACCAGCTCTCCGACCATATTCATGATCTTATCGAGCAAACGCGTATCAACACGGACATTACTCTCAGGAGTCGCAGCTTTGTTTGCGGCAGGCTTTGCAGCGCCAGTACTCGCCGCAGCGGCAGGTGCTGTAGGAGCAGCAGGTGCTGTAGGAGCAGCAGGCTCAACCTCTTTAGGAGGTTCCTCAACGACAGGTGCCGCAGCCGGTTCGGGCGACGCAGCAAACGCCCCTTTCCCTTGCGACTGGAGATCATCCAGTAGCTGCTCGAACTCGTCTTCGGTTATCAACTCACCACCGTCAGCGACGCCAGCAGGTTCAGCCGCTGGCTCGCCAGCCTCTTTGCCCGGCGCGCCATTTTTCCCATGCAAGTCATCTAACAGCGCTTCGAACTCATCTTCGGTAATCAGGTCGTCATCAGCCGCGCTAGACGCTTCAGGCTCTGAGCCAAGTAACATGTCGAACTCATCATTAGCAGAAGCGCTGCCAGCGGCCTCTTCAACCACAGGTGCTGGTACCTCTTCCACCGGTGGCGCAACAGGTGTAGGTTCCGGCGCAGAAACTGGAGCTGACGCCGCCGCGGGAGCGACCTCACCACGAGCATACGCAGCAAGCTGCTGAAGCAACTGAGGATCAGCAGGCTCAGGCTCTTCACCCGCGCGTACACAATCGAACATGACATTCAAAGCATCGAGTGACTGCAGCACGACATCCATAAGTTCAGACGTCACATGAAGCTCACCATTACGCAACAGATCAAACAAGTTCTCTGCGTTATGGCAACAATCCACCATGGCTTCTAGTTGCAAGAATCCCGCACCGCCTTTAACGGTATGGAACCCTCTAAAGATTGCGTTGAGAAGATCAGAATCCTGAGGACTTTTCTCCAGATCAACCAATTGCTCAGATAATTGCTCTAGAATCTCTCCTGCCTCAACAAGAAAGTCTTCAAGAATCTCGTTATCAACGTCCAAACTCATAGGAAACTCCTATTAAAAGCCTAAGCTCGAAAGTAGCTCATCCACGTCGTCCTGACTCTCAACCACGTCGCCTTTGTTTCTCTTCGATGCGATTTGCGGGCCTTCTGCCGCAATGGGGTCTTGCTGCGCTTTATCTTGGGCAGCAGCTTCCGACTCTTGGGTGTCATCTTCGATGCCGCGAATCAGATCAATTTTGGCAGCCATATCCATCAGCTGAACCAAGCTCGACTCCACCTGCGTGACCAACGTAATCACCCGACGGATTAACTGACCGGTGATGTCCTGATAGCTTTGCGCCACTAGGATGTCAGTCAGTTGAACTCGCATCTCCGCTACCGTTTGCTCAGATTCCTCTTTCAACTGACAAGTGCGATCATAAACGCCACGCAACCCCTCGAACTCGGCTTCAAGCTGTCCAACCAAAGAAAGTAGCTCTTGAAAGCGCGCAGCTTGGTCATCCATTTTGTCGACAAGCGCTAAAGACTTATCGACTCTATCCATCGTTTCGTGAGAAGTTTTTTCTGTCAGTTCAATCACATAAGACAGTCGCTCGGACGCATCGGCCATTCCCTGAATAGACTCGATCGCTTGCCCGCCACCTAAGTCATCAAAGTTAACGCCATCAGAAAACGATTTAATCGCCTCATGCAAGCCGCGTGTTAAATGCCCGACCTCGTTGTAGAACGCTTGATGCTTAACTTGCTGCAGGTCATTGATGATGTTGAAAGCAGAAGCCATGTCACCATTTTGTAATGACGACGTGAGCTCTTCAGCTTTGGCTTGCAATACTTCATCGATGCAATCCAAGCCAACTGTAATATCTGATTCTGGCATACAGAGATTTCCCTTGACGATAATCAGCCTTCGATGCGCTCGAAAATTTTATCAAGCTTTTCTTTTAGCACTGCGGCAGTAAAAGGCTTAACCACATACCCATTCACTCCAGCTTGAGCAGCAGCAATAATCTGTTCACGCTTCGCTTCTGCTGTCACCATCAGGATAGGCAAGCCTGCCATTTCGGGATCGGCGCGCACGGTACGCACCAAGTCGATTCCCGTCATTCCAGGCATGTTCCAATCTGTCACGAGAAACTGGATACCACCTTGCTTCAATATCGGCAGCGCAGTTTTACCGTCGTCAGCTTCAATCACATTATTGAAACCTAGGTCTCGCAATAAGTTTTTTATAATTCGTCTCATGGTAGAGAAGTCATCTACTACAAGAATCTTGATGTCTTTCTTCAAGACAGAATCCCCCAATTCGGAAACAAAAACAAAACGGGCTTGAATCCAAACCTTAATTTGTCTGTTTCAAATCTAGACCAAATTTCAGAGTTTTGTGGAACGGAAAGAAATTTATTGCCAATCTCTTAATCGACCACGGAGTCGATGTGCAGCTTGACTATGAATTTGACTGACGCGTGATTCGCTAACGCCTAGCACTTCGCCAATCTCTTTCAAGTTTAGCTCTTCGTCATAATATAGCGACAATACGAGTTTTTCACGCTCAGGAAGGGAATCAATCGCACCGACAAGTGCGCTCATGAAAGCATTTTTCTCAGCATGGATGCTTGGGCCAGGATCATCGCCCGAAAGCTGCTCTCCCGGCCCCTCTTCATCGTTTCCGGTGAGCGTTTCAAAACTGAACAGGCGACTCTCGACAGAGTCCTTCAGAAGATCATGGTACTCACCTACAGAGACACCCATCTCTTGAGCGATATCAGTATCAGACGCATCTCGCCCAGTGGCAGCCTCCACCTTTTGGATCGCTTCAGAGATACGGCGCCCATTACGATGCACAGAGCGCGGTGTCCAGTCACCCCGACGCACTTCATCAATAATTGAGCCACGAATGCGAATACCTGCATAAGTTTCAAAGCTCGCACCTTTGGAAGCATCATACTTCTTGGCAGCTTCCAATAAGCCGATCATGCCGGCTTGGATGAGGTCATCAACCACAACGCTCGCAGGCAAACGCGCCATGAGGTGGTGAGCAATACGCTTTACCAGCGGCGCATGCTGCTCGATTAAATCCTGGCTTGAAGTAGTTTCTAGTGGGTTGTACATGGAACCCCTTCCCAGCCCCAAAAATTAAACACCTTGAACTAAACGCTCAACAAAGAATTCCAAATGCCCCCGTGGCACATTTTGAATCGGCCACGCATCAACTTTTGTCGCTAATTGGCGATAGGCCAACGAGGCTTTTGACTTCGAAAAGGCTTTCAGAACAGGCACTTGCCGCTGAACAGACTTTCGAACATTCTCATCATAAGGTATTGAACCGACGTATTGAAGCGTAACATCAAGGAAGCGATCCGTCACAGTGAGCAGCTTATTGAACATATTTCGCCCCTCAGTGTCGGTGGCCACCATATTGGCAAGCACTCGGAAGCGCGTCATCCGGTAATCGCGATTGAGCAGCTTAATCAAACCATAGGCGTCCGTGATAGACGTAGGCTCATCGCATACAACCACCAGCACTTCCTGTGCTGCACGCACAAAGCTGACAACAGAGTCGGATATTCCAGCGGCCGTGTCGATCACCAAAACGTCGATTTCATCAGCCACTTCGTTGAAAGCATAGATCAATTCGGCATGTTCATGGGCACTCAGCGCTGTCATCTCTTGCGTTCCAGAGCACGCGGGAACAATTTTCATATTGTCAGAGACATCAATCATAACGTCACGCAAGGTGCACTCGCCGGCCAACACATCGCCAATGTTCTTTTTAGGACGCAGCCCCAACATAATATCAACGTTCGCCAATCCCAAATCAGCATCCATCAGCAGTGTTCTATGCCCCATCTGAGCCATAGCCATGGATAAGTTAACGGAAACATTGGTTTTACCCACCCCGCCCTTACCCCCGGTGACTGCGATAACTTTTACAGCGTGCTTACTATTCATGCGATATCTCTACGCTAGCCAGCCGATGGCAACGTAGAACCTCCTTCGGCAGCCAAACGAGCACGCTCCCGCTCGCGCTCTAACGTTTTTTGAGCCGTCACAACAGCGCGACTCACTAGTTCATTTCGTTGCGCGACCTCTATATCATCCGGCACTTTCTGGCCATCAGTCACGTAAGCGATTGGCAAACCACGCTCGATAGCAACGGTCAGCGCCTCACCCAAGCTTCCAGACTCGTCCATCTTGCTCAGGACGCAGCCATTGAGACCCACACTGTGATAGTTGTCATAGGCATCCTCTAACACCTGGCGCTGACTCGAGCAGGACAACACCAATAGCTTTTTCAAGCGTACCGAAACGTCGTTAAGCATCTCTTTTTGCGCTTCACTCGGACCTTCATGCTGGCTCATACCAGCGGTATCGATGAGCACAAGCCGTTTTCCTCGCAGCGACATTAACACCTCGTCCAAGGTGTGATTTTCATCCACAACACGCACCGGCACATCCAGAATACGCCCGAAGGTACGCAACTGCTCGTGAGCCGCGATGCGGTAGCAATCAGTTGTGACCAGCGCCAATCCGGCACTGCCATGCTGCAGCACATAACGTGCTGCTAACTTACCGATTGTCGTCGTTTTACCCACACCGGTTGGTCCAACAAACGCGATCATGCCGCCACGATCGATGTAATCTTCACTCATCGTAGGAATCGCTTCGGTTAACTTCGACAACGTCACCCGCCACGCTTTAGCCACATCAAGATCAGACTCTAAGCCACGCGTTAACTGCGTAATCACATGCTCACCTAAACCAATTTTTTCAAAACGGCGTGTCAGCTTTCCTACTAGCCCAGCAGCGGCCGTCTTTGCTGGCACGGACTCCTCCACCCAAACTTTACCTTGGGGCGAGCGCTCCTGCGCTTGCTGGGTTTCGAGCAACTGTTTGAGCTGGGCGATCTCTGCCTGCATAGAAACAATCGTTTCTTGACTTGCAGCATGATGATCAAGCGACTGAGCACTCAAGCCTGCGGCTGGTGTGACCTCATCAACTTCCGGTGCAGCCACAAAGGAATCATCTAGGCCGTAGCCCTCGTTAACATCCGCTTGAACCTGCTGCTTTTTCTGGCGCTCGCGCAGAGAAGAGAGAATGGTTTGCAAGTCCTCGTCATCTTCAGACTCAACCTGCATGTTGCGCGTCGGCTCCGGCTGATATAATCCACCTGCCATACGCTCATTAGCTTCAGCAATTTTAAGACGCGTGTTCTGCAGCTCCCGCGAAAGCGCTTCTTGCGATGAACCAGCGGTACTATCATTTCGTGCTTCCTGCCGTGCTTGATCGCGTTTAAACGCCGCCTGAGCCGCTTCAAACTCCTCCTCGTGAGCCGCAACAACCTCAACACCACCCGCCACACGATGGTTAGAAACGATCACTGCATCCGGACCGATCTCTTCACGAGCTCGCCGCATAGCCTGCCGCATATCCGGCGCAAAGATACGTTTCACCTTCATTTCGCTTCCCTCAAAAAGAGCACCTCAGCACCCCACCTATCCATTCTGACCACCGACTGTCGCTACGATGGTGATGCGCTTATTTTCTGGTATCTCTTGATACGACAACACATGAATAACCTGCTCGCCGTAACGAACAAACTTGGCCATCAACGGCCGAACGGGTGCAGCGACTAGCAGAACCGCCGCGTTTCCTAACATCTCTTGCTTCTTCGCAGCTTCAATCAAAGAGCTTTGCAGCCGCTCGGCCATACCCGGTTCTAATACCATGCCATCTTCGCCAGCCTGCTGGCTCTGCTGCACGGAGCCCAATAACAACTGCTCTAACTGCGGATCCATAGTGATGACCGGCAGCTCTGGCTCTGAGCCATTGATGGTTTGCACAATCAAGCGCGATATCGCCACCCGTACCGCAGCCGTCAACACAACTGGATCTTGAGTTCGCGTGACCGCATCGGATAGCGCTTCCGCGATACTCCTGAAGTCCTTCAGCGGAACATGTTCCATTAGCAAGCTTTGCAATACTTTCAGCAACGCACTAATCGACAACTTTCCGGGCACTAGCTCTTCTACGAGTTTAGGCGAACTTTTCGCCAGCATATCAAGAAGTTGCTGTACTTCCTCATGCCCCAGCAGTTCGTGTGCATGATTTTGTAATATCTGGTTTAAGTGCGTAGCAACCACCGTACTCGCATCAACCACGGTGTAGCCCAGTGTTTGCGCGTGCTCACGCTGCCCTGATTCAATCCAGGTAGCATCCAAACCAAAAGCGGGGTCTTTAACCTCCACACCTTTCAATGTGCCAAATACTTGACCTGGGTTAATCGCCAAATCTCGATCTGGGTAGATTTCAGCCTCGCCAGCCACTACCCCCATCAGCGTAATGCGGTAGGCCCCGGGCATGAGATCCAAGTTATCGCGAATATGCACAGAGGGCACAAGGAACCCCAAATCTTGAGATAACTTTTTGCGCACGCCCTTAATTCGGTTCAACAACTGCCCACCTTGCAACTTATCCACCATCGGAATCAGTCTATAACCGACCTCTAGGCCGATCATATCCACAGGCATTACATCATCCCAATCCAGCTCTTTAGCCTCTTCCGCCTGCTCAGCCGCCTGTTCTGTTTCGGCGGAAGCACGCTCCTCTTGAGCGGCTTGGCGCTCTAAGCTCCGCTTGTGGAATAACCATGCTGCACCACCTGCCAATGCCGCCAGCGATAAGAACGCGACATGTGGCATACCCGGTACAATACCCATGATAAACAGGATAACAGCCGCGACAGTAAGCGCTTTAGGCGAACCAAACATCTGCGAGAAGATCTGCTTACCCATATCCTGCGAGGAGTTCTGTCGCGTCACCATGATAGCGGCAGCAGTGGATAACAACAGGGATGGAATCTGTGCAACCAGACCATCACCAATCGTCAATAAAGAGTAGTATTCAGCGGCCAGATCAAACGACAAGTTATGCTGCACCATACCGATCATCAAACCACCTAAGATATTGATGACAAGAATCAGGATACCCGCAACAGCATCACCACGCACAAACTTGGAAGCACCATCCATCGCACCGTAAAAGTCTGCCTCTTGTGTAACGTCTTGACGGCGTTCCTTTGCTTCTTCTTGGTTAATCAACCCTGCGTTTAAATCGGCATCAATCGCCATCTGCTTACCGGGCATGGCATCTAGCGTAAAGCGAGCGCTCACTTCGGAGATACGTCCAGCACCTTTGGTAACGACCACAAAGTTGATGATCACAAGGATCAAGAAGACCACGATACCCACGACGTAGTTACCGCCGATAACAACCGAGCCAAACGCCTCGATCACCTTACCTGCAGCATCACCACCTTCGTGCCCATACAACAAGACAACCCGTGTTGAGGCAACGTTCAACGCCAAACGCATCAACGTAGCCACCAGCAAGATGGTCGGGAAAACAGCGAAATCCAACGGGCGCAACGAGTAAACACTCACAAGCAAAACCACGATAGAAAGCGCAATATTGAAGGTAAACAGAACGTCCAACAGAAATGGCGGAACGGGTAGCGTCACCATCGCCATAATGGCGAGCAGGAGCAGAGGCACACCCAAGTTTCCTTGGCTTAGCCCCTTCACATTCGAAATGAGTGCAGCTCTATCCAACACAACCCCAAAAGCCAAAATATTGACACTAAAAAACAAATGACATTTATTTGACGGAATGACCGTCCATCTGTGGCGATTTTACGACTCAGCAGCTAATCCATGCAATATGTACGCCATTCAAGGATCCACTCGATAGTCATCCGGTATCTCGTACTCACGCTCATTTGGCAAGCGAGGCTTATCAGCTTGCCCTTGCGCCTCTTGATAGCGCCGTAGCTGAAACACATACGCCAACACTTGAGCGACCGCCTTATAAAGCGCTGCTGGAATTTCCTGATCTATCTCGGAGTTGTGGTAAAGAGCACGCGCCAACGCCGGTGCTGATAAGATAACCACATTATGCTCCTGCGCGATTTCACGGATTTTTAGCGCGACAAAGTCAGCCCCTTTTGCCACCACAATAGGCGCTCCGTCACCATCAGCAACATACTTGATCGCAACCGCATAGTGAGTCGGGTTGGTAATAACGACGTCCGCCGTTGGCACTTCTTGCATCATTTGGCGCTGGGCTATTTCACGCTGTAACTGACGAATACGCCCTTTTACCTCAGGTTTACCTTCGGTATTTTTCATCTCATCTTTCACTTCCTGCAGCGTCATTTTCAACTTCTGCGTGTAATCATAGATCTGAAATGGCACATCAATTAAGGAGATCAGAATTAAGCTTGTGGAGATAATTAAAAATGCGATCCCCACAAGATGAAGCGACTCGGCAACCGCGCGGTTAACATCTTTGTTACCCAGCGAAAACAGATCAGGCTGCAAATAAAGCAATACGCCAATCGCAAATGCAGCAACCAGCAAGAACTTCGCAAACGCCTTAATCAACTCGATAAGGGACTTTAACGAGAACATCCGCTTGATACCGGCTAACGGATCCATCCGATTGAGCTTAGGCTGGATAGCTTGCGTACTAAAATTCCACCCCCCCAAACCGATGGGCCCAAGAAGTGCAGCAAGCAACACAACGGCAAAAAATCCCGCCATCGCTAGAAAGCCATCAATAAGAGCATTGGTGAAGTGAGAGATCATTAAGCGTGAGTCAAATAGCTCATCACGCCTGAGTGCAAGGTTATCCGCTACAAGCGCCATCGCCGTCGTCGCTATCTGCGAGCCAAACATGAGCAAGGCACCCGCTGCAACCAACAAAAGAACGGTAGCGTTTAACTCTTTCGAGCGCGGAATATCGCCCTTCTCACGAGCATCTTGCAAGCGCTTGGGGGTGGGGTCTTCGGTCTTCTCCTGGCCGCTTTCCTCTGCCACTTAAGCTCCTCCCATCAAGCCAGTTAAACGCTCCAGCGCATCTGCCGCCAAAATCTCAAACTGCCCCAGAAAACCGGATAAGCTCATCCATGTAAAGAAAAGACCTAGCATCATCGTGAATGGAAAACCAATGGCGAAGATATTCAACTGCGGCGCCGCCTTAACCATAATACCGAAGGATAGATTCACCACCAGAAGGGCCACCACAATCGGCAACGACATCAATAACGCACCCGCGAACATCCATGAGCCCGACAGCGCCAACTGGCTCATTTTCATGGCATCAAGGCGCAACTCGGTCACCGGCATGATATCAAAGCTCTCTGCAAGCACGGTGATCATCACCAAGTGCCCATCCATTGCCAAGAACATCAATGTCGCCATCATCAGGTAGAATTGGCCAAGCACGACCACTGATACGCCATTAGCAGGATCCGTCATCGAGGCAAAACCCAAACCCATCTGGTTCGATATTAACTGACCACCCACCGTAAAGATCTGGAAGAAAACCTGCATGGCAAAACCTAGCGCCGAACCGATAAGCACCTGTTGAGCCACCAGTAGCATGGTATTGAGCTCGATACCGACCAGCACGGGCGGCATCTGCAGTACAGGCAAAATCACTAGCGTAATAGCAACGGCAGCGCCAAGGCGAATCTTCATCGAGACGATGCGAGTGCCGATGACGGGCATCGCCATCAGGAATGAAGCAACTCTGAAAAACGGGAGCAGAAAAGCACCAACCCAGCGTTCAATTTCGATCAGGCTGATCTCATACATACGCTAGCCGATCATGATAGGGATGGCTTCGAAAATCTTGTTAAACTCATCCGTCAATTTATTGACCATCCACGGCCCCATCCCCATGACGATTAACAAGATAACAATCAAACGCGGCAGAAAGCTCAAGGTTTGCTCGTTGATTTGTGTGGCCGCCTGAAAAATCGCAACCAATAAACCCACCAACAAACTTGGCAACACAATAACAGACACCAGCAGCACCACTAACCATAGTGCTTCACCGAACAGATCAAGGATTAGCTGTGGTGTCATACCGTCTCCTATAGTCCGAAGCTCGCTGCCAGCGTACCGATAATCATCGCCCAACCATCCACCAGTACAAACAGCATGATTTTAAACGGCAATGAGATAATCACAGGCGACAGCATCATCATACCCATCGCCATTAAAACACTGGCGACCACTAAATCAATGACCAAGAACGGGATAAAGATCATAAAACCAATCTGGAAAGCTGTTTTTAACTCGCTGGTCACGAACGCTGGCACAAGCACAAAGAAAGGCACTTCACTGGCACTGGCAACCGGCGGCGAATCAGACAGACGCATAAATAGATTCAGGTCATTCTCACGCGTTTGGTGAATCATAAAATCATGCAGCGGTTCACTTGCGCGCTTCACCGCCTCGAGTGGCGCCAACTCTTCATTGATGTAAGGCTGCACTGCGCGCTGGTTAATCTCCTCAAGCACCGGACTCATAATAAAGAAGGTCAAGAATAGCGATAGCCCAACCAACACTTGATTCGATGGCGTTTGCTGCAAGCCCAGCGCTTGGCGCAAAATCGCAAAAACGACGATGATGCGTGTAAAGGAGGTCATCATCATGACGATGGCTGGCAGGAACGTCAGCATCGTCATCAAGAACAGGATCTGCAGCGTTACACTGTAGTTTGCTCCATCCTCGGTGTTCGTAACACTCACAGCCGGAATGCCAACATCAGCAGCAAAAGCTAACGGGGATAACAGGAACAGAGGCAGCCATAACAGTCTGATCACGGCTTATCCTCCCGCTGCATCGCCTGTCTAAGGCTCACAGCAAACGCCTCTTTGGGAGTGTCTTGAGGAATGACCGGCTCATCATATGAGGCAAGATGGGAAATACTGCCTGCGGTTACGCCGAGCAACACTTGCTTCTCGCCAACCTGAACAAGCATGACACGCTCACGAGTACCTACAGCTAACGTGGCCACTACCTTCATTTGCTGATGCGCGGCATGCACGCCGTTAATCCGTTTAGCTAACCAAGCAAGCAAAAAGATGGCCGCCAACACAACACCTAGCGCCAGTACGACCTGAGCTATCGACGAGCCTGTCAAAACTTCCTGCCCTTTTGCAAGCGTTGGCTGCTCAGCAGCAAGAACTGCTGTTGATCCCAAAGCCCCAAGTGAAGCAATGAAGCGCTTGAAAGCTCTCATCGCAAGCGTTTGATGCGTTCTTGCGGGCTGATAACATCGGTTAGGCGAATACCGTAGCGATCATTCACAACCACCACCTCGCCATGTGCGATCAGCGTGCCGTTCACCATCACATCTAATGGCTCACCAGCGACGCGATCCAGCTCAACAACTGACCCCTGCGTTAGCTGCAACAGATTGCGGATCGAGATATCTGTATTACCCACTTCCATCGACAACGTCACAGGAATATCCAGAATGACATCTAGTTTGGGATCAGCAACTTGCTGGGATTCATCTGTCAGTTCATCAAGATCAACAGACTCCGCTGCTGTCGTCTGCTCCGCCATCGCTGCTGCCCACTCATCAGCCATCGCTTCCTGATCGACATTTTCATCACTCATATGAACTCACTCAGACTCGTTTAGTCGTTATTAGATATTTGCTTGGTTACTTTTGCTGCTAGATTACCGCGAGATGTGCCCATTTTACACTGGAAAAGCGGTACTGAATTGGCTTTGAGTGTTAGGTGCTCAGGGATCTCGATTGGGATGATATCGCCCGCCTCAAACTCCATGATATCGCGCAATGTCATCTCGCGCTCAGCAACAGCCAAGTTGATCGCCAGTGGGGCAAGCATAATATCGCGCTGCAATGCATGCTCCCAACGGGAATCTTTCTCGTCTTCGGCTGGCTGGAAGCCGGAAATCAATACCTCGCGGATCGGCTCCAGCATGGAGTAAGGCATAGTGATATGAAATTCACCCGAACCACCCTCAAGATCGACTTGAAAGGTACTCACCACCACAACCTCGCTGGGGCTGACGGCATTTGCCATCGCAGGGTTCATCTCATGGCCGATATACTCAAACTCAAGCCCCATCACCGGACGCCACGCCTCCTCTAAGTCGGCAAAAAAGAGGTTGAGCGCTTTGTGAACTAGGCGTGTTTCCGTCGGCGTAAAATCGCGTCCCTCAATCTTGGCATGACGCCCATCTCCACCAAAGAAATTATCCACCAACTTGAAAACAAGTTTGGCATCCATGATCACCAATGCAGTGCCCCGCAACGGCTGAACCTTCACAAGGTTCATACTCGTAGGCACATAAAGTGTATGGATATAGTCTCCGTACTTCATCACCTGCACACCGTCAACGGTGACATCAGCGGGACGACGTAGCAAATTAAAAAGGCTATTGCGAGTATGGCGTGCGAAGCGCTCATTGATCATTTCGAGCGTTGGCATGCGGCCACGAACGATTCGTTCATGGCTCGCTAGATCATAGGGACGAACCTCCCCCTCTTCGAGCTCTTCAGGTTCTTCAGAGGTCTCGACATCACCATCGTCTACACCGTGAAGAAGCGCATCGATCTCGTCTTGAGAGAGAAGGTCTTTAACCGACATTACAACGTTATCCCAGCTGGGTTACTGCATCACGAAATTGGTAAACAGGATCATCTCGATACCTGGCTTACCAATCTTTTCTTGCAAAATACTTTGCACAAGCTCAGTGGATGCGTCACGCAGTTGCTGCTTACCCTCAACACTTTGCAGGGCTTCAAACTGCTGACTTGCAAAAAGCGCATTTAACCGCGACACGATAAGCGGCATATGCAAGGTCAGCGCATCGGCTACTGCCTGATCACGGCTTTTAGCCTCAACAAATGCTTGCATATAATGGCGTTTGCCATCGTTAGACTGGAGCGTTGCTACAAAAGAGGGCTTGCCTTCCAAGGTACGGACTTTGGTGTAAATCGCTGCTTGACGTACCGGCTCGGCTGGAACCTCAGCTGCCGCTTCCTCATTATTACCGCTCAAAAAGAAAAAGGCGCCGCCAGCACCAAGTGCCGCCACAAGAATTGCACCTAGAGCGATAAAGATGATCATCTTCTTTTTCGACTTACCGCCTTCAGTTGCTTCTTCTGCTGCCTGCTCTTCTGCCATGTTAAATCTCCTAACCTATTATCTCATTCATCCACGAACATACTAGGATAGTATAAATATAACATAGAGATAGCGCGAACTGAGTTACGCGTAATAGTCGACTAAATTCAGGTTTTGAGCGCGACTCATCGGTGCATTTTGGCCAGTGTCAGGTACACCACTTCCTCCCTCAACATACTGGCCGCCCG
This sequence comes from Neptunomonas marina, assembly GCF_004005935.1. GTDB lineage: Bacteria > Pseudomonadota > Gammaproteobacteria > Pseudomonadales > Balneatricaceae > Neptunomonas > Neptunomonas marina. Next base: position 112,640 of record NZ_SACQ01000005.1, on the reverse strand, counting down.
ATTCACCATTCTGCGCACCTCGATCCTGCGATGATGACTGATCTCCTACAGAAGATTCAGCAAGATCAAGCCCCTGCTCTGCCATCATTTCGCGCAAACGCGGAATGCTTTGCTCCACCGCATCACGCACATTCGCATGAGGAGAGGTAAAGCTAACGTTCACACCCTCTTGGGTGACTTGTAACTTAACCTGCAAACTCCCTAATTCAGGCGGATCTAACTGAATCGTCGCCGTTTGCACTTGCTGTCCGGCAGCCCAAACTACGCGCTCAGATACCGCCTGCTGCCACTGAGGATGCGTTGGCAACATCCCTTGCGGCATACGTGCTTGAATCTCAGCACTCGGCCTAACTAAGGTCGGCTGGTGCGAGCTACCGAGTGTAAAGCTCTCTAACACTTTGCTAAGCCCTGCATCCTTGCTTGCAGGCTCGGCTGTTTTCGCGGCAGAGGTCGACTCGCGTTCAGCGACCAACAGCTCTGGCGATACCGTATTTTGAGGGCCCTGGGGCTGGTTATTGATAATGCCAGACTGAGCAGGGCGATGAATGGATTGTTCTGGCCGATTATCAGTGGTCGGCTTTGCTGCCACGTCTTGCTGCGCAGTCGCTGAGCTCGCTACATTAACGCGATCCGTTTGCGAGCGCTCAGTGCGGCCCGTATCTTTACCTGACTCCTTTCCTGCTTCACGTGGTGGCAAAGGTGTCACAACAGCTGATTGTGGGGCAGAAGTACCCGCCATTGCAGCCGTTTCGTTTGCAGGTGATTTAGCCGCTTGCACCTCAGCAGCAGTGCGCTGCTCATATACAGCAGACTCATCACCACGAGCATCTGACTCCGTGTTTTGGGCTATATCTTGCTTAGCAGGCGGTGTACTTGGTTGTTCGGTAGTTGGTGCGCTAGGTGCACTCTTTGGCGCAGTATCAACAACGTCGCGCTCCTGAGCTACAGGACTCTCAACAGGCACCTCTGTTCTGATGCTTGGCTCTGCCTGATCAGGCGCTACCTTAGCGGTCGCTGGAGTTGGCGCGACAGTAGCTGCTGCGATGAGTGCTGGTTTCTCGTCCGGCTGAAGCTGATCAGCGGACGCTTGTATCGGCTGCCCCTTCGGCTCGACAGCGCGCGTCGCTGGCAAAACAGGTACGTCCTTTGAACGATCAGACTCTTTCGGTGTAACGGATTGATCCTCTGACACGCGATCCGCCGTTTCAATCGTTCTGCGCACGTCTTGCGTTTGAGGGCCTGTTACTGCGCTATCTTTTGCAGACTCAGATGACTGAGGGGACGGCACCTGGGTGGTGGGCGACACTCTCTGCGAGGAGCTATCCGCTACCGCCGTTTGCACCGCCCCATCTGCGACCGGACTGGAGGGCCGACTGGGCTGCTCGCCCGAACGCTCTAACTGCGCAGCAAAGGCCGCAATGGCCGCCAACAGCTCCTCACTAAGTGGGAGTGTCGCCCCCTCTTCTGGCGCCACCTCGGCACTCAACGGGGTAGCCTGCGGCAAAAGCTCGCCACCTTCAGGCAATAGATTTCCGCCGACAAGCTGACTTTTAAGCTCCGCCAACGCTTCAGGTGTGACAGCATTCGGAGCAAAACCGAGTTGTGACATGATCTGGCCAAACTGCGGCGTAGCGCCCTGCGCACCACCTGCGCCGAGTAGCAGCTGATTAAAGGTCTGGCCGCCTTGTCCACTAGACAACTGCAAAAGCGAGCTAATTTGATTGAGCTGAGGAGTCATATAGCCACCCGTTGAGTTTTATTCTACTCAGGGACAGCAAAAACAAGGCCAATTTAGAGAAAGGCTGGTTTAGCGCGTTGATTAAGCTCATCAAGCTGTTTTTGAAATGCCTTGTCCGCAGCCTGCTCTTCTTCAGTTTTGGCCTTCTCGATCAGGGCATCAATCCCCTTATGTCGAGCATACTGCTGGGCCCAATACTGTTTAACCTGTGCGAGCTGCTCCTCGTGCACCACCATGGTCTTTTTGTGCTGCCCGATAGTGGCCGCAAGTTTTCCGAGAAAGGCTTGATAGTTTTGAATCTGATCCGGCGCCAGCCCGCGCGCCAAGGCAAGCTGGTATTCCTGTTGATACTGCGCCAGATAGGACTCTAGCTGCTCAAGTTGAATCTTGTCGTTTTCCACACGCTGCAGCTGCTCACTTAAAAAGCGCTCCGCCTCAGCTTTTTTACGCTCGGCAAGGTCGAGCACCACGCCTAAACGTTTTGATCGTTTCATCCATTACCTCGTGCAGGCGGTTCAGCAGGCTGCAACGCCATCGCCATCAATTGCAGACTTTGCTCTATGTTCATCGCCTCATGCAACCCTTGCTGCAAAAACTGCCGCAGTGTCGGCATACGCTCAATCGCAAAGTCGGTATCAGGGTCACTGCCTCGGACATAAGCCCCCACGGCGATAAGGTCAGCATTTTGCTGATATTTAGAGAACAGCTGCTTAAAACGCATCGCCGCCGCCAAGTGCTCCGATGGTACCACTTGCGGCATCGCACGGCTGATCGAGGCTTCTATGTCGATAGCGGGATAGTGCCCTTGCTCCGCTAGACGACGTGATAACACAATATGGCCATCCAAGATGGCACGCGCTGAATCGGCCACCGGGTCTTGTTGATCATCACCTTCCGTCAGCACCGTATAGAATGCGGTTATCGAACCTTGCCCTGTTGCATCATTTCCGGCTCGCTCAACCAGCTTAGGTAACTTAGCAAATACCGACGGTGGATAACCTTTGGTGGCAGGGGGTTCGCCAATGGCAAGCGCAATCTCACGCTGTGCTTGTGCATAACGTGTTAGGGAGTCCATGAGTAGTAGAACACTTTTACCCTGAGCACGAAAATACTCGGCTATCCGCGTTGTCAGCTGCGATGCTCGTAAACGCATAAGCGGCGAGTCATCAGCAGGTGAGGCAACCACCACAGAGCGCGCCAACCCTTCTGGGCCTAAGTTGTGTTCAATAAACTCCTTTACCTCTCGGCCACGCTCACCGATCAGACCCACGATCGTGATATCCGCTTCTGTTGCTCGGGTCATCATGCCAAGCAATACCGACTTACCCACACCACTACCGGCAAAAAGACCTAAACGCTGGCCTTTGCCGACAGTCAGTAACGAGTTGATCGCGCGAATACCCACATCTAATGTGGTATCGATAGGGTGACGTTCCAACGGATTAATCACTTCGCCCGCCAGCGATGCGGAGTCGCTGCAGTTGAGAGGCCCGCGCCCATCTAGTGGTTCGCCTACACCATTCAGAATGCGCCCGAGTAAGTTATCCCCAAGAGGCACATTGCGTTCGGCCCCAAGCGGCGTCACTTTAGCGCCTGCCGACAGCCCCTCAACAGGCTGCAATGGCATCAAATAGATACGATCTCCAGAGAAGCCGACGACCTCAGCCTCAATATTTTGAGTGTTTGAAACATGGATAAGGCAGTTATCACCCACAGCAACCTGCAGGCCCACCGCCTCGATTGTCAAACCAATAAGGCGTGTGATTTTGCCTTCTATAGTAGGGGTAGGAGTTTTAAGCGGAGCTTGGCGAACCTGCTGGATAATCTCATTCAGGTTGCGATGATGTTTCATCTTGCGTACCTTGCGCTGGGTTGTGCAGAGCGCCTTGTAAGCGCTGACGGACCTGCCCAACTACGTTAGCAAAACGCTGCTCAATACAGTAGTCCACAACGCTGGTATCGGTCGCGACTTTACAACCGCCAGCTGCAATCGAGGCATCAGCCGCAACAGTCACGCGGGTAGGTTGCTGCTCAGCGAAGCGCTGTGCAATCTCATAGTCTTCAGATGCAACATACACCATCAACTGCCCAGATGCCTCAGGAAGGGCTGCAACCGCCTCACTAATAGCGAGCTGTATCGTTTGCGGTTCGCTCGATATTTGGTGGCCCACAACCGCCTGAGCAACCTCAATCGCCATCTCAGTAACTAACGTTGCTAGCAACGCTTCTTGCGCTTGCAGTGGGGTATCTAGAGTGGCGAGCAATGCCTGTACCCGTTGAATTTGCGCATCTATGCGCTGCTGACCATCGCTAAGCCCCTGCGCCTGCCCCGCCTCTTGGCCTTGTTGAAACCCTGCATCGTAGCCCGCTTTCTTACCCTCTTCAAAGCCCTCTTCACGAGCTTGTTCACGGATACTCTCAAGCTCAGCTAAGGTCACCTTTTCTGCAACGATCTCTTCTTCAACAACCGATACGGGGTCGGGGGTATCGACAGTCTTTGCGTGCAGACCAACGCCGCTATGGCGGCCAACCTCTGGCAATTGCCATATCTCTGTTGTGACCTGCACATCAGACGCTTTAATTCGTACAGGGAGCTTTTCCCCGAAGACATTCCTAGCCATCTATACAGCCCTAGAGCATATCATCGCCGCCACCCAGCATGATTTCACCATCATCCGCCAAGCGTCGCGCCGTCGCCAGAATCTCTTTTTGCGCCTCTTCCACTTCACTAACACGTACCGGACCTTTCGCTTCAAGGTCGTCTTTAAGCAGCTCCGCAGCACGTTTAGACATATTGCGATAGATCTTATCCTGCAGCGCACTATCAGCACCTTTCAAGGCAAGCAGAAGCACATCTGTGGAGATCTCCCGTAGTATCACCTGAATACCCCGATCATCCACATCGATAAGATTATCAAATACGAACATCAGATCTTGAATCTGATTCGCAAGCCCTTCATCCACTTCACGAATATTCTCCATCAACTCAGCTTCAATCGAGCTTTCGATGAAGTTCATAATCTCAGACGCTTGCTTCACACCACCCAACACACGGGACTGCCCAGAACGAGAGCTGGTGAACTGCACTTCGAGCATATCGTTCAACTCTTGCAGCGCCTGAGGCTGGATTCGATCCAGTGCCGCAACCCGCATCATAATATCGAGCCGCACTTTGTCATCGAAAAACGCCAATACACTGGCAGCCTGATCAGGCTCGAGATAAGAAACCACCACAGCTTGGATCTGGGGATGCTCAAAGCGAATCGTTTCAGCAATCTGACGCGGCTCCATCCAACGCATCGTATCAAGGCCGGAGGTGTTGGTGGTTGCAAGGATTCGATCAAGCAGCGTCTTCGCCTTCTCTTCACCAAGCGCTTGGTTCAACATAGCGCGAATATAGCGATCATTATTGATACCAATACCAGTTTGATCGCTGACAAGGTGCATAAAATCCGACACCACACCTTCGACACGTGATTGGGGGACATTATCAAGCTGAGTCATGGCTTCGCCGATAAGTTGGACCTCCTTAGGCCCAAGGTGTTTAAGGACTTCAGCTGCATCCTCTTCACCTAAGCTGATCATCAAGATCGCAGCTTTTTCAATGTCCGTTAGCTCTTCATCGCTCATCGTCACCAATCCACTGTTTTACCGCTTGCGCGACACGCGCGGGGTCTTCGGCAATCATGCTGCGCACAGCGTTGAGCTGATATTCAAAGCTTTCATTCGGGGTGGGCATCATGCCATCACCGCCAGTACCAAACGTCACCTTATCAGAGGCAAGCTCGCCGCTATCCAAACCCTCTAATTCAGCAGCAACCCCTCCAGAACCATCAGCATCGCCATCGACCGGTGTTCCACCCGCCGCAGCTAAGCTTTTCATAATCGGGCGCAATACTGCGAAAATCAGGATAATCACCAGTAAGAAAGCACCCACTTTCTTTGCAATATCCCAAACGAAAGGCTCCATCCAGATCGGTACATCTTCATCTGTGATCGGCTGCTCGGGAACAAATGGAGAGTTAATGACGTTAACGCTGTCGCCACGCGCAGCCATATAACCGACGGCATCCTGTACGAGAATTCGTAGGCGCTGTAGCTCATTTTCAGTCCAAGGAGTTTTAACAGAATCCCCAGATGCTGCATCCACAGACACTAAATCATCAACCACCACGGCAACGGTGATTCGTTCAACTTTACCGCTTTGGTGTTTCGTGTAAGAGATAGAGCGATCTAGCTCAAAGTTGCGTGTCGCTTGCTTTTTCGAACTGCCGGGCACCGGGGCGTTAGGCGCCGCTGCACCTTCACCAGCCACTTCAGGCACGGCGGTAGGGCCTGGCGGCTGGTTCGATAGCGCGCCAGGAATTCCCTGAGCTGCCGCTACCCCAACACGGTTCTCATCTACAGTTTGCTCACTGCGTAACGCCGGCAGATCGGGGTTGTACAACTCATCGGTTTGCTCAACGGAGGTGAAGTCCACATCCGCTGAGACCTCAGCGCGGAAACGCCCTTGCCCAACAACCGGTAGCAAAATACTGTTTACACGGTTTAACAGCGTCTCTTCGACTTTACGAGCATACTCAAATTGCTTGGCAGCCAGCACCACATCTTCATCTTCATCGCGCGTATTCAGCAGATGGCCACGCTGGTTGACAACAGTCACGTCTTTAACATCCAGCGCTGGAATCGAAGATGCGACGAGGCTAGCAATAGCAGCCACCTGTGTGCGCTCAAGCTTACGCCCCGAGAAAAGCTCTAAAAAAACTGAAGCGCTCGCCGGCTTCTGATCTCTGACAAAAACAGTTTCCTTCGGTATTGCAAGGTGTACCCGAGCACTACGTACTGCAACCATACTAGAGATAGTACGCGCTAACTCACCCTCTAACCCACGCCGATAGCGGGCATTCTCCATAAACTGACTCACACCCAAGCTTTGCTCTTTGTCGAGCAGTTCAAAGCCCACGGTTTTATCAGCAGTGAAGCCTTCGGATGCCAGTTTTAAACGGGCCTGATGAACATACGCTTCGGGCACCAAGACCGCACGCGCATCACCTTCAAATTTATAAGGAATGTTATAGAGCTTGAGCTGTTCGATGACTTCATTCGCATCAACGAACTCAAGATTGGAGAAAAGCACACGATAATCAGGAGCTTTAGACCAGAGCACAACAGCAAAACCGATCGCGATGCTGGCGGCCAATCCTACCATCAAGCCAAACTGGCGCAGAATAGTGAGCTTGCTAAAGCCCTCCATTAAACTTCCGGGCCCTGTTTGAACAGTGACAGTATTGTTATCCATAGCTGCTGTTTTTAATTCTTATCAGCCTTAAACAGGCATTTTCATGATGTCTTCGTACGCTGTAACCAAACGATTGCGAACCTGGGTCATAGCCTCGAAAGAGACCGATGCTTTCTGCAATTGAACCATAACCTGTGTAAGCTCAACGCTAGGATCACCTTGCTCATATGCGGTCGCCATACGCGATGCCGTCTGTTGCGTTTCGTGGACCTTATCCACCGCGGTCTTTAAAAGCGTGCCAAACCCTTCCGTCTTTTCTACAGGCTGAGGCGCCATATTAGGAGTCAATTTATTGACATCCATAACACCTTGCTGTGCATCTGCTTTCATTGCACGCATCTGCATAAGAACACTATTGATATCAGCACGTTCGATCATAGCTAACCCAAGAATCGTCGGTTTATTGGCATTATAAGTAACTTTACTTTGTAAACAAGCGTCAGAAAAACCTTTATCGTCATTATTATGGCGGTAAGAGCGGCGTTTTATCTTTCGCACCTATATAGAAAGCAAAAAGCGAGCCAAAAGCTCGCCTTTCTAAACCGACTAACAAGATACCTCAGGTGGATCTCCATACTTCAAGCGCACATACATCAGCGCGACCGTAATCGCATCTCCTAATGCAGTATGACGCTCTAACATGGGGATATCTAAGTGTTTCGAGATTGTGTCGAAACGTAGATCAATATTACCGCCAACCGAGCGCCACTTGATAATGTCATGGTAAACATGCGATAGCTCGATTGCCTTGGAAGGTAAACCGAATCCGTAGCGCGGGCGGATAAATTTATCCAGCATGCGGATATCATAATTAACGTAATAGCCCAGAATCGGCCGATTCCCTACAAAGTCCAACACCTGGTTCAGCGCTTCCTCTAGCTCTATACCGTCGGCTAGGTCTTGAGCTCGTATCTTATGGACTTTAATTGACTCACCCGTAAGGGTTTTAGGTGGTTTCAACTTGATATCCAAGCGCTCACTCGTAAGCACTTTATTACCTTTAACCCGTACCGCGCCGATCGAAATAATATCGGCGTTTTTTACATCCAAGCCAGTCGTTTCACAATCAAGAGAAACCACTTCATCCCCTTGATACGGCTCGAAAAGATGAGCATAAGGTCCAGTCTTATGCTCTAACTTCTCTTTCATTCTTCTTATTGTGCGAGGAATTATCATTACCTGCCCCCTAAGTGGTATTTCAACTCAAGATGCTTCTTAAAGCCTTTAACGATATGGAACGCATCCCGTAAAAGGTCACGCTCCATCTTATTCAATGATTGCAGGTCGAGGGTATTAGGCGTTAGATCAACACCCGCTTCCTGCTCATCAGCGCGTTTAATTTGCTGGCGCAAACGCAGTTGGATGAACAGGCCTAAGGCTTCGGTTAAGTCCTTCGCATGGCGCTCTTCGATAACGCCTGCTTCCGCTAACGCTTCAAGACGCTTAAAGGTGTTTGTAGCCAATATACGATGCTCCAGCGCGATCGTTCTTACACCATGAACAATCGGAAAAATACCACCTTTCTTCACATCTAATTGACCTTTGTCTTTTAGGTTGCCGAAGAAAGTCAGCGGCGTATCGAAGTCCAATGCAACTTTCGCGAAGTGAGAGAAAAACAGGTCGTTATTTTTTAAAGACTTAAAGAACCAGTTACGCCCCGCTTTAAAGAGTGCTGGGTTACCTGCAACAGGCTTAGCATCAACAGCAATCGCAAGGTTCATTTGATCCTGCTCTTCCCAGCTTGATGACCAATCCGAAAGTTTTTGCGTCCAATCCCCCAATGAATTTACCCATTCAGGATTTGATACCATGATATCCCCCGGACACTTCGGATAACCAAACTCTATAAGCTGCTTACTGAAGCGCTGCATCACTTCATGCATTTCTGGCCAAGCTAAGCCATCACGATAGATCAGCGCATTATCCTGATCTGTCTTCATGATCTGCTCACCGCGCCCCTCAGACCCCATCACGATCAAGCACACATGAGGCTGAATATCGGGGGGCACCATCAAATCAAATAGCTTGGCCATAATACGACCATTCATCGCCGCGAGTAGATCCATCGCAAAACGCGTTTTTACGCCATGTGACACCAGCGACTTGATCAGCTTGTTTAAACCTTGTGCTGCTTGATGCAATCCCTCAACAGACTTAGCTCGCTCAATACGTAGGCCAATGACATGTGAATGGCTGGAGAAGAAGCTCAACACATCTGTCAACTCGACAATACCGACCAACTCTTGACTCTTGATAACCACGATTCGCTCGATTTTCTGCTGCGTCATCATGATAAGAGCGTTAAACAGGTAATCATCCGGATCGATTGATATCAAACGGTACGAGGCAATCTCAGCCACATCAGCATCTAGGGGCAGTGAGTTGATAACCACAGCATCCAACAGGTCTGTACCTGTCACCATGCCGTAGCGCGAACCACGCTTTACCAAGACACAGTCAACATGTTTCTCGCGCATCATCTTGGTAGTCTCTGCCACAGATGTCCCTTCAACGACAATAAGGGGCTCTCGAATAACACCTTCACAGACCCTAGCGAGCATAAACTCAGCCATATCTTGGTCTTCGCTGTGTTGTTCCATGATTTCCGCTTTCGCCGCTAAATTTTGCGTAAAGTAGTCAGCAAAAAGGGAATTTGTTGCTACAAGATCCAGAACAGTTTTGGTCGGAATAATGTGGCAAATGGTCTCCTCTACAGCGGTAAAGTCATGGATCGCTTTACCTTTAATAGCGGACCATCCACCGAAGTAATCCTCTTCTTGGTACTGCACGAAGACATGCTCTTGGCCATCATCTTCACCATCTACCGCCTCACTTTCAGAAACGAGGCCCTTGTAAATTACATACACCCCTTCTGGCACAGAGCCGGCCGCCATCAGCACCTCTCCCTTTTGGAAGTAGCCAATATCAAGGTTTTGCCGCAGCATGTTCTGCTCTTCCTCAGTAAGAAGGCTAAACGGCAAATTGTTCATATTAAATGAAGAAGGCATACGTGAATCTCCTTATACAAACAAAAAGGGCACACCATGTTTGGTATGCCCTTTTACTATCAAGATAGATATATCTTAGTGAGCGTGAGCTTCACCCGCACCACGAGGGATACGTAGGTCTTCTACGATATCCTGAATCTCTTGTGGTGGTGGAGGCGTCATGCCCGCTACAACGATCGCTACGATGAAGTGCAAGATCATACCAACAGTACCGAAACCACCTGGAGAGATACCCAAGAAGTATTCGTCTGCTGTACCACCACCCCATACGAAGTACCACATGTAAGCGACAGTTGAGATCAAACCAACCAGCATACCTGCGATTGCACCTTGCGTGTTCATGCGCTTGTAGAAGATACCTAGCATGATTGTCGGGAATACCGATGCACATGCGATACCGAATGCTAGCGCGACTACTTGAGCCACGAAGCCCGGCGGATTAATACCGAAGTAACCCGCGATACAGATTGCAACAATCGCAGCAAGACGAGCGTACATGAGCTCTTGCTTATCGGTGATGTTCGGATTGATTGTCTTCTTCATCAAGTCATGCGAGATGGCTGTTGAAATTACCAACAGAAGACCCGCAGCAGTCGAAAGAGCGGCAGCTACAGCACCGGCTGCAACCAGCGCCACCACCCAAGCAGGCAACTGAGCGATATCTGGGTTAGCCAGAACCATGATGTCACGGTCTACGTATACTTCGTTAGCAAACGGCTGTTTCGCAGCGTCAAAATCAGCACCCGCTTTTGCGTTGCTTGCAACACGCTGACCAAACTCACCACGCTCTTCAGTCAGCGCAGGCTTACCACCTTTACCGTCGAATGCAGCACCAGCAGCGTACTGGATTTTGCCATCGCCGTTACGGTCATTCCATGCCAGAAGACCCGCATTTTCCCAGTTCTTGAACCAGTGGTCTTCGCCTAGATCAGCGTATGCTGTACCAGCGTTGTCAGCACCATTAAGTGTTTGGATCAGGTTTACACGACCGAAACCAGCAACACCAGGCACAGCAGTGTAAAGCAGAGCGATAAAGATAAGCGCGTAACCTGCAGATGTACGTGCATCTTTAACACGCGGTACCGTGAAGAAACGTACGATTACGTGAGGAAGGCCTGCTGTACCGCACATCAGCGCGACGGTCAGGAAGAAGATATCAATCGTCGACTTCTTACCTGCTGTGTACTGCGCAAAACCTAAGTCAGTTGACAACTGGTCCAACGTCGCAAGTACAGATTGGCCGCTTTCCAGTGTTGCACCCAAGCCGATTTGCGGCAGGAAGTGACCTGTTACCTGAGCAGACAAGAAGAATGCAGGAACAGTGAAAGCAAGGATAAGAACACAGTACTGAGCTACCTGTGTATAAGTGATACCTTTCATACCACCCAACACCGCGTAGAAGAATACGATGGCCATACCCACAACAACACCCGTGTTGATATCAACATGGAGGTAGCGAGAGAATACGATACCTACACCACGCATCTGTCCCGCAACATAAGTGAAGGAGATAACAATCGTACAGATAACTGCAATTGTACGAGCAGTGTTGGAGTAGTAACGGTCACCTACGAAGTCAGGCACAGTGAACTTACCGAACTTACGTAGATAAGGCGCTAGTAGCAACGCCAACAGAACGTAACCACCTGTCCAACCCATCAAGTAAGCTGAACCATCACGACCAATGAAAGAGATCAAACCTGCTAGAGAGATAAACGAAGCGGCAGACATCCAGTCAGCGGCTGTCGCCATACCGTTTGCGATTGGTGGTACACCACCGCCTGCTACATAGAACTCTTTTGTCGAGCCCGCACGAGCCCAAACAGCGATACCTATATAAAGGAGGAAAGAGCCCCCGATAAATAGGTAAGATAACATATCAACACTCATATTAGCGCCGTCCTTAAAAGTTATTATATTTATTCGTGAACGTCATATTTTTCGTCAAGTTTGTTCATGCTGAACACATATGCCCAGATCAAACCAACGAAGACAAAGATTGAACCCTGCTGCCCAAACCAGAAGCCCAATGGAAAACCAAAGAACTGGATCTGATCAAGCTGGTCGACAAATAGAATCCCACAGCCGTAAGACACTACAAACCAGATAGCGAGGTAAGTTACGATAATGCGCAAATTTTCGCCCCAATAGGCTTTTGCGTTTTCACTACTAATTGACATGGCACTTTCCCTTAATTTTTTTTATCGGAATTGTGATTAAGTAGACAAGCTGAATCTATCAAAGACTTTCTGCAAACAAAGCCCCGACTTTAGTCGGTACAACCATCGCATTTTTAACCCCTAATCCCACGCAGCACGCAATAGTAAAGGGCTAAAGCAGCAAGCGCTAAAGTCCTTATCGAACAACAGTTTATACAAAGGTATAAGAAACGATTCGGCTCGCTTATTGGTTGAGGTAAACTAATATTTAAGTCACTCAAATTAAAATAAAGGTTTACCCTTATGTTGTCGGGCTGGTCAGTCATCCTCATATCGCTTCTTTACGTTGGCTTATTGTTTGCCATTGCTTATTACGGCGATAAAACTAGCCGCGGCAGAAGCTACGCTAACAACCCTTTTATCTACTCTCTTTCTCTGGCTGTATATTGTTCTTCTTGGACCTTTTATGGTGCGGTAGGGCGCGCCACTAATTCCGGCTGGGAGTTTTTAGCAACCTATATCGGCCCGGTCGTTGTTTATATTTTTGCATGGCAAGTGATTGAGAAAATAATACTCATCAGCAAGCAGCAAAATATTACGAGTATTTCAGACTTTGTTTCATCTCGTTACGGGAAAAGCCAATCTCTCGCAGTACTGATTACTGTTATTGCGGTTATGGGAACGATTCCCTATATCGCGATGCAACTCAAAGCGGTTGCCATTAGTTATAATGCACTCGCTCCCGGGGCCACAGAAGCACTCAGTAAGGGAAGTGATACTGCGCTTTTTGTAGCTATTTTAATGGCGATCTTCGCTATCCTTTTTGGTACCCGACATATTGACGCCACAGAGCACCACGAAGGCTTGGTGCTGGCTGTTGCGTTCGAATCGATCATAAAACTCAGCGCATTTCTCGCCGTTGGCCTATTCGTGTCAACTGAGGTTTTCGATGGCGTCAACGATGCCGTGCAGCACACCATCCAACAGCTTTACACCGAGAATAAATACCATAACTTCCTCGGGGGGAGCTTTCTCATCGAGGTCATGCTCGCCTGCATGGCTGTTATCTGTTTACCAAGACAGTTCCACGTCACTGTTGTGGAAAACACCAAACTGTCCAATTTACGCACAGCACGCTGGGTGTTTCCTTTTTATATGATCCTGATGGGCGCACTGGTATTGCCTATCGCGTCAGCCGGTACGCTTTACTTTGCCGGTGTGGATATTGATGCCGACACGTTCGTTTTAATGCTGCCATTAGCCGCAGGTTCTGAAAAGCTGGCTACATTTGCGTTTATTGGCGGTTTATCTGCGGCGACCAGCATGGTTATCGTGGCCAGCCTAACGCTTTCAACGATGGTATGTAATGACATCGTGATGCCGCTACTCTTCCGCATTCGTAGCTTGCGTCTAGCCGAGACGAATGACCTTGGCGCCTTACTACTAAAAGTTCGTCGCTTTACCATTATTACGCTACTGCTACTGGCCTACTTCTACTATCGAATTCTGGGCAATCAAGGTCCGCTAGCCTCGTTTGGCTTGCTAGCTTTTGTCGCGGCAGCTCAGTTTGTACCCGCGATTATCGGCGGCATCTTTTGGAAAAAAGGTAATCGCCAAGGTGTACTCGTGGGCATGTGGGTCGGCTTTCTCTTGTGGATCTACACGCTAGTACTTCCCACAATGATCGATGGCGGAATCATCGACCCCTCCTTCCTTAAGGTGGGTATATTCGCAAGTGGTATCTTAAACCCGACAGCCTTGCTCGGCCTATCGGGGCTAGACCCGCTGACCCATGGCGTTGTGTGGAGCTTGTCGGCCAATGTGGTGCTGTATGTACTTATCTCCCGATACACCAACCAGAGACTCGTTGATCGGCTGCAAGCCAGCGCATTCGTTGATGTTTATAACCAGAATTTGAACGAACCCTCTCGCCATCAAGGCACTGTGACTGTGGGTGACCTCCAAATGCTCACAGAACGCTTTCTCGGACTAAGCAGAACCCAACATGCTTTCACCGGCTACGCCATTCAACGCGATGAAGAACCACCACTTTCTGGTGAAAAAGCAACTCCCGAACTTATCTCCTTTACCGAACGCCTACTAGCAGGCGTCATTGGCGCCTCATCGGCGCGTATCGTCCTTGCATCCACCATAAGAGGTAAAGAGATGCAGATAGGCGATATTGTCTCCATCGTAGATGAAGCATCGCAAGCGTTACGCTTCAATCGCTCTTTATTGCAGTCCACGATTGAGAACATTGGCCTTGGCATCAGCGTCGTCGACCAACAGATGCGACTCGTCGCTTGGAATCGCAATTATGTTGAGATGTTCAACTATCCAGACGGTTTGATATGCGTCGGCCGCTCGATTGAAGAGATCTTTCGTTACAACGCACTAAAAGGCGAATACGGCCCCGGAAATCCAGACGATCAGGTAGAAAAACGCCTGCAAAGCATTCGCTCAGCCAAGCAGCACAGTTACGAGCGCTATCGCCCAGATGGCAGTGTTCTGGAAGTGCGCGGCAACCCCATGCCCAATGGCGGCTACATCAATACCTACATGGATATCACGCAACACAAACAAGTCGAAGAAGCGTTGCGAGAGAGCGAGCAAAATATCCGCATCTACACAGACAACGTACCGGTGTTGATCGCTTACCTAGACACGGAACAACACTACTTATTCGTCAACAAAGCCTATGCAGATGCATTTAACATGAGCCGCTATCAGGTGGTCGGAATGCACGCCAAAAAAGTGCTAAGCGAGGCAGAGTTTACTAAGCGCAGCCCTTATATACAGGCGGTACTCCAAGGCAAGCGCCAAAAATTTGAGACCGACTTGCCCTCAACAGACCCCGATATTCAACGCTTTGCCGAGGTAACCTACATTCCGCATATTGGTGAGTTCGGTGAAATACTCGGCTATTTCACGCTTTATCAAGACATTACTGAGCGACGGGAAGCTGAAGTGGCACTGCAAGTCACCAATGAGACTCTGGAGCACAGAGTCAAAGAGCGCACACATGCACTATCTGTTGTGAATAAAGAGCTGCGTAAAGAAAACACTATTCGTGCCCTCATGGAGGATGAACTGCGCCAAGCGAAAAGCGATGCAGATGCCGCCAATATCGGTAAAACACGCTTTTTGGCAGCCGCGAGCCACGATTTACTCCAACCACTCAATGCTGCACGGCTGTTTACTTCTGCACTGGCTCAACAAAGCCATGACTCACCAGATACAAAACAGCTCGTTGAAAATCTCGACGGCTCTCTAAAGGCCGCAGAGGAGCTCATCACCACCATATTGGATATCTCCAAGCTCGATGCTGGGGCGCTTGAGCCAGTTATCAGCCACTTTGCACTGAGCAACCTATTCTCCAACCTCAGCGCCGAGTTCACCGCGCTCGCTCAAGAGAAAGGGCTGGGATTCCGTTACGTAGAATCTGAACAATACGTTGTCTCTGACCAAAAACTACTCCGCCGAATATTACAAAACTTCCTATCAAATGCTGTGCGCTATACCCAAGGTGGACGTATTCTGCTCGGCTGCAGACGCCTAGACTCCGCCCTTCGTATCGAAGTGTGGGATACCGGCGTCGGTATTCCAGAAGATCGCCTTGCTGAAGTATTCGAGGAGTTCCGGCGCATAGATAACCCAAAACACTCACAAGTACAAGGGCTGGGCCTCGGACTGGCGATTACTGAACGGATTGCCAAGATGCTGGGGCATCGCGTCAATGTGCGCTCGTGGGTTGGTACGGGTACCGTGTTCAGCGTAGAGGTGCCGCTAGGCGATAAGACAAAAGCGGTTAGCGCTAAGCCTGAGCAGCGTGGCTGGATTCGCAGTAAAGCGCTTAATGGAACCCGGGCACTGGTGATTGATAACGAGCCCAAGATCCTCGAAGGTATGTGCGCACTGCTACAAGGTTGGGGCTGTGAAACCGCTACCGCACTATCAATCAGCGATGCTCTTGAAAATTACCAAGACGGAACGCCACCGCCAGATATTGTGCTGGCCGACTACCATCTCGGTGAAACTGATACCGGCATCATGGCATTAAAAGCGCTATACGAGTGTTGGGAGCAAGAAGTTCCTGCGCTTGTGATTACTGCAGATAGAACAGAAGCAGTAAAAGAGGAGGTTGATACCTTTGGTGCTCAACTGCTCACCAAACCTATTAAGCCAGCGGCACTGAGAGCCATGATCAACAAGCTGATCGCTACCCGTAAGTCGTGATCAGCTGTCATAAAAAAGGGCCTTAACGGCCCTTTTTTGTTTTATCGTTTTAGTCGAGCTCAGTGCGCGCTGGGTCAACACTGAGTTTTTGCGCAGCAATAACGGCCTGAGTTCTGCTATGAACCCCTAACTTTCTCAAGATCGCTGTCACGTGTGCTTTGATCGTCGCTTCAGAAACGTTGAGTTCATATGCGATCTGCTTGTTGAGCAAACCTTCTGTTAGCATCGTCAAGACGCGGAACTGCTGAGGCGTTAACGATGCAAGCGCGGCAGCGAACTTACGCTCCTCCTCTGTGACATCATCTTCGGTGCTCTCAGTGATTTCACGTGGAAGCCACTCTTCGCCCTCAAGTACTGCAACAATCGCTTCAGAGATCACTTCAAGTGGTGCCGATTTCGGTATAAAGCCAGATGCACCGTAATCCATTGCGCGTTGCATCACGCTGACCTCTTCGCTACCCGAAACAACGATAACCGGCATACCGGGGTTTTGTCCCCGCAGGAATACCAGTCCAGTAAAGCCATTCGTGCCCGGCATATGCAGATCTAACAACACAAGATCAGCATCACTGTGTTCAACAACCGCCTCTTGTACTGCCGCCAGCGAGTCGGCTTCCACTATTTCAACGCCTTCAATGGCTTGACCAACAGCTTGGCGTAACGCTGCTCGGAACAAAGGATGGTCGTCAGCGATTATGATCTTATTTGCTAGTTGCATGCTGTATCCCCCAGGTGAACCCACACCCAAAACTCTATGGTTCTTTTTTGAATGCCTCGATAATACCATCTCTTTAAACGCAAAACTCCCCCTAAGCTTGCGCTATAGGGGGAGTTTTCGACGAATTGACTTTAGCTAAACAATTATATTAGCTATTTTCGATTCATGCGATTCTCGATCAGATCGTCAACCACCGTTGGATCAGCCAGTGTAGATGTATCACCCAACGCACCAAAATCATCTTCGGCAATCTTACGCAGGATACGGCGCATAATCTTACCGGAGCGTGTTTTCGGCATGCCTGGAGCAAACTGGATAAGGTCTGGTGACGCGATAGGACCGATCTCACCACGCACATGGTTGCGTAGCTCCTTCATCAGCTCATCCGACTGCTCGAAGCCAGCTTGTAGCGTTACGTATACATAGATACCTTGGCCCTTCACATCATGCGGGTAGCCCACTACTGCCGCTTCGGCAACTGCCGGGTGAGCAACCAATGCTGACTCAACCTCGGCTGTACCCATACGGTGGCCAGAAACGTTGATAACATCATCAACACGCCCTGTGATCCAATAGTAGCCATCCTCATCGCGACGTGCGCCATCACCCGTGGTGTAAACACCTTTAAATGTTGAGAAGTACGTTTGAATGAAACGCTCGTGGTCACCCCAAATAGAGCGCGCTTGCGATGGCCAAGAGTCTGTAATAACTAAGTTACCATCAGTAGCACCCTCAAGCGCTTTGCCTTCATTGTCGAACAGCGCTGGCTGTACGCCAAAGAATGGACGCGTAGCAGAACCCGGTTTCGCAGCCGTTGCACCTGGTAACGGAACGATCATCACCCCACCCGTTTCGGTTTGCCACCATGTATCAACGATTGGGCATTTCTCGTCACCGATAATACGGTGATACCACTCCCACGCCTCTGGGTTAATTGGCTCGCCTACAGAACCCAAAATACGCAACGAAGACAGATCTGCATCACCCAGAACATCTTCACCTTGCTGCATCAGCGCACGAATAGCCGTTGGCGCTGTATAGAATTGATTGACCTTATGTTTTTCGATAACACGGCCAAAGCGGCTGTTGTCAGGATAGCTTGGAACACCTTCAAACATCAGAGTTGTTGCGCCGTTAGCCAACGGGCCGTAAACGATGTAGCTGTGACCTGTGACCCAACCCACATCCGCTGTACACCAGTAGACATCACCCTCTTTGTAGTCAAAAACATACTCATGCGTCATGGATGCGTACACCATGTAACCGCCAGTCGTGTGTTTTAGACCTTTTGGTGCGCCAGTAGAACCTGACGTGTACAGAATAAATAGCGGCGCTTCTGCGTCTAACTCAGTCGCAGGGCAGTCAGCAGATGCATCCGCAACGAGATCTTCGTACCACTTATCACGTGCACCATCCCATGCTACATCTTGATCAACGCGCTTAACGACGATAACGCTTTGACAGCAAGCCGCAGCACCTGCATGTTCCAGCGCTTTGTCTACGTTTTCTTTAAGTGGCACAACTTTGCCGCCACGTAGCGAGTAGTTGGACGTCACAACAACTTTAGAGTTAGCGCCTTCCACGCGTGCTGCTAGCGCCTCTGGAGAGAAACCACCGAATACCACTGAGTGCACCGCGCCGATACGCGCACACGCGAGCATTGCGATAGCTGCTTCTGGAATCATCGGCATGTAAAGCGTGACAACATCACCTTGTTCAACACCTTGACCTTTCAAGGCGTTTGCGAACTTACAAACACGCTCATGCAACTGACGATATGTGATGTTCTCTGACTCGCTTGGGTCGTCGCCTTCCCAGATAATCGCTACTTGATCGCCGCGGGTCTCAAGGTGGCGATCCAAGCAGTTGTATGCAGCGTTTAGCGTCCCATCTTCGAACCAACGGATATCAACGTTGTGTGGATCGAAGGTTGTGTTCTTTACTTTCGTGTAGGGTTTGAACCAATCGATTCGCTTTCCATGCTCTCCCCAAAATGCATCAGTATCATTGACCGACTGCTCATACATAGCTTCATACTTCGCGCTGTCGATGTGTGCGCCTGCTGCGATCTCTGGATAGACTGGATATACCTTTTCACTCATGGTGATGCCCTTAGCTTGCTTGTTTTAATTATTTGCCCGTTTTACCCACTAGCGCATTGTTATTATTTTTTCGCTGCAGATTAGTAAGGAATGATCAGCCTTTGTTATACCCAACGGGCCGCTTTGCTCTGAATTAGACATTGGTCTATCGGGCTTTAGACCCACTACTAAAAGACCATTAAATCTATGTTTTACAAACCCTTTTCCGTCACATTCTACCTTTTGAGTAGGGCATCCAGATCCAAGCCAGCTTCACGAATTTTTGCGAGTTTATAACGCAAGGTTCGCGGACTAATAGCGAGCTTTTCAGCCGCCTCTTTTCGGCTACCACCCGTCTCTTTTAGCGCATCAATAATCAACTGAAACTCATGCTCACGCAGATCGTTTTCAAGCGCACCAGCTGCTTTTTCATCAACATCAGCGGACGTTACTGCAGGCTCCATACGCAGCGTCATATTGCCCTCTTCGATAAAGAGGTCCTCAGCATAGATCTCAGGGCCCGTCTGTAGGATAAGGGCGCGCTGCAACACATTGTCCAGCTCCCGCACGTTACCCGGCCATGTATGGTCGGTTAATTTAGTTTTTGCTGTATCGGAAAGCACCACAACGGGGCGCTGCATTTTTGCACAGAGACGCTGCAATATCGCCTCGCTTAGCGGCACAATATCCGCAGGCCGCTCACGCAGTGGCGACCAGTGCAATGGAAAGACATTCAAGCGGTAATAGAGATCCTCGCGAAATGCGCCTTCACTCACATACTGGCGCAGCTCACGGTTCGTTGTGGCAAGCACACGCACATCCAGCTTAATCGGCGCTTTGCCACCAACACGCTCCACCTCCTGCTCTTGCAGTACGCGCAGAAGCTTCGCTTGCAGCCCTAAATCCATCTCCGTGACTTCGTCCAGCAGTAAGGTGCCGCCGTTCGCCTGCTCGAACTTGCCAGGCTGGCTTGCAATAGCACCGGTGAATGCACCCTTCTCATGCCCAAACAGCATCGCTTCAAGCATATTTTCTGGGATAGCAGCGCAGTTGATCGCAATGAAAGGCTGTTCAGCTCGGCTGGAGTGATTATGTATATAGCGTGCTAATACCTCTTTACCGGTCCCTGATTCACCAGCAATCAGCACCGTCGAATCTGTCGCGGCGACGCGCCTTGCTAGCTCAAGTAATTGGACACTCCGCTCATCGCTGGCAACCGGAGCTTGCTGTTCTGCTACCTCGCCCCGCGCAAAGCGCTCGACCGCTGCAATCAAGACATCCGGCTCAAAAGGCTTCATCAGATAATCGGCCGCGCCACTGCGAATGGCATCAACCGCCTTACTCACTTGCCCAAACGCCGTCATCAACAAAACAGGCAGCAACGGGTACTTTTGCCGAATAACCCCTAGCAAGGCATGACCATCCATACCAGGCATGTTGACGTCGGTAATGACGATATCAAAGCTGGCGTGCGCTAGTGCCTCACATGCGGCTTCACCGTGCTCAGCCTCACTGACCGACATACCGGACAGCTCTAAGGTATCCACCAGCGCTTCACGTAGTTCGCTATCGTCTTCAACCACGAGGACACGGATAGACATCATTCATTTTCCTTTTCTAAATCGCTAATGAGTGGCAAACATACCGTTGCAGTTGTACCTTCCCCCGCCACCGAAGAGAGCTCGAAACGGCCGTTATGGGCTTGAGCAACGACATTGGCAACGGCTAAGCCAAGCCCCGTGCCGTGGGACTTGGTCGTGACAAAAGGTTCTGTGGCTTTCTGGCACTGCTCAGGCGTCATGCCTGGGCCATGATCGACCACACGCAAGCACACCATCTCTTGACAGACTTCAGCCACAATCAACAGCTCTGCACCTTTGCCGCACGCCTGTAGCGCGTTGTTGATCAAGTTAAGTAGTGCGCCGAGCAACATCTCCAGATTGCACTGCAACCAAGCACTTTCAGTTCGATCATCGAACTCACAGTCGGCATCAAACTCGGCAAGAGGCACATCCAACATTTCATCAATCGAGCGCAATAGCTGAGCAACACTAATACGATCCTCTAGCTGCATCTCGCCGCGTGCAAAGACCAGCATGTCTCGCACTTGCTGCTCAAGGTGCGCAAGGCGTGAAGATACTTTCGCGGCAAACTTCTTACGCTGTGCCTCTGTAATCGCGTCGCGCTCTAGGTGGCTAGCATAGAGCGTTGCAGCCGCCAGTGGCGTGCGAATTTGATGGGCCAGCGATGCCATCATACGCCCCATCTCCGATAATCGCTGATACTGCGACAGACGGTCTTGCAACAAACGTGTCTCGGTTTGATCGGTCAGCAGTACTAGCTGCCCGGCTTCATCCTGCATGGCCGATGTCAGCAAGCTCACTCGTCGGCCGTCACGCAGCGAGATCTCGTGCCCATCATCATTCTTGGGCGCGAATGAGCGATTGATGACCTGCATCCATAGCTCGCCAATCAAGGGCTTACCCAGTAGCGCTTCAGCAGCAGGGTTCGCGAGTGCCACTCGCCCTTGATTACCAATCACGATGACACCGGCAGGCATCACCTTCAGCACTTGAGCCATTCGCCTCGCAAACATACTCTCGAGTGCGCTCTGCTCAGCAAGCTGATCTCGCAGCTCTGTCAGCTCAGCATCTTTATCAGCTAGGGCTTGTTTGAGCGCCTCAACTTCACTCATCATCGCCTCGCTGGATACCATATTTTTTCATCTTCTCAACTAATGTTGTGCGCCGTACGCCAAGTAGCTTGGCCGCGCGAGCAACAACCTGATTAGTTCGCTGTAAAGCGGCCCGAATATAGTCTTGCTCGATACTCTCAAGCTGCGCTTTCAGGTCAATCCCATCTTCCGGCAACATCAAATCGTTTCGACTTAGATAGGGCTGCTCAGCCGTTGGTGACTCCGCAACGACGCTGGAGCTCATCGGAAAGTCACCAAGGTCTAAACCAGCACGATACTTATCCGGAAGGTCTAAAAGGTTTACCTCCTCATCAGGGTGCATAATCGCCAAACGCTCAACAAGGTTGGCAAGCTCACGCACATTTCCCGGCCAATCATATTGATCCAGTGCCATACGCGCTGGCCCCGAGAGTATCAGCTGCCCTAGACCCACTTGCTGAGCCTGATTCGCGAGGTAGTCTGTCAGCCGTGCGACGTCACCTTCCCGCTCGCGCAGCGGTGGCGTCTCTATGGGATAAACATTGAGACGATAGAAAAGGTCCTCGCGGAACTTACCCTCCGCGATCATCTGCTCTAAATTCTTATGGGTTGCCGCGATCACACGGACATCCACATGCACGGTCTTCGAACCACCCACACGCTCAAAGCAGCGCTCCTGAAGCACACGTAACAGCTTAACCTGCATCGCCATCGGCATATCACCGATCTCGTCTAAAAATAGCGTGCCGTTGTTAGCCATCTCAAAACGCCCAGCACGGGCCGAGACTGCGCCAGTGAAAGCGCCCTTTTCATGGCCAAATAACTCGCTCTCGAGAAGTTCAGGCGGAATGGCGCCGCAATTAACGGGTACAAAGGGTTCACCGTTACGTGGCGATAGTTCGTGTAAGCTACGCGCAACCAGCTCTTTTCCCGTACCCGACTCGCCGGTAATCAGTACACTCGCATCCCGCTCAACAACACGCCCCATAACGAGCTTAAGGTGCTTCATGGCAGCGCTCTCACCTACTAGAAGCGGGAAGCTAGGTTCCTCCAAGGCACGGTGGCTAGCACCAAAGCGCTCCGCTTGCGAAAGTAGCTCGGCTAATACCCGTTCTGAAAGCGGCTCTTCGAGCACGCTGAGAATTTGCGCGTTTGCCGCAGCCGAGAGCAACTCAGCCTCATCCCAGCCATCTAATAGGCATAAAGGCACTGCTGGCATCTGATCGCGAAACCGTGACACTAGTTTATCGAGGGATACCGGTAGGGCACTTTTACCAATAAAGGCTAAAGTGCAGGGGTTCGACTGAGAAGTTTGAAACCAGTCAACGAAACTGGAGACTTCGTGAGAGACGCCCAAAAAGCTAAATACAGCGGCCAAGTTTTGCCGCCTTTGCTCCTCGTCATCTACGAGTAAAACATGTGAATTAGCTGCCATTTCCGTACTCTATCGCACGTCATTTTTTTGACATACTAGCAAAGAAACATGATTTAACAAGCAGACTCGGAACTTTTATGCCAAAAAAATGGCACATCATTAATACTTATCAACAGCCAATAAAAAACCCGAGGCGCTGCTCGGGTTCTTGATAGTAGATTTAAGACTTAAGACTCAGGGACTTCCATCTGTACCCAGCCGGATTTCACCTGCAAAATAAGATCCATCGCTTCTTGAACCTTCTCAGCATCATTATCACGGTTAGCCTGCAACAACGCACGAACAACGTAGTCGTAAAGCAGATCTAAGTTGGCTGCAATATCCTCACCTTTTTCATGATCCAGGAAGTCTTTCAAGCCAAGAACAATATCATTTGCTTTATTTAAATGCGTGGTGCGCTCATTAATATCGTCACGCTCTATCGCTCCCTTGGCCTTCGCCATCGCCGTTAATGCACCGTCAAATAACATGGTAATCAGCTCATGAGGGGAAGCTGTTTCGACTGACGCCCGCACATCAACGTTCTGATATTGTTTTAGGGCACTTAAATTAACAGACATGTTTTACTCCAAGTAGCGTTGCTCTCAAGGTTATGAGGACTTCGCCGTAAAAGGTAATCGATCAGTTAGGCCGTTTAACGAGTCTGATGTTGTGTTTAGACTCGCAACAACCCGTTCCATCGCTAGGTATTGTTGAGTTAGACGAGTTTGGTAGATCGTCATACGTCGATCAAGGTTCTCTTGATCGGTTGCTAGTCCTTTAATTTGTCGGTTGATGTTCTCCTCGCGGCTATTGATGGCTCCGTTATCACCCAAGAAGCCGTCGATCAGCCGATTGAGCTCACTGGATAGTCCGCGCGAGAATGTAAATGAGAAATCCCCCGTCATCCCCTCTTTCACAGCAAAGTTAAGCCCATAAGGGTCGCTATCGATCTTTGCCAATAAGATTTCACCGGCACCGAATGCCGGCTCACCATTAATTGTGCCTTGCACGTCGTTACCAATGACCGAACTTGAACTCTCGCTGAGGCCGGTATTAGTGGCGAACTCAGCACCCGCGGTTTCAAAGACAACTTTTGATGAACTGCCATAAGTACGAGAGACTAGCTGTATCTGGCCGCCATCAACGACGACATCAACAAAGTTACCCGCATCTTTGAGCGCCTTATCATTGTTAATCAACGACTGTAGCTCAACCCGTAACTCTTCTGCCGTATTGAACGTACCAGACAACTCAAGCACGCCGCTCGTCGTGCCATCTACCGCGATAGAGAACGTATTATCCCCAGCGCCTGTCGTAAACGCAGCAAAGGGAATATCACTCCTGACGGTGCCTTTCGTCGGCGGCGCGGTCACTGTGCCAGTATAGCTGCCGGGTACAGTGTTCCCAGCATAATTACCGATGGTGACATCCACCTGATTGGTAGACGAGGAGGTCTGCGGTGCAAAAATATTCTGTAGGACAGCAAAGTTATCGCTCACTGCATTCGAGAAATCATCAGTCAGCTCCAGTGTTCCATCCAACTGGGTACGAATACCGATACTCGATAAAGAGTTCGAACCATCTACCCCAGCCACAGCACCCGTCATCATCGAACGCAACTGTGCAATGACGGCCTTTGCCGCACCATCTGTGGATAAATTCCCTGCTGTTGTCTCGTTGGTCTCTTCGTCTGTTGTCAGCCCCGTTAGGTTTTTCGCGGTCTCGTAAAGCGAGTTATACGCCGTCACGAAATCACGAATCGCTTGTTCAGCGGTCCCCTTGTCTTGGCTGATCGAGAATGTGAACGTCTCATCAGGTTCAGCTTTGTTCAATGTAAAACTTAACCCAGGAATGACATCATCAATCTCATTACTCTCCCGAAAAACGGTTAAGCCATTGATCGTAATCTCAGCATCCCGAGCTTGCTGTGTTTGGGTTACATTCGCGTGATTCGAAGCATTGTAAGAGAAGATATCGAGCTGGCTATTGTCGTTCGTGACTTCTAGCGCATTCGCCTTACCAGACGGGCCCGATAGAAGCAGCTGATGCTCGCCATCAACTAACAATACAGACGCTTGCACATTAGAATCGGCAGCGTTAATTTTATCCGCCAAATCTTGCAGCGAGTCCTCTGCGACAACTTCTATTGTTAGAGATTTCTGCGCTTCATTTTCGGTGAAGGACTGCGGGTTATTGCTGCCATCATAGGTCCATTCACCCAGCTTTATCGTTAGGTTGCCCGCCACATTCATTGCAGCATTGGCATCTGCAAACGAAGTATTCACAGCCAAAGACTGCGATTGTGCTGTTGATTCAACACCGAGTTGGTAGGTACCAACCTGAGCGTTAGCGTCTAACGAGTTAGGCGTCACCGTGCCGGTTTCAGGGAAGGCCACGGAGCGCGCATTGAACGTATCGTTATTACTGAGTGGCGCTAGTGCGTTTTGAAACTCGGACAAGCTACTTTTCAGTAAGCCATATGCCGAAATTTGTGATTGCAGCTTCTCTTTTTGGGAGTCGATACGATTTTGTTGCGGCGCCTTCTCAACTTCAACTAGCTGACTGACCAGTTTTTTAGTATCGATACCCGAGCCACCGCCCAGTGCCGAAATAATATTAGTATCCATAAACCCTCCCTAAGAAGCTAAAACGTACTAGGCTTTATCGTTAAAGATTAGCCCAAGCATCCCTTCAATGTGCTTCGCAAGCTTCAGCGTTTCCTCAGAAGGGAACTGGCGGATGACCTCTTCCGTTTGGGTATCCATCACCTTAACAATAAGGTTATCAGTATCCTTATCCACAGAGAAATTCAAGTTACGCTGCTGCCCTTGCATGAAATCATTCAGCTTATCGACCACATCTTGAACCTCTTCAGCTGTTAGCTTTTGAGCTTCCTGGGCCTCTGCCGCTTGCGATTGCTTTTCTGCTATCGCGGCTTGCTGGTTCTGATTAACCTGCTGGGTATTGGCCGGTTGGGTAGTAGTCGACACCATACTTGTGGCGTTCATTGATTCGACTGACATTGTTTACCTCCTTAACCAAAAATCCCCCACCGAAGGTGGTGAGGGATTTACAACTGGCTGTTTAATCCAGAGAAATATTACTGAAGTAGTGACAGTACCTGCTGAGGCGCCGCATTTGCTTGCGCCAACATCGAAGTACCTGCCTGTTGTAGAACCTGCGCACGACTTAGGTTAGCAGATTCTGCTGCGAAGTCTGCATCTTCGATACGTGAACGTGCAGCTGATACGTTTTCAGCAACGTTAGACAGGTTACTGATTGTGAAGTCCAGACGGTTGTTAACCGCACCCAGATCACCACGTGTTTCGTTAATAGTTTCTAGTGCGTTATCGATGATGCCGATCGCTTTTTGCGCACCCGCAGCTGTCGAGATATCGATGCTATTTACTGCTGCGCCGAACTTACCACCCGATGTTGTGTTTGCATCCAGAAGACCTGTTGCATTCGCACCATCAGTTGTGACATCAACACTAATTGGGGCACCGCTGTCTGATGTCAGCTTCACACCACCGTCTGTATCTTGGACATCAGTACCCGCTGCAAGACCTGCACCGAGAACACCGGCCAGTTCAGCACCGTTATCGCCAGCACCTGATGCGTCACCGAATGTGATAGAAGCAACATCACCTTCCAAGCGCAAGAGGTCACCCTCAAGAACAGCTGTAACACCTGTCTCATCGGACTTCGCGTTAATTTGTGCCACTGTAGTCGAGATCTTAGCATCAGCACCCGCAGCGATAGTCACACCGTTAAGAGTGAATGCCGCAGCAGTACCCGCACCAGTTGAGTTTGTCGCAGTGTCAATCTCTACCGATGTGAAAGCGTTTGCAGTAACACCTGTTTGGTCACTGACCTTGTTGATTGCAGCGATGTTGTCAGAAAGTTTCGCACTTTCAGCGGCGCCAACGTCAACACCGTTGATGCTCAGATCACCCACTGCCAAAGCTGTTGAACCATCCCAAGCACCACCTTCGATCACACCACCCACGTTGTTCTCGCGGAAACCGAGCGACTTAAGGTCAGCCGTTGTACCAGTACTACCACGCTCGATAATAATGTCGCTGCCATCTTCTGATGCAAGTGAGATAGATGCAGTGTTAACCACACCATCAGCGCCTGCGCCCAAGCCTAATACGTCATCACCAGTATTTGCAGCAGCACCCGCACCTGTCAGCTCTAGGCTAGTTACGTTTTCTGCGCTAACAACGAGCTTACCGCCATCATCTAGCGATGCAGAGATCAAGCCACCACCCTCAGTGTTCAGCTTATCTACGACCTCTTCCATGCTCTCTGTACCAGTGATGCTGAAAGATAGCGTTTCGCCATCTAGCTTAACCACGTCAACAGTCAGCTTATCTGTGCCTTCAACTAGGACACCTGTACCTGCTTTATCTGCTTCAACTTCGCTGTATGTAGAGGCAGTAACACCACGTACGTTCGTGTTGATCTTCTCAACCAGCTCACCCAGAGAATCTGTACCGCCAGTCCAAGTCTCACCAATCGCCAGTACAGACTGACCATTGATCGTTACAGAGTTGTTTGTCAGCGCAGTTGTATCAGCCGCTAGTGTGTTCTCCGCACCTAATACGTCACCACTAGTAGAACCTAGACCCAGTGTTTTAGAGTCCATCGCCTGAATTTCCAAACCGATAGTTTGGTTCGCCTCAGAACCTACTTGCAGATCAACCTTACCCAACGAACCATCAAGGATATTCTGGCCGTTAAACGCTGTTGTTTCAGAGATACGGTCCAGCTCAGCAACCAGCTGTTTAACCTCTGCGTTCAACGTAGAACGGTTACCGCTATCGTAAGTACCGTTGGCAGACTGAATAGACAGTTCACGCATACGTTGCAGAATGTTAGTCGACTCGTCCAGCGCACCTTCAGCTGTTTGAATCAAAGAGATACCGTCGTTCGCGTTACGCATCGCTTGGTTAAGACCATTAACCTGAGATGTCATACGGTTGGCGATCGAAAGGCCCGCAGCATCGTCTGCAGCAGAGTTGATTCGCTTACCACTGGAAAGACGTTCCATCGCAGTGTTCAGCTCGTTAGAAGACGCCTGCAAGTTACGCTGTGCGTTAAGCGACATGATGTTTGAATTGATTACCATTGCCATGAGATTCTCTCCTCATATCAACCAGGTGCGACTGGCTGTTTTATGTTCACTTCCGGTTTTGTCTCTAATTGCTACCGGTTATGATTTGTTTATCGACCAAATTTTCAGATGCTTTAATTTTATTTTTCTCTGGCAGATTACTGCCTCGGTACTTAAAGTTATCGACTATTGCAATAGTTCCTTTAGCAAATATCTGACTTTTACGAGAGGTGGTCCAAGTGCATGATTTAGTTAAAGAAGCGCTGGCTCTAAGCCAAAAGATTCGCGCAGCTGTAGAAGAAAAAACATGGGATGAGGTAGAAGAGATGCTTGCTCAACGAGAGGCTATCTTAGCTCAAGCAGCCACAGCAACACCTCCCTCTTCAGAACAGGAAAGTTTGGCCGTTGATAAAGCGTTGAATGACATTCGCCAACTAGACAGCGAGAACGTAGAGTTCATCCGTGCGCGCCAAGAGGAGTTACGTAAAGAGCAACAAGCAGCGAATAAGGGAAAGCAGATGGCCAAAGCTTACCAGCAACTTTAACGCTGGTAAGCCAAAGCGCTGTTGTTAATTGATGTAGTTAAACAAAGAGAGCGACGCAACCCGGCCAAATGTCGCTTGCGACGCTTGCAGCGTTGCTTCCGCAAAACGAAACTCAGTGATCGCCTCGGCCATATCAGTATCCACAAGACGCGAAATAGCGGTTTTGGTGAAAAGCTCAAAATCGATATTGGACTCGGCAATCTTCTCCAGCGTACTTAAACGAGAACCCAGGGTCGTACGGGCTTCGTTGTTACGATCTTGCGCTTGTTGCACACCATTCAATGCCGTTGCTACCGCTTCAGACAGCTCTGCTTTGCTTTCAGGGCCATCAACAGGCTGCTCCAGCACTTTGGCCAGATCAACAGCAACATCGAGAATATTTTGGCGCTCGCGCTCGATATTTAGAGTGATCTCATTCCCGTTCACGCCATTGCTCGGCTCATGCAGTTCGAACGTTAAGCCAAACATGTTCACCGCCAGCGGCGTGGTACTAAGGTCACCTGCTGGAATATTTTGCAGTGGAGTACCATCGGTATCCGCTACCGGATTACCTGCGGCATCCAAAACACTGTATTCAAAGACGTTGGGCTGCGGCTCATCCACACGAATCGTGATATCCCCAACGCCCTCTGCGGCTTGTAGGAACTGCTCTTCAAGCGCCGCACTGCTGAAGCTCGCTTCGCGGATAAACGGCTGGGTGTTGGTGGCATTCGCTTCAGCAATCGCAACCCCAGTCATATTTATTTCAAGCGGGCCCTCGACTGCTTCAAACAGGTATTGCCCCGAATCATTCGATGCGATGTAAAGGTCACCTCCTACTTGAATCGAGCGCTGCCCGTCATCACCGCGATAGGCAAAACGGTTGTTCGCTAACTCCTCATAAGGTTTTGTACTGCCTTTACTACCGGCAAAGATATATTCACCTTCCGAGTCTTGCGTGTTCATAAGCCCCGCAACATAGTCGGTCAGCTCGTATAGCTCGTTGGCAATCCCTTTACGGTCTTGATCCGTTAGTGTCGCTTCGTTACCGGCTTTTAGTGCCAACTCATTGATGCGGTCCATCGCGATATTAATATCGTCAAGAAGTGAATCTTCGAGCTGTAGACGGCGTTTAGTGACATTGATGTTGTCGTCAAACTTTTCATACTGAGCTAATTCGCGCTCGAGCTTCACCACTTGCGCTGCCGCAACAGGATCATCAGAGGGTGTTATCAAGCGCTTACCCGTGTTGATCTCATTTTGCTTGTCAGCCAGCGTTGCTTGGGTTCGCTGCATCTGATCAATGGTTTGCAGATATTGCTGCTGTGTTGAAATTCGCATCATCTACTCCCGTTATATGCTGCTTAGCAAAGTATCGAATACCGTTTGCGACGTGCTGATCAACTGTGCCGAAGCTTGATATGCCATCTGATACTGCACCAGTTTAGCCGCTTCTTCGTCTAAGTTAACGCCGGAAACACCCGCTTTCGCGCTGGTAGTTGAATCAAGGACCGACTTATTCGCCTCTACGGTTATGTTATTGGTCGCTGTGCGCGTCCCCACCCGCTCAACTAAGCTGCCGTACAGATCTTGATAAGAACCATCGTTGAAGACATCGGCGTTTTGCAAGTCAGATAGCTCAATCGCATTGCGGTTGTCGGAAACACCGTCTTTGTTAAACGTGAACGAGAAACGATCACCCGCCTCTGGTTCATTCGAGATCGTCACCGAGTAACCATCCAACGCGATTTCACCACCGGGCACATAAGCGCGGTTAGACTGCACAACACCGTCGATGCTCAGCAAAGTTGGATTGTCTGGGTTACTCATATCATAAAGATTGTAGGTCGTCGGCTGACCACCATTGAAAACAATACCCACCGGCGGCGTCAGCGTTGCAGGCTGTGCGAAAGCAAGCGCATCAGGGTTAGTGACCTTCGCCGTTGCTACCCCCGTGCCTTGGTTAGTATTGTCCGCTGTAATGCGAATAGGTGAGGCCAACGCCAGCTGTTTACCATCTTGGATCTCTAGTCCTAAATCCTCGGCACCCGTGCGCACCGGTTGAATCAGGTAACGATCTCCACGCACCAACTGCTGGGTGGTATCGATGACAACTTTAAACCCATCCACCGCAAACGCGAGCGTGCCGCGATCTGGGTCGAGGTAGTACTCACCTTGATCAAGCGCGGCAATATTAGAGGTCGTATCACTCGCAAGCGAGGCAACATTATTGCTGCCATCCACCAACACAGCAGGGCTGGTGCCACCAATAAGCGCACCGCCAGGTGAGCTAATAGAGAAGCTATCAACGCTGCTGTCGGCTTCCGCTTGCGCATTCGTTAAATAACCAACAACCGTACCGGTATCACTACCAGCTAGATCCGCCTGCACATTCACTGGGCCACCAGCAACCAAACTACCATTCGCTGCATAGTTCTGAATGCCGATGATATCGGCGTTCGCGCCGCCACTGGCATCAACGGTAATGTTTCCGCCGGTCCGGTCCAGCAGTTTAACGCCGCCGTCTGCTTCACTTAATTGTAAGTTGCTAAAGTCGGTGCCGTTGGCGCTTGTCTCAGCAGCCAGCGCAGCATTAATTGCCGTCGCTACATTGTCATTGCTGGTGGCGCCGGTGGGTAAGTTCACTGTAATTGTTTGCGTGGTGCCGGTTGCATCATTGATCTTAAGATCAAAGCTCAAGCCATCACCACCAGCCTCAGTAACACCGCTGATATTGATAGCAGTCTCGGCAGTGACACCGGATAGGCCAGGCTGGCTGTTCATAAAATCAGCCATGCCTTGTGCAGAGTTAACCACCGTTGCTCCACCGGCAACACCATTTACGACCGGCGTTAAGGGTGCCGAGGGCACAGTGGAGCCATCGCCATCCACGACCGGCGCTGTATTGCCGCCCCAGTTCAATAGATTGGCATCTATGGTGCGATCAGCCCCAACATCCTGAAGCTGATTAATTGTGAACTGTTTACCATCACTGTTACGGATCAGCGTGATCTGGCGGTCGTTTTCATAGATCAGTTCATAATCGGACGCCTCTAACTGACCTACATCTTGAATCTCAACCCGCATTTGGGAGATAACGCTTTGGTTATTCGCATCAGCATGAATACGCCCCCGCTGAACGCTATCGGCGTTGATATCAGTGAAGAAGTTCTTCCCGAAATCGTTGTTTAGGTCGATGCCGTTTTTGTGGGCCTCATTCATGCTAGCAGCAACACCGATGGCAATACGGCCCAGCTCATCCCGCGCATCGTTCAGCGCTTCTTCGCGATACTGCAATAGGCCACCGATCTGCCCACCGCTCAGCTCTTCAGTTACATCAACCGCGTTACCTGCAACCACAAGCTGAAGGTCACTCTGGCGGTAGTCTGGGTTACCCTGCACTGCCACCAATTTATTGGCTGTTTGACCGGTAATGAGGGGCTGGCCGTTGCCGACAAAGATGTTGAACTCTTCGCCCTGCTCCACCACCTTCACACCAATCAGGTTCGATAGATTGTTTACCAGCTCTTCACGCTGATCGCGCAGCTCATTCGCTGGATCATTGCTCGCGTTGGCGATACGAATCGCATCGTTTAGATCAGCGATGCCCCGTGAGATGGTATTCACTTGATGAGACAGGTCTTCAACACGCGCATTGATCGTATCGCTCTGCTGCTCAATATGGCGATCAAGATCGTTGAAGCGCTTAACCAACGCATCGGATTCCGCGATCAGCAACTCACGGTTTGGGATCGATACAGGATCATCAACCACATTCTGCATCGCTTTAAAGTAGTTATCTAAACCATCAGAGACACTGGTAACCTGCGTGGCCAGCAAGTTGTCCAAATCAGAAGAGAGGCCAGCATAGGTCAACGTATGCTGGTACGCCGATAGATCTCCCCACATCTGCTCCGTCAAAAAGCGATCGGTAATGCGGCTGACACTATCAACTTTGGCACCGGTGCGATCCGGCAACGATGTGATATCAGTTGTCTGGCGGCTGTAACCCGGCGTATTAACATTCGAGATATTCTGCCCGATGGTCGCCAGTGCCGACTGATTTGTCCGCAACGCTTGGTTACCGATATTTAGCAGATTAAAGCTGGACATATTTACTCTCCTGGCGCTGCTTAGCAGTACTTAGCAACACCTCTATTGCATCTCTTTTATAGCGGCGAAGGCCTAGCCTTCTTTAGCATCGTTGTCGGCTAACGCTTGCAAACGGCCCTCATAGATTGAGGTGATTTTCTCAGCATATGCGGGATCTGTTGCGTAGCCAGCCGCTTGCAGCTGCTGCAGATACGCTTTCGGATCGGCAACCACCTCAAGTGCTTGCTGATAACGAGGGTTACTCTGTAAAAAATCAACGTAATCACGAAAGCTTGCTTCGTAGGACACGTAAGAGCGAAAGAACGCTTGCTCTTTCTGCGCCACACCATCGCGGTACTCCAGCGTGAGTTTGCGCATATTTTCACCACCCCAGCGGCTATCCGCCTTGATGTTGAAAAGATTGAAGCTACTCTGCTCACCCTCTTGGATAATATGTTTACCCCAACCCGTTTCCAGAGCGGCCTGCGCAACCAACACTTTGGGATCGACACCCAACTCACCCGCTACTTTTTCCGCAATAGGAAGCAGTGCATCCACAAACGCTTGTGGTGAGTCAAATTGCGTAGGCTGTGGCGCATCGACAAAGGAGTCTTTAAGCCGCGCCATGGTTTGCTCTAAGGTCTCGCCATCGGTAGGTGCTTGCGCCGCATTCGCGATCACTTGATGTGCCTTGAGCTGCTCAAACACGTTATTCACTGCCGCGCTGCTGCCTTTGTTGAAAGCACGATTGAGCAGCGCTTCAGCTTCGCTCAAGGACTCGCTCGGCTTCGCATCACTTTCCACACGAATATCAAACTGTTTACCCAGTTGCTTAACTAACAAATCGGCCAGCCCAATCCCCTGCCCTTGCGCCAGATTCGTGGTCATTTGGCTGTCCAGCATGTTTTGATAGAAGCTCACCTCGCTGCTGTTAAAGGGCGAATCTTCATCGATAAACGTGGCGTTAGCTTCGCGCATACTTTTCATGAGCATATCCATGAACATCTGCTCAAACTGCTGCGCAACTTGCTTCAGTGCTTCGGGGCTGTCGGTTTTCGCCTCACGCTTAATTTTGTTAAGCGCGTTGAGGTCGGTATAAACCTGTGGATGCTGTTCAGTTATGCTCTTGATTGCCATCGCTAGATCACTATCAGTTCTGCTTTCAGTGCACCGGCTTGCTTCAGCGCCTCAAGGATCGCCATTAGATCACCCGGAGCTGCACCGACTTGGTTAACTGCTTCAACGATGTCGCGCAGGGAAGCCCCCGGCGAGAACTCAAACATGTGGCCAGAGTCTTCATCCACTTGAATGCCCGTGCGCGGCGTAATCACTGTTTCGCCCTCAGTCAAACCGTTCGGCTGGTTAACCTCTAGCTCTTCGGTAATCGCAACCGTTAGGCCACCATGCGTCACCGCAACGGGAGACACGCGCACATCTTGCCCAATAACAATTGTTCCTGTGCGTGAGTTGATAATCACTTTGGCCGTCTCTTTGGCTGGCGTAACCTCTAGGTTTTCCAGCACCGAGATAAAAGAGACACGCTGCCCCGCATCACGAGGTGCGCGCACCCGAATGGAGGTCGCATCGATCGTTTTCGCGGTGTTAGCGCCTAATAGGTTATTGATCTCTTCCGCAACGCGGCGTGATGTTGTGAAGTCGGGGTGGTTTAGGTTCAGCACTAAGCTATCGCCTTGGCTAAACGCGTTGGGCACGGTGCGTTCGACCGTCGCGCCGTTGGGGATCCGCCCAACACTCGGCACGTTGACCGATAGCCGCGAGCCATCTCGTCCCTCGGCACCAAAGCCTGATACCACCAGGTTACCTTGAGCGAGCGCATAAACGTTTCCATCAGCCCCTTTCAGCGGCGACATCAGCAAGCTCCCCCCTCGCAGGCTCTTGGCATCGCCAATGGCAGAAACCGTGATATCAATGGTTTGGCCTGGCTTCGAAAATGGCGGTAGATCAGCGTGAATCGCCACTGCCGCAATATTCTTCGACGATGGACTCACATTCGCCGGAATCGCCACCCCAAAGTTGTTGAGCATGTTACGGAATGTTTGCGATGTGAACGAGGTCTTATCCCCCGTACCATCCAAACCGACCACCAAACCGTAGCCCACCAACTGGTTCGAACGCACACCAGCAACAGAGCTGATATCTTTGATACGCTCTGCATGAGCAATGCTCGCTAGAAAACAGGTGATCAGAACAAAAAGATAGCGCATTTTAAGCCCCTCAGAGTGGCCACAGTGGGCTAACAAAGAAACGCGACAACCAACCCATCACATTGGTATCGTGTACGCCGCCGGTACCGCTATAGCCGATACGCGCGTCAGCAAGTTTCGTCGATGAGATGGTGTTATCTGCGGCGATATCCTGCGGGCGAACCAAGCCGCTGATCTGGATATACTCGTCACCTTGGTTAAGCGTCAGCCACTTCTCACCGCGCACTAGCATGACACCATTAGGCCTCACGTCATGGACAGTCACAGTGATGTTCCCCGTTAGGCTGTTGCTCATATCCGACTTGCCCTCACCCTCAAAGGTGTTAGTAGAAGCACCACTGCTGGCACTAATAGGAGCACCAAATACATCCAGACGATTACCAAACAACGTTGGCTGCGGCAGCGATAGTTCGCTCTCTTTATCCGTTGACGTTTTAGCTGACTTGGACGATTGCGTACGCTCGCTCAGCACCACGGTGATGATGTCACCGATCCGATTAGCGCGTCCATCGCTGTAAAGGTCACGGCTCGTTGCGGCGTTAAAAATAGCCCCGTTGATTGGGCGAGGCTGTTGTAGCTGTTGAGGCGCAACCGGCGCATAGTAGGGGTTACCCGGTTGCTTAGGTTTGTTCACGCAGCCAACCAGCAAGGCCGCAAACACACAAAGAGCCAGTAAACGCTTCATCTCAACACCTCAGCTATTAAAGTTGTTGGGTCACAAACGACAGCATTTCGTCTGCGGTCGAGATCACTTTGGAGTTCATTTCATAAGCGCGCTGGGTGGTGATCATATTGACCAACTCCTCAACCGCGTTGACGTTAGACGCCTCTAACATCCCCTGATTGGTAGTACCGACACCTGCATCACCAGGGTTAGACAACTGAGGCGCACCACTGGCTACAGTTTCACTAAACAGGTTTTGACCCAGCGCCTGCAGACCCGCTGGATTAACGAAATCAGCCAACTGCAACTGGCCCAGCTGTACCGGGTTGGGGTCGCCAGCCACAACCGCCGTCACAATGCCGTCAACCCCCACTGTAAAGGTTTGCACCTCGGCGGGTAAGACAATCGCAGGCTCCACCAAGTAACCCTCGCTCGTCACCAGCTCGTTATTCTGGTTGATCTGGAACTGACCGTTACGGGTGTAACCTAGATCACCGTTGGGTAACGTAACTTGAAAGAAACCGCGGCCATTGATGGCGATATCAAACGGCTGCTCTGTGACTTCAATGTTTCCCTCTTGAAACATCTTCTGCGTACCCACAACCCGCACACCTGTGCCCAATTGCAAACCAGATGGCAGTTGGGTTTCAGCAGCGCTCTCAGCGCCCGGTTGGCGCTGGATTTGATAGAGCAAATCTTCAAAAACCGCACGGTCTTTCTTGAAGCCCGTGGTGCTCGCATTAGCAAGGTTGTTGGAAATAACTTTAAGCGAGGTGTCTTGAGCAGATAGACCTGTTTTCGCAACAAAGAGTGCACCGTGCATCGTATTAATCTCCTGACACTTAGCTTAGCTGTAGAATTTTTGTAGCCGCTTCAGAATTCTCTTCAGCCGCTTTCATCATTTTCAAGTTAACTTCAAACTGGCGCGACAAGCTGATCATGCTCGTCAGCTCATGGACTGCATTGACATTACTGCCTTCCAAAAAGCCAGATTTTAAGCGCTGGTTGAGATCCGGCCCTATCTCGGCGTTACCGTCGATATGCATAAGGCCATCGGTTCCTTTGAAGATGCTCTGGTCGCCCAGATTGACTAGCTTGATCTGATCAACCACCGCAACCTCAGCGGCTGTTTCACCCAGCGGGCGAATACTAATCCAACCATCCACGCCAATATCGATCTTCTCGGCAGGCGGAATAACAATCGGCGTGCCGCCGTTGCCCATGACCGGCAAACCGCTGCCAGTTATTAGCTGGTTAGCGGCATTGATCTGCAGCTCGCCTGAACGCGTGTAAGCCTCGTTGCCGTCTGGGCCGATAACAGCAATCCAGCCATCTCCAAGGATAGCGATATCTAGATCACGGCCGGTTTCGATGAGCTGACCATCGCTAATATCGGTTGCAGGACGCTCGCTCATGGCATAAACCCGGCTCGGCATCCCCTCGCCAAACACTTGCATAGCGCGGGCTTGGGACAAATCGTGCTTAAAGCCGGTGGTGTTGGCGTTGGCTAAGTTGTTGGCATGAGCCTGCTGCCCGCGCATGTTTTCGCGCGCGCCGCTCATAGCAAGGTAAACAACTTTATCCATAGAAACTCTCTCTTCTGATTGCGCCGGTCTGGGCTACGTTAAGTAGAGATAAGCAATTGATATGCCAAAAAGAAAAGGGCTGCCGAAGCAGCCCTTAAAGAGAGGAAAAAACGTTTAAATCTGCAGAATCGACTGCGTTACAGTGTTCAACGTTTCCAGTGTCTTAGAGTTCGCCTGGAAGTTACGCTGCGCTTCGATCAGTTTTACCAGCTCTGCAGATAGATCCACGTTAGACTGCTCCAGCGATGCCGAACGTAACAGCCCGTTCAAGCCAGCACCCGGAGGGTTGAGGATCGCAGAGCCCGAATCCAATGTTGCCGTCCACTCGGTGTCACCACTAGGCTGTAAACCTGATTGGTTCTCGAAGGTCGCCACGGCCACAATACCGATATTGAGCTGCTCACCATTACTAAACGATGCAATCATCTCACCCGTGGAACCGAATGAAACACCGATCAGGTCGCCCTTAGCGTAACCATCTTGATCTGATGCTTTGATAATCGACTCGGATGCGAACTGAGTAGAACCGCCAATATTCAACGCAATGTTGTTGTTTTTGTTGGCGGGGTCTGCGCCTTTAATAATGATCTCAGGCGTTGTTGCTCCTGTACGGATCTCTTCACCGTTGATCTCGGTTAGCAAACCGTTTTCCGGGTTGAACTTAACCAGAATCGGGCCCGGTTCTGTATCGGTACCCGTACCCGCATCATTCAACTTACCGATATCGAGTGCTTCCTCGCCATTGAGGTAGGCATACATTAGATAAACGCCGTTGTAGGAGTTGTCACCATCGATCTCGTAGTTGGCATCAACCTTACCCGTCGCCACCTCAGAGCCAATAAAGACTTGGTTAGCACTACCGATCAACGCGGCATCATCGATCACCTGCGCCGAACGCGCGCCAAGGTTGGCAGGGTTTACATCCGGTTTAAACTCAATACGCAGAGACCCGTTGGCCCCCTGATCAGGATCCCAGCTGACGGATAAGATATCCGGGTTTGCCTCAAGGATATCGGACTCACGATCACGAATAGCCAAGGCAACCTGCTCGGATGTCATACCGTTGTCACCTGTCGAGATTGCGATCTCAACACCGGCTACCTCAAGATCGAGCTGCTCATTGGCCGCAAATGTGCCCGTTTGGAACTCGAAGAAGTGTTTCTCATTGCTCGAAACAAAGCCCGACGCATCGGTTGTAGTTGGCGTCAATGCGACACGGTCAGGCGCCGAGTTATCCGTCACAAGCAGATCGCCAAATTCGCGCGAATCAGATAGCTTCAAAATACGTAACGTACCGTTACCCGCATCATCCACGCGGTACTCAACAGACTTAATGCGTGGGTCAGCTTCTTGAAGATCAGCGAGTGTTTGCCCACCCAGCTCAAACACTTTCAAATCTTGGCCATTATCCACAGCTTTAGCCGTTGCCGTTTTCAGAACGAAGTCACCGTTTGCTGACTCATCATAAAGCGGCAAGAGCATCCCGTCTGTATCTGCAGCAGTACCGATGCCGGAGATATACACTCGATCACCCGGTGTCGTTTGGTAATTGCTGTACTCGTTCTCTGGGCGCTGCTCAGCAAAGTTGTACTTAATAGTGTGCTCATTACCAAGGCTGTCGAACGTACGCACTGTGGTACTGTAGGTAAAAGAGCCCGCTTTATCTTTGTCGTAGTTAGGCAGCAGCGTATTGGCATCTTCACGCGAGTCAATGTTGAAGGAGAGATCCATTGTTTCCGTGGTTTTCGGTGGAAATTCCTTCTCAGTTACCGCTAAGTTACCAATCGGCAGACGGTTACCTCTGTCGTCCAAACCGTAACCTTGCAGGAACTTACCGTTCTTGGAAACGATAAAACCATCTTTGTTCAGCTCAAACGCACCGGCGCGTGTGTACGTCGTACCGCCTTGACCATCATTCAGTTGGAAAAAGCCGGAGCCGTTGATCGCCAAGTCGAGGTTGTTATTCGTGAACTCCAACGTACCCGCACTGAAGTCCTGCGCGATATCAGATACCGTTACACCTGAACCCGGCGTGTTACTACTACCCGCACCAACCACTGATGCTGTATAGATATCGCCAAACTCAGTACGCGATGTTTTGTAACCAATAGTACTGGAGTTGGCAATGTTGTTACCCGTTACATCAAGCATGGTGGAAGATGCTTTCAACCCAGTCACTGCAGTATTAAACCCTGCCATATTATGATCCTCTTCTTATCCTATCTGCTTGATGTCATTGATACTGGCTGAGCCCGCATCGGTGTTTACGCGCATACCCACACCATTCTGGCCAAGGGTCACGCTATTCACTGTATGTGCAATAAAAGTATCGACCGGTTCATAATTTCCACCGGCCTCTTCTGCCGCTTCGATCACCACGCGGTAGCTGCCTTTAGGTAGATCTTCGCTCGCCTTCCAAACGAACTCATGATCCCCCGCTCGACGAGAGCCCATTGACCAACTATCGACCACATTGCCACTCAGGTCCGTGATACTAACGCGCATATCATCTACCGTTTTCTCGATTGAGCCGACTCCGCGAATCTCATCGCTCTCACCGATAGATGCCACTTGCGTGTTGATATATGCCTTTTGCCCCACCATCGATGAAGCCTGCAGTGCTGCTTGGCTTGTCATCAATTGAGCGCTCATACTCTCGACGCTTTGCGTTAGCTTGTTGATACTTTCAACCTGACTCATGCTCGAAATCTGTTGCATGAAATCATTGGTATCTGCCGGGCTCGTCGGATCCTGATTTTGAAGCTGAGCGATCATCAGCTTCATAAACATATCGCTATCGCTCTCCGACTGCGTTTTTTGCGTACTCGCATTTTGGTTAGCTTGGTTTATCTGCTCATAAACCGACGGCGAGCCGTTAACGTTGTTAACATCAGCCATAGGACTACCTCAACACCCTAATTACTGACCCAGCGTAAGGGCACGCTGGACCATCTGTTTAGCGGAGTTCATTACCTCAGCATTGATCTGGAACGAACGAGATGCCGTGATCATATCTGCCATCTCCTCAACCACATTGACGTTTGGGTAATGCACATAGCCACCCTCGTCAGCCAATGGGTGGTTCGGGTTGTACTCTTTACGTAACGGCGCATCACTCTCAACGATGCCAGCCACCTGCACGCCCTGCCCGGGTAGCAAGCCTGCGTCGACATCCGTCATCTGTTCCAGTGTGGGTGCTTTCAGCTCAAACACCGGCTTGCGCGCGCGATATGTCTCATCAACGCTGGAGCTGACACTTTCAGCGTTAGCTAAGTTACTTGCGGTCGTGTTCAAACGTACAGTTTGCGCACTCATCGCTGAACCGGCTATTTGAAAGACATTCGTTAAAGACATGTTTACTCACCCTTCAAGGCTTTTGATAAGCCTTTAAATTTGCGGTTCAAAAAATCAAAAGACGCTTGATAGTCCAGTGCGTTCTCGGTGTATCGTGCCATCTCTTCCTGCACTTCCACAGTATTGTCGTCTACCGATGGCTGCATAGGAGTGCGGTACATTAAGTCAGCCGCAAAATCTGGGTTGATAACGTCTGCATAGTGCGAATCGTGAGTCATGGACATTTTTAGCGGTGTTTGAGTAAGCGGCTGAGTGCCTGCAAGGATCTCTTTAAAATCCATATCACGCGCTTTGTAGTTTGGTGTATCAGCATTCGCGATATTATTAGCAAGCACTTCTGCACGCTTCTCACGCACAGCAACCGCTTGCTGATGAATCCCTAATGCTTTATCAAATGAAATTGCCATAACACACCTCTATCAATCTGCTCTACTTCAAGCAAAAGACGTGCCATAGAAAAACAAAAAGGTATGGTACCGATTTAAGGGGGGTTACAGAGCGACTAAAGGCAGGGGAGTTACACTCGGCAATAAAAAAGCGGCATACCATTGCCGCTTCTTTGCCGCTGTTGTCTCGGTATGGCTAGATAGCCTGATAGATTATGCCAGGCCGGCAATGAATCATTTTGTAGCAATCAGATAGACCGGGCAGCGACTCTGATGCCCCTAAAATCAAGTAGCCTCCCGTATTGAGCTGGCGGCGCATCTTGCGCAAGATCTCAGTTTTGACGTCAGCGGAAAAATAGATCAGTACGTTTCGGCAAAAGATGATGTCAAACTGCCCCATCGCCGAATATTGTCCAAGCAGGTTAATGCTTTGAAAGCGCACTCGGGATTTGAGGGCTGGGCTAATCGTCCAAGACCCGTCGGCGTTTTCGGAAAAATGCTTCATCAAACGGTCTTTATCCAACCCCCGCCCAAGCGCCAACATTTCGTAGCGCCCAGATCGTGCTTGCTGTAACGCACTGGAGGAGATATCTGTTGCGATAATTTCCTCGCCCAACCCAAACGCGCCAAGGTTAGCTTTCTTGAACTCGTCAATCACCATACTCAACGAGTATGGCTCTTGTCCGGTAGAACAGGCCGCAGACCAGATACGAATCTTCTTCTTTTTCTGCTCTGTGTGTAGCTCCGGCAGTAAACGATTTTTGAGAATGTCATAAGGATGAATGTCCCGAAACCAAAGCGTTTCGTTCGTTGTCATCGCATCAATGACTTTCTCTTTTAGTTGGTTAGCCCCTGGGCGCTGAAGTGCGCTAACAAGCGCCTTCAGATCGCTGAAGGTGTTTTCGCTCATGATCTTGCTTAGACGGCTTTGCACTAGGTATTGCTTGTGCTCAGCCAGAACAATTCCGCAGCTACGCTCTAAAAACTCACTAAAGACACGGAATTCTTCAGGGGTAATGCGAAACTGTTTTAAGCCATCCGTCATAGAGTCTCCCAAGTTATCGGCCTTCTATCTTTTTGATGCGCTCGATCACAACGCCGGCCAAGTCATCAGGGTTGAACTTGGCTAAGAACCCGTCCGCACCGACTTTTTTAACCATAGATACGTTAAAGCCACCACTCAACGAAGAGTGCAGCACAATATGCATACGCTCCATACGAGGGTCTTCACGAATCATCGCAGCTAAGGTGTAACCGTCCATTTCTGGCATCTCGATATCGGAGATCACCATCAAGAACAGCTCGGTAACATCGTTACCTTTTTCAGCAAGCTGCACTAACAGATCCCAAGCAATTCGACCGTTATTACACGTTGTTACCTTACAACCAAGGTCTTCCAAACTGCGCTGCATCTGGTTGCGCGCCACACTAGAGTCATCAACACAAAGTACATGATGCTCTCGTGCTTTGCTACGCACTTCAGACGTCGCTACATCATCGCTTACTTTGGTCGCCATTGGGTAAAGGTCGGCCAAGATTTGCTCTACATCGAGAATTTCAATCAACTTACCTTCGTGCTCAAAAACGGCAGTCAGGTAGTTTTCAACACCGATCTCAGCAGGCGGAGCCATAATCTGATCCCAGTGGGTATTAAGAATTCGATCAACCTTGCGCACCAAAAACGCAAGCGTTCGCTTGTTGTACTCGGCAACGATAAGAAAACAGACTTGCTGCTGCTCTTTTGGTATCGCGTTTCGGCCAATAGCTTCGGAGAGATCCAATACGGGGATTGTCTCGCCCCGAATGTGGGCCATCCCTTTAATGGCAGTTGTTTGGCGCGGCACTTCTGTCAACTCGGGACATTGCAGCACCTCACGGACTTTAAATACATTGATGCCGTAGGTTTGATCTGTTTCAAGATTAAACAACAACAGCTCTAAACGGTTTTGACCTACCATCTGTGTGCGTAGGTTTACAGTATCTAGAATACCTGACATGATCAGCACCAAGTCCAATGTCACTTATTGAGTGGCTCAACGCTATCCTCTTACCCTGCTCATACAGGTGATACCGTGAGTTCTTTTAAAGCTATGCGCTTTGTCGGCATAACTTCACTTCTGTTTAGCTTTTTTACCTGTGCGGTGCCTGCCCTCGCAGCGCCAATCGAAGAGCAAATTAAATCTCAAATCTATCAACACTTTGCCAGCAGATATCCGCATGCTGCTATTAATATAGTATTAAACTCGATAAATGATCAGCTTAAAGAAAAAAAATGCCGTGATTTATCGACAAGACCGCCAGCAAAGCTTCCACGAGGAGGCCGTTTAACGGTGAGAGTGCAATGCAGCATCCCCCAACGCTGGGTAGCGCATGTCACCGGCAAGGTAGAAGCTTTTAGCTCGGTTGCCACTGCACGCAACACACTCCCCAAAGGAAAACTCATCCAAGCAGCTGATCTAGCATTCCAACGCCATGATTTGACGCCCCTTAAGCCCGGGTACTTTTTCACGCCCGATACACTTATCGGTGCACAGGTCAGAAGAACAATTACCTCGCAAAGTGTGATCAACAGTAGCCATATCAAACTGCCCAACTTGGTCAACAAAGGCGATAGTGTCATCATCATTGCACAGAAAAATGGCATGAGCATCCGCACTCAAGGCACAGCGCTGGATGCAGGTTTAGCTGGGGATCAAATCCGTGTGGTTAACAACCGCTCGCAAAAGGTTATCAAGGCCTACATTAAAAAACGCGGCCAAGTTACTGTTTTTTATTAGCATAAATTAAGACGCCTGCTATACTTCGCAAATATTTTGCCTCAATTTATTTTTTTTAACTTTTTTCTAAAGTTTACGGTAAGCTAGCCGTTAATTCATATATGGAAAACATT
Source organism: Neptunomonas marina (assembly GCF_004005935.1). Lineage (GTDB taxonomy): Bacteria > Pseudomonadota > Gammaproteobacteria > Pseudomonadales > Balneatricaceae > Neptunomonas > Neptunomonas marina. The sequence continues at coordinate 68,470 of NZ_SACQ01000005.1, read as the reverse complement.
TTGAGGTTAACGTCATGGTTATTGATCTGAACAGCTCTGCATCGCAAACAGCGATAAGTGCTCGTGATAAGGTCAGCACCCAAAAAGGTAACGGGGGAGCTGCCGCACGTACTGACGCTGCACCGGCAAAGTCTGCACCTCGCGACACAGTACAACTAAGTGACACAGCAAAAGCGTTAAAGTCCATTGATGCTAAGTTGTCTAACACGCCTGAAGTTAACAGCGAGAAAGTGGCGCGCATCAAGGCAGCAATAGAAGACGGTAGTTACAACGTTGACGCCCAGCGTGTTGCAGAAAAAATCCTGAGTTTCGAGTCTCAGCTATCTGAGTAATTATGCTTAGCGATAACCAAGCCTTATCAGATTTTAATGCCCTCACCCTAGAGGGCATTTCCGTTTTAGACACTCTCATAACGCTGCTCGACCGCGAGCTAGAAGCTCTGCAAAATCGAGATTTAGATGCTATCAACGCCATCAATCAAGACAAGCAGCACGCTCTACTAGCCTTTGATAAGAACAACCACGATCGCAACCAATTACTAGAATCACGCGATCTTCCGATAGATAAGCAGGGCATACAAGCGCTTCAGAAGAGCGCGACGGATAGCTTATTAGCAAAAGAATTTAGTAATAACTGGCAGCAAATCGAGCAAACGTTAGAGCGCGCAATGAGTGCAAATAAGCGCAATGAAATTGTCTTAGCTCGTAGCAAGCAAAACGTTGAAAAGCTGATCAGCTTACTACGCGGCCAGAATCCTAAAAACACCCTTTATGATGCAAAAGGCGGAAAAGGCGATTACTCCAGCCAATCCCGCATCGGAAAAGCGTGACCACTTGCCTTCCGCCACAAAAATCTTAAAATATTGATTCATAACGCTTTCACACCCAAAACGGTCCCAGTAGCTCAGGTGGATAGAGCGGTCCCCTCCTAAGGGACAGGCCAGGGGTTCGAATCCTCTCTGGGACGCCACCTCTCTCCACGCAACCTCCTGTTTATCAAGAGGTTTTTTGCTTTCCACCCAAAATCTCTACTCTGTCTAACCTCCCTTTTTTACGCATAAAACGTTATAGTTTTACGCATAATCTACGCATAATTCCCAAAGGTTGACTAATGCCTAGAAAATTCACAGACAATTGGGTAGGTTCAGTAAAGCTGACAACTGAGCAACGAAACGGCAGGGGATACAAGGAGTATTACGACTCAGACTGCAAAGGACTTTCTCTTCGAGTTGGTAAGCTGGGCAATACATACTATGTCGAAAGTAGGTCAGCTCGTGTGAAGCGCACTCGTCTAGGGACGACAGATGACCTAACGCTTGATTGTGCTCGCGCTACTGCTCGTGAAATGATGGGCCTGCATAACGCTGAGATTCAATCATACAGCAGCCTTACCGTTCGCGAGTACATCGAGAAAATCTATAAAGTTGAAAAGCCCTACTGCCAATGCCCACACAAAATGCACGGTGTTGACGACCTTATCCTCGATAAGCGAATGATCCACCTCCGAAAGGGGGACGTTGAGTCATGGGTACAGCGACGAATTAGAGATAAAAACAGTAGCGGCAACTATATAAAGCCCTCTACCGCTCGCCGTGAATACAATAGCCTTAGGGAAGGTGTGATCAAGTCCGCCACATGGGATAATCTGACTGCACATGATCGAGGACGCATAAGATGGATAAGCAACTTACATTCGCGGACAGCGAGTTCAGCAACAAGCGCCGTCAGACCCGTAAGGAGAAGTTCCTGGGCCGAATGGACAAGCTGATTCCATGGGCGCGTCTCGAAGCTGTTATCGAGCCCCACTATCCCAAGGCTGGAAATGGCCGTCGGCCTTACCCGTTGTCCACCATGTTGCGCATTCACTGCATGCAGCAGTGGTATAACCTCAGTGATCCAGCCATGGAAGATGCGCTGTACGAGATTGCCTCAATGCGGCTTTTTGCAGGCTTGTCACTGGATAAAGCCATTCCCGATCACACCACCATTCTGAAGTTTCGGCACTTGCTCGAACGCCACGATCTGGCCCGACAGGTTTTTGAAGAGGTGAACCAATGGCTGTCTGAGGCCGGTGTCCTTCTGAAAGAGGGCTCACTGGTCGATGCCACCATCATCGAAGCCCCTAGCTCCACCAAGAACAAAACGGGCGAGCGTGATCCCGAGATGCACCAGACCAAAAAAGGCAATCAGTGGCACTTCGGGATGAAGGCTCACATCGGGGTTGATGCCCGCACCGGCATCACGCACAGTTTCACGACAACTGCGGCCAATGAGCACGATCTTAATCAGGTTGATCAACTGCTACACGGTGAAGAAGCATTCATCTTTGCTGATGCGGGTTACCGGGGTGGCTAAAAGCGAGACGAGCTGAAAGATGTCAGCGCGGACTGGTACATCGCCGAACAGCCAGGGAAGCTGAAGACACTCAAAAAACACCCTCGGATCAATAAGGTCAGAATCCGCACCGAGTATTTGAAGGCCAGCCTCCGCGCCAAGGTCGAGCATCCGTTCCGGATCATCAAATGCCAGTTTGGTTTTGTAAAAGCACGCTACCGTGGCCTTAAGAAAAATGACTGCAAGCTGGCCATGCTGTTCGCGCTGGCCAACGTTGTGAGGGTAGACCAGATGTTAAGAGCGCAGGGATAATCCGTCTGTACTGCCTGAAAAGGCGGTTGCAGTCGGTTAAAAAGGGGTAAATGTGCGCATTTTATGCCCCAGATACAGAGAAAAAGCCGTTTTGATGGCTCATCGGGGACTTGTTCATACGTTCCCTAGCCCTTACATAATTTAACTTACCTTCAATTTGCTTAACGCACGCAAACTTATCAAACACCAGTGTTTGATACTAAAATTCGGCGGCGTTACAACATTGGACAGAATGTAAGGCAGCGAGAAAAGCAGGGAATCCTTTCATGATTATCACCCAGCTGGAACGCTGGCCTAGAAAGACAATGATAATCTTAGACGTATGATTTGGCTCTAACGCTTAATGCCCGCCTCGAATCGAAAGCGGACAATTAACCATAAGCTCAATTGTAAGCTATTCAAATAGCTTAATTTTTCACGACTGGTGACGACTTTTTTTCCAGCTTGCTTATATGCGCACCAAGCTGCGTCATGATCTCAGCAGCCCCGTCATGAACGTCCTCAGGAGCATATCCCTTGTCACTCATCGGTAAAGCTGCTGCGGTAGCAACCTCCTCAGGCTTATACCTTGTAACCCCCTCTTGCTTTCTTTGGAGCTGATAGGCCATGTGATTTTTATCAACCCCTGCATTCTCCAATGCCTGCAAAATTTGGGTTTGCCAAGTTCTATCGGGAGTTATGTGGCTCCAATCATCTTCATTAATAATCGGGAAGCCATTACTCTCAAAGACACGCATAACGAAGGTGGCACATGTCAAACCTGCGTAAGCATGTTCTGCCTCATAAACACCAAGCGCAGAGAAGGACGTACCACGATTACAGATACTATAAGGGATACCATCTGGATTCATGCCCCCTATCATTTCACACATCGTAGCCATATGAGTCTGATTATCGGGATCTAGAGCTACATCCAGCCACAAGTATTTATTAGAAGGATCGCCGATTAACACATCGCGATGCCAAGGTTGATGCAGAAGCCTAAGCTGATCCCCGTCAACCTTGAAGTAAATTCCTACGTGCTGCTGTCGCAACCCATAAGACATTATCGCAATAGAAATCCCTTCATTCTCAGGCAGATCCGAATCAAATTGGGAGTGGATTTCCATTCTTATTAATGAGTCCTTTCAATAACACTTGTGGATCTTTTCCTCTATGCTGAATTTCTTTAGCGCAATTGCAAAACAGCACATCCCATTGGGACAGCTCTTCTGCCCAAGAATAGGTGAGCCTTAGCAATCCCACTAACAATACGTCGCTCAGATTTCCGACATCAACGTAGCGTAGGAATGTGTTGCAGGACTCGTACTTTTTATTCACCAGCATTTGATTGATGTGCTGATAATAAGGCAGTAGTGCTTTAACGTTATTTAGCTTGTCAGAGCTTGCGTAGAAGTCCACGATCCAAGGACTTTCCTTATACAACCGACTGTAAGCGCGTGTGTATTTCTTGCTAGGCAGGCTCGCCGAACAGCTTACGCTATGTAACGGAAAACGAGTTACTTTGTGTCCACTAGACATAGTCAAAGAATTACGACTCGCGAAGTGCTTTACTTCTGCTACCTTTTCAGTCGAATACTTGGTGCTAGTAGATGAATCATAATCAATAAGCAGTGCAACCATTTATCTGTATGCCTCCTCATCAATTATTGTTTCGAATGAATGACGTTGTAGTAAGTGCGCTTTACCAACCCAATTCATGATGGAGTCCACAGAGAGATCCTCCAGTTCGCTTGCGGCTTGCGATACAACGAGCGTTTCCGCTATAAATCCAGGCTTATTATCAATAATAGCATTTGAAACTTTTACAACGATCTCGCCTTTTGGTTCAGTTGTCGCACAGTTGAACTGGCAACGCATCGATGAAACTTCATTATCAACCGCATCATGAGCCAAAAACTTCGACGGCAACGCTGCAGAAATGTGCAAACGATCAGACACGAAGTCCTGCACAGACATACCATCAGCAGGAAAGAGAGCATCTTGATAGCGCAGAATAACTACTAGTGAATCTCTGTTTTTCAGAAGTTTATCAGGGCCTGATTTATCAAAAATCTCGAGCCCCTTGCGGATAGCTTGCTTAAAGTCATCCGAACTATAACCATCGTTTATCTGATTAACGGTAAAGATGCCCAACCCTGCTTGGTAGCAAGGCCATGTACCTTCACTGACTCTGTATCTATGTGTGACAGAATGGGGAAACGGTGGGCTACCTAGCTGCTCAGTAAAAACAATCCCTTCATCGTGTGCTAAAGCACTTAACTTACCCACGAAGAGCGACTGATCATCAGGTGAGTAGTCATAATCACCGTTAGGAGCTTGTCCCCACCTCAGTTCAAAAATCGCCTCAAGAAGAGGTGCATTCTCTACTGTACCCATTTAGCACAAATCCTTTAGTTTTACTGAGTCCACCTCCTTTTCCTTGGGAGGCAAACGCATATAAGCAAGCTTCTCTTTATGCCTGTACGCACTTAGAGCTACGTAAAGTCTAGTCTATCACACTCTCAAAGCTTGAGACGCTACACAACTAAAATTCCTTGTGAAATGAAATTGCCGCCAACACAGAATCTTAACAGCAACTCGATTACGCATAAAAATACGCATAATAAACAAAAAACTACACTCTAACCCTTATATATCAATAGGTTAAAACACCATCAAAATAACGATGAGTCCCCTCATAAGGGACAGGCCAGGGGTTCGAATCCTCTCTGGGACGCCATCGATAACCTTTTAGACCTATACGCCAGCACACTCTCCGAAAGGCCACTATACTCAGTATATACCTGATATCCCAGATGGAACTGAGTATCTCTTATCTAGATCGGATGCCTATGGAGACCTCAGCATGAAAACTCCACGTCACTATTCTGTTGCTATGGTTATTGTCGCCATAACGGGGCTTAGCGCATGTACAGAGCCCGAAACAGGCGGCCGCAACGGCGAGCAACTCTTCCTCAAATACTGCGCCAGCTGCCACAAATCGAGTGGCGGAGGTAACTTTCTAAAAGGCGTTCCGTCAGCTAAACACACCCGGCTCACTGAAAAGCAGATTTTACAGCTTATCTACTACGGACGTACTCATAGCCGAATGCCAACCTTTCCTAGAATGAAGCTTGATGAGGCAAAAATGATCGCAGGATATGTCTCTAACCAACTCAGGCGCAACTAACGCAGCAGCGCCCCCAAGCTACCCGAGGGTAGCTCCTCCAACGGTAAAGCTAAACTCTGCTTGAGAAAGAGCAATTTACTTCGCTCAGCGGGTTCGAGTGGCATCCGCTCGGTCAGCTTTAGGTATCGACTCACCATTTTCAAACGCTCATCTCGACGCGCAGATTCTTGCTTTGCTGATTCCAAAAAAAGCTGTGCTAAATTCAACAAGGCTTTCGTGTTCTTGGGGTCATGCTCAATTGCCAGACCAAAATAACGAATCGCCTGAGCCGCTTTGTCAGCAAGGTAGTGCTTCACTCCTAGGCGATTCACTCGCATACTCATCTCTGGATCATGTTTAACCGCAGCGGCACGCGCGACATCCGCCACATCTTCCGTAGACTTCGGCAACGGCTCTCCCTTCACGATGCGCCGCTGCTCATCAATATCCACAGGCGCCTCCATCTGCTTCGCGTAAACCACCGCCTTTTGCAGGTGCCTTTTAGCCTCTTCGGGGTTATTTAAATCTCTCTCGAGCTCACTTCGCAGCAGCTCCGCCTCTAACCGAACAGCTGGATCGTCAGGGTATCGGTAGGTAACGTGATTAAGTATTTCATCGAGCTGATTATGGAGTTTGATCGCCTCATCATTTGAGGAGTTTTTCATCTGCAGGCGCTTCACATTAGCCAACCGAAGAAACGGCTCCGGCGAGCGATAGCAACTATGCTTACCTAGCGATATTGATTTCCGATAGGCATGATCAGCAACGTCTAGCGAGTTGCTGTATACCGAAACACGTCCAAGCTCCATATGCCGAGGAATACTCAATGGGCTCTTCTGCGTGGCATCTCGCAGCGCAAGACGTGCTTCTTCCATCTCCCCCATCGACTCTTTCACTTTCGCGTAAAGATCGTGAGCAGCCATTAATAAAGGGAAGTGGCTAAGCAACTCGCCTAAATGCTCACTAGCCTCCTGTAGCTTACCCTGGCCAATCAGGGCTTCAGCCAAGCACAATCCACTCTCCTTCTCACTGAGATGCACGAAGCGGTACTTGAAAAAGTGCTCGGCCTCTTCGAAGCGCCCCATCTCCAGCAATAACCGCCCTTTCACGAGCTGCACGTAATCGTAATTTTTGCCGGCTAGCTCAACGCGATCACATAGCTTAACAGCGCGATCTAGCTGGCCGCGGCTCACTGCCTCATCAACTTCAACCAGCGATAGCTTACGGTACATGACTAAATCTAACCGAGCCTTTAGCTCATCCATAGAAAACGGCTTGGTGATCAACACATCTGGCTTAGAGTCAATGGCGTGAAGAATGACCTCTTGGGAAGAGTCGCTGGTCATAAACACCCAACAGGACGAAGCCTTCATAAAACCCCGAAAACGACACTCCTCAAGAATTTGCATACCGCTAAAAGAGTCACTCGCGTTATGTCCAAGCAGCACAATATCAAAGGCTTCTTCCTGAATAAGCTCCATCAACTGATCATTAATCGTGACAGCATGGATATTAGACACGCCCAACTGACGAAGCATATAAACAATGGTGGCGCGCATGTTGCCACTACTCTCAATCAAGAGCACCTGCTTGTCTGAATAGTCGATAGTAAATAGGCTCACCGAGGAGACACCGCCTTGTGCAAAAACTCCCTCTTAGTATAAAAGGCTAGTACAGGCAGCGGAAAGGAATTACATGCAAAAAAAAACACCGGCGAGGGTGACCGCACGGTGTTTAATACAGTTCTATGCTGTAGGTGCATACTATAATTGCCCCTCATCTAGCCCCATGATGCAGATCAAAAAACACTCTACAAAGTGAAATCTTATACTTTATGCTAAGCGAGCATATCACTACCTTTCCTTTAAACTGGAATAAAAATATAAAGCGAGAAGGAAATGGCGACCACTTTTATTACGCATGATGATTGCGGGCTTCATAATATGGGGCCAGAGCACCCAGAAAGCCCTATTCGCCTACTGGCAATCCGCAAAGTGCTCGAACGGACTGGACTTATCCAGCATATGGAGTGCATGGAGTCGGTACACGTCACACGCGACCAAATTGCGCTAGCGCACGCAGACTTACATCAAAAGCGCCTAGAGATGAAACTACCCAGCGAGGGCGTCTTTTACGCTGATGAAGATACAGCCCTATGCCCTGATTCTCTTCATGCGGCAAGCCTAGCTGCAGGGTCTGCCATTTTAGCCACCAACCGCGTACTTGCAGGCAAGACCGATAACGCCTTCTGCGCTGTTCGCCCACCCGGCCATCATGCTGAGCATAATGCCGCCATGGGCTTCTGCTTCTTTAATAATGTGGCGATAGGTGCAATGCAAGCGCTCGAGCACCCCTCGGTTAACCGCGTCGCAGTTGTCGATTTTGACGTACACCACTGTAACGGCACTGTCGATATATTTAAGGATCGCCCAGAAGTTCTGGTATGTTCCACTTTTCAGCACCCTTACTACCCTGAACGCTATACCGACATCAGCAGACAAAATATTGTCAACTGTCCAATGCCTGCACACAGCGACAGCAAATTTTTCCGTAACATGGTGGAGAGTAACTGGCTTCCAGCGCTTCAAAACCATAAACCGGACATTATCTTCATTTCAGCGGGTTTTGATGCACACCATGAAGACCCAATGGCCGATATTAACCTAAATGAAGAGGACTACCGCTGGGTTACAAAGCTACTGATGGACGTGGCGCGCACCTATAGTGGCGGTAAAATAGTATCGGTATTAGAGGGTGGATATAACCCTGTTGCATTGGCATTCAGCGTGGAAGCTCACTTAGAAACACTGGTCGGCTATTGAACAACTTAGTATTTAATAACCAACAGTAAGCTGAGCTTAAATAAGAAACAAAAAAGGCTGCCAAGAGGCAGCCTTTTTATTTATAGCTAGCAAGTTAGCCAACAAACTTAATCATAACGCCCGCTGCTACCGCAGAACCGATAACACCAGCCACGTTTGGACCCATTGCGTGCATAAGCAGGAAGTTCTGAGGGTTCGCCTCTAAACCAAGCTTGTTAGAAACACGCGCAGCCATAGGTACTGCGGAAACACCAGCAGAGCCGATAAGCGGGTTAATTGCATTACCGCCTTCCAGCTTATTAAGTAGCTTCGCCATCAATACCCCCATCGCAGTACCAATGCCAAATGCAACGATACCGAGGATAAGAATACCTAACGTCTGCACATCCAAGAACTTGTCAGCTGAAAGCTTAGAGCCGACTGACAGACCTAGGAAGATGGTAACAATATTGATCAGAGCATTCTGAGCAGTATCGCTAAGGCGATCTACCACACCACACTCACGCATCAAGTTACCGAAACAGAACATACCCAGCAGCGGAGCTGCATCCGGCAGTAACAGAGCTACCAGTACCAACAGTAGAATCGGGAAAAGAATCTTCTCTGTTTTTGATACATGACGCAGCTGAACCATTGAGATCTTACGCTCTGATTCAGTTGTTAGCGCACGCATAATAGGCGGCTGAATCAAAGGAACCAGTGCCATATAAGAGTACGCTGCTACCGCGATCGCACCAAGCAACTGTGGCGCCAACAAGCTCGCGACATAGATCGCAGTTGGGCCATCAGCACCACCGATAATGCCAATCGCTGCCGCATCTTGGATGGAGAAATCCATCAAACCCATCGCAGACAGGCCAACGGCACCCAGCACAGTGGCAAAGATACCAAACTGAGCAGCCGCACCTAGGAATAGCGTTTTGGGGTTGGCTAACAGCGGACCAAAGTCGGTCATTGCGCCAACACCCATGAAAATGACTAGTGGTGCAGCACCAGAAGCGATAGCAACTGTGTAGAAGTTGTAAAGCATGCCGCTACTGTAGCCGTAGTCATTTGCCGCTAGCGTTGCAGCTGCATGAGTACTCGCATTGGAAGTGTGGTAAGCCTCAAGTAATGCATGAGCATCAACCGTACCAGATACGCCAAGCGTATTGGCTAATGTTGCCATCACCTCAGGCTTCGCAAAGTGGATAGCGTTCTCTACCGCAGAGAAAGCTAAGCCCGCTTCAGGAATATTCGCCAAGATGCCACCAAAACCGATGGGTACGAGTAGCAATGGCTCAAAGTTTTTCCGAATTGCCAGGTACAACAGCAGCAAACCAACGATGATCATCACCAGTTGGCCACCGCCCAGGTTATAAATACCTGATGCGTACCAAAGCTCTAGAACCTTATCCATCCAAAAAACCTCTTAAGCTAGCGTCAGGAGCGTATCGCCGACCTGAACCGCATCGCCCTCTTTGACGTCAACGGATGTAACAGTACCTGCTTTTGCAGCACGCACTTCAGTTTCCATTTTCATCGCCTCAAGAATGACCAATACGTCACCTTCTTGAACAGCTTGGCCCTGAGAAACCTGAACCTTCCAAATATTACCTGCCAACGGCGCAGCTACAGGCTCGCCTGAACCAGCAGGAGCAGCTGCTGGCGCTGCTGCTGGAGCAGGTGCTGCAGAGATTGAAGAAACATCACCACCTTCAGCCACTTGAACAACATAGTTCTGACCATTAACAGTGATTGTGTAGACTTCTGGACCAGTATTTTTCGGCGCAGCCATAGCTTTAGCATCCTCTAGAGTAGGGGCAGGTTCGAACGCATCAGGATTATTGCGGTTCTCAAGGAACTTGAGTCCGACTTGCGGGAATAGAGCATAAGTGAGTACATCGTCGATTTCGTTCTCACCTTGAGTCAGAGTAATACCCTTCTCACTCGCCACCGCTTTTAGTTCATCAACTAGCTTGTCCATTTCCGAATCAAGCAAATCAGCAGGACGGCAAGTGATCGGCTCAGCACCATCTAAAACACGGGCCTGCAGCTCTGCGTTGTAAGCCGCTGGCGCAGCGCCGTATTCACCTTTCAGAATACCCTGCACTTCTTTGGAGATCGTTTTGTAACGCTCCCCCATCAAGACATTGATAACTGCCTGAGTACCAACGATTTGAGATGTTGGCGTTACCAGAGGAATCAAGCCCAAATCTTCGCGCACACGCGGAATCTCAGCCAGTACTTCATCAAACTTATCAGAAGCACCTTGCTCACGAAGCTGGTTTTCCATGTTCGTCAGCATGCCTCCAGGCACCTGAGCGATCAGGATACGGGAGTCAGTTCCACGCAAAGAACCTTCGAATTGTGCATACTTTTTACGTACGTCGCGGAAATAAGCTGCAATTTCTTCAAGTAACTCAAGATCCAAACCTGTCTCGCGATCCGTACCTTGTAATGCAGCTACAACTGACTCGGTAGACGTATGTCCATAAGTCATCGACATTGAAGAGATTGCCGTATCAACGCGGTCAATTCCGGCTTCGACAGACTTCAGAATAGTCATATCCGAAAGGCCCGACGTTGCGTGCGCATGCAGTTGAACTTCGAGATCAGTTTGCGCTTTCAAACGGGAAACCAGATCAAATGCATCGTAAGGCGTTAGGATGCCAGACATGTCTTTGATAGCAATAGACTCGGCGCCCATATCCTCAAGCGTTTTAGCGTACTCAACCCACATGTCGTTGGTGTGTACAGCACTCTTGGTATAAGAGATCGTACCTTGAGCGTGCTTACCTGTCGCTTTAACAGCGCGAATGGCTGTTTCAAGGTTACGAGGATCGTTCATGGCATCAAAGATACGGAATACATCTACGCCGTTTTTAGCTGCACGCTCAACAAACTTGTTTACCACATCGTCAGCATAGTGACGGTAACCAAGCAAGTTTTGACCACGCAGCAACATTTGCTGTCGAGTCTTCGGCATTGCAGCTTTTAGTTCGCGAATGCGATCCCAAGGATCTTCGCCGATAAAACGAATACAGGAGTCAAAAGTCGCTCCGCCCCAACTTTCTAGGGACCAGTAGCCGACTTTATCCAGCTTTTCAGCGATAGGTAACATGTCATCGATACGCATACGCGTAGCGAAGAGAGACTGATGTGCATCTCGCAGTACTACATCAGTTATACCAAGCGGTTTCTTAGCATCGGACATGGGTAAAAGGCCTTCTGTCGATAATAGTGCACGAATTTATAGTTGCTAATCGTTTCTTATGAACGATATTTATGAACAGCTGCTGATATAACAGCAACAAGCTCATCGTTATTCCCACTTTGCGCTGCGGCAGCAGGTGCCGGCTTCGCAGCCTTAGGCTGGGGTGCTGGTTCATATTTCGTCACCAACTTCGACATCCCAGTCGTAATTCCAACCAACAAAGTTAGGAACACAAAAACAAAGCCCATACCAAAGACCATCAGCGTGAGGCCCTCTGATAACAGATTATCCATCTGCGGCAGCTCCTAGTTGTTAATAAAAAATGCTCGCTTTCTGCAATTTAGTATCTAATTTCCCTGAATTTAGGGAATATGACCACAAATGCAGTTTTTGCGACATAGCAATTAAACCGCAAATAGGCCAGCGGGGCAACTTAAGATGGGAAACACAGGTCAATAAATAGACGTCAACAAAGAAATTGTCGACAATTTGATACTCTATCTAAATCAAAGAGTTAGGAAACCCTCACCAAGGAGAGTGAGGGTGGGCACATTAGACTAAGGGACGATACACCTTAATATTGAGATAACCTTTTTCTTGCAAGCTTTGCGCATGCAAAGAGCTCATAACACCTTTATCACAATACAGCAGATACTCCTTGCTGTTATCAAGCGTAGCAACCTTGCTCTCAAGCTCATAGAAGGGTATCACCTGAACGTCACAACCTGGCATATTGAGCGGCTTACGCTCCACTTCTAAAGGAGCACGAATGTCGACAACAACCTGATTCTCAGAGACTTTGCTCAGCGCCTCGATATCACTTTCAATATCTAAATTCTTCGCAATATCATCAATCTTGATCACCTTGCACTGACTGATCGCACGATCCAGAACTTCTTCGTCTAGCTGAGACTCCTCCTCCAGCACACGTGATAACTTAGCTCGCGTTGTCGGACGATCTGAGATAACACCACAATACTCTGGAATCATCTTAACAATATCGAAACAGCCTAATCGCTTGGTGAGTTCAACGATTTCTGGCTTATCTACCGTAATTAAAGGGCGCACTACGAGCTTATCCGTCGCACGATCAATCACATTTAGGTTAGGGATCGTTTGACTCGAAACTTGGGCAATACTCTCACCCGTAACAATCGCGTCAATTTTCATCTCATCGGCTACACGCTCTGCCGCTCGCATCATCTGACGCTTAAGCACAACCCCCATATGAGAGTGATGCACATTCTGAAGAATATCACCCACCACTTCCTCAAAAGGCACGGTTACGAACTTAACTCGCGCAGAAGCACCAAGACTCTGCCAAAGCTGCAGCGCAACCTGCTTAACACCCACCTCATGCGCCTTTCCGCCTAAGTTAAAGAACAGGAAGTGAGTTTTAGCGCCACGGCGCATCGTCATGTAGGAGGAAACAACGGAATCAAATCCTCCTGATATCAGCGAAAGTACCGGCTCTTGAGAACCTAGCGGATATCCACCAAGCCCCTTATGCTGTTTTTCAACGATAAAGAGTTTTTCATTCTTAATCTCAAGATCAACGAAAACCTCAGGCTTTCTGACATCAACTCTCAATGGCTGAGCATGCTGCAGCAACCCACCGCCAACATAGCGTTCCACATCAACCGATGTGAAGTCATGGTCACCGGTGCGCTTCACGCGCACTTTGAACGTCTTACCTTCGATCCTATCGCGATAAACTGGCAGCGTTTTTTCAAAAACATCATGGAATGACCCGAGCGGATACTCGGCCACCTCTAAGAAGTGAGCAATACCCGGAGTCATCTTCATCGTCTCGACCACCGCATCAACTTCCAACATCGAAGCCGACTCAGGCACAACGACCTCAATCTTATCCCAGAACCCACTCACCGTAACCTTAGGGTGGATGCGCTTTAGAAGAATCTGAAGATTACTTTGGAGACGCTGAATAAAGCGGCGTCGAACAGGACGGCTCTTGATCGTAATCTCAGGGAAAAGCTTAACGATAAATTTCATGACGATTTAGACTTAATTGAAAATTGATCTAAGAAAGGAGGGGGAGTGGCGCGCCCGAGAGGATTCGAACCTCTGACCGCCTGGTTCGTAGCCAGGTACTCTATCCAGCTGAGCTACGGGCGCGTAAATGGCGGTGAGAGAGGGATTCGAACCCTCGATAGAGTTTCCCCTATACGCCCTTAGCAGGGGCGCGCCTTCAGCCACTCGGCCATCTCACCAATCAACGGCGCGTACTATACTAAACTGATTTTTAAAAAGAAAGCTTTATTTTCAAAAAAAACCAGTTTAGTAACAAAAAGTTAGTCCTGTCGTTCAGACTCACCTTTTTCGCGCTGAATACGCTGGTAGATCTCCTCACGATGCACTGAGACATCTTTAGGGGCATTTACACCAATACGCACTTGGTTACCTTTAACACCAAGTACAGTCACTGTGACATCGTCACCGACCATCAAAGTTTCGCCGACTCGGCGAGTTAAAATCAACATTCTAGGATCTCCTAATCTTCCCTTGATACCACCAAAACGAATGAGCAAGCACATCCACGCTTGCTCAGACGCTTCATGACAAAGCAGTTACCAAGTCTACTACTATAGACCAATTACGTAACGTCGTCATTCGCTGACAGTATCAACTTTATCCAAGTCAAATGCTGAGTGTAACGCACGCACCGCTAGTTCAAGATACTTCTCTGCGATAACTACTGACACCTTAATCTCAGAGGTTGAGATCATCTGAATGTTGATCCCCTCTTTTGCTAGCGCGTCAAACATTTTGCTCGCTACACCTGCATGTGATCGCATTCCAACGCCAACGATCGAGACCTTAGCAATCTTATTGTTGCCCACCACTTCACGGGCTTCTAGCTCAGTCGCGACCGCACGAAGCACTTCTTCAGCTTTATTATAGTCATTTCTGTGTACAGTGAAGGTGAAGTCAGTCGTTTGATCGGCAGCAATATTCTGCACAATCATATCCACTTCGATATTCGCATCACTGACCGGTACTAAAATTTTAGAGGCAACACCCGGAATATCAGGAACACCCAACACCGTTAGCTTTGCTTCATCACGGTTAAATGCAATACCGGAAATAACTGGTTTTTCCACTGTTTCTTCTTCCTCTATCGTAATCAGCGTTCCTGGGCCTTCTTCAAAGCTTGATAAGACACGCAGTGGCACTTTGTATTTGCCCGCAAACTCGACAGAGCGAATTTGCAAAATTTTTGACCCCAAGCTTGCCATCTCAAGCATCTCTTCAAAAGTGATGCGCTCTAAACGACATGCACCTTCAACGACACGCGGGTCGGTCGTGTATACACCATCAACATCGGTGTAGATCTGGCACTCATCCGCTTTCAACGCTGCAGCAAGCGCAACGCCTGTCGTATCCGAGCCACCACGGCCTAACGTAGTGATATTCCCCTCAGCATCCGCGCCTTGGAAACCCGCCACTACGACGACGCGCCCTTGCGCTAAGTCGCCTTGAATACGTTCGACATCAATATCTTGAATTCGTGCTTTAGTATGCGCACTATCCGTCAAGATTCGTACTTGAGAGCCCGTGTAAGAACGCGCAGGAATGCCTCGTTTTTCCAGCGCCATACACAATAGCGCAATGGTCACTTGCTCACCTGTTGAGACAAGCACGTCCATTTCGCGAGGACTCGGCGTCTCTTGAACCTCTTTCGCTAACGAAATCAGGCGATTGGTCTCGCCGCTCATGGCCGAAACCGCAACGACCAAGTCATGCCCTTGGTCTTTGAACTTTTTGAGTTTATCAGCGACCGCCTCTATGCGCTCGACAGACCCAACGGATGTTCCACCATACTTCTGTACATACAGAGCCATTTGTCTTTTTGTCTCCATCGGCTGGCTCAGCCAGCCCTATTACCGCTAACTATTTGCAACGATCTCTTTAACACTTTCCAAAGCACCCGCTAGCGCTGCGCTATCGGTACCGCCACCTTGCGAAAAATCAGGACGACCACCGCCTTTACCGCCGATCTTTCCCGTCAAATCACGCACAATATCGCCCGCTTTAACACGGCCTGTTAGGTCTTTAGTTACGCCTGCTGCCAAACTGATCTTACCTTCGGCTTCAGTCGCCAACACAACAACACCAGAGCCAAGCTTGTTTTTGAGCTGATCAATCGTGTCGCGCAACGCTTTAGGTTCCACGCCATCAAGCTGGGCTGCTAGCAATTTGATACCATTAACCTCAACAGCCTGCCCCAACAGATCAGCGCCTTTTGCGGCAGCTAACTGGCCTTTAAGCTGTTCAATCTCTTTTTCTAGCTGACGGCCTTTTGCCTGCTGATCGTTCAGTTTTGCCTCGAGCTCCGCTTGAACCTGAGCAAAGTGTGCTAATGCAGCCGCGCCGGTCACAGCTTCTACCCGACGTACACCTGATGCAATACCGCCTTCAGATACAATCGTCAGCAAGCCGATGTCGCCGGTACGCTCAGCGTGCGTGCCACCACATAGTTCAATCGAGAAACCATCGCCCATGGTCAAAACACGAACTTCATCATCGTATTTCTCGCCGAACAGAGCCTGAGCGCCCTTCTCTTTCGCCGCGTCGATTCCCATGACTTCAGTGACTACAGGGGAGTTTTGGCGAATCTGATCATTTACCAGTTGTTCAACTTCAGCGAGCTGCTCACGTGTCACAGCTTCAAAGTGAGAGAAGTCAAAGCGCAAACGCTTGTCATCATTCAAGGAGCCTTTCTGCTGAACATGGTCGCCTAGAACGACGCGCAGTGCTTCATGGAGTAGGTGCGTCGCGGAGTGGTTCAAAGCGATCGCATGACGGCGTGCCTCATCCACTTGAACAGCAACGCTGTCACCCACAGCGATCGAGCCAGACTCAATGTGAACATGATGGAGGTTATTCTTACCTTCCTTTGTACAGTCCGTCACCTGAGCGCTCATGGAGCCGTTTTGCAGCGTTCCAGTATCCCCGACCTGACCACCTGACTCGGCATAGAAGGGGGTGTTATCCAGTACGACTAAACCATCATCACCCGCATTCAAGTTACCGACTTCTTCACCGCCTTTGATCAGCGCAACAACTTTTGCAGCATCGCCATGCAGTGCTTCGTAACCTGTGAAGAGGGTCTCACCGTCTAACTGGATGGCATCGTTATAATCAACAGAGAACTTACCAGCAGCACGAGCTCGCGCACGCTGCGCCTCCATTTCGCGCTCGAAGCCCTCCATATCTAGCGTCAGCTCGTGCTCACGCGCCACGTCGGCTGTGAGGTCTGCCGGGAAGCCGTAGGTGTCGTATAACTTAAATACTGTTTCACCTGGAATCACCGTACCCTCTAACCCATCAATGGCTTCCTGCAGAATACGCATTCCGTGATCTAGCGTTTTGGCGAACTGCTCTTCCTCTTTCAGCAACACGTTCTCAACACGTGCCTGCTGCGAAATAAGCTCTGGATAAGCAGCACCCATCTCATCGGCCAGTGCTTTTACTAACTTGTGGAAGAATGGGCCGTTAGCTCCCATCTTGTTACCATGACGTACCGCGCGGCGGATAATCCGGCGTAATACGTAACCTGCACCTTCATTCGAAGGCACGACACCGTCGATGATCAAAAATGCACAGGAGCGGATGTGGTCAGCGATTACACGTAACGATTTGTTACTCGTATCATCGTTACCCACCGCTTGCGCTGTCGCCTTGAGAAGGTTTTGGAAGAGGTCGATTTCATAGTTGGAATGCACGTTTTGCATCACTGCAGCGATACGCTCCAAGCCCATACCGGTATCAACCGATGGCTTTGGTAACGGAGTCATGTTGCCTTCTGCATCACGGTTATACTGCATAAAGACCACGTTCCAGATCTCAATGTAGCGATCGCCGTCCTCTTCTGGTGATCCTGGAGGGCCACCCCATACATCAGCTCCGTGGTCGAAGAAGATCTCAGTACAAGGACCACAGGGGCCAGTTTCACCCATTGACCAGAAGTTATCTTCATCTAGTTTCGAGAAACGCTCGGGATCTACACCGATTTCCTCTTTCCAGATACGCTCAGCTTCCTCATCAGAGTGGTGAACCGTAACCCAAAGACGCTCTTTTGGGAGACCAAGCACCTCAGTTAAGAAGGTCCATGCAAAACGAATCGCCTCTGGCTTGAAGTAGTCACCAAAGCTGAAGTTACCCAGCATCTCAAAGAATGTATGGTGACGCGCCGTATAACCTACGTTTTCGAGATCATTGTGCTTACCGCCAGCACGTACACAACGCTGAGATGTAGTAGCACGGTTATAATTACGTTTATCGGTGCCAAGGAACACATCTTTAAATTGCACCATCCCGGCGTTGGTGAACATCAACGTTGGATCATTTGCCGGAATAAGGGAGCTAGACGCTACAACCTCATGGCCCTGTTCTTGGAAATAACTCAGGAAAGCCTGACGAATTTCGGCACTTGTCATGTATTTCATATGAATTGTTCGTTCCGCTGGATGGTTACATGCCTAATAAAACTTGCTCTGCAAGGCGGTGATACTCAAACGCCGAGCAAAATGGCGACCTAGTATATATCGCGGTTAAAAATTGTTCGAGTTTTAATGGACTAAGGGAGGACGGTTGGTGAGTATTTTGTTAGCTATTAGCACTCTTCATCAGTAAATTCTGTGGCGAATTTAATTTCTTCAAAAGAAAAGCCTCTAGACAACATAAAACGCATCCGCTTTTCGTAACTTTTTCTATCGTAATCCTTTAAGGGCATACCAAACTTACTACGATAAACACGACGTGCATTTTCGAACCAATCGATCGCCTCCTCACGAAGCGCGTCTTCGATAAGGTCATCAGAGACTCCACGCCGGCGTGCGTCCTGTAACACACGCATTTTGCCATACCCTTGTTGCGCTTTGCTGCGGACAATCATGCCTGCACAGCGCTGGTCACTTTGATAACCCGCCTCATGAAAGTCATCTAATACCGCTGCCAATAACTTTGCATCGCAGCGATTGCTGTATTTATGCTCAATTTCAGCGCGGCTATATTCACGGCGAGATAGCAGTGCAATAAGCGCTTTACGTAGCTCACTTTCAGACTCAAGGTATTTCAAAAGACAAACCTTTAAACGCAAAAAGGGCCGCAATGCGGCCCGACTAATATGAGAGCAGCACTAACGCCGCTCTTTGGGGAACTCTTATAGGTCAAGCTGTGGCGCATCAGACGCCTCATCTTCTGTAGCAGCTGTTGGCAAACCCAGCAACTTCTCACGCAGCGCCCCTTCAATCGCTTGCGCTGCCTCTGGGTGCTCTTCTAAGTAGCGTGAAGCATTGGCTTTACCTTGGCCAATTTTATCGCCGTTGTAGGCGTACCAAGCACCCGACTTATCCACCAGCCCATGCTGAACACCGAGGTCGATAACCTCACCCATACGGTAAATACCCTTACCATACATGATTTGAAATTCAGCCTGCTTAAAGGGCGGCGACACTTTGTTCTTAACAACTTTCACCCGTGTTTCGTTACCGACGATCTCATCGCCCTGTTTAACAGAACCGATACGGCGGATATCCAAACGAACCGAGGCGTAGAACTTCAGCGCGTTACCACCCGTTGTTGTTTC
Organism: Neptunomonas marina; assembly: GCF_004005935.1. Classification (GTDB taxonomy): domain Bacteria; phylum Pseudomonadota; class Gammaproteobacteria; order Pseudomonadales; family Balneatricaceae; genus Neptunomonas; species Neptunomonas marina. The sequence continues at coordinate 49,044 of NZ_SACQ01000005.1, read as the reverse complement.
AGGTGAGCCAAACATCACACCAATCTTCATACGGATTTGGTTGATGAAAACCAACAAGCAGTTAGATTGTTTAACGTTACCTGTGAGCTTACGTAGCGCTTGCGACATTAAACGCGCCTGCAAGCCCACATGAGAGTCACCCATCTCACCTTCGATCTCGGCCTTAGGTGTCAACGCTGCCACAGAGTCAACGATAATGACATCAATAGCGTTAGAGCGAACCAGCATGTCGGTAATTTCAAGCGCCTGCTCGCCTGTATCTGGTTGGGATACCAGCAAGCTGTCCACGTCTACCCCGAGCTTCTCTGCGTAGTTAGGGTCTAACGCGTGCTCCGCATCGACAAATGCACATGTCTTACCTTCACGCTGCGCTTCTGCGATAACTTGCAGTGTTAGCGTTGTTTTACCTGAAGACTCAGGGCCGTAAATTTCGACAATACGACCGAATGGCAGACCGCCAATACCCAGCGCAATATCTAGGCCTAGCGAGCCCGTCGATACAGATGGGATCGCTTCACGCGGCTGATCGCCCATGCGCATAACAGCGCCTTTACCGAATTGACGCTCAATCTGGCTTAAAGCGGCATCAAGCGCTTTCTTTCTGTTATCGTCCATTTCCAACCCTTTGAGTCTGAGGTGACAAATACTGTATAGATGGACAGTATTATTGCAGATACCAATTCGAATGCAAGCAGATTATTTAGGGATATATGCCAAAACACCCTCTAGCGCCTGCTCGACCGCTTGCTCACGAACGGAGGTCCGATCGCCGTTAAAATAACTCAAACAAGTAACCGTTGGATGGCCTTGAATCGCCCACGCAAACCACACTGTACCGACAGGTTTCTCATCAGAACCACCAGTGGGGCCAGCAACACCGCTGATCGCTACCGCGATATGAGCATCACTGTTCGCTACGGCACCTTCCGCCATTTGTGCCACCACAGCTTCGCTAACAGCACCACTTTGCTCTAACACCTGCGGATCAACACCGAGCATGCGCTGCTTAGCGGTATTCGAGTAGCTAACGAAGCCGCAATCAAACCAAGCTGAGCTGCCGGGAACTTCGGTTACCGCCTTTGCTACCCATCCTCCTGTACACGACTCCGCAGTAGCCAGTTTTGCTCCGCGAGCCATCAGCTCTTTACCCACCTGATCTGCAAGATTCAGCATGTTATCCTCTTATCTCTTTGCTTTAGTAAAGTGCTAGCACCTGAGGCCAGAATCAACCTTCCAGCCCCAGCTCTGACTACTTTATAGTGCTTCTGGCGCCATATCGTCAATCAGATCACTAGATCAGACCATCAGCTTGTTTATACCTCGCTAATGGGTGCCTCGTTTATAGAAACGTAAAAGAAGATAACATGCGTATTGCATTAAGCTATCTCGCCCTCTAACGCCATCATTGTGGCCTGCAACCCCTCAGAGAGCGGCACAACTTGGCCAAGGTCAAAGCGCTTTTTCATTTTATGAGCGCCGCCTAAGGAGATGGCGATATCGCCACTTCGAGCCGCTCCGAATGGGGAGGCTCGAAGTGTGGATGCGCTCAATCTCAACTTGGTTTATGGTAAGCCAAGCGGCGCCGGTCTAGCCGAGCGCCTTCTGTTTAGCTCAGCGCTGGAACGAACGTAATTGGACAGCAAAGACCAAAAGATCCTCTCACTACTGGCTGAAAACGCCCGCATACCTGCATCGGAGATCGCTCGTGCAGTGCATCTGGCTCGTACGACGGTCAATGAGCGTATTAAGCGCCTAGAGCAAAAAGGCATTATTCAGGGCTATAACGTGCGCTTAGATAACACACAGTTGCAGCGCCCAGCCTTGCTAAGCCGCGTCGCGATAACTGTTAAGGCACCGCAACAGCAAGCGGTGTTGCGTCAGCTGGGAAGCTTTAGCCAAGTTTACGCTTGCGAAACCATCAGTGGCAGCTTCGATATCATGCTTGAGGTAAGAACTCAGGATACGGCTGAATTGGATTGGGTCATCGAGAAGGTCAGTGCGCTCAATGGGGTTGAGAGCACTGAATCGGCAATAGTACTTAGAGAATTTTTCCGCCGCGAGGTCTAAAAGCGCTAGGCACAGTCTCTAAGCAATAGCCCCGCCAGCTCTTTGTATAGCTTTGCACATACCATCGCTGTCATTTCGTTAAGATCACGCCGTGGATTGTACTCAACCAAATCCGCACCAATGACTGGTCCTTTCAGCTGTTGCAGCAAACTAAGTATGTCACGTACCGAGAGCCCTCCGGGCTCATGATGAGACACCCCCGGAGCAAAAGCTGGGTCCAGCGCATCTAGGTCGATCGAGATATACACCGGCCCTTGAATATCCAACTGAGGTAGCCCAGAGACTAACGAGGGCATATCGTGAATCTCCACCCCAAAGCGCTCTGCTTGTTCGCGCTGGTGCTGGTTTAGCGTACGAATACCCACTTGAATCAAACGATCAGCCAATCCTGCTTCCATAATGCGAGCAAACGGACACGCGTGAGAGTAACGGTTGCCCAACAGCTCGTCATAGAGGTCTGGGTGGGCATCAAAGTGCAAGATCGTTATATTTTGGTGCCCCGCTGCCTGTAGCCCCTTAATAAGCGGATAACTGATCGAGTGATCGCCGCCTAGCGTCAGCAGTTTGCGCCCTTGAGCATAACAATCATGGGCGGCCTGACTGATGGCATCAAACGCGGCTGCCTCATTCTGCCAACAAAGGTCGTCTAACGTCTGAAGGCGCGAATCGCGGCCGATATTCAGCCCTAACTCAGACGTTAAATTAGCCGAGCCATTATTAAGTACACGACGAATAATGGGGGGAGCCTCTGCAGGCCCTCGCAAATGGGAAGAGTTAAAATCCAGTGGCACCCCTAGCGCCGACACACCTTGGTACTTCATCACAGCTCCTAGTAGATGCTAAAGGGGAAGTAGCGTTGGTTGATCTCTTGATAGCGCCCATTGGCAACAATCTCGGCTATCGCCTTGCTAAACGCCTCTTTGAGCTTTGATCCTTTGCGCACCGCCACGGCAACCTTGTCTTGAATATCGATATCGTCCCCTTTGAACTCAAAACCCTGCGCCTCTTTGCTCTGCAACCAATTCCAAGCAGGGAATTTATCCGAGACTAACAAATCGATACGGCCCGCGGTTAAATCGAGATAGGCATTTTCCTGATTGTCATAAAGCTTGATATTCACCTTATCGGCAAAGTTGTCCTCTAGGTATTGGCTAGAGACCGTAGAGCGATAAGCTCCCACATCCCTGCCATACATCGCCTCGGCAATGCTCCTAATTGCAGCGACTTAGCGCCTAATAGGGTCAGTACATTGGAGTAATAGTGGGATGAAAAATCGACCGCCCGAGCGCGCTCTTCTGTCACCGAGATAGAGGAGACAATGGCATCAAACTTTTTCACCTTTAAACCGCTGATAATGCCTTCCCACGGTTGAGATACGATCTCACAGTCCGCCTGCATCTGCTCACAAAGGGCGTTGGCGATATCTACATCAAAGCCTTGTAGTTGTCCCTCGTTATCCACCACCGCAAAAGGCGCGTAGGAACCATCAATAGCAATGCGAATCGTCTCGGCGTTAGCCTGTACCGTGGCACCTAGCAGTAATCCACCTAAAGCGGCGATCAAGCTTTTCTTATCATGTGTTGTCATCTCTGGCTCGCTCAGATTGAAATAGGGTCTTCAGTTTCTCCTGATCAATAGCCGATAAATAGCGTCATCTTGACGTTTATTAGGCGCTTTGTCGTCGATCTGACGACCTTGAGCCTCTTAATCTCTTGTCTTAGTAAGGATCACCGAATCCCATGGCCCACGGCTGAGTGATCTTGAGGAAACTGCCCGTTGAAATTACCACCAGAGTGCTCTTGGTATTAGCGATTTTGGGGCTGATTTGTTAGTCTGTTCGGCTTGCTTTCGCCGCATCCATTAGGTTGCATCACATGCGTGTACAACTGGTTGGAGGCGGTATTAAAAGTATTAATCGAGCCTGCCTGTTACCTCAGATAGCAAAAGAGATCATGACCAAAAAGCCAAGCAAAACCGCTCAAAAATCCGAACATACACCGATGATGCAGCAGTACTTCAAAATCAAGGTGGAGTACCCAGATCAGCTGGTTTTTTATCGTATGGGCGACTTTTACGAGCTGTTTTATGATGATGCGAAAAAAGCCGCTCAACTCTTGGATATCTCGCTGACTGCCCGCGGTAAGTCAGGCGGGGAACCGATTCCCATGGCTGGCATCCCCTATCACGCAGCAGAAGCCTATATTGGCAAAATCGTGCGTGCCGGCGAGTCGGTGGTGATCTGTGAGCAGTTTGGCGACCCCGCCACCAGCAAAGGGCCTGTTGAGCGCCGTGTTGCACGCATTGTAACGCCAGGCACGTTAAGCGATGAGGCTTTTCTGGATGCCTCACGAGACAACATTATTCTTGCACTCGATCAGCGTGACCAAACGATGGGGCTGGCGATTATGGATATCAGTATTGGCCGTTTTGCGTTGCTCGAGGTGGAAGGAGAGGAGGCTCTTTTAGCAGAGATCGAGCGTCTTAAACCGGCGGAGATTTTATACAACGATGATCAACCGATCGCTCACCTGATTAAAGAGCGGCAAGGTACACGGCCACAAGCGCCTTGGCACTTTGAGTTCGATACCGCAGAGCGCCTACTTTGCCAGCAATTTGACACAAAAGATTTAAGTGGCTTTGGCTGTGCCGATCTACATTGCGCTATCGGCGCTGCGGGCTGCCTACTGCAGTATGCTAAAGATACTCAGCGCTCAGCACTGCCGCATATTCGCCGCCTTCAGGTTGAGCAACGTAGCGAAACCGTTATCTTAGACGCGGCAACACGGCGTAATCTTGAGATCGATCAGAACCTCGCCGGCAGTAAAGAAAACACGCTGGCCAGTGTACTCGACCGCACAGCAACCCCCATGGGCAGCCGTATGTTAACGCGCTGGCTCAATAACCCACTGCGCGACCTCAAAATATTGACGGCCCGCCAAGCCGCTATTCAGTGGTTGCAACAAGACTATCTATATGAAGCGCTTGCCGAACCTTTGCAGCGTATCGGCGATATTGAGCGGATCCTCACGCGAGTGGGCTTAGGCAGCGCACGCCCCCGCGACCTCGAACGATTGCGTAATGCATTAGCAGAGCTACCAATACTGCAAACGCTGCTGCAAAAAGAGCAACAGCCCCCAGCAGTTCAACAGCTAAGCCACCTGATCAGCGAGTTTCCTGACCAAGCAGCACTGTTACAACGCGCGATTAAGGATAACCCACCGGTGGTGATTCGTGACGGCGGCGTTATTGCAGAAGGCTACGACGACGAGCTCGATGAGCTGCGTAATATGAGCGAGAATGCGGGCGAGTTTCTGGTACAGATGGAAGTTCGAGAGCGCGAACGTACCGGCATATCCACCCTAAAGGTGGGCTATAACCGCGTACATGGCTACTTTATCGAGATCAGCAAACTGCAAGCCGCTGAAGCACCAGCGGAGTACATACGCCGACAGACACTAAAGAATGCCGAGCGCTTTATTACGCCGGAGCTAAAAGCGTTTGAAGATAAAGCGCTCAGCGCGAAAAGCCGTGCACTCGCACGTGAAAAACACCTTTATGATGCGCTGATTGCCCAGCTACAAACATACTTACCAGCCTTACAAGACTCAGCCAATGCCTTGGCCGAGCTAGACACGTTGGCAAACTTAGCGGAGCGCGCGCATACCCTGAACTTCTGTGCACCCACCTTACACACATCGCCACAGATACACATCACTCAAGGACGCCATCCTGTTGTTGAAGCGGTGACCGATAAACCCTTTGTTGCCAATGATCTCATCTTAGATCCCGAACGAAGAATGCTGATCATTACTGGCCCGAACATGGGCGGTAAATCAACCTATATGCGCCAAGCTGCGCTCATCGCCTTGTTAGCTCATATTGGTAGCTATGTACCTGCACAAGCGGCAGAGATCGGTATCTTGGATCGAATCTTCACGCGAATGGGATCCTCCGACGACCTAGCAGGTGGGCGCTCCACCTTTATGGTTGAGATGACGGAAACCGCCAATATTTTGCACAACGCCACCGAACAGAGTTTGGTGTTGATGGACGAGGTAGGGCGCGGCACAAGCACCTTCGATGGACTCTCTTTGGCATGGTCTGCCGCCGAGCACCTTGCGAGCCAAGTCAAAGCGTTTACGCTCTTTGCAACGCACTACTTCGAGCTTACAGCGCTACCTGAGCAGCAAGCAGGGGTTTTTAATGCTCACCTCACAGCCCTTGAACACAATGATGCGATCGTGTTTATGCACGAAGTGCAAGATGGCCCAGCTAGCCAAAGCTACGGTTTACAGGTCGCTAAACTGGCTGGTGTACCGTCGCATGTAATCACAACCGCACAAGAGAAGCTCGTCCAGCTAGAGCAGGAAGCCGTGACCGTACATCAAGCACCACCGGCTCCTCCTTTGCAGAATGACCTTTTCAACACAACGCCTCACCCTGTGATCGACACATTGGCGTCTATTGATCCTGACAGCTTATCCCCCCGCGAAGCGTTAGAAGTGCTATATTCGTTGAAAGAACGTTTGTAGCTAACCCCAACGGGGAGGACCAGCCATGACGTATGTGGTGACGCAAAACTGCATTCTGTGTAAATACACCGATTGTGTTGAGGTGTGTCCAGTCGACTGCTTTTATGAGGGTGAGAACTTTCTGGTGATTCACCCTGATGAGTGCATCGATTGCGGCCTATGTGAACCCGAATGTCCAGCTGAAGCGATCTATCTAGATGATGAGATTCCAGAAGATCAGCAGATCTTTATCGATCTGAATGCGCAGTTGGCAGAGCGCTGGCCAAACATTAGTGAGCGTAAAGCGCCCATGCCAGATGCGGAGAACAAAAAAGGCGAGCTCGGTAAGCTCGCCTTTTTGATCAAGTAAGCGGTCTTTTAGCGCAACAGATCTTCGCCAGAAAGGCCGTTTTTCTCAACGATCTCGCGCAACTTACGTAGCGCCTCAACTTGAATTTGACGGACACGTTCACGCGTGAGGCCAATCTCATTGCCGACCTCTTCAAGCGTGCTCATCTCATAGCCACGCAAACCAAACCGGCGCGATAGTACTTCAGAGTGCTTCTCAGGCAGCATATCTAGCCACTTATTCAAGTTGCCACTGATATTAGTGTTTTGCAGCAAGACACCGGGATCAGAGGTTTCTTTATCGGCTATTGTTTCGATAACTGGCTTGTCAGAGTCACCCATTGGCATATCAATCGATGCCACACGCTCATTGAGACCGAGCAATTTCTGCACATTCTCAACGGGCTTATCCACCAGCGCTGCAATCTCTTCTGCGGTTGGCTCATGATCAAGCTTTTGCGACAGCTCTCGAGCAGCACGTAGGTAGACATTGAGCTCTTTGACAACGTGGATAGGCAAACGAATCGTGCGCGTTTGGTTCATGATGGCGCGCTCTATCGTTTGGCGGATCCACCATGTAGCGTATGTTGAGAAACGGAAACCGCGTTCAGGGTCAAACTTCTCTACAGCACGAATGAGCCCTAAATTTCCCTCTTCAATAAGATCGAGTAGCGACAGACCTCGATTAATGTAGCGGCGGGATATTTTAACAACCAAGCGCAGGTTACTCTCGATCATACGCTTGCGGGCTTTCTCATCTCCTTTCAGTGCCAAGCGAGAAAAATAAACCTCCTCTTCGGCAGTCAATAATGGAGAGAAGCCAATCTCATTTAAATAGAGCTGTGTTGCATCTAAAGACTTGGCGTTCATCAAGTCTTTATGTGCCAGACTTCCACGGCCTCTACCACTGTTTAAAAACTCGGGGGTATCGTCGTCCTGTGACTCAGCTTCCAGATGCTCGTTTGACAACTCCTGATCTACTGACTCCAGCGGTAAGTCCTCACCACTTTCAACGTCTTTCTTTTCGATATTAGTCATCACTGTCATCACCTTACGTCGCTTTAATTATAATTTTCTTTATCTACCGTTTCGGCAAAAACTTTAGCGGATTAACAGGTTTACCATCCTTACGTATTTCAAAATGGAGCATATTCCGTGTTGTACCGCTCCTACCTATTTCGGCAACTTTATCTCCCACGTTAACATTATCATTCTCTGTTACTAATATGCGACTGTTATGTGCATATGCGCTCAAGTATTCTTGGTTATGGTTGATTATGATCAATTTTCCATAACCCAGTAGTCCGCTTCCCGCATAAACAACTTTTCCTGACGCCGCTGCATAAACCGGATCACCGCGTTTTCCGGCAATATTAACGCCACGATTACGGCTCCCTTTGTTAGAAAACCCACTGAGGACTCGGCCTTTTGCGGGCCATTTCCAAGTAATTTTTCCGGCATTTTGTTTTTTTACAGAGACCGCACGCGGCTTTACTTCCGCGGGCTTACTGACATTTACCGTTTCAGTTTTAACGGCTTTGTTAGGTGGATTATCACCTGCTGGTGGATCATCAAAACGGCTATTTTGATTTACTGGCACTAAAACACCATCCGCTTCAGCCTTTTCCACCTTAACATTAGATTTGCTTAATATTGGCTTAATTGAAGATGTAGATTGCGGCTCTAAACGAATTACTTGTCCAGAATAGATACGATAACTTTTACCAATGCCGTTGATTTTAGCGAGCGTGCGATAATCCTTTCCATAACGCCACGCAATTGAATAAAGCGTATCGCCACGCTTCACTTGATATGTTTTTGCCGAACTCGATCTATCACGTTGAGATCTTACAATTTCGACATTACGGCTTTGTGAAATAGAGCGGTCAGAGACAGGGGCGTAACCAGAGGAACACCCCCCAAGCAGAGCTAGGGCAGAAAGAAGTGCAACGTAGACTAATCCGTATCTAGCTCGACCCATGAAGACACTAGCCGCTTTGCGTATCTCGTGAATCCAGCAACAGCACCAGTGCCATTCCGACTATCAGCAGCACCAGCGATGCCACCATAAAGGAGTTTTGCCCAGTGAGCGCCTCATATGCAAACGGCGAGATATTATCTTGCACTAAAGGAACTTCCTTGCCATGCCGGTCAACCGTATACGCCGTCGTGTATTTCCACGGCCACACCTTATTCAATGACCCCAGCAAGAAACCAGACAATACAGCAAGCGTCAGCGCCTTGTAGTTCGAGAACAGCCAATCTAGCACACGGACAAAGCTTAGCAGCCCTACCACACACCCCGACATAAACAAGAGAATGACGGGCAGGTCAAAAGATTTAACGGCGCCTAAAATAGGCCCATATAGCCCCATAATCAGCAAAATAAAACTTCCAGATATACCCGGAAGTATCATCGCACAAATAGCGATGGAGCCTGCGAGAAAGATCATCAAGGAGGTCGCTTCAATTTGCGTCGGACTGATAGAGGTGACCACATAAGCACTTAGCGTACCTAGAATAAAGAAGGAGAGCGTATTCATATCCCAGCGGGGGATATGGCGCATCACACTCCATGTCGACGCCAAGATCAGTCCGAAAAAGAAAGACCAAAGCATCTCTGGGTAGGTGTCGAGTAGATAAACAATAAGATGCGCAAAGCTTGCCAGACTGAAAATAATCCCGCCCACCAGAGCTAACAGGAAGCTGCCATTAATGTGCGCCCAAAACGCCTTAGGGCCGTCACTGAATAAGATCTTCGCCGCACTCAGGTCGACTTGGCGTAAGGAGTGGATTAGCTCCTCGTAAATGCCAGTAATAAACGCGACAGTTCCCCCGGATACGCCCGGTACCGCATCAGCGGCTCCCATCATCATCCCTTTACCACCGATGCTCAAATAAGACCGCATCGAGCGCTGCTTCTGTTCCAAAAGCTTCTCCTAACTAATTGTGCCACTCAAAAGTGGGACAAACTTCACTGTTTCAATACGCACTTCATCATAACGGGACTCGTCTATACGCGTAATGCGCAACAACTCTTGCTGCTCGCCACCAACAGGTATAATCATGACCCCACCAATGGCCAGTTGCGCGTATAGCTCCGCTGGAACGGCGTCAGGAGCGGCTGTCACAATAATGCCATCGTAAGGGGCGTGAGATGTTAAGCCCATCCCGCCATCAGTATGCTGCAGCGTGATATTACGCAGGCCCAACTGCTTAAACCGGGTGCTGGCTTTTTGTTGCAAGGGCTTAATCCGCTCGACTGAGTAGACTCGCTCAACTAATAGCGATAACACAGCGGTCTGATACCCTGAGCCCGTCCCCACCTCGAGTACCTTTTCCAACGGGCCAGAGGCAAGTAATTCCTCTGTCATCTTCGCAACGATATAGGGCTGGGAGATCGTCTGGTTGAAACCTATAGGGAGCGCAGTATCTTCATAAGCTTTATGCGCCAGCGCCTCATCGACAAAAATATGGCGCGGCGTTGCGCCGATCACATCCAGCACCGCTTCGTTGGAGATGCCTTGCTGCTGTAAACGCGCCACTAATCGGTCACGTGTTCGCTGGGACGTCATCCCAATTCCTTGAAGTGTGAGGTCGCTCATAACACAGCCTCCAACCATTGGGCGACATCATCCATTGCACTATTGAGCGTCATATCGATATGGATCGGTGTAATAGAAACAAAACCTTGCTCGATCGCATAAAAATCAGTTCCAGGTGCTTTATCCACAGCATCTCCGGCACCAGCCACCCAGTAACGCACTTTACCGCGCGGGTCAGCCGCCGCCACCGGTTTACCGGCTGCTGCTCGATGCCCTAAACGAGTGACATGTATTCCTTTGATATCACTTAACGGCAGATCGGGTACATTAATATTCAACAGAGCCCTGCGCGGGAGCGGCAACGAATCGATGTGCGACAAAAGATCAGCAACGATTTGCGCCGCAGTATCGTAGTGTTGTGGATGGCTCCCCGCTAGCGATACAGCGATCGGAGGCAAGCGCATACCACGCCCCTCCATAGCCGCTGCGACGGTGCCGGAATAGATCACATCATCGCCCATGTTCGCGCCGGCATTGATACCCGAGATCACAATATCCGGTACATCACTAAACAGCCCAGCCACGCCCATGTGGACACAATCGGTTGGCGTGCCCGTTAAACTCACAAAACCATTGGTATGATGATGTGCCTCCACAGGGCGGTCTAGCGTCAGCGCATTGCTCGCGCCACTGCGATTGCGGTCAGGTGCAACGACTTGCACGGCGGCAACGCTTGCCAAAGTAGCGGCTAAAGCCTCAATACCCGGTGCAAAAACGCCATCATCATTAGAGATTAGAATATTCTTCATAAGGCTTCAGTTCGACTCCTGCCCTACTACACACAATTCACGTAACACGCTGGTTGCAAACGCACCAGCGGGAAGTTCAAAGCTCACCAACCAGCAACCCGATGCTTCTTGCTCAAAGCTCAGGTGCTCTGGAACTAACCGCAGTGCGCGGCGCTCTTGGCGCAACCCAACGTGCTCCAGACGCTCGCAAACACTCTCCCATGGATCAAGGGTACGCTGCTCAAACAATAACGACTCATCTGCTGCGCCTGATGCCCCGCGCCCCCAAAGCGGGCCGGAAAGGTGGATATCAAAGCTATCTAGGCGATTTTGCAGATCGTTTAGCTCAGGATCAGTTGCGCTGAAAATACTCTGAGTCCCTGCCAACATCATGACATCCCCCGTCACAACCTTGGCCCATAACCCCTCGGTAATACGCTGAGATAACACATGGTTAAACACCCAAGAGCGTACCGCAGAGATATACAGGCCTTTCTTGTGACGCTGACGCTCTTTTAGCTCGCCGCTCAACAACGCTAAACCCTTGTGTAGGTTGCCACCCTCAAAACCAAAGCGCTGCTCACCAAAGTAGTTTGGAACCCCATCCACAATTTTTTCAAGGCGGGCTTTAAACGCCTCAGCATCGCTAACATCGCGCAGCCGCAGTGTGAAACGGTTACCCGCGAGCGATCCCAAACGAAGCTTGCGCGGATGGCGCACAGCCTTGAGCACTTTAATGGTTTCGGTTTCAAATAACGACCACGTCACAACGCGCGTTAGCGGAACACGTACACTGAACCATTGCTCAGTGACGGCATGACGATCTTTTTTACCGGCGTAACCCACGTCTTTAACCGGGACTTGGCAAAAGTTGGCCAGTTGCTTGGCAACCCAGTCTGTATTCTCACCCACTTTGCGGATATAAAGAAAAACGTGCTCGCCGTCGCCCTCTGGCTCAAACGATGGAATCTCAGTCACCTGAAAATCTTCAGGTTGCTGGCGAATTTTGGCCGTTACTTGCGGCTTACCATACAAATATTGATACTGCGTTGGCAGTTCCATGCTCTACTCACTACGACTATCGGGTAAAGGCTCGACCAGTTGATAAAAGGTCTCCCCCTCTTTAATCATGCCTTGCCCACTGCGCGCCCGCTCTTCTAATGCAGAGAGCCCATCGCGCAGATCGTTTACTTCAGCTTCTAATTGGCGGTTGCGGGCCTGTAAGCGCTCGTTTTCTCTTAGTTGATCTTGAATCTGCTCTTTAAGCGACCAGACCTCCTTCAAGTTGGCTTCACCAAACCACAGGCGATATTGCAAAGCGCCAAAAGTGATCAATAAGAGTAGCAGAATCCAACGAAACACTGTGTACCTCTGAGCCAAAAAAGGGGGCTGACAAGCCCCCTTTTTATAACAAATATTTTAACCTACAGCGATTAGCCTTGGCCTTTGATCTCGGACAGGCCGTTGTAGATTGCAGCATCACCTAGCTCTTCTTCGATGCGCAGCAAACGGTTGTACTTCGCTACACGGTCAGAGCGGCATAGGGAACCGGTCTTGATTTGGCCAGCAGCAGTACCCACAGCCAAGTCGGCAATCGTTGTATCTTCTGTCTCGCCAGAACGGTGAGAGATAACTGCAGTGAAGCCTGCATCTTTCGCCATTTTGATCGCGTCCAGAGTTTCAGACAGAGAACCGATCTGGTTGAACTTGATCAAGATGGAGTTACCGATGCTCTGCTCGATACCACGTGCCAAAATTTTAGTATTGGTTACGAACAGGTCGTCACCAACCAACTGGACTTTATCGCCGATCTTCTTAGTCAGGTATGCCCAACCATCCCAATCAGACTCATCCAGACCGTCTTCGATAGAAACGATCGGGTAGTTCTCAGTCAAGTTAGCTAGGTAGTCACCGAAGCCTTCTGCATCAAACACTTTACCTTCGCCAGACAGGTCGTACTTACCGTCTTTGTAGAACTCAGAAGCGGCACAGTCCAGAGCTAGAGTCACGTCTTTACCTAGCTCGTAGCCAGCGTTAGAGATCGCTTCTTTGATAACTACAAGCGCTTCTTCGTTAGAAGCCAGGTTTGGTGCGAAACCACCTTCATCACCCACTGCAGTATTTAGGCCTTTTGCCTTCAGCACTGATTTGAGGGCATGGAAGATCTCAGCGCCACAACGCAAACCTTCAGAGAACTTATCAAAGTTAACCGGCTGAACCATGAACTCTTGGATATCAACGTTGTTATCCGCGTGCTCACCACCGTTCAAGATATTCATCATCGGAACAGGCAAAGAGAACTGGCCAGATGTGCCGTTGATATCAGCGATGTGCGCGTACAAAGGCACACCCTTCTCAACTGCCGCCGCTTTCGCTGCTGCCAAAGAAACAGCCAGGATCGCGTTTGCACCTAGCTTCTCTTTGTTCTCAGTACCATCCAGCTCAAGCATCTTGTTATCAAGTGCACGCTGGTCAGTTACATCCATACCTTTCAGGGCGTCGCGAATAACGCCGTTAACACCAGCAACTGCGTTTTGAACACCTTTGCCTAGGTAACGTGCTTTGTCGCCATCGCGCAGTTCTAGCGCTTCACGAGAACCTGTTGAAGCACCAGACGGTGCACAAGCAGAACCAATTACACCTGATGCTAGGATTACATCAGCTTCTACTGTTGGGTTACCTCGTGAATCCAACACTTCGCGCGCTTTAATATCAGCGATCTGCGTCATTCTTTCTCTCCAATATGTCCTGAACCGATAATACTTGAAACCAAATGTGAGCGATGCCGGCTTAGACTAGCCCTGACGGCGTGTTTGCTCAGCCAGCGCAGCTTCGATAAAACCTGTAAACAAGCCGTGACCATCACGTGGTGACGATGTGAACTCAGGGTGGAACTGACACGCAACAAACCAAGGATGGTCTGGTACTTCAACCACTTCAACGAGTTCACCATCAACAGAACGACCGGAGATCAATAATCCTGCCTCTTCCAGTTGTGGCACGTAATTGTTATTCACTTCATAGCGATGACGGTGACGCTCTGTAATCTCTGTTGCACCGTAGCTACGCGCAGCATTTGAGCCCTCTACCAAGTGGCATACCTGCGCACCTAAGCGCATGGTTCCACCCAAGTCAGTTGCCGCATCGCGTGTTTCAACACCACCTTCAGACGTTGTCCACTCGGTGATTAAGCCAATCACTGGATGAGCAGAGTTTTGATCAAACTCTGTAGATGTCGCGTTTTCCAGCCCTGCTACGTGGCGAGCAAATTCGATCACCGCCACTTGCATACCTAAACAGATGCCTAGGTAAGGAACCTTGTTTTCACGCGCGTACTTTACTGCTGCGATCTTACCCTCAACACCACGCTCACCAAAACCACCCGGTACTAGGATTGCCGACATATCCTTAAGGATTTCAACACCCTCACGCTCAACACGCTCGGAGTCGATATACTCAATCTTGACTTTGCGGCGCAGCTTGATACCCGCATGAGAGATCGCTTCGATCAGCGACTTGTAGGCATCAAGTAGTTCCATGTACTTACCTACCATGGCAATGCGCACTTCACCTTCAGGGTTTAAGTGTGCATCAGCCACAGCCGACCACTCACCTAGATCTGCCGGTGCAGCATCCAGGTTGAAGCGCTCAACGACGATATCATCAAGCCCTTGGTCGCAAAGCATTTTTGGAATGTTGTAGATGGTGTCAGCGTCTGGCATTGAGATCACGGCACGCTCTTCTACATTTGTAAACAATGACAGCTTACGACGAGATGAATCCGGGATCGCTTGCTCAGAACGGCATACCAAAATATCTGGCTGAATACCGATAGAGCGCAGCTCTTTTACCGAGTGCTGGGATGGTTTCGTTTTGATTTCACCCGCGGTTGCGATGTACGGCACAAGCGTTAAGTGCATAAACATCGCACGTGAAAAGCCCAGTTCAGCTTTCAGTTGACGCACCGCTTCAAGGAAAGGTTGTGACTCAATATCACCGACGGTACCGCCGATCTCAACCAACGCCACATCCGCATCGCCAGCTCCCTCAATAACGCGACGCTTAATTTCGTCGGTGATGTGGGGAATAACCTGAACGGTTCCACCCAAGTAGTCACCACGGCGCTCTTTACTTAGTACGTGCTGGTATACACGCCCCGTTGTAAAGTTGTTGCGCTTAGTCATCGTCGTACGGATGAAACGCTCATAGTGACCTAAATCGAGGTCAGTCTCTGCGCCATCTTCCGTAACGAAAACTTCACCATGCTGGAAAGGGCTCATTGTGCCCGGATCAACGTTGATATACGGATCTAGCTTCAGCATTGTAACTTTAAGACCGCGCGCTTCCAGAATGGCGGCAAGCGAGGCGGATGCGATGCCTTTGCCCAAAGAGGACACGACACCACCTGTGACGAATATATAGCGCGTCATGTGGAACCTGTATTGGCTGTAAAAAATAGAGGGAAAAACTGTATCAAGATGGGGCTACAGGATAGCAAAATTGCGCTGCTGAGACAATCAGAATGGTTGCCATTTTATCTGAAATCCAACGATTCCTTGCTCACTGATCTGATACCCGTCACAGACGCAAATACCCGCAACTGCTGCAACATGCTCGCCATCTAAGAGAACCGGCCAATGCCGGCGTTGCCATGGTGGAACTCCAGCTTCTTGAAAGAGCTTCTTTAGCGTTTTATTAGGCCTTCCTGCTGGACGACATGAGCGCCCCTCTCCAGCAAGCGCCCACGTCAGGTTTTCTGCGCTGCGAATACCTAATCCATCGGTTGAGCGTGCCACCTCAAGCTCACCATGCGGCAACTGAAACTGGCCTTCAGTAAACACAGGTAGCGATATATGCGATGGCGTTTCAGGGCGTAAAAGGTATAAGTTCTGGCGGTAACGGCGCAATGCCCAGCCCGCCAATTGACGCTGCGGTTGCGCATCGCCTTTGGAGCCCAAAAACATGTGCGCGATGTCTGTTAAGTCCTTGGCGTTGATTAACACACCCGTTGCTCGGTATATCCAATGGCGCAGTAGAGGCCGTTGGCGCGGTTCAGGAACGTTACCCAGCAGATCCAGATTTAGTTGCTCCGCACTCGTGGTCACCCGAGCGAGCTCATCATCCAGATAGCTCTCGAGCAGGTAGAGGTCGTCACGTAACAGATCGGTGACATGCGCTAGCTGCGAAACCGCAGACCAACGAGCAGAAAGACGCGGTAGTATCTGATGACGAAGATAGTTTCGCGCATACGTGTCGCTACGATTGCTTGGGTCTTCGCACCAATCGTAACCTCGCTCCTGAGCAATCGCCTCAAGCGTTTGGCGGGAATACCCCAGCAATGGCCGTAACAATAACGCTTCACCTAGCCTTCGATGAGGTGCCATAGCACTCAAGCCACGCAAACCTGCACCTCTCATCAATCGAAACAGCAGTGTTTCCGCTTGATCATTCTGATGATGCGCCAATAGCAATTGATCATGCTTTTCAAGATGTGAGGCAAAAACGTCATAACGCGCGTCTCGCGCGGCTTGCTCACTGGAGGATGCGAGCACTACACGATGTATAAACAGCTGCACATTCAACTGAGCACACAGCCTTTCGCAAAACGCTTGCCATTGATCGGCTTCGACCTGCAAACCATGATTAACATGAATCGCATAGAGAGGTTCGTCAGGAAATGCTTGTGCAGCTAAATGGAGCAGCACAACCGAATCTAGGCCGCCGCTCAGGGCGATAAAACGCCGCCGAGCGGGGTATGCAACACAGAACTCACGCAGAGGTGAGATCAGTGCTGAAAAGGTCATGATGCCTCGGAAATACCGTATGACATCAAGCGTTGGTAACGGCGCTCAAGCAGTTCCTCAACAGACAGTGCTTCCATACGCTCTAGCGTTGCGCTGAGCTGCTCTTTCAATGCAGCACAGAGCGCCTCGGGGTTACGGTGCGCGCCACCCAGCGGCTCTTCAACCACCTTATCCACAAGACCCAGTTCATGCAGACGATGTGAAGTAATGCCCATCGCTTTCGCCGCATCAGAAGCTCGATCTGCACTCTTCCACAGGATAGAAGCACAGCCCTCTGGCGAGATAACTGAGTAAGTCGAGTATTGCAGCATCATCAGCTCATCGCAGACACCAATGGCCAATGCACCACCAGAACCGCCTTCACCCACAACAGTCGAGATAATCGGTGTGCGTAGTTGCGACATTTTCAACAGGTTGAAGGCAATCGCTTCAGACTGACCACGCTCTTCTGCGTCAATACCCGGATATGCCCCCGGTGTATCAATGAACGTCAGGATTGGCATTTTGAAACGTTCAGCCATCTCCATCAGGCGCAGTGCCTTACGGTAACCTTCTGGACGAGGCATACCAAAGTTACGGCGTACCTTCTCTTTAACTTCACGTCCTTTCTGGTGGCCAATCACCATAACTGGGCGGCCATCTAGACGCGCAATACCGCCAACAATCGCAGCATCGTCTGAGAAATGGCGGTCGCCATGTAACTCTTCAAAGTCAGTAAACATATGCTCGATGTAATCGAGTGTATACGGACGTTGAGGGTGGCGAGATAGTTGAGAGATCTGCCAATCAGATAGGTTTGAAAAGATCGACTTGGTTAAGGATTTACTCTTATCCAACAGCGTATTCAGCTCGTCGCCAATGTTGATCTCTGTGTCGTCACCGACCAGTCGAAGTTCTTCAATCTTAGCTTCCAGCTCAGCAATCGGCTGTTCAAAATCCAGATAATTCGGATTCATTCGATTCTATCCGCCCTAACATTAATTTATTTTCTGACAATGGCACGGAATTCTACCGTGAGCAGGCTTTGATAACCAGCCGGATTTAATACTTAACCGCGACGTTATCGGTTCCTACTTGCTCTGCCAATGCCACGAGAAGATCATCATTTGCGTCAACGCGCCAAGTATCACCAAGCTGCACGTTACCCGCCTCTGTCGCGGTTTGATAGCGTACCAACACCGGCACTCCATCAGGGTTTTTGTGAGCGGCCAACGTTTCTTTAAACTGATTAAAACGACGCCCTTTCAGTTGAGCTTCGTCAACCGCTACTTGCACGCCTTGGCTATATGCGGCGCGCGCTTGAGCAATATTGATTACCTTACTGCAACGCACCTTAAGCCCGCCAGAATAGTCATCTTGAGCCACTTCACCTTCGACAACCACGACCGTATCTTTGGTAGCTAAGTCACGCGATTGATCATAAAGTTCACCGTACAAGGTCACATCGATACGGCTGGAGCGATCATCAAGCGTCAAAAAGCAGAGCGAATCGCCGCGTTTTGTTTTCTTCAAACGCAAATCCACTATCAACCCCGCGAAGCGCTGCTGCCGACCACGCGCAGGCTGTAGGTTCACGATCTTTTTACCCACAAAATGCTTGAGCTCTTGCTCATATTCATCAATGGGGTGGCCAGTCAGGTAAAGACCTAAGGTGTCTTTCTCTCCGGTGAGCCGCTCTTTGTCCGACCACTGACGGACATTACGGTAATCCTCATAAGGGTTACGAGGCGCCTCAGCTTCTACCTCACCAAAGAGGTCAAACATACCCGCGTCTTGGTTCTTAGCCGACTGATTGGCGGCTAGCAACGCATCACTGATCGCTGCCCACAAGGTGGCGCGATCAGGACCGAGCTTATCTAAAGCCCCAGAGCGCACCAGCGCTTCCAACACACGTTTGTTTAGGTTTTTAGGCCCTACACGTTCGCAAAAGTCGAACAAACTCTGGAAATCACCTTGGCCATCTTGGCGTGCTTTTACGATCGCTTCGATAGGACCCTCACCCACACCTTTGATAGCCCCAAGGCCATAAACAATCTCGCCTGCATCATTCACCGTGAACATGTACTCGCCCGTACACACATCAGGCGATACGGGCGCAATACCCATGTTACGGCACTCTTCAATGAAGATGACTACCTTCTCGGTAGTTTGCATATCGGAAGACATCACCGCAGCCATGAAAGGCGCAGGGTAATGCCTCTTCAGCCACGCGGTTTGGTAAGAGACCAATGCATAAGCAGCCGAGTGAGACTTGTTAAAGCCGTAGCCTGCAAACTTCTCTACAAGATCAAAGATGTTACCCGCTAGATCACGATTGATGCCGTTATTCTCAGAGCCTTCCAGGAAGATCGCCCGCTGTTTCGCCATCTCTTCAGGCTTTTTCTTACCCATCGCACGACGCAGCATATCCGCACCGCCCAATGTGTAGCCTGCCATCACCTGAGCGATCTGCATAACCTGCTCTTGATAGAGGATGATGCCGTACGTCGGCTCCAAAACGGGTTGCAATGAATCTAACTGGTAATCAGGGTGCGGCCAAGCCAGCTCGGCGCGGCCATGCTTACGGTTGATGAAGTCATCCACCATTCCCGATTGCAAAGGGCCGGGACGAAACAGCGCCACGAGGGCGACAATATCTTCAAAGCGCGATGGTAGCAGGCGTCTTACCAGATCCTTCATACCACTGGATTCAAGCTGGAATACAGCGGTTGTTTCAGCCGATTGCAGCAGATCGAAGGTGGGCTTATCCTCTAAGTCGATGCGCGCGATATCGAGCGGCTCTTCACCCATCTTTTCACGCTTTGCATTGATGGTTTGCAGCGCCCAATCGATGATGGTCAGGGTTCGCAGCCCCAAGAAGTCGAACTTAACCAAGCCCGCTTCTTCAACATCTCCCTTATCAAATTGAGTCACGAGGCCCTGCCCTTCGGCATCACAATAGGTCGCAGAGAAATCAGTTAGCTTGGTGGGGGCGATAACAACACCACCGGCGTGCTTACCGACGTTACGCGTAACGCCCTCAAGCTTGTACGCCATCTCCATGATCTCTTGAGCTTCTTCGCTACCCTCAACAAACTCGCTAAGGGCAGGTTCTTGATCCATCGCTTTGGACAGCGTTATCCCCACCTCAAAGGGGATCAGCTTGGAGAGCTTATCAGCCAAACCAAACGCTTTACCCTGAACACGAGCCACGTCACGCACCACCGCTTTTGCCGCCATCGTACCGTAGGTAATGATCTGCGATACCGCATCACGGCCGTATGTTTGAGCAACATAGTCGATGACCTGATCACGATTCTCCATACAGAAATCGATATCGAAGTCGGGCATGGAAACCCGCTCTGGGTTAAGGAAGCGCTCAAACAGGAGGTCATATTCCAAAGGATCAAGATCGGTAATCTTCTGCGCATAAGCGACCAAAGAACCCGCACCAGACCCCCGCCCAGGGCCCACTGGAATGCCGTTGTCTTTCGCCCACTGGATGAAGTCCATGACGATCAAGAAATAACCGGGGAAACCCATCTGCGTTATGATATCGAGCTCAAACTTAAGGCGGTCATCATACGCTTGTCGTTTCTGCGCGTACTCTGGATCCTCTTTATCCAATAAAACCGAGAGCCGCTCCTCTAAGCCATCCTCTGAAACCTTGCAGAAGAACTCATCCATCGTCATACCCTCAGGAATGGGGTACTTCGGTAGATAATAGATGCCTAGATCGAGCTCGATATTACAGCGCTTGGCGATCTCTATTGTGTTCTCTATTGCACTTGGAATATCGCTAAATAGCTCAGCCATCTCTTCGGCTGAACGAAAGTGTTGCTGCTCAGAGTAATTGCGCGGGCGGCGCGGATCTTCAAGCGTGCGGCCTTGGTTAATACAAACCCGCGCCTCGTGAGCCTCGAAATCTTCGGCATCCAGAAACATCACCTCATTGGTCGCCACCAGCGGGCATTGCTTTTCGATACCCAGCCGCACACTTTCGCTAACAACAATATCTTCGCTTGGCCGCCCAGTGCGCTGCACCTCTAAGTAAAAACGCCCCGGGAAGCGAGCCATCCACTCATCAAGCAATGCGTCAGCCGTCCCATTACCCGAGATCATCGCTCGACCCACTTCACCGTCGCGCGCTCCGGATAGGCAGATCAAACCTGCTGACTTTTCAGTGACCCACTCTTTGTGGACCAGCGCCTTATCCACAATGTAGTTTTGTCCCTCAGCATACGCCTGAGAGATTAGCTCCATCAGATTTCGATAACCCTGTGCGTTTTGTACCAGCAAGGTTATCCGGTGCGGCTCCCCTTCAGGGTCATGCTCATTCAGAACCAACAGATCTGCACCGCAGATCGGTTTGACCCCAGCACCTAATGCCGCTTTGTAAAACTTAACCAGTGCGAATAAATTAACCTGATCAGTAATCGCAACGGCTGGCATATTGTTCGCGGCCGCCGCCTTTAGAAGCCCCTTTACACGCACCAAGCCATCGATCAAAGAGAACTCAGTGTGAACACGTAGATGGACAAAGTTAGCCGCACTCATGAGGTGTGCCCCTCCAAAAGACTCCTAACCGGTTTAAACGAGCGTCGATATTCTGGAAGCACTTTAAGAGTGGCCAGCGCCTCTAGGTGCGCTTTGGTGGGGTAGCCCTTATGACGATCAAAACCATAATCGGGGAACTGCTGATGCAACGCATGCATTTCACGATCTCGCACCACTTTCGCCAAAATGGAAGCGGCACTGATCTCAGCAACCTTAGAATCACCTTTGACCACCGCTTCGCATGGGTAAGGCAGCTCTGGGCAGCGATTACCATCCACTTTGACATACTCGGGCTTCACTTCTAGGCCCATCACTGCGCGCTGCATAGCTAACATACTGGCATGAAGGATATTGAGCTCATCGATTTCGGCAGGTGTCGCGTAAGCGACCGACCAACTCAACGCTTTCTCTTGAATTTCAACGAATAACGCTTCACGACGCTTCTCTGACAACTTCTTTGAGTCGGCTAACCCTTCAATTGGGCGCTCTGGATCGAGTATCACCGCAGCGGCGACAACATTTCCCACTAAGGGGCCGCGTCCCACTTCATCAACACCGGCAACACGTGCCGCCGCAGAGAAATCAAATACTTCTGATTGCATTTAACCCTCCTTAGGGCGCATATCGTGAAGGAGTTTTTCGATCGCATTCGCTGCCTGCTCACCAGCGTTGCAACGCAGTTCAGCGCTCAATTGCACAAAACGAGCCTCGACATGTTGCCGGTAATCTCTATCTTGCAGCGCCCGCACGAGTGCCTCTGCTAAACGTTCTGGTTCAACGTCATCTTGTAAGATTTCCGGCACCAACGCTTCACCGGCCAAAATATTCGGTAGTGCAACGTAAGGGGTTTTGACGAGCCGAGAAAAAATGCGAAATGTGATAGGCGACATACGATAGGCCACCACCGTCGGGCAGCCCAGCAGCATCGCCTCAAGGGTTGCGGTACCTGAAGCGATCAATACAGCATCGGCAGCTTTGAGAACCTCTCGCGATTGCTTCATGACTAATCGTGCTGGCAGCTCAGGGTGGTGTGACAACAGCTGTGACAACTCATCAAAGCGCTTCTGATTAGCGGCAGGAATAACAAACTGTATATCGCTGGATAATTGCGCTTGAAGCTGCTTTGCCGCAGCAAGAAAAGGCGCTGCCAAGTACTTGACCTCACTGCCTCGACTACCCGGCATCAGTGCAACGACTGTAGCATTATGTGGTAACTCCAGTGCATCCCGACAATCAGCTTTTGTCAGCGCTGCTATCGCGATCTGATCTGCCAAGGGATGGCCAACAAACTCAACACGTTGTTGAGTCTCGCGATAGTACTTCGGTTCGAACGGGAATAGCGTTAACAACAGATCCACAGCACGCTTAATCTTGAAAATGCGCTTACGCTTCCAAGCCCACACTGAAGGGCTCACATAATGAACTGTCGTAATCCCAGACGCTTTGAGGCGCTCAGCGAGACCAAGATTAAAATCTGGTGCATCGATACCAATAAACAGATCAGGGGGATTAGCGATCAAGTCGTTGGCAAGGTCACGGCGTAAACGCAACAGCTCCCACAAACGCCCTAAGACCTCGACTAACCCCATGACAGAGAGGCGCTCTATCGGCACGATAGACCGGAAACCTTTGGATATCATCAAGTCGCCGCCGATACCGAAAAACTCGGCATCGGGGTAGCGTTGTTTGAGATGGGTAATGAGGTCAGCCCCCAAAATATCGCCGGAAGCCTCTCCAGCTACCATTGCAATACGTAAACTGGGCACTGTAGATCCTTAACGAATAATGCCTCGGCTAGAGGCTTGAAGCGTTGCTATCAATGGCTGGACAAGCGCAGCTTCTGGCAGTTGCAGCAACGCTTCCAAGGCTTGTTCAAGCGTTAGCTTCTGGCGATAAACCAGACGGTACGCTTGCTTTAGTACGCGCAACTGTTCAGGGCTGAAACCACGGCGCTTGAGCCCCTCAGCGTTAATGCCGTGAGGAGATGCCGGGTTACCTGTTGCCATAACATAATCAGGTACATCTTTAAGCACCACAGTACCAGCCCCACACATAACATGTGAGCCGATGCGGCAAAACTGATGCACCGCTGTAAAGCCACCTAGAATGGTATGATCACCCACATGCACGTGCCCTGCAATCGCCACGTTGTTCGCCATGATGGTGTGATCTCCAACCACACAATCGTGCGCAACATGAG
Source organism: Neptunomonas marina (assembly GCF_004005935.1). Classification (GTDB taxonomy): domain Bacteria; phylum Pseudomonadota; class Gammaproteobacteria; order Pseudomonadales; family Balneatricaceae; genus Neptunomonas; species Neptunomonas marina. The sequence continues at coordinate 25,245 of NZ_SACQ01000005.1, read as the reverse complement.
CATTGGCCATAAACAAATTATCGCTGCCGATCTTTGTCAGCGAGTTGTCTTGCACCGTTCCACGATGCACGGTAACACCTTCACGAAATACGTTTTCATCACCTATTTCGAGGCGTGTTGGCTCACCAGCGTACTTCTTATCTTGGCACTCCTCACCAATCGATGAGAACTGAAAGAACCGGTTATTGGCCCCGATGGTAGTCGGGCCCTTGATCACCACGTGGGACGCAACAGTGGTCCCTTCTCCGATAACAACATCAGACCCGATATAACTCCAAGGCCCGACAGTCACATTGTCAGCAAGCTTAGCACCCGGTTCAACGATAGCGCGGGGATCAATCACGATTTATACCTTTCGGTCAGCACACAAAATAGTAGCGGAGCTAACAGTGTCACCGTCGACAGTTGCTTTAACATCAAACTTCCAAATACCGCGGCGTTCCGAGACGACCTTTGCTTCAAGGCGCAGTTGATCACCAGGTACAACTGGGCGCTTAAAACGCAGATTATCAGCTCCAACGAAGTAATAGATAGAACCGTCTTGAGGTTTCTTATCCATCGTCTTAAAGCCTAGCACACCTGCGGCTTGAGCCATGGCCTCGACGATCAAAACACCTGGCATCACCGGGTGATCTGGAAAGTGACCATTAAAAAAAGGCTCGTTGACGGTTACATTCTTAATCGCCACGATGGATTCACCCGGGTTGAGTTCGATCACTCGATCAACAAGAAGAAACGGGTAGCGATGGGGTAAATATTCCCTGATTTCATTAACATCCATCATGTGTTTATTAACCTTTAACTCGAGATATTTTCAACTTTTTGTTCCAATAGAGCGATTCGTTTAGCCATGCTATCCAGCTGCTTAAATCGAACCACATTTCGCTTCCAGCTTGTATGGCCTTCCTGACCGGTACCAGAAGATACAACTTGACCTGGTTCTGTCACGCTGCGGCTTACCAGCGACATTGCAGTTACATGAGTTTTTTCAGCAAGGACCAAGTGCCCCGCGACTCCCACACCACCTGCCAGTGTCGAGCGGGCGCCAATTTTAGTGCTTCCAGCGATACCAGTACAGCCGGCAATCGCAGTTTTTTCGCCGATAACGACGTTATGCGCTATTTGCACCAAGTTATCGATAATAGCGCCGTCTTCGACCACTGTATCTGAAAGAGCACCTCTATCGATGGTAGTATTGGCACCGATCTCTACACCATGACCAATCCGAACACCGCCTAATTGGTGGATCTTTTCCCAGCCATTCGCTGAAGGCGCGAAACCAAACCCATCAGCCCCCAACACAGCATTACTGTGAATTAAGCACCGCTCACCAACATTGACGTGATCGTATAACACCACACCCGCCTCTAAGCGTGTGCCTGAGCCAACGTGGCAGTAGCGACCTATAGTAACGTTAGGCCCAACATAAACGCCCTCACCGATTGAGCTACCAGTACCGATTACTGCACCATCAGCAATAAAAGCGGTTGGCGCGACGCTCGCCTCGCAATGAATAACGGCAGACGTCGCAACATGCGGGGTAACATCATCGCGCCAATCAAACAGCGCCGATGCTTTGGCGTAAGCCAGATAAGGGTTTGGCACACGAATGTAAGCAATATCAGCTTTAGGGGGTTCTAAAGTCTCGGCAACGAGCACAGCTGTCGCATTGGTAGACTTTAGATACTTCGCATAACGAGGATTTGCTAAAAAGCTCAAATTACCAGATTGCGCTGATTCCAATGTACTAAGACCTGCTATCTGCAGATGTTCATCTCCCTCGACTTGGCCGCCGACATGCTGTGCGATTTCAGAGAGAGTGTAGTGCTTCGGCATTAGCGATTATTCAACATATCAACAACACGTTTGGTAATATCGTGCTGTTTACGCGCATATACAGTCGCTTGCTTAGCGATGATAATGTCGTACTCATTTGAGTCGATCAGCTCGCGAATGATAGCGTCCATTTTAGGGCGCATCATCTCTAGGAACTCTTGCTCTTTCTGTGCCTGCTTTTGCTGAATCTGCTGACTGCTACGCTGGTACTCTTCGAAGGCTTTCTGAAACTGCAAACGCGCTCGGTCAGCTTCATCTTTAGACATTGAACTACCCTCTTTCTGAAGGCGCTCACGAATCTTTTTAGCCTGCATTTCCAACTCAAGAATACGATCTTGATCAGTTTTCAGTTCTGACTTGAGCTCTTCGCGATACTGCTTCGCAGCCTTAGTCGATAACAAAGCTTCTTGAACACCCAACACCGCAACTTTTCCGTCAGCCATAGCCGTTGTTGCAAATAGAACACCGCAAGCTAACGCCAGCGCAGAAAGTGTCTTTTTAATCATTTTCTATCCTTTTAAAAGCTCTGACCAAGAGAGAACTGGAACAGCTGTGTTTCGTCGCCTGACTTATCATTCAACGCTTGACCCACACTGAGTGAAAGAGGCCCCATTGGCGATAACCATGTAATACCGACACCCGCGGAGTAGCGCAGTTCATCAAACTTAACGCCCTCTTGGCAGAAGGAGTTCTCTGACGAAGATTTGACACACTCAGAAGCAAAGACGTTACCGCCATCCACAAATACCAATGAACGCCATGCCGATTGGTCCTCAATAAACGGCAGCGGGAAGATCAGTTCAGCGCTACCCACCATCATAATATTGCCGCCAAATGGGTCGTTGTTCGAGTCACGTGGGCCTAATGAGTTGTTATCAAAGCCACGAACGGTACGGATACCGCCTGCGAAGAAGTTCTTGAAGAACGGATATGCATTGCTACCGTAGCTGTCCGCGAAACCTAAACGGCCTTTAAAGCCAAGTACCCAGTTAGAGCCATCAGTGATTGGGCGATACCATTTTCCACGATAAGACGCTTTGTAATAACTTAAATCACCTACGGGAACACCGAGCTCCAAACTCAGGCGGTTTTCATAACCTCTAGTCGGGAAGATGGCTCGGTTTAGGTGGTTATCTTGCCAAGCCAGCGTACTCTTCACGTTGAAGTATTCATCACCCTCTTGCTTGATAAACTCATTGATCTCTTCAACGGGCTTGAAAGGGTTCGTTTTAATATTTATGTTTTCTAAACCAAACGAGAAGCTCAAGCGCTGATAATCATCGATTGGGTAACCAAATGTGATACCGCCACCGAACTCATCCAAAGAGTAACTACTGACATCATCCTCTTCGAAGTCGCGCTTACGATAGAAGACGTCAAAACCGCGGCTAACACCGTTGACCGTGTAGAAGCGATCAAGATAGTTGAAGCTCACCTCTTTCTTGGTCGAGCTGTTAGCGATATTGAAGCCTACTTTTTTACCCGATCCTAAAAAGTTATCCTGCTGTACACCCAAGTCGATAATAAACCCATCGCTCTGGGAGAAACCTAGACTCGCAGTAAACTGGCCAGACTGCTGCTCTTCGAGTGTATAGTTAAGATCAACTTGGTCATCTGTACCTGCAACGGGTGTCGTCTCTAAATTGACATTACGGAAGTAGCCGGTGCGCTCTAACTTCTCTTTCGTACGCTCAATATTCTCGACCGAGACCAGTGCCGCTTCCATCTGCTGCATTTCACGGCGAATAACATGATCTGCTGTATCGCTATTGCCTTTAATATTGATTCGGCGAACGTACGTTAACTTACCCGGCGCGACAAAATACTTAAGGCTGACGGTCTTATCGTCTTCGTTAACTTCAGGAATGGGGCTAACATTGGCAAACATATAACCACTGTTGCCATACAGCTTGGTGATTTTATCCTGCACATCGATCATATCTCGGCGCGAGAACAGCTCACCGGATTTCAGGCTCAGGGCGTTGTCGACCTGCTCTTGAGGAAGTACAAGATCACCCGTTACCGCAACATCCTTCAAACGGTACTGTTCACCCTCATCGATGCTAACCGTGATAAAGACGCTTTTCTTATCCGGCGTGATCGAGACATCGGTGGAGTTTACAGCGAAATTCACGTAGCCGCGGTCCATGTAATAGGACTTGAGGCGCTCTAGATCTCCTGACAGTTTCTCCCGAGCATAACGATCGTCTTTAGTATAAAAAGACCAGAAACTAGGCAGCTTCAAAGAGAATAGCTTTTTTAGTTCCTCGTCAGAAAAGGCTGTATTACCTACGATATTAATATGCTGGATAGAGGCAACACTGCCCTCCTTAACATTAATGTTTAGCGCTACGCGGTTTCCTGCCAGTGGTTCTACTTCTGTATCAATGGCCGCACCGTAACGGCCCTGGCCTACATAGAGACGTAACAGGTCGAGCCGAATTTGGTCTAGAGCCGAGCGTTTAAATACATCACCCTCTTTTAAACCTGACTGCTCCAACCCTTCCAGCAACGCTTCATCTTTGATGACTTTATTGCCGTCTAAACGGATCAAACTGATTGCAGGTCGCTCTTTAACCGTTAATACAAGAAACTGATCTTCGCGTGCGATCGAGATATCTTCAAAGTAACCCGACTTAAACAGCGCGCGTGTTGCATCGGATAAGCGTTGCTGGTCAACGGTATCGCCTGAGGCGATAGGAAAATTACGAAAGACGATGCCAGGCTCTACGCGCTCAATCCCTTCTAAACGTATATCTTGCACTTGAAACGGCTGAAACATCGCGTTCGCGACACTGGCCCATAAGCTCAAGCCCGCAGCAAATCCTAATTTCTTAAGCATCTATTTTTTCCTAAACAACACTTATTGGCTTTAGAGGCGCATAAAATCGTTTATCAGCGCCAAGCTCATCAGGGAAAACAGTATGGCAGCCCCTATTTTGAAGCCCATTACTTGGACTCGTTCGCTAACAGGCTTACCGGTCACCATTTCAACTAGGTAATAAACCAAGTGCCCACCGTCCAAAACAGGAATAGGGAGCAAATTGAGCACCCCTAAACTGATACTTAGGTAAGCCAGAAAACTGATAAAATCTTCTAAACCAGAGGCAGCAGAAGCGCCAGCCACTTTAGCAATCGTGATCGGGCCACTCAAGTTTTTGACAGAGATAACGCCTTCAATCATCTTCCAGATCGAATCGAGCGTTAAGGTGATCATCGACCAGGTTTTGCCAACAGCCTCAGCCACCGCATCAATCGGGCCATAACGCAACTCACGCTGCATCTCTTGGGGCCACTCCGGTAGCTGTACTTCGGCACCAATTAAACCAACCGTTACGCCATCATCTCTGCGATGACTCGCTGGGGTCACGACAATATCGAGCTCGCGCCCATCGCGTAAAACAAGAAAGCTAAGGGGCTTACCTGCCGACGCTTTTATTATTTCCACAAAAGCGGCCCACTCTTGAACGGGCTGTCCATCAACCGCCACAACAAGATCGCCCGCTCGAATGCCAGCCAAGCTTGCTGAACCACCATCAACCACTCGAGCAAATTGCGGCTTTACAACGGGGCGATATGGAGAGATTCCCACGGCAGCTAGCGGAGATTCGTTTTCTAGATCGACATGCCAATTCTCAAGGCTTAAAACGTAATTTCGAGGCTCAGCGCTCGCTGATGTTTTTACACCTAGATCCAGCTGCTTACTTTCGCCTACATGCGCAGCCAACGCTAGATTAACTTCCTGCCAAGAGCGCGTATCTCGGCCATCAATGGAAACAATTTCAGCACTAACAGGAACGCCTGCGCGCGCTGCAATGGACGCTGGATCGACCCCACCGATAATAGGCGCAACGGTCGATACACCAGAGAGAAACATCGCCCAATACGCGATGACAGCGAAAATCAAATTAACGAGCGGTCCGGCGGCAACAATCGCGAAACGCTGGTAGACAGACTTGCGATTAAACGCTTGGGCCTTTAACGCTTCCGGCACTTCGCCTTCGCGCTCGTCCAACATTTTGACGTAGCCACCCAAGGGGATAGCCGCAACGACATACTCTGTGCCGTCTTTACCGCGTCGGCTCCAAAGCGCTTTACCAAACCCCACGGAAAAGCGCAGCACTTTCACTCCACAGCGTCGAGCTACCCAAAAGTGCCCCCACTCATGAATCGTCACAAGGATGCCCAAAGTAACAATTAAAGACGCTACAGTGTGTAAAAAGTCCATAAACTATGCCAACGAGAGCGCGGATAGGCCAATGTAAAAAAACGGCACCGCAGCTAAAATACTATCGATGCGATCAAGCACACCACCATGCCCAGGTAAAATGCGACCGCTGTCTTTTAAACCTGCATGTCGTTTCAGTAGGCTTTCAAACAGATCTCCCATTACGGAGACCAAGCCAACAACAACACATAGCAACGTTAAAAGGACCAAATTCAAAAGACTTAGTTCATTCCAGTAGGCAAAACCTGCTGCGGTTAGCGCCACTGCGAATAGACCACCAAACACACCTTCCCAGGTTTTCTTCGGGCTGACATTTGGCGCAAGCTTGCGACTGCCCCAACGCTTACCCGAGAAGTAAGCTCCGATATCAGCCGCCCATACGACCAGAAGAACAAGCAGAATCCAGCTATTACCAGCATTTAACGCTTTTAGCTCCACCATACTCAACCAAGCGGCAGAGAGTAGCAACAAACCGATGAGCGCACGAATAGCCGTTGATTGCCATGCACCGGGAATGGGGTATCGATACACCCAGATAAAAGCGATACCCCAGACAAGCGCCGCAGGTAAAAGAACCGTAACACTGGAGCCTGCTGAAAAGAGCTGCTGCGCAACGGCTAGTGCTAAAAAAACACCACTGGTAAACAACGCCTTAGTCGCTACGTTGCGAAGCCCCGCTAAGGCTGCCCACTCCCAAGCACCGAGCAGCGTCACAAAAGCAAAGAAAAGCGAAAAATACTCTAAGGGGAGCAGGAAAACACATGCAAGCACAACAGGAGCCAATAACGCAGCCGTAATAACACGTTGTTTTAGCACTTATCGGCCTCTAGTTGTTCACTGGTTTTGCCAAAGCGACGCTCCCGAGTACAGAAGTCGCGGATCGCTTCGCCTAATGATTGCTTACTAAAGTCAGGCCAGAACAGGTCACTGAAGTAGTATTCGGTGTATGCCATTTGCCAGATGAGAAAATTACTAATACGACTCTCTCCACCTGTACGAATGCATAGATCTGGTTTGGCTTGACCGTAAAGGGCGAGGTAAGGGTCAAACGAAGCTTCGGTTAAATCAGACGGCTTCTTCTCGCCCGACAAGCAGTCTTCAGCGAAACGCTGGGCAGCTTGAACAATATCCCACTGGCCACCGTAATTGGCTGCAACGTTTAACGTCAAACGTGTATTTTCAACCGTTAGCGCTTCGACTTTAGCGATTCTCTCTTGAAGAGCTGGACTGAAACGGCTTTTGTCTCCGATAACATTGAGACGAATGCCATTCTTTTGCAGCTTGCGCGCCTCACGATCTAGCGCCAGCATAAAGAGTTCCATTAACCCTTTAACTTCTAGCTCCGGTCGTTTCCAGTTTTCGCTACTGAATGCAAACAGCGTCAATGACTCAACGCCATACTCAACACAGCCTTCAATGACGCTACGCACGCTGTCAACACCCGCCTTATGGCCTGCCAGACTTGGCAAACGACGGCTCTTAGCCCAGCGATTATTCCCATCCATAATAATAGCGATATGCTTGGGCAGCTTTCTATCATGGGGGATGTCTAACTTTTCATATACGGACATAAAAGCAACAGGGGCGCCGCAACGCCCCTTAAAACCCTGTTAGATTTCCATCAAATCCGCTTCTTTTTTCTCAAGCAGGCTATCGATTTCAGAAACGTACTTATCAGTCAATTTCTGGATGCCATCCTGACCGCGGCGTTCTTCATCTTCAGAGATCTCCTTCTCCTTAAGAAGATCTTTCAAGTCGCTGTTCGCATCGCGGCGAATGTTACGCACCGATACACGCGCTGTTTCAGCTTCTTGACGAGCCTGACGAATGTAGCCTTTACGCGTCTCTTCAGTCAGCGGCGGCATTGGAACACGAATCACGCCACCATTTGTGGCAGGGTTCAAGCCCAGATCCGACTTATAAATCGCTTTCTCGACGTCTGTTACAAGCTGCTTTTCCCATGGAGAGATCATCAGCGTACGCGCATCTTCAACGCTTACGTTAGCCACTTGTGACAAAGGCACATCAGAGCCGTAGTAAGAGATCTGAATGGAGTCCAGCAGGCTTGGGTGCGCGCGCCCGGTACGAATCTTCTTAAAGTTTTCAACCAACGCATCAGCACTTTTCTTCATGCGTGCTTCAGCATCTTGAGCGATCTCATTCAGCATACTTTTCTCCTATTTCCTCACCTTCAGTGATGAGGGTACCTTCATCGCCACCCATAAGCAGATTCACAAGAGCGCCTGGGCGGTTCATATTAAATACTCGTAACGGCATCGCATGGTCACGAGTTAAGCAAATAGCAGTCAGATCCATAACGCCGAGCTGCTTTTCTAATACTTCATCGTATGACAGGTGTAGGTAACGCTTAGCACTCGGATCCTTCATCGGATCTGCCGTGTATACACCGTCTACTTTTGTCGCTTTCAAAACAACGTCAGCTTCAATCTCGATACCACGCAAACACGCTGCTGAATCAGTTGTAAAGAAAGGGTTACCCGTGCCAGCAGAGAAGATAACCACATCGCCCTGGCTCAAATAACGCATCGCGTTACGGCGATCGTAATGATCAACCACACCGCTCATTGGGATAGCAGACATAACGCGCGTCGCAATATTGGAGCGTTCCAACGCATCACGTAATGCTAGAGAATTCATTACAGTTGCAAGCATACCCATGTGGTCGCCAGTTACGCGATCTAGGCCTGCTGCGCTAAGTGCCGCACCCCGAAATAGGTTGCCGCCACCAATCACTATACCAACCTGAACACCAATCCCGACTAGCTGGCCAATCTCAAGGGCCATACGGTTGAGAACTTTTGGGTCGATACCAAAATTCTCTTCGCCCATCAGCGCTTCACCGCTGAGCTTTAAAAGAATACGTTTATAATGGGCACGCTTAGTGTTTTCGGTAGGCATAAGAAGTCTCCGCGAACGAAGTTAGAGGAATTAGAGTCTAAACGATGAATGCGCTGCAATACAGCACATTCATCGGATACAAAGTAGAGCTTAGCCGTTCAGCTGAGCAGCTACTTCTGCAGCGAAGTCAACTTGTTCAACTTCGATACCTTCACCCACTTCCAAACGAGCGAAAGAAGCAACGCTACCACCAGCAGCTTTTACCATCTCACCAACTTTTTGGTCTGGGTTTTTAACGAACTGCTGCTCAACAAGGCTGTTTTCAGCCAAGAACTTGTTGATACGACCAACAACCATCTTCTCAGCGATTTCAGCAGGCTTGCTAGCCATGTCTGGCTGAGCCATGATGATCTCTTTCTCTTTGTTGATCACCTCTTCAGGCATATCATCTTTAGATACAACCTGAGGGTTAACAGCTGTTACGTGCATAGCAACGTCTTTCGCCGCTTCAGCATTAGCACCGTTTAGCGCAACGAGTGCAGCGATACGGTTGTTGCTGTGTACGTATGCATCTACGTTTTCGCCTTCAACTACAACTGCGCGACGAACACCGATGTTTTCACCGATCTTCTGAACCAGCGCTTCACGTGCAGATTCCAGCTCACCAGCCATCAAAGAAGCAACGTCTTCTGTCTTAGCAGCAAATACTGCATCGGCTACCTGAGAAGCAAACGCCAAGAAGCCTTCATCGCGCGCAACGAAGTCAGTCTCAGAGTTGATTTCAACGATAATGCCGTAAGAATTATCATCTGCAACTCGTGCAACAACAACACCATCAGCTGCTGTACGACCTGCTTTTTTAGCAGCCTTCATACCAGAAGATTTACGCAGCTCTTCAATCGCTTTCTCAATATCACCGTCATTTTCAGCCAGTGCTTTTTTGCACTCAAGCATTCCAAGACCAGTACGATCACGCAGTTCTTTAACCAGCTTCGCTGATACACCCGCCATTTTTCATTACCCCTTGATTGGTTCAATCAAAATCTAAAAAAGGGGAGCGCGGCTCCCCTTATATACGACTCTGCAGAAGATAAACTTCACATTTGACAGAGTAATTACTCTGCAGCAGACTCTTCTACTTCAACGAATTCGCTCTTTTCGCCACCAGCAACTTCACCACCTTCAGCACATGCATTTGCAACAGACTGAACGTAGATTTGGATTGCGCGCAGTGCGTCATCGTTACCTGGGATAACGTAATCAACACCATCTGGGTTGCTGTTCGTATCAACGATACCGATAACTGGAATGCCCAGCTTGTTCGCTTCGTTTACAGCGATACGCTCGTGATCAACATCAACAACGAATAGCGCGTCTGGAAGACCGCCCATGTCCTTGATACCACCGATAGAGCGCTCTAGCTTATCCATTTCACGCTGACGCATCAGCGCTTCTTTCTTAGTCAACTGAGCGAAAGTACCATCGTTCGCTGCAGATTCTAGGTCGCGTAGACGACGGATAGACTGACGAATAGTTTTGTAGTTAGTCAGCATACCACCCAACCAACGGTGGTTTACGTAAGGCATGCTTACACGCTGAGCTTCTTCTTTGATGATTTTGCTAGCTGCGCGTTTAGTACCAACGAACAAGATTTTGTTCTTGTTCTGAGCCATACCTTTAACCACGTCCAACGCACCGTTCAGTGCTGGCAGCGTGTGCTCAAGGTTGATGATATGGATTTTGTTACGAGCACCAAAAATGTATTGAGACATTTTTGGGTTCCAGTAACGAGTTTGGTGACCAAAGTGAACACCTGCTTTTAGCAGGTCACGCATTGTAACTTGTGCCATGATTTAGCAATTTCCTGTAGTTTATTGGGTTTTACCTCCACATACCCCAGCTCCCAACCGCAGTGCGGCACCCAGAAACTGTGTCGGTATGTGTGTGGGATATACTCCGAAACCGTACCTGCGATTTCGGGTGCGCGATTTATACCACAAAGCGCCCTTTGATTAAAGATAAATTACTCATCCCCTACAGTTCCTTGCGCAATAAGCTGCCGCCGAGCATGGGATATTTTCCACAAGCGAACGAGGTTGATACAATTGCACGACAGTCCTTTTAATCTTCTGCAGCAGTCACACACTGCCTGCAGCTAATACGTGATGACTTTATGACTATTGTTATTAAAACCGCTGAAGAAATTGAAAAGATGCGCGTCGCGGGGCGCCTTGCCGCAGAGGTGCTTGAGATGATCGAGCCCCATGTAAAAGCGGGCGTAACGACGAATGAACTGAATCAAATTTGCCACGACTACATCACGAATGAGCAACAGGCGATTCCAGCACCTCTTAACTATCACGGTTTTCCCAAGTCAATCTGCACGTCAGTCAACCAAGTTGTCTGCCACGGCATCCCAAATGACAAGAAGCTAAAAGACGGTGATATAATTAACATCGACATTACCGTCATCAAAGATGGCTACCATGGCGACACGAGCAAAATGTTCTTTGTTGGCAAAGAGCAACCTCACGCTCGCCGTCTCGTTGACGTGACACTCGAGTGCCTGCAAAAAGGTATTGAACTGGTCAAGCCTGGTGCCAAACTTGGCGATATTGGCCACGTGATCCAGCAGTATGCAGAATCCCAGCACTATAGCGTGGTTCGTGAATACTGCGGCCATGGCATCGGCAAGGAGTTCCACGAAGAACCTCAAGTGTTGCACTACGGCCGCCCCGGTACCGGCGTCACCCTCGAAGAGGGTATGATTTTTACGATTGAGCCAATGATCAACGCAGGTAAGCGCCACGTCAAATTATCTAAGAAGGATGGCTGGACCGTGGAAACTGCCGACCGCCGCCTATCCGCGCAGTGGGAACATACGATCCTCGTGACTGCCGATGGCTACGAAGTTCTGACCAAGCGTAGCGAAGAAAACTATTAAAATGAGTTAAGCACCTATGACAACGCACCTTCAGCAACTCGTCGATGTCGGCGACTATATCGACAGCGAAACGATGGAGCTGCGGCTCATCACCGGAGAGCCTCCGTTTAAGGTTTATAAAGAGACCATTGCACAGGCTACCGAGGAGATGAACGAACGTTTCCGCGAAGGTGAAGATATTCGCAAGCTGGTATACGGGCGAGCGAGCGTTATCGATAGGGTGCTAACATCAGCATGGAATCTCTTTGACTGGCCATCGGATGCGCAAGTATCACTGGTTGCCGTCGGAGGCTACGGTCGAGGAGAGCTCCACCCTCATTCCGATGTCGATATCATGATTTTGGTGGATGGCATCGAACCACAGGCATTTGAAGAGAGCATCAGCCAGTTCCTCACACTTTTGTGGGATATCAATCTCGAGATTGGCTCTAGCGTACGCACCATTGAAGACTGCTACACCGAAGCGCGTGACGATATCACGATCGCTACAAACCTCATTGAGTCACGCCCCCTAACCGGGGACCCTACGCTACACCAACGCATGTATGACCGCGTTACCTCGGAAGGCGCTTGGACAGATAAAGAGTTCTTTCTGGCCAAGCTGCGAGAGCAAACAAATCGCCACGAGAAAACGAATAACACTGAGTACAACTTAGAGCCGAATCTCAAAAACTCACCCGGCGGGTTGCGGGACCTGCAAACCATTGGCTGGGTTGCCAAACGGCACTTCGGTGCAACATACATACGAGACCTGGTCGATCATGGCTTCGTAACCGAGTCTGAACTCGAAACCCTCAACAAAGGCGAACTCTACCTGTGGACCGTGCGCTATGCGCTGCACTTGCAGTGCAACCGCCGTGAAGACCGTCTTTTGTTCGACCATCAACGATCTCTGGCCGCGTTCTTTGGTTACGCTGATCAAGACGGCGCGCTGGCTGTTGAGCAGTTTATGAGCAAATACTATCGTGTCGCCATGACGATGGCCGAGTTCAACGATATGTTGCTCCAGTATTTCGATGAAGCGATCCTCAAAACCGAAGATGAGCAGGTCGTTACACCGATTAACAAACGCTTTCAGATTCGTAACCGCCGTCTCGAAGTGACCTACGATAAGGTATTCGAGCACCACCCCTTTGCACTGCTTGAATCTTTTGTGTTGATCGCTCAAAACGATGAGATCACTGGCGTGCGCGCCTCAACGATCCGTTTGATTCGTGACCACAGGCATCTTATTGATGATGAGTTCCGCAACGATCTGCGCAACACCACACTATTCATGGAGTTACTGCGCTCGCAGAACGGCGTCTCCACAGAACTGAAGCGCATGAACCGCTACGGCATCCTTGGGCGCTATTTGCCGGAGTTTGGCCGTATAGTGGGTCAGATGCAGCACGACTTGTTCCACATCTACACCGTGGATGCGCACACGCTAAAAGTTATTCAGAAGATGCGCCAATTCCGCCACCCTGAATATCGTGAGCAGTTCCCCATTGCCCATCGCGTTGTTAACCAACTACCTAAGATCGACCTGCTTTATATCGCAGGTCTCTTCCATGATATCGCTAAGGGCCGCGGCGGCGATCACTCGGAGCTAGGTGCCGTGGATGCCATGGCATTTTGCGAACGCCACCATTTAGGCAAATGGGATAGCCACCTTGTGGCTTGGTTGGTGGAGAACCACCTTCTCATGTCGATGACGGCGCAGCGTAAAGATATCTCGGATCCTGAGGTGATACATACCTTCGCGATGCAGGTACGTGACATTGTGCACCTCGATTACCTCTATGTGCTGACGGTTGCGGATATCAACGCTACCAACCACACCCTTTGGAACAGTTGGCGGGCCACACTGATGCGCCAGCTCTACATGGAAACTAAGCGTGTATTGCGCCGAGGCCTCGAAAACCCGATCAACAAAGAGGATCGGATTGAGCAGATGCAGCACGAGGCGATGTTCATCCTCAAGCGCGCCGGCAAACCAGAAAACGATGTTGATGACTTTTGGCACACGCTGGGCGAAGACTACTTTTTACGCGAGGAAGCTAAAAATATTGCTTGGCACACCCAGTCGATACTAGAGCACGGCGATAACGAGCTACCGCTGGTATTGATCCAGAAAACTTCCTATCGCGTGTATGAAGGCGCCACAGAGATCTTCATCTACAGCAAAGATCTACCGAATCTCTTCTCGGCGACCGTCGCGACACTCGACCAGCTGCGCTTAAACATCCAAGATGCACGCATCATCGTGACGGACGATGGACGCACGCTAAACACGTACACCGTACTGACCGACGATAATGAGCCTCTTTCAGAGAACCCCGCCTATTTAAATAGCATTCGTGAAAAGCTGATTGACGCACTGGATGATCCAGAAGATTATCCAGAGATCATTCATCGACGTGTGCCAAGGCAGATGAAACTGTTTGCCATGCCAACACGGGTTTTCTTGAGCAACGACCCAAACAACCATTTGACGGTTATGGAAGTTCAATCACCCGACCGTCCAGGTCTGCTGGCGCGTATTGGGCAGATTTTTTCTGAGATGAATATATCAGTACGCAAGGCGAAGATCGCCAGCGTTGGTGAACGCGTGGAGGACTTCTTCTTTATTACCGATGAGCATGGCCAGCCCTTCAGTGATGTTGAGCTGTGTGAAACTTTGCAACGTAGAGTCTGCAAAGAACTCGACGAACATATCCGCGACGAATAACGGGAGCCTTATGGACACTAAAACACAAACCGAAATCGAAGCCGCTGCATTTCGCCGCCTTGTGGCTCACTTAGACAGCCGCAAAGATGTCCAGAATATCGACCTGATGAACCTTGCTGGTTTTTGCCGTAACTGCTTATCTAAGTGGTACTTAGCGGAAGCGCAAGAACGCGGCGAAGAGATGGATTATGATGCCGCTCGCGAAGCGATTTACGGCGAGCCGTACGCACAATGGAAAGACAAGTATCAGCAGGAAGCAACCGCTGAGCAGCTCGCAGCATTTAACCAAGCCACGAGCGACAAAGCTTAACTAACAGCGATCACTGCAGCTCGCTCCAGGCGCGCTGCAGTTGATTCATATCCACCTCTAATACCGTCGCATACGTATCATCCTGCACCGGATAACTCTTGACCACCCGGGCACCACGCACAAATCCTGCAACAGCTGTTTTAAAAGAGTCGCTCTGTAGCACCATATCGTTGACCGTTGTGGTACCGAAGACATACTGTCCGTGCACAATACCCACCAGTTCTTGATATGCCCGTAGCTTAGAGGCCCGCATCGCCATCACAACTTTCTGCTGCCGCGTTGCACCAGGCTGCAAACTAATAGGTGCATAGCCGGTTGCACTCACCCAAACCGGTTCAACAGGTTCAACGGATGTGGGTGGAAGATCTGGCAATGCTTCAACAAGTTCAACAGCTGTTTTTCCTGCCGTCTCACAACCGGCCAACATAACAGTTAAAAGCAGTAGTCCAATATATTTCATCGCGTTGCCCTTGCTGGCCCAACACCATTTTCAATGATGTATCCGTTTTGTAGTGCTTTCACCGGATCAAACCCCGGACGCATCCCCTCCAGCAGATCATTGCTGATATGCGTTTGTGCTGACGCCAAGACTTGGCGAGTGGTGGTGTCTAGCACACGTGCATTCAAAGTGATGCCATCGGGATGTTTTGCGTAGGTCCCCGTCAGGACAAAAAAGATCTTATAACGCTGCCGTAACGCCGAGATATTTTGTCGCGATACCGGCGACTTCACCGTCGTGGCTAAACTAACCGCGCGATAGTCAACCAAGTTATAGCCACGCTGTTGCATCGGGAATATAAAACTCTCTGAAATACGCTCACCCAATAGCGGATCTGGCACGCTGTTGCGCAGCGGCATAAACTTAACCACTGCAACAGGGAAGCGCTTCACTCGACTTTGATTCAAGCCATTGATGAGCTGATCAGACATCTGCTCCACCGCTTGGCTGACCGGGTCACTCAAGCGCGGCTGTTCAATGGAGCCATAGGTATGAGGCTCAGCCACGACCTGATTCCGCGCCTGATTCACCACCGCCTTGCTCGCTTGCGGGCTCAGCTTCTCGATGGTTACCGCAACAGGCTGCTGGTAGCTGCATCCTGATAACCCAAGTACTGACAGCAACAATAGGCTAAATCGCTTATATTTCATGCTTTGTGCTCATACACTTTTTCAGACCAATTTATCACACTTTTCACATCGGTAAGCAGATCAACGATAGATTGCATGTCGCCGGCAAATTGCATACCTTTCTAGCGTCTATTAACTATATCGGTCGGGCCCCACTCATGTTGAGATATATTCGATCAACTCTACTGCTCCTTCTACTCGGTGTTGTTTCCGCGGCACATGCCGCCAGCATTGAGGCGACGGGACAAGCGTTTCTGGTCGATGGTGATTTAGGAAAAGCACGGGAACAAGCGATCAACGATGCAAAGCGCCAGGCCTCGCTACAAGCAGCCGCCTACATCAGCAGCACTCAGCAGTTGAGCAACGGCATTCTCGAGATCGATAATATGCGCGTCTCTACACTGAGTACAATTCGCGACGTTGAAGTGTTGGATGAGAAGCTGTTCGGCAACAAGCTCCATGTGCGTATCCGCGCCGAGGTAGAGGTGGATACCGCCTGCGAAAATGGCGGTTCAGGCAATAGCTTTCGCAAAACTGTTGCAGTGTCAGCCTTTCCTGTTGAACAACCTGCACAGAAAAACCTTGGGGGCTTTCGCCACATCGATTCACTCCTCGCCAAACAGCTCGTTGAGCGAATCAACCGCCACCCAAACCTATCAGCACTCAATGCAGGGCACTTACAGCTACAAAATCCCTTGAGCACAGCGGCCACTCACCAATTAGACAATGGTGCTCTCACCACACTCATGCGCCATAGCCAGCAGTTGGACACGCAATATATCGTCTCTGGTGTGGTACGTGATCTTTCGATGGTCGACCCAAGCGTTATGCAAGAGGAGAACCTCTTCGTATCCACCTACAATCGCTTAGACTACAAAAGTGATAAACACCTACGTAACTTTGCTATCGACCTCTATATTCACGACGGCTTTAGCGGTGCACTGATCGACCAGTTCAGCCTTGCCACACAGGGACGCTGGACGTTACAACCCAACCAACAAACCGGCTTTGCGACCCCCGCTTTCTATGAGCAAGCGTACGGAAAGGCAGTGGCCGATCTCTTAAAAGATGCCGCCAAGCAGATCACTGAAAAACTACGCTGTATGCCCTTTTCTGCCCGGATTACGGCTGCAGACAGCAACCGTTTGTGGATAGCCTCTGGCCAACGCAGTGGCTTAAAGGTCGGTGATAAGCTGTCGGTTTACCGTAAAAGCGTCATGTATAATCCATCAGGCCCAGCGACTACGGAACTGATTAACACTCAGCAGACTCTGACCATTAGCGACGTTCAAGCAACGTCGGCTTCTGGCTTTATCGAAGGCTCAACATCACAGCACAATATCCAAATCGATGACGTTGTAATCTTCTGGTAAAGGTTTACTTCATTGGGGCCGCCTCTATAATCAGCGGCTCTTATATATCAACGGGTAACAAGGGTCCTGCAATGCAAACAGAACTGTTCAATCAGTTAGAAGCAAAAATTGAAAACATGATCGACGAAGTCGAGCTGCTACGCTTAGAGATCGCAGAGCTCAAAGAAGCCAAAGCTGCGCTAGAAGCTGAGCAGCAATCAAACGTCGATAACCTGCAGCGCCTGCTAGGCAAATTCTCTACGCTTGATGCTGCTGAGTAACGCGAACTAATTAGCGCGCGTTCCGCGAATGCTAATCTCGACACGACGGTTAAGCGCACGCCCGGCAGCCGTCGTGTTATCTGCTACGGGGTAACGTTCGCCATAGCCCTGTGTACTGATCCTCAAACGCTCCACTCCTGCGCCAGTTAGAAAGTTAGCCACACCCGCCGCTCGGCGTTCAGACAACGTCTGGTTATACTCGAAGCTGCCTTTGCTATCTGTAAAGCCTTCAACCTGAATAACCGTCTTATCATATTCGCGCAGTACCAGCGCCACCGAATCCAGCACAGGGTAGAAGCTATTCGCGATCTGATAATCTTCCGTATTGAACGTAACATGGCCCGGCATCACCAAACGAATCGCATCGCCTTGGCGCTGAATACCAACACCCGTACCCGCTAGGCGCTCTCTCAACACCGCCTCCTGCTGATCCATGTAGTGGCCGATGCCGCCGCCGATGCCACCGCCAACCAGCGCGCCAATCGCAGCACCTTTGGCACGATCACTGCGGCTAGAAACGGCAGCGCCTAAGAGCGCGCCCGTCACTGCGCCAATCCCTGCGCCTTTTGTTGCTTGACTTGTTTTCTGTTCGCCCGTGTAGGGATCGATTGTCGAGCAACCTGCCAGTAGCGCAACCAGCAACACAGGGGTAAGTTTTTTCATCTTAAAGGACCTCAATTAATCTACACTACGCGCTTTAAGACTTGCCAGCAGGCGAATAATTCCTTCACTCACGCGACATAACACCGTAATCAAGGTCTATCGCTATGATTTATTGTGGATATTCCCTATTCCCTATCTAGCAACGACTTACGTCTATCGCTAGAATAATGCGTTACACACGAGATTCAGCTAGTTTCCAGCCGAGGAGTTTTCATTGTCTCATCTACCTCTTATCGTCGGTTTTGGTGGCGTAAACCCCGCCGGACGAGGCTCATTCCACCATGCCTATCGCCGCATTATTCTGGATAAGCTAGACGTACAAACCCAGCAACAAACGCTCTTGAATCTCGCCACATTGATGGGTTTAGCACAGTATCAGGACGGCCAATACCTTAACCAAGCCGGTGAAGCGTGTGCCTTGGATGCTCTGCTAAGCGATATCAACGATCAGATTCTAAATAGCACCCTGATCCGCCAGATCGAGCCAGACACGTTTGATGTAAATAAGGTGGTGATGAACAAAGCTGCAGCACTGCAGCCCACGGAAGATTCACTGAGCTTTACACTGCGCAAACGCCAATTGCCTAATGTGATCCCTGACAATTGGACCGTCGAGTCCACGAATGGGCAAGAGGTCAAGATCACCGTTGCTGGCAAGCTGGACGCCATTTTACCCGACTTCAAAGAAGCACCGGTTAAGGCGGCAGGTCAACTACCAACCGGCTTCAAGCCTGGCACGCTCTATCAATCTCGTAACCACCCACGCAATCTACAGATGACGGTTTTCGCCGCATCCGATGCATTGTCGTCAGTGGGTATTCCGTTTGAAGAGATCCTC
This sequence comes from Neptunomonas marina, assembly GCF_004005935.1. GTDB lineage: Bacteria > Pseudomonadota > Gammaproteobacteria > Pseudomonadales > Balneatricaceae > Neptunomonas > Neptunomonas marina. The sequence goes on along the minus strand of NZ_SACQ01000005.1, from coordinate 6,093 downwards.
AACCAAGTCGCGCCCGATCACGTGGCTGTTTATGCCAGCAACTCAATTGGCCAGTTAGATGACTTAGGCTTTGGTGGTTTAACGAAATACCCCTCTATCGGGAAACGCACCTCATCCAAGCAGATGCCGCTGGGCTATGCCCAGATGCCAGCTGACTTTGTTAACGCTTATATCCTTGGCAACGTCGGTACTACCGGTGGTGCACTCGGTGCCTGTGCAACGTTCCTTTATAACTTACGCAGCGCCGTACAAGATATCCGCAGCGGTAAGCGCAAAGTGGTCTTGGTTGGCGGCAGTGACGCTCCCGTGACTCCCGAAGTCATCGAAGGCTTTCGCGCTATGGGCGCACTTGCCGAAGATAAAGACTTAAAAGCGCTCGACAAAAAAGAGCAACTGACACCTGCGGACTACCGCAAGGCGTGTCGTCCGTTTGGTGATAACTGCGGCTTCACGATCGGCGAATCAAGCCAGTTTGTCCTGCTCATGAGCGATGATCTGGCAATGGAGCTCGGTGCTGAGGTCTACGGCCTAGTACCCGACGTGTTCGTCAATGCAGATGGCCATAAAAAATCGATCTCCGCACCGGGTATCGGTAACTATATGACCCTTGGTAAAGCAGCATCGTTGGTCAAGAGTGTACTGGGTGAAGAGTCCTTGCAGCAGCGCTCGTTTGTGCAAGCTCATGGTACAAGCACCCCACAAAACCGCGTTACTGAGTCGCACGTTATTAACGAAATCGCCACAGCATTCGATATTCCTGCGTGGCCAGTGGCTGCCGTGAAATGCTATTTAGGACACTCCCAAGGAACCGCCGGTGGCGATCAGCTCACCACATCGCTAGGTACTTGGGCATACGGTTATATCCCGGGCATTCAAACCACCACGCATATCGCGGATGATGTTTACCAAAGCAACTTGCGTTTCTCTCAAGAGCACGTTGAAGTTGGCCAAACCGGCATGGACACCGTTATCCTCAACTCCAAGGGCTTTGGTGGTAACAACGGCAGTGCACCAGTCTTTGGGCCACATGTTGCGAAGGCACTCCTGCGTAAGAAACACGGTGAAGCCCGCTACACGGCTTGGGAACAAAAACGTGCCGCGACGCTCGAGTGCGCAGAACAGTACAACTATGAAGCAACCCATGGTTTAGCACTGCCCATCTATCGTTACGATAACAACGTGCTGGAGGGGTATGACTTGGATATTACCGCCGAGCGTATCAAACTCCCAGGCTATACAAACAGCATCAGTTTGGCCGAAGAGAACCCATTCAGCGACTTTATGGACTAATAGGGATAAAGATCATGACATATCACGCGATTGGAGCCACACTGCTTTCAGCAGCAATTCTGAGCGGTTGTATGGGAAGCCAGTCCCAGCCAACCGTATCTGATCAGGCGTACTATGTTATTGATACTCGCTCAGGACATATCTGCCAACAACGCTCACGGGAATGTATTCGCCTCAGCATTGTGGCAAGCCAGAATGGTTCTCTTGCTCCAGTAGAAAGCGCTTACGGGCAGCGTATCGTCGGGCCAAACTACCCTCGCAGTCTGATGAACATGCTCCTTGCACCTAAGGACGGTAGCTATACCGCTAAGCCTCTGGATGAGAGTGGTAAGCGCTATGCGCTGCCGCGTAACGCCAAAACAGACAAGGCTTGGACCACACTTAACAATCTTTATAACCGTATCTACGACAGCTATTAAGATGTAGTCGGTAATCCCGGAAACAGCGCTAACGCATTCGCCGTTGTGCGCTGTGCCACCTCCTCAACTGACACTCCTTGAAGATCCGCCAATAACTGCGCAACCCTCGCCACCGCAGCCGGCCCGTTAGGCTTACCTTGAGCGCCTTGCAGCGGCATATCAGGGGCATCCGTTTCCAAAACCAATGCATCGAGTGGTAGTGCTGCAAACAGCTTTTTGACCCGCATAGCGCGCTCGTGGCTGATAACCCCACCCACCCCTAACTTAAAGCCAAAGCCTATATAGCGCTCGGCTTGTGCTGCACTGCCACTAAAGGCATGGACAACGCCACCTTGCTGAAACTGCAGCTCCCGCAGCACCTTTAATACTTGGTCGTGCGCTTTACGGACATGCAAGATAACAGGCAATTCAAAACGTTTTGCCAATCTCAATTGCGCTTTAAAAAGCGCTAGCTGTTGCTCGGACGTATCAAGACCATGATAAAAATCGAGGCCAATTTCACCCACCGCTAGCGGCTGATAGGTTTGCAGCGCTTGCTCTAACACCTCAAGAGAAGTGGCTGAGTGTTCAGATAGAAAACAGGGGTGAAGACCCAGCGCAAAGCCAAAGGCGTGATGGCTGGCCAGCGTAACGACCCGCTCAAAGTGCTCCGCCGCCACCGCCGGTACGACAAAACGTGTGACGCCGCACTGCTGCGCACGGGCAACAACGGCACCGATTTGATCAGCTAAGATCGGAAAATCGAGGTGGCAATGGGTATCAACCAACATATTCCACTGCCTCCTCTATTCGGCACCGATTAGTGCTCGCGTGTTGCGCGGAATTGGATATCAGGCCAACGCTCTTCGGTAAGGCTCAGATTCACGCGTGTTGGAGCAAGATAGGTCAGCAAACCACCGCCGTCGATCGCGAGGTTCTCGTAACCTTTCTTACGGAAGTCATCCACCATGCGCTGATCATCGCACTCAACCCAACGTGCCGTTTGGACCGAGATCGGCTCGTACTTACACTCTACTTTGTACTCATCTTTAAGGCGGAACATAACCACTTCAAACTGCAGTTGGCCCACCGCGCCAAGAATCAAATCATTGTTCTTGAGCGGCTGAAACAACTGCACCGCACCCTCTTCTGATAACTGCTGCAAACCTTTTTGCAGCTGCTTCATCTTCAGTGGGTCAGTTGGACGTACTGCTTTGAACATCTCGGGCGCGAAGTGAGGGATACCGGTGAATTTAAGCTCTTCACCTTCAGTGAAGGTATCACCAATCTGAATCGTCCCGTGGTTGTGTAACCCGATAATATCGCCCGACCACGCCTCTTCCACGTTAGAGCGGTCACCTGCCAAAAAGGTGACGGCATCGGCAATCTTCACATCTTTATTGATACGTGTATGGCGCATCTTCATACCCCGTGTATAACGGCCCGAGCAGATACGCATAAAAGCGATACGGTCACGGTGTTTGGGGTCCATGTTTGCTTGGATCTTAAAGACGAAACCACTGAACTTTTCTTCATCAGCGGCAACCTCGCGCGATGTCGTCGCACGGCTAATCGGTGCGGGTGCAGCTTCAACGAAACTGTTCAGCATTTCACGCACACCAAAGTTAGCTAGTGCCGTACCGAAAAAGACCGGTGTCAGCTTACCCGCTAAAAACGCCTGCTCATCAAAAGGATGAGTGGCGCCACGCACTAGTTCAACCTCATCGATAAAGTCATCGTATAGGTCATCTAGTAGCTCTCGTGCTGCGTCGCTATCAAGGCCTTGGATCTGAATATCGTCCGGCAATACAGCGTTTTGCCCCGGTTTGAATACATGGATTGTATCCGTATAAAGGTTATAAACACCTTTAAAGAACTTACCCATACCGATCGGCCAATTGATGGGCGCAGCTTCAATCTTCAGCACCTCCTCGATCTCATCGAGCAACTCGATAGGATCACGGATATCACGGTCAAGCTTGTTCACAAACGAGAAGATCGGCGTATCACGCAAACGGCAGACATCCATCAGCTTGATGGTACGGTCCTCGACACCTTTTGCGCCATCCACCACCATCAAGGCAGAGTCAACCGCGGTAAGCGTACGATAAGTATCTTCAGAGAAGTCTTCGTGTCCGGGCGTATCGAGTAGGTTAACGACGCGATCATTCCAGTGGAACTGCATCACCGATGAGGTGATCGAGATGCCTCGATCCTGCTCCATCGTCATCCAGTCTGATGTCGCGTGGCGATCACTTTTCTTGCCTTTAACCGTACCCGCTTTCTGGATAAGGTTGCCGAGCAACAACAGTTTTTCAGTGATCGTCGTCTTACCCGCATCCGGGTGAGAGATGATAGCAAAGGTCCTTCGCTTATTGATTTCATTAAGAAAATCTTGGTTTGCCATGTATAAATTCTTTTAGTTTGTACACGGATTTGTACACACTTTTGGAAGTACTCTCTTTTCAGTTCTTCGCTTGTCAAATCCGTCGTGTTAATCGTAATTGGCCGCTATTTTCGCTGATCTTGACTTTATAAACAATCAATGGTTATCTAATCGGTTACCATTTACTCTCAGCGTGCACCAATGCTCAGTTGTAGCTGTTTGCAATCGTTGCTTCTTCAGCTAATGAACAACTGTGGCTAAACCACAAATTCCTTCGCTACCAGAAATCGATGATAGCTTGTCGTACTACACCGATGATGGTGCAGTTGCCGTTGATCGGTATTGCAGGGTATTGCGGGTTCAAAGGTTTTAGATACTTCTGTTCACCATCAATAACCAACTGCTTAAAGGTTGCTTCTTTCGAATCATCCAAACGCGCAACAACCAATGAACCTGAAGAGTAAGGTAACTCAGGATCAACAACGATCACTGCCCCCTCAGGTATGGATTTTTTTCCGCTTGGATTTTCCATACTGTCGCCTTTTACGCGAAGTGCGAAACAACCCTCATGTGCTTTCCCAGTGACTTCACGCCACTCCTCAGCATCTTCATGGGCAAATCCCTCCGCTATTTCAGTCCAATCACCGGCCTGAACCCAGTTAATGAGAGGAATTCTTCCCTTAATATCAGGCCCGACTTCTACATTACCGACCCCCAAGCCAATCTCGCCATCACCTGTGGCGAGCCAATGAGCATTCACGCGAAGCGCCTCCGCGATCTGCATGGTGTAACGAGACCTAGCCGATTTACCAGAGCAAATCTGGCTGATCGACTGCTGTTTGATACCAATGCGACGAGCCAACTCAGACTGAGTTACCCCAGTAAGCTGCAAGGCATGGTTTAGTCGTTCGGATAAAGTTTTCATAAGCCCGCATTCTACAAATAAAACTGTAGTCTTTCAACAATTTTAACTGTTGACTTATCTACAGTTTAAACTGTAACATTCAATCTTGTAACAGTTATTATTGTAACAGGAGACGGTATGGAAGTGTTCAAAACGACACAAAAACATCTCCGCCGTGCCATTGACTTGGTCGGCGGGCAATCAGCATTAGCAAGAGCCATCAACTCAAAACAGCAAAACGTCTGGTTTTGGTTGAATAAATCAGGGCGTGTTCCCGCTGAATTCGTTTTACCCATCGAACAAGCTACGCAAGGACAGGTAACCCGATCTCAGTTAAGACCGGACATCTATCCCGAATGCCCAAGCGAGCTGAAAGCCAGTAACCAGTAGGATTAAGGGCAAATAATGGTCAGCATTTTACGTAAACACAAAAGCGAGTTCCTCCATGCGTGATTATGGCAAGGTCTATACCCGCTTTTGGCTAAAGCAAAATGTTTTGTCCTGGAGTGACTCAGCGAAGTTGCTAGGACTGTATTTGCTTACATGCCCACATTGTAATTTGCTTGGCTGCTTTCGACTGCCGATTGGTTACGTTGCTTCTGACTTGAACTGGGATGAGCAACAGGTTGCCAAGACGTTAAGGATACTACGAACAAGTCAGGTAATTTTGGTCTGACTTGCTCGCACGCCAACAATACTTCAAATGAGCCATTTAGCCCCAGTTTTCTCACTATGATGCTGCTCTGAGCAACTAAAATCCGTCATTTTGACGGATTAACCCCGCGCCGCTCGTATCATTTGATCAACACGCAGGATATTTCCAAGCGCAAACAGCACGGCGAGCTTGTTATCATTTTTAGACAGGCCTTTGTAGACGGCTTTGCGGAACCCAAACTGACATTTCAACATTCTAAACGGATGCTCAACTTTCGCTCTGATACTCGCCTTTAAGTATTCCGTTCGGATTCGCTGCTTATTGAGACGGGGGTGCTTTTTCCAAGCACGTATCTTGCTAGGCATCTCTGCCACTAACCAATCGACTTTCCTATCCTTTGTTTCTGTCCTCTTTTCTACGCCACGGTAACCCGAGTCCGCTGATACAAATGATTCATTAC
>NZ_SACQ01000049.1 GCF_004005935.1 Neptunomonas marina | reverse complement strand
CGTTGTAGTTGGCATCCGGGGTGTAGGTCACGGTGCCGTCGCCATTGATCAGCAGTGTGCCGTGGTCTGGCTGCTGCGTGATCACGATGCTGGTGAGGTCCAGACCGTCGTCCACGTCGTTGTCGTTACCCGCCAGATCTAGAGTCACTGCGGTGTCTTCCGCGGTGCTGCCGCTGTCATCGACGGCCACCGGTGGATCGTTAT
>NZ_SACQ01000004.1 GCF_004005935.1 Neptunomonas marina | reverse complement strand
GACCCACCTGATCCCATCCCGAACTCAGAAGTGAAACGATTTAGCGCCGATGGTAGTGTGGGGTTTCCCCATGTGAGAGTAGGACATCGCCAAGCTTTTAATTAGGAAGCCCTGATCGGTAACGGTCGGGGCTTTTTATATTGTCTAGAAAAAATAAAAGATGATAGCTGCTATCTGAACTGTAAGCTGAGTTCACTCGTACTTTCAGAGCTAACCAAATTATTGTTTAATAGTCGCACATCATTTAAGGACACAAAAATGTATACAGAAGAAGATATTAGAAAACTTGCTTGGCAAAGCCGCCGCGGAATGCTGGAGCTTGATGTGCTTTTTGTACCTTTTGTAAACGAAGCTTTTCGAGACTTAAATCTCGATGACCAAAAGCGTTTTGTTGACCTGTTGGCGTGCGAAGATCAAGACCTTTTCGTATGGCTTATGGAGAGGGAAGTGCCTGAGAATCCAGACCATAAACGTATCGTGCGTATTATACTTGATCGTGTTCAACCCCATTGATGCGACTTTAAAGCCCTCCAGCTTTCTCGCTAATGCGCAAGCAGGGATACTTATAGTGGTATCCTTGCTTGTATTGTTTAGCTCTTTTGATTCGTCAATTAAATTGCGGCTCGCACTACTTCTCTGGGCTTTTAGTTACGCTTGTGTAGAACGACAACGTTATGTGCGCTTTATTTGGCACTTAGATCGTCACAAGCTAGCCCTTCACAGTGTTGAAGGGGGCTCTCAGGATATCAAACAGATCTACGCAGTAGCGCTTCGTCCATGGAGCGTAACGTTTTACTTGAAAACTGCTGAGGGAAGGCGATGTGAGCTACCTATCTACTTCGACTCAACATCCAGCCACCTTTATCGACGTATTCGAATAGCCGCACGAAGCGGCTCTTTATCTCTAGGCTCGAAACCTGCTATGTCCAATCAAAGTTGATCGGTACCAGAATTGTATCTCGTGCCTCAGCCGCAAGGTTAGGGTGATCAATCGTGTAATGTAAGCCTCTGCTCTCTTTGCGCAGTGCGGCAGACCGAATAATCAGCTCGGATACTAGTGCAAGGTTTCTTAGCTCGAGAAGGTCTTTGCTAACCTTATAGTTTGAATAATACTCGGTAATCTCTGATTGCAGCAGATCAACACGATGCTGAGCTCGTTGAAGGCGCTTCTTGCTTCTGACGATGCCGACATAGTCCCACATGAAGCGTCTTAGCTCATCCCAATTGTGTGAGATGATAACATCTTCATCCGAGTCGGTTACTTGAGACTCATCCCAAGTTGGGATCGTCAAAGAGGCCTCTAGGGCACCTAGCTCTTGATGAATAGCATCCGCTGCGGCAGTGGCATAAACAACGCATTCGAGCAGAGAGTTTGAAGCGAGGCGGTTTGCACCATGCAGGCCGGTAAACGCAGTTTCTCCTATTGCATAAAGGCCTTTAAGATCGGTTTGCCCTGCGCTATTACTTACAACTCCTCCGCATGTATAGTGGGCTGCGGGCACAACCGGTATTGGTTCTTTGGTGATATCGATCCCTAGCGCAAGACACTTTTCATAGATAGTTGGAAAGTGTTCGACTAGAAAGGACTTTGGCTTATGCGAGATATCTAGGTAAACGCAGTCGCATCCTAAGCGTTTCATTTCATGATCAATAGCTCGAGCGACGATATCACGAGGGGCTAACTCTGCGCGATCATCGAAATTCTGCATAAATCGCTCGCCGTTGGGCAGAAGTAGTTTTCCTCCCTCGCCACGTACCGCTTCCGTGATTAGAAACGAGCCTGCATCTGGGTGGTAAAGGCAGGTCGGATGAAACTGATTAAACTCCATATTTGCAACACGGCAGCCCGCACGCCAAGCCATCGCGATCCCATCGCCACTGGCTCCATCTGAGTTGCTAGTGTAAAGATATGCCTTTGATGCGCCTCCTGTTGCTAACACAACGTTCGGTGCTTGAAAGGTCTCAACATGCCCGGTCAGGGTGTTTAATACATAGGCGCCGACGCATCGGTTGTTTGCAAGTTTTAGCTTACGCCGAGTGATTAGGTCGATCGCGGTGTAGTGCTCAAATAAGGTGATGTTTGGGTGATGTTGTGCCTTATCCACAAGCGTTTCTTGAATTGCTTTTCCGGTGGCATCGGCTGCGTGAATAATTCTGCGGTGGGAGTGGCCTCCCTCTTTGGTCAAGTGGTAGAGCTCTTGTTCTTTCGTAAACGGAACGCCTTGCTCAATAAGCCAATTGATCGCGTCGGGCCCATGCTCTACGGTAAAAGCCACCGCATCTGGGTTGCTCAGGCGTCCGCCTGCAACCAGCGTATCATTTACGTGGTTATTGAAGGTGTCTTCCGGTGTCAGAACGGCAGCTACCCCTCCTTGAGCCAGCCAAGTTGACCCGCTCGTTAAGTAGCCTTTACTCAACACTGCAACGCGTGCTTTGTCCGCTAGCTTGAGCGCAGTTGTTAATCCTGCTGCGCCACTGCCAATGATCAAAACGTCATATTCGTGCGTCATATTCACTCCATTACTATTTACCCTGACCATATTATGCCCATTAACAACCTGCTGGGGCAGAAATTTCTCTTTAAATTAAGGAACTAAAGTTGAAATTCGCCATCTGAAAAACCACATAAAAAGACGGGCAAAAGCGAAATTAGAGGCTCGTCTGGCGCGAACGCTTCATAAACGCTGCTCAATGTCATATAAAAAGGTTTTGGTATTTTTAAGGATTGGTGGTGTCCAACGAGAATCAAGCAGAGATAGACCAGCATTTGGTTAAGCGAGTACAGGCCGGAGACAAGCGTGCTTTCGATCTGTTAGTGGGCAAATATCAACATAAAATCATCGGGTTGGTAAGCCGGTATGTATATGACCAACATGAAGCTATGGATATTGCTCAAGAGGCTTTTATCAAAGCATATCGTGCGCTTCCTAGGTTTCGTGGAGACAGTGCTTTTTATACATGGCTTTATCGAATCGCGATTAACACCGCGAAAAATCACCTAGTCTCGCGCAGCCGTAGGCCTCCTGATGTGGATGTAGATGCCAGTGATGCGGAATATTTTGATGGCGATAATAACGAATTAAGGGAACTCGAGAACCCTGAGAATAGTCTATTCCGTGACGAGTTAAATAATACGGTTAAGCGCGCGTTGGATCAGCTTCCAGAAGATTTGCGCGCTGCTTTGACATTGCGTGAGTTCGAAGGAATGAGCTATGAAGATATCGCGACGGTGATGGATTGTCCTGTTGGTACAGTTAGATCGCGAATTTTCCGAGCTAGGGAAGCAATTGATAAAGAGATAGCACCGTTAATCAACTGATGCTGTCCGTAAAACTGATGTGTAACTGAGGGTAAGGTAATGCACGAGGAGTCTTTTGAGTCGCTATCTGCGACGATGGATGGAGAAGCTACGCCTTTTGAAGCACGCCGCGTTGTTGAGCGTTGTGCAAACGAGCAACAGCTGGCTGACAAATGGCAACGCTACCATTTAGCTCAGCAGGCTCTTCAGGGAGCAGATGTCGCGCCAATTGCTGATCGCGGCAGCTTTGTTGCGAATATCTCTGCCGCTATTGATGCTGAGCCAGCATACCACGAGGAACAGGTAGGCGAGCTGACTAGTGAGGCGAATGAATCAACAGCTAAAACATGGTGGAAGCCGTTTGCGAGTATGGCTATGGCTGCATCTGTTACTGCCGTCGTTATCTTAGGCGGGCAAGCCTACAATGCGAATGATGGCTCTTCAAGCTCGCAGTTTCAGCAGGCCTATACGATTCCAAGCGTTCAAGGCTCTAGTGATGTGGTGCGTACACAGTATGGCGCGACCTATTCGGGTTTAAACCAAAAGAATATCAGCGTTGGATCTGAGCCCGAAGTTCTGCGCTTGTCCCAAGGCTTGAGTCGTTACATCGACCAACATCAGCATTTGCTCGAGAAAGCGGATCAGCCAGAGTGGGAAACCTTGTGGATGCCGGAAGGTTTTACTCGTGTGAAGCACGAAGTGCTGCCTTACTCTGAAGTGATGCTGTATAGCAACGGCAAGAATACGATCTCCGTTAGCGTTGAGCCACTAGGGCGCCAAGCTGCGCCAGAGGGTGTGACACAAGCGCAAAGCTATGTGGCTGTGGGTAAACGCAAATCTGACTGCTTCGTGACTGTTGTCGGCGATGTCCCACTTATGATCGCTGATCGGATTGCATCATCTGTTAAGTCTGTCCACTAAGATGATTGAAGAGACTGTTGAAGTCGTAGGCATTGAAGGAGGGCAGGTTGTAGTGAGATCTGCTCGGACTTCTGCCTGTGCCCAGTGCCATGCGAGTGCTTCTTGTGGGCAAAAGTCGGTCGCCGAGTGGGCGAGTTCTAAGTGGGTAGATGTACCAGTGATCAACCCAGACCAAAAAGCTGTTCGGATTGGCGATAAAGTCGTTGTTGGTATCGAAGAAGGCCGGTTCGTTTTAGCTTCCGCCTTGGTTTATTTGATGCCCCTCGTTCTTATGATGGCATTTGCCCTCACAGGTTTTACCGTGGGGTTAGACGAGGCTGGCTTAATAGGTTTGTCTATGGCTGGTCTTTTAGTTGGTTTTGTCATTAACCGCGTGTTGAACCAACGCGAAAGTACCTCAGCTCACCAGTACCAGCCGGTACTTCTTAGAGTTTATCAAGCAAAGTAGCTACAAGTTGTAGGGATTGAGAGCGATGAAACGTTTAATTTCCACTTTATGTGTCTCCGTCACGTTAATGTTAGCCCCAAGTGTTCAGGCTGATTTGCCAGATTTTACTGGGTTGGTGAAAGATACTGCGCCATCGGTTGTTAATATCAGTACCGTGCAAAGCGCGCCTAGTCGCGGAGGGCTTGAGTTTCGCACGCCCGATGGCGAAGAAATTCCAGAGATCTTCCGTCACTTTTTCCGTATTCCCGAGCAGTTTGGTGACGGTGGTGGGCAGCGTAAAACGCCTCAGTCGTTGGGGTCTGGCTTCGTCATCAGTTCTGATGGCTATATCTTGACGAATCACCATGTCATTAAAGGGGCTGAGCAGGTGATTGTCCGTCTAAACGATCGCCGCGAATTAGAAGCTGAAGTGGTTGGGTCTGATGAGCGCTCTGATGTTGCGCTGCTTAAAATTGATGCCAACAATTTACCGGCGGTTGATATTGGTGACTCTAGCGAGTTGGAGCAAGGCGAGTGGGTACTAGCGATTGGTTCACCGTTTGGTTTTGATCACACGGTGACTTCCGGCATCGTGAGTGCGACTGGGCGTGCGTTAGCGAACGAAAATTATGTACCTTTTATCCAGACAGATGTGGCTATCAACCCTGGTAACTCCGGCGGCCCGTTGTTTAATTTGGATGGTGAGGTCGTGGGTATAAACTCGCAAATCTATACGCGCTCAGGTGGTTTTATGGGGTTATCCTTTGCGATTCCTATCGACGTGGCTATGGGGGTTGCCGAGCAGCTAAAGTCTGATGGGTATGTGAGCCGTGGTTGGCTGGGTGTCGTTATTCAAGAAGTGAATAAAGACTTGGCTGAGTCATTCGGGCTGGATAAGCCTGCGGGTGCGCTTGTAGCGAAGGTGCTACCGAATAGCCCCGCAGAAGCTGCAGGTTTTAGAGAAGGCGATATTATCCAACGCTTCAATGGCAAACCGATTGTATTGTCCTCTGATCTACCGCATCAGGTAGGGCGCTTATCCCCAGGCTCCAAAGTGAATGTCGAGTTGGTTCGCTCTGGAGAAACTCGTCGCTTGAAAGTCGAGCTGGGGCTACTTCCTGGTACGAATGAGCAGGCAAGGGCGGAGTCCAGCGGGTCTGTTGCACCGTCGGGTAATCGTTTGAATATCGTTGTGGCAGATCTGACCGATGAGCAGAAGAACAAATGGAATGTCCGTGATGGCGTTGTGATTCAGCGCGTTATGTCGGGTGCTGGTTCTGCAGCGGGGTTAGTGTCAGGTGATGTGATCACGATGCTTAACGGCGAGCGTGTCGAGTCGGCACATCAGTTTGCCAGTTTAGTGAGAGACTTGCCGGCGAACCGATCTGTTCCGATGCGGATCGTGCGCAGGGGTAGTCCGCTGTTTATTCCGCTGCGATTGAGTAGCAAGAACTAAACGAATTTATTAACACCCCGCTCAGGGGTGTTTTTCTTTATGGTTAGATAGCCGTTACCCCCCAAATAGGCTAGAATTGCGCGTCCTTGCGTGTTGCATTTTTCCAGTTCCAACGTCGAGATTTTAATCGCTGTGAGTAACCTTAAGCATATTCGTAACTTTTCCATCATTGCCCACATTGACCATGGTAAGTCGACGTTGGCCGATCGCTTTATTCAAACTTGCGGAGGCCTATCTGATCGCGAAATGGCTGCGCAAGTACTGGACTCAATGGAACTGGAACGAGAGCGCGGCATCACCATTAAAGCGCAGAGCGTGACGCTCAACTACAAAGCCAAAGATGGTGAAACGTATCAGCTGAACTTTATCGATACACCGGGGCACGTTGACTTCTCCTATGAAGTGTCGCGTTCACTCTCTGCTTGTGAGGGTGCCTTGCTGGTTGTCGATGCAGCACAGGGTGTTGAAGCTCAGTCCGTAGCCAACTGTTATACCGCCATCGAGCAGGGTCTTGAGGTGCTGCCGGTCTTGAACAAAATGGATCTACCGCAAGCTGAACCGGATCGGGTTAGAGTCGAGATCGAAGAGGTGATTGGTATTGATGCAACGGAGGCTGTCGCGTGTTCTGCTAAGAGCGGCTTAGGTATCGAAGACGTATTAGAGTCCTTAGTTAACACGATCCCAGCGCCTGAGGGGGATGTCGATGCACCGTTGCAAGCTTTGATCATCGATTCTTGGTTCGATAACTACCTAGGTGTCGTCTCGCTGGTGCGGGTGAAAGAGGGTACGCTACGCAAAAAAGATAAGATTTTGGTGAAGTCGACGGGGCAGACCCATTTAGTTGACTCAGCGGGTATTTTCACACCTAAGCGTACCGAAACCGGTATTTTGAAAGCGGGTGAAGTGGGCTTCGTTGTGGCCGGTATCAAAGATATCCACGGAGCACCTGTTGGCGATACGCTTACGCACGCCAAAACGCCAGAGGTCGAGAGCTTACCTGGTTTCCAGAAGGTTCAGCCGCAAGTATATGCGGGGCTTTTCCCAACCAGCTCAGATGACTATGAAGACTTCCGTGAAGCGCTAGACAAGCTGACGTTGAATGATGCTTCACTGTTCTTCGAGCCAGAAACCTCTGATGCGCTTGGCTTTGGCTTCCGCTGTGGTTTCCTTGGCATGTTACACATGGAGATCATTCAAGAACGTTTAGAGCGTGAGTATGATCTGGATCTGATTACAACAGCACCAACCGTTATCTACGAGATTGAGTTAAACAACGGTGACGTCGTTTATATCGATAGCCCATCAAAACTGCCTGATCCAGCACGCATTAAAGAGATGCGCGAGCCTATTGTTCAGGCCAATATTCTGGTCCCTAACGACTATCTTGGCCAAGTCATCGGCTTGTGTGTTGAGAAGCGTGGCATCCAGAAAAATATGCAGTTTGTTGGGCAGCAGGTTCAAGTCACCTATGAGCTACCTATGGCTGAAGTTGTGCTCGACTTCTTTGATCGTTTGAAGTCGGTTAGCCGAGGCTATGCGTCATTGGAGTATAACTTCATCCGTTTCGACCCGGCATCGCTAGTACGCATGGATATTTTGATCAACAGTGATCGCGTTGATGCTCTGGCGGTGATTTTGCACCGTGATAATGCGCAATATCGTGGCCGCCTGTTGTGTGAAAAGATGAAAGAGCTTATTCCGCGTCAGATGTTCGATGTTGCTATTCAGGCGGCGCTAGGCGGTAAAGTTATTGCGCGAACAACGGTGAAAGCACTGCGTAAAAACGTGACAGCAAAATGTTACGGTGGTGATGTCAGCCGTAAGAAGAAACTGTTGCAGAAGCAAAAAGAGGGTAAGAAGCGTATGAAGCAAGTGGGTAGTGTTGAGATCCCACAAGATGCGTTCCTTGCCGTACTCAAAGTAGATAGTTAAGGAAGAACGATGAACTTCGATTTTGCATTGGTGCTTGTTGCCGGCACATTTATCACCGGTATTGCGTGGTTAGTCGATAAAGTACTATTCGAAAAAGCGCGTAACGCACGTGTCAGTGCAGCAGAGGCCGCCGCTGGCGGTGATCTGCCGACCGATGCAAAAGAAGCTGTAGCGCAAATACCATGGTGGGCTGACTTTTCCCGTTCTATGTTCCCTGTTTTGGCAGTGGTGCTAGTGGTGCGCTCTTTCTTGATCGAGCCGTTTCAGATCCCCTCTGGCTCGATGCTACCAACGCTGAAGATCGGCGATTTTATCTTGGTTAATAAGTTTCATTATGGCTTGCGGGTTCCGGTACTCAACAGCAAATTCGTTGAGATGAATGAGCCAGAGCGCGGGGATGTTGTTGTATTCAAGTTCCCGCAAAACCCATCGATCAACTTTATTAAGCGTGTTGTTGGTCTGCCGGGCGATGTGATTCGTTACCAGAACAAAACACTCTATGTGAATGGTGAAGCGCAGTCTAAAGAGCTGCTGGCGAAGCTGCCGCCACGTAATCCGCAGCAGTTGCTATTCAATGAAAGTTTGGGCGAAGTGCAGCATGAAATCTATAATGATGTACAGGCCCCTAACCGTGTAGGTCAGTGGACAGTCCCAGAAGGAAAGTACTTTGTTGTGGGTGATAACCGCGATAACAGTAACGATAGCCGCTATTGGGGCTACGTACCTGATGAGTTGCTGGTCGGTAAAGCGTTCGCTGTATGGATGCATTGGCCGGAACTACTGAGTATTCCTGATCTGACGGTGGCTAAAAAGATTCAATAAATGGAGTAGAGCGTTGTGAAGAACAGAGAAGTTGGTGCGTCGCTATTAAGCATGTTAATTGTACTCTTGATGGCAGGAACGCTGTTCGCGATTGCGTTTAAGCTGCATCAACCTTATCTTGATCATCGCACGATTGACTCTATCTTGCAGGGTATCATTCAAGAGCCCGATCAAATCAGTCAGTCGCCACGTGAGATCCGCTCTACCATCGCAAAACGTTTCCTGATTAATCAGATCGATATGTTGCCGCGTGAGTCACTGGAAATCACCAAAAAGCGTGGTGACATCACCATTAATGTTAACTATGAAGTGCGTCTGCCAATGTTTCATAACGTTGATGCAGTCGTTAGCTTTTCAGAATCCTACGAAGCTGTATTACCTTGATAAAACCTGCTCCTGACTTAGCCAAGCGTATTGGATACGCATTTAAAGATATTTCTCATTGTGAGTTAGCGTTAACCCACCGAAGCTGCGGTAAACGCAATAACGAGCGCTTAGAGTTCCTCGGTGATTCCATTGTGAATATGGTGATCGCAGATGACCTATACGAACGTTTCCCGGAAGCACGAGAGGGGCAGTTAAGCCGCCTGCGTGCGCGTATGGTTAAGGGGGAAACGCTGGCTGAAATCGCTCGGGAGCTGAAGTTAGGAGATTACCTAAAATTAGGTCCAGGTGAGCTCAAAAGCGGCGGTTTTCGACGTGACTCGATTCTGGCGGATGCCGTAGAGGCTGTGATTGGCGCCATCTATCAAGACAGTGACCTGGAGACGGTAAGAGGTTTCATTCTGAGTTGGTTCGCTGAGCGTCTAGAAAATCTTGATATTGACGAAGCGCTTAAAGATTCGAAAACGCGTTTACAAGAGTATTTGCAGTCGCGCCGCCATGCGTTGCCACAATATGAGCTTACCCACGTCGAAGGTGAGGCGCATGCGCAAACTTTTTACATTTTATGTCATATTGAGCCGTTGACTGAGCCCACCAAAGGGGTTGGGAGTAGCCGTCGTCAAGCTGAACAGGAAGCTGCAAAGGCGGCTTTAGCACTGATGGAGGTCTCGAAATGAGCGAAGATATGCAAAGTTGGTTACTGCCGAAAGAAGAAGGCGACCAAAAATGTGGCTTTGTTGCGATCGTTGGCCGCCCTAACATGGGTAAATCCACGTTGATGAATCGCATCTTAGGGCAGAAACTCAGCATTACCTCACGGAAGCCGCAAACGACCCGTCATCAGATTATGGGTATCCATACTGAGGGCGATACACAGATTATCTTTGTTGATACGCCGGGTTTGCACAAAGAGAAAGATAAGGCCTTGAACCGCTACATGAACAAGGCGGCCTCTGAGGCTCTGCGTGGCGTTGATTTGGTGCTGTTTCTAGTCGACCGCACGGCTTGGACAGAAGAGGACCAGATCGTCCTTGAAAAAGTTAAGCATGCCGCATGCCCAGTGATCTTGGTGGTCAACAAGGTAGATCAGCTAGATGATAAGTCGACGCTACTTCCGCAGCTTGAAGTGCTCTCCTCGAAAATGGCCTTTACGGATATTGTTCCGATCTCTGCGAAGTTAGGAACAAACGTTGAGCAGTTGCAGGGCTTGGTTGAAAAGCATATTCCTACCGGCTTTCACCATTTCCCAGAGGATCAGCTAACCGACAAAAGCTCTCGCTTTATGGTGGCAGAGATTGTCCGTGAAAAACTGATGCGTAACGTGGGAGATGAAGTACCTTATGGCGCTACGGTGGAGATTGAAGAATTTACCCACGACGGTCGGCTGTTAACGATTAGTGCACTTATCCTTGTTGAGAGAGATGGTCAGAAGAAGATCGTTATCGGTAACAAGGGTGACCGCATGAAGACCATTGGCCGTGATGCGCGTAAAGACATCGAGCAGCTCTTTGATTGTAAAGTGATGCTGAATCTTTGGGTAAAAGTTCGTCGCGGCTGGGCGGATGATGAGCGTGCTTTGCGTAGCCTTGGGTACAATCACGAATGACGACCAGCAGCCGAGTTCAGGCTCAAGCTGCATTTGTTCTGCATACCCGCCCTTATCTTGAAACCAGTGCTATTGTTGAGCTGTTAACGCTTGAGCATGGTCGTGTGGCCGCTGTTGCAAAAGGGATGCGCCGCCCGAGCTCTCGTTTGAAAGGCGTATTACAGCCCTTTGTGCCGTTGCAAGTGGACTGGCGTGGCAAGCAAGAGCTTAAAACGCTGGGTTCTGCAGAGCCGGTGGGAGTTAGCGGGTTGCTGTCAGGGCCTGTGCTAATGTGCGGGCTTTATGTTAATGAGCTGGTCCAGCGTTTATTGCCTCCTCTAGATCCACACCCTAAGCTCTATGTTTACTATCAGTACGTGATGAATGCGCTGCGCGGCGCCGAAGACATTGAAGGTGCGCTGAGAACTTTTGAGCATCAACTGCTTAAAGAGATCGGGTATGGCTTTGATTTACGTACAGTTACATCATCTCAACTCTATCTATTCGAGCCGTCTGAGAACCAATTCAGGGTTGTTGTGAATCCAGCAAAACCGTTATGGGGACGCTGTTTTCACGGTGATGACCTACTGGCCATTGAGCAAGATTGCTATGATACAGCAGCACAGCTTCAAGCGGCTAAGCGGCTGATGCGCTTGGCACTTGACCAGCAACTGGGCGAGCGCCCCTTGCAGAGCCGGCTTCTATTTAAAAGATCATAAAGGAAAGTACTGTGATAGATCCGAAACGATTACTGTTAGGCGTCAATATTGATCATATCGCTACCATTCGTCAGGCGCGTGGCACACGTTATCCCGACACCGTACAGGCTGCAGCGATGGCGGAAGAAGCAGGTGCTGATGGTATTACTGTTCATCTGCGTGAAGATCGCCGCCATATTCAGGATCGAGATATCTATCTACTGAGTCAGACTTTGCAAACGCGCATGAACTTTGAGATGGCCGTTACTGATGAGATGGTGGGTATCGCGTGTGATGTGAAACCGGCGCACTGCTGTTTGGTGCCGGAAAAGCGCGAGGAACTCACGACCGAAGGCGGACTTGATGTTGTGGGCCAGTTGGAGAAGGTAAAAGCGGCAACGGCGCAGTTGGCAAACGCAGGTATTGAAGTCTCTTTGTTTATCGATCCTGACCGCGCGCAAATCGATGCGACTATCGCGTGTGGCGCGCCAGTGATTGAGCTGCATACCGGCGCATATGCTGAAGCTGAAACCAGCGATGAGCAGCAAGCTGAGTTAGCGCGCATTCAAGATGCAGCTCGTTATGCGTTTGAAAAAGGACTGGTCGTGAATGCGGGGCATGGCTTGCACTATCACAATGTTGAGCCGATTGCTGAGATCCCCGAAGTGAACGAGCTGAATATCGGCCATGGGATTATCGCACGGGCGCTATTTGTGGGCCTTAAAGAGGCCGTGAGTGAAATGCGTCAGCTGATTATAGAGACTCAAACTCGTGTGCAAGCCCAGCGGGACGCCATTCGCCAATGATTGCTGGCGTTGGCACGGATATGCTGCAGATCGCGCGTGCAGCTGCAGCACTCGAACGGACGCCTAAAATATCGCAGCGTATTTTGCGCCCAGCAGAGTACGAGCAGTTTTTGCAAAAAACCGATGCGGTGCGTTTTTTCGCAAAGCGGTTCGCAGCCAAGGAAGCCATTGTCAAAGCGCTCGGTTCTGGGATTGGTAATGGGGTAGGTTGGCAGCATATTGAAATATCGCATGATGCATTGGGGCGGCCATGCGTACAGCTGTTCGATGGCGCTCAGGCTTATGCGGAGCGCGCGAATATCTCAAACATTCATCTCTCTTATACAGACGAGCAAGACTGGGTGGTTGCGTTTGCTGTTGCTGAACGCAGCAACTAACTAGTTAGCTACTTTGTTCCTTAGTTGGGTTTGCGATATCCAAAAGTGGCGCGGCATCCAACTCCTCTGCATCCATCATCGTGGCAACGCGCTGCATCGATGACAATAGCTGGGTTTTCTCCCAATCATCCAAACTCTCAAAACGTTCGATAAAGCGCTCGTGCAATAACGGGGGGGCGGTGTTGAGAATGTCACGCCCAGCTTCTGTGAGGCGGGCATTAACGATACGCCGGTCTTGTGTGCTGCGGACCCGCTCAACCAGCTGGCGATCCTCCAAACGGTTCAAGATGGTGGTAACGGTTGCTTGGCTTAACGAAACATCGCTAGAAATTTTACGTACCGTAACATCTCCCAAATTCTCAATGGCCCGTAGCACCATCACTTGTGGAATCGTTAGACCACAAGACTTTGAGATACGCTTGGATTGTAGGTCAGTTGCACGAATTATTCGCCTTAGTGCAATGAGCACATCTTGCCAGTAAGGAGCAGGCTGCATAGTGGTCTCTTGGGTTAATTATCACGTAGAACGATTCATATTCTACGAAATGATACTCACGTTGAATAGGGTAAATTAGTTTGAGTTCTAATGATTAGAGATGTAAGGTATAAGTGATAATAACTATTAATAATCAAATCTAGGAAGGTGAATTATATGAAGCGTAGTTTCGCTGTAGCGTCACTGGTATTGGTATCAAGCTTCGCGCAAGCGAATGACTGTGGAAAAGTCACTATTGCCGATATGAACTGGAGTTCTGCAAGTCTTATCGCCAATATTGACCGTTTTATCCTCGAGGAAGGCTTCGGCTGCCGTGCTGAGCTTGTACCGGGCGATACCATGCCAACAAGTACCTCAATGATCGAAAAGAATGAGCCTGATATTGCTCCGGAGATGTGGAGTAATGCGGTGAAAGAGATCCTTGATAAAGCCGTTGCTGACAAGCGCTTGCGTTATGCTGGCCACTCGCTTTCTGATGGCGGTGAGGAAGGTTTCTGGGTTCCACAGTATATGGTGGAAAAATACCCAGAGATGGCAAAGATCGACGGTGTGGTGAAACATGCCAAGCTATTTGAAAACCCTGAAGATCCAAGTACATCGGCGTTTTTCGGTTGCCCTGCAGGCTGGAACTGCCAGATATCAAGCGGCAACCTCTTTAACGCACTCAAGCTAGGCGATGCTGGTTTTGAGCTGATTGATCCAGGTTCTGGTGCGGGCCTTGCTGGCTCAATTGCAAAAGCATATGAGCGCCAAGAGCCGTGGTTTGGTTATTACTGGGCACCTACGGCTGTGCTAGGTAAGTACAAAATGGTGAAAGTTGACTTCGGTTCAGGTATCGACGAAGAGGAGTATGTGAACTGTACGACTCAAGAGACATGCCAAAACCCTAAAACCACGATGTATCCACCATCAGTAGTACAGACCGTTGTGACGGAAACGTTTGCAGCGAAGAGCCCTGCCGCGTATGGCTACCTCGCTAAGCGTGCTTTCACCAATGAGCAGATGAATACGCTACTTGCATGGATGGAAGAGAACCAAGCCGATGGCGACATCGCGATGGAGCACTTCTTGACGAACTACCGTGATACCTGGGAAAAATGGGTTTCACAAGATGTGGCTAACAAAGTGAATAGTGCGCTCGAAAATCTATAATCTCTTGGCAGGCCCCCATTCGCGGGGCCTGCGCGTCTTTCTGCTCTAAAAGAGGTACCCACCTATGGCGGACTCGTCATGGTTAACTAAATTCCCTCAAATGGATCGTTCTGACTTATTGGCGATCCGTAAATCACTAGACTCTGCCTATCGTGACTTCTCCCGCGAGTATGGCGATGTTATTGAGTCTTTCTTTGATCCGTTACTGACCTTCTTGGTTTGGTTTGAAAAACTGCTGCTCTCGACGCCTTGGTGGTTGATGATTGCGATCATTGTCGGCCTTGTTTACGCCGCGAGCCGCTCTTGGAAACTGTGCGCGGGTGTGTTGATTTCGTTCTTGTTGATCGGCTATTTCGGTATGTGGAATGACACCATGCGAACGATGAGTATCATCACCGTGTGTACGCTGGTGGCCATTGGATTGGGCATACCTATTGGAATTTTAATGGCCCGCTCAGATCGGGCGCAGAATATTATCACCCCCATGCTGGATGTCATGCAGACGATGCCGGCCTTTGTTTATCTGATACCTGTGGTGATGCTATTGGGTATCGGCAAGATTCCCGGTGTGATCGCCGTTGTAATTTACGCGATACCGCCAGTGATTCGTTTGACTAACCTAGGGATTCGATTGGTCGATAGAGAAGTCCTCGAGGCTGCTACCGCGTATGGTGCTAATGCACGTCAACGTTTGTTAGGAGTACAGTTACCGCTGGCCCTACCAACGATAATGGCCGGTATCAACCAAACGATCATGATGGCCCTTTCAATGGTGGTTATTGCGTCAATGATTGGGGTGAAGGGGTTAGGCCAACCGGTACTGAAATCCATCACTAACCAATATTTTACTGTTGGGTTGCTCAATGGTTTAGCGATTGTCGCGTTGGCGATTATGTTTGACCGCGTTTCACAGTCGTATGCGAAGCGTACACAGCGTCATATGGAAGGTGTACAGAATGGCTGAGCCTCTGATTCAAATTGAAAACCTTTACAAAGTATTTGGCAAAAACCCTGCGTCTGTGATGACGTTGGTGCACGAAGGTCGATCAAAGGAGGATATTCTGGCTGAAACCGGCCACACCCTTGGTTTGAAGAATATTAACCTGACCATCAATAAGGGCGAGATTTTCGTCATCATGGGGTTATCCGGCTCTGGTAAGTCGACAATGATCCGCCACTTTAATCGTTTGATCGAGCCAACAGAAGGTGTTATCCGAGTTGAAAACACGGATGTGATGAAGCTCTCGGCTAAAGAGCTGGAGCAATTTAGGCGCCATAAAATGTCGATGGTTTTCCAGCGGTTTGGCCTTATGCCGCATCGTACGGTACTTGATAACGTAGCCTATGGTTTGTCGATTCAAGGTGTTGATAAAGCCGAGCGCAACGGAAAAGCGCGTGAGTGGCTTGAAACGGTTGGTCTGGCTGGATACGAAGAGCAGTACCCAGCGCAGTTGTCAGGCGGACAGCAGCAGCGGGTGGGCTTGGCGCGAGCGCTCTGCACTGATGCTGAAATTCTCCTGATGGATGAGGCGTTCTCCGCGCTTGATCCGCTTATCCGCAGTGAGATGCAGGATCAACTGATTCAGCTTCAGGAACAGTTGCACAAAACGATTATCTTTATCACGCATGACTTGGATGAGGCGCTGCGGATTGGTGATCGTATCGCAATCTTAAAAGACGGAGAGATGGTGCAGCAAGGCACACCGGACGAAATTCTACTCAACCCTGCGACTGGCTATGTCGAAGCTTTTGTTAAAGATGTTAACCGTGCCCGAGCACTGACGGTTGAAACAGTGATGAAACCGCCAGCGAGGCGAATTACCGCTGATACAATCGGTGAAGCACTGGAGCAGATGAAGCGTATTCGAGGCGATTATGCTTACTATGTTTCTGACGACGGCTACCAAGGTGTCGTTACCCAGCAAGCGCTGGAGGATGCAAATAGCGAAACGCCATTCGAAGAGGTGGTCGAAGCTATTCCGCATGTTGCTCCGGATGCTATTTTGGAGTCTGTTATCCCTGAAACGCTCGAATCACAGTATTCGTTGCCGGTGGTTGATGAAGAGGGTGAACTGAAAGGGGAACTTTCTCGTCGTAGTTTGGCCGAAGTGCTGGGCGATGCTGAAAGCCAAACAGCGGCTGAGAGCAGCGACAACAGAGGTTAAACAGACGGAGAAGGTCGCTTGAAACGCATAATACGTTGGGGAGGAGAATTTCTCCTCCTCGCTTTGGTTGTGGTTGGCATTATGTTTTGGCAAGAGCGAAACTTATTAGCCAGTGAAAGCGCTTCTCCCAATTTCCAGCTCCCCAGCTTAACGACAAATGTGCCAGAGCCTCTCTATCAGCCCGGTGAGCGCACATTAGTCTATTTCTTTGCGCCTTGGTGCTCAATCTGTCGCGTCAGCATGGGTAACCTCAATACTCTTGATGGCGACTATCAGGTGAAAGCGGTTGCCCTGAGCTACCAGAGTGTTGATGAGGTGGCCGAATTTATCGAAGATCTCGATGTGACTGCCCCCGTTCTGTTAGGACATGATGATGTTATGCGTCGCTTTAATATCAGCGCTTTTCCAACCTATTATGTGATCGACGAACAAGGGCTCATTGCAAGCAAAAGCATGGGCTATAGTAGTGAAATTGGTTTGAAACTCAGAGCAGGGGGCTAAAGATGAGCTTAGAGCAGAAAACATGTGAAGCATGCCGCGCCGATGCACCCCGTGTCGAGGGCGATGCGTTGTTACATTATCTAGAACAGGTCTCGCAATGGACGCTCATTGATGAAAGCACCGAAGCAAAGATCAGCCGTGTCTACACTTTTGCTGACTTTGCGACCGCTTGGTCTTTTGTCGATAAAGTGGCTGCGCTTGCTGAGGCTGAAGACCACCATCCCAAGTTGATACTGGAGTGGGGAAAAGTTGAGGTTTGCTGGTGGACGCATAAGATCACCGGCTTACATCAGAATGACTTTATCTGCGCTGCCAAAACAGATCGAATCTTTGCTCAAAGTACTGATACCGAATCGTGATTCCTGGCAAAGAGATTCACCGAAGTTATGATCACTTTGGAGCGGTCCGGGTGCATGATGACGGCCAGAAGCGTTATCTCTCATTTGGCGCGGTGGATGAGCAAAGCTGTGTTCTGAAAAGCGAGCCGATGGTCCCGCAGCATGAGTACACCCGTATTATGCTACTTGTGCTGTTGTGGTCTAAGCCTAAGCGGGTACTCAGTTTAGGCTTGGGGGCCGGGGCTCTTAATACCTGCTTGCACCATGCATTACCTGCTGCTAAGCAAGAGGCTGTGGAGATTCGTCCCGCTGTAGTGGAAGCGGCTTATCGCTATTTCCAACTTCCAAGAGGTAAGCGGCTGGTTGTACACACACAAGATGCGGTGGCGTT
The DNA here is from genome assembly GCF_004005935.1 of Neptunomonas marina. GTDB lineage: Bacteria > Pseudomonadota > Gammaproteobacteria > Pseudomonadales > Balneatricaceae > Neptunomonas > Neptunomonas marina. The sequence goes on along the minus strand of NZ_SACQ01000004.1, from coordinate 334,084 downwards.
TGTCGAGGCAGACTTATCGCAGCGCTATGATGTGATCTTCTCTGATATCTACGAGGAGTCTGGCGTCAACGAAGACCAGCTTTCGCACGCTTATATTGAAGGGTGCCTCGATAAATTGAAGCCTCAAGGTTGGTTGGTGCTGAACTGTTGGCGAGAGCATCAAAGCGAAGCGCTATTATCCTACCTTCAGAATCGTTGCCCAGACGTACGCAGCTGTATCACACAAAGCGGAAACTGGGTCGTGTTCGCTGGCCTATCCAAGACAATTGAAACCCAAAAAGGGTTGCAAGTGGCCGCCAAAGCTTTAACGCCACAGCTGGGTTTTTCCCTTCAAGGTTATCTGCGTAAGTTACAGTTCCACCGCCACTAATACACCTTTGTCGGCAAAGCACTACGTTTGTAGAGCCTGCGCCTAGCTAGCTTTTGGGATGCTCTAAATTAGCGATTATTGCTATTGTGTCAACTCAAGCTTTTGTAACAGGGAATGGACAGACCATGTTAGCTAACAAAGGACGTTTTGGGATTTATCTAAGCCTTTTAATATTGGCAGGCTGCCAAGTTGCGCCGAATCACCAAGACCTAATGGCGCCAGTCAGTGCGGCCGAACTCAGCGATGTGCTGACCAATGAGCCAACATTTACGTGGCGGACGAAGCGGATTAGTGGCGTGAGCCACTTTTATCAAGATGGTGCACTATTGGTAAACTGGGGCAAGGGTGATATCCAAGGGACGTGGCACTTTCGTGATGATGCGCTTTGCCTTTGGTATGACGTAAAGCCCCCCCATACCGAACGGTGCTATCAACTTTATCGCGATAAAGGGGGAGAGTATCACCTATTTAGTGACAAACAGTGGCAGGCTAAGGGGGTATTCCGCTGAGCTGCGTTATATGCGCGCTTTGCCGCTAATGATTTTGTAAGCTGGTACGCCCCGAATCATCTGCTCTCTAGCGAATTCAGAACCACACTCGGGGCATACACAGGGTGTTAGCGTGTAGTCCTTCGCTATACGTGTTTTAAAGCACTTCACTAAACTGCCTTTCCCGCCTTTGTGATATTTAAATAGTGCAGTGCTGCATGCTGAGCAGCGCACGACGACTGTTTTGGTCGGCGCTTTTGCGCGAGGTTTAGCCATAGTCTCTCGGTGTTAAATCCACAATGTAAGCGGTTACTTCTGCTCCAAATCTAGAGCTTGTCTCTCTGCTTTAGAGCTTGGCGCTCTCGGTGGTGATGAAAATACAAACCACTGAGACCTATTATTTTATTTTTCACGTAGTAATGACACAACAACCCATTATTGATGTCGGTAGCACATTGTTGATCTGCACGTGACACGTGCGTGATGATCATCGCTGATAATATCAACATAGCCATGTGCTGCGCTGAAAAGCACATAGAGCGGTGACGGCTGATCAAATGCTAACGCTTGAAGTGAGTACTCGCTATGCTCGCTTTTACATTGACTCTACCGGCGTGACTACTTATGATCCAAGCCCTATTCGTTGGAATAAATACCGGTTTTTTTATTCTATTTAGTTTTGTCACTATGACGGAGCCATCTTATGCAAACGCACTTTCCAACCATCGCTGATTATGTTGGAAAAACGCCGCTAGTTCGCCTGCAACGCATCAGCGAGAACACGCGCGGTAACACGATTCTATGTAAGCTAGAGGGGAACAACCCCGCAGGTTCCGTCAAAGATCGGCCAGCACTCAGTATGATTGAGCGTGCTGAGCTGCGTGGCGCTATCACACCCAGTGACACCTTAATTGAAGCTACATCTGGCAACACTGGCATTGCGCTGGCGATGGCGGCAGCTATCAAAGGCTATCGCATGGTTCTCATCATGCCGGATAACATGAGCATGGAACGTAAGGTTGCGATGACTGCGTACGGCGCAGAACTCGTTACTGTGACGCAAGAGCAGGGGATGGAGTATGCTCGAGACCTAGCGTTAGAGATGGCCGCAAACGGGGAAGGGGTTGTGCTTGATCAGTTTTCCAATCTTGATAACCCTGAGGCCCATTATGTGGGTACCGGGCCAGAGATTTGGGAGCAAACAGATGGAAAAATCACGCATTTTGTCAGTTCGATGGGAACAACCGGGACAATTATGGGCACATCACGCTTCCTGAAAGAGCAAAACCCGGACATCTCGATCGTTGGGCTACAGCCTGAAGATGGTTCTCAAATTCCGGGTATTCGTCGTTGGCCTGAAGAATATCTACCTAAAATCTATGAAGCATCTCGCGTCGACCGCGTATTGGATATTAACCAACACGACGCGGAGACGACAATGCGAACATTAGCAACGCAGGAAGGGATCTTTTGTGGGGTTTCTTCGGGTGGTTCAGTGGCAGGAGCTTTACGGTTAAGCGAAGAGGTTGAGAATGCGGTGATTGTCTGCATCATATGCGATCGCGGTGATCGTTATCTCTCTACCGGCGTCTTTAACCCATAGCGATTACAGAGATCGTCTACTTCTCAAATTTCACATCAATTAAGCCAGCTTCGCTGCGAGTTTCCTTTAGCTCAAGGGAACTTGCTCGCGCTTGGCAGTCAGAACGACTAGAATAAGCGGCACCGGTAGAACAGTTTATCCAGCGCCAGGAGGGCGCGGTGCCGGTAGCGCTCGAGAAAAATAATAATAGTGATTGGCAAGCAGAGCAGCACAGTCGGATACAGAGGAGTGGCGGTTAGCCATGGTTAAGGTAAGAGAAGATCATCCTGTCCACGAAGATGGCACAGTTGATCTGGATTTATGGTTGCTGCGTCTGCAGCAGCAAGTTGAGATCGAAGATATTGAGCTGGTGCGTCACGCCTGCGAAATAGCCAAGCAGGTATATGACTCAGTCGATTCGAGTGAAGATGCCTGGTCACAGAATAGCATCGGCAGTTATTTGACGGGCCTTGAGATGGCCCAGATCATGGCCGAACTTCAGCAAGATCAAGAGTCGATCGTTGCTGCAATACTTTATCGTAGCGTTCGCGAAGATAAGCTTAAAGTTGATACGGTCCGTAACCAGTTTGGGCACACAATCTGCTCTCTAATAGAGGGTGTTTTACAGATGGCGGCTATTGGTAGCCGTGCTAACCCTCGTTCTGAGCACGACGTACTGAATACGGGTGCGCCGCAGATAGACACCGTGCGGAAAATGCTGGTGGCGATGATCGATGATGTGCGCGTTGCTCTGATTAAGATCGCTGAGCGTACCTGCGCTATTCGTGGCGTGAAAGAGGCATCGCGGCGTAAGCGCTACTTAGTCGCACGCGAAGTGTTCGATATTTATGCTCCGCTTGCTCATCGCCTCGGTATTGGTCATATCAAGTGGGAGCTTGAAGACCTCTCGTTCCGCTACTTGAAACCTAACGATTACAAGCACATTGCCAGCTTGCTCGACGAGAAGCGTATCGACCGTCAGCAATATATCGATCAGGTCGTTGAGGTATTGCAGCGTGAGCTAAAAGCACAAAGTATCGAAGCCGATGTTAGTGGCCGCGCTAAGCACATCTATAGCATTTGGCGCAAAATGCAGCGGAAAAACATCGACTTCGCGCAAGTGTACGATGTGCGTGCTGTCCGTATATTGGTGCCCGAAATTCGCGATTGCTACACCGCATTAGGCATCATTCACGGACACTGGAGAAACATTCCTTACGAGTTCGATGACTACATCGCATCCCCTAAGCCAAACGGCTACCGTTCACTGCATACCGCTGTTTTTGGCCCAGAAGGGAAAGTACTTGAAGTGCAAGTTCGCACATTCGATATGCACGAAGAGGCGGAGCTTGGCGTATGTGCCCACCATCTCTATAAGGGTACGGATACGCGCTCTAAGAGCGACGCCTATGAGGATAAAATTGCTTGGTTGCGTCAGGTGCTTGAGTGGCATGAGGACTTGGGCGAGTCAGAAGCATTTGGTGAAATGCTACGCGGTGACGTTGTTCAAGACCGGCTATATGTCTTTACCCCAGATGGACATGTGGTTGATATGCCATTGGGTGCGACTCCGGTGGACTTTGCTTATCGAGTGCACACTGAAATTGGGCATCGCTGCCGTGGTGCGAAGGTTAATGGCCGGATTGTACAGCTGAACCGGCCTTTGAAAACCGGTGATCAAGTGGAGATCTTAACCTCGAAAGAGGCGATGCCGCGCCGCGATTGGCTCAATGCCAACTTGAGCTACGTGACGACATCACGAGCGCGCGCGAAGATTGCCCACTGGTTTAAGTTCCAGGATCGCGATAAGAATGAAGATGCCGGCCGACATATTGTCGAGAAGGAGTTCTTGCGTCTAGCAATCGATATTCGTGAGCTTGATCTTGCACGGGTTGCTAAAGAGCTGAACTACCAAAATATCAATGATGCCTTTGCTGCTTTGGGTGCGGGTGATATTCGTTTATCACAGTTCCTCAACGCAGCTCAGCGCCAAGTGGATGCGCCTGAGCAAGATGAGCAGCTTGATTTGGCGCTGGCTTCCTCATCTAGCCGCAGAACGGCAAGCACTGAGGATAGTGATATTCGTATCCTTGGGGTCGGAAACGTCCTCACCACGATGGCGAGCTGCTGTAAGCCAGTTCCTGGTGATCCCATCGCTGGTTTTATCACGCAAGGGCGCGGCGTATCGATTCACCGCGAGGATTGCTCTAACTTAGCAACGCTGCGTGACAATGAGCCTCAGCGTATTGTAGCGGTAGATTGGGGTGGCGAGAGCGAAACCACATACCCTGTGGATATTAGCATCGAAGCGTATGACCGTTCAGGCCTGCTACGTGATGTGATGATGGTGATGGCAAATGAGAACCTGAACATCATATCGGCCAATACGGTAACAGATAAGACAAGTAGCATGGCGCACCTGTCGCTGACGATTGAGGTCTCTCGGCTTGAGCTGTTAGGCCGTATTATGGATAAAGTTAACCAGATTCCGAATGTCCTAGACGTGCATCGTCAACGCAGTGGATTTAAATCATGAGTCAGCCGTATTCAGTCGAGGATCTGCTCTATCTGATGCAGCGTTTGCGCGATCCCGAGCACGGATGCCCGTGGGATCTCAAGCAAGATTTTGCATCGATTGTGCCGCACACCCTTGAAGAGGCTTACGAAGTCGCGGATGCGATAGAGCGCCGCGATTGGCCGCATCTTGAAGATGAACTGGGCGACCTTTTGTTTCAGGTGATCTTCTATGCCCAGCTCGGTAAAGAGCAGCAATCGTTTGACTTTAGCTCCGTTGTTGACCAACTGGTCAGGAAGCTGGTTCGGCGTCACCCCCATGTCTTCCCCGATGGCGAGCTGCGCACCCCTCCGGGTACCGTGATCTTGAGCGATGAGCAGATCAATGCAAACTGGGAAGCGATCAAGCGAGAAGAGCGCCAAGAAAAAGCCAGTTTAGGGGTATTAGATGATGTGCCGCTTGGGCTGCCAGCGCTAACCCGTGCTGAAAAACTTCAGAAACGCGCTGCTCAAGTCGGGTTCGACTGGCCGCAAGCCTTGCAAGTGCTGGATAAGATTGAAGAGGAGATCGCTGAGTTACGCGAGGCGATCCACGCAGGTAAACCTGAAGCCATTTTGGATGAGATGGGAGACCTGCTGTTTGCGCAAGTGAACTTGGCACGCCATGCGGGTGTTAAATCAGAAACAGCACTGCGCTCAACCAATCAGAAATTTGAGCGCCGCTTTCATTACATAGAGCAACAGGTAGCAAGTTCAGGTAAAGGCTGGGATAGCTATAGTCTCGAAGAGTTAGATAAATTTTGGGACGAGGCTAAACAGCAAGGGTTATGAAAGTGACACTGATACTATGCTTAATTGCGCTCTTTGCAGGGCTGGGTTATTGGAACTGGCAAAAGAGCCAGCAGCAGTTAAAAGAGCTAAAAGCATCTGGCTTTGTAGTGTCGGAAGACCTGCGCGGCAACCCGCGCTTGGTGATTGATAACACTAAGAAGCAGTTTGCTGTTGTGGGACCAAACGATTATATCGTTTTTCCACTGACAAGCATTGCGTCTGCGGAAGTGAAGTATGACTTGGGCACGCAGGTTGAGAGCAACTTCCGTGTTGAGATCAACTTGCCGCCGTCTATGGGGAAAATTCAACCGGTTGGTTTCGAGAACGAAGCATTGGCGCGTGATGCGCATGAGCGCTTGACTAAAGCGATGGCACGCTAAGGCGCTCTTTATGCGGCTGGGTGGGCCTAGCCGCATTACCCCCACCTTTCTCTTCATATAATCTTGATTTGTGCGCAGCACAAAAACTACTTATGCTCTGTAAGGTCTGCAAATCCTTAAAGGAGCTAAGTAATGAGTGATCTGCACGAGGAACTTCGCGACAACGTACGGATGTTAGGTGAGTGCTTGGGGCAAACCATCGCCAAGCATCGTGGCCAAGATTTTTTAGACCGTATTGAGTCCATCCGCCAGCTATCTAAATCAGGGCGCTCTGATACAGATTCTGACCATTCTGAGTTGTTAGCTGCATTGAGTAGCCTGAGCGAGGACGAGGTGCTACCCGTAGCCAGAGCCTTTACGCAGTTTCTTAATCTCGCCAATATCGCAGAAGAGCATCATAAAGCACGTCAGCATACTGAGTTTTGTAACTTGGATAGTGATGAATCCTATGCGCAGCTCGTAAAGCAGTTGTTGGCACAAGGGATCCCTAGCGAGCAGATAATTAATACTCTGGTCCAGATGGATGTGGACCTTGTCTTAACAGCCCACCCCACAGAAGTTAACCGGCGTACGCTCATTCAAAAGTACGACGCGATCACTGATTGCCTGCGCGCACTGGACCGAGACGAGTCCCAATATCATCGTTTGCAGGAACTGATCAGCCAAGTGTGGCATACCAACGAGATTCGTAAGATCCGTCCTACGCCACTGGATGAGGCTAAGTGGGGTTTTACCGTTATTGAAAACTCTCTGTGGGAGGCGGTGCCGAAATTCCTTAAGCATCTTGATAGCCAAACACGGGCGTTACTCAAGCAGCCGCTGCCATTGCATTGCGCTCCTGTGAGGTTCTCATCGTGGATGGGAGGGGATCGTGATGGGAATCCAAACGTAACCTCCACCATTACGCGAGAGGTGTTGAACCTATCCCGTTGGATGGCTGCGGACCTGTATCTGCGTGATATTGATGCTTTACGGGCAGAGCTCTCGATGCATCAATGCAGTGCTGCCCTACGTGATCGCGTGGGTGATGAAGCGGAGCCATATCGAGCGATTTTAGGGGAACTGCGTGATCAACTAAAGGCAACTCAGCGTTGGTTAGAGGCGGATTTAAATCAGCAACCGCATGATACGCAGTGCCCGATCTCTTCGAGTGAGCAACTGCTTGAGCCGTTGCTGTTGTGCCATCAGTCGCTACTCGATTGCGGGATGGATATTATCGCCGAAGGCCCATTGGAGGATACCATCCGGCGTGTCGCATGTTTTGGTGTGACGTTGACTAAGTTGGATATTCGCCAGAGCTCCGACCGCCATGCGCAGGTGTTTGAGGAGCTCTCACAGTTTTATGGGCTGGGCTCCTACAGTGCGTGGACAGAAGAGGGGCGCCAAGCGTTTCTGATCAAAGAACTGCAATCGCAGCGGCCACTGATCCCTCATCACTGGACACCTTCCGATGATGTGCAGGAGGTGCTTGATACTTGCCGCGTAGTCGCACAAGCAGACCCCGCTTCATTGGGGTCATATGTTATCTCCATGGCAGGGCAGCCTTCAGATGTCTTGAGTGTTATTTTGCTACTCAAAGAGATGGGTATCACCCACAACATGCGCGTGGTGCCCCTATTCGAGACCCTCGCTGATTTGGATAACGCGCGGTCGTGCATCGACTCATTGTTATCGCTCCCGTGGTACAAGCAATATACCCAAGGGCATCAGGAGGTCATGATCGGATATTCTGACTCTTCCAAAGATGCGGGGCAGCTAGCAGCGGTTTGGGGGCAGTATCGGGCTCAAGAGGCACTGACTGCGCTTTGCCAGCAACATCAAACGCGTTTGACGCTGTTTCATGGCCGCGGCGGGACCGTCGGGCGTGGTGGCGGTCCAAGCCACACGGCTATTCTGGCTCAGCCTCCAGGCTCGGTTGATCGCAGCATTCGGGTGACTGAACAAGGTGAAATGATTCGCTTTAAGTTTGGTATACCAGACCTTGCAGTACGCAGCTTAGAGCTATACGCCGGTGCTGTATTGAAAGCATCACTAGCGCCAGCACCTGCACCGCTTGATCATTGGCGTGACGCCATGGATACATTAGCCGCTGCGGGACTTCAGTCGTATCGTGGGATTGTGCGTGAGGACCCCCAATTCGTGCCTTATTTCCGCGCAGTGACGCCCGAGCAAGAGTTGACGAAGCTACCATTGGGCTCACGCCCGGCTAAACGAAAAGCCAGTGGTGGCGTTGAGAGTTTGCGGGCGATACCTTGGATATTCGCGTGGACTCAGATTCGCCTTATGCTACCTGCTTGGCTTGGTTCAGATACAGCCCTCCAAGGCGCTGCGGCGCAGAACAAGTTGGCGCTACTACAAGAGATGTACAGCCAATGGCCGTTCTTTGCATCCTATGTGGATATGCTAGAAATGGTGCTGGCTAAGACAGATACCAGTATCTCGGCGTACTACGAGTCGCGCTTGGTATCTGAAGAGCTTAAAGTGCTAGGGTCCAGTTTACGTGCAAGGCGTGATTCGGCGATTGAGATGGTGTTGAAGATCAAAGATCAGCAACAACTACTTAATGCTCACCCAAATATTCGCCAGTCGATTGAAGTACGTAACCCATATATCGACCCATTACACTTCCTGCAAGCGGAGCTGCTCCACCGTGATCGCAACCAACCGGATCAGCGCTTAGAGCAGGCGTTGATGGTCACGATGGCGGGCATTTCCGCCGGGATGCGCAATACCGGTTAGCAGTAAAGTCTTATTCGCTTCTCGATCGGGGTTGAGCTTCACTCCTGTTTAGCTTAACCTCGGTCGGCCGTATTTGATGCGGCGAGCATATTGCTGACAACAATGGTGCACTTTAGCGCCATTTTTCTCATCAGTGTGTTAGTTCTAACGTCGAATTGTCGACATCAGGCCTCCCCAGTATGGTTCAAGGCATAATGGTGTTTTCGCACACGAGGCTGCACGAGCAACGCTTCATCCCTGCGTATCGACGGACACAACCCAATTTTAACCACTTATAAAAGATAACTCAGGAGTCATCCTTAATGCGTATTATTCTTCTTGGCGCTCCAGGCGCGGGTAAGGGCACTCAAGCGCAGTACATTACTGAAAAGTACAGCATCCCTCAGATCTCTACAGGCGATATGCTGCGTGCGGCGGTGAAAGCGGGTACCCCATTGGGTGTTAAGGCGAAAGCGGTTATGGATGCCGGCGAACTTGTCTCTGATGAGATTATCATCGGCTTGGTAAAAGAGCGTATCGCTGAAGCTGATTGCGCGAATGGTTTCCTGTTCGATGGGTTCCCTCGTACAATTCCACAAGCAGATGCATTGAAAGAAGCGGGCGTTGCGATTGATGCCGTTGTTGAAATCGATGTTGCTGATGAAGAGATCATCAAGCGTATGAGCGGCCGCCGTGTGCACCCTGCATCTGGGCGTACATATCACGTTGTTTTTAACCCACCAAAAGAAGAGGGTAAAGACGACGTAACCGGTGAAGAGTTAGTACAGCGCGATGATGACAAAGAAGATATCGTGCGCGGTCGTTTGAAAGTCTACCACGATCAAACTGCACCATTGATCGATTACTACAAAGGCTGGAAAACAGAAGACGCCACAACAGCGCCAAAATATGTTTACGTAGCTGGTGTTGGCACTGTAGACGATATCCGCAACAAGGTGTTTGAAGGTCTGGCGTAAAAACCACCCTAAGAAAAAAGCCGCATTAGCGGCTTTTTTTATGCCCGAAATCGGTTTTTATGTCGCGCGCGTATTAGAATCGGACGCCTGTTGGCTGGGTTTTTAGGCTCGTCTTCGGGATAATAGGGGTTTAAAGGAAAAGTGAATAACACAATGGCAGAACAGAAGAAGACGGCAGTGGTGCTCGTTAATCTAGGAACACCGGATAAACCGGATGCTGTTTCGGTAAAGCGGTATCTTAAGGAGTTTCTTTCCGACCAACGGGTTGTCGAAGGAAAGTGCGTAAAACGTCTCTTCTGGCTGGCAGTACTGAACGGTATCATCCTCAACTTGCGGCCGCGCAAAGTAGCGAAGCTATATCAGAGCATTTGGGAAGATGATTCTCCTATGCGTAAAATACTGGATGATCAGGTACGTGATCTTCAGTTGGCGCTGGATCAAGAGGGTGGCAACAGCATTACTGTTTTCTCGGCGATGACCTACGGTACTCCGGGCCTTAAAGATCGGCTTGAAGAGCTTAAAGAGCATGGCTATCGGCGAGTGTTGGTGGTGCCGATGTACCCACAATATTCCGCGACGACAACCGCTCCTATCTATGACCAAGTGGCGCAGTTTCAGCTAGCACAGCGTTACGTGTTGGATATTCGTTTGGTTAACGCCTTTTACGATCATCCTTTGTATATTGAAGCGTTGGCGCAAAGTATTGCTGAACACCGGGAGCTACATGGTGTAACCGATAAGTTGGTGATCTCCTATCATGGCATCCCCAAAGAGTACGCCGATAAAGGTGACCCGTATCCAGAACACTGCCATGCAACCTCTGCTCTAGTGACTGAAAAACTCGGCCTGGGTGACGATGTTTGGATCTCGACTTTCCAGTCGCGTTTTGGGCCTAAAGAGTGGCTACAACCTTACACGGACAAAACATTACAAAAGCTGGCTAAAAGCGGCACGCAATCGGTTGATGTTATCTGTCCTGCCTTTACTGCAGACTGTTTAGAAACGTTGGAAGAGATTGCGGAGGAGAACCGCGAAGAGTTTGAAGGCGCGGGCGGCCAAACCTATCGATACATTCCCGCTTTAAATAGCTCTCCAGCATTTATTCACTTATTACGCACATTGGTGCACGAACACGCTGGCGATTGGGTCGGTCAAGTACATAGCGAGAAGAGTTAATGGCAAACGAAGTCGTTTTTGGTTTTCATGCGGTCAGCACCGTGCTGAAGTATGATGCTGCGCGCATACAAAAAATAGTATTGCTCAAAGGACGAGAAGATGAGCGTTTGAGCGCGCTGTTAGAAAAAGCTGGCAAGCTGACGCTTCAGCGAGCGACACGCCAAGAGCTGGATGAGCTTGCTGGTGGTGGGGTGCATCAAGGTGTTGTTGCTATCTGTACGCCGATGAAAGCCAAAGATGAGCGCTTTTTAGATCGCTTGCTTGACTCACTTGAAGAGCCAGTCTTCTTGCTGGTTTTAGATGGTGTGACTGATCCCCATAATTTAGGCGCATGTTTGCGAACAGCCGATGCTGCTGGAGTCCATGCGGTGATCGCTGCCAAGGACAAGTCTGCACCTTTAAATGCAACGGTTTCCAAAGTCGCGTGTGGTGCTGCTGAAGTAGTGCCCTATGTGCAAGTTACAAACCTAGCGCGTACCTTAGGCGAGTTTCAGAAGCGGGGTATTTGGATTACCGGTACAGCAGGCGAAGCCAGTGAAGCGGTGTATCAAGCTAACCTCACGGGTCCAATGGCTTTGGTGATGGGGGCTGAGGGAAAAGGTATGCGCCGATTGACGCGCGAAGCGTGTGATTTTCTCGTCAAGATACCCATGGCAGGTGAGGTGAGCAGTCTTAACGTATCCGTAGCCACTGGCATTTGCTTGTTTGAGGCAGTACGGCAGCGCAGCTAGAAGACAGTGGGAGGCTGGTCTCCCATTTCCCTTTGTTAGCCTTCTTTTTAATGAGTTGGAGCGCTATCTGTATTCGCTGTTTTCGTTTAATCATAACGTTATTATTGGCTTTCTTAACTCCCGCTCGGATTCAGGAGGTTTATGTGCAGCAAATTTTAGTTTACGGCGATTCTCTTTCTTGGGGGATTATCCCTGGTACGCGCCAGCGCTTTTCCTTTGCACAGCGTTGGCCGGGGGTACTTGAGGGCTGCCTTATTCAAAAAGGTCACGATGTGCGAGTGATTGAAAATTGCCTGAATGGTCGCCGCACTGTCTTCAGTGATCCTTATAAAGAGGGGCGCGATGGATCAGAGGGGCTTGCGCAAGTCATGGAGATTAATGCGCCGCTGTCGTTGGTCATCGTGGTTTTGGGTACCAATGACTTCCAGATGATGCACAGCAATAACGCTTGGTCATCTGCTCAAGGCATTGTGAAACTCTTAGATATTATTAAGTCCGCACCCATTGAACCGGGTATGCCAGTGCCTCCCATTCTGCTGGTGGCTCCGCCACCAATGAGTGAGCCAAAAGGGCCTGTTAAAGACAAATTTCTAGGGGCAAAAGAGAAAAGCTCTGGTTTAAGCGATGCTCTGCGGCAGGTGGCTGAAGATCGTGGTTTAGCATTTTTTGATATGGGACAGGTAACCGCATCAAGCCGTGTCGATGGTATCCATCTTGACGAAGATCAGCACGCGACGGTCGGTAATGCTTTGGTTGAATGCGTTGAGCGACTAGTTGTTGAGCAGCATTAGCCGGTAATTCTCTTCTTTAAATGGAATTAACCAGAGAGACGATTTTTGCTCTGGTACATCCTTTTATCAACAGACTTAACCAGTGTGTCGGCAGATGTGCCATCCTCAGGGAAGCTAGCATGGCCGAAACTTGCAGTCATATGTATTGCTATTCCTTCACAGTCGATGACGCGCTCAGTTTCTGCGCTAAGGTTGGCGATAACCTGGGCTGGCGATACTTTGTCTGAGAATATAATCAGAAACTCGTCACCCCCTGTTCTGATGAGTAGGTCTGTTTTTCGAATACAGGCTTGTAAGCGGTTAGCGATAGTGTGAAGCACTATATCACCAACATGATGACCATACTGATCATTAACGGGCTTGAACTTATTTAGGTCGACGGCGATCAGGGAGAAAGGGGTGTTATGCCGCTCAAACCTGGCAATCTGATTTTTTAAGCGCTCCGCCATACGTATTCGATTTCCGCAGCCCGTTAATGGGTCATGAAGCGCGGTATGCTTGAGTTTTGCCATATCATCAGCGTGCCTTAAGTTGGCCTCGATGAGCTTTTTCAACTGGCTTAACAGGGTGACAAAGTTTTCTGGGTAGTTGGTGGGTTTGGTGTCGATAACGCAGATAGAGCCGAAAACCTCTCCGTTAGGCCAATAGAGTGGAAAGCCGAGATAGGAGCGCACAGGCCCTTCAGCGACAGGCGGCGTATCGCACCACTCAGCTGACTGTTTGGCGTTTGAGACATAAAGGGCATCTTTAATCTCAACCATTCGTCGGCAGAAGCTATGCATATTCCAAGGCCAACTGTAGTCCACACTTAAGAAGTTGTCAGCGTTATTACTGCTAGCAACAACGTTAAACTGCTCATCTCTTAGCTGGACAATGTCAGCACTGGCGGCGTTGTAGATGCTGGCCATCATGTTAACGACATCTTGCCAGCTTTCTAAATCTAACTCTAAATGTTTGTTTTTAAGGACACACTGCGTTGTACTTATCATTTTAGTATCCTTATAGCGACTAAATTGTTCTTCGACTACTAAGCAAAGTATAGCGTTAACGGTCGGGTTCGCTAGCTGTGATCACTAGATAGGCACAGGGCAGTGGGTTGCGAGCAGAATTTCGCTGGTGTCGTGAAGCGTAGGTCACATTGTGTTGGGCAGGCTGCCTCTTGATCCGGTTAGTCGGCGCGCAAGCAAAAACCTGCCTGCGCGCTCAACCTTAGTCGCCAATCACATCAACAACGTGATGTGCAATCATCGCTTCTTCATTGGTAGGAATAACACGGACCATGATCGTGCTGGTGGGCTCGCTAATGACACTGCTATTGCTTTGATTGGCTGCTGCGCTCCAACTCAAGCCTAGCCATTCGCAACGCGCCATAATGCGGCGGCGAACATCTGCATCATTCTCGCCAACTCCTCCAGTAAAGACGAGCTGCTCGATACCACCCATGGCTGCTGCTAAACGGCCCACTTCAAGCGCAGCACGGTAGGTAAACATCTCGATCGCTTCCTCAGCGGCAGGGCTGTCGGCTTGATGCAGCGAGAGCATATCCGATGAGATGCCAGAAACGCCCAGCCAGCCGCTCTCTTTGTATATCAGGCGCTCCACCTCTTTGAGTGACATACCAAGGTGTTGTTGCAGGTGTAAAATCACCCCAGGATCAATATTGCCGCAGCGGCTGCCCATGGGCAGTCCGTCGACGGCTGTGAATCCCATGGTGGAAGCAACGCTTTTACCAGCACTCATTGCACACATGCTAGCACCTGCGCCGAGATGGCAGATCACCGTTTTTGCGGTTAATGCTTGCGCTGAAAGGGTGGCCAGTGACTTGCGGATAAATTCGTAGGATAGCCCGTGAAAACCATAGCGCTGAATACCGGCCTCGGTTAAGTGGCGTGGCAATGCATAGTGGCGCTCAACGCTGGGTTGGCCCACATGAAACATGGTATCGAAACAGGCAATCTGCGGGAGTTCAGGCGCGAGCTCTTGGCAGGCCCTAATCAGCAGTAGGTTAAATGGCTGATGCAACGGCGCGAGCGGGACAAACTTCTCCAACGCATCAAGCAGCGCTGTGTCGACCCGCGCGGGCTCACTAAAGCGCTCGCCCCCGTGGACTACACGGTGACCAAAGGCTGTCAGTTTAAGGTGTGGAGCTTGCTCGCAGAGCCAGTCTAAGACGACTTTTAGCGCTGCAGCATGGCGCTTATCTTGTGGGATATTGCTAAAGTCGGCTTTTGGTGGAGTGAGTTTATTACCTTCACCATCGGCAACGCTGATTCGTGGCGTATCAAGGATATTGCCCAGTTTGAATTGGTAGATGGGCGACTCTTGGTGATGCTCCGTTTTGAACAGCGCGCACTTTAAGCTCGATGAGCCGCCATTGATGGTCAGTACCGTTTGCATAACTCTATCTACCTATCCTTAAGAGACGGGGTGGTGAACCATATGTGATGCCAGCGCACAGGACGCTAGGCGGCCAAGCGGTGTTTCAGCACGACTGGTCAAAATAATTGGCACACGTGCACCGACCGCAATGCCGGCAGATTTTGCATCGGCGAGGTAGATCAACTGCTTAGCGATCATGTTTGCGGCTTCAAGGTCCGGTGCGAGCAAGATATCTGCATCCCCAGACACTTCTGATTCGATATGTTTATCGATAGCCGCTTGTAGAGAGATCGCGTTATCGAAGGCGAGCGGGCCATCAAGAATGCCGTTTTTAATCTGGCCGCGGTCGGCCATTTTACACAGACAGGCTGCGTCGATCGTACTAGGCATATAGGCTTTTACCTTCTCAACCGCAGCGAGTAGCGCAACTTTCGGGGCGGCAATGCCGAGCGCGCGGCAGAAGTCGATCGCGTTTTGGACGATATCGCGCTTGGTCATTAAATCAGGTACGACGTTGATCGCTGCATCCGTAATCACAAGAGGCTTGTGGTAGTTGGGTACATCAAAGACGAAAACATGACTCAAGCGGCGGTCAGAGCGAATGCCCTTGGTTTTATGGATCACAGCGCTAATAAGTTCTGAGCTACCCAAATCACCTTTCATGATCGCTTCAGCTTCCGACAGCCTTGCAAGCTCACACGCTTTTTCGGCCGCTGCATGGCTATGTTCTACGTCGATCAGGGTGTAAGGCTCAATATTTAGGCCATCACGCTCAGCCGCAGCGCGAATCTTAGCTTCTGGCCCGACCAGAATAGGATCGATAAGGCCGTGTTCGGCAGCTTCAATCGCACCCATCAAGCCATTGTGATCCACAGGGTGAACAACGACTGTGCGAATGGGGCGGGCTTTTTCGGCTTGTTCGATGAAAAACTCGAGCTGGTTATGAACGGGAGGCTTATCCTTCAAAATCATGGTGCTACTACCTTCTGGTTGTTGCAAACGGGTCTATAAATATTGGACTAAAGTCGATAGTGGAATTATAGAGAGCCACGCAGTTATTGAACTGATCCATGTCACGAACCCCGAAGCTTGCCTGCGATATGCCTTGGAGCTGTCACCTAGCTGATCTTCTGTGGAGGTAGTATAGCCTCTGTATGTATCACAATTATGTCAGTAAGGGATTTCATCAATGTCGACTTGAGGCTCCACACGTGCCAATACAGTGGAATATCGAGATAGTTGCCCGGCGCTAGATCGACCAGCTCTCCTGTGGCTAAGAGCGCGCTGGATTGCTCATCCGGGATCATTCCGGCTGCAAAGCCACGGTGGATATACTCAACGAAGCCCTCTGAGGAGGGGATACGGTGGGTCAGCTGCTCATTGGGCTGCGTGTTATAAAACTGCTTCAGGTATTGCTTCTGTAGCTGGTCCTTGCGGTTGAACTCTACGATCGGGAGCTGTTGCCAATCCTGATGTTGTTCGAACACGTGCTTGAGCGCGGGAGAGGCGAGCATACGGTAGCGCATTAAACCGAGTGGGATGGCATGGCAACCTTGTACTGGTGTTGCATTGGAAGTGACGCAGGCAACAACTTCACCATTACGCAACAGTTCGTGGGTGTTATCTTGATCGTCCACTTTGACTTCCAGAACAATGTTATTGGCACGGATAAACGGCTGTATTGCATCAAGAAACCACGTGGCGATCGAGTCGGCATTGATACCGATCGCGATGGGTTTGGGTGTGTCACGTGCCGTATCAGGCTCTAATTCTGCCAGCAGTTCATGCTCTAGCAGGCTGATTCGTTGGTGGTGTGTGATCAGTCTAAAGCCTGCCTGTGTCGGAGTGACGGGCGAGGTACGAACCAGCAGAGCTCGGCCCATGCGCTCCTCTAGCTGCTTGATACGTTGGGATACCGCCGACTGCGTTACACTGAGCTGCTCGGCAGCTTTCTCAAAGCTTCCCGTTTTGTGTACAGCGACCAAGGCTTGAAGTTGTTTGTTATCGATCATTAGACAAATTAATTAAATATAAAAATTATTAAATAGATTTAATTTTAGCGTTCCCACATCATGCTGCCAACAGATGAGGAGAGATCATGACAAGCTACTTACTTCAAGGTTATCTAACGGCGGGAGCGCTCATCATGGCGATTGGTGCGCAAAATGCGTTTGTTTTGGCGCAGGGTGTAAAACGCCAGAATCACTGGCCAGTGGCCACGGTATGTATTGTCATTGATATGGTTCTGATTAGTGCTGGCATCTTAGGTGCTGGCGCTTTGATTCAGGCGTGGCCAGCGTTAGTTGACCTGCTTCGCTTCGGCGGCGCGCTGTTTCTTGCTTGGTATGGTTGGGGGGCATTTAAGGCCTTTTTAAATCCTAGCGCGCTGGTTGCTGGGCAAGCGACCCAAGATCTACGTACGGCGCTATTAACCACGTTGGCGGTGAGCTTGCTAAACCCCCACGTCTATCTAGATACCGTTGTACTGATTGGCTCAATTGGCAACCAGTTTGAAGGTGCTGCGCGGATGGGTTTCTGGTTTGGAGCGATGGCTGCATCGGTCAGCTGGTTCATTTTATTAACACTGACAGCGCAGTTTGCATCACGTTGGCTTGGGCAGGCTAAGAATTGGCGCTGGGTTGAGCTGTTTGTGGCGCTTGTCATGTGGACAATAGCTGCTCTGTTAATCACAGGATAAAAAATGCCCACACGAGGTGGGCAATATAAGGATGCAAAGGAAAAGTTAAGGACTTCATGTCAGTTTGTCTAACAAGGCGATTTGTGCTGATTGCGGTATGACCACAGCGCCTCTACCAAACTGCCACTGCACGCTCTTGCAGCTTGAGGAGCAAACATTTTGCAAGGGCAGGCGTATATTAGCGATTTTAGTATGAAGACCTACTGAACAATTTTTGCGCTATCTGCCTCGCATCCTTTTAGCTAGTTGATCGGCTGCTTTAGCGTCTCTTGATAAGGTGGCCAGCCCATCGCTTTGCCGCCTAATACATGCAGATGGATATGATAGACCGTTTGGCCGCCATCTTGGTTGCAGTTAAATACCGTTCGATAGCCTGCTTCGGCAAACCCTTGCTCATTGGCAATTTTGCCTGCCACTATCACCATATGACCAACGACAGCCCGATCCTCTTCGGCGATGTCATTTAGCGTTGCGATGTGCTTTTTAGGGATAACGAGTGCGTGGAACGGTGCTTGTGGAGAGATGTCCTTAAAAGCGAGCACGAGATCGTCCTCATAAACGATCTCGGCGGGAATCTGCTTGTCGATAATTTTACAAAAAAGGCAATCCATGGTCTTGTCTCGTTTTAGTGTTGTTTTCGGCAGTATAGCGATAGCTAATCCGCTCACTCAACTAGACAGACTGAAAAAACGACAGCTCACTCGAGGACGAGCGAGCTGCGAGCAGGACAGTGGAACGTTTCGATCACACTATTATCTGGGGTGACAGATTCAAGATGTACATCGAATCCCCAAAGCCTGTGTATATGCTTCATGACCTCGTCAGTTTCGTCGCCAAGTGGGCGATTATTGTGCATAAAGTGGCGCAGAGTGAGTGAGCGGTTACCACGTACATCGACGTTATAGACTTGGATATTTGGCTCACGGTTACCGAGATTGTATTGCGCAGCAAGGTCTTCACGAATCTTTTTGTAACCCCCTTCGTCGTGAATCGCATTAACCTTGAGGGTGGGTTTGTCAGAATCATCAAAAATTGAAAAGAGCTTTAACTCTCTGATAAGGCGTGGTGACAAAAACTGTTGGATAAAGCTCTCGTCTTTATAGTTCCGCATCGCGTTGTCTAACACCTCTTGCCAAGGTGAGCCAGCCCACTCGGGAAACCAATCTCGGTCTTCAGCGGTAGGTGACTCGCAGATGCGCTTGATATCTTGCATCATGTGATAGCCCAACGTGTACGGGTTGATGCCCGAGAAGTAAGGGCTGTCGAAGCTTGGTTGGTACACTACGCTCGTGTGAGAGTGCAGAAACTCCATCATAAAGCCATCAGTTACGAGGCCCTCATCAAAAAGCTGGTGCAGTAGCGTGTAGTGCCAAAAACAAGCCCAGCCTTCATTCATGACTTGAGTTTGCTTCTGTGGATAAAAGTACTGTGAGACTTTGCGCACGATACGTACGATCTCACGCTGCCAAGGTTCTAAGAGCGGAGCATTTTTCTCGATAAAGTAGAGGATATTTTCTTCCGGTTCTGCTGGGAAGCGGGGTTGCTCCTCGGCTTGGTCGGCGTTCTCTTTACGCGGAATTGTGTTCCACAGCATGTTGATATGACGCTGGTTATACTCTTCGCGCGCGCGTAAGCGTTCCTTTTCCTCTTCCGCGGTTAGTGGTTTGGGGCGCTGATAGCGGTTCACACCGTAGTTCATCAACGCATGGCAGGAGTCGAGAATAGCCTCGACCTCTTCAACACCATGGCGCTCTTCGCATTTAGCGATGTAGCTTTTGGCAAACACTAAATAGTCGATAATGGCTGATGCATCCGTCCAGGTGCGGAAAAGGTAGTTGCCTTTGAAAAACGAGTTATGTCCATAACATGCATGCGCGATCACTAACGCTTGCATCGTCATGGTGTTCTCCTCCATTAGATAGGAGATACAGGGATCGGAATTAATGACGATCTCATACGCCAGACCCATTTGGCCGCGTCGATAGCGCTGTTCTGTTTCGACAAACTGCTTACCATAGGACCAGTGATGGTAGTTCAGGGGCATACCAACCGAGGCGTATGCGTCCATCATCTGCTCTGATGTAATGATCTCGATTTGGTTTGGGTAGGTATCTAAACCAAACTCTGCAGCAACGCGGCCAATCTCACGGTCGTAACGCTCGACGAGCTCAAACGTCCACTCGGCCCCCGTTGAAATCGGTTTGTTTTTTTTCATGCTGCCCCCTCCGTTTTACGCTCAAAGAGCTTGCGGAATACCGGGTAGATGTCCGATACGTCTTCAATATGTTGCATAGCAAACTGATCAGGAAAACGCTCGTGGATGGCCTCGTACTCGTCCCATAGGTTTTGGTGCGGACCGTTGGTGATTTCCACGTATGCGTAGTACTGAACCAGCGGTAGGATGCGTTTGATCAGCAGTTCAGAGCAACGTTGCGAGTCGCCTTCCCAGTTATCCCCATCAGACGCCTGCGCCACATATACATTCCAATCATTGTTTGGGTAGCGCTCCTCAAGCACTTCAGCTGCCAGCTCTAGCGCACTGGAAACGATGGTGCCGCCAGTCTCCCGAGAGTAGAAAAATTCTTGCTCGTCCACCTCTTTAGCGTGGGTGTGATGGCGAATAAACACCACTTCAATATGTTTGTAGTTTCGGTTTAAAAACATATAGAGGAGAATAAAAAAGCGCTTTGCGATCTCTTTGATGGTCTGCGTCATCGACCCAGATACATCCATCAGGCAGAACATTACGGCTTTGCTGGATGGGGTTGGGACCCTTACTGTGTTGTTAAAGCGCAGGTCAAAGTCGTCAATAAACGGGATCTTCTTTTGGTTCTGTGTCAGCGTTTTAATCTGCTCTTTAAGCGCTTCTATTTGCAGTTTGTTCTCATCAGAGGGAGCTTCGGACTCCAGCGCCCAAAGCTGTTTTCGAAGTTCTCGCACCTCTGCTTTATGGCTTCCGCCCAGCGCAATACGGCGGGCATGAGCCGCACGTAACGAACGCACCACATTGAGCTTGTCGGGTGAGCCGGTTTGGGTAAAACCGGCACGGCGTAATTCAAACTGCGTTGAATCCTTGAGTTGCTTCTTAACCAAGTAAGGCAGCTCAAGATCTTCAAACATAAAGTCCAGAAACTCCTCTTGATCAATGGTGAAGGTGAAGTCATCTTCGCCTCCGCCTTGATTACTGGCTTGGCCTTGACCCGAGCCGCCACCACCGCCACCTCCTTGCGGGCGATCAAACTCGTCGCCCGTTGTGAACTCCTTGTTCCCAGGGTAGATGCGCGTTTGCTGGCCGCCTGCACCATGGTGGAAGAACGGCTCTGAAGTGTCCTTACGAGGGATCGTAATTTCACTGCCGCGATCCATATCTTGAATGGAGCGATTTTTTATAGCGTCTTCGACGGCGCGCTTAATCTGCTTTTTGTAACGGCGAAGAAAGCGCTGTCGATTCACAGTGCTTTTCTTCTTGCCGTTGAGACGCCGATCAATGATGTAACTCATGCTCGGTCTCCTTATCAGTCAGCGGCTGCTACTGCGACTTGCGCACACGGATATACCACTCAGACAGCAAGCGAACTTGCTTCTCGGTATATCCTCTTTCGATCATGCGCTTCACAAATTCGCCGTGTTTGTTCTGCTCTTCAGACGATGCTTTAGCATTGAAGGAGATAACCGGTAGCAAATCTTCGGTGTTCGAGAACATCTTCTTCTCGATAACGGTACGCATCTTCTCGTAACTCATCCACGACGGGTTTTTTCCATCGTTGTTAGCGCGGGCGCGTAGGACGAAGTTGACGATCTCATGACGGAAGTCTTTCGGGTTGCTAATGCCTGCCGGTTTTTCGATCTTCTCAAGCTCATCGTTGATCGCCTGACGATCCAAAATATCGCCGGTTTCTGGATCGCGATACTCTTGGTCTTGAATCCAGAAGTCTGCATAGGTGACGTAGCGGTCAAACACGTTTTGGCCATACTCAGAATATGACTCAAGATAAGCGGTTTGAATCTCTTTACCGAGCAGCTCAATGTACTTAGGCGCGATGTACTCTTTGATAAACGCAACGTATTTATCCTGCACCTCTTGCGGGAACTGCTGTTGTTCGATCTCTCGCTCCAGTACATACATCAAATGCACAGGGTTCGCGGCCACCTCGGAGGGGTCGAAGTTGAAGACCTTAGAAAGGATCTTGAAGGCGAAACGGGTGGATAGTCCGGTCATACCTTCATCGACGCCTGCCATATCCTTGTACTCTTGCATCGATTTGGCTTTAGGGTCGGTGTCTTTTAAGTTCTCGCCGTTGTAAACGCGCATTTTGGAGTAGAGATTTGAGTTCTCTGGGTCTTTCAAGCGCGACAAAATTGAGAACTGTGCGAGCATATTGAGCGTATCGGGAGCACACGGTGCCTCGCGCAGG
Source organism: Neptunomonas marina (assembly GCF_004005935.1). GTDB lineage: Bacteria > Pseudomonadota > Gammaproteobacteria > Pseudomonadales > Balneatricaceae > Neptunomonas > Neptunomonas marina. The sequence goes on along the minus strand of NZ_SACQ01000004.1, from coordinate 312,034 downwards.
GAGCTGTTTTCCAGCAGTTTCTCGTAGATTTTGATCTCTTCGGAAACCCGTGCACAGTAAGGTACCTTGACGATGTAAACCCGGTCGATAAAGGCTTCGTTGGTTTTGTTGTTCTTAAATGACTGCCACTCAGATTCATTCGAGTGGGCCAAGATAATACCGTCGTAAGGGATAGCACCCATGCCTTCGGTGCTGTTGTAGTTGCCTTCTTGCGTAGCGGTCAAGAGTGGGTGAAGCACCTTGATCGGCGCTTTAAACATCTCGACGAACTCCATCAAGCCTTGGTTAGCACGGCAGAGCGCGCCCGAGAAGCTGTAGGCATCAGGGTCGTGTTGTGGATACTCTTCCAACTTACGGATATCCACTTTACCCACAAGGCTCGAGATATCTTGGTTGTTCTCATCGCCCGGCTCCGTTTTCGCGATGCCGGTCTGATTTAAAATAGACGGGTACAGTTTAACGACCCGGAATTTAGAGATATCTCCACCATACTCGTTCAAGCGCTTAACGGCCCAAGGGGACATAATGCCCTTGAGGTAACGTTTTGGAATCTTGTACTCCTGCTCAAGGATGTCACCATCCTCTTCTGGATCAAATAACCCAAGCGGAGATTCAAAGACAGGCGAGCCTTTGATGGCATAAAAGGGGATCTTTTCCATCAGGTGTTTCAAGCGCTCGGCTAGCGATGATTTACCACCCCCCACTGGGCCGAGTAGGTAAAGAATCTGCTTGCGCTCTTCAAGACCTTGGGCGGCGTGGCGAAAGTAGGATACGACGTTTTCGATCGCTTCTTCTGTGCCGTAAAATTCATCAAACGCGGGATAACGTTTGATCACTTTGTTGGCAAAAATTCGGCTTAGGCGAGGATCGCGGGAGGTGTCGACAAGTTCAGGTTCTCCGATCGCTTTGAGCATACGCTCGGCGGAACTCGCGTAAGCCATAGGATCGTTCTTACAGATTTCGAGGTACTCATCAAGAGACATCTCTTCTTGTGCGGTTGAGGAGTAGCGCGACTTGTAGTGCTCAAAAATACTCATGGCATTTACCCTCTTGCTGCGGCGAACTTTTAATGGTGTGACACGTATTATCTCTTTCGCCGAGTATGTTCAGTGTAGTTCAGGTTTTTCCCTGTCTTCCTATCAATTGAATAAAAAATGTCCAGTTTTTATTAACTTAACTTATTAGATACCTAGCAAAGAGGGTGGTTCAGTGCTTGGCTAAACACCCTCTAAGTGGTGGATAAAAGCTTTCAAGAAACGTGCTGCTTCGCCGCCTGTGGCCACGCGATGATCAAACGTGAGTGAGACCGGCAAGATTCGACCTGCAGTGATATTCTCGTTACGCACCACCGGTGCTTTTCGGATGACTCCGGCACCAATGATGGCCACTTGCGGTGGAACAATGATCGGGGTCGCATAGCGGCCAGCTAATGTTCCGAAGTTAGAGAGCGTAATCGTTGCCCCCTGCAGCTCTTTGGGTGGGATCGTGCGGGCCTCAACGTCAGCGCGGAGCCGGTTTAAACCCTCTCTAAGATCCTCTTCGCTGCGTTTGCCGATATCACGCAGTACCGGTACGAAAAGCCCTTTTTCGGTATCGACGGCAACCCCTAGATCGACACTGTCGTGCTGGCGTAGCGCGAGTTGCTGGCCGTCAAACCAACTGTTAAGCAGCGGCACCTCTGTACAGGCGTGAGCAAGCGCTTGGATCAAGCGCATCGTGATATCTGTATTGTCTGGCCATTCAGAGATATCAGCGTCATCGAATAGGGATACGGGCACTACTTGCTCATGAGATGCCGCCATATTGATAGCCATCTGCTTGCGCACCCCTTTGAGTTTTTGGGGAACACCAAACTGGCTGTTAAGGCGCGATGCCTGCTCAAGATCAGACATGGTTACCACACCGCTGGGGCCTGTCCCTTGCAGGGTGTCTAAGTCAATTGCAAGTCGCTGGGCTAAGGCTCGCACAGCGGGCGTTGTGCGCTGCTGTTGGTGCGCGCGGGTACTTGGGGATGCACCGATAATAAAGTGATCTTCACCGGTTTGTTCAGCCTGCGACAGCGTGCCGACCACCGTACCGGTATCATCGTCAGCGTCGCTGACAAACTCCACCAGAGGCTCACCGGTATGGATTGAGTCCCCTTCGGCACCAAAGAGGTGAGCGATCACTCCATCTACAGGAGAGGGTACATCCACCACCGCTTTTGCGGTTTCCACGGACACCAAGAGCTGATCAACAGAGACGCTATCGCCCGCTTTTACGTGCCACTCAACAATTTCAGCTTCGGGAAGCCCTTCGCCTAAATCGGGTAGTTTGAAGTATTTCATATCAGCTGAACTCCATTGTCTGTTTGACGGCTGTCACAATCTGATCGGTTTGCGGCATGTAGTGCTGTTCAAGTCGGAAATAGGGCATCACGGTGTCGTAGCCTGATACCCGCGCCACCGGCGCTCTAAGGTCGAATAGCGCCTCGGTGGCCATCATGCTGGCGATCTCTGAACCAACTGAGCAGTTTTGTGGCGCTTCCTGCACGATGACACAGCGGCCTGTTTTACTGACAGAGGCGAGCAGTGTGTCGCGGTCGAGTGGGCTCACCGTGGCAATATCGATCACTTCACATTCGATCCCTTCGCTAAGCAGCTGATCCGCTGCGGCGAGCGTCTCTTTGATCATTGCGCCCCAACTGATGAGCGTGACATCCTGACCTTCACGCAGGGTGAAACAGGTATCTAACGGTAGCGCCTCGCCATCATCTTTGATCTGCTGATTGTGGCTGCGATAGATCCGCTTCGGCTCCAAGAAAATAACAGGATCGGGGCAGCGAATCGCCGCGAGCAGCAAACCATAAGCACGTTGTGGTGATGAGGGGATAACAACTCGCAAACCCGGCGTGTGAGCAAACAGTGCTTCGGTGCTCTCTGAATGGTGCTCGGGTGCATGAATACCACCACCGAACGGAGCGCGAATCACCAACGGGCAACTTAAGCGGCCACGTGTGCGGTTTCGCATGCGCGCAGCGTGGCAGATGATGTGCTCCATCGCAGGAAAGATAAATCCCATAAATTGAATTTCGGCCACCGGTTTGAGGCCCTGTGTTGCCATGCCGACGGTTAGACCCGCGATCATGTTTTCCGCCAGCGGTGTATCGATGACCCGCTTTTCACCAAAGGCGGTGCGCAGGTCTGCAGTGGCGCGAAATACGCCACCATTTGGGCCGATATCTTCCCCGAGTAGAACGACATCAGCATCCTCGCGCATGGCACGGTGTAGCGCTAAATTGACCGCATCAACCATGCTAAGCGGTTCGGTGAGTTGGGCCGTGGTTGCTAATGTATTCATGAGGTTTCCTCCTCCCGCGCAACGGCGATATCTCGCTGCTGGCGGAGTGAACGTGGCATCTCTGCGTAGAGGTGTTCGAACATCGACGCAACTGGCTGTGCCGGCGTTGCTAGGTAGCGATCCACCGCTTGCTGGATAGCATCGGCGACAGTGTTTTGTAGCGCTTGCTCCTGCTCTGCATCCCATGCGCCTTGCTGGTGCAGGTATGTTTGTAGCCGTTTGATGGGTTCTCGTTCCCATCCGGTCTTGAGTGCATCAGGGGAGCGGTAGCGCGTCGCATCATCGGCGGTGGTGTGGTCTGACAAACGATAACTAACCGCTTCGATGACCGTTGGCCCTTTGCCGGAGCGCGCTCGCTCAAGCGCTTGAGAGACCCGCTCGTGCATGGCGAAGACATCATTGCCGTCCACCTGTTCGCCACGAATACCGGCCCCGAGTGCCTTTTGCGCCAAGGTGGGGGCGATGGTTTGTAACGCGCGTGGTACGGAGATCGCCCATTGGTTGTTATTAATGATAAATACGACAGGAAGTTGCCAAATACCTGCCACATTGAGCGCCTCTAAAAAATCCCCTTTTGATGTGGCGCCATCGCCTAAGACCGTTACTACAGCACGTGCCTCTTCGCGATATTTAATCGCTGTCGCAACGCCACAGGCGTGTAAACACTGCGTCGCAATGGGGACGCAGTTAGGGAGGTCTTGATGCTGAGCTTCCGCACTGTTGCCGCGTTCATCGCCACCCCAGTAAAGCAGTACATCAGCAAGATCCATCCCTCTGAGGTGCTGCATGATGTGGTTTCGGTAATAGGGCACCAGTACATCGCTTTGGGTCATCTGCAGCGCTGTCACAACATCAATCGCTTCACTACCTGCAAGGGAGGCGTAGGTGCCGAGTTGCCCCGTGCGTTGCAGGGCTATCGCTTTGTTGTCGAACTGGCGCGCGAGTACCATCTTTTCGTAATAGCGCAGCAGTGTCTCGCGATCAGGTGCGGTATCGGGCAATGGGTGCAGTAGCTCGCCTGACGGTGCTAGATACTCAGTGAGTGTGATCTTGCCTTCATATTGTGTCTTCATGCGAAAGCCCTCGTCGGTTCAGTGGCTAACCCTTTTGCGATCACTTGTTCAGCTTTCGCATCGGCGATAAGAAAGGGCGCTTGGCCTGCGGTTTCGGCATCGGCAAACAGCGCGCTGAGTGTCTCTTGAATCGCATCAGTTTGGGCGCTGATCGCCTCTTGCGGAGTGTGGGTGTGTTTGAGTGCGACGTAGATCAATCCACCGGCGTTGATCACATAATCCGGCGCATACAAGATGCCCTTATCATGCAACTGCTCACCCGCAGCGGTACTGGTCAGTTGGTTATTCGCAGAGCCTGCCACCACTGAAACGTTCAGTGCATCAATCGTTGTGGGGTTGAGCACACCACCTAAGCCACAAGGGCAGAAGATATCCGCCGCAACGCTGTAAATTGCATCGGGCATCACCGTTGCCGCTCCAAAGCGGCTGGCGGCGCTGGCAACCAGCGCTGGGTTGATATCAGTTACGGTGAGACGTGCGCCGTGTTGATGGAGCAGTTGCGCCACTGCCATGCCCACATTGCCAAGCCCCTGAATCGCAACATGCATTCCAGCGAGTGTTGGGGTGCCAAGCTTATGCTCGACTGCGGCCATCATGCCGCGTACCACGCCACGTGCGGTAAAGGGGCCTGGGTCTCCAAAGGTTGTTGTGCAGGTCACCCAAGGTGTGCTGGTGGCAATAGCGTCCATATCGGATGTGAGTGTGCCGCTGTCCATGGCGGTGATGTAGCGCCCCTGCAGCGTATCGATAAAGCGCCCAAACGCTTGCATCAGGGCCGTTCGATCCATCGCCCCTTCGGGCTTTATGATGACTGACTTACCACCCCCATGGGGCAACCCTGCCAGTGCGGCTTTGTAACTCATACCTTTTGCAAGGCGCATGGCATCGGCGATGGCATCGCTTTCATGATCGTATGGAATAAAACGGCAGCCACCAATCGCTGGCCCTAGACGTGTCGAATGTATGGCAATAATCGCGCGCAAGCCGGTCGCGTGATCGTGGTAGAGATGGTTCTCTGCAATGCCTGCTGTTTCCATCTGGGTAAACATAACGGGGTCCTCCGTTGGTTTCGTGCGGTGGAAAACGAGCTGATATGCGAAAGCGGCTTTTGGCCGCCCTGTATTACTCTGGATAGCACAAGAAATCAGAAAGTTCCGAGCGAAAGAGCGCTAATTATGTGAATCAGCGTCGAATTTTTGCGCTGCAAAATAGTCAATGTTTGGGGTTTTTCAGCGCATGGCTGTTCAAACAGGCGTTCAGATTGTGGTAATTTTGTGCATTGAAGCATTTCTGACTATTTTTCTAAGGTATGTCCGTTGGCTACGCTGTTGAGCGGATCACAGGTTATTGCTGTGATTAACGGATAAATGGTGGTTAAATGTTGTCAATCCACGCGATATAAACGGTAAATTCGGTATAACAGGGTGTTGATGAAAAAAGTAGCGATTCTCTTATCAGGGTGTCTTTTAGCGGCATCGTTAAATACGTCAGCAGCGCCAGATTATGGTGTTTCTGAGGGAAATGAAGAGCTTTTGATTCAGGGCTTGCAGTCGCTCTCAACGCGTGATTTTGATTCCGCCTTGGAGCAGTTTCGTGAGCTTACCGAGATTCGTCCTGATTTTCGTTTAGCGCAGTTGGTTTATGCCGACCTGCTAGCCGCACAAGTAAATCCTCTAGGGCAAGTGGGTAGCAATTTAGCGAAACGCCAAAAAGAGATTGAGGGCTTAATTGCCGAGGCGCGTGCGCGTTTGCAGATGGAGAGCAAGAAACCGCAAGCCGGTTTGATTCCATCTAGCCTGATTAAGATGAGCGAAGACCAGCAATACCTGCTGGCGGTAGATACCGGCCTGTCGCGCCTCTTTGTGATCGAAAATCACAACGGTACGCCGCGTGTCGTGAAAGATTACTACGCCTCTTATGGCCGCGGAGGTGTTGTTAAAGAGAAGCGTGGCGACCTAAAAACACCGCTTGGTGTTTACTTTGTCACGAAGCGTTTGCTTGATAAGGACCTTCCACAGCGTTACGGCTCCGGAGCGCTGCCGATCAACTACCCGAATGTGTGGGATAAGCGCCATGGCCGCACGGGCAGTGGTATTTGGGTGCATGGCTCACCGGTGAACACCTATAGCCGTCCGCCGTTGGCAAGTGAGGGCTGTGTATCGTTGACCAACCCTGACTTTCTGGAACTCGATAAACTGGTCGATATTAAGAATACGCCGGTGCTGATAGGTGAACACTTTAACTGGATATCCGTGGCACAATGGCAGCAACAGCAGAAAGAGATGACAGCGGTTCTCGAAGCATGGCGTAGCGACTGGGAGAGCCGTTTGCATGATCAGTATATTGCGCATTACTCCCCCTCCTTTAGCGATGGCAGCAAAGACTTCTCCGCGTTTTCTAAACACAAGCAGCGTGTTAACGGTGCGAAAAGCTACATTGATGTCAAATTGAACAAAGTGAGCTTATTCCGTTACCCGAATGATCCTAACCTGATGGTTGCCTCTTTCGAGCAGCATTATAAGTCGGATAACTACCACAGCGACTCCATTAAACGCCAGTATTGGGTTAAAGAGGGAGGACGCTGGAAGATCGCTTACGAAGGGGAGCCGTCCCAAGGTATTCCGTAAGTGAGTAGCCGACACACCAGCCTGTTCTTTCATGCGGAACAACCCAATCTTAAAACCAACGCTTTAGCCGCCAATGATGCCGCCTTTCTGCAGCGGGTCTTACCCGAATATGGCGTGGCTCTGGTGCCTAGCGCCCGAATAGCAGGTTTAGAATCAGTGCTAGAGGGCCACGCACTCACGATCATGCGCCCTGATGCTCAACAGGGGTTGGTAAGTGCGATGTTTGAGCAATTAGGCTTGCCCAACGTTGCGCCAGAGTATCGAGCGTTCTATCTAAATCGCTGGGCCGAAGCGGGTGGTGATGCATGGCTGATACTCCGCTTAGCCGACTGCAACACAGCCGAGCTTGCTGAGCTGTTGTCTTTATCTCCACTCAATGCCGATTGCCAATTTGCCCTGAAAGTTATTTTGGAAGGGGAGTTAGTACAGCTTGCTGATCCTCAGTTTACCGAGCTTCGCCAGCGAGTTGTGCAGTTAGAGCGGCCCGTTTCGACACCCCCCCGCCCACGTCCATTGGCCTACAGGCTAGCGGCAGGGGCCATACCGCTGCTAACGGCAGCTGGTCTTTATGGGTACCTTGCTGTACCGGAAGAACCCAAGCAGCCTATTGAAAATGCGATAGTTAAATCGGCGTCTATTAGCCATCAACCTGTGGCTAGAGAGGATGCCCCTGTCGCTAACATACCAACAGCGGCATTAACGAGGCTAGTGACGGATTGGTCGCGAGCGTGGCAGCAGCGGGATATTGAGGCGTACTTTGGTTTTTATCTGCCAGCTTACAGTGCGTATCAACATATGTCGGCCACCCAGTGGCGGAATTGGCGTACTGAACGTCTGCTTTCCCCTGAATGGATCCGGATTGAATTAGGGCCATTGACGTTTAGCAAAACGGAAGGTGGATATCGCGCAGAGTTTTGGCAGCTCTATCGCTCGCCCAATTATCAAGATAATACCCACAAAGCGCTCCTTATCCTGCCAGTAGGAGAGCGCTTCTTTATCATGGACGAGCTAAATCTTGATGTTCGACCTGTAGGTAATGAAGCCTCTTAGAGTGAGGCTTCTTTGATGATTTTCCAGCCAGTTGGGCTCTGCTTTAGCGTGATTTGCTTACGTGTGTTATCGCGATAAGTGTTAGAGCGGTAGGCCTGATTAAAGCTCACGACTGCTGTTGAATCGCCTTCGATTCGAGCAGTTACAGCAGATAACTCAACTTTAATAAAGCTCGGTTTGTTGAGGCGCTGCTTACGCTGGGCTCGCCACGCTTGGTGAGATAAGCCATTGCCGGGTCGATAGCCATCAGCGTATGCATCTAGGTAACCATCGACATTTTGTTGCTCCCATGCCGACGCCCAGCTGCGTACCGCGGCAATCGCTTCACGAATGCGTTGTACTTCTAATGCTGTGTCTGGCTTTGGCGCTTGCGTTTTGGTCGGCGCAGCAGTCACTGTATTTACAGGTGTTTTAGTGACCGGTTTAGTGACTTCGACAACCGCAGGTTCAACCGTTGTGACGGGTTTTACAGGCGCTGCTGGTTGTTTGATGACTTCAGGTTTAGCCATAGGCGTAGGCTTCACAACCGGCGCTGTTGCTACCGTCGTTTTAGGTGCAGTAGCGACTTGGGCGGGCTGCATGGCCACAGCTGCTGGTTCATAGTTTAGCGGCTTCGGTGTGCTGTCGGCAGCACGGCGCAACATAACAAGGTTGGGCGTTTCAGTCTCATCTTTGATATCAAGCGCTCGGTTGTATGCTTGTGAAGCAACGGTGGCATACAGTTCGCGCAGATTTTGATGCACTTGTGCATAAGTTGGGTGAGTACTGAACGCTTTCAGCAGTGTTTCAATCGCTTTACCGTGATTGCCTTGCTCGGCGTAAAGCACAGCAAGGTTGTTGTAAAGCTCTGGGGAGTTAGGGTTGTTGCGGATACTGGTTTTTAGTAGTGCTTCAGCTTCTTTGTGCTGGCCCATCTTATTGAGCACAAGGCTTTTGGTCAGCTGACCCTCTAGGCTGTCGGGATTGTTTGCTAAAAAGCTGTTGATTGCCGACATCGCACCACGATGATTACCCGCCTGTGATAGGGCTTCGATACGCATCAACTCAGGATCTTCTGCTTGAGGGTCCCGTACTGAAATTTGCGAACTAGCAGGGATTGCCGACTTGAGGTCGGTTGGGCTGGGTAGTTGCTCAGTCGCTGTGCCTTTCTCTTGGTGTAGCCAAGCTTTGATCTCTCTAAGCTTACCGTTCATCCATGCTTCGTCCGTTGAAGCGAGCGATTTAGCACTAACGCCTTGTTCCAGAGCTTTATCACAGGCACCGCTGTTATCGTTGCAGTAGGTCTGCTCTGCACTGTGGCTGTAGGTGCCAGCCAAGGCTAGGCTGATCAGTAGGGCAATCCGAGTGGGTTTAATATCCATGAAGCGCTATCTTTTTATAAATTAACGAGTTACAACGTTTTACATCGTAGCAAGCTTGCCGCGTCCTGCAACAATATTGCTTGCCGATTATAGCGGTAATTGCGTAGTTAGATACAGAAAAGCCACCTTGCGGTGGCTTTTGTTGATTAGGATTCGCTTTCGCGTGCGATGGCACGGTAAGCGATATCCGTACGGTAATAGGCATCTTGCCAGCCCGTTTGCTCGACTAGCGCATAAGCGCGTTGTTGAGCTTCGGTAACGGTGTCGCCAAGTGCTGTTACACACAAAACACGCCCGCCAGCAGTAACCACCTCTCCCGCATCGTTTTGCTGGGTACCGGCATGGAAAATTTTGGTGCCCTCTGGCTCTTGCTCAGGGAAGCTGATCACCGCACCTTTATCGTAACTGCCAGGATAACCACCGGCTGCCATAACAACGCCTACTGAGCGGCGTGTATCCCATTCGGCTGTTGTGCTATCAAGCTTCTTAGCGAGCGCGGCTTCGCACAACGCAACCAAGCTAGATTTTAAACGCAACATAATGGGCTGTGTTTCTGGATCACCAAAACGGCAGTTGTACTCGATCACTTTTGGCGTGCCATCTGCCATGATCATAAGGCCTGCGTAAAGGAAACCGGTGTATTCGTTACCTTCAGCCTTCATGCCGTTAACGGTTGGCATGATCACTTCATCCATAACGCGTTGGTCAATCTCAGCTGTGACGACAGGAGCAGGGGAGTACGCGCCCATACCGCCGGTATTGAGGCCTGTATCACCATTGCCCACACGCTTATGGTCTTGGCTTGTTGCCATGGGCAATACGTTGTCACCATCAACCATAACGATGTAAGAAGCTTCTTCGCCATCTAAAAACTCTTCGATGACAACGCGGCTGCCCGCATCACCGAAGGCGTTTCCAGCTAACATGTCTTTGATCGCAGCTTCTGCTTCTTCCAGTGTCATGGCAACGATTACGCCTTTACCCGCCGCTAAGCCGTCTGCCTTAACAACAATCGGCGCGCCTTTTTCGCGAACGTACGCCAATGCAGGTTCGATCTCGGTAAAGTTTTGATACTCAGCAGTCGGGATCTGTTGGCGTGCGAGGAAGTCTTTGGTAAATGCCTTAGAGCCCTCAAGTTGAGCTGCACCTGCGGTTGGACCAAAGATCGCCAGACCTGCTGCGCGGAATTTATCGACAACGCCGGCAACTAGCGGTGCTTCAGGACCAACAATCGTTAAATCGATAGCGTTTGAGGCCGCAAAGTCGAGTAGCCCATCGATATCCATTACATCAATAGCGACGTTTTGCATTTTGTCTTCAAGCGCAGTTGCTGCGTTACCTGGAGCAACAAATACATCGCTGACGCGCGTGTCTTTTGCAGCAGACCATGCCAGTGCATGTTCACGACCACCAGAACCAATTACGAGTACTTTCATTGTAAAATCTGCCTATATTCGTGCCGCTGCAGTGCGGCGGCCGTTATATGGAATGCGAGCTTTGATTAGTGGCGGAAGTGGCGCATGCCAGTGAATACCATCGCCATGCCATGCTCATTTGCTGCGTCAATCACTTCTTGGTCACGCATTGAGCCACCCGGTTGAATGATCGCGCTGATGCCCGCTGCCGCAGCGGCATCGATGCCGTCACGGAATGGGAAAAATGCATCAGAAGCCATGACTGAGCCACGTACTTCCAAGCCTTCGTCAGCGGCTTTAATGCCCGCAATTTTGGCACTGTAAACACGGCTCATTTGGCCAGCACCGATGCCGATCGTTTGGCCATTTTTAGCGTACACAATAGCATTGGACTTAACGAATTTCGCCACTTCCCAGCAGAACAGCAGGTCACGGATTTGTTGCTCAGAAGGTGCTTGTTGTGTCACCACTTTAAGCTCAGATGCATCGACCATGCCTAAGTCGCGGTCTTGCACCAACAGTCCACCATTAACGCGCTTATAGTCAAAACCTGCTGCACGTACCGCATCCCACTCGCCACATGCTAGCAAACGGACGTTAGGCTTAGCGGCCACGATATCAGATGCCTCTTGAGAGACCGATGGTGCGATAATGACTTCAACAAATTGGCGCTCAACAATCGCCGCAGCGGTTTGTGCATCGAGTTCACGGTTAAACGCGATGATGCCACCAAACGCTGATGTTGGGTCGGTTTGGAAAGCGAGGTTATACGCCTCTAGGATATCGCTACCGATGGCTACACCGCACGGGTTAGCATGCTTGACGATAACGCACGCAGGCTCACGGAATGGTTTAACGCACTCCAGCGCTGCATCGGTATCTGCAACGTTGTTGTAGGACAACGCCTTACCTTGCAGTTGTCGTGCTGTTGCAATGCTCGCTTCGGCTGGGTTGGACTCCACATAGAACGCAGCGCGCTGATGTGGGTTTTCTCCGTAACGCATGTCTTGCGCTTTCACGAACTGAGTATTGAAAGTGCGTGGGAAGTCTGCGGCTACTTCATGAGTTTCGTCTTCGACAATCGCGCCTAGGTAGTTTGCGATCATACCGTCGTATTTAGCGGTATGCTCAAACGCTTGCACGGCGAGGTCAAAGCGAGTCTTCATAGACAAACCTTGGTTTGCTTGTAGCTCAGCCAATACTACATCGTAGCTCGAAGCATTGACGACGATAGCGACATCTTTGTGGTTTTTCGCTGCTGAACGCACCATGGTCGGTCCGCCAATATCGATGTTTTCGATCGCCATCGGGAGGTCGCAATCAGGGCGAGCAATGGTCGACTCGAAGGGGTACAGATTAACCACAACCATGTCGATAGGGTTGATACCGTGAGCGTTCATCACGTCATCATCCTGACCACGGCGACCCAAAATACCGCCATGTACTTTCGGGTGCAGGGTTTTGACTCGGCCATCCATCATCTCTGGAAAACCTGTGTAGTCTGATACTTCAACCGCTGGAATCTGGTTGTCGCACAGTAGCTTATAGGTACCACCTGTAGAGAGAATTTCGACGCCTTGAGCGTTTAGCTCGCGGGCAAATTCAACAATACCGGTTTTGTCAGAGACGCTGATTAGGGCGCGTCGGATGGGAGTGTAGTTCTGCTCGGCCATGGTGTTGTCACTATCGTTGGAAGGTTGATTTACAGAAGTCCGTACTGCTTAAGCTTCTTGCGCAATGTACCGCGATTTAAACCCAGAAGCTCTGATGCCTTGGTTTGATTGTCCTTGGTATATGCCATCACTGTTTCAAACAGAGGCGCTTCCACTTCGGCTAATACCATTTGATAGACGTCAGTCGTTGGTTGGCCATCCAGTTGCTTAAAGTAGTGGCCTAATGACGATTGAACGCTGTCACGCAACGTTTGTTGCTGTGGTGTGTCCAGTGTGCCGTTGTTAGGAGTGAAAGAGGTGTTTGTATTTTCTTTAATATCCACAGTTCTTATATACCTATTAATGAATCAGGCGGCCGTTGATGATGAGTGAGCAGCGGAAAAATAGTGCTCAATAGCGGCTACCTGCTCGACTGCTGATTCTAGTTTATTGAAGCGAGCGCGGAACGATACGCCATTTGGCTGATGATGCAAGTACCATCCGACGTGCTTACGCGCGATACGCACTCCCATGTATTCGCCATAGAACTCGTGCAAAGCTGCCAAGTGGTTCAAGAGTGTGGTTTTGACCACCTCAGACGTTGGTTTGGGCAGTTCTGTTCCATGTTGAAGGAAGTGGTTAATCTCTTTGAATATCCAAGGGTTACCTTGAGCTGCACGGCCGATCATCACTGCATCAGCGCCGGTACAGTCAAGCACCTCCTTGGCTTTGCGGGCGCTGGTGATATCGCCGTTGGCGAACAGGGGGATCTCAATGCTGTTGCGAACGCGGGCGATGGTGTCGTACTCAGCGTCACCACGGTACCCACATGCACGGGTACGGCCATGAATCGCTAGCGCTTGAATGCCAACATCCTCTGCCATACGTGCAATCGTCTCAGCATTGCGGTTCTCTGGTGACCATCCGGTGCGAATTTTGAGCGTAACAGGTACATCAACGGCGGCTACCGCAGCTTTAAGAATCTCAAGCACAAGAGGCTCATCTTGAAGCAGAGCTGAGCCTGCTGCTTTGTTACACACTTTTTTCGCCGGGCAACCCATATTGATATCGATTATCTGAGCACCGCGCTCAACGTTCATACGTGCAGCTTCAGCGATCATCTGTGGATCACCGCCTGCAATTTGTATTGAGCGTGGTTCCTCTTCGCCTGCGTGATTGAGGCGATACTGAGATTTTCGGCTGTTCCAAAGGCGCGTGTCAGACGTGACCATCTCCGAGACAACAAGACCTGCACCAAGCTTTCGACATAGCTTTCGAAAGGGTTGGTCGGTAACGCCTGCCATGGGAGCAAGTACGACCTGACTGTCAATCCTGTAAGGGCCAATTTGGAACATGACAGACCTTAAATTCAGATAAATAGATACCAACCGCTATCGAAATAATGGCTGGATGGGTGTTCAAAGGAAAGGGCGTAATCATACCGTTTAGCGGTAGATCGTCCAAGGATTTTTGGTGAAATTTTGAGCGTTTTTTAGCTTGCAGGAAAGAGCTCAAGCTGGTAACTGACAGCGCGTCGACTCGGTGCTAGAAGGTCGAGTTGGAACTGCAAGGGAGTGCCGGAAGGCATCGATTTTGGGTCGAACCGCTCTCGGTCTAAATAGGTCTTTGGGGTGAAAATTTGCGATGCGACCACGCGACCTTTCAAGTCAGAAAATGTGAGCTTTAGGCGCGGGAATGGTTGTGGAATTGGAGCGGTATTTTTTAGGCGCAACGAGACGCGGATGGCATCTTGGAATTCGGGGTGTGGCTGAACCACAAGTTGCTCGTTCCGAATCTGTTTAATGTTTTGCCAGGGTGACAAGTTAAACTGCTCGTACAGAGGTAAGAGAAACGGCGAGGTGCGCCAGTATTGCTGGTTAAACCAGAGAACCTGGCACACCAGCAACAAGCTGAGCAAAATAATTAATAACCACGATAACAGGTGGCGCTGTTTAGGCCGAATGGTTGGTAGCGTGCTGTCGAGGGTAAACAGCGTATCGTCAGTCATGCTCAGTGCCTTTTCCGCTGAGGTCAGAGGCGGCATGGACCCCGTCGGTGGCAATAGTGGCTCAGTGCTACTCGGCTTTGCATCAAAGAGGGCTGAGCATTGCCCACAACGCACGCGTCCTTCAGCAACTTGCAATTGCTGCGGTGTAATATGAAATGTTGTATTACAGGCTGGACAGCGCGCTGTGAGCTTTGTGGTCATTTTTTGGTACCGGTAACGCGAATCCAATCTTCTTTGTAGGCGATAGGATCAAGATCAAACCATTCGCTGTAGGTGGTCACGATCTCGTCAGCTTGTGCTTTTAATAGACCTGACAGTGCCAGCAAGCCGCCTGATTTTACGTGTTGGGCAATTGTTGGTGCGAGCTCCACAAGAGGCCCGGCGAGAATATTGGCGACTAATACATCACTTTGGTGAGCGGGTGTGTGCTCTGGCAGATAGGTATCCAGCTTGGCTGGCGCAAGATTGTTACGCGCTAGGTTATCATTGGTCGCGGTGAGGGCTTGCGGGTCAATATCGACGGCAACCGTGTGTTTCGCACCTAGCAAAAGAGCAGCAATCCCTAAAATGCCCGAACCGCAGCCGTAATCGGTGACATCTTTATCAACCAGATTTTGTTGGTCGAGCCACTCTAGGCACAATGCTGTTGTTGGGTGAGTTCCGGTGCCGAACGCAAGGCCGGGGTCTAGCAATAGGTTAACTGCATCCGGATCGGGTGCTTCACGCCAGCTTGGGCATATCCATAGGCGTTCGCCAAACTGCATCGGATGGTAGTTGCTCATCCACTCACGTTCCCAATCTTTATCTTCGAGGATCTCTGCGTGGATTTGAGGCGCGTCATCTTGCTGAAAAACAAGTTGGTGTGCTTCGGTGATGTAACTTTGCAGTGCCTTGATATTGTGGTCTGCTGAAAATAACCCAGTGATGCGGGTTTTATTCCACAAGGGTGTTGTACCTAAATCAGGCTCAAAAATAGGTTGGTCTGCGCCGTCTTCATAGGTCACAGCTGCGCTGCCTGCTGCCATAAGAATCTCTTCATATGATTCTGATTGATCAGGAGCGATATCTAGCTTTACTTGGAGCCAAGGCATGGAAGTTTCCGTAATAGGGTTCGATCTTTCTAATACTATAGCGAAAGACACGATAGTAAGAGTGACTTGTGTAAAAAAGCCCGCACTGGGCGGGCTTTGTTTGCAGGGAGCTAACTTATAGCCCTAGCTTCTTCTCAAGGTAGTGGATGTTCACCCCACCTTGCTGGAACGCGCCGTCATCAACAATATCTTGATGCAGCTCGATATTGGTGCGGATGCCTTCAACTAGCATCTCGTCCAGTGCGTTCTTCATGCGTATCAATGCGGTTTCACGGTCATCTGCGAACGTGATCAACTTAGCGATCAGCGAGTCGTAGTGAGGCGGTACCGTATAGCCATCATAAAGGTGTGAGTCAACGCGAACACCATTACCACCTGGAGCATGGAAGTGGATAACCTTGCCTGGGCTCGGTAGGAAAGACTTTGGATCTTCCGCGTTGATACGACATTCGAATGAGTGACCGCGCAGCTTCACATCTTCTTGCTTGATGGACAGTGGGTGTCCTGCAGCGATGCGTAGTTGCTCTTTTACGATATCAACACCGGTTACCATCTCAGTGACCGGGTGTTCTACCTGAACACGCGTGTTCATTTCGATGAAGTAGAAACGACCATCTTCGTATAGGAACTCAAATGTGCCAGCACCGCGGTAGCCGATCTCGATGCATGCATCCACGCAGGCTTGCAATACCTCTGCACGTGCTGTTGGATCAAGGTGTGGCGCTGGCGCTTCTTCAACGACTTTTTGGTGGCGGCGCTGCAATGAGCAATCACGGTCATACAGGTGAATCGCATTACCTTGGCCGTCAGCCAGGACTTGGACTTCAACGTGACGTGGGTTTTCTAGGAATTTCTCCATGTAAACCGTTGCATCACCGAACGCAGCTGCAGCTTCTGATTGAGTCACGTGGATTGAGCTAATCAGGGAAGCTTCTGAGTTCACGACGCGCATACCTCGGCCACCGCCACCTGCAGCGGCTTTGATGATCACAGGGTAGCCAATACGTTTGGCAATCGCGTGAAGCTTGCTGTTGTCATCTGGTAGTGGGCCATCGGAGCCTGGTACCGTCGGGACGCCCGCTTTCTTCATGGCATCGATAGCAGATACTTTGTCGCCCATTAGGCGAATTGTATCTGCACGAGGACCTATAAAGGTAAATCCGGAGCGTTCAACCTGCTCTGCGAAATCGGCATTCTCAGCCAAAAAACCATAGCCTGGGTGGATAGCTGTGGCGTCTGTTACTTCCGCAGCACTGATGATCGCAGGGATGTTTAAGTAGCTTTGCGCTGATTGCGCAGGACCAATACAAACAGCTTGGTCTGCCAAGCGTACGTGCATCAAATCACGGTCGGCCTTTGAGTGTATAGCCACCGTCTTGATGCCGAGCTCTTTACAGGCACGCAGTATGCGTAGCGCGATTTCGCCACGGTTGGCGATAACGACTTTATCCAGCATTGGGGTTCATTCCTCTAGCTGTAGATTCTGTGAAGTTAGACGATAGTGACCAGTGGTTGGTCGAACTCAACAGGCTGTCCGTCTTCCACTAGAATGGCTTCGATAACGCCTGATTTGTCTGCTTCGATCTGGTTCATCATTTTCATCGCTTCGACGATACAGATAACATCACCAGCTTTCACTGTTTTGCCTACTTCGATGAAAGCAGGTGAGCTTGGTGATGGCGCGCGATAGAACGTACCTACCATCGGTGAAAGTACAACGTGACCGTTATGCTTTGCTTCCGCTGGTTCAGCAACAGGCGCAGCCGCCGCTACGGGTGCTGGTGCAGCAGCAACTGCCGCTGGTTGAGCAATTGGCATAGCCATCTGTGGTTGAACGCTGGACGCACGACTGATGCGTACAGACTCCTCGCCTTCTTTGATTTCGATTTCGTTGATGTTTGACTCTTCAAGAAGTTCAATCAGCTTTTTAACCTTGCGGATGTCCATTCTGTAATCTCTGCGTTCAAGTAAATTAAGTGTTTATTGATCGGTGGTTATCTGGATGGCAGATGACAGTGCATAGCTGTACCCTGCAACTCCCAAGCCACAGATAACGCCCTTAGCGATGTCTGATAGATAGGAGTGATGCCTGAAAGGTTCCCTTGCGTGTACGTTCGATAGATGAACTTCGATGAAAGGGATCTCTACTCCTAAGAGTGCATCGCGAATCGCGACGCTCGTATGAGTATAAGCTGCGGGGTTGATGATGATGGCGGCTACGTTTTCATCGCGAGCTTGATGGATGCGATTTACGAGGTCGCCTTCACTATTGCTTTGATAGCATAGCAAGTCGTGACCACTTGTAGTGGCTTCAGCACTGAGCGATCGCTCGACATCAGCGAGTGTGTCAGCACCATAGATTTCAGGTTCACGCGTGCCTAACAAATTAAGGTTGGGACCATTAATTAACAAAAACGTGGACATGAAAGCTGCCTTAAAACGGTTAATAATTCCAGATAACGGATGACCTGCGGTAAGTTTGCATTAAAGAATTTTAAGAGTCCAGTTTTTATGTAATTATCAGCAGGATGTATGCGAGTTTGACGACGTTCGTAACTCTTAGTTATCTGGCGTTCACGTAATTTTGCTGTTCAAAACATGTACAATAGCCACTTTGTTGTTAGCGTAAAAGGTGGATGGGTTTGTGTTTGTCTGCAACAAGTTAAATGAGCTCTGCTGCTAAGATTTTATTGCGGTGCACAATTTGGCATACTGAGTGTAAATTAGATGGGGATAGATATGTTAGATCGACTGCAAAGGGTTTGGTTTTCGTTGTGGGATGGTGTGTTAGGCGTGTTTTCGGGAAGCGTTCTTCTTAAAGGTGTAGCCTTGCTGGTATTGCTTTATGTAGCAGTTGCTGGAGCGCTTGGTGTTTTCTGGAGTATTGAGCCAGACCAGCCTGCATTGCCTGCTAAGTCAGACGTGGCGGGTGTGGCAACGACGACAGCTCTGATCGATGTGACGGCGGCTTTATTGGAGAAGCAGGGTGGTTATATCAGCAACGATAAGCTGCCTCCAGGTATTTGGTTGGATAATATGCCCAACTGGGAGTTCGGCGTTCTTGTGCAAGCGCGAGATATGGCGCGTGCGATGCGTAAGGATTTTAGCCGCTCTCAATCCCAATCAACCGAAGACTCGTCTTTGGCCAAGGCAGAGCCCATGCTGAACTTCAACAATAATAGTTGGTTGTTTCCAGCAACAGAAAGTGAGTATAAGAAAGCGTTAAAAGGGTTTAGAGGTTATTTAGCCCGTTTAGAGAATCCTGCTGAGCAATCTGCCCAGTTTTATGCCCGTGCGGACAACCTCAATGGTTGGTTGGGGGATGTAAGCACTCGTTTAGGTAGTTTATCTCAGCGCCTTAGTGCTAGCGTTGGTCAAAAGCGCGTCAACCTTGATACGGAACCGGCAGGTGTTACGAACCCCTCTGCCAGCGAGCTTGAAGTCAAAACGTCGTGGTTTGAGATCGATGACGTTTTTTACGAAGCTCGCGGTACTGCGTGGGCATTGATTCATCTGTTAAAAGCGGTCGAGCGCGATTTTGGGCCTGCTTTGGATAAGAAAAACGCACGTGTGAGTCTGTTGCAGATCATTCGCGAATTAGAGGCGACTCAAGGCACTATTTGGAGCCCTGTCATTTTGAATGGCACTGAGTTTGGTTTCTTGGCCAATCACTCGCTGGTGATGGCATCTTATATATCCCGAGCTAATGCGGCGATTATCGATCTTCGTGAATTACTTTCTCAGGGCTAACCATCAGGAGGGATAGCTGTGAAACGAGTTGTATACAATCAGAAAGGTGGTGTTGGGAAGTCGAGCATTGCTGTTAACTTGGCTGCTATTAGCGCTGCGCAAGGGAAGAAAACAGTCGTGGTTGATCTAGATCCTCAAGGGAATGCGACGGACTATCTTCTCGGCAAAGAGGTTCGAGAGGGAAAGGACATTAAGGACTTTTTCGAGCAAGTGCTAACCTTTCAACTTAAGCCTCAAGCTCCACAAGAGTTTATACACGCCACTGATCACGACAACTTGTTTGTTATCCCTTCGAATTCTTCTTTAGGCGATCTGCAAAGCAAGCTCGAGAGTAAGCATAAAATATATAAACTTCGAGATGCTTTAAACCAACTAAGTGAGTTTGATGCCATTTATATTGATACGCCTCCTGCGTTTAACTTCTTTTCTTTGTCGGCTTTAGTAGCTGCTGAGCGGTGCTTGGTGCCGTTTGATTGTGACGATTTTGCGCGGGCGGGTTTGTATGCCTTGATGGAAAACGTTCGTGAGGTGTGCCTAGATCACAACGAGGCGTTAACAATAGAGGGGATCGTGGTGAATCAATATCAAGCTAGAGCATCTCTGCCGCAGCAAGTTGTTGCGGAGCTAAAAGCAGAAGGGCTGCCGATTCTAGAGCAAAAGCTGTCCGCGTCCGTGAAAATGAAGGAGTCTCACGCTGCTTGCTTACCATTGATCTTCCAAGCCCCGAGCCACAAGCTTACGCTAGAGTTTATTTCTCTTTTTGACAGCCTGCATTAATCACTGGCTTTCTGAGAGTTCGACGCGCATCGTTTTGTTAGGTGCGCGCTTCCCTTCCTTGCTCTTTTAATTTGCGCTTAATCAAACTTGTGTTTGATTCAAGTTCAAAAGTTTCACATTTTCCTAAAAAAACACTACACATTTCTTATTTATTTGTTAACTTGTTTCGAGCCGTTAAGTTTGTGTGCAGCAAATGCAAACCTGTCATTATAGTGTCTTTCTGTAACTATATGATTTAGCTAAAAATAATAATTCGCGGTCTTATTTTGTCGCAAAGTGGTGACACTTTGCTGCCCTTTGGAGGGTGCTGTGGGTCGTAAAGTTATGATGTTAAAAGAAACTTTTTTAATTGGCGTGTTTTTTTCATAGCAATCCCGCTGCTGTTTTATGCCGCAATCACACAGTCAGAAAAGAGAGTAGCTACATGAGTGTTAGTTTTGAGCTGTCTCGTGAGCCGAGAATGTTGCAACAGTACTACAGGATACGTGAACAGTGCTTCCGTTTAGAGCTCGGTGTTGCGGGCTTTGATGGGGGGGAAGACTGCTATGATGGGTTGAGCGATGTGCTGGTCATTCGTGACGGGGATCGTTGTATTGGTGGTGTTAGAATGCTTGATCCAGCGAAGTTACCCGGACACCGGCTGCCGTTTGAAGCGGGTGATGTTGATATACGTAGATACCTCTCCATCGAGCAAGAGCCGTTATCGCAATACTGCCAATGGTCGCGTTTAGCCATTGATCCTAAGTATCGTAATAAGGTTGATCTGTTGCAGTTTTGCAACGCTTTAACTGAGTCTGCCAAAAATAAAGGTTTTTTGTACTCTCTATACATCTCGGAAGGTATTCGTACGCGCTTGTTTATGAAGCTTCATAAAAAGTTGGGTTTTGACTATCACATCCTAGAAGATGTTGAGGTGCCCGTTGAAAATGGATTTGATCAGTTTAAGCACTTGCTGTCAGTGGCTAGGCTTGACAAACAAATGATCGAAATTACCCCACCTGCCATTCAGTTTGGTCAAACAGCGTAGCCAATTGGCTGCGTTCATCTTGTCGTCATTTTCAGGGGGGTATCATGCCTCCCCTAATTCTATATCGATAGTGTTCCCCGTATTGGCTCGATAAGTAGTTATTCGATCTGACATTTTTGTATGTTAGATTGACAACGGTGTGTGCGTAATGGGCCAAAGTGTCCTACTTTGTAGAGTATTGGAACCTGATTTTGGAGGGCGAGGAAGTGCACCTTTTTGTATCGAAGTTTTTGAGAAAGTCTCTACCTTTGGCAGTGTGTGCGGCTGTGTTATCCGGCTGTAGCATTAACTCAGATCATCCGATGGTTGCTGAAGAGGAGCGCTTTGCTGAATACGACTACAACTATGTTATTGGACCTGGCGATGACGTGCAGATCTTCGTATGGGGTAATGACGATCTTTCCGTAACCGTGCCGGTTCGCCCAGATGGCAAGATTACAACGCGCTTAGCAGAAGATCTGCAGGCGAGCGGAAGAACCTCCACCGAGCTCGCGCGCGAGATCGAAGAGGTCTACTCCCAATATATCAAGAACCCTATTGTAACTGTCATTATTGACGAGTTTGTCACCATTCCTGATCAGCAGATTAGGGTTGTTGGTGATGGCGTTAGCCCCACAGGTGTCCCTTACTCTAAGCACATGACTCTGCTTGATGTCATGATTTTGGTGGGTGGCCTTAATGAGTTTGCAGACGGAGATGCGGCTAAGCTCATTCGTATGGTAGAC
The DNA here is from genome assembly GCF_004005935.1 of Neptunomonas marina. GTDB lineage: Bacteria > Pseudomonadota > Gammaproteobacteria > Pseudomonadales > Balneatricaceae > Neptunomonas > Neptunomonas marina. The sequence goes on along the minus strand of NZ_SACQ01000004.1, from coordinate 290,139 downwards.
GGTGAGCAGCAGACTTATAGCTTGCGTTTGGATTCGCTCCTTAATGAAGGTGATATCGCTGCGAACATGGCGATGAAGCCTGGCGACATCGTAGTAATTCCTGAAGCCTGGTTTTAATCTTCTTTTTACAAGGGCGTATAAAAATCAATGCGTGAGATTGTTGCTCAGTTACACAGTGCATTATGGGGCGCGTGGCGCTTTCGTTGGGTCGGTTTAGTTCTGGTTTGGTTAATTGCCATGGGTGGTTGGTTAGCTGTATCACTGACACCAGAAAAATATATTGCTACGGCCCGTATACATGTGGATACCAACTCGGTTCTTAGGCCTTTGTTGCGTGGTTTAGCAATCCAGCCTGATGTGGATCAGCGGATTGCTCTTATGAGCCGAACCCTGCTAAGTCGGCCGAATCTGGAAAAGCTGATGCGTATGGCGGATCTGGATCTTTATGTAAAGAATGACGGCGAGAAGGAGGAGTTGCTCGATAACTTGCGCCGCTCGATTTCGTTGGCCGGAGAGCGAAGAAACGCTTCGCTTTACTCGATATCCTTTAAGCATGAAGACCGAAATACTGCCAAAAAAGTCGTTCAGTCGTTAATTACTGTATTTGTTGAAAGTGCCCTTGGTGATAAGCGTAAGGATAGTAGTGGTGCGCAAGAGTTCCTTGATAAGCAAATAGCAGATTATGAGCAGCGCCTTATTGAAGCTGAAGCACGCCTAGCTGACTTTAAACAGCGTAACGTAGGTGTGTTGCCTGGTGAGACAGGTGGTTATTATAAGCGTTTGGAGATCGAACGTGGTCAGCTTGAGGCTGCTTCCTTGCAGTTACGTGAAACACGCAACCGTAAAGCAGAGCTTGTTCGCCAAATCGATGGAGAAGAACCAGTCTTCTTGGCAGGGCAGGCTGATGACTCGCCTGAAGTCCTAGCGATTGATGAGCGTATCTCTGCACTCGAACAGCAGTTGGATACATTAGCGCTGAAGTATACGGATCGCCATCCTAATGTCCTGCAAGTCAAGGAGGTTATTGCGTCATTAGAGGCGAAGAAGGGAAGTGCAATAGCGCGAGCTGAAAGCAATTTGCCTGAGCAATTCTCGGGGCTTTTGAATAGTCCAGTTTATCAGCAGATGCGAACTATGTTGGCGCAAACTGAAGCGACTGAAGCTGAGCTTAAAACGCGAGTGGATGAGTATGCTCGTCGCGTTAAGAGTCTTGAAGAGAAAGTGGATAATATTCCGCTTATCGAAAGCGAGCTGCAGCAATTGAACCGTGATTACGATGTGATATCGGCTCAGCATAATACACTGCTGAAACGCCGTGAATCAGCTCGGATTTCGGACAATGTTGAGCAGCAAGCAAATGATGTAAAGTTTCGCGTGATAGATCCTCCGTTCGTGCCGCTTGAACCAAATGAGCCGAATAAGCTACTGCTAAATGCTGTTGTCTTTATTTTAGCGCTTGGCGCAGGGGCTGGTTTAGCATTTGTTATTTCATTGTTTAAGCCTGTATTTATTACCAGAGAGTCGCTGACGCAGGTGACAGGTCTCCCTGTGTTGGGTGCGGTTGCTGAGATTAAAACATCGTCAGATAAGCGTCGAAGCTTGCTAAATAACGTGCTCTTTTTCTCTGTGTTCTCGTGTTTGATTTTAGTATTTGTTGGTATTTCAGTGCTTGATGCTCAAACGTCAGGCGTTAGCTCGCTGCTTCAGGCTATAAGGGGAGGCGCATGAGTATTATAGAGAAAGCGATTCGCAATCTGGATAAGAATCAAGATGTGGGCGCTAATTCCTCAAATCTGTCGGCCTCTCAGGAAGAGGTGGTAGCTGCTGAGCCCGTTAGTAGCGCGCCGCAGCAGCCAGCTACTTCTGTTGTGCCAGAGGGTGTAGAGTCTGAACATGGCTTTATTAATATTCCGGTATCTCGTTTGGCTGCGTTGGGTATGCTTTCTCCCTCGATGCCTAACAGCCAAATCGCTGAAGAGTATCGTGGTATTAAGCGACCTTTGTTGCTGAATATTGATGGCAAAGGTGCTACAGAAGTGCAGCATGCTAACCTAATCATGGTAGCTAGTGCGTTGCCGGGAGAGGGGAAGACATTTTCGGCGGTTAATCTAGCGCTGAGTATCGCGATGGAGCAAGGGAAGTCTGTGCTCTTCGTTGATGCTGATGTTTCGAAAGCTTCCGCGGGCGCGTTGTTAGGGGTTCCAAAGGATAGTGTTGGTCTGATCGACTTGCTTGAAGATAAAACGCTAGGTTTTAGAGATGTCGTCCTGAAAACGAATATTCCTAATTTGCGAATTTTGCCGTCTGGCAAGTTGCATCAGCGCGCTACGGAGTTGCTGGCAAGTGATGATATGAAGAGCTTTATGTTAGAGCTTTCGCAGCGCTACCCTGATCGGATTATCGTGTTTGATTCGCCACCACTATTGTTGACCACTGAAGCGCGCGTGCTTGCAAACTTTATGGGTCAAATTGTATTTGTTGTCGCTGCGGGAAAAACTTCTCACGAGGCCGTTACTGACGCGCTTCAGTATATCGGCAATGATACGGTCGTAGGTATGGTGTTGAACCGTTCAAATATCAAAGCTTCAGCGAGGTATGGATACGGATATGGGTATGGTTATGGCGGGCGTACGTAGAAAAGACCATTGCCGTTTGGTGGTCTGTGGTTTGTCGGCTTGCGTTGCATTCAGTGTAACGCAAGCGCAAGCGAGAGACTGGAAAACGGAAGCAGGGTTTTCTGTGTCGAGTATTTACTCGGATAATGGCAGCAGTGATGACGAGAGTGGTTCGTCTGAATTTGTTACGAAAGTTTCGCCAAACCTTTTGATCAAGAGAGATGGTGGTCGCGCTAGATTTAGTTTTATTGGTAGTGCTGAACTAACGGCTGGCGGTGAAGATGTTGATCGCTTCTCGCCGAGAATTAGTTCGAGTTTTGATACAGAGCTGATCGAGAATTTTGCTTATCTGGATACGAATCTCCAGGTTTCGCAGCGCTCGATTGATGCGTTAGGACCCACTAATGGTGATGATCCTCTCAATAGGAATAGCAACCGTACCGAGACTTATACATACCGCATAGAGCCGTATCTTCAGAAAACGTATCAAAATGGCAATCGCTTTAAGCTGGCGACATTTTTTCAGGGTCAAGAAAGCTCTGACGACAGCGTGAGTGGAGCAGATACTTCTGGGGCGGAGTTCGAGGTGGCCCGCGAGCTCGCAGGCAGTAAAGCTACGGTGTCTCTGAGTGCAGATTACCGAGATACAGACACTGATAATAGCGCGTCGAGCTTCTCTACTATTCAGGCCGGCCTCGGATACCAGTTTACGGAACACTTTGCTTTGACTGGTACAATTGGTCGAGAAAACAACGATTTTGAAACTGTTCGCGATACAAATGATGGCCGTATATGGAAAGTTGGAGCGGTATGGACTCCATCGTCGAGAACGCGCCTAAACGTTGGGTACGTTGATAGATTTTTCGGCTCAACCCCGACTCTTGAGCTGTCGCACAAGTTAAAACGTAGTGTGTTGACTTTAAGTTATAGTCGAGACCTATCTGACTCTAACTCCCTTATTGAAGGGCAGTCTACATTCAGCGATAGAGACGCTGCAGGTGATCCGGTCGATCCTTTTACGCAATTAGTCCAGCAACTTAGTGCCAATAGTGTGACAGAGGGCGCTTTTATTAACGAGAAGCTGAAATTGGGCTGGTCTGTCAGTGGTCGCCGATCTAAGTTTGGGTTAGATATCTCGTATTCCAATCTAGATTATGAAGATGGACGTGATGATGAGGAAGTGAGTGAGCTTGGGCTTTCATTTTCGCGACAGATCTCACGGGTATCTACTCTTAATGTAGGTCTTATCGGTACTCGGTCGTCCCGGGGCACTGAGGAAGCTGATGAGTATGAACTTCGTTTGGGTTGGGATCGTCGTTTAGATGATGACACAAGCGTGGGCTTTCTTTACCAGTTCATAGATCGAGATGCCAATGTTGGTGACTCGTATCAGGAAAATCGAATTCAGTTGCGTTTTACTACTCGCCTTTAAATAAGAGATTTTTATGCTTAATTTCGAAAAATATAGAGTTATCTGTATTGTGGGCGCGCGCCCGAATTTCATGAAGATTGCTCCGATCATGCGAGCTTTGGAAGCAAACGACCGCTTTGAAGCGACGCTGGTTCATACGGGGCAACACTATGACAAGGCGATGAAAGAGTCTTTTTTCGAACAGCTTGGAATACCTGAGCCAGATGTTGATCTTGGTGTTGGTTCGGGCTCACATGCGGTGCAAACGGCGAATATTATGACAGCGTTTGAGCCAGTCATGGATCGCGTGAATCCACATTTGGTGCTTGTAGTCGGTGATGTTAATTCGACGATTGCGTGCGCGTTAGTTGCCGTGAAGAAAGGTATCAACGTTATTCATGTTGAATCTGGGTTAAGAAGCGGCGATCGCGCTATGCCAGAAGAGATCAACAGAATCTTGACCGATCAACTATCAGACCTTCTGTTTACGACTGAGCGCTCGGCTGAGGGGAACTTGACGGCGGAAGGTATTGCTGCAGAGAAAGTTCACTTTGTTGGCAATGTAATGATTGATACGCTGCTATATAACTTGCCAAGAGCAATTGAGCCTGCACAGACGTTTAAACAACATCTAGAAACCGATCACGCATCTTCTTTGGCGCAAACGTTTGGACTTCTAACGCTGCATCGTCCCTCGAATGTTGACGACCCCATCGTGTTAGAAAGGTTGCTTAATACACTGGTTTCGATTAGCAACGAGTTGCCACTTGTCTTCCCAGTGCACCCGCGTACTAAGGCAAAAATAGAGCAGGGTGGTTTCGATAAATTACTGTCTGATGCCAATATCCACATGCTCCCACCAATGGGTTATTTGGAAATGCTCGGCTTGATGGATCGGGCCTCTGTTGTATTGACAGACTCTGGGGGTATTCAAGAAGAAACAACGGCTTTAGGTACACCTTGTTTGACGCTGCGAGAAAATACTGAGCGCCCAATTACTGTCGATGAGGGTACTAACACGATTGTTGGTACAGACCCAGAGGCTATTCGGGCTGCTTTCAACACAGTTATGCTTGGTACTGCCAAAGGCTCTTCTCGTCCTGAGTATTGGGATGGCAAAGCGGCCGAGCGTATTGTTGAAATTACCGAAGGCTGGTGTCGACAACAGTTTACTCAGGAGTCTTCTGAGTGAGTCATCAGCCCATTATTAACGCTATGACAGTCGATGTGGAAGATTACTTCCAGGTCTCTGCTTTTGAGTCTCACATTGATCGCGACGCTTGGGGAGATAAAGAATGCCGAGTTGAGCGCAATATGGATCGCATATTAGCGCTGTTTGATTCACATAGCGTCAAGGCAACATTCTTTACATTGGGCTGGCTTGCTGAAAAGTACCCTAATATGGTGCGCCGCATTGTAGAAGAGGGGCATGAGTTAGCTAGTCATGGCTGGGATCATCAGAGAGTGACGGGTTTTACACCGGAGGCATTTTTTCAAGATGTGTCCAGAACGAAAGCGGTTCTCGAAGATGTGGGTGGCGTAGAAATTTCCGGGTATCGTGCTCCGAGCTACTCTATTTGTGAAGATAACCTATGGGCGTTTGAAACGTTAGTTGAAAGTGGTCATGTGTACAGCTCAAGTGTCGTGCCAATCCAGCATGACCACTACGGTATGCAGAGCGCATCACGCTTTGCATTTTCGGTAGCGGATGGAAAGTTAGCCGAGATCCCTGTGACCACTTATCCTGTGATGGGAAAAAACATTAATTTCGGCGGGGGCGGTTGGTTCCGTTTCTTTCCTTATGCTTTGACGCGATGGGCTTTGCAGCAAGTGAATGTGAAAGAGCAGCAAGCATGTAACTTTTATTTTCATCCATGGGAAGTTGACCCTGAACAGCCTCGTGTCGGGGATATTCCGATAAAAACCAAGTTTAGGCACTACATCAACTTGGCACGTATGGAACCTCGTTTAGATCAGCTCTTAGGTGACTTCGCTTGGGGGCGTATGGATGAAGTGTTTGCACAAGAGATAGCAGCAGCGCGCAAAGCTGTTTGTCCTGCATGATTTAACTATTTTTTTGGAGAGTGACATGAGTCTTCAGATACTGGAATTATCTGAATCAAAGTTTGAGCAATGGGACGCGTTTGTTGCGCAAGCGGATTCCGCCACTTTCTTTCATCGAGCAGGTTGGAAGCGCGTTATTGAACGCGCTTTTAAACATCGTACATACTTCCTTTATGCCGAGGACGATGGCGCTATTGTCGGTGTGCTACCGTTGGTGCACATTAAAAGTCGGCTGTTTGGTAGTGCGCTTACGTCAACACCGTTCTGTGTTTATGGAGGCATTGTCGCTCTGAATGAGCAAGCGGAAGCTGAGCTGCGCATGCGAGCATGTGAGCTTGCTAAAGAACTTAAAGTCTCGGCGCTTGAGATGCGTAATATCGAGCAGACCAGTAGTGGCTGGCCAACAAAAGAGCTTTATTACACGTTTCGAAAATCGCTTTCTGAGGACAATGAAGAAAACATGTTGGCGATACCTCGAAAGCGTCGCGCAATGATTCGAGGTGGTATTAAAGCGAACCTTCAGAGTGAAGAGGATTCTGGTTGGGAGCGCTTTTTCGCAACGTATGCAGAAAGTGTAAGAAACTTAGGCACGCCTGTTTTTTCCCATAAGTTATTTCGCTGCTTGCGAGAAGAGTTTGGTAAAGATTGCCGCGTACTGATGATTACGCATGAAGGTAAAGATGTTGCTGGTTTGATGAGCTTCTATTTCAAAGACCAAGTTTTGCCATACTACGCGGGTAGTTTTGATAGTGCTAAACATCTAAAAGCACATGATTTTATGTATTGGGAACTCATGCGCCGCTCTGTTGATGAAGGCTATCGAGTATTTGATTTTGGTCGTAGCAAAAAAGATACTGGGCCTTACCTCTTTAAAAAGGGGTGGGGGTTTGAGCCAGAGCTGCTCAACTATGAGTTTTTCCTTGTAGAGTCGGACTCCATTCCAGAAGTAAACCCGAACAACCCTAAATATAAGCTGTTTATCGATATGTGGAAAAAGCTTCCACTACCGGTAGCTAATCGCCTCGGACCTCTGCTTTCTCGGAGTCTCGGTTAATGAAACCATCACTCTTGTTGTTGTGCCACCGTATTCCTTTTCCTCCCAATAAAGGCGATAAGATTCGGGCGTTTAATCTGCTCAAATACCTCGTGAAGCATTACCGTGTTTATTTAGGATGCTTTATCGACGATGAGCAGGATTGGGCGTACACCGAAGAGTTGGAGGCGATGTGTGAAGAGTGTCTTTTCATCGGTATTAACCCCACGGTGGCGAAGGTGCGTAGCCTCAGAGGGTTACTAACCGGGCAAGCTTTATCCGTTCCCTACTATGCTAACCAAGAGCTGTCTCGTTGGGTTGTCGACATTAACCAGCGCAAGGGCGTCACTAAAGCTGTAGCGTTCTCTTCGCCCATGGCTCAGTTTTTAGATGGCGATGCTGTTTCTTTTGAGAAAACAGTACTGGATTTGGTTGATATCGATTCAGATAAGTGGGCGCAGTATGCTGAAAAGAAATCCTGGCCTATGAGTTGGGTGTATCGGCGCGAAGCTAAATACCTGTTCAACTACGAAGAGTGGATCGCTAAGAGCTTTGACGCAAGCTTATTTGTATCTTCAACTGAGGCGCAGCTCTTTCGGGAAATGTTGCCAGCTTATGCCGATAAAATAGGCTTCTACAATAATGGTGTCGATTCTGAATTTTTCCGCCCTAGAGATGACTACCCAAGCGTTTATGGTAAAGGTGAAGTTGCCGTTGTTTTTACGGGAGCTATGGATTATTGGCCTAATATTGATGCGGTGACTTGGTTTGTTGAAGAGGTGCTGCCAACACTCAAGGCTCGATTTGAGGCGTTGACCTTTTATATCGTGGGTAGCAACCCCGCATCGTCAGTTAAACAATTAGACGCGCTTCCTGGTGTCAAAGTCACTGGGCGCGTTGACGATATCCGTCCATATATTGCGCAAGCTGCGGTTTCTGTTGCTCCTATGCGTATAGCCCGTGGAATTCAGAATAAAGTACTCGAAGCCATGGCAATGGAGACCCCCGTTGTTGTTTCGGATATGGGGCTAGAGGGAATCTCTGCAATACCAGAGCAAGAGGTTTTGCTAGCTAATACGGCTCAAGAAGTGATTGATGCAGTAGTGCGTATCGTTGAGACAAAACACACTGACATGGGTAAAGCCGCGAGAAGCAGAGTCATCGCGGACTTTAGTTGGGAATCGAGCTTGCCTACCGTTAAAACTCTGCTTGATAGTGCTGCAGTGGTATCTTAAATGACCGTCTCCTCTACCCCGACAAAGAGTTACTCGTTCGCGAACCCGTGGCAGCAGCATGCCGTTTGGCTGAGTTGTTTCTTGGTCGTCTTGGCGGTCACTTTCTTCGACACGATAGCTTCAATGGTTAGCGTCTGGTCACGCTCTGACACCTTTACACATGCATTTTTAATCTTGCCAATTTCGCTATGGCTTGTCTGGGGTAAACGCGAAGCGCTTGCTGATATAGCTCCACGCCACTCGTTACTCGGTGTGGTTTTAGCAGGCATAGGTACTCTGATTTGGTTAGCAGGCAGCTTAGTCGACACTCTCTTGCTACAGCAGCTAGGTGTGGTCATTGTGCTGATCGGAGGAATTTGGGCCCTGATCGGTAATGAGGCTGCAAAACTACTCCTGTTTCCGCTTGGCTTTCTACTATTTATGGTGCCGATGGGTGAAGAGTTGGTGCCGGGGATGATGGAGTTTACCGCAGACTTTACGGTGGCTATGGTGCGCCTATCCGGAATTCCTGTTTTCCGTGAAGGTCTCTACTTTTCGTTACCTACGGGCAACTGGTCCGTTGTTGAAGCCTGTAGCGGTGTCAGGTATCTCATTGCTTCTACGACACTCGGTTTCTTGTACGCGCACCTTACTTACCGAAAGCCATATAAGAAGGTGCTTTTCATACTTGCTTCGATCTTGGTGCCGATCATCGCAAATGGGTTTAGAGCCTATATCATTGTGATGTTAGGGCACTTAAGTGATATGACGGTAGCGACCGGTGTGGATCACCTCGTATACGGATGGGTCTTTTTTGGTCTTGTAATCTTCGTGCTTGTGACCGTAGGTAACCGGTTCAGCGATGATGTTTCGGAGGACTCTGAGGGTTCTGAATCTGTCAGAAATACCTATTCTCCTGCAACTCACAGGCTCGGTGGCGTTTTTGCTATCTTGATGATGGTTACACTCTCTGGCCCAGCTCTAGCGTACTTTTCCGATAATCGCGCGACAGGGAAGCAATTGGCGGAGCTCCCAGTGCTCGTTGATACGGGCGTAATTCAGATAGCGTATCCATGGGCGTGGCAGCCGAATATGGTGGGTGGTGGTATCACTAAGCAGGGCTACCGGTATGAGGGAAAAACTATTGGTGTGGTAGTTCAACACTTTGCGAGCCAGCGACAGGGTGAGGAGCTAATCAGTTGGAACAACACGTTATTGTCTACTGAAAATGATGCTTGGCGAACGTTATCTCAGTCCAAGGCGTCTATTGGCCTCAATGGCACACCAACTGACGTGACTCGCACTGAGATTTCAGGCGCAACAGAAACGTTAATTGTTTTGTCTTGGTATCGAGTAGGTGATACGTATACTACCAGCCGGTTAAAGGCTAAGTTGCTTGAAATGATAGCGAAAGTGACGTTTCAAAGATTGGATGCGGCTTGGATTGTAACCTCGATTTCGGTTGAAGACCGCAACTTCGCAAGTGATGAGGTGCGCTTACTTGAAGAGTTCTCCACCAAGGCTGTAACAACTATAGAGCAGGAGCTTGATCGTGCCGCGAGTATCCGATGACTCCATTCCTTTAGTTGTTCATATCATCCACGAGTTAGGCACTGGCGGACTAGAGAATGGCTTGATCAACATAATCAACCGCACTCCACGAGATCGCGTCCGGCATGTCATCATATGCTTGACGCATGCTACGGAGTTTTCTCAGCGAATCGAGTCGGATGATGTAAAAGTATTTGAGCTGAATAAGCGAGAAGGGCAAGACTTTGGCCTTTACTACCGTTTACTCAAGCTACTTTGGACGTTAAAGCCGGATGTTGTCCACACACGGAATTTATCCGCGTTAGAGATGCAGGCAATCGCGTTCTTAGTACCGGGAGCTAAAAGGGTTCATGGTGAACATGGGCGTGATATTTATGATTTGGATGGTAGCAACCGCAAATACAATGCCTTAAGAAAGGTCATGCGCTTTTTTGTGCATCGTTATATCGCGGTAAGCCAAGATTTAGAGCAGTGGTTATTGGATACTGTTGCGGTTTCGCCAAAGAAAGTCGTGCAGATCTATAATGGCGTTGATCATGCACGCTTCTCATCGAGTTCTTCTGTAGCTGAGGTCTGTGGACTCCCTGAAGAGTTTGGTGGTGATGACCTTATTATCATCGGTACAGTCGGGCGCGCCGCTGCGGTTAAAAACCAGATCAGTTTACTCGAAGCATTTGAGCTCATCATGAAAAGTGAGCCGCTACTCGCCGAGCGCCTCCGGCTTATTATCGTCGGTGATGGGCCTGAATTTAAAAGTTTGGAAGCTAAGGTAGCGGATGCCCAACTTCAGGACTCTGTTTGGTTGGCAGGTAACCGCAATGATATCCCCGAGTTACTAAAGAACTTCGATATTTTTGTTTTACCATCTCTGGGAGAAGGTATCTCCAATACCATCCTTGAGGCTATGTCTTGTCGCTTACCCATCATTGCAACAAATGTCGGTGGAAATCCAGAATTAGTTAATGAAACTAATGGTATTCTCGTGCCCGTTGACGATAGCGAGCGGTTGGCAAACGCTATTGTGACCTTAGTAAAAGATGATCAACAACGAGAGCGCTTGGCTGCAGAGAGCCTAGCGCGAGTGACAAGCGAGTTCTGCTGGAATCGAACGGTTGATCGCTATTTATCTATCTACGAAGAGCTGAGTGCTAGGCGCTAGCAAGACTTTTAAGGGAATCAGTTAAAAATGTGTGGCATTGTTGGCGTTTATGATCTTTCAGGGCACCGTGAGTACAGCCGTGATCTCGTTTCGCAAATGAACGAAACTCAGTTTCACCGTGGCCCTGATGAAGGTGGGTTACACATTGAGCCGGGCGTTGCCTTTGGTCATCGTCGCTTATCTATCATCGACTTATCCAGCGGTCAGCAGCCGCTTTTTAATGAAGATCATACGGTTGTCGTTACATATAACGGCGAGATCTACAATTTTCCGGAGCTGTCTGAAGAACTGACAGAAAAAGGCCATATCTTTCGTACGCACTGTGATACGGAAGTTATTGTTCATGCTTGGGAGGAGTGGGGCGAGCGTTGTGTTGACAGATTTCGAGGCATGTTTGCCTTTGCGATCTGGGATCGCAATCAGCAGTCACTATTTGTTGCACGTGACCGACTCGGTATCAAACCGTTATTTTATGCTGTGTTGCCTGATGGTAGCTTTGCTTTTAGCTCTGAGCTTAAAGCATTAAAGACGCTGGATAACCTACCTCGTGATATCGACGTTACTGCCATCGAAGATTACTTTACGTTTGGTTATATCCCAGAGCCAAAAACTATCTATCAGGGCGTACAAAAGTTAAGACCGGGCCACACCATTCTGCTCAAGAAAGGTAGCACCGATGTTGTGCAAAAAGAGTACTGGGATATCCCTTTCAAACCTGTTGAACTGTCATCACCTGAATTAACGGAAAAAGAGCTTGTTGAGCGTATGCGCGAGGCAGTGCGCGTCCGCATGGTGGCGGAAGTACCGCTTGGAGCGTTCTTATCGGGTGGTGTCGACTCTAGTGCTGTTGTAGCGATGATGGCGAAAGAGCAAAGCGACCCAGTCAATACTTGTGCGATTGGCTTTGATGTAAAGCAGTTTGATGAAACGGAATACGCAAAGAAAGTAGCTGAGCAATACAAAACTAACCACTTTGAAGAACTCGTTGGTAGCGATGACTTTGCTTTACTGGATACGCTTGCTGATCTTTATGATGAGCCATATGCAGATAGCTCAGCTATACCAACTTACCGAGTCTGCCAGCTAGCGAAAAAGCGTGTGACAGTGGCGCTGTCTGGCGATGGTGGGGATGAGCATTTTGCAGGTTATCGACGGTACAAATGGCACATGAACGAGGAAAAACTTCGTTCTACGTTACCTCTGAGTATCCGTAAACCGCTTTTTGGGACGTTAGGCAAACTCTATCCGAAGGCGGATTGGGCACCGCGTGTCTTCCGAGCGAAAACAACGTTCCAAGCGCTGGCTCGCTCATCAGTAGAAGCCTATTTGCAGACAGTATCCCTATTGACGGATGAGCAGCGTGATCGACTGTTTAGTGCAGAGCTTAAAGCGGCATTAAAAGGCTACAAGTCAATTGAAACCTTCGATTACTACGTAAAGAAATCGCCGACACAAGATCCTCTGTCACTTATTCAATACTTGGATATGAAAACATATCTGGTTGGCGATATTTTAACTAAAGTTGATCGTGCGAGTATGGCTCATGCATTGGAGGTGCGCGTACCTCTGCTTGATCATAAGTTCGTTGAATGGGTATCTGGTTTGCCAGCAGAGCAAAAGCTAAAGGGCCAAGAAGGGAAATATATTCTCAAGAAGTCTTTAGAGCCGAGTTTGCCACACGATGTTCTATACCGCCCTAAGATGGGCTTCGGCGTGCCACTCGCTAAGTGGTTCCGTGGACCATTAAAAGAGCGTGTTCAGGAAGCGCTGATGGGGCCTATTATCCGAGATAGCGGATTGTTTAATCTCGAGTATGTCGAAGAGGTCGTAAAGCACCATCAAAGTGGTTTGCGCGACTACAGTGTTATTATTTGGACATTACTCATGTTTAGCGCTTTTCTCGAACGAGAAATGCAAGCTAAAGCGGCATAAGCGGAAATACTCATGAAAATTCTACACATACTCGATCATTCTATTCCGTTACATAGCGGCTATACGTTTAGAACACGCTCTATTTTGCGTAAGCAACGCGAGTTCGGTTGGCAAACTGAACACGTAACATCAGGTAAGCATACGGCCGAATCTGAGCCACAAGAGATGGTCGAGGATCTACGCTTTTTCCGCACGCAATCCGGTCGTCGTTGGTATTCGGATTTGCCCGTCTTAAACCAGTGGGCTGTTGTCTCTGAGCTCGCTGAGCGCCTTGATGAAGTGATTCAAGAAGTGAAACCGGATGTGCTGCATGCGCACTCTCCAGCTTTGACGGGTATGGCTGCGCTGAAAATGAAGCGTAAGTACGGTATTCCAGTGGTTTACGAATGCCGAGGCTTTTGGGAGGATGCGGCGGTTGACCATGGTACCTGTAAAGAGGGTGATCTGCGTTATAAATTGACGCGTGCTATGGAAACCCATGTCTTTAAAAATGCGGATGCAGTAACGACGATTTGTGAGGGGCTGCGCAAGGATATTGTGGCGCGTGGCATTCCTGAGCAAAAGATCACTGTCATACCGAATGCTGTTGATATCGAGCACTTCCCGCTGATTGAAGCGGCTGATCATGCGCTCGCTGATAAGCTAGGCTTATCCGATAAGAAAGTCATTGGTTTTATTGGCTCATTCTATGCGTACGAGGGCCTGCTGTTGTTGCTTGATGCTTTGCCAAGTATCGTAAAGCAAATGCCGGATCTGCGTCTTCTCTTGGTCGGCGGTGGCCCACAAGAAGCGCTTATTAAAGAAAAAGTCGCGGCACTTAATCTTCACGACTATGTGGTTATGACGGGGCGAGTGCCTCATACCGAAGTACAGGCCTACTACAGTTTGGTCGATATATTTGTTTATCCACGCCTTGCCATGCGTCTTACGGATCTTGTGACACCTTTAAAGCCACTCGAGGCTATGGCGCAAGGTAAGTTGGTAGTTGCTTCGGATGTTGGCGGACACCTCGAGTTAATTAACGATGGTGAGACGGGAAGGCTGTTTAAGGCCGGAGAGAGCGATGATCTGGCACGTGTTGTCGTGGATTTCTTCTCCCAGGAAGACGCTTGGGATGGTTACCGTGACGCAGGACGCCGCTATGTAGAAGAGGTGAGAAACTGGGAAGTTAGCGTTGGTAATTATCGCAACGTTTACCCGAACCTTGTGTGAGCTACATGATCAACCTGCTCGTTTTAACAACACTGTATCCGAACTCAGAGCAGCCAAGGCACGGGATTTTCATCGAAACCCGCCTTAAAGAGCTTCGCAAAAGCGGTGACATATCCGCTACTATCATAGCCCCGGTACCTTGGTTCCCTATCGCCTCTGAACGGTTTGGTCAGTATGGGACCTATGCAAAAGTCCCTCGCGTTGAAGAACGCGAGGGAGTTACCGTACACCATCCACGTTATCTCGTACTGCCTAAGATCGGCATGTACATAACACCGTTCTTTTTGGCAGTCACTCTCTTGCTTACAACGCTGAAGTTAGCGCGTCAGGGTAATAAGTTTGATCTTATCGATGCGCACTATTTTTATCCAGATGGTGTTGCGGCTGCGTTGGTATCGCTATTTGTAAGGCTTCCATTGGTGATCTCTGCTCGAGGCAGTGACGTGAATGTACTGCCGTGCTACTGGGGGCCGCGTAAGCTAATTCAGTGGGCAGGTCGGCGGGCCAATGCTGTGGTTGCGGTTTCTGAAACCTTAAGAAAAAAGATACTCGGTCTCGGCATACCGCCAGAGCGGACATATACGCTCAGAAATGGCGTCGATACGGGCTTCTTTAAACGTAGCTCCTCTCAAACTAACGCGAACTCATCAGATTCGTTGGCGTTGTTGAGCGTTGGAAATCTCGTAGAGCTGAAAGGTCACCACTTAGTGATTGAAGCGTTAGCGCAGCTACCAGATAGCGTTAAACTAACGGTAGTTGGTTCAGGCCCTCAAGAAGCAGCATTGCGTCAGCTCGCGCGTGAATTGGAACTGGAGGAGCGCGTCAGTTTTGTAAGTAACGTACTGCAGCACGAGCTAGTAGAGATCTACTCTCGTTCTGATTTAATGGTATTAGCATCATCCCGCGAAGGGTGGGCAAATGTAATACTGGAGGCGTTAGCTTGCGGCGTGCCTGTTGTGGCAACCAATGTCGGCGGCGCTAAAGAAGCAATCACTGACTCCGTTGCAGGTCTCGTTATTGATGAGCGTTCAGCAACTGCGATCGCAAAGGCAATTGAAGAAGTTTGCCAAAAGGGCTTTGCGCCTGAAGCTGCGAGTGACTATGCACAGAATTATGGCTGGGACGAAGTGGTTACGAAACAAGTCGAATTGTATAAGGGTGTAACCAAACATGCGTGACTTGGTTGTTCTGTTTCTGGTTTTTGGTAGCTTACCTTTTATTTTTAAGCGGCCGTATCTTGGCATTATCGTCTGGGCTTGGCTGAGCTATATGAACCCGCATCGCTTAGCCTATGGTTTCGCATACAATATGCCATTTGCTCAAATTGTGGCGTTAGTATTGATCATTGCCCTCGTCATGACTAAAGACCGACAGAAGATCCCAGTTAATGGGTTAGTTATCACGTGGGTCTTTTTCTTGATTTGGATGGGATTGACGAGCCTTTTCGCTCTAGATTCCGCAGCTGCAAAGATCCAATACGTTAAAGTTTTAAAGATTCAGTTTCTTACGTTCTTAACTATTATCCTAATCAATAGTTATGAAAAGATGAAAATGCTGATCTGGATAATTGTTTTGTCGCTGGCATTTTTCAGTGTTAAAGGTGGGATATTTACGATTCTTTCTGGCGGGGCGCACCGTGTTTGGGGGCCTCCCGGTTCGTTCATCGAGGAGAACAACTCACTCGCGTTAGCGACACTGATGATGGTACCGCTGATGTACTATCTTTACGCAACCGAGAAGCATAAGTGGATAAAACGCGGACTATTGATGGGGATTCCTCTGAGCCTCGCCTCCGCTATCGGCTCACAGTCTCGGGGAGCGCTATTGGCGACTATTTCTGTTGCCGGCTTTTTCTGGTTGAAATCTAAGAGTAAAGTTCTGACCGGTACGCTGATTGTGATTCTTGGCATGGTGGGCTTTACGTTTATGCCTGAGTCATGGCATGAGCGTATGTCAACGATTCAGACATACGACGAGGATGCGTCAGCTATGGGCCGAATTGGAGCTTGGATATACTCGATTAATGCTGCGAATAGCCGCATTACAGGCGCAGGCTTCGATTCATGGAGTGAAAGCACCTATGCGATGTTTAGCCCTGACGCAGTGAGTATCTCAGCGGCACATAGTATCTACTTTAGTGTGCTAGCAGACCATGGCTGGATCGGCTTATTACTTTATCTAACCATTCTGTTTATCACGTGGCGATCCTTAAGTAAGGTCCTGAACTTAACGAACAATAACGTTGACTTAACTGACCAGAATTTATTGGCACGGATGCTACAGGTTAGTTTCATTGCCTACTTCACCGGCGGTGCCTTTTTGAGCCTTTCGTATTTTGATCTGCCTTGGCATTTGATCGTTATCACCTTGCTTTTGAAGCAGTTTGTCGAAAAAGTTGTTCGCGAAGATCCTACTTCGCAACCCGGACTAGCGCGTAGAGGAGTATATACGTGATTCCTTTCGGTAAGTTTATTAGCCAAGCCTTCTCTGTTTGCTCGCGTGACAATAGGGGCTCGAAGCTCTCCATTCTTATCTACCATCGAGTACTAGAGCGACCGGACTTTCTGCGTGCGAGTGAGCCAACTGTGGCGTCATTTGATTGGCAGATGGGTCTTTTGAAGCGTTACTTCCAGCCTCTGAGCTTGAGCGATGCGCTAGCTAAGCTGAAAGCGGGAGTATTACCCAAGAATGCGGTTTGCGTAACTTTCGACGATGGCTATGCCGATAATGCGACGTTGGCGCTCCCTATACTGAAAAAGCACGGTATCCCTGCCACTATTTTCGTTTCAACAGGCTTCCTTGATGGCGGCCGAATGTGGAATGACACCGTAATAGAGGCTGTTCGTGTCAGCGATCAGCTTGATTTAACCGCCGTTGATTTAGGCGTTTTCGAACTAAGTGCGGAAGATCAAAAGCTGCAAGCGCTAGGTGAGTTGCTCAAGTCGATCAAGTATCAGCCCCTCGAAAAAAGAGTCGATATTCTAGCGTGTATCGAGAGTCAAGTTTCAGACCGTCTGCCCACTGATTTAATGATGACGTCAGATCAAGTGAGATGGGTGGAAAGTGAGGGTATTGAGATTGGTGCCCATACGATTAATCACCCTATTTTGACAGAGTTAGACCCTGATCAGGCTCGTTATGAGATTTTGGAAGGTAAGCAGCAGCTTGAAGGTATCCTAGGTAAGTCTGTTCAGTGGTTTGCGTACCCGAATGGTAAGCGTGGGGTTGATTACGACTTAACGCACCGCTCACTTATTGAAGAGCTCGGGTTTGACGGTGCTGTCTCTACGGACTGGGGTGTTACCACCGCATCAAGCGACCAGTACCAACTGCGTCGCTTTACACCTTGGGACAATAAACCGTTTAAGTTCTTTGTCCGCTTGTTACTCAATACTCGCCAAGCTGACTAGGGTTATAGTTTATAACCCTTTCGTTTCAGCTTGTTTTTTAGACCTTGTAGAGGGAAGCGTTTTGCATACGCTTCTCGGGCATATTTAACAGCCTCGTCATAGCGGTTCATATCAACGAGAAGTAGACCTAGGTTATATTTTACTTCCACATTCTTAGGCTGTAGTTTTTCTGCATGTCGATAGAACTTCAAAGACGCATCGAACTTGTCTAGCTTGTGCAGCAGAATCGCATAGAGTAAGTAAATAGTCCCATCGTCCGGAGCGAAGTGTATAGCTCGTTGGAAGTAGCACTCGGTTTTACTTAATGGCTCTTCTTCTCCCTTGCTTCCACGCTCTACACGATATCTGATGAGTGTATTGAGAGCTCTATGGTGGTTAGGGAAAGCACGTAATGTGTAGTCGATATCGCCTGTCATATTGTGCTTCTGTTTTGCCCCACCAATTAAGCGCTCTACGTTTTCGTTGAAGTGAGCCCCTTCAACCAGCGACAATTCTTGCCAGTACCTGCCGCGTTCACGATAGTCATACGGACCGTACCCAACTCCAGTCCCCGTGCAAGGGATGCCACGGAAGTCTTCACCGACCCATTTTCCCTTCCCAGTGTTGGCATATGCCGATTGGTATGAGGAGCAAGCTGCGACACAGATAGTTAAGAGTTGAAGTGTTCTAGCGAGGCGCATAAATTACGGTACCTGCAGTTATTTTTTAGAAAGGGAGCATAATACGAGATTTAAGTTTTATACTGGATTAATAGAGTAAGTTAGCCGTTAATGATATTCAATGTAATTTGTTGTGAGCTTGTATGGGGGCATGTGTGCAACTTTTTGTTCGGTTTTGTCATGAATTGCGATGGTTCGCGTACCGAGCTTTAGTGACGGCAAAACGCTTTGTTTATGGCAAAGGGATAACTTGGACGCCGTCGGTTTTGCGCCAGACCGAAGCAAACTCAGATCAGCCGTATGTCTGGTTATTCGTATCAACGATCGGAGAGTTAAACGCATGCGAGGGCTTTATAAAGCACCTCTCTGAATCCTACAACCTCGTATTTTTAACAGATCGCATCTTTTATGCCTCGAGCTTTCTTGATCGCTACCCTGAAGCCGCTGTCATGGAAATCAATGATACAGCTGACTTTCGCCAACCCCTTGTTGAGATGCCTCCTCAGTATCTTGTTGTTTGTGAAATGCCGTGCTTACCTAGTGACGCACCTTGCCGTTTTTCTTACGAAACGCTTTACCGGATTAAGAGGGGTAGCCATGTACCGATCTATCTTGTAAATGGTTGGGTGTATCAATATGAGCCGAGTTGCCGCCAAGATGCGCTGCAAAGTAGATGGTTTGAACAAGACTATATTGGTTTGTTTGATCAGTTCCTCGTTCAAACGGATGAAGTGAAAGAGTATCTGCTTGATAAAGGGGCGTCTCATGGCAAAGTGGAGGTCGTCGGAAATATGAAGTTCGACAACATGTCCGCAGAAGCACCCTATTTGCCGTGTCAGATTAGCCGTAGTCTTTTGAAGAGCTATGGCAGCACTGAAAAGCCTGTCGTTGTGGCAGGCTGTGTGACTGATATCTGGGAATATGAGATTGTGGTGGATGCGATGTCACAGTTTCTAACGAGCCACCCTGATGCACTTTTCATAATTGCTCCAAGGCACCCGGAAAAGCCTGAACAACTTGAGGCCTTAATGGCCCAATTGGCGAAAGCGAGTTTTAGGGCTACTAAAAAATCTGAGCTTTCGCATGGTGATTGTCTTTCCCAAGTCTTAGTGCTGGATACGATTGGGGAGCTGCGAGCTTATTATGCAGTGGCGGATATCTGTTACGTGGGCGTCGATCACAACGTGCTTGAGCCTCTTGCGTTTGGTAAGCCGGTTGCCGTCTTCTCAAATTGGAACACGACTTATCCTAGTTATCCGGTATTTGAGGTTCTATCTGAGCAGGGACTATTGCTCGTGAGTCACTCTTCAGACGATATTTCCCAACACTGGATGCACCACTTTGGTGATTCCGTTGAGGATGTGAAACTCTCGCTAGCTCGCCTGACGGGCGCAACGGAGCGCACACTAGAGCGCCTCAGTCTGTAAGTTTCTCTGCTAGATACGATATGACAGGTGCTATCTGATGCTCGAAATTGAGCGTTGATTGGTGAAGAGCATAATTATGCTCTCCTTGCGCTTTTAGCTTCTCAGGTGTTACCTGGTTCAGATAGGCCGCCATATCTAGGCCGGTGCTCACTTCCTTGCCAAATGCGAACTCTTCATTCAACTGGCGTAATGCGTGGTTTGGGAACATTACGATAAGATCGCCGTTTTGTAGGTGCTCATAGAGCTTATTGGGCGCGGCGTATTTGGTGTTATCAGAGTTGTTGTCCCATGCAATAATGCCAACATTACAGCGGTGACGGAGTGTTGCTAACGCTGGGGCGCTTAGGTAGCCGTGCAGTGTGACGTTGTGGCTCTTTTCCTCTAAGGCTTTCAATTGCTCAATCCATTGCTCCTCTATAATGCCGGCTATATGCAGGTGGATATGTGGTGCTAAATTCTCTATCAGTGCGATAAATTCCAGCGGGTAGTTTTCTCTCCCTAAGCGGCCCTGATAAAGAACTTCTATGCGCTCGTACTTGCTTGGCTGGGAGCTAGGTTTTCCGAGCGGAGGAGTATTGTGTACGAGAAAATGTTCAGCGTTTCGGTAGCGTGACTTCGCAATCGCGATGCGGTCAACTTGGGGTGAGATACAGATTTCAACGTTGTCCCAATAGCTTTGCAAGCGTCGACGGGCGAGGCCTTTTACTGGCTTTGGCCAAATCTCTGAGAAATTTTGTACGATAACCGTTTGGCGACTGAAAAGAGCGAAAAGAGGGTTATCGTAGGTTGTAACTACCACAATTTGCTTTCGATACGATACGCACACAGCATGAAGCGTTGCCACATCTAAAAGGAGTTTTCTAAGGGGCAAAAAGATATATTTATTCAGCTTGAAGCTTTTTTGTAGTTTTCTACCTAGCCAAGAATCTAAAATCGAGCGGCCTACAATACGCCTTTCAGACTTCAGCCCGTCGATTGGGTAACTGGGGCGGATACTCTCAAATGGCTCAATTGTGTGTGTACGGTAGCCACGGCTCTCTAGTGCTTTCAGAAAGTAGACGTATTTTGGCGAGCCGTAGCCTAATGTGACGTTTGAAATGAGATAGGCATGAGGCACTCGTTTGGCTGTCATCAGTATCGTATTTTCGTAGCTTTACATTGTCTACCCAAGTATTACATAAACACGGTCAGCGTGTTGGGCGAGTGCGAATCAGCACAGCTAAAGCTTTAGCTTAACGGATAGGTCCAGCTCCGTCGCCAAAAACTCCAGCGTTGCAATAAGCCCAAACTGCTTTTGGGAATATACAGATGCCAGTTCGAATAGGCTGCCAACGCGGGGGAAAGTAGGGTCGATTACTTGCTGTAAGTACGCTTCGCTAAATACACCGTCTTTGTCAAAAGGATTCCGGTTGGTGAGTTTAAATGATTGCTTTCTCAACCATGCTGGCCGTTGTGTTCCTAACCATGTTTTTGCACGGTAAGCGAGCGGTCTTGGCCCATCAAATGGAAATCCGTAGTCGCTTGGGTAGCTGGCGAGTCGAGGATTCGTTTGGGCAATCATCTTGCCCTGCAAGTAACCTAAATCCTTATGCTTGATAGCGACTTTGGCAGTATTATCGATAGCCTTGGGTTCCATGTAGGGGAAGAACATGGTTCCGAAACGCTGATTCAGCTGCGTATCTCGTCCTGTCCAAAATCGCCCTCTAAAGAGAGGGTATAGCTCTTCAACTTGATATCTTTCTAGCCTTTCGTGCTCACTATGAAGCGCGGCGAGCATATTGTTACTAAAGCGCTGACGATAATCCTTCTCAGAAAACTGGGCTGAAAATGCCTGGGTGTCATACTGGGAATAAAATGTTGACGTCACAGCGCCTGTTGAGGATCGCCCGTCTGGAATGTAGTGAAAGTTACGATAGATTTCGCCAAGTGAACCGTTCAATGGCACTGCATTCTGGTCATGGCGTGATAGCCGGTCGGTTACATCTTCGCCATGATCTAGGAGTCCATATTCAACCTTCCAGCCATCAAATGCGATTAGATTGCGACGGCTAATTGCTTCAAATTCATCTAGGTTTGGTATCGGAGTGGCCGCTTTATTTACGTGCACCAGCTCCAAGCCTTCTGCTTTGGCAACATGGCGAGCGATTAAAACGTCAGCGTCATGATCAGAGCCATAGACGAAGAGCGCTGGCTTTATGTCTTGCTCAAGTAACATGGCGAGCATCAGGCGCGAATCAAAGCCGCCGGAAAACGACACACGTAGACGGTCCGCATAGCCATTAGCGATAGGCTCGAATACGTTGCGAAGCTGTTGGCAATGCAATGTTGCGGCTTCATCTAAGGATAGAGCAGCGACTTCGTCACTTTGTTGAATAGGAGAGGGCTTTACAATGGAGTGGATGGTGCCAGCGCTTGCGCGGATGATGGTATTAGCTGGGTAGCTGTTAACACCCTCTACGAGAGTGTCGGTCCCGAATAAGGCGCCATTGATAACGTACTCATAGCAGGCTGCGGTGTTGAGATGGGAGATGGGCGTACTAAGACAGCAAGCCAAAAAGGAGTTGCTTATTACGTGTTCGGCATCATCGAAATAGAGTTTGGCTGTACCCAAGCCATCATTCACAACATAAAAATCACCCGATTTATAGATCAGGAGCGTATAGCTACCCAGCATGTCAGCCCAATCAAATGCTTCCTGATCGAACGATTCCAGCGCGCTTTGCAGCGCTTTGTGGCCCACCATCTTTCGATAAATCAGGCTGCCAAATTGCACGATGAAGTCGCCATTATTGCCTACATAACGCTCTGGAGCGTTGCCTGCCAGATCAGAAAAAATAGTTAATTCATAACCTTTTAGCAGTTCTGTTGATACGCGTTTGATACCTGCATGATGAAAATAATCAGCTAGTTCGTCGGCGGTACGTATGGAAAGATCGGCTTTACGTAGGGTAAAAAAACTCATAGCACAGTGGCGCCCAAATTAGGATTTTACGTTAGGGTTTGATGGCTTTTACAAACTTACCAAGTGCGGAGTAATGTGTCGCATGGAATAGAGTGCGAATATCTTCACTCCACTTCGTGTGCCACTCCATCACTTTTCCATAGAACTCGATGCGTTCGACAGGCTTTTCAGCGAATAGCACCTCGAATGCATCTTGGCGCATCAGCATTGCAGGTGACGAAATTTTGATTGTCTCATCATAGGTCGTTTTTAAAATCACAATCATGCGAGCATCGAAAATGCACAGGTCTGTTGCGACCAGGTCATCGTTATAGAAGTACTGATAGACTACTGCTTTACCTTGTTCGGCAAACCCGCTGAGCATCTTGGAATAGAATTGGCCCTGATCGTTGTTAATATCAACAGCAGTATTTTGCTCGGACTTCCAGCCTGAGCTTTCCAGTTGGCCATAGGCAGTAACAGCACCTTTCATCGCCTCTGGGCTTGTGAGCTTTTCTAGACGAGTTGTGACACCTTCACGCTCCAATCGGTTACGCTGCTTGCGTAGGTTTTGACGCAGGTTTTTACCGCGCTTTTGCCAATACTCGTCGAACGTACCAACGACGGGTACATGAGCCGTTTGAATATACGCGAGGGTTTGCAGAGACTTACTATCCGCGGGCTGCGATACCAGCAGTGGGTCTTGTTGTGTTAAGCCCAGCGCAAAGCCAACGCCAGGTAGTGCTTTAAGTAACGACTTGGTTAGCGCTTCGGCTTGTGTTGCTTCGGCTTGCAACCAGCAACCTAGTGGCGCCTGCGAGGGCTGAAACGTTTCCCAAACACCAAAGCTCGTTGGTGCCATAATGCCCATCGCTGTAGGCGCCTCAGGGCTGTCGTGAATGACTAGCTTTTCGTTGCCTTGCGTGAATACTTCTAGCAGAGGAGCAATGAATAAGCTGCTGAGCAAAATAGAGTTGAAGGAGCGCTCATTTAGCTCATCCCATTGTAATTTATATTTTGGGAAGTCCGTTGCCGGTAATATAGTCCACATTGATTTGCTCATTATCTGCTCGTTACTGAATAGTCTCTTTGATTTGCTGGATGATCCAATCAATCTCTTCCTCTTTTAGCTCCTGATGGCACGGGAACTGAAATACATGATTGGAAAAGTCGACGCTATTGGGGTCTAGTGTTTCGTCTACTGCTGGGTCTAGATATTCACCGAAGCGCCAAATAGGAACTGCCTTCTGCTTGAGTGATTCAAACGGCTGAACAGGGTTTTTTACGTAGAGCGGGAATACCAAAGGGACATACCCCTCGGGAAGGTTGTCAAACAGCGGAGTGGCACCTTGGAGGCCTTTTAGCGCTTCCAAGTAGCGCAGGTAGTTTTTTCGGCGAGCCTCAACAATCCGTTTTTGATCAGCGTTGTTAACAATAAAGCTCGACGGTTTAGATGTGCTGCTATGTACCCAGCTACTCTCAAATCCATAGCCACCATCGGAAGCGGAGGGGCCTTGAGAAACGTGTTGAGGCCGCTTCTTTTTAATATAACCCCATATCAGTTGTTTAAAACTGATTAGTGCTTTTAGTGCCCGGCCAAACCAACCTAAACGACCAAATGAGATGGCTCGCTCAATGATGTTAAAGAACGACTTTAAGTGAAATAGCGTCGAGAAACCGGTCAAATTAATTGTATTTAAAGGCACTGAATTGGAGGCCAATATTCCGCCATCGTAGCAGGGAAAGAACTTCATGCTGCTTGCAATGGCGTAATCACCAATGGAGCCAACAGGTTTGCCGTCTCTTGTTCCGAAAAATGCGTGCGCACAATCCTCTATCAGCACAATGCCTTTCTCATCACATAGGGTGCGGATGCCGGAAAGGTCCTGCAGAAATCCAAAGTAGTGAGTGACGATGATCGCTTTTGTACGCGGTGTGATCTTGCGTGTAATGTCGTCAAGATCTATTTCTGCCTTAGGGGTGACACGGAAAAAAACGGGTGTCGCCTCGCGCCAACGCGCCGGTGAAATCATCGATTCACAGTGAAAGGCAGGGATGAGTACCTCATCGCCTTTTTGAACGCCGCTATTTTCAAGCGCGAGCGCGATCGCTGCTCGCCCGCTCGTAACCTCTCTCGAGTACTGACAGGATAAAATCGATGTCTGACGCTTGTCCCGTGTCAAGCTTAGCGTTGCTGACGACAGCACAGGAGACATCGGAACGATGGCATTCGGGTAACGAGCATTGTGACGAGCTTCTGCGTTCATGGTAGTTCCTAAGGTATAACTTGGCTTATTACCGGATTGCGGTATTCCGCGCTGGAAGAGCTGGATACGGGGGTAGTCCCATAGCCTCTCGACTCTTGAAAAGAGTATTTTTACCCGGAAGGTTAGTAATGCGCTTCGCTAAAATTCTATTATTCTCGATAATAGGCTCGGGCAGGGCATGGTGGCCATTGAAAAGCACATTAGCTCCGGGGCGCTCCATTAATATCGTATTATTGATTAACTCAACCTGATTTTCTCGGTAAGAGCGAAGCTCTAGACCATACCCGATCATATCTTGGTTAGCTGAGCGCGCACCTTGTTGAAGAACGGAGTTCTCAATAAGTAGCTTTCCACCGTTTGGGATGTCAATGAGGCGGCTATCATTCGCTGAAAGAGATGCGATAACGCTATTGCGAATAATGGTGCTGGCTGCGCGTGATTTGATCTCGTGCCCTTGGCTAAGCGAGGCTAAAAAGATGCTGTTATCGATCTCTAGTGTACCGCTGCCGATATAGATACCGTGCGCCCTAGCCCCTGGCGTGTCCAGATTTTCAAAGCGGCTATCAACGATCTTAACATGGCCAGATACGTTGCCAGAAAGCACGCCCTCTTGGCTGGAATGAAAGTACACATGTTCAAGCGTTAAGTTATTTGCTTCGTGGCGTACGCAGGCCCCATTTTTGTGGGCAACAAAAATACCACGGCACTCGATATTGCGAATCAGCGTGTTATCGGCTTGGGTAATGATGGCGCCTTTGTTTTGAATGGCTGTGTTTTCGATAATCACACGGCCAAGGCCAATTAACGAGATGTTCGGTTGGGTTATAGCAATCCCTTGGCGATAAATCCCAGGAGGAATATAAAGTTTGTCTCCTGGTTTTAGGTGGAAGATAGCGTCGTTCAGAGTCTTAAAAACATTATCAGGCGAATTGATAAAGGGCTGACGTGCTTTGGGATATATATTTTTAAGAGGTTGCCAGGGCTCGAAGTTGTGACGGATCTCTACGTTTATGGACCATTTTGGCTGTGGTGAACCATGATTATTCGATACGCCAGTATGGGACTGGCGTATCTTGTTCATGGCTTTATCGGCAAACTGCTCGGCTTGTTTGACGAGGTCTGGCCGATAAACAGCACCTGCCGCAACAATGACGTGTAGCAGTATACCGGCTAGTACGAGGTAGCCTGTGATGAGTTTTCCGAGCCAATACATCTCTTACGTCTCGCTTCTTTGTGCACTAAATCTCTGGCGTGTCATTGTGCGCGAGCCATAGTTCAAGCACAGTAAGAATCCAGATAAGCTCACCGTAGTATGCAGCATGGCCATCACGGTGAAGCTGCACGAGATGTTCGATAAACTCTGGGCGGAAATAGCCGCGCGTTTTGATTTTTAATAGTGAATCGTACGCCATCTCTCTGAGTGGTGCATGGGTTTGCATCCAGACACCGAACGGCAGGCCAAAGCCTTGCTTACTCTTGTTAATCGTTGCATCAGGCAACCAGCCGCGCAGTGATTCCTTGTAGAAATGGCGCAGCGTTTGCCCTTTAAGCTTCCAATCATCGGGCAGCTCACAGGCTAGCTCGAAAAGACGATCATCTAGCATCGGATACGCCACCTCGACCCCTGCTAAGGAGCACATTTGGCTGACTTTACGTAGGTCGTTGTCGGCCAAGGTAATCTGCCAATCTAGATAGAGCATACGGCTGAGGCTGCTCGCATCTTGCGGGCGTTGGTAGATTTCGCGCTGTAGCTCTGATGGGTAGCTTGTTGATACTTGTGCGATAAATGCGTCGGTGAATATCTCCTCAGGTTGGTGGCGGTTGAGGAAGTTGTATGTTTGTAGACGGTCAGGTAGCGGAACATTAGCTTGCGCGACGTAACTGCGTGCTTTATCGCTGTAGGGTACAGCTCCGGGAATGCGGTTGATAACAGGCTCTAGTATGGTGGAGCGCAGTAACTCTGGTACACGTTGGTAAGCTTCGAACACCTTCTGCTTAGCGTAGCGCTCGTTCCCAGCAAATAACTCATCGCCGCCATCACCTGCGAGCAATAACTCTACGCCGTTTTCCTTTGCCACTTTGGCACAAAAATAGGCAGGAAGCGCCGAAGAGTTACCAAAGGGTTCGTCGTAGCTGGTCGCAACTTTAGGCAATGCTTCAACAACATCTTCAGGTGTGACGTAGTACTCGTGTAGCTCAACACCAAAATGTTGTGCAGTAATGCGCGCATAGGCCATCTCATCGTAACCTTCGGCAGAGAAGCCAATGGAGTAGGCGTGAGCTTTTCCATCAGAGACCTCAGACAGCATCCCTGCGACGGTTGAACTGTCTAACCCGCCACTCAAAAAACAAGCAACATTTTTATCGCTACGCGCCGCATCGCGCACGGACTCACGAAGCTCATCGCGCAGTTTCTGGGTGCAGGCATCAAAGCTGTTGCGATTGGTGTTTTTAAACTGTGGCAGCCAATGATGGGTGCGGCTCACACTCCCCTGCTCGATAACCACCAGTTCTGCCATCATGAGCTTTCTGATGCTGGAATACACTGACACCGGGCTCGGCACCATATGAAAATAGGTATAGTCGTAAATACCTTGGTGTGTCATCGCTGTGTTGGAAGAGTCGCTTGCCGTCAATACTGCATGTGCCGATGTACCAAAAACCACCGTTTTATCTTCAATGTGATAAAAAACAGGAATGCTAGCGATGCGGTCAGTGGAGAGTAAAACCCGGCCCGACTCATCATCGATGATCGCAAAAGCATAGTGACCGTTCAGCTCTGAGTGCAGTTTATCTCCATGCGCGCGATAGGCTGTTAGCAGCGCGCTGGCATGCCCTTTTACTAATGATTGCTGTTTTAGATCGTCCGACTTCCAACGAGGTGCTCCTATAACCGTTGCCAGAATATGACCGTCTTGCAAAATGTCTGTTGTAGCAAGCAGTTGGCTTTGGCTCGCGTCCGCTAGGTTAAAGGGCAGGGTGCTGCGCAGCTGAGCAGCAATCTCGCTCCCGTTAATTGGAGTGCTCGCACCGCACTGGCCAGCAAACATCTGAGTTTTCAGGGGGGAGACTGTATCTTGGGTGTTACGTTCAGCGGATGTGCAGATGGCATTCCCTAGCATATTCGTTCTCAATAATGGCAAGGTTAAAACCCACAATTGTATGGGAGCGGAGATTAACGAAGAGTTTATCGCTGTTTCATTTCATTGTCGTTATATGGCGGGATGATTAGCCAATTATTGGCATATAAGAGCATTGGTCGGCCCTAAGCTCAATGTTAGTATACGAGCCCATTTGTACTGAAGTTAGAGTAAAGAGGAAGCAACGTGGTTGCATTAGATGAGATTAAGCAAATTGTTGGCGAAGTTCTTCAAATAGGCGATCGAGTGGATGAGTTTGATGAATCCACCATGCTATTGGGTAGCGTCCCTGAGTTCGACTCGATGGCGGTAGTTATGGTTATTACCGCACTGGAAGAAAACTACGGTATTACTGTCGACGATGATGAAGTCAGCGCGGAAGTGTTCGAAACGGTTGGTGCGCTACAACAGTTCGTATCAGAGAAAGTCGATAGTTAATTCTTTATATTGAGTATACGGACGATGGTCACCCAAACACCGCTTTTTCTAGATGTTCCCTCCGGACAGATCTTTGCAACGATTTTCACGCCCCAGCAGGCAACATGCACCGATCATTGGGTTATATGCTTGCCTCCATTTGCTGAAGAGATGAACAAGTCTCGCAAGATCATCCGCGACCAAGCAGAACGTTTGTCCCAGCAGGGCTACAGCGTGCTTATTCCTGATTTGCAGGGAACAGGAGACAGCGTAGGTGACTTTTCTAATAGCTCAATTCAGCAGTGGCAAGATGATCTGAAAGCGCTAATCACCGCTCTGAAAGTGAATGGTGTCAAGCAGGTCGACATCTTGGCTGTCAGAATGGGAGCGCTGTTAGCGCCACCGCTGGCTATGTCTTTTCCTGATCTTGTAAAACGCATTGTCCTCTGGCAACCGGCGCTTTCCGGTGAGCAGCTGATGACACAATTTCTGCGTATTCGCGTTGCTGCGAATATGTTGAGTGATCAGAAAGAAACAGTAAAAGAGCTGCGTGCCGCGATCCTCGAGGATAAAGAGGTTGAGGTAGCTGGCTATCGTGTACCGAAAGCGTTCTTGAGCCAGCTTGATGAGATGAAGCTGAGCACAATGGAGCTGCCACACAGTACTCATATTGGCTGGTTTGAGGTTGTTTCCAGCGCTGAAAAGGGTTTGTTGTTACCTTCAAAGAAAGTTATTGAAAACTGGACCTCTACTCAGGAGAGCGTCAAGGCTGATGCGGTGGTCGGTGAACCGTTTTGGGCGGCACAAGAGTTAGTAACGGCCGAAGCGTTAATTGAACGCACCTGTGTAGAGTTTGGTACATCGGAAAGTGCGCTTCTCGATGCTATGCCGGTCAATGTAGCGAATAATGAGCAAGAGCGACCTTTAACGTTTGATTGTGCCGGTCAGCGTTTGGTTGGGGTTATCCACACGCCTTCGGTACCTGCTGAACAGGGTGTCGTCGTTGTGGTAGGCGGACCTCAATATCGTGTTGGGAGCCATCGTCAATTTGTGCTGCTGGCACGAGATTTGACTGCGGCTGGCATTCCTGTGATGCGTTTTGATTATCGCGGCATGGGAGATGCGGCGGGAGAGCTGCGCGGTTTTGAATATATCGAAGATGATATTGCCGCAGCGATCGATAGCTTCATGGAAGCGTGTCCAACGCTTAAGAAAGTAGCACTTTGGGGGCTATGTGATGCTGCAACGGCTGCGGCATTTTATGCGCCTAAAGATGACCGTGTTGATGGCCTAATCATGCTGAACCCTTGGGTTCGTAGTGAAGCGGGTGAAGCGCAAGCTTACCTGAAGCACTATTATCTTCAGCGCTTTACATCGAAGGATTTTTGGCAAAAGCTGCTGTCTGGCGATGTGAAGGTTGGCGCTTCGATCAAGTCACTAATGCAAAAGGTTCGCAGTGTATCTAAAAGGTCGGACGTTAGCGGCGCTTCTGATCAGGAGCCGCAAGTGCAGACCGATGCGGCGCCATTGGCAGTGCGCCTCGAGCAAGCTTTAGATCAGGCGACACAGAACACTTTGATTGTTTGCAGTGGTAATGACTTAACCGCAAAAGAGTTTGAAGCGGCAGTGGATTCATCTGGATCGTTTCGAACGCTGCTAAGTAAACCGCAGTTTATGCGGCAAAAATTGGCCAGTGCTGATCATACATTTTCTAGTCAAGCTTGGCGTGCTCAGGTTCAAAATTGGACGAGTGGCTTTTTGCAAAGGAAACCTGCCGCTGGGAAAGCTTTACTCGTTGCCTATCACTATCCTCCTGTCAAAGTGAGCAGTGGCTTACAGCGTTCACTTGCATTCTCAACCTATTTGTCTGACCACGGATGGGACTGCTCTGTCCTGAGCGCTGCGCCTTGTGCATATGAGCAAACCAGTGCGGATCAATTAAAGGATATCCCTGCGTCTTTGAAAGTGACCCGAGCACTTGGTTTTGATACGCGACGTCACTTGTCGTTTAAGGGACGATACCTTGAAGTCATGGCGCTGCCTGATCGTTGGATTAGTTGGCTGCCGTTTGCAGTGGTTGCCGGGCTTTGGCGTATTTGGCGTGATAAGCCAAGTGTTATTTGGTCAACTTACCCAATAGCGACAGCTCACCTAATAGGTTTGGCTCTCAGCAAATTAACGGGTTTACCTTGGGTTGCTGACTTCCGTGACTCAATGACTGAAGAAACGTACCCAGCTCCTGGACCGAAACGTCGCTGGTTTTTGCGTATCGAACAGTGGGTTATTAACCGTTGTACATACGCTGTGTTCACAACACCTAGCGCTGTGAAGATGTACCAAGAGCGCTATCCGCACCTTCCGGCAGAGCAGTTTGTGTTGCTACCTAATGGCTACAATGAGGCCATCATTAAACAAGTAGAAGAGCAGCTATCGAGCTCTGCTGGCACTTCATCAAAACGCCGTTACGTACACAGTGGTGTTTTATATCCTTCTGAGCGTGACCCGCAGTGCTTTTTCAAAGCGATTGCGAAACTGAAGCGCGAGCAGGTTATCAGCGCCGATGATACAGAGATTGTGCTGCGTGCGACGGGGCATGATGAGCTGTTTGCGCCGATGATTGAATCACTCGATATCGATGACATCATTACCTTGGCGCCATCGGTTGACTATCGACTGGCGTTAGCTGAAATGATGGAGGCTGATGGTTTGCTTATCTTCCAAGCAGCTAACTGTAATCATCAAATTCCTGCAAAAGTATACGAGTACTTTAGGGCGCGACGTCCTATCTGCGCACTGACTGATCCAGCTGGCGATACTGCAACCTTGCTAAAAGAAGCAGGCTACCAAGCGATTTATCCGTTGGATGATGAAGACGAGATATATACAGGTCTAGCAAAGTTCTTCGATGAAGTGGAGTGTAACGAGGCGTATATTGCGAACCCTGAAGTCGTTGGCCAATACTCGCGCCAATCGCTCACTGGTGACTTAGCGGCACTCTTCAGCCGTTGTATGAAATAGTGGTATTAAGCGAAAAGTAAACCCCAGAGGCTGATCTCTGGGGTTTAGCTGTTAAAGCAGGATTTGTTTTGGCTCTGGGTGGCTTAAAAAGTCGCGTGGGCTTGCTGTAAACCCATAAGCTCCTGACTGAAAGACGGCGATGTAATCACCAATGCTCACAGGCGGAAGGGGCGTCTTATCTGAAATAATATCGAGTGGTGTACAGAGTGGGCCAACAATATTAACTTTCTCTGGCATATCACTTGTCATGCGGTTCGCAACACATACCGGGTAGTTTTTGCGAATGATCTGTCCAAAATTACCCGATGCAGATAAGTGGTGGTGTAAGCCGCCGTCTGTCACTGCGAATGTTTCTCCGCGAGACTCTTTTATGTCGGTAATTCGGCAGATATAAACCCCAGATTCTCCGACGAAAAAGCGCCCAAGCTCCATCACTATCTCAGCGCCCGGCAGGCGCGTGGCAGCTTCCTGCATGAGCACCTGCAGATTCGCAGCCACTTCATCAAGAGGCAAGTATTGCTCGCCAGGGAAGTAGGGGATGCCTAAGCCGCCGCCGATATTGAGCCACTGCAACGGTGCGGGAGCGGCTTGTGCAAGGCGGTAAGCCAGCTCAAACGTTTTGGTGTGAGCTTCAATAAGAGACTCGGCTTTCAGGTTTTGCGAGCCGCTGAATATATGGAAGCCTCTAAAGTCCAGCTCTAACTCTGCGCAGCGTGCTAGCATCGCGGGTACGCGTTCGGCATCAACTCCGAACGCTTTCGGTCCACCGCCCATTTTCATACCTGATGACTTGAGCTCGAAGTCTGGGTTCACACGAATGGAAACGATAGGTGTGAGTTGTAAAGTCTTTGCAAGAACGGCAATGCGCTCCATCTCGCCTTCAGACTCCATGTTGATCATGATGCCTGCTGCGATCGCCGCAGTGAGTTCTTTATCGGTTTTTCCTGGGCCTGCGAAGCTAATCGTGTCTGGGGAGATACCCGTATCCAGCGCAACTTGCATTTCGGCCATTGATGCGACATCGATACCTTCGGTCAAGCCTGCCATGTGGTGCACAACAGCAGGCATGGGGTTGGCTTTCATGGCGTAATGTAAATGAAGCTGCTCAGGGAAAAGGTTGCGCAGCTCTTGCACTTTTTGCGTCATGATACTGCGGTCATATGCGTAAAAGGGGGTTTGCCCAATACGCGCAGCCAGCCGCTCCGCTGTTTGACCACCAATGAGCAGCTGATTATCTGCCGTTGAAAAGTATTTCATTTCAACATGCTTTGGGGCTTCCTTTTTCACTGCTCTGACTCCTCAAAAATATTAGCGTAGGTCGTATATAGCGTTTTACGGTCAATTTTTCCGTTCTGGTTACGCGCCAGTGCTTCTACAAAGTAGATCGCTTTTGGCAGCATGAAGTTGGGCAGCTCTTTTTGCATGGCGGAAAGGATATCTCGCTCTTCTATGGGCTGCTCATGCGTCATCACAAGGACAACTGCTTGTCCCAGTTGAGGGTGAGGAATGCCAAGCGCAACAGCTTCTTTTATTAGCCCGCTGCTGTAGAGCACCTCCTCGATCTCCGTTGGGCTAACTCGGTAGCCGGATGTCTTGATCATCTCGTCCTTGCGGCCGACAAAGTAGAGGTAGCCCTCTTCATCCCGTTTAACTTGATCTCCCGACCAAACGGCAAGCTCAGGAAGTGTGAGCTCTGTGGCTTTTGCTGGCGCTGGCTTAAAGCGCTCTGCTGTTTTTGCGGGGTCATTCCAATAGCCGAGTGAAACGAGAGACCCGCGATGAACGAGTTCACCGACCTCGCCCGGAGCGCATTCAGTGCCATCTTCGCGAACAACCATAACTTCGGCATTGGGAATCGCTTTACCCATCGACTCGGGACGGATATTTACTTGGTCCGGCGGTAAGTAGGTCGAGCGAAACGCTTCAGTAAGCCCATACATTAAGTAGAAGTCAGTGTTTGGTAATGAGGCTTGCAGCTTTTGTGTCGTGGCAATGGGCATCGCTCCACCGCTGTTGGTGATATAGCGCAAGCATTGTGCTGCTTCATCTGGCCATGATAGGTCAGCAAGCTGGTTCCAAAGGGGCGGTACCGCAGCTAAGCCGGTAATGCCATAGCGGGCAACAGCTTTGATCACATCACGGGGTAACAGGTACTCCATTAATACAACTTGCGCACCAACAGAGAACGCGGTTGTCAGTTGGCTCAAACCATAGTCAAAGCTAAAGGGGAGTACCGCAAGCAACTTATCAGTGGGTGTGTTAACAAGATACGTCGCTACGCTATTAGCGCCTGCAATCATATTGCGATGCGAGAGTACAACGCCCTTTGGGTTACCGGTACTGCCAGAGGTGTACATAATCGCGGCTACATCGGCATCAATAACGTTAGGCAGGCTCTTTTGCGTTGATATTTCTTGTGCAAAACGCTGCACTGCAAGGTGGTGTGTTTCATCCGGCAGTGGTTTGTCATCAGTCAATGTGACTGTGCGTAGGTCGTGACAATGTTCAAGCTCTTCACGCAGCAGCTTGAAGCGATCTGTCGCTGTGATGAGTACTCTGACGTTGCAGTCTTTGAGTATGTACGCGACTTGGTTAGGTTTTAAAAGTGGGTTGATAGGAACAAATACGGCTCCTGCGCGCGAAGCACCAAACATGGCAACGACCGCCTGCGGTATTTTAGGCAGGTAGATCGCGATGCGTTCCCCTTTTTGCAGGCCGTCTTCGAGCAGCTGCGCACTGAAGCGGCTAACCTCTTCAGCGAGTTCAGCATAGGTATAGGTGGTGTCTTTAAATTGTAGTGCGGGTGCTGCAGGGGTTTGGCTTGCCTTGTAATGTATCAGATCGCCTACTAATTCCGGCATGTTCGCGTCCTTAGGCCATAAATTACGGGGAAAATCTGTCAAAAAACTATTATAGCGATTTGAGAAAACCTGTATATGTAGTTTAATAAAGTGAACCCAAAGGGAGGCTGAATGTCTTTGAATTTCAAGCGGATCTTGGCCTGTTTTATCGGCTTATTTTTATGGTGCTCAAATAGTATTGCAGCACCTCTTCCTGATGTTATCGCAGCCATCGAGAAAAGCGTGGTAGCCGTGGGTTCGGTCACCCCCAATAAGAGGCTTGCTACGGGTCGCCCAGCTGCGATTTATGGCGGAACGGGGTTTGTTGTAGGCTCTGGTAATCTTGCTGTGACTAATTATCACGTGGTGGGTGAGCAAAAACTTGATGATGCCAAAGGTGAGCGTTTAGCTGTTTTTAGTGGCCGAGGTAAGAACGCCAAGGGGCGTTTGGCTGAGATCGTCGCAGTTGATAAGGCGCACGACCTAGCGATTTTAAGATTTGAAGGCCCTGCGTTGCCGAGTGTGAAACTAGGTAACTCGGAGTGGCGTCGTAGCGGCGAGAGTATAGCACTTACGGGGTTTCCTGTGGGTATGGTGTTGGGATTGTATCCTGTGACTCATCAGGGGATCATTTCCGCCATCACGCCGATTGTAACGCCCGCCTACAACAGTAAAAAACTCACAGCCCAGCAGATTAAGCGTATTCGTGCACCGTTCGAGGTTTATCAGCTTGATGCAATTGCTTATCCCGGCAATAGTGGCAGTGCCGTGTATTTGGCAGAGTCGGGCACGGTGATTGGTGTGGTCAATAGTGTGTATGTTAAAGGCACGAAAGAGTCGGCCCTCTCTTCACCCACTGGGATTACCTACGCGATACCTGTTAACTATGTGCGCCGATTGCTGTCATCGATATCGCCCTAGGGAGTTTGCATGTTACGCCGAATATTTGAAAAGGTGCTTAAGAGCGAGCCAGAAAGTAAAGTGCTGGTGGTCTGCATGGAGAACATTTGTCGTTCCCCGATGGCTGAAGGTGCTCTAAAAAGGCAGCTTGAACTGGCGGGGGTTGGTACTCGGGTTAAAGTAGAGTCCGCCGGCGTTATTGTATCGGCGCCACGCTCCTTGCCTGATGTCCGCGCAGTAAGCGTATCGCAGACGTGGAATATTGATATTCGTAAGGTTCGATCCAGAAAAATCAGTACAGAAGATTTTTTTGATTATGATTACATCTTGGCAGCAGATCAGCCGGTTTTAAATAAGCTAATCGCTATAAAGCCTG
Organism: Neptunomonas marina; assembly: GCF_004005935.1. GTDB lineage: Bacteria > Pseudomonadota > Gammaproteobacteria > Pseudomonadales > Balneatricaceae > Neptunomonas > Neptunomonas marina. The sequence goes on along the minus strand of NZ_SACQ01000004.1, from coordinate 254,553 downwards.
CTAATGCGCATGCAGTGCTGTCTCTGTTCCTGACGTTTGCTGGGAACAATGAGCATGCAGACCTACCAGACCCGTACTTTGGTACGCGGGCTGGCTTTGAAACAATTATGGATCTAATCGGTGGCGCAGCGCCGTCTATTGTTGATCGCATCGTTCAAGAAAAGTTAACACCGAAAGGTTAGACTAGTTATTTTATTAGGATACGAGGTAGAGAGCATGAAAGGAAAAATTCTGGCTACAGCGATGGCTGCATGCCTATTGGGCAGCAACGTACAGGCGTCTGATAGCAATGGCTCCTACGCAGTTAAAGGAGCGGGTTTAGGTAGCTGTGCGAAGTTTTTGGAGTCTGTAAAAGCACAGGATAACTTGTATTACGTTTACGGTGGTTGGGTAGAAGGCTACCTGACAGCAATGAATCGTCACCAAGCGGATACTTTCGATATCTCACCGTGGCAGAGCACCGCTCTTATGTTGAAAATTGCTGAGTCTTTTTGTGCTAAGCGCCCGGATATGCAGTTCCACCAAATAGTCAGCAGTATTACCCAAACACTGGATAGTGACCGTTTGTCATCAGGTGGTGAGTTTAAGAATTTAGGCACAAAAGAGAAGCCTATTATTCTGCAAGCACAGATGATCAAGATTATTCAGCAAGCGCTGGCGGATCTTGGTTTCTTGGGCGGCAGTGTTGACGGTGTCTACGGTGATGGAACAAAAGACGCATTGGGCAAGTTCCAAGAATCAAAAGGTTTGGTAGCGACGCGTCTTCCAGATCAAGGGACGTTGTTTGAGCTTTTCAAAGCGCAAAAGTCGCAAGGCCAATAAGCCTTCTTTAGTAAAAAAAGCCGCATCAAGCGGCTTTTTTTATATTTAATAAAAATATAATAATATGGACTTTACTTTAAATATCTAGTGCACTACTTTGTATATACTAAATATATGCAGTGTGCTCGCGTCATTCTGATAACTTAGAGGGGTTCCGATGGGAGCCAAGAAAAAGCCGAAAGATAGCCAACTGGTTATTCGTATAAACAAAGCTGAACGTGATGAATTTGTTGAGCTTTGTGATGAGCTGGATACGAGCGCAGCGCGTGAGATTCGTCGTTTTATTAGACAGTTCCTAAAAGAGCAGTCTGAAAAGGGCGGTGACTGAATCCAATAGAAACGTTATATGGAGTTAACAATGGCTAAGAAGAAGCTAACAGCGAAATCGATCAAAAAGAACATCAAAGCACGCGAAGCAAAAATTGCTAAGCACGAAGGTAAGCTGAAGAAGTTGAAGAAGCTTCTCAAAAAAGCAAAGTAAACTAGATACAAAAAAGGGCGATTTAAGGTCGCCCTTTTTATTGCTCAACCATTAGTCTCTAAAGTTGTTGAACTGCAAAGGTAGTTCAATATCAGCGTCTTTGAGTAACGCAATGGTCTGCTGGAGGTCATCACGCTTCTTACCCGTGACGCGAACTTTCTCGCCCTGAATCTGTGTCTGGACTTTTAGCTTACTCTCTTTAATCGTCTTGGTGATTTTTTTGCACATAGGCTGATCTAAGCCCTGCTTGAGAATAAGCTCTTGTCGCGCTTTTACGCCTGATAGTTCAGGGTCCTTCTCTTCGATGCATTTGATATCGATATTACGTGCGATCATTTTTGCACGCAGGACTTCGATCATCTGGCGCAGTTGAAAGTCAACTTCTGCTTCCAGTGAAACACTGTCTTCGTTTTGCGTAAAAGAGGCGCTTACACCCTTAAAGTCGTAGCGAGTCTGTAATTCTCGGTTGGCTTGATCAACCGCATTTGTCACTTCGTGCTTATCTAGCTCCGAAACGATGTCGAATGATGGCATAGTCGATAATCTCCTGTTTTTCCGATAGTTTACCGCAAGGTCAAGAGGCTTTTAAGCGGTGAGCCATAGGCAAAGTGTACAATTACAGAAGGTTTTTCATGAACTGGCATATTTTAGGTGGTGGAGCTATCGGGCTGCTATGGGCGTTTAAGCTGTCTCAGGCGGGCCATCAGGTGACGGTCATCGTCAGAGATCACAGTGCACGTGAACAGTTACGTGCAAACGGGTTGCACATCATCAGTGCGAAGGCCAAAAAGACGCTAACTCAGCTACGCTACGTAGCGCCGAGCCAAGCTGAGACAATATCCCATCTGCTGGTGACAACGAAGTCTTACCAGTCTGTTGCTGCCATACAGCAGATTCAGTCATGCCTCGAAGAGGGGGCGCATGTTGTCTTGTTACAAAACGGAATGGGACAGCACGAGGAGGTTGCGCAACTGTGTAAGCAGCAGACTGTCTACGCTGTAACTACCACCGATGGAGCTTTTAAAGAGGCAGCAGCGCGCGTGGTGTGGGCGGGTGTGGGTGAAACATTGATAGGGCGTTTCTCGGGTACTTCGGATGAGCGCCTCTTTGAAGATATTCCAGATGTCGCGGTCGTTGATAATATTCTTCAACAGCTGTGGTGCAAGGTTGCGATTAACGCGGCCATTAACCCGTTGACCGCGTTACATGATTGCCGAAACGGAGATCTAGTTCGGCGTGCGGAGCTGCGTCAAAAAATGGCAGCTGTTTGCGAAGAGGTTGAGAAAATAGCGGCGGCTTTAGCACAGCCGCTTTTCCGTGAAGGCCTGTTCGCACGTGCTTGTGCTGTGGCGCAAGCAACAGCTCAGAACTACTCATCGATGCATCAAGATATCCATCATAAGCGTCAGACCGAAATCGAATATATGACCGGTTTCTTATGTCGAAAAGCAGATGATTTAGGCCTAGAAGTGCCGGTAAACCAGTACTTATATCAACAGGTTAAATGTTTAGAGAGCGCGTCTGACGTGGGTCAAGGTGTGCAGTTCACAAGAGGAGGAAGATAGAAAACAACAACTGTTAAAAGGAGGCAAACATGAACCAGGCAAGTGCGGTACCCATGGAGGTGAATGAAGCTAGCACGAACGATACCGCATCATCGATGATGGGGTTGCCAACCGGTCTTCCTGAGGAATATCCCTATAAAGAGAAGCTGTCTCGCAAAGATTACGAAGCGATGAAAAAAGAGCTTCAAATTGAGCTACTCAAGATGCAAAGCTGGGTACGCGATTCAGGTGAGCGAATCGTGATCTTGTTTGAGGGCCGCGATGCGGCAGGCAAAGGTGGCACGATTAAGCGCTTTATGGAACATATGAACCCGCGGGAAGCTAAGGTAGTGGCGTTGGAAAAGCCAACCGAGGTGGAAAAAGGGCAGTGGTATTATCAGCGCTACATTCAGCACCTGCCAACTCAAGGTGAAATCGTTATGTTTGACCGCTCATGGTACAACCGAGCGGGCGTAGAGCGTGTTATGAACTTCTGTTCACCTGCTGAGTACCTTGAGTTTATGCGCCAAACGCCGGACTTTGAGCGTATGTTGGTTCGCAGTGGTATTCGCCTATTCAAGTTCTGGTTTTCAGTGAGCCGTGATGAGCAGTTCCGCCGCTTCCAAGCGCGTAAAGTTGATCCTCTTAAGCAATGGAAGCTATCACCGATCGATCTTGCTTCTCTCGACAAGTGGGACGCATACACCGAAGCGAAGGAGGCGATGTTCTTTTACACCGATACGGCAGATGCGCCTTGGACTGTGATCAAGTCTGACGATAAAAAGCGCGCCCGTATTAATGCGATGCGTCACGTACTTCATTCGCTGCCATACCCCAATAAAAATGCCGACATACTGCTGGAACCGGACCCACTGATCGTCGGCACTGCCAGCGATATCCACGAACAAGACGAACATATTTTGTTGCCGAATAGTTAATAAGGAGCTGTTATATGTCTCAGAACCAAAATCAGCATTCAAAACAAGTTGTTGCTTCGTTTAAAAGCAAACTGTCAGCTGACGTTGTGGCGCAGATCGGTGAAGAAAACTTCGGTGCGCTCGAGCTGATCGTTGAATCAGCGATGAGCACTGCAGTACTAGAAGAGCTTGAAAAAGCCGCTGATAAGGTGGAAGTACTCGCACATGATATTCGTAGTTTCGCTGAACACTACGACAGATAAGCGGTCACTGACTCCCCCTGGCGATCAGCCAGGGGTTCAAATTGAACAACCTCGCGACACCCTGTACACTCCCCGCACACTCTCTTCAGGTGCCCTTTTTGGGGTAAACGGGAAGCTGGTGCGCTTTCGCAAATCCAGCGCTGCCCCCGCAACGGTAATTGATGTTAATGCTTTTTAGTGGCCACTGGCTGACGCCGGGAAGGTAAAAAAGCTGTGCTAGCACGCGTCATGAGCCCGGATACCGGCCTGATGTTCTTTAACCCCTGCGCGGTGGGCGCGTTTCAAGGTGATCAAATGAAAACACTGACTTTTCTGGGTGCTACGTTCGTGGCATCGACTGCGGTAGCAGACATTACAACGCTAGATGCGGTGGCGGTAACAGCAACTCGACAAGCGGAAAGGGTAGATCAAACGCTTGCTAATGTATCGGTAATCACACGAGAACAGATCGAAAAAATGCAGGCGCGAGACTTAGCCGAAGTGATCAGCCACGTTGCTGGTGTGGAAGTGGTACGCAGCGGTGGTGCTGGCCAGATTACTTCTATTTTTACACGCGGTACTGAAAGCGATCATACATTGGTGCTTGTTGATGGGGTCAAAGTTAACCCAGGCACATTGGGCTCAGCAAATTTGAGCGTTATCCACCCTGATATTATCGAGAAGATCGAGGTGGTCAAAGGGCCTCGCTCTGCGTTGTATGGCTCAGAGGCGATTGGTGGTGTTATTCATATCTTTACGCGCCAAAGTGGACCGGCTTTTTCAGGTGCAGTAACAGTGGGAACCGATAGTCTTCAAGAAGTATCGGTTAACGGTTACACAGCCCTTGAGCAAGGAACACAGGTTTCATGGGGTGCTGTTAAAACTGAAACGGGTGGCTTTCCGACGTACCGTGACGCCGATCATGATAGCGGACACGATAACTTGTCCTTTCACTTAGGTGCACGTCATACATTTAACGAGACTGACGTTAACCTGAGTGTGCAATCACGCCGTGGTAATACTGAATACTCTGCACAGGATTACAGTAACTTTCCTGAAGTTGCATTAAAGCCAGTGGATCAGGATTTTACACAGCACTTGATCAGTGTGAGTGCTGAGAATGAAGTGTCAGAGCGTTGGGTGACGCGTGTACAGGCAGGGTACTTCTTTGATGAGCTAATACAGAATCAATCTCCAGACTTTGTTGAGACAGAGCGTTTTCAACTGGATTGGGAAAATGATTTCGAGCTTGATGCGCATCTTTTAACAGCGGGCGTTTCCCTTCAAGAAGAGAACATACAGTCTCTTTCGTTTGGCAGTGGTTTTGATGAGTCAATTACGACTAAGGCCATCTTTCTGCAGGATAGTATCGCGTTCGGTGCTCACTCTCTGCTTTTCGCAGGTCGTTATACGGATCATGAAAACTTTGGTACAAAAGCGACTTGGGAAGCGAGTTACGGATATGCGTTTAATGAACACCTGAATGTTTTTGCCAGTGCAGCAACAGCATTTCGGGCGCCCAGTGCGCCAGATCTTTATGGCTACGGCGGTAACCCAGATCTGAAAGCGGAAGATGCACGTAACATCGAACTAGGTATTAAATACCGTATTAGTTCCGATCAAGCAGTGACAGCAACTGCCTTCCATAATGATATCGACAATCTCGTTGAGTTCGTTGAGGTTGAGCCGTTTGTTTATCAGGGCCGCAACGTAGCGCGGGCTCGTACGCAAGGCGTTGAGTTAACGCACGAAGCTACTTGGGGGGCGGTGAGCTGGCAAACGTCCGTAGCACTACAAAGCGCCAAGAATCGCGATACGGGCGCACGCTTGCTGCGACGAGCTCAGCGCTCACTGACGAGCCGTATCTATCACGATTTAGGACGTCTGGGTTATGGCTTTGAGTTCATTGCACAGAGCGATAAACGTGACTTTGGCGCAGATATCGCAGGTTACGGTATCGTCAATGCGACACTACGGTATCAGCTAGCAGCTGCATGGGTGGTAGAGGGTAAGGTGCTCAACCTCTTCGATAACGACTACGAGCAGGTTGCGGGCTATAACACGCAAGGCTTTGGTGGGCTGGTTTCGATCGTATACCGACCCAACTAACTTTCAGAGGTGATGAGAGTGTCGAACAGGCTAACGCGTATTTACACGCGCGGTGGAGATAAAGGGGAAACTTCGCTTGCGAATGGCAACCGGGTTTCTAAAGCGAGTCTTCGGGTAGAAGTGCTCGGCGCTGTTGATGAGCTTAACAGCGCATTGGGCGTTTTAGATGCGCACTTGCGTTACGAACGGAAGGTTGTACACCCGTTCGTGCGTGAGATTCAGAATCGCTTATTTGATATTGGTGGTGAGCTTGCCGTAGCCGACAGCGAGTATGTTGTTATCCAAGCGGCGATGGTTGAGGCGTTGGAGTGCGAGTTAGATCAGCTCAATGAGCAGTTGCCACCGTTGAAAGAGTTTATTCTTCCTGGTGGGAACATCGCCGCTGCGCATTGTCATATGGCGCGAGCGATCTGCCGCCGTGCTGAGCGCTTATTTGTTGCTTTGCAAGAAAGCGAAGCGATTAATCCCGAGGCGATGCGCTTTCTAAACCGTTTGTCTGACTACCTGTTCGTGTATGCGCGCAGCCTTGCAAACGAGGATGGTGCCTGCGAAGTGTTCTGGCAAAAAAGCCGCTAACTGTTTGTGCTCCTAATATAAAAAACCAGCCGCTCGGCTGGTTTTTTATATCTCGTGTTTGGCGCTTTCAGCAGATCAACAACGACACAACAACGACAAAAACCCGCAATTAAGCGGGCTTTTGCAGGAAGACTTTCGCTGTTGGTTACTTCGCTTTTTTCTTGCGCGCAGAAAATGCGAGTAAGCCAGCACCTAGCAGTGCTAGAGAACCCGGTGCAGGAACCTGTGCAGGGTCGTTAGCGGCTTCTTCAATGAAGTATTTCACAGTGTATGTTGCAGAAGCAAAAGATGCTTGCTCTGAGCGATAGTTGCCACCAATAACTTGCAAGCTGATACGCGCAGTAGCGTCTAAATCAACTGTAAAGGTACCATTGCCTGCAAAATTAGCGACCTGACTTGCTTCGGTTACCTCTGCAGAGTCGAAATCCTGACCTTCTAAATCGCCAAAGGAATGAGTTTGGCCAGCTACTAAGTTATATGCATTCGCTTCTTTTTTCGGCGATACATCGATATCGAGAGTTGGGCCTCCAACACTGACCGTTGAGTAGATATTTGCACCGAACTCACCCTCTGCGCTCAATACGAAGCTAGTAGGTGTTATCTCAAATGTTGTGAAAGACAAGCCTTCTAGTGTTAGCTCAACTTTCTGTAGCTCACGTCCGCCAAAGTCAGCGGCGTTGTATAGATTAAAAGTAAAAGTTCGATCCCAAGTTGTAGCGGTACGCTCAACGGTTTGGATCTGCGTTGGGCCAGCTTGTACGAGTGCAGCGGATGCTGTTCCTGCCACTAAACTGAACGCAGTGGCCGTTATCAGTTGCTTTGCGAAAGTCATCTTAATCTCCATGTTCAACCTAATCGATATTTGCGCATTGCTATCGAATCCCTAGTGTACTGCTTCCAAGGTGTTGCTATGTTGGTAACAACTTGAAGCACCACACTGTGAAAACTGCCCTCCATTAGGAGGGCAGAATATCAGCCTTACGCAGCTTTACGCTTACGAGACATCGCTAGCAAGCCTAGGCCGAATAGCGCCAAAGATGCTGGAGCAGGAACGGAAGCAGCTGGTGGTAGCTCTTCTACGTAGTATTTAACTGTGAACTGAGCTAGAGCTTCAGCTGTTTGCTCAGATGTGTAGTTACCGCCAACAGCGTTAAAGCTGATGTCTGCGTAAGACGCTAGGTTAACGTCGAAAGTGCTTGAGCCAGTAAATGCAGCCAAGTTTGCAGCATCAGTTGCTTGCTTGCTGTCAGCACCAGAACCTTCTTGCAGGCCAAAATCGTATGTAGTGCCTTGTGCAACAGGTGCAGTAATTGCATCTGTTTTACCTGGACGAATCAAGATGTCCAAGTCGTTAGAACCAATAGTAACGTCAGCATTGATCAAAGCACCGAACTTACCATCTGCTGCAATGATGCTGCTGCTTGTTGGAGTGAAAGAGTAAGTTGTACGAGACGAACCAGTTAGTTCAAGCTCAACACGTTGCAAAGAACGGCCGTCGAAGTTAGCTGGGTTGAATAGATCGAATGAAAGTGTCTGAGTCCAGATAGTTGCTGCGTAACCGTGGCTACCTGTTTGAGTTTGAACCAGCTCAAGTGCTGCTGATGCAGATGTTGCTGCTACTGTAAGAACTGCTGCTGCCAAAGCTTTTTTAGCGAATGCCATTTTCATAATCTCCGTGTTCCGTTTGCGCCAGTGCAAAGGGTTTCAATTTGTAAGCACGAAGTATTTAGCATGTGGTGTGCCAACTTTTTATTTTGGTTATAAAAAAGTTTAAAAAAATTTATTATGTCGCTTTTTAGTGTCTTATTTTTAACCTTTCTAGTGGTTTTGTAATTTATTGCAGACATTTATTAAGGTTTTCTGATGTTTTGTGTGCGGTCTTAGTATGAATTTTCTGCACTGTGTGGACAAAAAGCGAGCCTTGTAAAATTAGCTGACGTTCAAAAATAGGAATCCGGTTAAATCAAACTAAGCGGTTCGGTTTGGTTCACTTCCGGTTTAGTTTCAAGCACTTTTACTGCTTAAGTGAACGCTTATTAAGATTCAGGTCAATTATCTGCCCCATTGGGTATGGGTGTTCGCCTAGTGTTTGTAAAGAATGCTGACATTCGTCTCTAAGTGAATACATTTCAATGTGTGCGTGAGTGTATGGGTACGCGCTATCTAGGAATATTTCAGCAAAGGCAAAAAGCGTTTTTTCCTGTTTTAAAGAGCGAGAACCTTTTTTTGACTCTAGTTAGGCTGCTTTACTTTAAGAAGAGGTAGGGGCGGCAAGAAACGAGAGCGCGATCTACGTTTGGTTGTTGGACAGTGTTAGGCAACAACGAGGGCGTCGCTGCCTAACTGAGAGGTGAGGTGCTAGTTGGTTTTTTCTTGAAAAATTTCTGGTTTAGTGAAATCGGACCTTGTAACAACTGAACCACTAGATGTTACGGAGTTGGTTTTTTCCCAATACTCGATCATGTTGAACCAGCCCAAGTCAGCTGTGTAGCTTAAACTTGAAGCCACAAATTTTGAGCCTCTTTCCACGATAGCCATATTTTTTCGATGGTTACTATCGTAGAGATAGTAACCATAATCTCGGTACGAATATGAGTCGGCTATAGGCGTGCTTTCACCGTTAACGACCATGACTAAACTGTAGTCAACTTGGCTTTGAGTGACGTTCATCGTACCAGACACACTGAACTCACCGCCCTCAGAGTCCAGTACCAGATCGTTTTGTAAATGAATGGTCATGCGAGCTAGCGTGTAAGTCCCCGTAAGGTTTTGATCCACCTTTCCTGTGACGACAAACGATTGCTTAGATTGGCTCCACTCCAGCATTGAGGTTGTTCCAGCGCTAGGGAAGTTTTCAACCGTGACAGCTTTCGTTTTTCCAGCTAGATACTCACTCCCACCCGACTTGACCGACCGAAAGTCTCGGCGTGTTAGCAGTTGGCCGTCCGTATAAACTTCAATCGTGTGGGCGCCCTCGGTCAGGGCGCTGTAGTTGAGCAGCAAAGAGAATCCAGTTTCTGCATGGCCGCAAATGTTGGTCGTGTCGCCACGTAAGGTGCCGGTGCCGGCGTTACCAATTGAGCGGCCATCGATAAATACTTCTACCTGTTGTGCGGAGCAGTCCCAGCCAGAGATGACCCCAATGCCTGATTCAACGGCGTTAGGTTGCGGGTTTTCCAAACTGCCAGTAGCAAACGCACTTGAGCTGGCTGCCAGCAATAGCAATGAAGCGCAGAGACGCATAGATTACTCCTTTAATTTATGTCTCAAAAGGACGCTTAGCCTACTATTAATTAAGTTAATGTATATAGGTCTTTATCCTATTTATCAGGAGGAGCTATTGTTGAGTGAGCACCATCAATCTTTACCGCTCAAAGCGCTGTCTTACTTTGCGGTTGTCGCTCAGGTTGGAAGCTTTAAACGCGCTGCAGATAAGCTATGTGTGACCCCACAGGCGATTAGTATTCAAATGAAAGCGCTAGAGCAGCAACTTGGAGTAGCGCTGTTCTCTCGTCATGCATCAGGTGTGGTGCTAACTCCAGCGGGCGAGCTGTTAGCGGAGTATGTTGAGCGCGGGTTAGCTTTGCTGGATCAAGGTGTCACGTTGGCAAAGTGTACACAGAAAACGCACTTTCGCATCAATATATCGCCTTGGTTTGCGGTGCATCGGGTGTTACCGCTGTTGGAAACATTTGAGTCAAGGTTGTCCGATGTTGAGCTGTTTATTGGTACTCAGGTTGCGATGAGCGATAGCGACTGGCGTTCGATTGATCTTGCGATCCAGTGGGGCTTTGGTGAATGGCCCGCCGAGCACAAGCGCCTTTTACAGCGCGATGACAAGTACCTTGTCTGTGCCCCGGCTTTGAAAGCCCGCTCTGTGCTATCGAAGCCGGAAGACCTGCAGCACCAGCGTATTATCTGCACGCCCCTGTCGATTGAGCTTTGGCAGCGTTATGCAAGAACATTGGGCATTGACCTGTTACGCGAACGGCAGTTCTTGATCGTTGATAGTATCGCCAGTCAGGTGGAAGCGACAAAGCAGGGGCTAGGTGTTGCGCTTGTTAGCGACAATGTCGCGCAGCAGGGGGTAGCTGCAGGTGAGATGGTGATGCCATTAGGTGATCGCGCACTAAGTGAGATTAATCCGTCGCTGGTGCCGGGTTACTGGCTGGTGATACCGACCCACTGCCGCCAGTTGGAGATCGCTGCCATGTTTGAAAGCTGGCTAACTGAAACCTTAGCGATACCCAGCTAACCCTTAACTGAGTATCGCCTTTGTGATGACGGACTTATGAAAACTGTTCTGCGTATTGGTCGCGTAGCGCGCGTTTAAGCAGCTTACCCGCAGTGTTTTTCGGCAGTTGAGCTTGGAAAGCGATCGCTTTAGGCACCTTGAAGGGCGCTAAGTGATTGTGGCAGTGGGCAATGAGGGCCGCTTCATCCGCCTCAGCTCCCTCTTTGAGAATCACAACGGCGGTGATCGCCTCGATCCACTTATCATGGGGCGTACCAATTACCGCGACCTCAGCAACAGCCGGATGTAGGTAGAGTGCTTCCTCTACATCACGGCTTGCAACTAAGACACCGCCGGTGTTCACCACGTCTTTAATGCGATCAACAATGTAGATAAAGCCGTCGTCATCGACGTAGCCAAGATCACCTGAGTGGAACCAGCCGCCGCTAAACGCTTCTGCTGTTTCATCGGGTTTGTTCCAGTAGCCCACCATTAAATGGGGCGAGCGGTGGATAATTTCACCTCGCTCTCCGGGTTGGCAATCCTCCATTGTGACGGGGTTGACGATACGCGTCTCCACGGACATAGCCGGTTTACCGACCGATGCCAGCCGCCCATTAATATCATCTGGACTCAAGACGGTCGCTAACGGCGCCATCTCGCTCTGGCCGTAGCAGTTAAAGAGTCGCGACCCGGGTAGGCGCTCGCCGAGTTCCACCACAATGGGCTCTGGCATAATCGAGGCACCATAATAGATGTTCTTTAAGGTGCTCAGGTCATGTGCATCGAAGCCGCTGTCGCGTAGCAAACCGATCCATACTGTGGGTGGCGCAAATAGTGAATTGATCTTCTCTTGGCTGATCGCCTCAAAAACATGCTGCGCAACCGGCGCTTCCATTATGTAGCTTAATGCGCCGATCATCAGAGCGGGCATCGTGAATACGTGCATTTGTGCTGAATGATAGAGCGGCAGCGCCGCAAGCGAGCGGTCGGATGTTTTTAATTCCAGCAACTGGATGCAGCTCATGTATTCAGTCATAAAGGAGCGGTGTGTATGCATCGCGCCTTTGGGGTGAGAAGTGGTGCCCGAGGTATAGAGAATCTGAACAAGGTCAGTGTCTTGCACTGTGACCTTAGGAGGTGTTGTGGGTTGTTCGCTCTGTGCGTAAGCGAGTATATCAAGCGCTTGAGTTGCGCTGCTGCGCAAAGTGCCGCAAAGCTTCACATCGGTGGTGTCTAGAATCGCTTCTGCGTTGGCGAGTAGAGCATCGTCGCAAAATAGGGCTCGTGCGCCTGACTGGGATAAAAGATAGCTCAGCTCTTCGCTGACGAGGGCAAAGTTAATCGGCACATGCACAAGGCCTGAGCGTGCACAGGCTAACCAGAGGATGAGGTAGGCATCGGAGTTTTTGCCGTAAGCGGCAACGCGATCACCCTTGCTCAGACCAAGATCGAGTAGCGCATTTGCAACACGGTTAACGGCATCACTCAGTGCTTGGTAGCTCCACCTGCGCTCATTAAAAACAATCGCTTCGCGGGTGGCGTAGCGCCTTACGGCGCGGTCTAGACCGCTGCCAATGGTATTGGCGGTGGAACAGCTAACTTCAGGTAGCATCTCGACAGACATGGCGTGTCCTCACTTTTATTATTCTTTTGCGATGCTATTGAGTCTCTTGGAGTCGTGGGCTGCACGCAATGATCTAACTGTCCATACCATTTAACCGAAACGGTCAGCGGGTTTGCGCTGTGTGATAACTACTTGGAGGAACGCCGGTCCAGCTTTTGAATGCGCGGCAGAACGCTGCTTGTTCGGTAAAGCCGGTGAGTAGGCTGATATCGGCAATGCTGAGCGACTCGTCTAGCAGCAGTCGGATGGCGGTATCTCGGCGTAACTGGTCTTTTAAGCGCTGAAAGCTGACATCCTCCTCCTTGAGTTTTCTGCGCAACGTTCGAGAGGTCATATTGAGTGACTGCGCCACGCTTTCTAGCGTGGGCAGCTGCGCGACTCCGCACTGCACTAGGTGGCGCTTAACACGCGTAGCAATAGAGGTATCTTGACCAACTCGGCGCAGCACTTCGAGTGGCGATGAACGCAGGAAGCCAGCAAGCTCATGGGGCTTACGTACAATAGGAGCTGCCAGTAGGCGCGCGGGCAGAGTAAAGCCAGAGGCGGTGCTGTTAAACACGAGCGCTCCTGGAAACATGGGTGGGTACTCTGCGACATGCGAAGGCTGAGGATAGTTAAAGTAGGTGGACTGGAACGCTAGCTGTTCGTTGACTAGCCAGCAGCTAAAGCGCTGCCACATGAGCAGCAAAAACTCTTGGAAGAAATGATCGGCATCGAGGTCCTTTGTTTTCAGGGTGAGCTTGAAATCAGCAAGGTCGTCGCGTTGTGTGAGTGCAAGATCGAGGTCGGAATGGACACAGCTGTAAAAGCGCGCACTTTGTTGCAGCATCCCGCCAAGTGTTCGTGTATGGAGCACCGACTCTGCCATCAGTGCGAACACGCCATTCTTACAAGGTGAGGCGGTAAGCCCCATAAACTCGTCGCCGGTTTCACGCCAAACGGCCTTTATCAATCCGGCTAGTTGCTCTTCACAGATGCGCTCCTGCGGTTGGCGATAAGCTTGCAGGGGGATCTCCGCTTGTGAGAGCAACTGCTCCACTGAGACCCCTTGAGCCACAGCACCACGTATCGCCGCTTCGATGTAGTGATTGGAAACCGGTTTCTTCTTCATATTGCGTACGGGTTGAATTTTATTGTGGGTACGAAACGAATATGGACGTTTTGGTTAAATAGAACGTCAGGAACGATCATAGCCCCAATACGCGAGCAGCGGAATACTCAAGCTTTTCGATCAGTGGGCATATGAGATGAAAGTAGAAGGAAAAGTTGCCGTTGTGAGCGGTGGAGCATCGGGGTTAGGGCTGGCAACCTGTGAGCATCTGTTAAACCTGGGCGCGCGAGTTATTGTGCTTGATCTAAATAAGGCTGCCGGTGATGCATTAGCGGCACGTTTTCCACAGCAGGTCTTTTTTGCACCCACTGATGTCACCTGTGAGGCAAATGTGCGCAGCAGTATCGAAACGGGTGTTGATCAATTTGGCCAGCTGGATATCTGTGTTAACTGCGCGGGTATCGTGGCAGCGGGGAAAGCGTTAGACCGAGATGGTCATGCTGCACCCCTCGCACCCTTTCGCAAAGCGATCGATATCAATCTGGTGGGCGTGTTCAATGTTCTGTGTGTTGCTGCTGAGAAGATGGCTACTAATGAGCGTGCAGATGATGATCGTGGCGTCATCATCAACACCGCGTCTGTGGCAGCATTTGATGGGCAAACCGGCCAAGCGGCCTATAGCGCGAGTAAAGCGGGTATTGTCGGCATGACGCTACCGTTAGCGCGTGACCTAGCCGCAAGCAACATCCGCGTGATGACGATTGCTCCGGGGCTATTCGATACACCCATGATGCAGTCTTTACCCGAGAGCGTGCGCGAGCCGCTGATCACGATGGTGCAATCCCCGCAGCGGTTTGGTGATCCGGCTGAGTTTGCGGCGCTATGTCAGCATATTATCGAAAACCGCTATCTCAATGGCGAAGTGATCCGTCTTGATGCGGCTATCCGCATGGAACCGCGTTAGGAGGTGAGCATGAATGAAGAGCTAACAATCTATCGGGACATGGTTAAACGTGCTTTAGAGGCTGAGGTCGCGCCTTTTTACGACGACTGGGAGCGCACTGGGGCTTTGCCGAAAGCGTTATGGCAAACATTGGGGTCGGCAGGGCTCTTAGGTGTTGATATGCCAGAGGAGTATGGCGCAGCAGGTGCGAGCTTTGAGGTAGCGCAACTGGTTGTGGATGAGATCGCACGACAAGGCTTTGGCGGGCTGGCCAGCAGCTACAACATACATGCCAATATCGTGATTCCGTACATTGCGACGTACGGTAGCCGTGCTCAAAAGGAGCAGTGGCTGCCCGCGCTTATTCGTGGCGATAAAGTTGCAGCGATTGCAATGACGGAGCCAAGCACAGGCTCCGACCTTGCCGCACTGCGTACGCGAGCGGTGCGCGATGGCGAAGAGTGGGTCATCAATGGAGCAAAAATTTTTATTACCAACGGCTGTCATGCCGATCTGGTGATCGTGTGTGCAAAAACAGACCTTAATGCCGGTGCGAAAGGGGTCTCGCTCTTTCTGGTCGATAGTACGCTGGTCGGCTTTTCCCGTGGTGCCGGTATTAAAAAGATTGGCCAGCACGCTAGTGACACGGCTGAACTCTTTTTCGATGACCTGCGCGTACCCGCTAGTGCTTTACTGGGTGAGGAGAACCAAGGTTTTGCCTATTTGATGCAGGAGCTACCGCGTGAGCGCATTGGTGTTGCGGTACAGGCCGTGGGCTCTGCACAGGGCGCATTAGATTTGACATTAGATTATGTGCAGCAGCGCCAAGCGTTTGGCCAGCGGATTGCAGACTTTCAGAATACGCGCTTTAAGCTCGCCGAACTTAAAGCTCAGCTCGAGCTATGCAAAGCGTATCTTGGTCAGTGCATACAACGCTATAACGATGGTCAGATGACCACCGAAGAGGCTTCTATTCTGAAGCTCACGGCAACCGAGATGCAGTGTAAGGTTGCTGATCAATGCTTACAGCTATTCGGTGGCTACGGTTATACGCTGGAATATCCTATCTCGCGTTTCTATGTGGACGCGCGTGTCCAAACCATTTATGCCGGCACCTCTGAAATCATGAAAGAGATGATCGCCCGCAGCTTAATTAATCCACCGCAGCGCTAGGAGAGAGTGATGACAGTTGCATATGTTGCAGGCGTTGGTATGACACGCTTCTATAAACCTGGCCAACATCAACCTTATCGTGTGATGGTGAAAGAAGCTGTTGAGGCTGCGTTACAAGACGCTGGGATCCCATACGGCGCGGTTCAGCAAGCTTTTGGTGCGTATATCTATGGTGATAGCACCTGTGGACAAAATGCCCTCTATTCCGTTGGCATGACAGGTATTCCGATTATCAATGTGAACAACAATTGCTCCTCTGGCTCCACGGCGCTGTTTCTTGCGCGCCAAGCGGTGGCAAGTGGGGCTGCGGAGTGTGTACTTGCATTTGGCTTTGAGGAGATGCAGCCCGGAGCGTTGGCGTCTCATTGGGAGGACCGTGAATCTCCTTTCGATCCGATGCTGGGGCGTTTAAAGGAGATCGCTCCGCATACACCAGCAGGGCCTTTAGCGCTGCAAATGTTTGGCGCAGCAGGACGTGCCTATATGGAGCGTTACTCAGCTCCCGCCTCCTTGTTTGCTGAGGTTGCTGTAAAAACCAGAGCTCATGCGCTGAACAACCCTCGCTCTCTTTTTAATAAGCCACTGACGGTAGAGGAGGTGCTTAGCTCGCCAACCATCTACGATGGCTATATGACACGTCTTATGGCGTGCCCACCAACGTGTGGCGCTGCCGCGGCGATTATTTGCAGTGATGCGTTTGCCAAGCGACATGGTATTCGAAAGCCGGTCTGTATTGCTGGGCAGAGCATGACGACCGATACAGCTGATAGCTGGGATAATCCGATCGACTTGATCGGTGCTCAAATGACAAAGCTAGCCGCCAACCAAGCGTTGAATGAAGCCGGTGTTGATCTGGCGGATGTGGATGTTGTTGAGTTACACGACTGCTTTACCCCCAATGAAGTGATCACTTATGAGGGCTTGGGGCTATGCGAAGCAGGGGAGGCGGAGCGCTTCGTTCGTGCCGGTGATCATACCTACGGTGGCCGTTTTGTGGTTAACCCTTCAGGGGGGCTCATGTCTAAAGGGCATCCTATCGGTGCGACGGGCTTAGCTCAGTGTGCTGAGCTGGTGTGGCATCTACGTGGTGATGCGGGGGCACGGCAAGTCGCTGGTGCTCGAGTGGCGCTGCAGCATAACTTAGGGTTAGGCGGTGCCGCGGTGGTCACGCTATATCAAGCGTGATTGTGCACCAATGACCCTTTAAGTAAGTTAAGAAAAATTTACCTAAATAGGTAAATATTATTGTTTGCTCCCTAAATTTAACTCACGCACACTGAGCAAAAAAATGGGAGCAATTACTCATGTCAACCGCACTATCTGTTACCGAGTTTTTCGCACAGCTTTGGAAAGACTACACCCAAATCACACCCCAAGCGCAGGTGATTCACGATCTCTTTAAAGAGAGCGATGGCACTGTGATCAACGATCATGTGGCTTTTCGTACCTTTGCGGGTACCCCCATCTGTTTGGATAACCTAGAACCGATCATCTTGTCGTTGGGCTATGAGCGCCAAGATAGCTACCGCTTTGTATCGAAGTCTTTACGCGCGCATAGTTTTATCCATCCCGACCCTGAGCAACCGAAGATCTTCTGCTCGGAGCTTTTAGTGGAGGAACTTAGCGATGACGTACAGGCGATTATTCAGCGCTACACCGCACAGATTCAAGTACAGACGCTGGCACCGTCTGTATTTTGGTCTGGACGTCATTGGGAGATGCCCAGTTGGGAAGACTACCAAGCGGTGATGGCTGAATCAGAGTATGGCGCTTGGTTACTAGCGATTGGCGTGCGTGTTAACCACTTCACGGTGAGTGTAAATGCCTTAACGTCGGTGGACAGTATTGAAGCAGTGCTTACGCGTGTGAAGGCAGCAGGTTACGCTGTAAATAGCGTGGGTGGTGAGGTGAAAGGCTCTCCGCAGGCTCTGCTGGAGCAAGGCTCAACCATGGCTGATCAAGAGGTATTTACGTTTGCTGGTGGCAATGAGCAGCGGATACCTACCTGTTTTTACGAGTTCGCCAAACGCTATGCGGATGCTGAAGGGGTGGTCTATCAAGGCTTTGTTGAAGCGAATGCGGACAAAATTTTTGAGTCCACAAACGCGCGTTAGCCATTAAACAGCAGGCTGGGTCATTACCGAGCCTGCTGGAACTCCTCTACCAGAATGGCGTGAATATCGTCGTACAAGGAGCGCAGTTCTGGCTTCATGTTATCTATCGCTTCTTGCGCGGTGATGTAATAAGGCGCACGAATGCCATGATAATCCACATCTTCACCCGCCCGTGTGAAGTTAATACCTGAGCGTTTGAGTAACTTAGGCAAAAAGGGCTCCATCATAGCGAAGGCGTGGGTCTTGTTTGTGATAATGCTCATTGATGTTGCGGCTAAGAATGCAGAGACCGCTATCAATGGGAAGACGCGCTGCTCTTCCTCACCAAACGTCAATGCGGCTGCGCTACCGAAGCGGTCACGGTGCTCGTTATGACGGCGTCTGAATGAGCCATCAACAGCAAGGCGTGAGACTTCGCACATTTGGCTGCGGGGCAGCTGTAACTCATTGAGCAGGGCATTATCTAGGCTATCTGGGCAGAAACGCTCTAGCGGTAGCAGTGCGTCGTGCCCATCGGTGGCACCGGGTACCAGTCTTACGCAGCCTGCGGGGTAGCCACTTGGCTTATGGCGGATGATGCAGTGTAGCGAGTAGTCATCGAAATCATCACGCTCTTCGCCGTCGTCATCATCAGAGGTTGGTTCGTACTGAAACTCCTCGCAATAGACGCGGTATCGAACTTGATAAACCTGCTTCTTTAACTCTTCTGATGTGGCAAGGTCCACAGAAAAATAAGTTTGAAAACTATCTGCGAGTAAACTGCTCATAACTCAACCTCCTTAATTGGGGAGTCCGCCTAGCGGCTGTTCCAGCGCCTTAACCACGGCTGCCAGCGTTGGTATACCATTTATAGTAGAAGCTTTTTTGCCACTTTAAATGCGACTTGCTGTAGAGGATGGTTGTTACCACCCGGTCGCCACGTCTTGCTAAGTTTGTTGCGATACGCATCGAAGTGGAGACCGTGGGGCGCTGTAATAACCTCGCCGCGCCCTAGAAGAATTTTTAGCGCATTGGTCCCAGCGATACCTGCGCACATATCAACAGACATCGGGGTAGATGGGCCTTTCTGCGCTTTAAAATCGGCAGCTGATTTATCCACTAGGTACTTCACTTGGAGCATCGCGGGTGACAAGCCGATCAAAAAACGGACTAGCTGCTCTTCGGTGGTGTAGCCTTCTAACTTGAAGTAATCCTCGAAGCTCATATGACCTGGCAAGAAGGCCAGAAACGAGCAGCCCATGCCCAGTGGTGCAGCTGTGATAGCGGGGATGCCCTTCTCTTTGCACTTTTTGAAGACGAGTTTCCGTGCATCTAAGGCAAAGAAATCTAAACTATCAACATAAAGGTCGACCCCGTCGAGAAAAGCGTCGATGTTGGTTTCATTAATGCCTTCAGGGAACGTTTCTATCTTGGCTTCAGGGTTTACATCCAGTGCCATCCGCTGCATGACATCGAGCTTGGGTTCGTTTAGCGTGCTGACAAAGGCGCCGGCTTGGCGGTTGAAGTTGTGAACTTCAAATTCATCAAAATCTGAGATGCTAAAGTTAGCAATACCTAAGCGTGACAACGTGAGTAAATGCGCCCCACCAACGCCACCTAAACCTGCTATTGCTACTTTTTTGCTACGTAGCGTTTGCTGCTCTTCGTGAGTGACCCAGCCGATATTACGCGAAATCGAGGCTTCGTAGTTGTACATCAAACATTCCTGTTTTAGGTAGTATTGGACTATAGCATATGAACATCTTAACGAGTGTTGCGTATAACTAACAGCATTGCAGTGATATGTGTCAGTATCTTTTACAAATATTACCGCACACACAAAAAAGCCTCTGTAGCCGAAACTACAGAGGCTTTTTTTGGGGAACTAAATTAAGCTATTACGCTGCTTTTTTGCGGCGGCCAGCTAGACCAAGACCTAGCAAACCAAGACCGAACAGTGCGATTGAACCTGGTGCTGGTACTTTACCAGTGATAGAGCCGTCTAGAGTTGACTGACGGATAAGGTTACCGTCTACCAATAGTAGCTCGTCTGCACCTGGGATCGGTGGGTTTACGTTTGTATCTAGTGTCAATGTTGGGTTGTTACCGCTAGCAATTGCATCGGCTGCGTCTACCCAAGCAGAACCGTTCCAAATGTTCAGGAAGTCATCCGCTGCGAACGTGATATCAAAGAACAGGTCTAGGTTCGCTGCTTGGATGTTAGAACCTGTAAGGTCTGCAGAGAACGCTAGGCCGCTGCTATCGCCATCGCCTAGTACTAGGTCATTGAAGTAAACGTTTACATAACCGCCTGTGTAAACAGGACCCGCTGGTGTCAGCGTACCGTCGAAGTGGTACTCAACTTGCAAGTCCCAAGACTGCAGGAAGCCTTCGTTATCAGAAGCCAGTGGCGGAACCAGTGGGCTTAGAGCGTCGATATCACACTGACCTGCTGGGCAGTTTGGCATCGCAAGGTTAACAGGTGTTACGCCGTCAATTGCTGTACCTGACGTTGGAACGCCTGCTGCATTCAGTTCAGATGCGATGTTAGTGTCGTAGAAATCCCCTAACAGGCTGCCATCAGAGAAGTCATAGATAGATGTTGCCAGCATTTGGCTGAAGCCAAACTCAGAGAAAGAACCTGTCTGAGTGTTAGCATCTGGAGCACCGATAAAACGTGCAGTATCTGCATCGTTGCCACCAAAAGATGACAGGTCCAGATACATCATATTGGCGTTAGCTGCTGAGCTTAGTCCTAGCGCCAGCGCTGTCGCGGCAAAAGTAGTCGTTAGAGTTTTCATGTTGTATACCTGCTCACAAAATTGGTTGCTGTATTTTCTTATATACAGTATCTGTGCCATTTTTTTTAAGTATTTGTTTTTTATTGAATTTTTATTTTTTTTGGTGAGCTGTAAAAACGGTTTGTAAACTTTTCTGACACTTTTCTGGGGCTGCGTCAGCTTTCTTTACATTGGGTTGGGGTGTTTGTGTTTGCTATTCGCTTCAGTAGGCCCCAGCCTGAATAGGCGGGGCCCACTGAGTTTAAAGGTTTTTCATCAGTGTTTTGGCCTGAGCAAGTTCTGGAAACTGCTTATCTAATAAAGGCTCTAATACCTCTTTGGCTTTGCCGGGTTGCTCTGATTCGCTCAAAGCCAGTGCGTAACGATAGCCTAACGATGGGTTCTGAGGTGCCAGTTGATAAGCCTTGGCTAACGTGTCTACCGCTTGCGCATGATCGCCCGCTTTCAGTAACAGGTGGCCCAAGGTATCGAGAACGTTAGCAGAACCAGGCTTTTCAGCTTGTGCTGCACGAGCATACTTAAGCGCTTGTTGCACCTGCCCTTGTTCGCCTAACAGCCAAGCAAGGTTGTTCATGACGATATAGTTGCTCGGGTCTTGCTTCAATATTGCTCGGTAACGCTGGATCGATTTTGAGTGGTCAATATCGTTGTTTACGATATCGCGGTTGGTGGCATATAACAGCACATCTTTGTCGTTAGGATGTTCGGCTAACCAGTCTGCAATAAGCTTGTCGGCTTGCTGTACCTGCTTGGCTTGAGTCAAAGACTCAGCATATAACATCAGAGATTGGCTGCTTTGCGCGAGTTGGTGCATTTGAGCAAACTGCTTTGCTGACTCTGAATAGTCTTTTGTACTGGCATAGTGTTTTCCCAATGCCCAGTAGAAGCCCGGTGTTGCTTGGTAAGTTTGTAAAAAACGCGTCGTTTGTTGTCGAGCTTGCTCTTGGCGGTCGTTTTCTAACAGGATCAGAATCTCCGCGATCGCCAGCTGTTGATTCGGTTTTTTCTCTAAGCTTTGGCGTGCTTTAAACAATGCAGCATCGGTTTGGCCGCTGAGTGCCAGTGAATAGACCTCACCAAATAAAGCCTGCTCGCTGCTGGGGTATTCGTTTTGCCACTGTTCGTAGACGCTGGCAGCTTGCGAAAACTGTTGCTGGGCAAGATGAATTTGCCCCTGTACTGCCAGCGCATCTTCATGTTGGGGCGCATCGTCTGGAATTTGCTCCAAGAGTGCTAGGCTGCGTGTATATTCAGCTTGATCAGCTGCGATTTGAGCGGCGATAAGCTGCAACGCTGGCGTGCTCTGGCTTTCGAGAAGCTGAGTGAGGCGACTCTCAAAGCGCGAAGTATCTCCTAAGCGTTTCTGCAGACGATACATACCGATTAACGCGGAGCGGTTATCGGGCTCAATCTCGAGAATCTCGTTAAGATAACGCTCCGCATTGCTCAGGTTGTTCTCCTGCAGGGCGATGCTGGTCAGCATGCCCAATACCTCGCTCGTTTTGCCCGTTGGTGTCTCAATACTTAACGCTTTATTCAACACCTCTTTGGCTCGGCTTGGGTCACCCGTACGACGCAGGATGTCAGCCACGAGCAGATAGCCATTCAGATCGTTTGGCTTCAACGGAAGGTAGTCCTTAGCCACCTTGAGTGCTTGCGCTGTTTGCTGTTGCTGTAGGTGGTAGCGAATAAGCGCAACGCGAGCGCGGTACGCGGCTGGATCTTTCTTGAGAACCGCTTGAATCTCATCAAGTCCGGTTGTATCACCTGAGGCCAATTTCAACGCACCAATACCGGTTTGGATATTGGTATTATCCGGGTCGGCATCGGCGTAGGCTTCAAACAGCTTGAGAGCTTCATCGCTGCTACCGGCACGTAAAAAACTGTTGCCGAACAAGGAAACGAGAGCTTTATTGTCTTTGTCAATGGAACCTATGCTGTTGATAACTTCGTCAGCAGTGGTTTCTAAGCCAAGTTTGGAGGCTGTGTAATGCAACATTTGCAGTGCACTGTCGCCGGGCTTAAGCGTGTCTTTTAAGGTCCGTAGGTGGGTATGGGCTTGCTCCCATTTCTGCAAGTTGAAAGCTGCGATGCCGGCTACTAAGCGAGCCTCGGGCGTATTACTGTTGCCGTTGAGCACGATACCTGCGGCGGCACTGGCCGCTTCCCAGTCTTTGGCTTGTAGGCGCAGCTTCGCCTTCAGCAGGTTAGACAGCAGGTGGTTGGGTGTAAATTTGAGCACGGTATCGACATGCTGCTCGGCTTGCTCAAAGGCTTTTCCGTCTAGGTAGGCTTGCGCGGCAATCAGATTTAGGTGGCGACGGTTAGGTTGCAGCTCTAGCACTCGTGCCAGTGTATCGCCCGCTTCAATATGCTTCTGCTGTGCAGAAAGCAGGCGGCTAGAGAGAATCAGCGCCTCAGCGTTATTTGGCTCCTGTGCCAATAAGCGTTGCAGCTGCTCGGTTGCTTGATCAAAGTTGCGTTCTAACGCAGCGCCATAAGCGCTTGCCAGTTTGCTGTATGTACCTGAGCCGTTGGCTGCGGCTGCGAAGTTCGCCTTCGCTTCACTAGACTGATGCAGAGAGATGGCAGCCAATCCTTGATAAAAGTACACCAGGGTTTGTTCATCCTTGTCCAAAGACTCGGTGTCGATGTCGAGTATCTCTTCAAACTGATATTGGTATAGCTGCGCCTGCGCAAGCTCTGCTGCGAGCAGTTGTGCAGCAGCGCCAGCATCAATAGCGCGCTTAAACTCTTTCTCTGCCAATGCGCCTTGCTGCCGGTTTAGATAGTAGTTGCCGAGCAAGAGCCGCGCTTCTTGGTTGGAAGGGTTGGCTTGGAGTGCGCTTTTAAGGTCGATGATAAACGCTTTTTCATCCCCTTGAGAGGCATAGTTTTTTGCAGATTCGAGATACTCGACGTCGGTTTTCTGGGTATCACAACCACTGATAATAGATGCGATAGCAAGACTAATTAGTGTTTTTGTGAGTAATTTCATAGGCATGTGGTCGCTCTTTTTATCCGTGGCAGAGGCGCTATTAGGACCCTATTATCGCGCAGTCTGTTCCATCTCTGCAGCATAAAACCATCTTTCACGATAAAAGGATCATTTCCTGCGTGCAATAACCAGTATAGGCAACTGTAACTGAGTGCGGATTATCCAGAGAGGGCGCTGCTGCGCGTTTGAATGGCCACATCAACAAAATTTCGAATACCCGGCATCGCACTGCGTGACTTCAACCAAACCACATGCTCGACCACCTCCTCATCTGATTCTGCGACGCGCACCATGCGATATCGTGGATCGGGGCGAACATCGTTCTCAAGCGCAAAGCCGATCCCCAAGCCATACACAACGGCTTCGCAGGTGTCATAGCGTGAGTCCATATGGATATGGTGTTTGGGTTCTACATCGCAACCGGTAAATGCTTTATCGACGAGATACTGGGTATAAGCATTCGAGCGTGAGTAGATAAGAGGGTAGTCCGCCAACTGCTGCACACTGACGGTAGGTAAATTGGCTAGCTCGTGATTATGAGGCACCACGGCAGTTAGACAATGGCTGTGATAGGAGAGGCGAGATATCCCTTTCTCCTCTTTGGCGGCGGGGTAGAGGCCAATATCGACCTCGCGCTCATGCAGCATCTCGCGGCACTCGTTCGTGGTACCAGAGGTAATATTGAGCGTTGCGTCGGGGTAGTGCTGATAAAACGCAGCGAACAGCGGCATAAAGATGAGCGGTGAGGCGGTGGCCACGCGCACAACCGGTTGCGATGCAGCACCCGGCTGCGCCAGTGCCTTGATGGATAGTTCTAAATCAGGATACTGGCGAGTGATTTTATAGAGCGCTTGGCCGGTTGCTGTTAGGCGTACGCCGTTGTTAACCCGCTCGAATAGCGCGCTATCGAAACGTGCCTCAAGTTTGCGAATCTGCACGGTGATGGCCGGTTGGCTTACGCCCAAGTCAGCGGCCGCGCGCGTATAATTGCCGCACTTGACGGTTGCGTTGAACGCCTTGATCTCTGACATCGAAAGATCCATCTTGCGCTCCTCACTTATCAAAACCGGCAATTAAAGCGCGCCAGTGTTACCCGTTGATGACACGGTAACGTGATTGCAGGCAGCCCTGAGGCTGTGCAGGGGTTGCTGTTGATAGGGTGTTGAGCGGTTCACAGGCTGCGTCTAACTTCTTTTGATCGAGCAATGGAATCGCGCCAATGAGGCGTTGGGTATAGGGCGCTTGAGGATCCAAGAAGATCTTACGCACGCTGCCCTCCTCGATCAGCTCACCCTGTTTCATCACACAGACCCAATCACAGAGGTTAGCGATCACACTGAGGTCATGGGAGATAAACAGGATGGTGAGGTTAAGCTCATCACGCAGTGATTTCAGAAGATTGAGAATCTCCGCTTGAATGGATACATCCAGCGCAGCAACCGATTCATCAGCGACCAGAAACTGCGGGTTGCACACCAACGCCCGCGCAATGCTGATCCGCTGGCGTTGTCCGCCAGAAAACGCATGTGGGAAGCGGCGTAGGTGATCGATGTTGAGCTTGCAAAGCTTGGCGATCTCGATAACGCGTGCGTCAGTTTCAGCCTTACTTTTAGTGAGCCCCATCGCTTCTAGCGGCTCCGCGATAATGTCTCGCACCGTCATGCGAGGGTTGAGGGAGCTGTAAGGGTCTTGGAAAACCATCTGGCCACGCGCAGCGATCTCGCGGCGCGGAATTTTACCCTTGGCTTGAAGTTTGAGAGGGTGCTCGCCATGAAAGATGATCTCACCGTGACTCAGAGGTACAGCCCCTAACATCGCCTTACCTAGCGATGTTTTGCCTGAGCCACTCTCGCCCACTAGGCCGATAATCTTGCCTTTGGGCAGCGTTAGCGAGATATCTTTTACTGCGGTAAACGCTTCGCCGTTGCGTTTAGCGCCTGCGGCGGGGTATTGAATCTGTGCATGACTGACGGTTAGGAATGGCTCTAAGGTGTCGGTTTTGACATCCGAGAGTGTACTCAAGTGGGGGAGGGAGTTGAGCAAACGCTGGGTATACTCGTGCTGAGGGTGGTAGATCACCTGCTCCATGGCGCCTGCCTCAACAACGCGGCCGCGCTGCATCACGGTGACATTATCCGCCACCTTGCCAATGACGCCGAGATCATGGGTGATAAAGATCATCGCCATCCCCATCTGCTCACGTAGCTCAAGCATCAGCTCCAGCACCTGCGCTTGGATGGTGACATCCAGTGCAGTGGTGGGCTCGTCGGCGATCAGCAATTTAGGTTGCGTAGAGAGTGCCATCGCGATCATCGCTCGTTGGCGCATGCCTCCAGACAGCTCGAAGACATATTGGTCGAAACGCTTGTCGGGCATGGGAATGCCGACACGATCAAACAGGGCGATACCCTCTTTACGTGCTGTGGCGCGATCAATACGGCGGTGTATCTGCATCGTTTCAATCATCTGCTCGCCAAGGGTAATGGCGGGTGCGAAGCTTGCCATCGGCTCCTGAAAAATCATTGAAACCTGCCCTCCACGCACAAGATTGAGCTTGCGCTCGCGTAGCGTGAGAATCGAATGGGCCTGATCATTATGATAGAAATTTATCTGGCTGGGCTTTTGGAAAATGGTGTTGCCCGGATGGAGACGCATGATCGCTTTTGCTGTTGCGGACTTTCCGGAGCCGCTCTCGCCCACTAGCCCCATCACTTCGCCTTCGCGGACAGATAAGCTGACATCATCCACGGCACGAACCAGCCCCTCATCGGTGCGGAAGTCGATGGTTAAGTTGTTAATATCAAGAAGCTTATTACGGTTTGTCACTGAAGCGGTCATGTTATTTATTCCTCTCTGAGTAGGGGTCTGCTGCATCACGCAGGGCATCGCCCACGAACACAAAGGCCATAATGAGCAGCACGAATACCGCTACAGGAAAGAACTGCCAGATCATGTTTTGTTGAATGTCTGGGTCTTGGGCTTTTTGCAATAGCACTCCGAGGCTGTTGACCGGCTCGGTTAGGCCCAATCCTAAAAAGCTCAAGCTGGTCTCAGCCAAGATCACATAGGGGAAGTTGATCAGCGTATCGACGATGATATAGCTACCAAAACTTGGAACGAGGTGGCGCCAAATCACGCGCATATGGCTCGCCCCTGCCAGTTGGGCCGCCAACACATAGTCTTGGTTGCGCTCAACTAGAATATGGGTGCGTAAACGCCGCCCAAGTGCGGCGAAGTCGAGTGCACCAATCACCACAGCGATGGCAAAGTAGCGCTGTACTGGGGTGAGATCGATCTGCGCAAGCGCCACAGCACAGGCAAGATAGATCGGAATTGGCGGTATGACGCGCACCGCTTCAGTGATCGCCATCAGGATGGTGTCGACTTTACCGCCAAAGTAGCCGCTCACGCCGCCGACCAGCAATGACATAAACAGCTTCACAATCAACGCAACGATCGCGATGCTGATGGTGATCCACAGGGCATGTAGGGTGCGGCTAAACACATCCTTACCATCTTCATCTGTACCAAGAATGTGAATTTTTCCCGTTGCTACACCGAAGAGGTGTCGATCCCAGCGCCAATCGATACCGAATGTATCGATCTTCAAGATTGTGTACTCCCAGTCTTTTACAAAAAACTGGAGGTAGCGGCGTGCCTCTTTATCCACGGTAAATTTATTCTGGGTGGACGCGTCGAGGGCGCCGCTG
Source organism: Neptunomonas marina (assembly GCF_004005935.1). GTDB lineage: Bacteria > Pseudomonadota > Gammaproteobacteria > Pseudomonadales > Balneatricaceae > Neptunomonas > Neptunomonas marina. The sequence goes on along the minus strand of NZ_SACQ01000004.1, from coordinate 227,232 downwards.
GATGTGAGCTGATCAAGCGCGTCTAGATTGCCACTTTGCAGCAGAGCGCCGAAGTCAATTTTCGGTTGCTCCTTTGCGTAGGTATAGGTGAATGGACGCCATGAGAAGCCGTTATCATCCCAAAATAGAACGGGTTGCGGCGCGCCGCGGCGATAGTCGCTATCGGCGCCATTAATGGTTGGGTCAACAGGGGAGAAAAAGGGGGCGAACAAGCCAAGTAGCACGAGCCCCATAAGCACCGAACCTGCAATCAAGCCGACCGTCTTTTTCATAAAACGCGCTTTGATCAGCGCAAATTGGCCGGCGGTGTAGTAATCAGCATCTTGAGACGTTTGCTGTGCTGCGCGGCGTTTGCCAAAAATAGCTGCGATCATCGTCATCTCCTTAGTGTCCTAGCACGCTTTTACGAACCCGCGGGTCAACCGCGGCCAGCACAATATCGGTAATGAAGTTCATTGAGATCACGACCAACGCCACCAGAAAGAGAATCCCCGCTGCCAGCTCCTGATCATTGGTCATGGCGAGTGCTTCGATCAGCAGAGCGGCGGCATCGGTTAAGCCGATCACAACGGCCACGATGGGGAGGTCGTTAAAGACACGTTGGAAGTCAAAGCCGACACTGTTAAACAGTGGGCTGATGGAGTGACGCACCGGATAGCGGGCCCACAGGCTTAACCCGCGCACGCCACGCGCACGTGCCGCATCGACGTAGAGTTTGTTGGACTCATCCACCACAAGCGCGCGTACGGTTTGTAGTTGCAGGGCGGTGGCTGACCAGCCGATCACAAAAATGGGTAACCAAATATGGCCCAGAAAATCGTTGAGTTTGCCCCATTGAAAACCCTGTTCGGCAAACCAAGGCTCGTTGCGCCAAGCATCGGAGAATAACCCGGTTGGGGCGCTTTCACCGGCAAATACGTACAGCAGAATAATACTCAGTGCGAGCAGGAAGTTGGGCAGAGCAAGTCCCAAATAGCTGATGATGCGCAACACAACGTCTAGCGCTTTCGCTAAACCTAAACCTAACGTATTCAGTAAACGACGCGCTGTTGTGTGCTGTGGATTACGGTCTGCCCATGGCTTGTTCAAGACATACGCCGACAAGATGCCAAACGGCACGGCGATCAGGTAAGACAACATAAGCCCAGCAATACAGAACATGAAACTGAGCCAAAAACGATCGCCCAAGGCAAGGTTAACCGGTTGTCGTTTTGCACAGCTAAAGCCCAAGTCACCATTGAGAGTGAGATTGGCAACCCAGCTGCCCCAACGCACGGCGAAAGGTTGATCCAGCCCCATACGTGCGCGCTCTGCATCGATATCGGCTTGCGTAATGGTTTCGCCTTGGGTGCTTTTATAAGCGATATACTTTTCCGCACAGTCACCCGGTAGCACTTCCATCAGCGAAAACACGATGAGGCTAACCGTTAATAACCCCACCAGAGCCATCAAAAAGCGGTTTCGGACATAGTGGAAGTACTGGCTAGTGCGGCCAAGGAGGGTGAGGGTTCCAGCGGCGATCAATAAGATCCACAGCAGCCAGGTTTGTGCGAGGAATTGAGTCATAATCTGATACAGCAGTTAGTTTATCCAAAATCAGCAGCCTGCGACAAAGGCACAGGCTGCTCGGGCTACCTAGGCGATTACTCGGCTAGGAACCACTGCGTTGGCATGTATGGATAGCTCCAGTAGTAGTCGTAAGAGTGTGTCTTTTGGACTTGGAAGTTACCCAGCTTGTTGCTGCGATAGATAGGCGCTACGGCTTTCACCGTGCCGACAACAAACATGTCATCAGCCACGCGTTGAGCAATTTCAGCACCGACTTTATTGGAAGCATCAGAGCCCATTTTTAGGGTGACAAACTTCGCGGCCAGCTCAGACATCTTGTCGACAGTGGCTGGTGGTTTCACACCTTCAGCACCGTTGGTGTTACGGAACTGCTCCCACAGCATGCCGGTACGGATGTCAAAGAAGCTGCCATAAGGTGGCAGTAGATCCGTGGTGTTCGATGCCAGTGTGGCGAGCGGGCGGCCCATCTTCCAGAACATCACTGTCAGGTCATTCGCTGACTGGGAGTTGCGGTACTCATCGGAAGTTACTTCCTTGATAGAGGTTTCGATGCCAACCTGATTCCAGTTGTTGGCGATGATCTCAACCACTTCTGTCGCTGTTTCTTGGGTAGAGAAGAGGATCGGCAGCTCAAACTTTTTGCCGGATGGCAGGTCACGTTTGCCATCGCCATCTTTATCTACAACTCCTGCTTTATCGAGTAGCTGCTTCGCCAAGGTCTGATCAAATTGAATCCACTGGTTGAGCATCTTCTCGGAGACAAATGGCGCTGTTGCAGAATCGAAAGCCGTATACTGAGCTGGCTTACCAAGGTTGAAGTAGGCGACTTCGTTGATCTTGTTGCGATCAATCGCCACCGACATAGCACGGCGGAAGTTGATGTCGTTGAAAACGGCGCGCTTCTCAAGGTCTTTGTCGGTCATGTTGAACGCGTACGTAGACAGAGAGATATTTGGGCGCAGCGTGACGCTATAGTTGCCTTGAGCTTTGTTCTCTAACAGCACCGGCGCGGAAGGTAGGTTAACGGCTTGAGTTTTGTAGTCGATCTCGCCAGCGATCATCTTCGCGACTTGGATATCCTCATCGCCAATAAAGACTTCGTTGATCTCATTGATATAAGGGAGTTGGTTACCCGCTGTATCCACTTGGAAGAAGTAGGGGTTCGCCACTAGGCGGCGGCCTTCCAACGTATCTTCAACAACAATGTGCGATTCTAGCGTTGGCGCTACAGCGGTGTAGCCTGCTTTGACTAAGCGCTCGGCTGCAGCCTTGTCTTTTAGCAAGGGGGTTGGCACATCTTTCCAATCAGATTGGCCGTAGTAGAAGTTGATCACGGCATAGCCATTTTCAAAACCTAGCTCTTGAGCGCGCTTATCAGCGTCTTTGTTGAGCGCTGGATGGAACTGCTCTAGCAGGTGTTTTGGTTGGAACGGCTGCGCGTAGTCTTGGGCGAACATCGCTGGCAGTGAAGGCATGGGTGCATTCAATGTGAAGCGCACCGTGGTTTCATCCACCGCTTCCACTTGCATCGGCTTACCATCCGATAGGAAACGCTCTTTAGGCGACTTGATGATCGACGTATCCATCAGCATGTTGTGGTACCAGAACACCACATCTTCGGCGGTAAAGTCGTTGCCATCGGACCACTTGTGTCCTTTACGCAGCGACATGGTCAGCACAGTGAAGTCATCATTCCACTGCCAAGACTTAGCCACATTGGGGACAACGGTTGCCAAGTCGTCACTAAAACGAGTCAGGTTAACGTGACGCACCGCCAGAAGGTCTGATGTGCCAGATTCGGTTGCCTTTGATATGCCATCCAGCACACCGCCGTACTGGCCAATTTGCTGGTATGGTGCAATAACAAGCGGTTCTTGTGGCAGGCGTTCAGCTACCGCAGGGATCGCTGGGTTACCGGCGATGCGCTTGTTGAGCGCTTGAATCGCTGGGTTTTCAGCGAAGCTCAGGTTGCACTGGTGAAGACGTTCGAACTCGGCTTTCTCAAACAGGTTCGGATAGGCTCCATTGGCTTTGTCCGCAGTGATCGTTGGACAAGCGGCAATAGCGTTAGTCGCCATCAGCACCGCTGCGCTGGCAATAAGTCGTTTAGACATAACTCTCAGTTCCTAGTCATTAAAGGTCGTTGTCGTTATTACGGTTGTGTTGCCAAGCAAGCCGAAGGGGCTTGCCAGTGAAGAATGTCCCATTGGTTCTCGTGTGCGATCGCTTCAAGCGCCGGACTTGGGTTGGTGGCCACAGGGTGCGGCACGTACTCAAGCAGTGGGAGGTCGTTGGGCGAATCGCTATAAAACGTCATTTCAGCGCGCGGGAATGGGTGATCGCGCAGCCATGCCTCTAGCCGGGTAATTTTGCCCGCTTGGTAGCTTGCGATGCCTGCAATCTCGCCGTTGTAGTGGTTGTCAGTCACTGCCAGATCGATCGCTAACACATCAGCAACCCCTAGATGTTCCGCAACCGCACGCACTAAAAAGGTGGGGGTGGCTGAGATAATCAAGATGCGTGTGTTCTGCTCCGCCAGTGTGTGCAGTAGTTGATGCGCCTGTGGATAGATGCGCGGGGCGATATCCTCTGCAATGAATGCCGGTAACAGTGCGGCGACTTGTGCTGTGGATAGCTGGTTAAGGGGGCGCATAAGAAAGCGCACATAGTCAGCCATATCCAGTGTGCGTGCAGCATAAGCTTCCATGAGCCGCGCTTCTTCTGCGAGGAAGTCCGGTGTTGCTAACCCTAGCTTTACCAAGCGGCGGCAAAAGAGCGATGCGGTATCGCCGCAAAGCAGTGTTTCATCTAGATCAAAGATAGCTAACGGCATGGCGCACCTCTGGGAGTGTCAATAAACCTTGGGTGACAGGCTTGCTGTGCTGCGCAATCTCTAGCAGCTCGCAGATGGTGCCGCAGATGTCGGTCTGTGCTGGGGTGAGGGCGCTGTCATGGGAGAAACGCTCACCGATGGTGATAAAGGGAACCTCTGTCTCTTCTGGCAAGATACCGCCATGGCTGCGATCTGCATTCATACCGTGGTCGGCAGTGATGATGATCTGGTAGCCCGCAGCGATCCAAGTGGGTAAGTAATGCGATAGCTCCCCATCGAGGTGTCGCGCGCTGTTGCGGTAGTTGCTGCTATCAACACCATGGCGGTGACCGGTATCGTCAATATTCATTGGGTGCACCAGCAAGAAGTCTGGATCATGACGGCGACGCAGCATCTCGGCATCAATCAGCAGGTGGCTATCTGGGTAGTGATCAGCATGATAAAAACAGCCATATGGGATGGTCAGGCTGGGGTCGTGGGTGAATCGGTCGCGTCGGGGGTCGTAGGGTGTACGGTTATAGAGCTCGCTGACCCAATGATAGGCCGCCGCAGCCGTTGTTAACCCAGCCTGCTTCGCCAAGCTAAAAATACTGGTTTGGTTGGAAAGGCGTGTGATCTGGTTGTTCACGATACCGTTCACCGCCGGGCGTGTGCCAGTCAGTATGGTCTCGTACAGTGGGCGAGACATGGACGGTAGCTCGCACTGCATGCGGTACTGGGTTGCCTGCCCCTCTTTGCGTAGTGCTTGTACGAAGCCCAAGCACTCGTTTGCGGTTTGATAGTTCAGCCCATCAAGCACAACCAAAATGACTTTATTTGCCATATACATCCTATCCGTGACGCGGTTGGCGTTCGCTGCCAACACATTAAGTTGCGACTAGAGTAGGGAAGTAATGTGGAGCTTATGTGACGGCTATAAGAAAAAATGGTGAACGATTAAAAGATCTGCTTTTGTGTATAACTTCTGTTTATGAAGTGTCATGTGGTGAGCAGCACTTACGTGAACCGCTCGTTCATGCGGGTGAGTTCATCCACTAGGTGCGCTTTAAAGTGGCTAGCAAGCATTGAGCTGGGCCGGTGTGCGGGCGTGAGCACCGCAACCGATAGCGTAATCTGCGGGGCAAACGGCTTGAACACTAACTGGGCGCGGTCGTCAAAGCGCTGCAAATAGCCGTCGGCTGTCATGGGATCGCAGATGCTATAGCACAAACCCTCCTCCACGAGTTTCAGCGCTGGTTGAAAAGTGAGCAGCTCGAAACGTTGGTTCATTTTGGCGCTGTGGCTGCGAAAAGCGCGTTGGCAAGAGAGGTAGTTCTGGTGCCCCTCTTGAAGCGTGGCCAGAGGTTTACCGTTGAGGTCGGCAGGAGTGATAACGGTCTTTTTCGCTAACGGGTCGTTCTTGGGAAGTGCGCAGACACATTGCAGCTCAAAGTTCTCCGCATCAAGCGCACGGTTGGGCGGCGGTGTTTCGGCAAGGCCCAAGTCATACTGCTGAGAGGTTATCCACTCCTCAATCACGGATGAGTCGCGCATCATCATCGACACATTCACTTTGGGTTTGTCTTTCACATATTCAGCCACCAAACGCGGCATCAGGTAACCGGCCGCTGCAGGCATACAGGCGATTTTTAAGCGCCCAAGCTCTAATCCTGCAATCTCCTTCATCGTGCGGGCGGTTTTATTGAGCCGCTCGAGTACCTGCTCTGCCTCTTCAAGAAAGTAATCCGCCTCGGGCTTTCTGATTAAGCGGCTGCGCTGGCGTTCAAACAGAGTGACTCCTAGCTCCTCCTCTAAAGTGGATATCATATTGCTAACGGCTGGTTGGGTGCGTTGCAAGGTGCGGGCGGCTTCCGAGATTGAACCGGTCCGCATCACTTCGCGGAAGCACTGGAGCTGACGAATTGTGATGTTCATAAATTTTCACTTTGTTTTTCTATGGGCTTTTAATGCTTTGTTAAATAAAGGATTAAAAGCTATGTATAGATTTTTATTATGGAGGTATCGATATTTTCAAATTGATTTTATACCCCGCTAGCGCAAATATTCAACCACCGGTGTACGAGAAGAAAGGATGCTCCGCTGTAACGATTAGGTTCGGATGAAGCACTGGCTAATAACAAACGAGTCATCCCCGTGTTGGCTCAATAAAGCAGTCTGAAAGGAAACCCGAATGAACAAGTTTGCGAGCTATCTGCTCACCGGGCTGATTTGTCTGGTTGCGGGTGGACAGTTTGTCCAGGTGATAACGCGCTATGTCCTTGAGATTCCCGTGATGGGGCTTGAGGAGACGTTGCTCTATCCCACGATGTGGCTCTACATGTTAGGCGCGGTTAACGCCTCAAGAGAGAACACCCACATCCGTGCCAATGTGCTGGAAATTTTCCTGAAAACGAAACGCCAAATTGTTGGCCTTGCCATTGTTGGTGAGGTGCTCAGCCTAATTATTGGTGGCTGGCTAACCTACTGGGCGTGGGACTTTACGAAATACTCCCTACGGGTTTGGAAAGAGAGTCCAACCCTGTACCTACCAACATTCTATGTGGACGTTGCGCTGATAACCGGCATGGTGTTGATGATGATCTACACCGCTATGCATCTGGTCAGCCACATCCGTGACCTAGCGACTGACGAGGAGCAATAAGATGGTTGAAGTTGCACTGATTGCAGTGGCTGTATTGGTCATTTTATTGACCTTGGGTTTGCCACTTCCGTACTGCTTTGGCGGCGGTTTGATGGTGATGTATTACCTCGGTGACGTGGTCATGAAAGGCAATATGTTGTGGGGCTTTCAGCAGCTAGGGAACCCTGTACTACTGGCGATCCCCCTGTTTGTATTGGCTGGGACCATTATGAGTGCCAGTGGCATCGCCGCCAGTTTGCTCAATTTCGTCAATATTTTTGTCGGCCATCTGCGTGGTGGTTTGGGTGTGGTCGCAACCATTAGCTGTGCTTTGATCGGCGCCATCTCTGGCTCAGGCCTGACCGGTGTTGCTGCCATCGGACCGTTGCTCATTCCCGAGATGGAGAAGCAAGGCTATCCGCGTGAATACGCCACGGCTTTGATCGCTAACTCATCCTTACTAGGGCTGTTGATTCCGCCAAGCGTCACGATGATCGTCTATGGCTGGGTTACCGATACCTCAATTTTGGCGTGTTTCTTAGCAACGTTAGGCCCAGGTCTACTGATTATGACCAACTTCTCAGTGGTTAACGTCTGGCTAGCACGTAAGTTCCCGCTGAAGCTGGAAGAGCGTCCTAAAGGTGAAGAGTTTGTTGCTGAGGTAGCGAACCGCGGCTTTAAAGCGACGCCAGCTCTGCTGATGCCTGTCATTATTTTGGGGGGGATCTACGGCGGTATCATGACGCCAACAGAAGCGGCAGCTTTGGCTGTTATCTACGCGATTCCTGTGGGCTTCTTGATCTACAAAGGCCTTGATCTGAAGACCTTCCTGTTTGCGGGTAAAGAAGCATCAACGGCGGTGGGTGCCATCATGCTGATGATTCTGTTCAGTATGATTCTATCGCAGATATTTGTTGTGGAGTCGGTACCACAAGCGCTGGTGGAAGCGATCTTCTCGATCACAGACGACAAGGTTGTCTTACTTATTCTGATCAACGTGCTGCTGTTCTTGGTGGGCATGGTTGTGAACGATGTCACCGCGATCATCTTGATTGCACCTTTGTTGCTACCGCTGATGGAAGCGCTGGGCATCAGCCCGATTCAGTTCGCTGCCATCATGGGCGTAAACACGGCGATGGGTGGTGTTACACCGCCATATGCGTCAATTCTCTACCTGGGTGCGCGTATCGGTAAAGTGCCGGTCACCAAGGTAATTAAACCTGCAATGTTGTTGATCGTAACGGGTTATCTCCCTGTGGTGATTCTGACTTCATTCTGGACGGATCTATCGATGTTCCTGCCGACCTTCTTCGGCTACTAAAAAAACATGCAAAACCTGCAGATAAAAAATCTAAAAAGAGAGGATGTTGTAATGAAAAAATCATTCCTAACCCCAGCGCTGCTAACCGCTGCCATGACACTGACCACGGTAGCAGATGCAACGGAGCTGAAGATCAGCCACATTCGCCCGCAAGGCGCAACGATCGACAACGAGCTGAAAGAGCTTGCGACTGAGATCGATCAGGCAACAGGTGGTGATGTGACGCTGAAGATCTTCGCTGCCAGTGCTTTGGGTGATTACACCACCGTGCAGGAGCGGATCTCAGTAGGCGCTATCGATATGGCCGTGCAGCCTGCGGCAACTGCGGCTTCGCGCCGTATGCAGATCTCCTCTTTCCCATATATCGCTGAGAACTGGGCGCAAGCTAAAGCGATCTACGGCCCAGGTGGTGCGATCAATAAGGCGATGAAGTCTCTGTATGCTAAGCAAGATATCGAAATGCTCGCAGCATACCCGGTTTACTTTGGTGGCGTTGCGCTGAACACAGACGCTGTTTCACCGGGTGACCCAAATGTTGATAAGGGCATTAAAGTTCGTGTGCCGGGTATCAAAAGCTTCCAGTTAACGGCTGATGCGCTGGGTTATATCAGCTCGCCGATCCCGTTCTCTGAAGCGTTCACTGCGGTACAAACAGGCGTTGTTGATGGCGTTATCGGCTCAGGTGCTGAGGGCTACTACGCGTCTTTCCGTGATGTGACTAAAACCTATGTACCGGTCAATACACACTTTGAGGTGTGGTACATGATCATCAATAACGGCTCGATGGCGGATCTGGACGCTGAAGACCAAGCGGCTCTGCGCAAGGCAGCAGCTGACTTTGAAGTGCGTCGTTGGGCGAAGGCTGAATCAGACCAAACAGCAAACGAGCAAAAACTCGCGGAATACGGCGCTACGATTGTTGAGCTAAGCGATGAGCAATTGGCGGCAACCGCTGCAAAAGTGCGTGCTGAAGTGTGGCCACAAATCCTTAAGGATGTGGGTGCAGATTGGGGCCAGAAGATCCTTGATGAGATCAACAAGTAATCGTTGTTGATCGCGCTTCTACAAAGGCTCAGGGCTTGCGCCGGAGCCTTTGTTCCACATTCAGTGGAGTGTTGTGTTAGCCCTTTGGGCACTCGGTAAGTTTGGCCCAGCCAGTTCCACAGATCTCTCCAATGCAATTATCTGCGTCTGTGTTTTAGGGCGGCTGGTTGGGTTTTTTTCTTCAATTTATCACTGGGCTTGTTATGTTTCGTCTTCTTTCGCGTCCCGTTGAACCGATGGTGACGCTCACAATTAATGGCGCCCCTCACACTGTACCTGCAGGGTGTTCTGTTTGGACAGCTATGACACTAGCGGGACAAACCGAAACGCGGAAGTCGCCAGTTACTGAACAACCGCGCTCCGCCTACTGCGCGATGGGCGTCTGCTTTGAGTGTTTGGTCGAGGTCAATGGTATGCCAAACCGACAGGCGTGTTTGACGCCCGTGGAAGAGGGCATGGTGGTTTCGCACCAAACAATTACAGAGCAAACCGCTGCACTACCCGAGGAGGCATCTTGATGAGTACCGAGCCTCTGAAACAAGACAGTTATGATATCGCCATCATCGGTGCTGGCCCTGCCGGTATGTCCGCAGCGGTAACCGCATGTGCAGCAGGTGCCTCGGTGGTGGTTCTGGATGATAAGCCCCATGCGGGTGGCCAGATCTATCGTGGCGTGGATCACAGCCCACTGGAAACACCCGATACGCTGGGTGAAGACTATATCAAAGGCCAAGCATTGACGAAGGCGTTTGCACAGTCGGGTGCTGAACACCTGCGTGGTGTCAATGTTTGGCATGTGGGCGATAACGGCGAAGTACTGCTCTCGGAGCAGGGTAAAACACGCCGCTTGACGGCCACGCAGCTTATTATCGCCAATGGTGCGATGGAGCGGCCCTTCCCTATTCCTGGATGGCACTTGCCCGGTGTTATGTCGGCAGGTAGTGCGCAGGTGATGCTCAAGTCTGATGGTCTTGTCATCGATGATGCCGTGTTTGTGGGCACCGGGCCGCTGCTGTACCTCATTGTGGCGCAATATATTCGCTTAGGTGTGCCCGTTAAGGCGGTGGTCGATACCACCCCAAAAGAGAACTACCTGAACGCGGCAAAGGTCGGCTTAGGTGTAGCGCGTATGCCAAAAATGCTGCTTAAAGGGCTGGGTTTACTGCGTGAGATTCGCCGAGCGGGCGTACCGTTTTATCGTTGCGCAGAAGCACTTGAGGTGCTGGGCGACGAACAAGCGACGGGTATTCGATTTAGCGCAGGTGGACAGCACCATGAGATCGAAGCAAGCCGGGTATTTTTGCATCAAGGTGTGATTCCGAACTTAAATATCACCCGTGCATTGGGCCTCGAACACCATTGGTGTGAGCAACAGCTGTGTTGGAAACCAAACCTTAATGTGTGGGGACGCAGTAGCCTTGCGCATGTGGCGGTCGTGGGTGATGCCAGTGGTATCGTGGGTGCCGATGGTGCACATATTATGGGCCGCATCGCCGCGTTGATGCAGCTCGAATCGTTAGGCTTTATCGATAAAGACCAACGTAATGAACAAGCACGAGCAGGCTTTGCGCAGCTTGCTTCTATGCAGCGTTTTCGTGCATTTATCGATGCACTTTATCGCCCGATGGATGCCCATCGTATTCCGCAACAGGATGCAACGGTGGTTTGCCGTTGTGAAGAGCGCAGCGTCGCTGATTTAAAAGCGGGCTTTGCACTGGGCGGGAAACTCCCCGATCAGCTCAAGAGTCAGACGCGCTGTGGTATGGGGCCATGCCAAGGGCGGATGTGTGGCCATACGGTCAGCGAGCTATTAGGGCAGTGGAACGAACAGCCGGTGAGTGAAATTGGTTACTACCGGTTGCGCTCGCCCATGCGTTTATTGGCCTTGGAGGAGCTTGGCGCTTTTAGTGAACTCGCGCCAAGCCATGCTAATGCCAAGCCGGAGGTGCAGTCGTGAGTCAACTAAAGACAAGTGATGTACTGATTATCGGTGGTGGTATTCAGGGGGCCTCCGCGGCTTATCATCTGGCGCAGCGGGGCGTTTGTGTTGCGGTTGTTGAAAAAGACACCGTGTCGCGACATGCCTCGGGTGTGAACGCCGGCGGGGTGCGGTTATTGGGCCGCCATGTTGCTGAGGTTGAGCTCAGTCTGGAATCGATGCGTCGTTGGCATCAGCTTGATGATGAGCTGGATGCTGATACCGGCTTTCGGGCGCGCTCGCTCATCAATATTGCCGCTGATGAGAAGGACCTTGAGACGCTGGCGCAGCGTGAAGTGCAGATGCATCAGCTTGGCTACTTTCATGAAGTTCGGCTCGATCAGCCGGAGCTGCGGGAGCGGTTGCCGTTTGTCGCACCACACTGTGTTGGTGGGGTAGTCTCAGAGTCTGATGGCTATGCGATCCCTTTTCATGCCACCCAAGCTTTCTGCCATGCAGCTAAGCGCCTAGGTGCGCAATTCTATGAGGGTCAGCAGGTCGAGCAGATCCGCCGTGTTGGTGATAGCTGGTTAGTGACCACAGCGACCGAGCGTTTTCAGGCGGAGCACTTGATCAACTGTGCCGGTGCATGGGGAGATCTTGTGTCTGTCATGATGGGCGACAACGTGCCCATGTCATACAGTGCTCCCATGCTGATGATCACCACGCGTATGCCCCATTTCGCCACGCCTGTTGTGGGTGCGGTGAGCCGACCGCTATCTTTCAAACAATTTGAGAACGGCACGGTATTAATTGGCGGAGGTGCAAAAGGCTTCGCAGACCGGACCGCCAACCGAACGCGGTTGGACTATAAGCTGATCGCCAATGGTGCGAAAAACGCGATCGATTTCTTCCCCATTATGCGCACCGCTTCAGTCAATCGGATGTGGTCAGGCCTTGAGGGTTACATGCCAGACAACCTCCCAGTACTGGGTAAGAGCGCGCGAGCCGAGAAAGCGTATCACGCGTTTGCGTTCTCGGCGCACGGCTTCCAGCTTGGCCCTGTTGTGGGAGAGGTGCTGGCAGATCTAGTGACCACCGGCGAGACGCGCTTTGATCTGGAGCCTTTGCGCGTCAATCGTTACGAGCGCAAAGTGCTGTAGCCTTTCAATCAATTCGCTATCTGAGCCGCAGCTAAGGCGGCTCAGAGGCCTTTCCTTGCATTAACTAATATCAAAGAGACAAAAAGCATGACTATTGAGCGCATGGGTTCTAATGACCGAATGAGTAAAATCGTGAAGCACAACAACACTATCTACCTATGTGGACAGACTGCCAGCGCTGATGAGTGGGACACCGCTGAGCAAACGCGCCGTTGCCTAGCGCAGGTGGAAGCGTTGCTGGAAGAGGCAGGTTCCAATACGGATAACCTGCTATCCGTCACAATCTATCTACGTGATATGAAGGACTTCGCTGCGATGAATGCCGTATGGGATGCGTGGGTTGCCGACAAACCTAAGCCAGCCCGCGCCTGTGTCGAAGCGCATATGGCACGCCCTAATGTGCTCGTTGAATTGAGTGTTATCGCGGCACAATAAGTGGTATGCCGCAAAATAAAAAAGCCGAATCCAAGCAATGGATTCGGCTTTTTAGTCGTCAGAGACTTACGCGGCGTGTTTAACCGCTGCAGCGCTGCCGTTCATCGTGATGAAACGTACCGGTGTGTGCAGGTGTAGTGCTAAGTGCTGAGCACTGTCGGCGCTTAAGCACAGAGTGCCGTGCTCATCGATATAGCCTGCGACTAAGCCGCAGCGGTAGTTGGCTAAATCTTGGTTGCTAACAATAAACTGCTGAGCATCTGATGGTACGTTCGCAACGATTCGAAAAGCCGCTTGCTGGCTATCTGCAACACTGCGAATTGCGCTGGTTTCAGCTTGGACAGATGGGCCCCCATCAAATAGGTCAACGTAGCCGTTAAACTGGAACCCCTCCTTTTTCAGCATATGTAGTGCGGGTGCTGAGGAGTCATGGGGTTTACCGATCACCGCTTGCGCATCTTCTGGCAGCAGATCAATGTAGATCGGGTACTTCGGCATCATATCGGATATGAATTGAGAGCCACGCAGCGCCGCAATGGTCACGGCTTCTTGGAACTCAATGCCGAAAAATTTCTTGCCTAAGTGTTCCCAGAGTGGCGAATGCCCTTTCTCGTCTTGCCAGCCTCTCAATTCGGCGATGACCTGTTGACCAAAGCGCTCAGGGAAGTCTGCGAAGGTTAGAAAACGTGAGCGCGACAAAAATTGGCCTACGCCTGGGCGGCGAAACTCTGGTAATAGGTAGAGCGAGCCGATCTCGGTGGCACCGGTATAGTCATTTACCATACTCAAGACACGTGTTGAGCGCAGGGTTGAAAGGTCTAAGCTGCTACTCACCAAGGTGGAGACTTTGTACGAGTAGAATGGCTGTGTGAGTCCGACGCCTGTGTAGATGGCGGTCGTGCCGATCACATGGCCCGAGTCGGTATCTTCGAGCACCATGAAATAGGTGCTTACAGGGGCTGGCGCTTGGCGGTAATCAAATGCCTTTGCTGATGCTGCGATCTTCTCATGCCACGCTTTCTCGTCGGCGGGCATAGAGGTCATGCCTTTGCCAACGGTGTGGGACAGGTGCATTAGATCGTCAAGATCGTTCTCGTTACATGGGCGAATAATCAGCATAGCGCAAGCTCTTTTATTGTCGGTTTATGGGCAAATTTTATCGCTGTCGGCTCCGAATGAGTGATCAAAAAGTCTCTAAAAACTGCATAAATCGGTATCATATTGGCAGTTCTCAAAATAAAATTCGGTATTGTTTTAAATTTGATCTGGATGGCTAAGCCAATCAATACGGGTTTTAAAGCGGAATGTGTACGAGAGTGGGAGGTGTGATATGCAACTAGATCGGATTGATCGAAAGATTCTTTCGGTGCTTCAGAGAGAAGCGCGGATAACCAATCAGGCGTTGGCGGCACGTGTCGATCTATCACCTAGTTCATGCTTGAACCGTGTCAAAAAGTTAGAAAGCGCTGGTGTGATTGGGCCCTACTTAGCGGTGCTTGATCTCCCTAAGCTCTGCCGCAGTGTCACGGTGATCGCAACGGTTAGTTTGAAAGATCCGAGCAGTGAATCGTTCCGCATGTTTGAAGCTGCACTTAAAGAGATTCCCGAGGTGGTGGAGTGCGACACGGTTAGCGGGGTGTTTGACTTCTTTTTGCGTATCGTCGCGCCCGATATGGTGCGTTACAACCAAATTGTTGATCGTTTATTCGATCTCATTCCAGGAAAGGTCAATATGAGTAGCCACGTTGTATTGGAGCAAGGTAAACCCTTTCGTGGCTTTCCACTGAACGAGTTGCTGGAGGAGTAGAGCCTAGATCAAACGGTGTCGATGCTTTTCTTCATCTCGTCAAATAGGCTTGCACAGCTACCCTTATTAGCGTGCAGGCACCTGGAGTGTGCTAAATTTAAAACAATCATGCATAGGACGTTATCGTTCCAACAACACTTTTGGTAGGTTTCATGCAAGCAAAGCCCGCACTGATGCAGGATCACATTTCACTGTGTTTAAAGAGAGTCGCTGAAACAGGGGGCCGGTATCTCTATGAGCGCTCTTTTTGTGCTCAAATGACGAGCTTTGAGCGCCAAGCTGCATTAGTAAATGAGCGGGAGATGCTGCGCTATTTGGCAGGCCGAGGTGCAGTTACGTTAGACACGCCTCATGCCGCTGAGGGAACACTCGTTATCGCTGGGCATTGTGCCGACTCGTTAGCTCAATTAGAGCCCGAGGCGTTATCTGGCGTTGAAAAGATTAGGTTATTTAAAGCGCTCGTTACTGCAGTGAGTCAGATTCATGATCAGGATGTGTTGCATTTAAGTTTACGTCCCAGCGTGTTTTTAATCTCGCCTGCGTATGACCAAGCGGAGTTAGTTGATCTGAGTTATGCTCGTCACTATCCGCGTAAGTCTCTGGGTTTAAGTGGCTTTCGTCCGCGCTTCTGTGATCCCCATTTCCTCGCACCAGAGCAAGGCTACCAATACGATCATTACTTGGATCAGCGGACCGATCTTTACAGTTTAGGTTGCATTCTCTTTTGGCTGCTTAATGGTGAAAAACCCTATCAAGATCTGGAAGCGGATCATGAGGTTAGCTACGCGCACTTAGCGCGTGAACTGGCTTGGTCTCGACAAGATGATAGCTTGGCGGGGTTAGTTGATATTGCCCATAAGCTCCTTGCTAAAGATCCCATCCAGCGTTACCAAAGTTGTGCAGGTCTAATGCATGACTTAAACAGCTTGAATCAAGAGGGCACTTCTTCAGTGTTGGTTGGGCGGGGGTTGGCAAATCGACTGCTTTTACCGCGCAAACTGTATGGCCGAGCGCAAGAGTTGGACATACTGATGGCCGCATTTGATGCAGCGGCAAAAGGCACATCTCAGGCGCTATTGGTTGCGGGTTATTCTGGTGTGGGTAAGTCTGCCTTGGTGTATGAGATTCAAAAGCCGGTGCTTAAATCGAATGGCCTGTTTGTTACAGGGAAGTTTGATCAGTACCAAAATACGCCCTATAGCGCTATCTCTCAGGCGTTGACGCAGTTCGTGCGTAGTCTGCTGAGCTTGCCTACTGAAAGGGTTGATCAGTGGCGGGTGCGTTTATCAGCAGCACTGCATCCGAATGGCCAGATCATTGTTGATCTCATTCCCGAACTCGGGTTGCTGCTCGATGACCTCCCAGATGTACCAGAGCTTGGCGGGGACGAGCAGCAGAATCGATTTAACCAAGTGTTTGTAAGTTTTATCAGAGCCATCTGCACTGAGCACAAACCGGTTGCCATCTTCATTGATGACCTCCAATGGGCTGATGCAGCCAGCATCAACCTGTTGCGCTTGTTACTGAGCGATGAAGCAGGCCAATACTGCTTGCTGCTGGGTGCGTATCGAGACAACGAGGTAGACCACCGGCACCCCTTTATTAGCATGTTGGCTGAAGTGGAAGACCAAACGAAGCCTGTCCGCCGAATCGAGCTGCAGCCGTTAGGCGTTGAGCATATCAATGCTTTGCTGAGTGATACGTTGAGTCAAACCGTTGATCAAGTTGTACCGCTAGGTCGGTTATTATTCAAAAAAACGGGCGGAAATCCGTTTTTTTTAAGGCAGTTTATCCAAGAGCTATATCACAATAGCCTGCTCTACTTTGATGCTGAACAATGCGCTTGGGCATGGGACTCAGAGGCCATCGAAGCACAAAGTATCACGGATAATGTTGTCGATTTAATGGTGCGTAAGATTGATCGCTTACCCGCTGGGACTGCGAGAGCGATGAGCTATGGGGCCTGTATTGGGGCTAGCTTTCCTATACGTATTATCGGTGCTCTCGAAGGGGAGGACGCAGGACTAAGCGTGCAAGCCTTGCTAGCGCCCTCTGTCCGTGCGGGTTTGCTCGTTATGGTTGATGAAAGTAGCCAACGTTATCGCTTTTTGCACGATCGAGTTCAGCAAGCCGCTTACTCTTTGATTGCCCCAGGTGAGCGGCAGGCGCTGCATTATCGTATCGGCCAGTTGCTAGCCGCGGATGTTGAGTATGTGCCTGAGGACGACTGCTTCGAACTCGCGCGGCATTGGAATAATGCACAAGCATTGCTCACACCGGCCGAGCGGCAGCAGCTCATCGCTACTAACAGGTTGGCCGCTAAGCGAGCTAAAAAGGCGACAGCTTACAATCCTGCTGCGGCGTATCTTGATCAGCTATTCTCGTTGGTTGGCGATAATTTCGCTGCGCAACAGTACTGCGAGGCAGCTCTTGATCGTCTTGAGTGTCTTTACCTTAGTGGTGCATATGAACGTGCGGAAGCACTCAAAGAAAGTGTGCTGCGAAGTTGTGTGACAGAGAATCACGTTGTTACGTTTAATGTTATTTTGATCACGCAGTACACCCGCTATGGCTTATTGCAGCAAGCGATCGAGCAAGCGATGGCTGCGCTTAACGCATTGGAGCATCCGCTTCGAGAGGGCACAATGGAGAACATTGGTGCATCCATTGAGCGAGCACAGATCGAGCTGGCCGAATATCCATTCGAAGTGCTAGTTGAACGCCCTGATATAGACGACCCTCATGTGCTGCACATCATGGATATACTGATGGCGATGCAGCCATGTTGTTACAACTCCGGCTCACTACTCTTCCCGTTAACCATTCTTGAACTCTTGCATCTGACCGTGCGGCATGGGAACAGCCACTACAGCGCTTATGTCTTCATGATGTATGGATTGATGGGCACCAAGGTATTAAAAGACTACGAAACGGCTTTCAGTGCTGCACAGTTCTCGCAGCAAGTGCAGTCGCGTTATGTTGTTAGCCCCATTGTTGAGGGGCGCTTAAGAATGATGTTGAGTAACTTTATTTTGCCTTGGCAGGCACCGCTGGCTTATGGCGCTCAAGTACGTGATGCTGCATTCCAGCAGTGTTTTGAGCACGGTGACTACTATTGGGGTGTGCACGCTTATATCTTTGGCTTTTATGCTGATCTTTTCAGTGTCAGTAAACTCTCAACATTGCTGACGCGTACTCGCAGCGTTAATAAAACGTGTGTGAAGATCGATCAGCCCGATCAGGTTTACCTTACCCAACTGCAGACAAATCTACTGAGCATACTCAGTGGTGAGCTCGATAACTTACACAGTCTTGAGCACCACGATGGTTTTGAGAGTGAAGCGTTAGCGCATTACCAAGCAACGGGGTACATGTGTGGTAAATATGATCGTCAGCTAGGGCGGCTGCTTCAAGGTTATCTTTTTGGTAGCTATCGCGATGCGCTCGCGATCAGCCTGCCAGAAAACCAAGACCCGACTGAACTGGATGAAGGGATCTTTCATGAGGCGGTTTACGTCCAGTTCAATCTGCTGACGCTGCTGGCTATTCAGCTAGACCATGATGCGCCATTAGCGCCGCACCAGCGACAATGGTTTGTGGATAACTTACCGCGAGTTGATACGTGGTTTCATCTCAATCCTGATACCTTTGCTCCCGGGTACTGGCTCATCCAAGCAGAGTACGCCAGCGTAAACGGAGACGATAATAACGCGGTTTGTTATCTCGAAAAGGCCATGAATGCGGCTGAAACCAGCCAGAGTGCGCTCTGGCAAGGTATTACGCAGGAGCGTGCAGGCAAGCAGCGGCTACGCCGAGGGCAGGTTAAGCTTGGGTGCGTCTATTTAGAGCAAGCCGCCGATGTTTACCGCGCTTGGGGTGCGGTGGGCAAAGCGCAAGACTGCGAACAGCTGCAGCGCGCCTCGTTGCCATTACAAAATGATAGCGGCCTGCAAAGTCGTCCTCAGGATGGCTGGCGTTACACCGCAACAGCATGCCAAGACATTGCGCAAACCATTAGCTTCGCCGAGTTGAATCGGCGCTTGTTGCATTGGTCGGCGAGTGTCAGTGGTTCTCAGTATTGTGCTATCTATACCTACTTAGAGGGGCAGTGGATCTGTGTGGCGCAACGCCTGCCAGATGGCTCGGAGCAACCGTTGCAGAGCGCTAAGTTCGTGCCGCAAGGCTACCTAAACCTTGCGCGCCATAAAGGGCAAACCATCACCCTAAAGGATGCTCAGCACGAACACCATATCGTTGATGATGCCTATATCACATGTGCAGCCGCGCTCACTTTGTTGCCTACCTTTGGTAAATACAGAGCCGTCAATATCCGTAATGGTGCTGGAGCATCGTGAAACGCCTAACCTGTTCTCCAGTCGGCGCCTAGAAGTGTTGGAGCTATTTGCTGCTCAGTACGCAATCAGCTTTGAAAACATCCGCCTGTATGAGCAGTTGCAGCAGCAGAATGACCAGTTAGAACATACGGTTGCCCAGCGCACGCAAGAGCTAGAGCGCAAGAGCCATTACCTGTTGGCCATTCTTGATGCTTTGCCGATGCCCTACGCACTCACAACCCTCAGTGGCGAGTGCATCAGCAGCAATGCTCTCCTCAACGAGCGGCTTGAAGTACCTCCAGATCAGTTGACGGGCCAATCTATGGTGCAGTTTTACGATAGTCCTGAAGATCGCCAGCGCTTTTTGGCGCAGTTAGAGCAGCATGGATCGGTGAGCAACTTTGAATGCCGTTTGCGAACCCGGCAACAGCAGCGTTTCTGGGCGCTGGTATCCGCCACCTACGTTGATCTGCAGGATGAGCGCGTTATTTTTTCAACCATCAGTGACTTTAGCGAATACAAAGCCCTCGAAAAGCAGCTTTATCAAGAGGCGAACACCGACGCGCTCACGGGTATTTTGAATCGGCGCGCTTGGCTGGCACTGGCAGCTAAACAGCAGACGGCACACCCGTTTCGTATCTCCTGTATTTTGATGATCGACCTCGATCATTTTAAAGCGCTCAATGATAACTACGGCCATGCTGCAGGCGATGAGGTGTTACGCCAATTTACCACCTCTATCCAGCGTGAGCTGCGTGAAGATGACCTCTTTGGCCGGATGGGCGGAGAGGAGTTTGCGATCGTTTTTGGTGGGCTTGATTTAGACCGTGCTTACAGCGCAGCTGAGCGTTTGAGGACGATGGTTGAAGGGCTGTCCGTGATGATCGATACGGAGGAACTGCGCTTTACCTTTAGTGCAGGGCTGTGCCGGTTGCGCCCTTCGGAACCGGTGACATCAGCACTTAAGCGGGCTGATAAAGGCTTATACCAAGCGAAAGCGAGTGGGCGTAATCAGGTATGGTTTGAAAAAGAGGATGCGCACCGCCCCGATATATAGGGGCAGTGCGGATAGCAGATTAAACCTGCTGGAAAGGATAAACTGAGCCTAGCTTCAGGATCTGTGTTAACTCATCCAATGCGGTGCGGGATTCGTTCAGCAGTTGCGGATCAGCAAGGTCCGCCTCGCTCAACTGGTCACGATAGTGCTGTTTCACCCACGTGGTTAAACGGCTGTAGAGCGCCTCGCTCATCAGGGTGTTCTGATTGCAGGCTTGCTGTTCTGCACTGTTCAAGACCACCCGCAGACGCAAGCATGCCGGGCCTCCACCGTTGCTCATGCTCTGTTTTAGATCAAACACATGCAGTTTGCTGATGGGCGCAGGGCCGCTCTCTAGTTGCTGTAAATAGCGCCATACTGCGGCGTTGTTACGACACTCCTCAGGAATGACGAGGTGGGTCTCACCACCGACCGAGAGCAGTTGGCTGTTAAACAGGTAACTGCGCACGGCATCGTCAACCGAAACATCGCTCGTCGGGACTTGAATCACTTGGAACTGATCATCCATTTTGCGTGACAATTGATTGATCACTTCCGCCTGATTTAGAAACGCCTGCTCATGGCAAAACAGGACTTGGCGATTGCCCACCGCGATAACGTCGTTGTGGAAAACGCCTTGATCAATGACCGCCGGATTTTGCTGCGCATACACCACATGGTCTGGATCCAGCCCGTGTAAACGCGCCACCGCCTCTGATGCCTCGTAGGTATGGCGTGCAGGAAACACGGTTGGGGCCGGTTTGCTGCCATCGAATGCATAACGGCCAAAGACGAAGAACTCGACCCCTTGATTGCCGTATTCATGGCAGAAGCGGGTGTGGTTTGCTGCACCCTCATCTCCAAAGTGCTCAACACCTGGCAGCGCATCATGGTGCGCGAAGTATTGGCTGTCGGCAAAGGTTGCGCGCAAGATATTGCCCGTTACCTTGTGCTCAATCGAGCGGTGGAACTTGTTCGTCAAGTTGGCGGGCGTAAAGTGCACCCGGCCATCTACGGTATCTGCACTGGGCGATACGGTGGCCGCGTTGGCCGTCCACATGCTCGAAGCTGAGCAACAGGCTGCCAGCACACGCGGTGCTTGACGTGCGGCTTGTGCCAGCACATCCGCATCGCTACCTGAGAACCCTAAGCGGCGCAGAGTATGAATATCAGGGCGCTCTTGAGGTGCCAACACGCCTTGCAACATCCCCATATCGTGGAGTGCTTTCATCTTCGCCAAGCCCTGCAGGGCCGCTTGTTTAGGGCTAGACAGTTGGGCGCTATTCTGTGTTGAGGCAACGTTGCCAAACGACAGGCCCGCGTAGTTGTGCGTCGGGCCAACTAAGCCATCAAAGTTTGCTTCTACTGCATGTGTCATGGCGCACCTCAGTCTATTTTAAGTCCTGGTGATAACGTCGCTGGCAGAGCGAGCGCATCAGCTTCGATACCGGCTACAGGGTAAGCACAGTAGTCGGCTGCATAGTAAGCGCTCGCGCGGTGGTTCCCGCTGGCGCCAATGCCGCCAAAGGGCGCTGCGCTGCTGGCTCCGGTCAGTTGCTTGTTCCAGTTCACAATACCGGCACGGATACGGCGATAGAAACGCTGATAGGTGGCTTCATCGTCGCTGAAGATACCGGCGGATAGGCCATAGGAGGTGGCGTTTGCTTGAGCGATAGCGGTATCGAAATCGCGGTAGCGAATCACCTGAAGCAATGGACCGAAGTACTCCTCATCCGGCAGTTCTGCGATAGCGGTAACATCAATTAAGCCCGGCGATACTAAGCCTGTACCCGCTTTAAGCTTGGTCAGTTCAACAAGCGATTGAGCACCCAGTTCGCGAAGCGTTTCTTGTGCTGCAACCATACCATCAGCGGCTGCTTCAGAGATTAAACTCCCCATAAAGGGTGCCGGCTCTGCGAATGCATCCCCCACCTCGATCTGGCTCACGGCGCTTGTGAGTTGCTCAAGGAAGCGGTCTCCCCATTCCGTTGCTGGAACAAAGAGGCGGCGTGCACATGTGCAGCGTTGGCCTGAGGTGATGTAAGCTGATTGAATCGTCTCGTGTACAGCTGCTTTTACGTCTGCGACTTCGTCGATGATCAGTGGGTTGTTGCCGCCCATCTCAAGCGCCAGAATCTTACCGGGGTGACCTGCGAACTGCTCGTGCAGGATGTGGCCCGTACGGGAGCTACCGGTAAAGAATAAGCCATCAATACCCGCATGTTGCGCCAGCGCGATACCGGTCTCTTTCTCGCCCTGAACGAGGTTCAGCACGCCTGCCGGTAGGCCCGATTTCTCCCACAATTGCACCATCAACTGAGCCACATGAGGCGTTAGTTCACTGGGCTTTAACACCACGGTATTGCCTGCGAGCAGCGCTGGAACGATATGGCCATTAGGTAGATGACCCGGGAAGTTATATGGGCCAAACACGGCAACCACACCGTGGGGTTTGTGGCGTAGCACTGCTTTCGCGCCGGGCATATCGCTTTCACGCTCGCCGGTACGCTCGGTTGCGGCTTTAATCGAGATATCGATTTTGCCCGCCATGGCCGCCGCTTCAGTCAATGTTTCCCAATATGGCTTACCGGTTTCAGCGGCAATCGTTTTTGCGATCAGCTCTTTGTTGGCTTTTAGCTCGTCCGCATAGCGTTGTACTTGCTCGCAGCGTTCGGCAAAGCTTAGGTCTGCCCATGCGGTGAACGCGTCACGCGCGGCTTGAATGGCTTGGTCAACCTGAGCGGGGCTGGCTGCATGACCTTGCCATACTGCCTCGCCCGTGGCTGGGTTGATTGAGCTAAATGCGGCGCCGGCACCTTGTTCCCATTGGCCGTTGATAAAAAGTGATGATGTCATGATTAGAATCTCCTTCCAGAGGACAGCGGTACAATACGTACGGTGGTGCCTTCGGTTACATTTAGGGCGCTAGCGACAGCAGGTGTGACGCTGATAAGGTTGTTGCTGACGCGCGTCAGAGGAGCCATGGTGCAGCGGAAGCTAGCAAAATCCGTGGTACTCACGAGGTACAGCTCACCCTCGGGTTCAGCGCTATCGATATGAACTTTGACGTACTGGCTCTCTTGAACGGCACGAATATCGTTGACCCGCGCCTCCAGCGTTGGGCCACCATCGAAAATATCGATATAGCCGGTGTAGCGCATCCCTTCGTTTTCCAGCAAACGTCGTGCGGGTGTAGTGTTTTCGTGCGTTTTGCCAATCGCCTCTTGCGCCTCTTTAGGCAGCAAGTTTGTGTAGATGGTGTTCTTTGGCATCAGCTCCGCAATAAAGATCTTATCCATGGAGGAGAGCTGATCGGCTTGGGCAAAATCGATCGAGAAAAAGTGGCGGCCCAAACCCTCCCAAAATGGCGAAACACTGTCTTTCGAGTAACCGCGCATTTCGGCGATAACGTGCTCGCTGAAACGCTGCGGGAACTCCGCCATAAACATAAAGCGCGATTTAGACAGCAACGAGCCGTGCTTGCTGTGCCGTGCTTCGGGCAGCAAAAACAGGGTGCACAACTCAGAGTAGCCGGTGTGGTCATTGGTGATCGTTAGCGTGCTGATCTGGTTATAGACGCTTAGCTCCCGTGATGCGTGGACAAGCGTCCCCACACGGTAGTTATACCAAGGGTCAGAGAGGCCAACTGCAGATTCAATACCGCAGATACCAACCACATCACCGGTATCCGTATCTTCCATGACAAACAGGTATAGGGCTTCCTCTAGCGGAGTTGCGGCATCAAAAGCGGCTAAGCCTGCTTCGAGTTTCGCTGCAACCTGCTCATCGTTATCCTGCAAAGATGTGAAGCCGGTGCCTGTGTTACGTGCGAGTTCCCGCAGGGCAGCGTGATCTTCAGCTTGAATGGGACGAACAACCATCATCGTTGCAATGTTCTCCTATTGTTATGTCGATGCAGCCCAACTTGGGCCTGTTTATCGTTTTTTGAATCGCTATACGGCGACTAAACGCACCGCCGCACCGGGCGTTAGTTGAAGCGCGTCGGCTTCAGCTTGTAGCAACGTCGGCTGTGCTGGATCGAGTTCGGTGAGAATGCAGCGAAACGCTGCGGTCTCGGTATTCGCTACGAGCACCTGTTGTAGCGCAGTGGCGTCGCGCTGAGTGGTGATCGCTGGCGTACACAGTTGGCTTGTCGTGATGCTATGTAGCGCATCCACACGGCTCTCGAGTGTTGGGCCTGCATCGAAAATATCGACATAGTTTCGATAGACAAAGCCTTCACGCTCAAGCAAGGCTTTCACGGGGGCCATATCCGGGCGCGGTTGTCCCAGCGCGTGCTGTGCTTCTTGGCTTAGGAGCGGCACATAGACGGGGTAGTGGGGCATCAGGTCGGCGATGAACCCCTTAGAATTGATCCCCGTTAGGTAGTTGGCCTTGGTGAAGTCCATGCTGAAGAAGTGGCTTCCCAGCGATTCCCAGAAGGGTGATCGGTTCTGCTCATCGGCGACACCCTGTAGTTCGGCGATCAAACGGTTTGCGAAACGTTGGCGGTGCTGGGCAATAAAGAGCAAGCGTGAGCGCGAGAGCAGCTGCAAGTTGGTTTCGTTGCGGTGTTCGCCATCTAAAAACAGCGTACAAAGGCGTGCTGAGCCCGTGTAGTCTTGGCACAAATGCAGCGCTGGCACTCTGTTATGAATTTGCAGTTCGCTGGAGGCGTGGACAACCTCCTCCATGCGATAGCTATAAAATGGGCCATTGAGACCGACGCTGGCATCAATACCGCAAACACCAACTATCTCGCCATGCTCCGTATCTTCCATCACAAAGTGATAGCTTTCGTCATGGTGCTGCTCTACCGCTTTGCGCATTGAGTTTTGCGTGCGCATGATCAGTTCATTCAGGTGATCTCGGTTAGCGGGCAGCGTGGTCATGCTGCCACCTGAAACGATGGCTAGCCGCTCAAGGGCGGGCAGGTCGGGATAAGCGAGGGGGCGAATAATGAGCATTTAGCGCTCCTTCAGCCAGCTAAGATCGGTGTCGGTCGCCAGACGCATCAGCATCAGTGCGCTCAAGCGCGCTCTTTGGGAGAGGCTATCAACCAGCATGTACTCATCACTGGAGTGAATTTTGCCACCTTGCACGCCCAGCGTATCGATATTGGGAATGCCTGCCGCAGCTAGGTTATTGCCATCGCAACAGCCGCCAGTTGGCTTCCATTCAATCGTCATACCCAACTCTGCGCCACAGGATTTGGCAAGCTCAAATAGCTTTTGGTTAGCGGGTGTGAGCACTTTGGGTTTGCGGCCAAAACCGCCATGTAGTTCCGCGCTGATGCCATCGCGGCCGTTGATCTCGTTGAGAATGCTCGCAATGTTATCTAGGCACCACTGCTCATCTTCAGGGCGCTCTAGGCGGATGTTGAAACGTGATAAACAAAGATCCGGCACAATATTGACCGCGCCGCCGCCTTCGATAAAGCCGGGATTGATGGTGACGCCTTCACGCTGACCATTGAGATCATCCAGCGCCGCGATAAAGTCTGCCATGGCGCGAATCGCGTTGCGGCCGAGATGGTGCTCGCGTCCAGCATGAGCGGCTTTACCACGCACCACAAGGCTAAAGTTACCGCTGCCTTTGCGCGCACCGGCAAGCGTGCCATCCGGCATACAGGGTTCGTAGATCATACCCAGATCGACGCGGGTTGCTGCGTCGGCAATCAGTTGAGCAGATCCGGGGGAGCCGATCTCTTCATCTGGGTTAAACAAAATTTCCCAGCCAATCTGATCAGCCCATGGCGAGCGTTCTAACGCTTCAAGCGCCGTCACCATGATCATTAAACCACCCTTTAGGTCGGCTACGCCCGGTCCGTTGAGGGTGTTGTCATCGAGCCATGTCATTGTTTGGAAAGGGTGGTCGATCGGGAAAACAGTATCCATGTGGCCGCAGAAAAATATCTGCAACGGTGCTTCAGGACGTTTCGTGATCCGCACGGCATCACCTAGCGGTGTCTGCTCGACATCGCCACTGGCGTTAACAAACTCATAGGGCGCCACCGGCAAAACTTCGACATGCCCCTCTAGTTTGGCTGCATATTCGATCAACTGTTTACCCACGGCGTTGACGCCTGCGTAGTTCAAGCTGCCTGAGTTGATCTCAGCAAGTGCGATTGTGCGAGCCAACATCGTATCTTGTTGGCTGTCGATCCAGTCTAACCAAGGTGCAAAGTCTGCGTTCATCGTCCTATCCTTTTCTCTCATACCAACATTATTGGTGAGAAAAAGGGTGACTGCTGTCGTCCATGCGACCTTGTTTTAAGAATTCGGACCTAAAAAGCGGGTCTAAGCGCGGCGATTTTATGAAATTTTAGCTAATGCGACCTTGCAGGTGGTGCGAGTGTCGTAATAAGTAAAGTGCGTTGCGTGCTGTCAACCGTGCTTTACTGTGCTGTGTTTTCCGTGGATGAGGGGATGATATGCCCGCAGTCATCACATTGGCGATAGTGACTTACGGGGAATAAGGGAAAGTCCAAACCAAGGAATACGAGAAAAGCGACACGCTTTCCCTTGGTATGGGTCGATAGGTGGCGGCTTTGGCAGGCCGGGCAGAGGTCATCACTGGTGATGCCTTGCTCTTGGTCCACGGCATGGGAGCGATCCTCTGCCAGCAGGGCCAGTGCTGTCTCGGCGGCTGAAGCGGGAACTTGCAGTTTTACACCACCCAAGGCTTGGGCATAAAGCCACTGCATGGTGATGGTTTGCTCATCGGCCAGTACCGCGGGTATCCCCTCTGATTCTAGCTTGGCTCGGGCAATATGGGCTTCATGGGGATAATCGTAATGTGCAATGGTGGTCAGCATCGTATCCTCCTTGTGTCCATCGTTTAGACCGTGGGTTCGGTAACCGGTTTCATCGGCTCAATGTGCCAGCGATTCGGCAAAGCGGTAGCGAAAGCGATAAGTGATGGGTTTGTTCAGCAGCAGCGCAAATGAGCGCCACTGTGCATCTTGATCTTGATAGTAGCCTGCATAGGTGCGCACGCCGCTGAGCGTTCCGGTTTTGGCGCGCACTTTGCCATTATGCGCAGGCAGTAGATGCCGCCATGGTCTAAATACCTCGAGAATGTCGATCAATTGCTGAGCGCTTAGGCGGTTTTGGCGTGATAAACCTGCGCCCTCGAAGATGGCCAGTGATGGCCAGCCAAACGTAATCTCGCTTTGGGTTTGCACATACTGTTGAGCGGCTTCTAAAGAGACTTGGCGGGTGCGACCGTTGTGGCCCATCATCAGGAAGAGTTGGTTGGCGATAAAGTTGTTGGAATACTTGAGCATACCAACCAATACCTCTTCGAGTGTATGGCTGTTGCGGTGACGATAGATCAGCCGCGCTCCCGGTGGCACCGAGGCCACTTTGACAGGCACCGGCTGGTTGGTGAGTTTTTGCGCTAAGACTTCTGCGAAGTAGCGTGCTGCACTATCGCGATCACCGGGAAGCGAGATACGTACCGATTTTCCATTGGTTAACCGGTAGTTGCTACCCACCGTGCGTGTCGTTGTGGTGGTGGGGGTTTGCGGTTCCGCCGAAACGATCTTCCCGTTGTTGCGCTTGAACTTTAAGCTATTGAAATTTAAAGAAAGCGCTGCGTTTATGGCATCGTAGGGGTTGTCGCTATCGCCTTGACCATCCAATTGGATATCTGGGAAGTAGGTGTTATCGGCGGCGATCGCCTTAATCGCGAGCGGGTGGCGCTTGCGAAGCTGGGTGGCAATAATGTCTAGCTCTTCTGAGGTGAGATAGGGATCTCCGAGGCCTTTTATCCACAGCGTGTTGTCCGCCAGATAGAACTCAGTCGTGAAGCGGTGCCGTAACCCCCAGCGTTTAATCGCAAGGTATGCGGTTAGCACCTTGAGAGTCGAGGCGGGCACCAAGGCGGTATCTTCGCGAATTGCGATGGGATCGCGATAACGAGTGCCCTCAGCAAAGACTGCGTTTTTGCTGCTGCGGGAGACCTCCGCTAGGTAGCGCTCAAGTGCGTTGTCGGCGTGTGCATGAACTGAGCCTGCCATGATAACGATGCTAGCAAGCAAAAAAAGAGAGTGTTTAATCACATTTAGCTTCATTAGGTAACTATCTTCCGTGGCGTTGATGCGGCGCTTATATGAGGTGCTATTGTGGCGTGAGTTCCGTTTGGTTTCGCCGCAACGCGCCGTATATCGTTACGACATGGTATGATAGAGCGATCTGTTTGCTCAATGCCGAGACTCGTTTTCATGTCCACCAAGTCCCCCCACACCGAGAAGGTGCAGTTGCATCCACGTAATATTCATCGCGCCGAGTATGACTTTGATACATTAGTGAGAGTGGTACCTGAGCTTCGAGATAAGTTATTGCCAAGCCCGCGCGGCGGATTAACCCTGAACTTTGGCGACCCCAGTGCGGTTAAGTTGTTGAATAAAGCTCTGCTGGCGGCTTATTACGATACGCCTATGTGGGACTTACCAGAAGGGTTCTTATGCCCTCCGGTACCGGGCCGAGTCGATTATCTTCACTATCTGGCAGACCTGTTAGCCAAAGATAATGGTGGGCGTACGCCGGTGGGCAAGCGGGTATCGGTTCTGGATATCGGCACAGGCGCTAACTGCATCTACCCCATTTTAGGCAGTGCTGAGTATGGGTGGAAATTTATCGCAAGTGATATTGCAAACGATGCTCTGCAGGTGGCAAAGGTGATTGTGGCGTCTAACCGGCGCTTAAAACCGCTTGTTGATTGCCGTTTACAAACGGACCCAAGTGCTTACTTCAACGGGGTGATTAAACCGCACGAGCGGGTGGACGTCACGCTATGCAACCCGCCTTTTCATAGCTCTGCAGAGGAGGCCAATGCTGGTACTCAGCGCAAAGCTCGTAATCTTAAACGTAACCGCAAACGCTCCCCGCTGCCGAAAGAGCAGCCAAGCACAGCACTTAACTTTGGTGGCCAGAATCATGAGTTGTGGTGCACTGGTGGCGAGGCGCTTTTTGTTCAGCGTATGGCGTTTGAGAGCAGAGACTTTGCCGAGCAATGCTTGTGGTTTAGCACGCTGGTGGCGAAAAAGGAGCATCTTAATGGGCTGTATCAGGCGCTTAAAAAGGCCGGTGCGGCAGAGGTGAGAACCGTCCCAATGGCGCAGGGTAATAAGATTAGCCGCTTTGTGGCATGGAGCTTTTTGGAGAGTGGTGAGCGCCAAGCATGGGCTCAGCAACATTGGGTGGTGAGCTAGTCTGCTGGGCGGTACGGGCACTGCATGACCGACTCTAGCCCTTTTATATTGGTTGAGAAGCAACTCCACTCGATTAGCATTGCGTGCTGATTCTCTTCTGGACGCAGGGTGATTGAAGCACCTTCAAATCCTGAGCTTTTATTCAGTATCACGAGAATATCACCGCTTGCAGTGATGCCAGCACTGCGGATAAAGCGGTTTGTGTAGCTTTCGGGCTTGGGGAAGCCCACCTGCGCATTAGACGTAGCAAGCTCGTCGTGACTGGCTAGGTATGCCGTTGCTGCGGCTTTAAGTGGTGCAGCCAGAGCCATGGCGTTGGCAATAATCGATAGTCCCTTCGCATCGCGCTCTGAGAGGTAGTAGACCTTTGTTGGCGGTACGGACGTGGGAGGGTTAGCCGTTTGAGCCGTATTAAGAGGGGCGCTAACGCGGAACCACTGTAAGGCTCCAATGGCTAAAAGTGCGATGATGGCTACCTTGATCGCGTTGTTCATCCCTGCTATCCGCTATGAGTGGTTGATTAATAAGGAAAGAATAGCAGAATTTGCGGCAAAAGCGCTGCGGTAACCCGTCTGGGCTACCGCATTTTTCAGGGGTTAGGCTGCCAGTACGCGTGCAATGGCGCGCTCTAGCTTTTCCATACCTTCGCGGATATCTTCATCTGGAATAATCAATGAAGGTGTCATGCGGATCACTTTTGGTCCCGCAACCAGAATCATCAAGCCTTCTTCACGTGCAGCAGCTAGGAACTGAGCTGCTTTGCCATGCCACGCTTCCACAAGCTCTGCACCAATTAGCAAACCGCCGCTGCGCACTTCGGAAAAAATATTGTGCTTAGCGTTGATCTTATTCAGCTCTTCGATAAACAGCGCATTTTTCTCTGCAACAGCGCCTAGAACCTCTTTTGAGTTGATCAAGCTAAGGGCCTTATCAGCCACCGTACATGCCAGTGGATTGCCGCCATAGGTGCTACCGTGCGTACCAAAGCCCAAGCTTGGCGCAACGCGGTCTGTTGCCAGCATGGCACCAATCGGGAAGCCACCACCCAGAGCTTTTGCTGAGGTCAGGATATCGGGTGTTACGCCAAGACCCATGTAGGCGTAAAGCTCACCTGTACGGCCGACACCTGTTTGGATTTCGTCGAAAACCAGCAGGGCGTTATTGGCATCACATAGCTCGCGCACCGCCTTAGCAAAGTCTGGATCCGCTGGGATAACGCCACCTTCACCTTGAATTGGCTCCATAACAACGGCGCAGGTTTTGTCTGAGATTGCTGCCTTGAGCGCTTCAATATCGTTGAATGGAACGTGGGTGATGCCACCGGGTGCTGGCTCAAAGCCTTCACGGTACTTAGGTTGGCCGCCAACAGAGACTGTGAACAGCGTACGGCCATGGAAGCCTTGCTTGAAGGAGATGATTTCATTCTTTTCTGGGCCGAAGTTGTCATAGGCAAACTTACGCGCCAGTTTAAAAGCTGCTTCGTTCGCTTCTGCGCCGGAGTTACAGAAGAAGATTTTGTCGGCAAAGGTGTTGTCTGTGAGCTGCTTTGCAAGACGCAAAGCCGGCTCATTGGTGAACGTATTACTGAGGTGCCATAACTCGTCTGCTTGATCTTTAAGTGCTGCGACCAGTTCAGGATGGCAGTGGCCTAGCGCGTTTACAGCAATGCCGCCGGCGAAGTCGATATATTCGTTACCCGCTTGATCCCAAACACGCGAACCGCGGCCGCGCACAGGAACCATCTGTTGCGGGTTGTAGTTAGGTACCATCACCTGATCAAACAGTGCGCGGTCAACAGTAGGTTGTGACATGGGTAACTCCTCTTATTGTATCGATCGGATCGTTGGCGTTATGTCCGATTATTTTTTAAGCAATGCCGCAATTTCAAAACTATTTAGGGCTTGCCATCGCTATATAACCAGTATCAGTAAAAAAGGCCCTTGAAAACAGAGCAATAATTTCTGTAGCGCGACACGAAGTTGCGCTAAGCTGACATTTATCTCTGTGACTAAGGTATTAGGCGGTACAGCTGAGTATCCTTACGCACTAAATGTGCACCTAAATGAAACAATGTGAGGCTTTTGAGTTGGCAACGGGAAAACATGCCACGCAGGCCAGAAAACCAGCACCCAAAAGGTTCGGTTTTTTGCTGCTACCCAACTTTTCGCTGATAGCGTTCTCCTCCGCGGTAGAGTCACTGCGGATGGCAAACTGGATTACCGGTGAGGAGTTCTACGAGACGACGTTGATCAGCCATGACGGCGATGCTGTATCGAGCAGCTTTGGGATCAAAACGTTGGTGGATCATAGCTTGGGCGATCTACCTGAACTCGATGCGATCTTTGTCTGCGGTGCGAGCCCCATTGCGCGCACCGGAAACGAAGCGATCATCGGCTGGCTGCGCCGCCAAGGTAACGCGCGTATGGCGTTTGGTGGTATCGGAACAGGTTCATATTTGCTAGCGTGTGCGGGGTTACTGAATAATTTCCGCGCCACCATCCACTGGTGGGATTTAGCGAGCTTACGAGAAGAGTTTCCAAGCACTCAAGTCACCAATAACTTGTTTGAGATCGACGGTGATCGTTACACCTGTAGCGGTGGCACGGCCGCGATGGATATGATGCTGTTTCTTATCGGGCAAGAACATGGCTTAGAGTTGGCCGCGTCGGTGTCTGAGCAGTTTGTCTACGAGCGGATGCGCAGCTCGCAAGAGCAACAGCGGATACCCTTAAAAGCGCGTATCGGCGCGAACCAGCCGAAGCTGATCGAAGCGGTAACCTTGATGGAAGCTAACATCGAGGAGCCACTATCAACGGATGATCTTGCCCACCATGTTGGTGTGTCGCGGCGGCATTTAGAGCGTCTTTTCAAGAAGCATCTGCAGACCGTACCTTCTAAATACTATCTTGATCTGCGCTTGGAGCATGCTAGGCAGCTATTGCGCCAAAGCGATAAAACAGTTCTACAGATCGGCTTAGCCTGTGGTTTTTCGAGCGCTTCCTATTTTAGTACGGCTTATCGTAATCACTATGGTGTAACGCCGCGCGAAGAGCGCAAAAGAGAGGGGAGTGAGCAACCAAAAACAGGGCTTGGCCGCTCCTCATTACAGGGCTAAATACTGCAGCTGCCTAAGCCTCGTTTTGCCAAATATTGTTGGTGATACTCTTCGGCGCGCCAGAAGGTGGCTGCAGGCACCACCTGAGTCACGATCGGAGCGCTGAAAGCGCCTGATTGATCCATGTAGCTTTTACTTTGAGTTGCTTCTTGTTGTTGCGTCTCATCGTGATAAAAGATAGCCGAGCGGTATTGGGAGCCTACATCAGGTCCTTGTCGGTTTAGCGTTGTTGGGTCGTGCATGGCCCAAAACGCTGCGAGAAGTTGCTCGTAGCTGATCTTCTGCTCATCATATTGCACTTGAACAACCTCGGCATGGCCGGTTTGGTCGGTGCAAACGGCTTTGTAGTCAGGGTTGTCTTGTTGGCCGCCCATGTAGCCAACCTCGGTTTCGATGACACCATCAAGCGCTGAGAATTTTGCTTCTATCCCCCAAAAGCAACCTGCGGCGAAGGTAGCGACTTTATGCATAGTGTGACTCCTGCACTTAAAGATATTTCGCTATAACTTGCCATGCTTCTAGCTTCTCTGCAAAGGATAATGATGCATGTGCTGGGCTGGTGGAGGGCAGTGTGACCTGTTGAATTAGATCGCTCTTCACCAGTGCTGGGAAGTGGCGCTTGAACAGCTTGCTCGCTGCTTGGCCGTTAAAAGCAATCAGCTCAACGTCTGGGTGATTCGCTAGAAACGCCTCAATCGCATTGGGTACAACCGTTTGCTGGTCGATGCGGCTGTCTAGGCTGCCGGGGCGATGACACTGATGCGCCACATCCCACAAGGCAACCTTTTGCTCTTTGAGAGCTGTGAGCCGGTCGGTGTAGTCGAGTTCGCTGGGCAGCCCTAATAATGCCTGCATAATCGGCCAAAAAGCGTTACGCGGGTGCGCATAGTATTGCACTTGTTTGAGTGAGGCTTGGCCGGGAATTGAACCTAGTACCAGTACCTTTGCGTCGTGCTTGGCGACATAAGGGAAGCTCTCTGCCCAGTCCGTACTCACTACCACTTTATTCACGAGCTTTTACGCTGAGCTATAACAGAATCGACAAACTTATTGAGCACACGACGTGCCGAGCGCAGTGTCTTTTGCGTTTTGAGCAGGTCACTACGTGAATCGGCAATGCTGATAAAAAGGGCGCGCTGATTGAGCCGAAGGCCAAAAACATAGTCGCTATTGACCTGCATATGGACTTCATCAAAGCTGGCGGTCTCTTCGTCCTCAACGGTGACAATGTGCAGCTGCTCACTGTCGGTGAGTAACTGCTCGCAGGTTGTTTTACTTAGCTCTAATAATCGCTGTTGTTCCGCATTAAAGGTCGAAACAACGGGGCGTCCAGACATAACAATGGCGCTCATTTTGGCACCAGACATCCGCTCGAGCTTCTTAAGTAACTGAGACATGTTCACTCCATTGCATGATGTCGTCTGCTTGATTGCGGACTTGGGTGACCGATAAGTTGGGCTTAGAAACTAATCCAAGCCCTTGATCATGTTCCCGAAACAAGGATACCGAGTCTTGATTGCTGCCGTGCAATGATAAGCTTTTGACCACCAGTTCGGTGTCATTAGCCTCAATCTGTTGAGCTGTGGTTTGCAGCCGATCAAACAGCTGGTGGTAATCGGGGTTGCCGATGGTGGTACCGATCATTTTGCCTGCACTGTCGAACTGGCTAGCGCCCAATACCCCATGCACATTCATGGCTGCATCTGTTGAGGAAATTTTAGGAACATCTTTGGTGCGCAGCAGCCACTCAAACTGAGCTGATCCGGGCTCTGGGTTACGCCGCTCGAACTCTTGCATAGCGACTTTATAAGAGACGTCACTCCAGTCCACGTCATTGGCATCGTGGCGGATGGCAGAGGCGACGAGATCAAGTACATGCATGGATTTTCGTGCATCGATAAAGGTGACTGGGGCAAAGATCCCCTTTTCTTTCATGCGATTGAGGTAGTCGGCTTCTGATGGTGAGTCATCAAGGTCGGAGCGCGTTACCGCGATCACGAAATGGCGCTGAACAATGTAGTCCCAAAACTCGCTGAGATAAAAGTCGATATCCTTAAACGGGTAGTTCCGGGTATTGTCGACCAGCAAAATGAGTGCGTTAGCATCGGCAGCGAGGTCGGTCATCATTAAGTCCCACATGAACTTAAAGCGCTCTTGCCCCGGTGTGCCGTACATCTGTAATGTTGCGTTATCGTTTAGCTGGAGCCGGCCATAGTCCATGCCAACGGTTGTGGTGCGCTTGCGCTGAATGACTGCGTCGGAGACGTTAGCATCAGTATCAACCACATCTATCTCGCTAAGTGAGCGGATCGCGGTCGTTTTACCTGAGCCTGGAGAGCCAACAAAAAGTACTTTGTAGTTTTTCATACCATATATTCCTAACCGCTATGGGAGCGATAAAACTACGCTGCGCTCTCTAGCGAGACACCTTCGGTGTTGTCTTGTATTTAACTTATTATCGACGCTAGGAGTTAAACCTACAGTTAACTGGCTGATGTTACTCACAATATAGTTGGTTTTTGTCGGTTTTTAATTACCTTTTTTACGGATGGACAAAAAAGCCGGCGAGTTGCCGGCTTCGTACTAGCGTGTTCTGTTAATCACAGAGTGCATCGAGTTTCTGTTTCAGCAGGCCTTGTACTTGGCCAGGGTTGGCTTTACCGCCAGAAACCTTCATCACTTGCCCCATAAAGAAGCCGACCATTTTGCCGCGTTTCTCAACCGGTGCGGCCTTATACTGCTCCACTTGAGCGGTATTCGCCGCGATGACCTCTTCGACCATCTTCTCGATTGCGCCCGTGTCGGTCACTTGTTTGAGGCCTTTTGCCTCGATCACTTCATCCGCAGTGCCGCCGTCTGCCCACATGATTTCGAACACCTTCTTGGCGATGTTGCCAGAGATTGTGTTGTCTTTGATGCGTTTTAGCAGACCGCCTAAGTTTGCAGCGGAAACGGGACTTGCGGTGATATCGGTATCGTTTTGGTTGAGGTGTTTAGAAAGCTCACCCATCACCCAGTTCGCCGACAGCTTAGCGTCGCCAGATTGCTCAACGACAGTCTCAAAGTAGTCTGATAGCGACTTATAGTTCGATAGCACACCCGCGTCGTACTCAGACAAGCTATAGGTTTCGACAAATCGAGCGCGGCGCGCATCTGGCATCTCAGGCAGGCTATCGCGAACTGCACCAATGTAATCATCGTCAATAACGATTGGCAGCAGATCTGGGCAAGGGAAGTAGCGGTAGTCGTTAGCTTCCTCTTTGCTGCGCATGGAGCGCGTCTCGTCTTTGTCTGCGTCGTACAGGCGTGTTTCTTGAGTGATTGTGCCGCCATCTTCTAATAGATCGATTTGGCGCTCGATCTCGCCTTTAATGGCTTTCTCGATGAAGCGGAAAGAGTTGATGTTCTTGGTTTCGGTGCGGTTACCGAACGCCTCTTCACCTTTGTAGCGCACGGATACGTTACAGTCACAGCGGAAGGAACCCTCTGCCATATTGCCATCGCAGATACCCAAGTTGGTTACGATCGAGTGGATCTTCTTCACATACGCAACCGCCTCTTCGGCAGAGCGCATATCAGGTTCAGATACGATCTCTAAAAGCGGCGTTCCTGCACGGTTAAGATCAATGCCGGTCATGTTGGCAAAGTCTTCGTGTAAAGATTTACCCGCATCCTCTTCTAGGTGAGCACGTGTTACACCAATGCGCTTAGTTGAGCCGTCGCTAAGCTCAATGTCAACGTGACCTTCGCCAACGATCGGGTAGAACAGCTGGCTCGTTTGGTATCCCTTGGGCAGGTCAGGATAGAAATAGTTTTTGCGGTCAAAAACCGATACTTTGCCGATGTGTGCATCGATGGCCGTACCAAACATGACGGCCATGCGCAGCGCGCTTTCGTTGAAGACCGGCAGTGTACCCGGTAATGCAAGGTCAACGGCACATGCTTGCGTGTTTGGCTCAGCGCCAAACGCTGTGCTAGCGCCGGAGAATATTTTAGTGTTGGTTGCGAGCTGAGCGTGGATCTCAAGCCCGATAACAGCTTCCCATTCCATTTTATCGCTCCTCTCAAATGCCTTCTGGCTTGCGTGTATGCCAGTCAGTTGCCTGCTGGTACTTATGGGCTACGTTCAGTAGTTTCTCTTCAGCGAAGTAGTTACCAATGATCTGTAGACCAACGGGTAAACCGTTACTGAAACCGCATGGGATAGACATACCTGGCAAGCCAGCAAGGTTCAGTGAAAGCGTGAAGATATCTTCCATATACATCTCGACAGGGTCGGATGTTTTTTCACCGAGTCGGAAGGCCGGGGACGGCGTAGTTGGCCCCATGATCACATCAACCTCCGAGAGGGCGCGTACGAAATCTTGCTGGATAAGACGGCGAATCTGCTGTGCCTTTTTGTAATACGCATCGTAAAAACCTTCAGAGAGTGCATAAGTGCCCACCATAATGCGGCGTTTGACTTCGGTTCCGAAGCCCTCACCACGGGTGCGCTTGTACATATCTTCAAGGTCTTTCGGCTCATCACAACGATGGCCGTAACGCACGCCATCAAAGCGCGATAGGTTAGACGACGCTTCTGCTGGCGCAATGATGTAGTACGCTGGCACAGAGAGCGCTGTATTTGGCAGGCTGATCTCTTTGACGGTTGCTCCAAGCGCTTCATACTCTTTAACCGCGCCTTGGATCAGTGCTGCGATCTCTGGGTTTAGGCTATCGCTGAAGAACTCTTTTGGTAGGCCGATCTTCAAGCCGCTTAGCGGCTGCTCGAGGTTGGCCGTGTAATCAGCGACAGGGTGGTCTGCGCTGGTTGAGTCCATCGGATCAACGCCTGCCATCACATTTAACATCATCGCTGCATCTTGCGCCGTTTTTGCCATCGGCCCGCCTTGGTCGAGCGAGGAGGCGTATGCGATCATGCCAAAGCGTGAGACGCGGCCGTAGGTAGGTTTCAAACCGGTGAGGTTACAAAACGCTGATGGTTGACGGATAGAGCCACCAGTGTCTGTGCCTGTTGCCGCGGGTGCTAGGTCTGCTGCAACGGCCGCGGCCGAGCCGCCAGACGAGCCACCGGGTACGTGGTCGGTATGCCAAGGGTTGCGAGCGGCGCCATAAAAGCTCGACTCATTTGAGGAGCCCATCGCGAACTCATCCATATTGGTTTTACCCAACGAGACGCAGCCTGCGGCGTTAAACTTTTGAATCACCGTCGCATCGTATGGCGAGATAAAGTTGTCCAGCATTTTTGAGCCGGCACTGGTGCGCACGCCTTGGGTACAGAAGATATCTTTGTGAGCAACAGGGATGCCGGTCATCGGGCCTGCATTTCCTGATTGGCGCGCAGTATCCGCCGCCGCTGCTTGCTCCAAAGCAAGTTCAGGTGTGACGGTGATGTAACTATTGTATTTGCTATCTTGGCTCTCGATACGATCCAGATAGGCTTGGGTCAGCTCTACACTGCTGAAGTCGCCCTGCTCGAGCCCTTGAGCCAGTTCGGCCAGAGTTTTATTGTGCATGATGTTGGTATCCTAAATCGGCAGGCAGTAACAATTATTCGATAACTTTCGGGACAAGGAAGAGACCGTTCTCTACCGCAGGTGCTGCGCTTTGCAATGCCTCGCGTTGGTTCTCTTCGGTCACGACATCAGCGCGCAAGCGCTGCACTGCATCAAGAGGATGGGCTAGCGGTGAAACATCCGTTGTGTCCACCGACTGCATCTGATCAACCAGATCAAGGATGTTCGACAGGTTGTCCGCATAGGCTTGAACGTCGCTCTCCTCAATCTGCAATCTTGCAAGATGGGCGATTTTTTCTACATCGGTTCTATTTAGAGCCATAGGTGTTCCATTGACTTATATCTGAGTAAGTTGCGCGTAAAGGCGTAAGTTACCATATTTGTTTCTTGCCCTAAAACCCTGCCATTGTTAGAGTTACGTGTTTTTAAAATATATCAGCTATACCTGTAACTCTTTAAGGTTTCCATTCAGCATGTTTAAGAAAATCAGAGGTCTTTTTTCCAGCGACCTTTCTATCGATCTGGGTACAGCAAATACGCTGATTTTTGTTCGCGACAAAGACATTGTGTTAGATGAGCCATCGGTTGTCGCGATTCGCCAAACAGGTAATCAAAAGTCGGTTGCGGCCGTTGGTGCAGATGCGAAACGCATGCTGGGTAGAACACCGGGCAATATTACGGCTATTCGTCCTATGAAAGACGGCGTTATCGCCGACTTCCACGTTACGGAAAAGATGCTGCAGTACTTTATCAGCAAAGTGCACGATAACAGCTTCCTATCACCTAGCCCGCGTGTATTGGTATGCGTTCCTTGTAAATCGACACAGGTTGAACGCCGCGCGATTAAAGAGTCTGCGCTAGGTGCAGGTGCCCGTGAGGTTTATCTCATTGAAGAGCCCATGGCCGCAGCTATTGGTGCTGGACTGCCGGTTGAAGAGGCCAGTGGTTCGATGGTGGTCGATATCGGCGGTGGTACAACTGAAATCGCGGTTATCTCTCTAAATGGCATTGTCTATGCTGAATCTGTTCGTATCGGTGGTGACCGCTTTGATGAAGCGATTGTGACCTACGTGCGCCGTAACTATGGCAGCTTGATTGGTGAAGCAACGGCAGAGCGCATCAAACAAGAGATTGGCGCAGCTTACCCAAGCAGCGAAGTGTTAGAGATCGATGTGCGTGGACGTAATTTAGCCGAAGGCATTCCACGTAGCTTTACGCTCAACAGCAACGAAATTTTGGAAGCTTTGCAAGAGCCGCTCTCAGCGATCGTGCAGGCGGTAAAAAGCGCGCTGGAACAGTGCCCACCAGAGCTGGCGTCTGATATTGCTGAGCGCGGTATCGTATTGACAGGTGGTGGTTCAATGCTGCGTGACATTGATCGTCTCATCAGCGAAGAGACAGGCTTACCTGTGATTCTGGCTGAAGATCCGCTGACTTGCGTGGCACGAGGCGGTGGCCGTGCGCTGGAGTTGTTAGACAAGCATGCTTTCGAGTTGCTCACGTCTGAGTAATTCGGTGAGGTGTGCATGCGGACAACGATACTAAACATTCAGAAGGAGGCTTCTGAATGAGTCCAATTTTTAAAGGCGGGATTCCCCGCCTTTTCTTCCTTTTTCTTGTCGTTCTTGCTTTTGTTTTTATCCTAGGCGACCTCAATCAGTCAAAAACACGCGATGTGCGCAATGTCTTGGCGCTGGTATTAACGCCAGTGCAGTGGCTAGTGGATCTACCGACACGCGTGGCAGATGACTTATCAGATGTACTGGTCAGCAAGCGTGCTCTGGTGAAAGAGAATGCGATGCTGCGCTCCGATGTGGTTGTGCTCGATGAGCGAGTGCAGCAGATGGATGCGTTGATATCAGAGAACAAACGCTTGCGTGCGCTATTGAATGCGAAGAATCGCGTTGAAAATGAAGTGCACCTAGCTGAGTTGATTGGTGTAAATCCCGATCCATTCCAGCACCAAATTATTCTCGGGAAGGGTGAGGAAGAGGGCGCTTTTCTCGGTCAACCCGTACTGGATGCGGGTGGTGTATTAGGGCAGGTGATTGATGTCGCACCCTATACATCGCGAGTGATGCTAATTACCGATGCGCGCCATGCCCTGCCTGTTGAGGTAAACCGCAACGGTCTTCGTACCATCGCCATTGGCAAAGGTAAGCTGGGCGAACTTGAGCTTGAACATGTGCCGGATACTGCAGATATCCAAGAGGGGGATCTGCTTGTGACCTCTGGCCTTGGCGGGCGCTTCCCGCATGGCTATCCAGTGGCTCGGGTAGCGAGTGTGGTACGTGACCCTGGTAAACCCTTTTCGGTTGTGAAGGCAACCCCAACTGCGCGTTTGGATAAGAGCCGTTACCTGCTGATGGTTGAACCAGCTGAACCCAATATCCCGACGCCATCTGAGGCAGCTGCACAATGAGTGAGCGCCGCTCCGGTATTTTAATCGTCGTGGGCACCCTGATTGTTGGGTTCTTGCTCAGTCAGTTCCCGTTACCTGATTCTCTTGCTTGGTGGCGCCCTGAGTGGGTGGCTATGATTGTTATCTACTGGGTAATGGCTTTACCTCATCGCTTTGGGATTGGCATGGCATGGCTGGCAGGCCTTGCTCTTGATGTTCTCAAAGGGAGCTTACTCGGTATGAATGCGCTAGCGCTGACGATAGTGGCGTTTATCACATTGATTTTACACAAGCGCCTGCGCATGTTTCCGATTTGGCAACAAGCTATGATGGTGCTTGTCTTGGTGGGGATCAACCAGTTGGTATTTCGCTGGATTCAGTCGTTCTCAGGCGAGTCGGGGCAAGGGTTGGTGATTCTCCTACCTGCGGTAATGAGTGCGCTGATCTGGCCGTGGGTCTTTGTTGTCTTGCGCGGAATTCGGCGCGCTTTGCATGTATCCTGATTGTTAGGAGGTCATCTTGACACTTGTTTTGGCATCAGCGTCGCCGCGCCGACGTGAGTTACTTGCTCAGATTGGTGTGACGTTTAGTGTGGCGCCAGTGGATATTGATGAAACGCCATTGGCTGATGAATCTGCGCGCGATTACGTACTTCGTCTGGCGCAAGAGAAAGCGCTAGCGGGCTTTCAGTGTACGGAAGGCCTGCCCGTGTTAGGCTCGGATACAACGGTGACGGTGGATGGGCAGATTCTTGGCAAGCCACTTGATCGTGCGGATGCAACTTCCATGCTGCAGCGTCTCTCGGGGCGAACGCACCAAGTGATGACGGCAATTGCGCTAGCCACGGTTAACGGTGTTTATGCTCGTGTGGTGACAACACAGGTGACATTTCGTGTGCTTTCAATGGAAGAGTGCGAGCGCTACTGGGATACCGAGGAACCATGCGATAAGGCCGGTGGATATGGCATACAGGGGCTAGGTGCTGTTTTCGTAACTAATATCCAAGGCAGTTATACTGGAGTTGTCGGCTTACCGCTGTGTGAGACGGCTGAACTCTTAACGCGGGCCGGACTCCAAGTTTGGCAGAAATAGAAGCTTTTTCTACATAGGACAGAGTTGTGGCAGCAAGTATTGGCGAAGAGATCTTAATCAATTTTACTCCGATGGAAACCCGCGTTGCTGTCATCGAAAATGGGATGCCGCAGGAGATCTATGTCGAGCGAACGGCGCGACGCGGTATCGTGGGCAATATCTACAAAGGTAAGGTGGTGCGGGTGTTACCCGGAATGCAAGCAGCCTTTGTTGAAATTGGCCTAGAGCGCGCTGCCTTCATTCATGTGGAAGATGTTGTTGCTCAAGGTGAGTTGCCAGAAGACAAAAGTAGCTTATCGATCTCACATGTCTTGAAAGAGGGGCAGTCGCTGGTGGTTCAGGTCACGAAAGACCCTATCGGCACGAAAGGCGCGCGTCTCACTACACACCTTTCTATACCCTCCCGTTATCTGGTTTACATGCCGGGCAGCAGTCATGTTGGCGTATCGCAACGTATTGAAGACCCAGAAGAGCGTGACCGTTTGCGTTCAATCCTTCAAGCAAGTATTGCTAGCGAGGAGGAAGGGCAGGAGCCTGCAGGTTTTATCTTGCGCACAGTTGCTGAAGGCGCCTCTGAGAACGAACTGATCGCGGATGTTAAGTTCCTCAAACGCCTGTGGCAGGCGGTGCAGGAGAAGACCAAGAAAGCGAAGGTGCCCTCGGCGGTATACGAAGATCTACCGCTCAACATGCGTGCGCTGCGCGATATGACTCAAGCGGGTATTGAGCGTGTGCGAATTGACTCCCGCGAAACCTTTCAAAAAGCCCAAGAGTTTTCACAAGCCCTCGTCCCTGAAATAGCAGATCGCCTGGAGTATTATCCCGGGGAGCGCCCTATTTTTGATCTGTATAACGTTGAAGATGAGATGCAAAAAGCGCTTG
This sequence comes from Neptunomonas marina, assembly GCF_004005935.1. Classification (GTDB taxonomy): domain Bacteria; phylum Pseudomonadota; class Gammaproteobacteria; order Pseudomonadales; family Balneatricaceae; genus Neptunomonas; species Neptunomonas marina. Next base: position 184,929 of record NZ_SACQ01000004.1, on the reverse strand, counting down.
GCCGTAAAGTGGACCTCAAGTCAGGCGGTTATCTGATCTTTGACCAAACAGAGGCGATGACTACGGTCGATGTGAATACGGGTGCTTTTGTGGGGCATCGCAACCTCGAAGAGACGATCTTTAAAACCAACCTTGAGGCTGCAACTGCGATTGGTCGGCAGCTACGTCTGAGAAACCTTGGCGGCATCATTATCATCGACTTCATCGATATGGAGCTTGAAGAGCATCAGCGTCAAGTGTTGCGCACGCTAGAGCGAGTGCTCGAGAAAGACCATGCGAAGTGTAAAGTGACGGGGGTCTCTGATCTCGGCCTTGTTGAAATGACACGCAAGCGCACGCGTGAGAGCTTGGAGCATATTCTCTGTGAACCCTGCAGCCAATGTCAGGGTCGCGGCACGATTAAAACGCCGGAAACCGTGTGTTATGAAATCTTCCGTGAAATCTTACGCCAACATCGTGCCTACGACACAGATACCTATCTCGTGCTTGCCGCGGCACCTGTCGTTGACTATTTGCTCGACGATGCGTCGGATCATGTGGCGGAGCTAGAGTCCTTTATTAAGAAGACCATTCGTTTTCAGGTGGAAGCGATGTACAGCCCAGAGCAGTTTGATGTGGTATTGCGCTAGGCGCGAACAATAGAGATGTAAGGCGATGGTGAAACGCTCGTTCAAGTGGCTAACGTGGCTGCTTATTTTTATCGGCTTCGCGTTGGCCTTACTCGTATTGGCTGTGCGGTTGGCCTTGCCGCAGCTGCATCAGTATACCGAGCAGATCTCTGCGCAGTTAAGCCAGCACTTGGGCACTCAAATCACCATTGAAGAGGTGAGTGGCTCTTGGAATGGGCCTTATCCGCAAGTCTATGCGACGGCGATTGATAGCAGCGGTGACTCCCATCATATCGAGATTGAGCGCGTTGAGGTGGAGCTTGATTGGTTAAAAAGCCTCACCGAGCTTGCACCGGTATTTCGCTATATCAACGTGGGTCAGGTTGACGTTGAGCTGATTGAAAGCGCAGACGGGTGGTTGCCGGGAGATCAGCAGCGCAGCCGTGATACAGGCAGTTCTGGTATCAACGATCTGTTAGCTGTTTTGTCTCATCAGGCGAGTATCTCGATTCCCGCCATCGAACTCACCTTGAAGCGCGATCAAGACGCGCCTTTGCGCATCGCGCCCATTGAACTTGAACTCAATAATGCGCCAAATCTCCATCAGGCGGTGGCACGCTTTACTCTGCCTCTTGAGGGAGCTGACTCAAATGTTGAGCTCGTACTCGAGAGCACTGAGCTGGGCGATAATCCGCTTGCAGCGAACTACACTTTCTACGCGAAGGTTGATGATCTTGGCCCTGAACTATTGTCTCTAAACCTGATTGAGTTGCCTTTCTCTATCGCACAGCTTGATGCCGGTGCTGAGCTGTGGGCAGGCTGGCAAAGTGGCCGCCTAAGTGGGCTGCAGGGGCGCTTGCATATCGACACTTTGAGTTTCAACGATCCCGGACTTGAAGCGATTGATCATGCTGTCGCTGACTTTGCGGTAGCTGAAACATCTGATCACGCTTATCAACTGACCCTTGGCCAGTTTGTGATCAAGGGTTCAGGTCGTACGATGAGGCTAGGTCCTGCTGTGGCGCAGGCCGCTTGGAAAGAGGGAAGCTTGATCCCACAGTCGTTGGGTGTCAGTGCTATCGATCTGGCAGAGGTCACCGGTTGGTTCCAAGGTAAAGTGTATTTAGATGAACCCTTGACGGATGCACTGGATAAGCTCAAGCCGCAAGGTGTACTGAAGCACCTTGCTCTGAATTGGCACTCTGCCGATTGGGCTGATTTTACTGGGGTCGGCGACCTGTCTGGTGTCAGCGTTGGTGATTACTATGGCGCGCCTGCGCTGAGTAACATTAATGGCCGACTGCGGTTTACGGCCCGTGATGGAGCCATTGACCTGCGTTCCGAGAAATTTGGCTTGGATTTCCCGGAGCTATTCTCAACCGGGTGGCAGTATGAGAAGGCGTCGGGCAAAGTCTTCTGGAAAATCTCTGACAAAGAGGGGCATTCGCGTCCTCTGGTTGAGGTGGGAAGCACCCTGATTAACCTCTCAAACCCAAAAATATCAGCAGCTGGACGGTTCGGGATGTATCTGCCGTTGGATCGGCAGCATCAAGCGGAGTTGACCCTGCTGATTGCGATTAAGAATGCGGATGGGCGGCTTGCAGCAGACTATGTACCCGGCAGTGAGGTAGGTGAAGAGCTGCACGCTTGGATCGAGGCTGCGGTGCAAGGCGGCCATGTTAACAATGGCATGTTGCTGCTGCACACCGGTACGCGCTCGTTGCCGGATCGCCAACCTCCGACGGTACAGCTTTATCTTGATGTTGAGCAGGCTAAGGTTCGCTTTCAACCCGATTGGCCGATGCTTGAGAACACTGACTTTGCGCTCTCGTTGGTGGATCAAGCCTTGCAAATTAAAGCCGATAGCGGTCAGTTGTTGAACACCGTTGCCAGTTCTATTGATGTGTCATTACCCGCAGGTTCTGAGCAGCTTCAAGTGGGCATTGCGGCCAGCGGTCAGGCTGCGGATATACAGGCAGTGCTGACCTCGACCTCCTTACGCGAGGAGGTTGGCGATGGCTTAGACAGTTGGGCGCTATCAGGCCAGCATCGCACGACAGTTGGGTTGCGCTTGCCGTTGGGCTCTACCGGAAAACCTGATGTTACAGTGGCGGCGCGTTTAGCGAATGCAACATTTGCACAGACTGATGGCGATCTTGCTTTGGAGAAGCTGGCGGGCCGAATCGACTATAGCAGTCAATCTGGACTCAAAAGTAGTGCATTGAAGGGGCAGATGTGGGGACAAGATACCTCGGTTTCCATTGAAACCGTGCCCCGTAGTGGTGACTCGCCGGAGCTAACCCGTGTAACGCTGGATGGTATCGTCACAGCGAATTCGCTGCGTCAGTGGATAGGGTTGACGCTGCTGGATCAGCTTTCCGGTGCAGCCAGTGCCTCAGCGCGCCTTGATCTGTGCGAAGGTTCGCCTTACTGCAATAAGCTGGTGGTGTCGTCCCAACTGCGTGGCCTGGGGATCGATGCTCCAGCCCCCATCGGAAAAACAGCCTCTGAGCCGATGTACTTTCAATTGATCGGCAACGTTGGGCAGCCAATAACGAGTTGGCGCTACAACCTTAACCACCAATTGCGTGGTGTCACGATTCTCGAACCCGATAATGAGCGTACGCAGATTTTGCTCGGTGGCGAGCGGCCAATTGAGCCGCGTGGCCAAGGTGTTTGGGTTGCGGGGCGTGTTGATACCTTGGATGTTGCAGCAATTCAGCCCTACATTAACTCGCAAGAGAGCGCTACTCAGGCGCAGGGTGAGGATGTTGAGCTGCGGCAGGTAAGCCTACAAGTGGGCGAGTTACATGTGGGGGCGAGCCGTTTCAAAGGGGTGCAACTTGATTATGATGCCCAGCGTAAGGCCTTAGCCATCGATAGTGTGTCTATCAAAGGTCGTGTATTACAGGACAAATCTGGTGGGCTAGATGTTGCGCTTGAGCGACTATCTCTTCCGGAAAGTGTTGCTGCTGATGTCTCGGAAGATAAGCCAGCTGAATCGCAGCCACTAATAGAGACTCAGAGCCTGCCGCCGACTCAGGTTAGTATCGCATCGCTTTCTGTGGGTAAGTGGCAGTTAGGGCATTGGCGTTTTAGCTTAAAACCGCTTGGACGCTATGGTTTGGAGATGAGCGCGTTAGCAGCAAAAGTGGGTGATTTTTCGTTAACCGGTAAAGGTGGTTGGGCTGAAAACAGCGGCAGGATTACTAGCCATTTTAATGCGAGTTTAGTGGGTAGTGACCTAGGTGACCTGCTAACCCGCTTCGGGTATGCCGGGGTGTTAGAGGCGAAGCAGAGCGAAGTGACCAATGATTTCCGTTGGCAAGGTTATCCATGGGAATACGAGATGGGGCGCTTGAATGGCAGCTTCATGATGCGACTTAAAGATGGCCGTATTGTGGAAACCGGTGAAACGAGCAACATCTTACGTCTGTTTGGCATCTTGAATTTAAATACGGTGGTGCGTCGTTTACAGCTGAACTTTAGCGACTTAGTAGAGAAAGGCGTTGCCTTTGATCGTGTCTACGCCCGCTATGGACTTGATAATGGTATCGCTACAACGCTTGAGCCTGTCACATTGGATGGCCCCTCGGCGGATGTTGAGGTGAATGGTGAAATTAACCTTGCCAACAAGACTATCGATAGCCAGATGCAAGTGGTGCTGCCATTAACTGGCAATATCCCTATCGCTGCCGTGCTGTTGGGGGCTCCACAAATTGCTGGAGCTGCTTTTATTCTCGATAAACTTATTGGGGATAAGCTGGAGAAAGTTACGACGCTGCAGTATCGGGCGCAAGGCAGCTGGGATGATCCTGCGATTGAAGCCTTGGCTGCAGATCAGAACCGTGTTCTTCGCGATAGTGATAGTGCATTAGGGGGCGGGCAGTGAAACGTGATGTGATGGCCGCTGCCATACAGATGATTTCGGGGCCGAGTGTCAAAGCTAACCTTGCTCAAGCGGAACAGCTGATCGCTCAAGCGGCATCTGCAGGTGCTGATCTGGTGGTTTTGCCAGAGAACTTTGCACTTTTCGATAGCCAAGGACTACTGAGCTTGGCACAGTCCGAGGCGACTCATCACCAAGTATATGACTGGCTCTCTGAGCAAGCGGCGACTCACAACGTGTGTCTGGTGGGCGGCAGTACACCGGTATTATCACCGGATCCTCAGCGTGTTTTATCACGGCAGTGGGTATTCTCTGCCGCTGGAGAGCTCTTACAGCATTATGATAAACGTCACCTATTTGATGCCAACATTGATGATGCACAGTCCGGATACCGGGAGTCTGATTTTATTGCGCCCGGTGATGACTTAGCTGTTGTAGAGGATGTTGCGTGTATCGGCCTTTCGATCTGCTATGACGTGCGCTTTAGTGAGCATTATCATCGGTTGCGTCGCGCAGGCGCTGAGGTGCTGGTGGTGCCCTCGGCATTTACTCAAGTGACAACACGGGCTCACTGGGAAGTACTGTTGCGCGCTAGGGCGGTGGAAACACAGTGCTTCGTTATTGGCGCAAATCAAGGTGGGCAACACAGTGAGACGCGTATAACCGGCGGCCACTCTATGATCGTGGACCCATGGGGTGAAGTGTTAGCGTGTTGTAGCGAGCAAGGGGAAGAGGTGGTTGTGGCTCGTTTAAGCGCGCAACGTCTGACCGAAGTAAGAGAGCGAATGCCGGTGCTGGCGCACCGGCGCGATGCGTTTATTTAGACTCTTCTAGCTCTCGCAAGTACTTGAACAGCTTTTTAGCTGTTGCGGGTGGCTTGTTCTGGCTCGCTTCTCTTTGTGAATTGCGCACTAATTGGCGTAGGTGCTGAATATCGGTATGTGGATACTCGGTTAAGATCACGTCCATCATCTGGGCATCGTTGGCGATCAGGCGGTCGCGCCACTTTTCAAGTTTATGAAAAACTTGGTTGTGTTCCTTTTTCGTCACGTCGAAGCGGTCGATCGCCGCTTGTACTGCTTCGCCATCTTCATGGCGCATAAGCTTGCCGATGTACTGCATCTGGCGGCGCAGCGCACTGCGGGCAGTTAAGCGTTTGGCCTCATCAATCGCTGCGCGCAGAGAATCATCGATGGGGAGCTTGTCGAGTTGGTCTGGGCGTAGTTCTACCATGCGCTCTCCCAGCTTCTGTAGTGCCTCGACATCGCGCTTGCGCTGCGAGCGGCTGACCCAGTTCTCATCCTCGTCGTGGTCATGATTGTCAAAAAGATTATCGTTCATATGTTATCCGTAGAAATAAGTGGCGAGGCCAAGAAAAGCTAAAAATCCTACCACATCAGTGATCGTGGTAAGTAGTACACTACCGGCAAGTGCAGGGTCTATACCCCATGCTTTGAGTATGAGCGGTAGTAAGGTTCCAGCGAGCGCTCCGGCGACTAGGTTGATGACTATCGCCATGCCGATAACCATACCGATTGTTGTATCTTGAAACCAGTAGATGGCAACGCTGGAGACAACAACAGCCCACAGTATGCCATTTAACCCACCGACTAAAAGCTCTCGATTTAGCAGCCATCCGGCGTTTGAACGCTCGACATGGCCGAGTGCTTGGCCACGTATCACCAATGTGAGTGTTTGGCTACCGGCGATGCCGCCCATGGATGCAACGATCGGCATAAGCACAGCGAGGGCCACCACTTGGTCGATAGTAGCTTGGAACATGCCAATCACCGCTGAAGCGAGGAGAGCAGTGATGAGATTGATACCTAACCAAACGGCGCGGCGACGCGTTGTTTTCATTAAGGGTGCAAAGGTGTCTTCATCTTCATCAAGACCTGCCATGCTCATGAGTGAGTGGTCGGCATCTTCACGAATAACGTCTACCACGTCATCGATGGTGATACGGCCTACGAGCTTGCCCTTGGTGTTGACCACGGGGGCGGAGACAAGGTCTTGCTGCTCAAAGAGTTTAGCGACCTCGTCATCAGGCATATCGGCAGGTATCGGCTCGATATCGGTGTTCATAATTTCACGAACGGTGATATCAGGGTCTGAAACCAGCAGTTTTGTGAGCGGGAGGATACCGATGTAGGACTCTTTTTTACGACTGATAACAAATAAGCTATCGGTCATATCTGGAATCTCATCGTGACGACGGATATAGCGAAGCACTGTCTCAACCGTGATATCTGGTCTGACAGTGACGGTATCGGTGTTCATCAAGCCGCCAGCAGTATCCTCGGGGTAGGCGAGAATCTCTTCGATACGCTCACGGTTTTGCTCGTCCATGATTTTTAGCAGCTCACGGGTTACCGTTTCAGGAAGCTGCTGCAGCATGTCGGCGAGGTCATCGGTTTCCAAAGATTCAGAGATCTCGAGAACCCGATCAGTATCCATTGTGGCTAGGATATCGGCTTGTATATCGTCGGCGAGGTGTTGAAGGACTTTGGCTTCATTCTCGTGATGTACCAAATTCCATAAAATTTGGCGCTCCTTTGGAGGAGACTTTTCGAGTAGATGAGCAACTTCAACAGGGCGCAGGGTTGTGTTGAGTGTGAAGCGAACCTGCTGAAAGGCACCGCTTTCAAGCGCTTTGTTTAGTTTATCTAATGCTGCTGTTGTATCTTCGCGCATCCGCACACCCTCGGTTGACGAGTCAGTCCATCAAGATGTGCAAGTATAACCTATTGAAAAGCAAGCTTCAGTATTCGCGAAGACGAGTATTACTCTTCTTCATCGAAGCGGTTGTTGATCAGTGTCTCGATTGCTTCTAACGCTTGAAGCTCGTCACTGCCTTCGGCGCTGACGAGCAACGTGGTGCCTTTGCTTGCTGCTAACATCATAACGGCCATGATGCTTTTACCGTCGACTTCTCTACCGTCTTTATTGAGGCGGATATCAGCAGAAAAACGCGATGTGGTATTGATCAGTTTGGCTGCCGCGCGTGCGTGAAGGCCGAGTTTATTGATAATCGTAATCTGTTTTTCAACCAACCGAAGTTCCTCTTTGGGTTGTCGTCACTTAGTTGAGTTCGCGGTGACGAATGCTGACATTATCCATTATGCCACTGAAGTGGCTATAGAGTTGCTCTGCAACGTAGACAGACCGGTGCTGCCCGCCGGTGCAACCGATCCCAATAGTAACGTAAGAGCGGTTGTTTTGGGTAAAGCTAGGCAGCCACTTTTCGAGATAAGCTTTGATATCGTCAATCATAGCGTTAACGTCGTCGGAGTCTTGTAAAAACAGTTGTACTGGCTTATCGCGACCCGTGTGTTGGCGAAGCTCTGGCACCCAATAAGGGTTCGGCAGAATGCGCATATCATAAACAACGTCTACATCCATAGGGACGCCGTGCTTGAAACCGAAGGATTCAAATTGTAATGAGAGCGCCTGATCTTTACGTTGCGCGACGCGTAGCTTAACAGTGTCTCTGAGTTCGTATAGCGATAGACGCGTTGTATCAACACGTATATCTGCCAAGTCGGCTATCGGGGAGAGCAGGTTGTGCTCAAAATTGATTGCGTCTGATAAGTTATCAACACGGTCAGCCAGCGGATGGCGGCGGCGCGTTGAGCTGTATCGACGTAGGAGTGTTTCGTGAGAGGCGTCAAGGTAGACCATCTCAACACTGATCTCGTTATTACGCTTAACTTGATGCCAGATATCGGGCAGTTTTTCTAAGTTGCTCGACAGGTTACGGGCATCGATACAGACGGCAACCCGCTTGAGTTGAGCATCATCATCAGTGATGTGAGAGATCAGTTCCGGGAGTAACTTGGCTGGAAGGTTGTCAATGCAATAAAAACCAACATCTTCAAGTGCCTGTAATGCGGTACTTTTTCCTGAGCCTGAGCGGCCACTGATGATTACCAGTTTCATGGTCTTTGCTCAATTAGTTGAAGGTGGACTCCAAAATCTGCATCAATTCCGAATCGCTTGCAGCGCTGCGCATTTTGTTACGATTCTCCTCTTTGCTGAACGCTTCGGCGAGTGCGCCAAGGGTGGCAAGGTGCTGATCACATGCATCCTCGGGAACCAACAAAAAAAACATCAGGTCCACTGGGCGGTTGTCAATCGCATCAAAGTCCACCGGAGTTGCTAAGCGGACGAACACACCAACGGCTTCTTGCAGACCGGGTAAACGGCAGTGGGGTATCGCTACCCCATCGCCGATGCCGGTGCTGCCTAACCTTTCCCTGTTAATTAATCCTGAAAATACTGCTTCTTCAGCTAGGTCGCTGTGCGATTGAGCGAGATGCTCGCTGATAATCTCAAGCGTCCTTTTTTTGCTGCCACCCTCTAAGTTGTTAAAGACTCGATCAGAAGACAGCAGGGATAAAATTGACATGTTAGGCAGATCTATTCGTTATTTGTGACTTTTCATTTTTTCTTTGTGCTTAATGATTTGACGGTCAAGTTTGTCCGTTAAACCATCCAGCGCAGCATACATATCTTCGTGCTCATTCGCAGCAAAAATTTCACCGCCAGCAACGTGCATATTCGCTTCGGCCTTTTGGCTCTGCTTATCGACACTCAGGGTCACCTGTACGTTGGTGATGTTATCAAAATGGCGCTCCAATTTTTCAAACTTTGTATGAACATACTCAGACAGTGCTTCAGTAAGTTCTACGTGATGACCTGTAATGTTAATTTGCATAGCTATCTCCTTTACACAACAGCAGATGTGCTGTTAACAGAACTCATTAAACCAAACGCTTTCGCTCATTAGAAGGCGCGATTCCCATCGCTTCTCTATATTTTGCGATCGTTCGGCGCGCTACTTGAATACCTTCTTCATCCAGAAGTTTGGCAATCTTGTTGTCGCTTAGAGGTTTGGATGGGTTTTCAGCTGCAATTAGCTTTTTGATGACAGCACGAATGGCTGTAGAGGAGGCTGCACCTCCGTCACTGGTATTCACGTGGCTTGAGAAGAAGTATTTCAACTCAAAAATGCCCCGTGGAGTATGCATATACTTTTGGGTTGTTACTCGGGAGATGGTTGACTCGTGCATCTCGACCGCTTCGGCAATATCGTGCAGAACCATAGGCTTCATTGCCTCTTCGCCGTGCTCGAAAAAGTCCAGCTGCCGCTCAACAATCTGCTGCGAGACTTTGAGCATGGTTTCATTGCGGCTTTGCAGGCTTTTAATAAACCAACGTGCTTCCTGAAGATGATTCTTGAGATACGTGTTATCGGCGCTGCTATCTGCGCGCTTGATAAGGCTTGCGTACTCGGTGTTGATTTTCAGTGTCGGCGAGGCATCGTTATTGAGCCGTACCGTCCATTCGCCTTTTACTTTCTCCACAAAAACGTCAGGTATCACGTATTCAGCGGCAGTATTAGAGATATAAGCCCCCGGCTGAGGGTTGAGCGACTGAATAAGCGTGACCACCGCTTGTAGTTGTGGCTCTTTCAAGCGCAAACGGCGCATTAACTGTCGATAATCATGCGTCCCCAGTAGGTGTATATACTGGCGGCATAGGGTTAGTGCTTGAGCCAAAAGAGGCGGCTTTTCTGGTAATTGCTCCAATTGAATGGCAAGGCACTCGCCTAAATCCCTCGCGGCAACACCGGGCGGATCAAACTGTTGAATGCGTTTGAGTACCGCCTCAACTTCATCGAGTTCACTTTCAGCAAATTGCTCGGGTTGCGCTTTTTGTAGATGCTCTAAAATATCTTCAGTGGAGACGCGCAGATAGCCAGCGCTATCGATACCATCAATGATGACTTCGGCAATCGCGACATCCGTTTGGCTCATGGGTGTCAGGTTGAGCTGCCATTCCAAATGATCTTGTAACGTCTCTTCGGAGGTGTCGTTAGACTCCATGAAATCATCGTCACGACTAGCCGCGCTGCTGGAGCCGCTGCTTATTTGATAAGTGTCGTCCCACGATGAATCGGTGGCCAGCTCCTCTGGAATATCGTTGCTCCATTCCTCCTCAAAGGCAGGCTCGGCGTCGTCACTCGTGGCGCTAGCTTCCGCTGTTGCTTGAGTGGTTGCATCTTCACTGGGGGTGGTGAGCTCTTTAGATTCTGTTTCTGCCGCTGAGGCGTCGCTTTCTTCGCCTGTTTCTAGCATCGGATTACTCTCCAATGCTTCTTGGATTTCGTGCTGTAGGTCCAGGGTTGATAGTTGTAGCAGTTTGATCGCTTGCTGCAACTGGGGGGTCATCGTGAGATGTTGCCCCATTTTAAGCTGTAAAGATTGCTTCATAATTTTGTAGAACTACTCCGAAACAGCAAGATCGTCACTTAGAGTCTAAAGGTATCCCCAAGGTAAGCAGCTTTTACCTGTTCGTTGGCGAGAATGTCTTGCGGTGAACCGTGAGCAAGAATCACTCCTTCACTAACAATATAGGCCTTTTCGCAGATATCCAATGTTTCTCGTACATTGTGATCGGTAATGAGTACGCCGATGCCTCTGGATTGCAGGTGTTTAATTGTCTGCTTGATATCGTTCACAGAGATAGGATCGACGCCAGCGAAGGGTTCGTCTAGCAATATAAAACTTGGCTCTGAAGCGAGCGCTCTGGCGATTTCGACACGTCGACGTTCGCCACCAGATAGTGCCATCCCTAGGCTATCGCGCAGATGACTTATATGGAACTCTTCTAAAAGGCTCTCGAGCTTTTCACGCCGTTGCGCAGCTGACAGTTCAGGACGCATCTCAAGAATGCCCATCAAGTTGTCGTGAACGCTAAGCTTGCGAAATATTGACGCCTCTTGAGGGAGGTAACCGACACCACGACGTGCGCGCTCGTGCATGGGCATCGCTGTGACATCGTCGTTATCGATACGAATAGCGCCGTTATCGGCACCAATTAAGCCCACAATCATGTAAAAACAGGTGGTTTTACCAGCCCCGTTGGGGCCCAGTAAGCCCACGATTTCGCCGCTTGCTACGTTGAGTGATACATCGATAACGACACGGCGCTTTTTATATGATTTGGCAAGATGCAGCGCTTCGAGTTGTTTAGTCATCCGCTACTGCTTTCCTTTGGGCTGAATCACCATCTGAACCTTACCGCTGCCGCCATAGGCATTTACGACAGCTTTATCCATTTGATACACAATCCGCTCGCCGGTGAAGTTGTCACGTGCTTGTTCAACGCGTGCTTGCCCTTTGATCGTAACGGTTTGCTTCGCTATCTCGTAAACCATGCTGTTGCCGAAGGCATCTGTGATGGGCTTATCCTGTGTTGGCTGCTGACGAAAATTAGCAGGTTTTCCGGTGGCAACGATGCGACTCACGTCCCCATCTTTGCGAAACAGCTCAACGCGGGCAGCGTGAATCTCCATAGAACCTTGCTTCATCACCACATTACCCGTGTAGATTGTGGTGCCGCTCTGCTCATTCATTTGCGCGCTATCCGCACTAATATGAATCGGTTGATCACGGTCTGTTGGTAGCGCGACGCTCTGCTGGGCGAGCAGCAAACCGATGATGACAAGTGCCACGCTATTTTTTATCAACATGAAATGTACCTTCTACGTTTGAATGTAGCTCGGAAATCTGCGTATTGTAATCGACAGTCATGCCTGTTGCTGTAGTAATGCTTTGGCCCGAGCGAAAGGTGACAGGCGCAGAGGTCTCTGCGATACCGCGCTTATGGTGTAAGGTCAGGCGAGAGGTATCTAGCTGTGTACTGTCGTTGTCCGCAGGATTATGCGTTACTGTTACGGCCTCTTCAAGCAGCAGCTTATCTTCGTTATCGAATAACGTCCCTTTTTCGCTCTGGGCGCTAATCTTTGCATTCGCTTTGAAAACCGTGATCTCTGGCTTTGCCAACTGGGCTTGCAGCTGCTTTGGGTAGTGCTCAAGAGAAGTTGCGTGTAACCGCTGAACAAGCCGTCCGTCGGTGCCAAATTCGCGCGCCGTGGTGTCACGCATAAAATAGTCTACACCGGAAGAAACAACGGCCGCCGCTTGATCACTCTTTTGGTCTGAGTCACTAAATGCCCAGTAGAGAAAGAGGGGAGTTAGTAGCACGACGGCTGCAATCAGCTGTATTCGGTTACGCGTTGAGCTGAGCACTTAAAGGAATTCCTCGTAAAGTGCATCGAGTTTGCCCTGTGCCTCTAGGATGGCTTCACAAAACTCGCGCGCAGCGCCAAAGCCGCCGGTACGTGTTGTGCACCAGTCAGCGTGGTCTTTAACAAAGTGATGCCCATTCGGCACCGTCACACCAAACGCAGCTGCGCGAATGGCTGATAGATCGGGTAAGTCATCGCCAATGTATGCTGTTGTCTCAGCAGTATGGCTTGTTTCTTGCCACAGGCTTTCAAGCGCCACTAACTTGTCTTCTCGGCCTTGATGCAGGTAGGTTATGCCAAGCGACTTAGCGCGTAGTTCAACTTGAGTGGACTTTCGACCAGTAATGATGGCGGTCTCAATGCCTGCTTTTTGTAGCATCTTGATACCTAAGCCATCGAGCGTGTTGAACATTTTGACCTCTTTGCCATCTGGCAAAAAGTGTAGGCCGCCATCTGTCATGATGCCGTCCACATCAAAGACCGCTAATGTTACGCCAGCGGCGCGTTGGCGCAGGGCAGGAAGAGTCACGCGTTGCATTAAATTACTCCGGCTTTCAGCATGTCGTGCATGTTTAAAGCCCCGATGGGCTTTTGCTGTTCATCGCAGACAATAAGGGCATTAATTTTTTTCGATTGCATTATCTGCAGTGCTTCAGCTGCGAGTAGTTCGCCAGAAACAGTGGTGCATTGGTGCGTCATAACGCTCTCGATCATTGTAGATTTTAGATCCACGCTTTGATCCAGCGTACGACGCAGATCACCGTCAGTGAAGATGCCGACAAGCGCGCCGGAGCTGTCGACAACCGTCGTCATACCTAATTGTTTTTCTGATACTTCAATCAGCGCTTTGTTGACCGGCGTACCAACGGACACTTTGGGGACTTCGTCGCCGCCATGCATAACGTTTTTTACCTTCAAAAGCAGCTTTCTGCCAAGACTTCCGCCTGGGTGCGAGAATGCAAAATCTTCAGCACTAAAGCCTTTTGCTTCGAGCAGAGCGATGGCGAGTGCATCGCCTATTACAAGCTGCGCCGTCGTGCTGGATGTGGGAGCAAGTCCTAGTGGGCAGGCTTCAGTATCGACACCAATATCCAGATTGAAGTCAGCTTCCGTGGATAAGGTTGACGCTGGATTTGCTGTGATGCTGATAAGTGGCGTTGCGATCCGCTTAAAAAGCGGGAGCAGCGTCAAAATCTCGCTGGTCTCCCCCGAATTAGAGAGGGCGATGACGACATCATCAGCCGTGAACATTCCCATATCCCCGTGGCTAGCTTCACCTGGGTGAACGAAAAAGGCCGGCGTGCCCGTGCTGGCAAGTGTTGCGGCAATTTTGTTACCGATATGGCCGGACTTGCCCATGCCCGTAACGATAATTCGGCCCTTGCAGTTCAACATAGCATCGCACGCTTGCTCGAAGTGCGTATCTAGGCAGTTGATAAGGTTGCTGACCGCTTCCGCCTCTAGCTCTATCGTACGCCGGGCGGATGTTAAAAACGATTTTGTTGTGCTCATAGTCATCTTTTAAACCCTATAACGACGCAGAGTATAAGGTATACATATAGCCTCCATAGGCGGCGGTAAGCAATCCCCCCTCCCATCGGCTAACGCGCGGAGGGCGCTGGATAATACAGAAGATAAGCAGGGCTATCGTGATACCAAGCATCATCATATAGTCCCGATTAAATGCGATCGCTTCAATAGAAATAGGTTCAATAAAACCAGGTATGGCCATTACCGCTGCAAGGTTAAAAATATTCGAGCCGACGACGTTGCCTAAAGCAATATCATGGTGGTTCTTCAGAGCGCTCGCCACGGATGCCGCAAGCTCAGGGAGGCTGGTACCAATAGCGACAATAGTTAGCCCGATAACAAGCTCTGATACGCCAAAAGCAGTTGCGACCTCAACGGCACCCCACACTAGCATTCGCGAGCTGATAACCAACAGAGCAAGGCCGAAAAAGAGCCAAAACAATGATTTAGCCATACTCATATCAGGTATATCTTCTGAGTCATCAGCGATCTGGTCTTCTGCAGTCCCACCTTTTTGAAATTGGTTAAATAGGTACAGAGCAACCACAAGCGCTATGGTAAGTAGAATGCCATCCACAAGAGATAGGTGCAGATCGTAAAGGGTATAGCCTGCTAGTAAAGTGATTGCTAGCAGGAGTGGAATCTCTTTTCGCAGCACTGCTGACTTAACAGGTAACGGCGCAATCAGTGCTGTAATACCTAACACCAGGCCGATATTCGCAATGTTTGATCCTAATGCATTACCAATGGCTAGGCTGCCTGCGCCATTAACTGAGGCCGTCAGCGATACAATAATCTCTGGCGCGGATGTGCCAAAAGATACAATGGTGAGGCCGATTAGCAGAGGGGACATGCCGGAGTTTTTTGCCGTCGCTGCTGCACCCGCCACAAAGCGGTCGGCACTCCAGACGAGTATCACAAGCCCGATCAGTATCGATATGGCCGGCATCAACAGGGGAAACGAGGATAGTTGCATGGTGACGAAGAGTTCCAATGATGAAAGGCGCCTATTAAATCAGATCGAAATTTCGAAGCAAGTCGCGTATTGCCCGTAGTTTGAACACGCTGATAATGGCACATGATAGATGGGCTTTTGAAAAAGCTCTGTATTGATTCTAACTTAAATTGGAATTTATATCGGCGCTTTGTGGTCCTAACGAGGCAAGTCGTCATGAGAGGTGGGTTATTTTGTATCTTTATGCCGCCAGAGTTCCTGTTTAACCAGTGCAGTGATACAATTTCACGTTATTTTTTCTCTCATACGAGCAACCAACCACTGCTTTATACACAGGATAGTTTGCATGTCCGTCATTCAAAATGATGACGCCATCGTCGAAATTCGGGATTTGTGCTTCAGCCGGGGTCGCAGAGCCATCTTTAAAGGCATCAGTATGCGTATACCGCGTGGCAAAGTGACGGCGATTATGGGGCCGTCTGGTACGGGTAAAACGACGCTGTTGAAGCTGATCGGCGGGCAACTTAAGCCAGATTCAGGCTCAGTTTTAGTTGAGCGCGAAGACGTTAATCGCGTGAGTCGCTCCCGACTATTCGAAATTCGCGAGAATATGGGCATGCTATTCCAAAGCGGTGCTTTGTTTACCGATATGAGCGTATTCGAGAACGTCGCCTTCCCCATTCGCGTCCACACGAGTCTGCCGGATGATATGGTGCGTGACATCGTGTTAATGAAACTCAATGCCGTAGGGCTGAGGGGCGCTCATGAGCTGATGCCGAGTGAGCTGTCAGGTGGCATGGCGCGCCGTGTAGCGCTTGCTCGCGCAATTTCCTTAGATCCTGATCTCGTCATGTATGACGAGCCCTTTGCTGGCCAAGACCCGATCGCAATGGGGGTGTTGGTTAAGTTGATTCGCTCGATTAACGAGGCCCTTGGACATACGAGTATTATTGTGTCGCATGATATTCAAGAAACGTTGGGGATTGCAGACTATATCTTTATTATCGCCGATGGTTATGTAGTCGCTGAAGGAGACGTGGAGTCCTTGCGCGCGAACCAATCGGAGCAAGTACAGCAGTTCATGAAGGGGTTGCCAGATGGCCCAGTACCGTTCCATTTTGACAAGGCTGAGCTTGTGACTGAGCTGGGTATTGAGCGAGGTGGCCAATGATCGGCTTTTTGGCTCGACTAGGGCGTCAAGGTATTGACCGTGTCGCATCGTTGGGGCGTTTTGGACAAATGTTGTTTGCCGCGCTTTTGGCTAAACCAGAGCCGCTAGTGATGTTGCCCTTACTTATCAAGCAGCTCTATTTTGTGGGTGTGCTTTCGCTGGTCATTATTTTGGTCTCCGGTCTCTTCATCGGTATGGTCTTGGGCTTGCAAGGTTATACCATTCTTGTCGACTACGGCTCTGAACAAGCGGTAGGACAGATGGTGGCTTTGAGTTTAGTGCGGGAGTTAGCACCTGTGGTAACAGCCCTGCTGTTTGCTGGGCGCGCAGGCTCTGCGCTCACCGCTGAGATTGGCTTGATGAAGGCTACTGAGCAGCTTTCGAGCTTAGAGATGATAGGTGT
Source organism: Neptunomonas marina (assembly GCF_004005935.1). Taxonomy (GTDB): domain Bacteria; phylum Pseudomonadota; class Gammaproteobacteria; order Pseudomonadales; family Balneatricaceae; genus Neptunomonas; species Neptunomonas marina. Next base: position 168,278 of record NZ_SACQ01000004.1, on the reverse strand, counting down.
CGATCCGTTACGCCGCATCATAGCGCCGCGGTTTTGGGCCGGCTTTATCTCGTTGCCTATTTTATCCGCCATTTTTGCAATGGTCGGAATACTGGGCGGTGCACTGGTCAGTGTGGAGTGGCTCGGGATTTTTGAAGGCTCTTTTTGGGCGAACATGCAAAACGCGGTCGATTTTCGCGAAGATGTTTTGAATGGATTGATCAAGGCGCTCGTCTTTGGTGTTGTTGTAACTTGGGTGGCTGTATTCCAAGGCTACGATTGCGTGCCAACGTCAGAGGGCATTAGCCAAGCGACAACGCGCACTGTGGTGTATTCGTCATTGGCGGTTTTAGGGTTGGATTTTGTCTTAACGGCAGTGATGTTTGGAGATTTATAAGATGCGTACTCGTTGGATCGAAGTACTGGTCGGAATGTTTATGATGCTTGGTGCTGTTGCAGTGCTGGGCCTTGCGTTGAACGTTAGTGGTTTGAATTTGTCTCAAGGAGATGACACCTATACGGTCTACGCGCGTTTTGAAAATATCGGAGGACTTACCGAACGGGCGAAAGTGACCTTGTCGGGTGTTCAGATTGGTGAGGTTGGAGCTATCACAATTGATACCGAACGGATGATGGCGGTTGCTGCGTTAAATATTTACGCAGAGTACAACTTCTTGTCAGCGGATAGTTCGGCGCAGATTTTGACGGCGGGCCTCTTGGGGGAGCAGTACATCGGTATTGGTGTAGGGTTTGAAGAAGATGTCCTTAAAAATGGAGACTACATCCAAGATACGCAGTCTGCATTGGTGCTTGAGGATCTGATCGGCCAGTTCCTTTTCAACAAAGTGAGCGAATAGAGAAGAGTTAAAATCGGATGAAATCACTGAAAAAGCCCCTGCTTTTTGTGCTGGCGTTGTTATTTCCAATGTTAGCAAGTGCCTCATGGGACGAGGCGAAAGAGAGCACAGAGCGCTCTTTAATAGAGATGATCGCAGTTATCGAAAGGTATGAAGGTCAAACGGCGGAAGAGCAAACTGCGCTTATTCAAGACATTGAGCCTATCGTTAATCGTGATGTCGATTTTCGCTACATTGCTAACTGGGTGATGGGGAAATACTATCGCCGAGCCTCAGCTCAAGAGCGTGATCAGTTTGCAGAGGTGTTCAAACAAACGTTGATTAAAACCTATGCAAAGTCGTTAGCAGGTTTCGATGTGAAGAACTACACCATTCTAACGCCATCGGCTCAAAGCCCAGACCCAGATAAACAGATTGTGACCGTTGAAGTTGTGTCCGAGCAAGGGCAAGCCTATACACTCGTCAACTACATGGTGAAAAAGTCAGATGAGTGGAAACTTGTTAATGTTGTCTTGAATGGCATTAACCTGCGAATTACGTTTAAAAATCAGTTTGCAAATATGATGCAGACGCACAAGCAAAACGTGCAAGCGGTTATTGATGACTGGTCTAGCCAGATCGATGTGCCTAAAGGTTAATAATGGACAACGCCAATACCTTGCAGTTAGCTGGCCCTTTAACGTTTGATGTCATAGAGGCCCGGCGCCAAACGGCGGAAAGCTTTATAAAGGGAGCAGAGGGAGAGGTCGTCATCGACCTTTCCAGCGTTGAGCGTGTTGATAGTAGTGCGCTATCCCTATGCCTTTGCTGTAGCCGGCTTGGACAGGTGTCCGGAAAAACTGTGACTTTCCAACACATACCAGAAGACATACTCGCAATGAGCAAGCTTGTCGGTTTGGCGCTATTCTGACCCGAGCAATAGGTCGCGTCGCCTTTTTTGGGTGATTTCGGTATCATCCCTCTTTTATTTACAGTACACGCGGAGTAGTGCATGAACGCCCAAGAAGTGAAGCAGATCATAGAAAACCATCTTGAAGGTTCTGAAGTGATAACAGCGGGTGAAGGATGTGACTTCCAAGTAACCGTTATTAGTGATGCATTCGCAGGTTTGATGCCCGTTAAAAAGCAGCAGATGGTTTATGCCAGCCTAAACGAGCACATCGCCAACGGCACCATTCATGCGCTAACGATCAAAACATACACGCCTGAGCAATGGGCTAACTTGCAAAACTAATTAACTGCGGTGGACCTTCCTTTAAATGGATAAACTGATGATTCAAGGCGGCGCTCGCTTGAATGGCGAAGTCCGTATTTCTGGTGCAAAGAACGCTGCTTTGCCTATCTTGGCTGCAACTCTGCTAGCCGATGAGCCGGTCACAATTTGTAATCTGCCGCATCTGCATGACATTACCACCATGCTGGAGCTCATTCGCCGTATGGGTGTTGAGCTGACGGTGGATGAAAAGCTCAGTGTCGAGATTGATACTCGCGCAATTAAAGAGTTTCATGCGCCTTACGAACTCGTTAAAACGATGCGTGCTTCTATCTTGGTATTAGGCCCGCTACTGGCTCACTTCGGTGAGGCCCAAGTGTCGTTGCCAGGCGGCTGTGCAATTGGAAGCCGTCCGGTTGATCTGCACATTCGCGGTTTAGAGGCGATGGGTGCAGATATTGAGGTAGAAGGCGGTTACATTCGCGCAAAATCGAATGGTCGTTTAAAAGGTGCGAAGATCTTTTTTGATGTAGTCACCGTAACAGGCACCGAAAACATCTTGATGGCAGCTACGTTGGCCGAAGGTCAGTCCATCATTGAAAATGCAGCACGTGAGCCCGAAGTGGTTGATTTAGCCAACTGCTTGATTGCCATGGGGGCTGATATCCAAGGCGCTGGTACCGATACGATTATCGTTAACGGTGTCGAGTCATTGAAATCCTGCCGTTATTCGGTGATGCCGGATCGAATTGAGACGGGTACCTATCTGGTAGCGGCCGCTGCGACACGTGGTTACGTCAAAACGAAGAATACCCGTGCAGATATTATGGAAGCTGTGTTGCAAAAATTGCAGGAAGCGGGCGCGAAGGTTGAGGTCGGTGAAGACTGGATTTCGCTGGATATGGAGGGACGTCGTCCTAAGGCTGTGAATATCACGACAGCACCACACCCAGCCTTCCCAACGGATATGCAGGCACAGTTTGCTGCGCTAAATGCGGTGGCAGAAGGTGTGGGCCGGATTAAAGAGACGATCTTCGAAAATCGCTTTATGCACATGCAAGAGATGATCCGGATGGGAGCCAATGTTCTCATCGATGGTAACTCTGCAACGATTGAAGGCGTAGAACAACTGCGCAGTGCACCTGTTATGGCAACGGACTTGCGGGCTTCTGCAAGCTTGGTTATTGCGGCTTTGGTGGCTGATGGCGAAACTGTCATCGATCGTATTTACCATATCGACCGTGGCTATGAGTGCATAGAAGAGAAATTTGAAATGATCGGCGCAAGTATCCGTCGTATCCCAGGTTAAAGACACAGGTTATGAAAAAGCAGCAGTTGACGATCGCACTATCAAAAGGGCGCATTCTGGAAGAAACACTCCCTCTGCTTGAGGCAGCTGATATCGTTCCAGCAGAGAATATCTTTAAGAGCCGTAAGCTAATCTTTGATACTAACCATGACAACATTAAATTCGTTGTTATTCGGGCAACCGACGTACCAACTTACGTAGAGTACGGCGGTGCTGATATGGGTATCGCGGGTAAAGATGTACTGATGGAGCATGGTGGTGCGGGTTTATATGAGCCACTAGATCTTGAAATCTCAAAGTGCAAACTGATGGTTGCCGGCATGAAAGGTGCTGAAGCGGTCGAAGGACGGATGCGTATCGCTACTAAGTTCGTCAATGTTGCGCGCCAGTACTTTGCTAAGCAGGGCCGTCAGGTTGATATCGTGAAGCTCTATGGTGCGATGGAGCTAGCGCCTATTATGGGGTTGGCTGATCGTATTGTTGATATCGTCGATACCGGTAACACCTTGCGTGCCAACGGCTTGGAGCCGATGGACCATATTGCTGATATCAGCTCGCGTCTCGTTGTCGGCCAGCCTGCAATGAAGATGAAGCATCGCCAAATTCAACCCATTCTCGATATGATGGAACAAGCTGTAAAAGCACGCCGCGATCAGGAGTAAAGAGATGTCAGCACCAGAAATTACGCGTTTAAGCACTGATCAGGCCGATTTTAATCAGCAGCTAGACAATCTGTTGGCGTGGGAGTCGGTCTCTGATGCGAAGGTCAACGCGATTGTTGATGATATCTTGGCTGATGTTCGAGCGCGAGGAGACGAAGCGGTCGTCGAGTTCACCAACCGGTTTGATCATACTAGTGCCGCGTCTATGGTTGACTTAGAGATCGGCCCACAACGCCTCGCTGCAGCATTAGCTAACCTTCCTGCTGAGCAGCGTGAAGCGCTGGAAGTGGCTGCTGCGCGTGTCCGTAGCTACCACGAAAAGCAGTTGACTGACTCTTGGAGCTATACTGAAGCCGATGGCACGATGCTCGGACAGAAAGTTACGCCTATGGATCGTGTTGGCCTTTATGTGCCAGGTGGTAAAGCGGCCTACCCATCATCGGTGATTATGAACGCTATGCCGGCAAAGGTAGCTGGTGTTGGTGAGATTATCATGGTGGTGCCAACGCCACATGGCGAGCTTAATGAGCTGGTATTGGCGGCTGCGTCTTTAGCGGGTGTGGATCGTGTCTTTACGATTGGTGGTGCTCAGGCCGTAGCCGCGTTGGCATACGGTACACAAACGGTGCCTAAGGTAGATAAGATTGTCGGGCCGGGTAACATTTTTGTAGCGACAGCCAAGCGAGCCGTTTTCGGAACGGTTGGCATCGATATGATAGCAGGGCCGTCTGAAATTCTTGTGATCAGCGATGGCCAGACAGATCCTGATTGGGTGGCGATGGATCTCTTTTCGCAAGCGGAGCACGATGAGCTGGCGCAGTCGATCCTTGTAACTGACAGTGCTGAGCACATTGAAGCCGTTACAGCTAGCATTGCTAAACTGCTGCCGAGGATGGAGCGCCGCGATATTATTCAAACATCATTACAAGATCGCGCTGCTTTTATCCTTGCACGTGATATGGATGATGCGATTGCGATCAGTAATCGTATTGCGCCAGAGCACTTGGAGTTATCGGTTGAAGACCCAGAGGCTGTTTTGCCGAAGATTCGCCACGCCGGTGCAATCTTTATGGGACGTTACACCGCAGAAGCGTTAGGTGATTACTGTGCCGGGCCAAACCACGTACTGCCCACCTCTGGCACTGCACGTTTCTCGTCACCGCTAGGTGTATACGACTTCCAAAAGCGCTCGTCGCTGATTATGTTCTCAGCAGATGGTGCCTCCGAAATGGGGAAGGTCGCGTCGGTGTTAGCGCGCGGGGAGAGCCTAACAGCTCATGCGCGTTCAGCTGAATACCGCATCAAGAAGTAAATGAATAACGATTAAAAAGGCCTCAACAAGAGGCCTTTTTTATTGATAGATGTGGCACTTTTAACCGGGGCGAGTCAGTGGGCGCTCGCCAACGATAATGTTGGTGTTATAGCGTTTACCGTTGCGAATAAATTCGATAGGGAGCTTGGTACCGGGTTTGACATCAGCGATCTCAATCATCGACTTGCGCCCTTCAACGGGTTTGCCATCAATCGTCAGCATAATATCTCCCGGTTGCAACCCTGCTTGATGGGAGGGGCCATCCTTATAGATACCGGCAATGATAAGGCCGTTAACATCCTCAAGGCCGAATGACTCCGCAAGGCGCGGTGTTAGCTCTTGAATTTCAATGCCTAACCAGCCACGGATAACTCGGCCGTGCTCGATCAGATCCGTCATCACCTTTTTAGCGAGGCTAGAAGGTATGGCAAAGCCAATACCCTGAGATCCACCAGACTTAGAGAAGATCGCGGTATTGATGCCAACGAGGTTACCTATCGCATCAACCAATGCGCCACCCGAGTTACCGGGGTTGATAGCAGCATCAGTTTGCAGAAAGTCTTCATACGTATTGAGGCCCAACCCGTTACGGCCGGTTGCACTGACAATACCCATCGTAACCGTTTGGCCGACCCCAAATGGGTTACCGATTGCGAGCACAACGTCACCAACGCGTAAGCTATCAGAGCTTGATAGTGTGATGCTCGGTAGTTGTTTCAGCTCAGTTTTAAGGATGGCAAGATCTGTTTCTGGGTCTGTTCCAACAATCTTGGCTGGTGCTTCGCGGCCATCTTTTAACGCCACAACAATCCGATCTGCTCCGGCGATCACGTGGTTATTGGTAATAATGTAACCTTGTTGGTTAAGAATAACTCCTGATCCAAGGCTTGATTGAATGCGCTCGCGCTGTGGCATATCACCCAAATCAAAGAAGCGCTTAAACGTCGGGTCATCAACCATCGGGTGCTGTGTCAGTTTCACCACATGCTGAGTGTAGATGTTTACAACGGCGGGGGAGGCCGTTTCCACCGCATCGGCATAGGATGTAGGGCCGTTACCTAAGTGAGGCGTATCGGCAGTTGTCTCGCGAATCTCTACCGTAGTGACGGGAGGTGCAAACATATTCGGGAAAAACTGCAAAATGATAACGGCTATTAGCACACCCGTGACGATGGGCCAGCCGAGGAAATTCATGTTCCGCATCAATATAACCCAGAAGTGCTGGTGAAAAGAGTATAACGTCGTAGAATTATACGTCTTGATCAATCTGGTTGCTAATACGAGGGCTACTTTATGGCGCTACCTTTGCGTGAGTTGGTGAATTATTGTGATGGTTTACTGAATACACACCTGTTTAAAGACTACTGTCCCAATGGTCTGCAAGTAGAGGGTAAACCAGAGGTTCAGCGCATTGTCTCTGGTGTAACGGCCTGCCAAGCACTCCTAGATCAGGCGGTAGAGTTAGAGGCGGACCTTGTGTTGGTTCATCATGGCTATTTCTGGAAAGGCGAAGACCAAACCGTCACAGGTATCAAAAAGCGCCGTGTGAATACACTTCTACAGCATGAGATGAGTTTATTGGCATATCACTTGCCGCTAGATGCCCATCCGGAGGTCGGCAATAATGCCCAGTTGGCGCGGCAGCTAGGCTTAGTTGTTGAATCAGGTCTGGATGGTGAACTAGGGCGTGCAATCGGTATGGTAGGTTATCTGCCTGAGTCTATGAGTGGGGCCGAATTTAGCCAGAAAATAGCGTCTGCTTTGGGGCGTGAGCCATTGCACATAGCAGGCATAGATCGGGAAATTAAGCGTGTTGCTTGGTGTACCGGTGGGGCACAAAGCTATATTGAAAAGGCATTTGCCGCTGGCGTTGACGCTTACATATCTGGCGAAATATCAGAGCCTACGGTTCACTTTTCGCGTGAGGCTGGTATCGATTACTTTGCAGCAGGACATCATGCAACAGAACGCTACGGCGCTAAAGCACTCGGTGAGCTGTTAGCTGAGAAGTTTAACCTTGAACATACCTTTGTTGATATTGATAACCCGGTATAAAAAAGGCCTCATTTAGAGGCCTGTCGGATGCTGAGCTAATCTCTACTTAGCTTTCTCATCCTCTTGTTTATCAGCGCTCTCTTTTGCTTCTTCTGAGGGCGCAGGTGCTTCTTGAGTATCTGTATTTACGCTGTAGGTTTCAGACAGCGTTCCCTCTTCATTTGGCTTCTTTGGCGCGTAGTCGCGTGGAGGCTCCATGTTTGTCAATGGTGCTTCGGCATCTGCTTCAGTGCTCTCTTCTTCTGCGCTGACCGGCTTCTCTTTTGTAAGTTGAGGCACCATGGTGGCCTCAATACTCTGAGCCGTTTTCTCATCGCACAGTTGTTGTGCGCTACTTGAAAGATGCTGAAACACATCGCGGTAGGATTCAGTCATTTTATTAACGAGGTTGGCAGTATCTTCAAAATGATGCGCAACTTGCTCTTTATAGCTCTGCAGCTCTTTTTTAGCGGCTGCCAACTCGGCTTCTTGCTCTGCGTTATTTGCATTGCCAGAGCGCCCCATCAGGTAACCTATCAGACCGCCAACAGCCAACGCGATAACACTGATAACCCAGATATTACTCTCTTCCACAGTATGCCCTCACTCGTCCAATCTGCATATTTGTAAGAGCAGTAGCATAATTCAATGCGGCCTATTTTCCTATTAACTGATGTCAAAGGCAGTGAAGTTTTAGGGGTGGCAAATTGCGACACTCGATTTTGCTTATCGCGATGTCAGCGTCAGTGTTCAGCTCTGTTGTTGTGTTGGCGGCCCACGCCCAAATTTGCGGCAACAGAAGAACTGCGTTTTATCGGCTAAACTAAGTTGAAGTCAGCAACGAAGGTTCGAGTATGCTCTCAACATCTTTACTGGTTTGGTTGCTAAAACTCTACGGCAGCTACGCGTTTTTCTTGGCATTTATGCTGCAAAGCTCGGTAACGCTGACACTAGGCTTCATCGCCTTTGTTAGTGCAGCGCTTTTACGTTTACGCTGGTTACGAACGTTGCAGAATTGGCGGTTATTAGGGCCTTTGCAAGCGAAGCAGTGCCTTGTGTTATGGCGGGAAGGGCGGCACTTTGAAGTAGAGTGTATTCGCCACTAGATCAATTAGATCGCGTTTCGCGGTTATGGTGCGTTTCGCGCCGGTAGATGAGGGCGGCGTATATGCAACACCACGCGCCCGATAATAGCGTTTTTTTCGATCGTGCCCATCTGCTCCGTTGATGTGCTGGTTGGGTTATCACCTATGAGCGCAAAGCTATCCGTCGGGTAAACCTCTTTGATCCGCTTAACGATCACGCCGTAAAGCGAGTGCTGCACAACAACAATATCATCCACTTTAAATCGGCGTAGTCGCCCTTTGAAAGAGACAATAAAATCACCGTCGCATAACGACGGTGACATACTATCGCCCCGGACTCTGTGGATAGACAACAAACCGTTTAGCCCAGTTTAGGGTAAACAGTTTGCATCTGTGGCGGGTATGGGCAATCAGCTTTATAAGTGTCAACGCCTTTCGTTTGCCAAAAACTTGCCGCAAACTCGTTGACTAATGTAAGTAGCTTCTCGCCACTCTCTCTGCCGATACCTTGCTTGCAAGCCGAAGCTGTCAGCATGATTTGATGGACTAGCTCATGCGTGTCAGGGAACTGTTCGAATTGCGGCTGCTTGAAATAATCTCCCCAAATGGTGCGTACTTCCTCTTTGACTTTGGCGGCGTGAATCTCTTTTTCACGCACCAGGCGGCTAAGTGTTGCGTGGTCGGCCAAGGTTCGTTGCTCTTTCTGCTCAAGCTCTTGGATTAGGTCGATGAAGCGAATCACGCTCAATGCAGCAATCTGAGCGATTTGGGGATCATAGATTTTGCACGGGATGTCGCAGTGAGCGTCTGCAGTGCTGAACGGCTTGATACGGTTGATTGTATTTAACAGGGAGTAGATCACTTTGAAGCTCCATTGTGTTGGGTTGTTTGGGTTGTTGTGCAAGATACGTCGCGCTCGCTCTCTAGCCAGTTAGTTGGGCAACTGAGTGGATCATCGAATACGTCGTAGCTCTGAGCGTGAATGAGATAAGCGGAATAAGTTTGTTTGAGGCCTCGATAAATAGCGGCTTTACGTGCTTGAGAGGAGGTCTGCATAAAGTGCTGGGTTAAATACCCATAGAGTGCTTGAATCTCTTTCTCAGCCTTGGCTGGCTGGTCCTTGAAGCGGTAGATATCCGCCAAGTTGAGGTAGCTGACCACCAGTGCAGCCACGGCTTCATCCTTATTAAACCAATGTTGAAACAGATGGCTGGCGCGGGCTTTTGCCTTCTGATAGCCGCGCTCGGATCGATCCAAATCAGCTGGATAATTTCGATTGCCAGCAGTAATGAGTTGCTTCCATTCATTCATTGATGTATTTAAAGAAAATGTAATTGATAATAATTATCATTATATTTTTATTTTTTTCGAAGTCTATAAAACCGGAGAACGGAGTCACTGGGGAATGATGAAGTCAGAGAAGCGCTACTCGAATAAGGAAGCTGTCGGTGTGGGTATGGGAGTCGGCACATCGATTGGTGTTGGCGTGGGTATTGCGACAGGAAGCACTGCTACTGCCGTTGGCTTGGGTTGCGGCATCGCTATGATGATGGCGTTCGCACTCAAGCGTTAATCTTCCACCCCTCTCCTTGTCTCTATACGGCGATCTGTTCCGTCGTGTCTAATCTTGGTAGTTCTACAGAAAGCTGTGGTAAAGTTAGCTGCGCTGTAGATCACTACTTTTCACCCCTTAGCGATAACAGCTTGCGAAGGTCTGGCGGCTGTACATTTCTATAGATAGCGTCGATTAGTTATAGGTTACCGTTTACATGCTATTGATGATCGATAATTTCGACTCTTTTACACATAATATTGTCCGGTATTTAGGGGAGTTAGGCGCCGAAATAGAGATCGTGCGCAATGATGAAAAATCTTTAGAAGAGCTCTCAGCCATGCAGCCAGAGAAGCTGGTGATTTCACCCGGCCCAGGTACCCCTGCAGGAGCTGGCATCTCAATGGCGGCGATTGAACACTTTGCAGGCCGAGTTCCGATCTTGGGCATTTGTTTAGGGCATCAAAGTATTGGTCAAGTGTTTGGTGCCAAGGTTGTGCGCGCAGAGCAAGTAATGCATGGTAAGAACTCGTTGATTTATCATGAAAATACCGGCGTTTTTCAAGGCTTGAATAACCCACTAAGTGTTACTCGGTATCATTCGCTGCTCGTTGATCCCGATAGCCTTCCTGACTGTTTGGAAGCCACAGCATGGGCTGAGCGAGCGGACGGTGGGAGAGAGATCATGGGGTTACGCCATAAAGAGATGCCTATTGAAGGGGTGCAGTTCCACCCTGAGGCGATCATGACGGAGCAAGGGTACGAGTTGCTCGAAAACTTCGTCCACCCAAAACGTTGAATGTGATTGGAGAGTTTGATGAATATTAAAGAAGCACTGACAGCGATTGTTGGTGGACAGAACCTTTCGTCTAGTCAGATGCAAGCGGTGATGCGTCAGATCATGACCGGCCAAGCGACAGATGCGCAAATTGGTGGTCTATTGGTTGGGCTGCGTATGAAGGGCGAAACGGTCGACGAGATATCTGCTGCGGCCAGCGTTATGCGTGAACTTGCGACACCAGTCGATATCACTGCGAGCAATGCGGTGGATATCGTAGGAACGGGTGGCGATGGTGCCAATCTATTTAATGTCTCGTCCGCGTGCGCGTTTGTTGTTGCCGCTGCCGGCGGCACGGTGGCTAAGCACGGCAATCGCTCGGTCTCTTCAAGTTCAGGGTCTGCTGATCTACTTGAGGCAGCAGGCTTGAAGCTAGACCTGACGCCGGAGCAAATTGCCCGTTCAATCGACGAAGTTGGACTAGGCTTTATGTTTGCGCCACAGCACCATAGTGCGATGAAACATGCCATCGGTCCACGCAAAGAGATGGCGATGCGCACGATCTTTAACGTACTTGGTCCGCTGACGAACCCCGCAGGTGTGAAACACTATTTGCTGGGAGTGTTTGATAAAGCACTATGCCTGCCGCTAGCGCAAGCCCTGCAAACGCTGGGTGCGAAGCATGCTATGGTTGTACATGCACAAGATGGTCTTGATGAGATTAGCTTGTCCGGTGAAACCTATGTAGCAGAGCTAAAGGATGGTGTGGTGTCTGAGTATGTCATCTCGCCTGAAACCGTTGGCCTAAAAAGCAGCACGTTAGAGGGGTTGCAGGTTGAAAGCACCGCAGCCAGCCTAGCGTTGATCAACAGTGCTTTTGCCGGAGAGAATGATAAAGCAATGGCGATCATTGCGTTAAATGCTGGCGCAGCGCTTTATGTGGCCGATACAGTAGAGAGCCTCCGAGAGGGCGTCGAAAAAGCAAAAGAAGTTATGTTAAGCGGTGCCGCTGCACGGAAAATGGCGGAGGTTGCGGCTTTCAGTCAAGGACTATAAGAAGAGTATAAACATGTCAGATATACCTACGATTTTAAAACGGATTTTAGAGCGAAAACATGAAGAGGTTGCTGAGCGTTCAGCAACTAAGAGCTTGGCTGATCTGGAGCGTCAGATTAAAGCCCAGTCCAGCAATTCCGAGATGCAGCCGCGCGGCTTCACAAATGTACTGGCACACTCCGTAGCAGCGGGTCTGCCGGCGGTTATTGCTGAGGTCAAAAAAGCCAGCCCCTCGAAAGGCGTGTTGCGTGATCCTTTTCATCCGGCGGAGATTGCTCAGTCCTATGCCAAGGGTGGAGCGAGCTGCCTGTCGGTGCTCACGGATGCTGACTTCTTCCAAGGTCATGAGTCATATTTGCAAGCCGCGCGTGAAGCGTGCTCGTTACCGGTTATCCGCAAAGACTTTCTGGTTGATCCGTACCAAGTGTTTGAAGCGCGAGCTATCGCCGCTGACTGTATTCTGCTGATTGTTTCGGCGCTTGAAGATGCCCAAATGAAAGAGCTTAACGATCTTGCGATTCGCTTGGGTATGGATGTGCTAATCGAAGTGCATGATGGCGATGAGCTAGAACGGGCTCTGCGTTTGGATAATCCATTAGTTGGGATAAACAACCGCAATCTGCACACCTTCGATGTGACACTCGACACAACGTTTGAGCTGCTCAATCACATTCCTTCGAATAAGATTGTGGTAACAGAGAGCGGTATTCTGAGCCGTGAAGATGTTGCTGCGATGCGTGCGCGCGAAGTACATAGTTTCTTGGTAGGGGAGGCGTTTATGCGTGCTGAAGACCCAGGCCAAAAACTGAAAGAGCTGTTTGATTCATAATAGATAGGGTGACAAGTCGATGAATGTAGAGGTTAAGTGGGACGGCGATGTTCGCTTTCAGTCCACAACTGGTTCAGGATTTAACGTAACCATTGATGGTGAACAAAAAGCGGGCCCGCGCCCTATGGAACTGATTCTGCTGGGGCTAGGAGGGTGCACGAGCTACGATGTAGTGGGTATTCTTAAAAAAACCCGTCAGGATGTCGTTGACTGTGTCGCACAGATCACCTCGGAGCGCTCGGACGAAGTGCCAGCAGTATTTACCAAAATTCACATCAACTTTGTTGTGACAGGCCGCGATCTGAAAGAGAAGCATGTGGCGAACGCAGTGAAGCTCTCCGCAGAGAAATACTGCTCCGCCTCTTTGATGCTAGAGCGCGGTGGTGTAGAGATTACGCATAGCTTTGAACTGGTAGAAGCGGATTCATAAACGTTGTAAGCGTAGCGCCAGAAAAAATACCCGCTTTGTGCGGGTATTTTTTTGTCGCAAGAAAGCGCTATTTATAGCGGGGAACCCGTGCCATCTGCATGCCACTGGTAGATGCCAAACTCAAAGCCGATCAAATCGCCTTTCTTATCCCACGTCAGTGGCCCCATCGCAGTATCGACCGTGTTGGCACGCAAGAAGTCTGCGACTTCTGCAGGATCTTGTGCACCGGTCTTCTCAATCGCTTTTACCATCGACTGGACAGCGGCAACACTCGTCCATACGAATGGACCGGTTGGGTCTTGGCTTTTCGACTTCATGAGATCAACGATAGGCTTGTTTTTCTCCAAGAGGTCATAGCGTGATGGCAATGTCACGAGTAAGCCCTCAGCGCCTTCACCAGCGATCGAGGAGATCTCTTTGTTACCAACCGCTTCAGGGCCCATAAATTGTGCTTTGAAGCCCGTCTCGTGGCTTTGGCGTAGGATTAAGCCTAGCTCTGGGTGGTAGCCACCGTAGTAGACGAAGTCGACGTTGTTCTTTTTCATCTTCGTGATTAAGGAAGAGAAGTCTTTATCGCCTGCGGTGATGCCTTCAGTCATGACGATGTTGATGCCTGCTTTCTTCAGCTCGTCATGAACCGACATCGCAATCCCTTCGCCGTACTGCTGCTTATCGTGCACGATGGCAACGTTTTTAGGCTTCAGATTCGCAAGTACGTACTTGGCAGCGGTCGGACCTTGGTCTGAATCAAGACCGATAGTACGGAAAATAAGCTCGTGGCCGCGCTCGGTGATTGATGGGTTGGTGGAGCAGGTGATAGCGAGGACACCTTCCTCTTCATAAACGTCTGTGGCAGGTTGCGTCGAACTTGAGCACAGGTGACCAACAACGAATTGAACGCCATCGTTCACCACTTTGTTAGCAACCGCTACCGCTTGTTTAGGGTCGCAAGCGTCATCATATTCGATCGCTTCAAGCATCATACCGTTGATGCCGCCCGCTTTATTGATGAGCTCTATGGCAGCATGTGTGCCTTGGAATTGCATATCTCCATATTGCGAAACCGTGCCAGTTTGTGGCCCAGCAATACCGATCTTGAGTGTGTCGGCGGCATTCGCAAGACTGACTGCCAATGATAATGACAGTACACCAAAGGACTTCTTCAGAAGATTCATTATTGTGATCCTTTATTATTATTGAGTTGCCTTGTGAGCAGGTGTGCTCATGCAGCCATCAAAGCTATCACAGAGCTTCCTGTCTTTAAAGTCAGTAAATTTCGTGGGGGAATCTAAGCAAATAGGGATGTAGCTAGCGGCCGCTAGCTACTTGGAAAGGTGGCGGATACCGGCTTCTAAACCTGCCAGTGTCAGCGGGTACATATGGCCTTCCATCATCTCCTGTATTGCGCCGGTGGTGTGGGTGTATTGCCAGTAGCGCTCTTGGGTTGGGTTAAGCCAGATTGCGCGCTCCCACACCTCAAGAATGCGCTGCATCCAGACTTGTCCGGCCTCTTCATTCATATGCTCAACACTACCGTAGCGATGGAACAGCTCGTAGGGCGACATCGCCGCATCACCGACAAAGATAACGCGGTAATCTTTACCGTAGGTATGCAAGACATCTAACGTCGAGACCGTGTCGTCAAAGCGACGGCTGTTATCACGCCATAGCTTTTCATACACCATGTTATGGAAGTAGAAGTACTCGAGGTGCTTGAACTCAGAGCGCGCGGCAGAGAACAACTGCTCACACAGATGGATGTAAGGGTCCATCGAGCCGCCAATATCAAGAAACAGCAGTACCTTTGCGGCGTTGTGACGCTCAGGAACCATCTTGATATCTAGTAGGCCTGCATTGTCGGCCGTAGACTTAATGGTATCGGGCAGGTCCAGCTCATTGGCAGAGCCTGTCCGAGCAAACTTACGTAGCTTGCGCAGCGCAACTTTGATATTACGCGTACCCAGTTCAACGCTATCATCGAGGTTCTTAAATTCGCGCTTTTCCCACACCTTGGCTGCTCGTTTATGGCGGCTTTGGCCGCCGATACGCACCCCTTCGGGGTTGTAGCCGGAGTGTCCAAACGGCGATGTTCCACCGGTGCCGATCCATTTATTGCCACCGGCATGGCGTTTCTCTTGTTCCTCTAAGCGCTCTTTGAGTGTTTCGAGCAGCTTATCTAAGCCACCAAGTGCTTCAATCTGCGCTTTCTCTTCATCGCTGAGGTGTTTTAAGAACTCAGCGGCTAACCAGTCCTCGGGGATCACGTTATCCGGGAATAGGTTTAGCGCTTCGACCCCTTTGAAATAGTGGCCAAACGCACGATCGAAGCGATCAAAATGTTTCTCGTCCTTGATCAGACATACCCGCGCGAGCAGATAAAAATCGTCAATGCTGCAGAATGCAACGCGCTGTTTGAGTGCCTCGAGTAGCACCAGCAGTTCGTTTAGCGAGACGGGTATCTGAGCCCGGCGTAAGGTGTTGAAAAAATCGATCAACATCAGCGGTTATCTCGGCGTGCCATAAATGCTAAACGCTGCAGCATGTGAACATCTTGCTCATTTTTCAATAACGCACCGTAGAGCGGCGGTAAAGCGTCTTTGGCATTGGGGGTTTGCAGCAGTTCTGCTGGAATATCGTCGGCTACGAGTAGCTTGAGCCAGTCGATCAACTCTGAAGTGGAGGGCTTTTTCTTCAGGCTGTTAAGCTCGCGCACCTTGAAGAACACTTCCAGCGCTTCATGCACAAGGTCATCGCGAATATCTGGGTAGTGGACATCGATGATCTGCTGCATGGTGTCGCGATCAGGGAAGTTAATGTAGTGGAAGAAGCAGCGGCGCAGGAACGCATCAGGCAGCTCTTTCTCGTTGTTACTGGTGATAATGATGATCGGGCGATGTTTCGCTTGGATGCGCTCGCCCGTTTCGTAGACAAAGAACTCCATCTTATCGAGTTCGACTAGCAGGTCATTGGGGAATTCAATATCGGCTTTATCGATCTCATCGATCAGCAGCACGACCTGCTCATCAGCATCAAACGCTTCCCAGAGCATCCCCTTCTTGATGTAGTTTTTGATGTCGTAAACTTTCTCATCACCTAACTGGGAGTCACGCAGACGCGAAACTGCATCGTACTCATATAGGCCTTGCTGTGCCTTCGTTGTGGACTTTACATGCCAACGCAGTAAGCGCTTACCAAGAGATGCAGCCACCTCTTCGGCGAGCATGGTTTTACCGGTGCCGGGTTCACCTTTAACTAACAGCGGGCGTTCCAGCGTAACAGCAGCGTTAACTGCCATACGTAGCTCATCGGTTGCAACATAACGTTCGGTACCAGTAAAGGCCATAGTGAGAAAATCCTGTAAAGCTAAGTAAATTCCCTGATCTTAGCAGATTTTCTGAGCAGGAGAAGCCGTTGAACATTCTGTTGCCAACGGCTTTCTCAGCAGGCGTTGATGGGTTAAACAGGCTCGCCTGCTTCATCTTCTGGAACGATATCGGTCTCTTGTAGGGCCGCGTCGAGCCACGCTTGCATGGCAGGGTGTGCAATCATTGCATCTGCATAGCCCTGCGCAGCAGGTGAAAGCGAGACACCATAAGTGCGAAAGCGCAGTACCACGGGAGCAAACATCGCATCGACAATACTAAACGCGCCGAACAGATAGTCCCCTTGGCTAGCGTATTGGCTGCGTAGGGATGCCCACAATGCCTCAATACGGCGAACGTCGTTTTGTGCCTGCTCAGATGCCTCGATTTTACGCAGTGCTCGGCAGTTCATCGGCATCTCGTTACGCAGTGCGTTGAAGCCTGCATGCATCTCATTGGCGATAGCGCGTGCATGTGCTCGGGCTGCAACATCGCTAGGCCAACCTGCACCTTCCAGATAGCGCTCGTTGATATACTCACAGATCGCCAGTGACTCCCAAACAATCACGTCACCATCTTTTAGCAACGGGACTTTATCCGCACAGTTAAAGGCCTTCAGTGTGGCGTAGAACTCTTCACTGAAGAGCGCTAATTGATGCTCTTGGAAGGGGACGTCAAATGCTTTCAGCATCAACCAGCCGCGCAGTGACCAAGAAGAGTAGTTTTTGTTACCGATATACAGATCCATTGGGGTTCCTCCTAAATGACTTTCCGTTATTCTTATGGAGATTCCCGCCTGTGACTAACGAATAGTTTTGATGGCAGATATTGGTTTTGTTGATAGATAGAGGACCCCCGCAGATGGATATTGAGGCGTTACGCAGCTTTCTAGCGTTTGTTGATACGGGCAGTTTTACGCGTGCGGCAAAGCAGCTACATCGTACTCAAGGTGCGATCAGTATGCAGATGAAACGGCTCGAAGAGGAGGCGGGTAAATCTTTGTTTATTAAAGAGGGGCGTCAGTTAGCGTTGACCGAACATGGGCGTAAGTTAGTCAGTTATGCGCGGCGTATTGTGGCCATGCACGATGATGCGCTGGGCGATCTGCAACGGGGGCATGAGCACCCTCCTATTATCATTGCCAGCCCCGATGACTACGCAGAATCTGTGTTGCCGAAAGTGATGGCCCAATTGGTTGCTCGGCATCCAACGCAAACGTTTAAGCTCCTGTGTGATAACAGTACGAACCTGCGACGTATGCTAGACAATGGCGAGATCCATGCGGCGATTCTTACCCGTGCTCCAGAGCATGATGAGGGGTACCTTCTGCACCACGAACGCGGTGTTTGGGTGCATGGTGGTCATGCTGAGTTATTTGATCGAGAAGTGCTGCCGCTGGCGTTGTATGAAGCCCAGTGTAAATTTCATACCACCGCTATTGATGGGTTAGAGAAGGCGCTACGGCCCTATCATCTGTTAGCGGCGTCATCGAGTGCTACGGCGATTAAAGCCCTACTGCGCGAAGGTTTAGCGGTCAGTGCGATGGCTGTTTCAAGCCTCAGCCCTGATATGTTTATTGTCGAACGCCCTGAGTTACCTGAACTACCCGCGGTGGATATTGTGTTGGCACTCTCTTCGCTTACGCATCCGTTACTCAGCGCCTCAGAGGTGGCCAGTGTGGCCAAAGTTGTGTTGCAGCAACAAACGCTTGAAGCGCAGCAGGTGGTGATCCAACAGGCGGTTTAGCCGAAAATATAAAAGCAAAAAAGCCGCGGAAGGGGAGCGCGGCTTCTTTGCAGACCTACTTAAAAGCGAGTTGCGAGTGTTAGGCGAATATCGCGGCCTGGCTCTGGTAGACCGATGATGTCGCCCGAGCTTGTCGACACGCCGTAGCTTGCATGGTTCAAGTACTGCTTATCAAACAAGTTCTTCACCGTTAGCGTCAGCGATAGGTCTTCGCTGCCTGTTGGCAACCACTTAGCGTAAACATCATGCACACCGTAGCCTGGCTTTTCAGCACGCTCTGCATCGAGGCGTGTCAGGCGCTTAACCAGCTCCGTTGACCAACCCAGTTCTAGGTTCAGTGCTGGCATTTCGTGCGTTAAAGATGCAGTCAGTGTATCGCCAATAGATGTACCGATACCCATGTTGCCATCGTCTAGTGGCTCGCCATCCAGTTCAGGGCGGTTATGGCTGTAGCCGAGGTTGAACTCAGTATTATCTAAGCGGTAGCCAAGGTATGCGCTGATACCTTTCACTTTAACGTCGCCTGCATTACCAACTACGCTGCGAGAAACACGCGAGATAGCGTTATCAATGCTCATAACGTAAGCAGTAGAACCGAAGCTTACCGCATCCATCTGGTAGTCAAAGCCAACTTCAAAGTTTTCAGCTTCTTCTGCTTTACGGTTCGGGTCATTCGTAGCGAAGTTCAGCAGGAACGCTTCTTTAACGTTAGCACCGCGCAACGCTTGTGCATAACCGGCACGCAGTGTCAGTGCGTCGTTAACGGCATAGTCAACGCCAACATTCGGGCTAAAGCCACTGTGGGAGAAGTTCTGACCGATGTTATCGTCCAGATCGTAGTGGTCGTAGCGTACACCTGCATGCAGCGTTGTTTTGGCGTTGAGTGCGAACTCATCCTGCACGTATACACCGATCACATCGAGTTCTTCATCAAGCTGTGGGCCGTCAGCCTCTGGGTTGATGTAGTAGCCGGTATCGTTGCGGTAATCTGTACCCACAGTTACGCGGTGCTGGCCCAGATCCATAGTGTTGCGTAGGTCATAACCGAAGGACTCTACGCCCGCTCCGTACTCTGCTTCGCCATCGGGTTGCTGCGTGATATACGCATCGGTGTGGTAGACGTTGGCGCGTACGTTAACGTTTGGATTGTTGGGCGTTAACTCATACTGCACGTTGGTTGTTTTACGGCGGTTCTGTTGCTGGTTGTCTTGGTTCCAGCCAGCGCTGATGAAGTGCGGACGCACATTACGGCGGCCATCGTCGTTACGAATTTCATGACTCAAACGTACAGTTTGATCAGGGCTTATGTGGCCAACAACTTTAAATAGGCCGCTATCGATCTCTGATTTTGTGTTCGTTAGCTCGTTGCCACGTCCGTCTACAATGTTATCCGTGTCTTGGCGGGTGAGTGCCGCTAGAACAGAGATATTATCGTTAACACGGCCAAACGCATTGGCACTCACTTTGTAACCACCAGTGTTGTCGTAGTAGCCTGCTTTTAGCAACATGCCTGCTTTTTCGCCATCACGCAGCAGATCTTCTGGGTCTTTCGTAATGAAGCGAATAGCACCGCCCAACGCACCGGGGCCATCTGTAGCTAAGCCAGCACCAGCATTAACTTCAACGCGCTTGATCAGCTCAGGCTCGATGTTGAGCTGGCCTTGGTGGTGGAACATATAACCGGCTTGCTGAGCACCATCAACAGAGACGTTTAGGTTAATGTCCTCAACGCCACGCACGTACACTTTCTGTCCTGTGCTAAAACCACCGCCCACAGAAACTTCAGGTGTCTGACGGAAAATATCTTCTAGATCAGTCGCTTGATAGCGCTCTAGTGTCACTTGCTCGACCTGCTGTTCAGCAGGGTTTGCGCTGCCAGTGACGGTTACCTTTTCGGCATTGACGGCATTGCTGTCCGCGTGAGCAGTAGATGCAACGGCAGTCGCAATAGCCAAGTAAAGTAGGCGTTGATGCGTGGGTAGTGTCATGGTTGTTCTCTTAAATCTTAGTGGTTATTAATAATGGTAACGATTATCAATAACTCTATTGATTTGGTGCAGTAGATTTACATGTTTTACAACTTGTGTTGCTGATGGGTAGCTCGATACCGACAGTCAAGCCGCCACTAGCGGCATTGTATGCTGTGATCGTGCCGCCCACTGACTCGATATGTCGCTTGGCCAATGCAAGCCCTAAGCCAAAACCTCCTGCTGAGCGGCCGCGGGCTTTATCGACTCGGAAGAAGGGGGCGAAGATCTGCCCGAGCAAGTCATCCGGCACACCGGGGCCTTGATCGGCAATCATTAGTTCACAATGGGCTAAATGGTGATGGAGTGTCACGCTGACGCGTTTACCCACAGGGGTGTAGCGCAATGCGTTGCGTAAAATGTTCTCGATCGCTTGGCTCAAAGCCCGTTCACTGGTGTGTTGCAGGCAGAGTGCGCGTGGCAGCTGCAGTGAGAGCTCATGGTTTGGAAACTCGAAACAGCAGTCATCTGCGATCACTTCAATCAGAGTGCAGAGGTCGAGGTGATCCCCCAACGAGCTGCGCGTTTCATTCTGCATCCACGCGAGGGTCAATGTGTCCTCGGTAAGTTTACGCATCAGTTCAACTTCGTGGCGTACGCGTGATTCATGCTGCGCAGGTAAGGTTGGCAAGCATAGCTCTAGGCGCTGTAGCGGCGTGCGTAGCTCATGCGATAGGTCGTGAATAAGATGGCGTTGGCTTTGAATGAGCTCGCCCACGCGGCTGGCCATCTGATCAAACGTTGTGGCGAGCCGGCCTAACTCATCATCGCGGCCGCGCATCTCTGGCGTCAGGCGAGTGGCATAATCTCCCGCTGAGAAACGCTGAGTGGCGTGCTCTAGCTGGCGAATGGGAGCCATCACATGGCGATACAGCAGCACACTGAAGATCATCATAATGATCATCGGCAGGGCCAGATGCATACCAAGGTGCACTGCTGGCCAAAGCTCACCCGGCATCATTCTATCGGGAAGCCGAAACAGGAACACTGTTCCGTTGCTATCGAGAGGCAGGTGAATGGTCGGGTTGTCGTGGTAGAGGTGGATCGCATAATCGAGATTGCGACCTGCTTGGATAGCGATCTCGTTGTTATCGATGCGCCCGCCAATGGAGGAGTGTTGGATCGATATGACGGTCGCAAAGGTTTGCTCTTCAGTTTGTAGATTGGTTAGCCAGTTAAATAGCGCTTCTTCGTCATTCAGATACGCTTTTGCTTGTTGCTGGTAGGCGCGTATTTCGGCCTTGTATTCAGGCGCTATGAGGCTCATTTTGCGCTCAACATGTAGGCTTAATTCTGCAATCAGATAAACCAGCGCCATGCACCCCATCCCTAAGGAGATGCAGAGCTTCCAGAAGAGTTTGTGATTCATGTCAGGCTATAGCCCTTACCATGACGCGTCACCAGACGCGCACTATCAAAGCCAGCATCTTGCAGTTTGCGGCGTAGTTTACTGATATGCATATCTAAGCTGCGGTCATAACGGCTATAGGGCCGATCCATTAGCGTCTGATATAAATATGGCTTTGATAGGGTTTCGCCCTGTTGCTCGGCGAGCAACCATAGCAGCCGAAACTCCATGGCAGTGAGTGGCATCGGTTCACTCTGCAGCATCGCTACTTGCTCGCGAGCAAAGAGCGCTAAACCGTCTCCTACCGTTAACTTATTAGACCTTTTCTGCGGTTGAGCTTCATGGCTGCGGCGCATAATCGCGTTGATGCGAAGTAACAGCTCTGTGACGTTAAAGGGCTTGGGCAGGTAGTCGTCAGCGCCACTGCGAAACCCGCAAATTCTATCCTCTTCGGCACCACGAGCACTGAGCATTACTACGGGTGTATCGGTGTGCTGACGCAACTTACTAAGGACCTCAAAGCCGTCCATTTTTGGGAGCAGCACATCGAGCAGAATAAGGTGGTAGGGCTCTTTCAGTGCCTCTTGCAGACCGCTTAGTCCGTCAAATGCTTGCGTCGTGCAGAAACCATGGTGGTCAAGCTGTTCACGTACCAGGGCACTGAGGGTTGGGTCATCTTCAATCACCAATATTCGGGGTGATTCGATAGCGGGGATAACAGCGGCATTCATGGATAGCTTCCAATACTCCTGAGGGGCTAAAACAGGAGTGCTATGTTAAATAATATTAACAAATATGAAAATGACTTTTATTATCATTTGTATTTATTTTGGTTGCTGCTCATCTGTTGGGTGCGTATGTAAAAGTTGTAAAACCGAAAGTAACTCGCGTGTCTTTATTGATAATGAGAATAATTATTAATAATTAGTTCGTATCGATGACACACCGTAATTCGCGTTCGGCTGCCGCTGCTCGCAAAGGAACCAGTGCGCGGTTAGCCCGCGTTATTCACCTTTATACCTCCATGTTCATGCTGGTTGTGATGCTCTTCTTCACCATCACAGGGCTTACTCTGAATCATCGCGATTGGTTTGAAGGTAAAACACAGCCTGCTCAGCGCGAACTGCAGTTGCCTGATCGGCTTGTCCAACAAAATTGGCAAAGCGAGCCGCTAGATGCCGCGGCAGATGTGAGGCGCTGGTTACGCGACGAGCACCAGTTTTACGGCCACCAAGTGGGTTATGACTGGGATGGTGAAGAGCAATGGCTGGTGGTTGATGTTCGCAGACCCGGTGGTATGAGCATCGCAGAGGTTGATGTGCACAGCGGTGCTGTGTTGTTAGAGCATAGCCAGTTTGGCGTGGTCGCCGCGCTTAACGATCTGCATATGGGACGCTACAGCGGCCCGATATGGAGCCTCTTTATCGACCTCTCAGTTCTCATGTTGCTGGTGTTTACGCTCAGCGGTTTTTGGTTGGTGCTTGGTCAGCGCCGCAAACGCGCCCGTCTATTTATGTTGAGCGGGGGCGGCTGCGCGTTGATGGCAGCGTTTTATTTCACGGTATTGGTGTAAAGCAATGAGACAAAAAAGTATCAGTGTGGTGGCGTTTCTTATGATGTTGGCAGCGCCGCTAGCGCCGGCGAGCGACGTGGTTGTGAGCTTCTCTGTGCCCGAGTTTTCAGATGGTCCAAAGCAGCGTCCCTATGTTGCCATATGGCTTGAAAAACGCGGACAAAAACAGGCGATACGTACGTTTGAAGTATGGTACGAGGATAAAAAGTGGCTCAAGGATTTACGCCGTTGGTGGCGCAAATCAGGCCGCTACCAAGAGGATATTGACGCTATTACCAGCGCCACTAAGCCACCCGGTACCTACACCCACAAATATACCTTTCCTAAGGAGCTACTAGAGTCCGGAGGGAAGTATGCCTTGTACATTGAGGCCGTTCGCGAACACGGCAACCGCACGCTATTAAAGCAACCCATTGATCTTTCAAATCCTCTGCCACAGTCTTTCGAGCTGGAAGCAGGTAAGGAAATTGGCCCCATTAACATTCGTCTTGGAGACTAAGAATGCGCCGTTCTAGCTTGTTGTCTGTTTCATCTACGCTAAAAAAATCATTAACGCTTGGGTCATTGTTGCTTGCCAGTGTCAGTACTTACACCAACGCTCACCCTGTATGGGTACTGCCACATGAGTTTGTTGTATCAAGTGAAAGACCTGAGTGGGTCACCTTTGATGTAACTGCGTCTCACACTTACTTTAACTACGATAAGGGCCTGCCTCTTCATACAGTATCTATCCACCTGCCTGATGGTGATAAACAAGGTGTGGGCAGTTACTTCAAAGGCCACCGTAGAAGTGTTTTTGACCTACAACTTACCCAAGACGGTACTTACCGTATCGAGGGTAAGCGTCCGCCTTACTACTTTACTGAATACAAAGCAGGTAAGAGAGACACCGTAAAGCGCATGAGAGCAGATAAGGTGACGGCAGCGCAACAGCTGCCAAAAAATGCTCGTGACGTTAAAACGTACTTGATCTCAATGACGAGCATGACCTTCGTCACTAACAACAAGCCAACGAATGATCAGGTTGAGCCAAAAGGAAAAGGGCTAGAAATTAAACTGAATGTACACCCCAATGACATTGTTCAAGGTGATGAAGTCGAAGTGACTGTGCTGATGGATGGCCAACCGACGGAAGGCGCTAAAGTCGAAGTGACCCCAGGCGGAACCAAATATCGCGACGAGCGCGGTGTTCTGGAATTCAAGGCCGACGCTGAAGGGAAGATCCGTTTTACACCTGAACAAGCTGGACCTTGGGTGTTTTATGCCAACCACACCGCACCGGCTGAGTCCAAACTGGCTGATGAAAATTATGCATCGCTGTACATGACATTTGAGGTCCAGCCCGAGTGATGCGTTTTTTGCTACTCATGCTAGTGAGCCTGCCTGTGTGGGCTCATTACCCAGTCATGACCTGTGAACTGGATGGTGATCAAATCCTCTGTGAAGTCGGCTTTAGCGATGGTAGTAAAGCCATTGGGAAAAAAGTGCAACTGATCACCTACGAAGACGAAGTGCTTGCTGTTCAGGTGGCTGATAAGTTTTCGCGGGTTAGCTTCAAGAAGCCAGAGGGCGAATATTACATCCATTACGATTCTGGCCATGAATTCCCGGTCGAGGTTGACTACGGTGAGCTCTAATTCACCACAGCTGACCATCGAGGTTATCGCGCCTGACAACGGCGGGCGTGAAACCCTCTGGGTAACGCTGACTATTGTCTTGATGGTGATACTGGCCTTTATAGGTATCAAACTCAACCGTGCGGCGCCTGCAGCGCAGGTACAACATATCGGCCTCTCTATCGAGGCGAAGCGAGTGCTGACAGATCTACGTAATGCAGCCGATGAAATCCAGTTTTCAGCTGAGGGTACAAACTACCCAAGTATTACCGAGTTACAGCGTTGGGAGCTTCCTCCGTTCGCGAAAACACCGGGGGTCATCAGCCAGTACGTCTGGGATAAGGTTGAGCACGACTGCTATCTAGGCGTATCCCAACAAGAGGGAAGCCCGCACTTTATGCTGCTGCTAGACGGTGAACCCCATATCTATTGGAGTACCGACACAGCTCCAGTAACAGATTGTCATCAGAACTTAGATTGGATTAAAGATAAACCCCGTGCTTAGATTCAGCTGCTTTATACTGTTGCTATGCGCTTCTGCTATTAGCTCTGCAACAGATCGCCTTAAGGTAGGCATCACACTTCACCCGTATTACAGCTATGTTGCCAATATCGTCAAAGATAGGGCAGATATTGTTCCGCTGGTCGATGCAGGATTCAATCCTCACAGCTACGAACTGCAACCGGCTGATTTAACACGTCTCATGACGATGGATGCTTTGGTTCTAAACGGCATAGGCCATGATGAGTTTGCAGTTAAAGCCGTTGAATCTATGCGTCCGCAGCTGACAGGGCGTAAGAACCCTTTAACTATTATTTATGCGAATCAAGATGTCCCCCTGCTCGCTGCGGCAAACAGCCAGCAAGCATGGAATCCTCACACCTTTGTTTCGATTAATTCCGCTATTCGACAAATTTATACGATTGCCGAGAAACTGGGTGATTTAGATAACGCCAATGCCGCTTTCTTTAAACAGAATGCGGTCATCTATGCTCGCAAACTGCGTAAGCTAAAACACCAGTACTCCAAAGCGTTGCTAAACACTGATTTGAAAGGCGTCAAGATTGCTAGTACTCACAATGCCTACGGCTATTTTCTGCAAGAGTTCGGTATTGGGATAGATACCGTGATCGAACCGGCTCATGGCGTTGAGCCGAGCGCCAGCCAGCTACAGGGCACTATTGATCGAATCAAGGCTGCCAATATCAATATCATGTTCACCGAGCTGAACATGGGCAACCGTTATGTAACAACGATAGAAAAAGCGACAGGCATTAAGCTCTACCACTTCTCCCATATGACGCATGGTCAATACGATGCAGAGATGGTTTTCAGGGAGATGCAGTTAAACCTTGAAACGTTGGTAAAGGCTTTGAGCAACCCTAGCGCTGTTGCTAAATCAGACACAACTGCAGGGGCAAAAGAATGACGGCTCCTTCGATCAAGCTGCAAAACGTCAGCTTGAATATGGCAGGAAACCAGATCTTAGACGACGTCACCTGCACCCTCGAAGCAGGGCGGTTACACGTACTTATAGGGCCAAATGGGGCTGGAAAAACGTCTCTTCTTAAAACGATGCTTGGGCTTTTCCCTCACCAGGGCAACATTGGGCGCGCTTGGCCAGGCAAACCCGTTCCTGCCGCCTATATTCCACAACAGCCGCGGTTTGATACCGTTCTTCCAGTGACCGTACGGGACTATCTGATCGGTTGCCTGAGTAACCGCTCACTGATTTTCAAACCGACCAAACAGCAGCTCAAAATGATTGCGCCTTTGCTGGAAACAGTCGGTCTTGCCGGGAAAGAACATCTGCAACTTGGCAAACTGTCTGGCGGAGAGCGCCAAAGACTGATGTTTGCTCAGGCACTTAGCCTTAACTCTCCCTTGTGGTTTTTGGATGAGCCGACCACTGGCTTGGACACGCAAGGCATCGAGTTTTTCACCGACTTTTTGGCCCGCCTCAAAGAGGAGCAGAAGACGCTCATTATGGTTCACCATGATATGGAGTTTGTAAAAAGCTGGGCGGATAACATTCTGATTATCGACGGTGGCTTGAAGAGCGCAGGCACTCCCGATGAGGTTTTCTCTGGTAGAACGCGTCAGGAGGCACCCGTATGGACGCATTGAGAAGTTGGGTGTTTGCGCTAGAGCAGCAAGGCATGCTGCCGGAAATGTTCCAGTATGCTTTTCTCACCAATGCGCTGGTCGCGGCTTTGATCATAGGGCCATTACTTGGCGGTATGGGGAGTTTAGTCGTTATTAAACGCTTGGCGTTCTTTTCTGAAGCTGTCGGCCATGCGGCGCTCACAGGGATCGCAATTGGGATTCTATTAGGAGAGCCACCCGCCCATCCTATCGCGTCACTGTTTAGTTTCTGCTTAATCTTTGCGTTACTGCTGCATTGGATTAAAAGCCGAACGGCAGTTCCCTATGATGCACTGGTGGGCGTGTTCCTCGCGGTTGCTATTGCGATGGGGGCGGCGCTCTTACTCTATGTGGCGCGCATGGTGAACATCCATATTCTAGAAAATGTTCTCTTTGGGTCCATTTTAACCGTTCAGGATCAAGACTTGCTGATTCTAGGAGTGATTGGACTTGTGTGTACGGCCGCCGCTCTGCTCTTTGGTAATAAAGCGCTCATAGCCACGCTAAATCCTGAGCTTGCTCAAGTGCGTGGTATCAATATTAAGTTATACGACTACGTATTTATCGTTTTTATCGCTTTGATAACGGTCGCTGCGGTAAAGATTGCGGGGGCGATATTGGTAGGTGCAATGCTACTTATCCCGGCAACCGCAGCCCGACTTGTCACCACAGAAGTACGTAGTTTTTTCTGGCTGAATGTCGGCATTTCAACAGCCTGCTGTCTGTTGGGGGTTTTGCTGCCCATGTGGTTTGAATTACCGATCCCCTCCGGTGCTGCCATCGTTTTGTTAGCGGCCATTTGCTTCGTCTGCTCCGTTAGTTTCAATCGTATCGTAGGTCTCACATGAAGCCCGTTCTTATCTGTTTGCTACTTTCGCATCTTATGTTGGGAGGGCTCGCTTGCGCCAATGACCCTATTCAAAGCAAGGCTCGGGTTGCCTCAGCCATACCGGTACTGCATCTGTTGAATGAGGAGCTATTGAAGAACACCGGTATCGAGGCTGCTTATCTGCCACCTAAGCGTTTGCCGATATCTCGTATTGGTAACTGGATCAAACGCAAGGGAGAGCAAGCCGTTAAATCAGGCGCTCTTTATACAGCCGTTGCGACTATCGAGTCTGTCAGACCGGATCTGTCCTTCTACTCGCTTATCAGAAGCACCAATATCAGAGTGATTCCTGTTGATGCTGCGAATGAGCTGTCACCCACCGGCTCAAAAATCACGTTGCCCACAGCAGCGCAGGCTAATCAGGCATTCTTTTGGCTGGATATCAATAACCTGATCACGATGTCCCAGATTCTGGCCCGCGACTACGCAACTATCTGGCCAGAGCTCGCCAACCAAATTGTTGAGAATCAGGAGCGTGTACAAGCATCTTTGAACTTGTTTACCCTCAAGCGCGATGAGCTGCTTCTAGACACAGAGCGGTTTAACCTGTGCGTTGCAGATGAGAAACTGCTGCCGTTGGCAACCTCATTGAATATGCCGATTACTGCCGCCACTGAAAGCTGCAAAGCAGACGCTTCTATCCGCATTCTAAAGGCATCCAAAAAAGAGGGTTCTGCTGCGGGTAGATGGGCCGTCAATGCCCTTGATAAGCCAATCAATAGTGACCTTCGCACTTGGCTTGATAGAAATCTTGCTAGTCTTGAAGCTGCTGTAGCTCGTTAATGCTCATTGGTTGAAGAGGGCAGCTTTCGTTGCTTTCGCTGCGGTTTTGGGATGAGTCTTGGGCATTCAGCTGACTGGCTGGATGTCACTCTAATGGATATGTTTTAGGGTTAGTGTGTCTATTCTAAGTTCAGATAAAGCCTAGTCTGTAAGGCCTATGTGAGGGTTTCGGCGATCACAGCATCGAGCGCCTTAGCACGGTTCGCTGAACGTGCGAAGCAAGCTCAAGCTAGGCGAACGCACTTGCCAGAGAGTGTCTTCTAAAAGCGGGCTGTTATGGTAAACATGCGGCTCGATTTTGTCTGCTCGATGCTCCAGCCAAATTTATCTGAAATTTGTTGTATTAGCAGCATGCCAAGGCCGAAGCCGGTGCTAGCTGTGCTTTCTTCAGGGGAATAGGGGTTGGATACCGTGAGTGAGCAGTCCGTTTGGGAAATGTGTATATGGCCTTCCGAGGTATGTTGAAGTGCATTTCTTACCATATTTGTGACCAAGATCCGAAATGCACCCTCAGGTAGGTTTCTTGTGGCATTAGCGCTGTCGATAGTGAACTCAATCTCTTTTGTATCCCGCATATAGTCAAGCTCATCGATGACTTCATCCAGCAAACGGCTGAGTTGAACCGGCTTGCTAATAAGTGTCGTATCTTCTCGCCGGTTAAGCCATAAAAGCGTCTCTATTATCCCCTTCATTGTTGAGCTAGCCCGAGAAATTCTGTCTTGGATCTGTTGCTCCTTCGCGTTGCTCGCTGGTACTGCCTTACGCAGCAGTCTCGCGTTGCTCATTAGTGTCATAATGGGGTTGCGTAACTCATGGCTGGCATATCCAAGAAAGTCGCGCTCCCGCTTTAGAGCGTTCGCGTTGCTAGCCATTGAATCGAGCATTACGTTGGCTAAGCCGTTGAGCTCTTGGAACTTAAAGTCGGGGCTTTGCGCTGGCAGCTTTTTCAGCTCTAGGCTTTGGGCCCATCCTAAAAAGTGCTTTAGCGGGCGACGATAACTACGAGAGAGGTAAAAAAGCACAAGAACAAACAGGCTGAAAGCAACTGATCCGCATATCGCAATGAGTACCATCGGGTCTTGAAGGCGAAATTTGTTACTGTTTGGGCGCTGGGGCTTAATGTATGAGACGTATCGTACTTGGCTATCGTCTGTGGCTACTCGCATTACAAAGTAGGCTTTTTTGGGAGGGGCGAAGTACCACCAATCCTCATAGTGTTTGAGATATCTATCTGTGGCAGTTGGGGGGGATGCAAAAACGTTTCTTATTGCTGGTGGTGTGGCTTCCCAGCTGCTTGCAATGTGGTAGCCAAGGACTTCTGAGCGCCGGTCGTTATCAAGCGCGGCATATTTTGCCGCTGACCTCATATGGATCTGCCGGCTCCTATCAAAGCCATGCAGAAAGGACTGCGAAGCGATGAATGAGAGCAGTAATGACATAGAAAATGCGAGCAGTGTTATACGTAAGAAAAAGTGTCGCTTTAAGCTCTTGTTTCTAAGGAACATGTTACTAAAAGATGGCGAAGCCATATCCGGAAACGGTGTGTAGCATTTGGCCAGCTCCCGCTGCTGCTAAGGCTTTGCGCAGATTGTGAACGTGCACGCGCAGCTTATTGCTGCTCACCTCGTCATCGCCCCATACTTTCAGCAACAGTTCCTGGTGCGACACTGGCTCTGGGCTGGATCTTAGCAGGGTTTCGGTAAGTTTAAAGCCAGTAGGAGTGAGGGGGATCGGCTCGTTGTTTGCCGTAACGCAACGGTTGGTAAGGTCCAAAACGAGAGGGCCAGCGGTTAGCGTTGTTGCTTGACCAC
The DNA here is from genome assembly GCF_004005935.1 of Neptunomonas marina. Lineage (GTDB taxonomy): Bacteria > Pseudomonadota > Gammaproteobacteria > Pseudomonadales > Balneatricaceae > Neptunomonas > Neptunomonas marina. The sequence continues at coordinate 137,881 of NZ_SACQ01000004.1, read as the reverse complement.
TGCGGCGGCTTGAAAGTGCGTGTATGCGCGCGATCAGTTCCTCTATTTCAAATGGTTTTACCAGGTAGTCGTCGGCGCCCGCTTTGAATCCTGCTAGTTTGTCTGCGAGTGAATCGCGGGCACTCAGCATCATTACAGGAGTGTTATTTCCTCTATGTCGCAACCTCTTGCACAGGGTAAGCCCATCCATCTCGCGCATATTTATATCTAACACTAGCACGTCATAGCTTGGTGAATCTGTGGCTAAGTTCTCGCCTTTCACCCCATTCGGAGCATAGTCGCAGGTCATATTCTCGAGTTCTAAGTTATCGACAAGCGATGACGCCAAGTCACGGTCGTCGTCCACCAGCAAGATATTCAGCATGCTCAAACCTTACCTTTGCTCTTAACGGGTTTTTAACGCGGAGGAATATAAAGTAAAACAAATTTTTTTAAAAGTAATAATGATTATTAATCTTATTAACGTTATTTCGTAGGGTAGTGCATTGAAAACCAGCAAGTCTGAGTCATTAGAATCGGGGCAGGATGTTAGCGCTTCAATCGCTGAGCAACCGCTAAACGAAACGCTAAGCAACAGTCAGATGACTACTGACCAGAGTGTCGAGGCGCTACCCACTAATGCGTCAAGCGTGGCTGGGAGTGCGGTGGACTCTGCAGGATTGTCTACATCCAGCATGGATGTGGCTAGCCCAATGGTAGCTGCAGAGCAGGCTGCTCCAAACGACCAAACCCTATTACAAGGTGCAGATGCTGCTAACGATGCGATGGATGGGGTGGTCGCTGGAACTGACCTCTTGGCAGTGGTGGCAGAGGCACAGAACTTACTTCAGGTTGGCGGCCCAGTCGTATTGATTTTACTGGCGTTGTCCGTTTTATCCCTCTCGATCATTTTGCTCAAAATATGGCAATTCGCACGCTTACGACCAGAAAGCACCGCAGATATCGGTCGAGCTCTACTTTTGTGGGAGCAAGGTAAGTATGCCGATGCTCGACAAGCCCTAAAGTCGAAGAGGCCAGTGTCTGGTTTGGTTTATAAAGCCATGGTAATGGCGAAGGGAGATATGCCAACTGAACTTATTCAGGAGGAGTTATCACGCCAAGCTAACGGCCTGATACAACAGTTACGTGCCTATCTTCGGCCCTTGGAGGTGATCGCAAGCCTCAGTCCGTTGTTGGGGCTTATGGGAACAGTGCTTGGCATGATTGTGGCGTTCCAGCAGATGGAGGCGGCCGGTAGTCAAGTTGATCCAGCGGTACTCTCTGGCGGGATTTGGCAGGCGCTATTGACGACAGCAGCAGGTTTAGCCGTTGCGATCCCTGTGGCGGCTGCTCACAGCTGGCTAGATCGTAAAGTAGAGCGTGTGACTGCATTGGTTAATGACACGGTTACACAAGTGTTTACCAAACAGTCCGGTCGTCAACATCCTCAGTCTGCGCAGGTAGTTGTGGAGCACAGAAATGTTGCTTGATACAGCGCCAGCGAGTAAGCGCCTGATAAGCATCACCCCCTTGATCGATGTGGTATTTATTCTGCTTCTGTTCTTTATGTTGTCGTCAGTTTTCAACAAGACAACTCGGCTTGAAGTCATCACGGCAGGCGCTAGTAGCGGGAAGGCCGTTTCGGATAAACAACACACACTCATTTTGCTTGCCGACGATTACGTGACGCTGGATGGGCAGCGCTTTTCACTAGGTGATGGTGCTTATCTGCGCCGGCTGTCTTTGCTCGCAGAGCAGGGCGATATGTTACGTGTTGCTGCACGTTCAGGCGTGTCGGTGCAGGCGCTGGTAAGCCTGTTGGATGAGCTCCAGCGTATGGGGCTTGCGAACATCAAACTAGGCCCGACAAAAAAACAATGAAAGTGATCACGCCAGCGCCGTCAAATCGATCGAATAATCAGCTGGATGAAAGCATGATTCCGGCGATTAACATCGTTTTTCTATTGCTGATTTTTTTCATGATAGCGGGCCATATTGAGGCGCGAACTGATCAGTTGAAGATGCCAGTGTCACAGAGTTCGTTGACCCTCAAAGACGACGCCGTAACTATCCAGATACTTAACGATGGGCGATATATCGTGAACGGGAGTCCGGTGAGTGGTGAGCTACACGATACGCTTGGCCCGCTCGTTACTGGAACCGATGCGGTAGTGACTTGCAAAGTTGATAAACACCTATCCGCTGAAGTGCTTGATCCTATCCTGAATACCGTTCGTGACTTGGGTATTCAACAGCTCAATATCGCGACGGAGCAGCGCCTCTAATGCGTACAACTTTGACGACATGGGAAATTGTCAGTGCACTGCTTGTCGCGGTAGCACTGCATTTGTTGGTTTTGCTTCCAGTGTTTGCGCGCGATCTGAGTGAGGGTGCTATTGCTGCTGGCGAAGATGGATTACAGGTCAGTGTTGGGTTGGCAGGAAGCTTTGAGGAAACTGCTCAGCTACGTGATGAGCTTATCGAAACCCGCAAGACATCTGATTCGCAAGTCGAGGAAGCGCCAAAGCCCGTCGACACTCCTGAAGAGCCAGAGCCAGAGCCAGAGCCAGAGCCAGAGCCAGAGCCAGAGCCAAAGCCAGAGCCAGAGCCAGAGCCAAAGCCAAAGCCAAAGCCAGAGCCAAAGCCAAAGCCAAAGCCAAAGCCAAAGCCAAAGCCAAAGCCAAAGCCAAAGCCAACACCGGTGCCCAAAGTCGCTTCCGAGTTAGTCAGCGAAAAGAAGGCGGTTAGTTCACCGTCGAAAGCCGATGGCGAGAACGCACATGCTGTTTCTGACCAGCCAGCGACGCGAGCAACAGGCGTTGGTGATCGTGTTGAGGCGGGCGGTAATCCTGCGGCAAGGCAAGGGTACTTGAGCAAAGTCATGGCGAAGCTTGCTAGAGCTAAACGTTATCCCCGCTCAGCACGGAAAGATGGCGTCACGGGTACCGCGACTGTCCGTTTTACTATTCAGAAAAACGGCAGAGTCATAGTGCCTAGGCTACTCAACAGCTCGGGTGATGAGCGCCTAGATAAAGAGGCGTTAGCCATGCTGCAAAGGGCTAGTCCATTCCCGAGAATTCCCGCTGAGCTAGGGGAAAACTCGTTGGATTTAACACTACCAATAGAATTTTCACTCAATAAAACAACTCGTAAACTTTTTTAGGGGAAAAGAACGATGTCTCAACAAAAAATGGCCGCGACCTCGCGTGACATTCTTCGGGCGAATCGAGGTGCCGCTGTGGTGCCTAGTACGCTAGCACTGGCAATTTCTGGTGCGCTAATGAGTGGTTTGGCTCATGCAGAAGACAACAAAGGAATCGAGCTGGACAAACTCAAAGTTGAGGAGTCTGTGACGCCTGATACCAACCCGTATGCTGTTCCAGGAGCGCCTTATCTGGCGGAGCGTGTTTCTGATCCTCGTCGTACGCGACCTGTTGCGGAGACGCCGCAGACAATTACGGTATTAACGGCGACGCAGATTGAAGACAGCGGCCGTAGTGATCTACGCGAAATCCTAGATGGCCAGCCGGGTATTACGCTGGGTACGGGCGAGAACGGTAACGCATTTGGTGACCGCTACATCATCCGTGGTCATGAAGCACGTAGTGATATTTTTGTTGATGGTTTACGTGATCCGGGTATGACGATTCGCGAGAGCTTTGCAACGGAGCAGGTTGAAATAAGTAAAGGCCCAAGCTCAAGCTTTGCTGGCCGCGGCACAACTGGCGGCGCGGTAAACTCGGCGACGAAACGCGCTAGCACAGAGTACGACTTTTCCAAAGTTTCCGGTGGTCTAGGCACAGATAGCCACCACCGCGTAACGCTAGACACTAACCAAGTTATTAACTACGACACCGCTGTTCGAGTGAACCTTTTGCACGCTGGGGAAGATGTTCCAGATCGTGCTCCTGCCGAACGTGAGCGTAAGGGTGCTGCTATCTCTTTGACTCACCAGCCAACGGATAACCTAGAGATCACTGCTGACTATTACCACTTCGATGGTAACGACAAGCCCGACTTAGGAACATACATCGATCGCTCCACTGGTGATGTTGTGAAAGATGTGCCTGTTTATTTACAGAAAGAGGACTTCCTAGAGTCTCAGGTCGATACCGGCACATTGCGTATCGGTTATGAGATTGACCCTCAAACACGTATCGTCAACCTAACGCGTTACGGCACAACGGACAATGGCTACCTGCTTACAGGTACACGCGGTGCGACCGGTTATGCAACTCAGGCTGACGCCGAAAATGGCGTTAACGGTTTTGCGACGACAACACTAAGTACCCACCAAGGTTGGCAAGAGGTTGAGTATTTTGCAAACCAGCTAAATATCCTCGCTAATCGAGAAATTGGTGGTAAAAACCACGAGTTGGTATTCGGTATTGAGTACACCGATCAAAGCGTTCTTAATGGAACCTACTCTGCATCTTCCACAGGCGCTACCAATTGTTACGCCTCTGGCCGCGGCGGTATTTCTGCAACGCACTGTACCATCGATGCTGCTGGCAATGTGGTTGGTAATGTGAACAGCCTTCTGGATCGCGACGTAACACGTGGTGATTTTGATTCAGACTGGAATGTTAAGACGCTATCGCTTTCTGCTATGGATACGGTCGATCTAAACGATCATTGGACTGTTTTCGGTGGTTTGCGTTACGACTACTACGACTACAAAACAACGGCATACTTCGATCCGGACGGTCGTGGTGGTCCTGCGCCGCGTGAGTTGACTGACTTTACAGATGAAGGTGGCTATTGGAATGGCCATGTTGGTGCAAGCTATAAAGTGGCGCCAAACGGCAATGTCTATGCGAGCTTCTCTACAGCGACTAACTTGAACGGCGGTGAGTCAGATGTGGGTACGAGCTGCGGTTACGGCGGTATCTGTGTCGATGGAAGTGATCCCAATCTAGGCGATCCAGAACGTACGGATAGCTGGGAGTTGGGTACCAAATGGCGTCTAAATGATGACAAGCTCCTTGCAACAGCAGCGGTGTTCCGTATCACTAAGAAAGATGTGATGGAGCAGCCAACAGGCGACTCTTATAGCACGGAAGGTACGCTGAATACCGGTAAAAATCGTGTGGATGGTGTTGAGTTTGGCTTGGCTGGTAACTTAACCGATAAGCTTAGTGTTCAAGCAGGTGTTGCTTTCATGAACGCTGAAGTCTTGGAATCAGTAAATCCGAGTAACGAAGGCAAAACGCTAGCAAACTTTGCAGACAAGTCCCTCTCTTTACATATGCGTTACCAAGCGACATCGAAGTTCGCATTTGGTGGTACCGCAACGTACGAGAGTGCGCGTTTTGTAGGTCAGCCTGACAGCGCTGCCAACGAAGAGCTGGGTGTTCCTGAGTACACGGTGTTTGATGCTTTCGCGACGTATCAAGTCAATCGCGATATGAAGGTTCGCCTCAACGTAGGTAACGTTTTCGATGAAGACTACTACCTAGCTGCTTACCGCTCTGGTTCATTCACCTACATTGGTGACCGTCGTAACGTTCGTTTATCGATGGAATACAACTTCTAAGGTGATGCGTTAATGCCGAGGGGCTCCCCTCGGCACTTGAGAAAAATTATGGAACAGCCTCAGACTCCTCTCACTCCATTGAGTTATATTCCCTCTGAAATTGCCTGTGCCCAAGATTATGAGGCGTTAGCACATCAGTTTATCGAGCCAAAACGCTTAGCCTACATTGAAGGTGGCAGTGGTCATGATCGTACGTTGCAGTTGAATCGTGATGCTTTTCAAAAGTGGGGCATCATCCCTCGGCCATTTGCGGATATGGCTCATGCAACCACGGCACTAACACTAGGCTCTCACGCTTTGGAACATCCTTTCTTGTTAGCTCCGGTTGCTTATCAAAAACTAGTGCATCCGAATGCTGAGTTGGCAACTGCTCAGGCTGCTGCGGCAACCGATACAACAATGGTTTCCAGTACGCTGTCTAGCGTCACGATGGAGGATATTGCCGAACATTCGGGCGCTATGCGCTGGTTTCAGCTCTATCTACAGCCGGATGAACAGAACACAACTGAGTTGGTCATCAGGGCCGTTAAGTCAGACTATCAGGCGATTGTTGTTACCGTCGATGCTGCGGTTCAGAGCCCGAGTATAAGGGTGCTCAGGGCAGGGTTTGTGATGCCAAACGAGATCACAGCGGCAAATCTCGAAAGCCAGTTCCAGAAGCCTCATGAGGGTGTGAGTAAAAGCCGGATATTTTCGGACTATATGGTGAGTGCTCCCACCTTTGCTCGGCTGGAGAAACTGATTCGGGAGTGTCCTTTACCCGTTATTATTAAGGGTGTTTTGAGTCCTCAAGATGCAGCGGCACTGCATGATTTAGGTGCCGCAGGTATTGTTGTTTCTAATCATGGCGGGCGAACACTTGATGGTACGCCTGCATCACTCGATCTTCTGCCAGCGATACGTGACGCTGTTGGTGATCGGTTTCCAGTTTTGTTAGACAGCGGTATTCGCTCTGGTAGCGACGCGTTTAAAGCCATTGCACTGGGTGCTGATGCTGTTCTGATTGGGCGATTACAGGTTTACGCACTTAGTGTGGCGGGGGCGCTGGGCGTGGCACATATGCTGAAGCTACTGCGCGAAGAGTTTGAGCTTTGTATGGCGATGACGGGCTGCCAGTCTGTTACTGCGATTCGATCAACCACACTCCACTCAGTTATGAGGGCGTCATGTTAATTACTATTCCTCAGGTGCTTTCAGCAGATGAAGTGCGCCAGTTCCGCGAACATCTTGACGCGGCTCAATGGCTTGATGGTCTCGCTACCGCAGGTAGCGTGGCACGTAACGTAAAGCGAAATCAACAATTGGATGATACGCAAGAACCAGCCATGGGTCTTGGGCGATATATTCTGCAAGTGCTAGCGCAGCATCCCACGTTTATCTCGGCGGCGCTGCCTGACAAGATTTACCCACCTAAATTTAACCGCTATAGCGAATCCGAAACTTATGGTGCGCATGTCGATGGCGCATTGATGCAGTTGCCTAGTTCAGGTCAGACAATACGTACAGACCTATCAGCGACGTTATTTCTGGCTGAGCCCGACGAATATGAGGGTGGCGAGCTATCCATCCAAACTCAATATGGTGCTCACTCTGTGAAGTTAGCAGCCGGCGATATGGTGCTGTATCCATCAACGAGCCTGCATCAAGTCACGCCGGTTCGTTCGGGAGCCAGAGTGGCCGCTTTTTTCTGGATTCAAAGTTTAGTACGGGATAGCTGTCGCCGAGAAACGCTCTATGAGTTGGATAGCTCTGTCCAAGCGTTAACTTCTGAATTAGGAGCAGCCCATCCAGAGGTTGTTAACTTAAGCGGTGTTTACCACAACCTTATTCGACAGTGGGCAAGCCCGTCTTAATACCCCGCCAAGGTTCTAAAGGATTACACTATGAAAAAACAGACATTCTTGAACATGTGCTTTTCCGCACTGATGTTTGCCTCCTTTTCGGTGGCAGCGGCGGATGAGCTAATGGTTTACTCCTCAAAAAATGCGAGTTATCTAAAGCCAATGCTGGACCAATATTCGCGTGAAACGGGTACAGCGGTTGGTTACGTGATCGCACCAGCTCCTATGTTGGTATCGCGTTTGGTACTGGAGGGGGCCGAGACGAAAGCTGATGTATTGTTAGCGTCAGGTGTCGGAAACTTTGCCAATACGACCGCTAAGCGACTGCTCGCTCCGTTGGTATCGAGAACACTAGAGCGAAACGTCCCGGAGCATCTGCGGGCTAAAGACGATACTTGGTTTGCTTTTTCTAAGCGAGCCCGCACTTTGATTTATCATACAGACCGTGTCAAAGAGTCTGATTTAGACGGTTATGCTGGGCTAGCTGACGCAAAATGGCGTGGCCGTGTATGCCTCCGTACCAGTCAAGCTGAATACACCCGTACGTTGATCTCGACGCTGGTAGCAAAGTGGGGTGAACAACGGACAACCGAGGTGATTAAGGGATGGGTTGCTAACTTGGCGCTTCCACCGTTAGCCGATGATGATCAGATTATCGCAGCCATTCGAGAGGGCCAGTGTGATGTCGGAATGGTGAACTCCTACTACTATGCCCGATTAAAAAGAGAAGACCCGCAAACACCCTTAAAGCTGTTTTGGGCAGACCAAGATACTGATGGCGTGCACATGAACATCACAGCCGTTGGCGTAACTGCACACGCGAAAAACAGGGCGCAAGCGTTGGATTTTGTCGAGTGGCTGACGACCAAAGAGGCCCAAGTACAATATGCAAAAATTAGCATGGAGTACCCTGTACATCCGAAAGTATACCCACCACGTGAGATCGCTAAATGGGGACGCTTTAAAGAAGATAAAACATCGTTAGACCATGCCCTGCGGCTGTCTGGTACGGCCCAGCAGATTCTAACCAACGTGGGTTATCAGTAGTTTTCTGTTTACAGTACGGTGCTGCCTTAGCAGACAGACCCCTTCCTTGCTTGTTTAGGGCAGCGCCGCCACTGTTTGGGTGCAAGATATAGCGCAGCATTTGTGGTGTAGACGCGTTATAATCGCGGCTCACACAACTGAGATGACCTGCCTTGAACACTTCTTTCGCTTCGCTTCCTCTTCGTGCTGAACTAATCAGCAATTTATCCACGCTGGGCTATGCCTCTATGACGCCGATTCAGGCGCAAAGCTTGCCGCAGATGCTCGCTGGTAAAGACCTGATTGGCCAAGGTAAAACCGGCTCCGGTAAAACTGCTGCGTTTGGTTTAGGGCTGTTAAACAACCTGAACGACAAGCGCTTTCGTATTCAGACCTTGGTGTTGTGTCCTACGCGTGAGTTGGCGGATCAGGTTGCGGTGGAGGTGCGCCGATTAGCGCGTGGTATCCACAATATTAAGGTGCTGACCTTGTGTGGCGGTATGCCTATGGGCCCACAGATTGGATCGTTAGAGCATGGTGCTCACATTATTGTGGGTACGCCGGGGCGTATCGAAGACCACCTAGATAAGGGCCGCCTTGACCTGAGCGAGCTGAACACCTTGGTGTTGGACGAGGCCGATCGAATGCTCGATATGGGCTTTCAAGACACCCTAGATCGTATCGTTGATCAGCTACCGGCACAGCGCCAAAATTTGCTGTTTAGTGCAACATTCCCAGAGCAGATTCAAAAGATTGCCGAACGGGTGATGCATAACCCTGCGATGGTAAAGGTTGAATCTTTGCATGAGCAAAGCAGCATCTCCCAGTCGTTTTATCGCGTTGCGGATGACCAAGCACGGGTTGCAGCCACGCATGTGCTGCTGGCTAAACATCAACCAACTAGCTGCATTATCTTCTGTAATACCAAAAAAGAGACGCAGCAGCTGTGTGAGTATTTGAGTGAGCGCCGTATCAGTGCAATGGCGATTCACGGCGATCTTGAGCAGAAAGATCGTGATCAGGTGTTGGTGCGTTTTGCTAGCCGCAGTTTGTCGGTGTTAATCGCTACCGATGTGGCTGCACGTGGGCTTGATATCGACGATATTGATCTGGTGATTAACTACCAAGTGGCGTTCGATCCTGAGGTGCATACCCACCGCGTCGGGCGTACCGGCCGTGCTGATAGCAGCGGAGCGGCCTGCACGTTGTTTAGCGAAAAAGAGGCGCACCGTATTGCTCAGCTAGAGCTGCCGGATGGCTTTGATCCTGTGGCTAGCCCCGATGTGCTGCCTTCATCTGACCTTACTAGCGGATTTCGTTTGATCCCATCGATGACCACGCTGCAACTTGCTGCCGGTAAAAAACAGAAGATTCGTCCGGGTGATATTTTAGGGGCGCTAACCGGCGATAAGCAACTGAGCGCACAGCAGATTGGTAAGATCAAAGTTGGCTCGACATGGGCGTATGTTTCCGTTGCGAACGAGATCGCGCGGGACGCGCTGGATAAGCTGCAAAATGGCAAAATCAAAGGGCGAAGCGTTCGAGTGCGTCGTCTGTAAGTTGTTGCGCAACGAGTCTCCAAACGGGCCAAATAAACGTAATCTGCACGGATTTGGCCCCGTTCTACTCTGTCTTTCTGGTTGTTTTACGGTCTAGTGCATAGATATCTGCTTATAAACGCCAACCGCTTTAGCAACCTATTTTTACTGATCAAGCGGCATACACTTGAGTGCCTTAGCAAAGCTTTGCTGGCCCCTAAAGCGCCCTAGTTTCTCCGTTGTGAGTGCGCCGTTGCTCAGCTTGATTGCAACCACATTGGCCCATCCGCTATCGGCTGTAATCAGTTCAGCGGTTTGTCCACACTGTCGAATGCCGCCAGAGATAAAGTCCTCGCCGATACGGTGGTTTGTTAAACCAGCTAAGCTAGCAATCTGCTCAAGGTTGTTGTCTTGGTATCGCCAGATACGCAAGGTTTGAGCAAGGTGAGGGCGGTCGATATAGGCGATCTCCATATGGCCATCACCGTCCAAGTCGGCCGCGCCGATGGGTGCTAGCCAGCGATAGGCTTGGCCGATAGTTGGCGTGGCGGTTAGCCGTGTTAGTGTGCCGTTTTCGATCCCCCAGATTGCAAGCCGTGCTCCCTCAGCCACTGAGGATTCGATGGTAATAATCTCTGGCTTTTGATCATTGTTTAGGTCTACCAAGCGGGGGGTAAGGTCTTCGAAAACCATCGATTCAGGCAATGTTGCCTCCTGCACCTTGGGGGTGGCTGGGCAATGGCTTTCAGAGTAACGCGTCGTTACGGTCAGCCCCCCGTATTCGATAGTGTCGCCCAGTACTCCATGGGCATAGCGCCGTGTTGGCTGGCTATAACTGGCCGATATCTGCTCGGCACAGACTGCGGATTTCGACTCGGCAAGCACACTTGGTGTGATGAGAGTGCTGAATAGCGCAAGCCACTTGGTAGTCTTTTTTACCTTTGAGGTCATCATAGTGGTGTGTGTCAGTAGTTTTGAGAGTGCTGCAAAAGCTGTTCGTAGTTTTGGGTCTGCCTAGGCTTTATAAGATTGTTTTCGGTTGGTGGTCAATGTGCAGGGCAGTATTGGTGTGTTGCGCTTAGCACTAGATACCGTTGTTTGGAACTGTAGGTGTCATAGAAACAAATTGAAATTGCTGTTTTAAAAGCAGCAATAGCGCAGACGCAGAACTAACGGGCAAAGTGATGTTTCAAAAATAGTTGCCTTAACTGAAAGACAGAACTTGATCCTTGCTTCGAAATTCCGAGCTAGCGTAACAAGTCTTTGTGACGTGATCGGCGCACTCGTTTGAGCGGTTGTGAATGAGTGCGCCGGGATCACGTTTGTATCAATTTTGCGTGTTACTTAACTTGGTTTAGGTAATTCGTTAGGCGATCTTTGTTCATAACAAAAGTTGCGCTTAGAGAAGCAGACTGCGTTTTAATCTCTTCCAGATTGGTAGGGCTTCCAGCTACCACTACGCCAACCATTCCCATTATTGTGTGAGGCGTGCACTTATAGACATAAACGCCTTCTTTATCCACTGTAAAGGATACTTTCTGATTCATCGCGCCTTTCCAGCCAGCTGAGCCTTCAGGGATCAGATTAGTAACGGATTCAGAGTTGTGCGCCATATCTGTCGGTTCAAAGTGAACGGTATCACCGACAGCCACGTTTAGAACGGCAGGCTCGAAAACCATAGTTCCATCAGCTCCGACATTTTTCATTTGTACTGTATGCTCTGCGGCGAATACCAACTGTGAGCTGAGCATCAGAGCTGCGGTAGCGGTAAAAATCTTTCTATTCATAGCTATCATCCAATTAATCCTATGGTTGTTAAAGAGAATCATTCTGATGTTTTTCTTAAAAGACTTTCAATCGTGTTGAGGGTTGTACGCGCGGTTAGGATGTGTCGTTCAATGTGCAAAGCAGCCTTTACAGACAGAAGTGGAGATCTATCAGTGAGGGGGAGATAGGGTATCTAACGTAACGGGTGAGGGGACAAAGCTTAGGGCTTAACGCAGGGCTGGGAAAGGCAAGAAAGTGTGCGAATGTGTAGAAAGGGTTTGCAAGAGAGTAGAAAGGACTAGATCAAACCTAAATCAGTAAATGATTGATAAATAAGATCTAATCCTTTTTATTTCAGAGCTTACAGCCCTAATTTGTTTGCAACGTAATCGGCGTCTTTGTCACCGCGGCCAGATAGGTTAACCAAAATGGTTTGGTCGCTTGGTAACTCAGCCGCTTTGCGCATCGCCCAAGCCACCGCATGGGAACTCTCAAGCGCAGGGATAATGCCTTCTACTTGGGAGAGCGTCATAAAAGCGTCAAGACACTCTTCATCCGATGCCGTTTCGTAGTTAACGCGGCCTAGCTCTTTTAGGTAGCTGTGCTGTGGGCCAACGCCTGGGTAATCAAGGCCTGATGCGATGGAGTGAACCGGCATTGGTTCGCCATTTTCATCTTCTAGGACGTAGCACTTCATGCCATGGATTTCGCTAGGCTTACCGAGCGTGAGTGTTGCAGAGTGCTCAGTTGTTGCAAGGCCCTTGCCTGCTGGCTCTACGCCAACGATATTGACGTCGTCGTCATTCAGGAACGCGGTAAAGAGGCCCATAGCGTTCGAGCCACCGCCAACGCAAGCCGTAATGTAGTTAGGCAGCTTGCCCTCTTTCTCTTGGAACTGCTGGCGTGCTTCTTGGCCGATTACGCACTGGAAATCGCGAACCATTTTTGGGAACGGGTGTGGGCCAACCACTGAACCGATGGCGTAGATGTAGCTAACAGGGTCTTTTAGGTACTCCTCAAAGGCGCTATCAACGGCATCTTTGAGCGTAGCTGTACCGCGTGTCACTGGTACCAATTTGCAGCCCAGAATTTTCATCTTCGTGACATTAGGGTGCTCTTTTTCTATGTCGACCTGACCCATGTGGATCTCGCATGGGATACCAACAAGGGCACATGCTGTTGCCAGTGCAACGCCGTGTTGGCCTGCGCCTGTTTCAGCGATCACTTTGGTTTTACCCATGTACTTCGCAAGGAGTGCTTCGCCCAAACAGTGATTGATTTTGTGCGCGCCAGTATGGTTTAGGTCTTCGCGCTTCAAAAAGATGCGAGCCCCGCCAAGCTTTTCAGTTAAGCGGCGTGCGTAATAGATTGGGCTGGGGCGGCCAACGAAATCAGTGAGTAGAGACGCAAGTTCTTCTTGGAACTCTGGCTTTTGGCGGATCTCTTCGTACGCTTGATCGATCTCGTCCATGATTTTTTTGAGCTCAGGCGGAATAATCTGTCCGCCGAACTCTCCGAAGAAGCCTTCTCTATCAGGCATTTGGCCAAAGTCAAACTTGCTCATGTTACATCTCTCTTGATGGGTATCAGTCTTTCAGTATCGTTTTCTGAAACTATAAAAGAGAGCGCAACCGGAATCTACTTATACGGTGATTTACTTATACAAAAGATGCACGCAGCGTGTGGTTAATCGAACTGAAAACCGAGCTGCTCTTCGCTGGCGATTGTTTTCTTATAGCCCTCACAGCGTAGCTGCTTGCTTAGGCTTAGCACCATTTGGCGTGCTTCTTGGTATGAGTGCAAAATGGTACGCGAATACTCAGTTCTGGTGGGCACTTGGAACTGGCCGCGGCTTTCGGACACCACCCAGTCTCCAACAAGGTCTTGGTATAGCCGTATGACGAGATAGTCTTGATTTTTTCGCCAGTGAGCAATCACAGGTGGGTACCAATCGTTGTAGAATGAGCAGCTTAATTATGTGGCGCCGAATTGAGCCTTAATGCGCGTCGTTTGTAAAGTCTGGAGCCGGATTTGTTGAAGAATAACCTGAAAATTGTGGCAGATGAGAACATTCCTGGATTGGCAGCAATGTTTTCGGGCGATGTGGTGCTTAAGCAAGTGGCTGGTCGCCAGATGTCAGCCGGTGATGTGGCGGATGCCGATCTCCTCTTGGTACGCTCAATTACACAGGTGGATGCCGCATTACTAGACGCAGCGAAGCACCTCAAAATGGTCGGTACTGCAACGATCGGAACAGATCATTTGGATAAAGACTATTTGACCAGCCGCAGCATTCCGTTCTTTAACGCGCCGGGATGTAATGCAGATGCGGTTGTCGAATACGACCTTGCGGTGCTCTTTAACCTGTTTGAAGAGCGTGGTGAATCACTCTTGGATAAAACGGTTGGCGTGGTCGGTGTTGGTAATGTGGGGGGGCGCTTATGTCAGCGCTTAGAAGCTCTGGGGGTGAAGGTTCTCAAGAATGATCCTCCTCGACATGCGGCGGGTGAATCGGGTTTTATCGCCTTAGATGAGGTGTTCGCTCAAGCGGACGTCATCTGTTTACATACGCCGCTCGTAAAAACGGGGCAATGGCCAAGTTATCACCTAGTGGGCGAGGCAGAATTAGAGCGATTGAAGTTGGGTGCGGTGTTGCTCAACGCTGGGCGCGGGCCTGTTATCGATAATCAAGCGCTGCTGGGCTTTTTGCAGCAGCGAACAGATGTCACTGCCATTTTAGATGTATGGGAACACGAGCCGCAGGTAGACGCTACGCTTGCTGCACGTGTGCATATCGCTACGCCGCATATCGCAGGATACAGCCTTGATGGCAAGCTGCGTGGTACACATATGCTACGACAGGCGGCGGCAACGGTGCTAGATGCACCACAACCGCCTGACCTCAGCGAGTTTCTGCCGGTGGCGGCTGTAAACGCTGTAACGGTGAGCGATGATGTAACGATCTCTGCACTAATCAATATGGTTTATGACCCACTGCACGATGATCGACGGATGAGAAAAACACTGGTGTGTGATGATCAGCCTGTGCGTTTTGATCTCTTGCGCAAACAGTACCCGGTGCGCCGCGAGTTTGCTTCTCTCCGTGTGATTGGCTTGCGCGACCGAGCTTTGAGAGAGCAGTTGCGTGCCATCGGTTTTTCGGTTGATTTAGCGTAAGCTGGGCTGCGTGTTTATAAGAGGTCGACATGCTGCCATCGGTTCCTGATTCTACTTCATCCCGCGCGTTATCTGAGCTAAGCCCCGAGATTGGCCAAAACGTTACGGTGCAGTTTATCCAGAGTAAAAAGCGCTTTTCTCTTAATTTTATCGGCTTTAAAGCAGAGAAGAGCGTGATCATAAGCGCACCCAGAGGGCAAGTTAATACGCTTGCCTTAGAGGGCGCTCAAGTCAATGTGAGTATGCAAGCGGGTAACTACCATTGCCGCTTTACGAGCCGTTTGGTGAAAGCACATCATGCGCCTTTTCCTCATTGGCATTTGAGCTTTCCTACGCAGGTTGAGACCAGCCGCCTACGCCAATACGACCGAATACCGGTGCGCATGGCGGTGTCGGTGGATCATGAAGACGAAATGAAAAGCAGCCAGCTGGGCTTGCCGCGGGTCCTCTTATGCCGCGATATCGGCCTAGGTGGTGTGAGTATTGAGTCGCCCGAGCGCTTAGGCCAAGTGGGTGATCGTTTCTATCTAACATTGCGCTTTCGGGTGCATCGGTTAGATCAGGTTGTGCTGCTCTCTGCGGTGTTGCGCTCGGTGCAACAAAGTGTGGGCGGGGTGGTGATGCAAGGGTTTGAGTTTGAGTCCATGGAGGAGGATAGCCAGCTGCTAGTCAGCGCATTTGTCTATCAACAGTATCTTACAGAATTGGGTTATTTAAGAGATGAGTAATCAACAACTGTTTCGTTTGGGCTTAATCGTCAATCCACTGGCGGGTGTTGGCGGTAGTGTTGCACTTAAAGGGAGTGACGGTGCTGATACAGCGGCGCAGGCCTTAGCGCTAGGCGCAGAGCCGAAAGCTCAGCAGCGCACGTTAACCGCACTCGAAGTATTTAAAGCGTTACCCATGGAGGTGTTGACCTATCCCGGTGAGATGGGAGAGCAGGTGGCGCGCGAGGCGGGATTCAATCCAACAGTGCTTGGTCAGATTACCACCGGTGCTACCACCGCTGAAGATACTGAAAAAGCCGCTATCGCGCTATTTGAGGCGGGTGTTGACTTGATCCTGTTTGCTGGCGGAGATGGCACTGCCCGTAATATTTGCCACGCATTGCCCGAGCAGTTTCCGGTTTTAGGTATTCCTGCTGGCGTGAAGATCCATTCTGGTGTTTATGCGGTGACCCCCAAAGCGGCTGGCGAAGTCGTTGCGATGCTTGTGCGTGGTGAGCTTGTCACCTTAATGAATCAAGAGGTGCGCGATATTGATGAGGCGCAGTTCCGCGAAGGGCGTGTGCGCGCCAAGTATTACGGCGAGCTGCAAGTACCCCAAGAACACCGCTATATGCAGCATGTGAAAGAGGGGGGGAAAGAGGTTGAGGAGCTTGTTGTTGCTGATATCGCAGCGGATGTTGTGGAGCGTTTAGAGCCTGGTGTGCGTTATGTGATGGGGTCGGGCACCACCGTCAAAGCAGTGATGGATGAATTGGGCCTAGAGAATACGCTATTAGGTGTGGATGTTATCGAAGATGGTGCTTTGGTAAAGCAAGACTGCACCGCGTCAGACTTACTGCAGTTAACCGCTGGTGTCGATGCAAAAGTAGTGATCACTTTGATCGGTGGGCAAGGGCATATCCTCGGGCGTGGAAATCAGCAGTTATCGCCTGCATTGATTCGCCAAGTGGGTAAAGAAAACCTGATTGTCATCGCCACTAAGAGCAAGTTAAAAGCGCTCGAAGGGCGTTCTCTGATCGTCGACAGTGGTGACCCTGAGCTAGATCGAGAACTCGCTGGCCTAATCCCTGTGACAACCGGCTACCATGATTCGGTGCTCTATCGCGTTGCAGAGATTTAGTCAGGGCAGTAGCAGGGTATTGGCTGCTGTTTATAAGCTGCAATATTAGTGTCATGTTTTTGCTTTAAATTTTGCCTCAAATTTGCATAGAGCTAGTTGGGGCAAAACAATGAAAAAACTATTCGCGGGTATCTTAATCTCTGGTGCGTTGTTCAGCTTATATGGCTGCCAAGCGACACAAACTAAAACAGCGGCAGCAGCCCCTGAGTTGAACAACGACGATCTTTATGAAGTGGTTCACGAAGGCCGTTACTACGTGTTTGATGACTTCGACGTTTACCAAGAGTTCCTGACGGTAGGTGAGACCTCTTACCGTAAAGTGTTTATCGGTGGCGGTCCACACGGTGAAACGTTGGTTCACGGTCTGCGTGGCAAAGATAAGAAAAAACTGTCTGGCATTGCGGGTGTAGAGATGTTCAAAGGCACGCTGCAAGCGGCTGATGATTTCTATGGCGAGATTCGTGCTGAAGATGGCCGTTTGTATGTGTTCGACAGCCTAGAAGATATGAAAGCGATGCGCCAAGTTGGTGAAGCACCATATCGCTACACAGTGATTGGTGCAGGCCCACAGCAGCAAACAGTTGTTTACGTACTGAACAGCTCGAACAAAAAGAAACAGCCAACAGCGTTGATGGCGAAGTTCAAAGCACACAATAAAATCTAAGATGATGTGCACTAAAAAAGGCCTCTTATGAGGCCTTTTTTAGTCTTAGAGCAACGCCTTTTTTCGAGGCGTTGCTGGTGGGGTGCTCGCTGCTTAATCTGCGATCTCGACCCGGTTTCGTCCGTTCTCTTTCGCACGGTAAAGGGCTTTATCAGCGCGCTCGATCGTTTGCTCTGCTGACTCATTCTCGGTGCGTTGTGAGATACCAAACGATGCGGTGATGGAGCTGATGACTTTGCCAGACTTTTTCTGCTTAATGCGTATTGCTTGAATCTTGCTCCGTAGCCCTTCAGCAAGCTCGGCCGCTTCCTTCGCGCTTTGACCAATCATAAGCACGGCGAACTCTTCGCCGCCGTAACGAACTGGTAGAGCAGGTTCCTTGCAAGTCTCTTTGAGTACTTTACCGAAGTACTGCAAAACCTTATCGCCCATGAGATGGCCATAGTTATCATTAAACTGCTTGAAGTGGTCGATATCGATCATGACCAGTGTGGTCACTTTATCGCTTTTAGAACCGGCAATTTGTTCTAGCTCTGCGTCAAATACACGGCGGTTGAACAGGCCTGTCAGAGCGTCTACACGCGCATCTTGGCGTGTACGTTGCAGCTCCTCCTTTAAGGATGCAATCTCCGCTTGTGCGGCGGCTATCTTCTCTTGAAACTCATTAGTGGTTTGGCTGATAGAGGCGGTGTTTTCGGCTAAGCGGGTAATAATAGATTCGAGCTCAGCACCGTTATTCACCGGCTCTGATAGCTCAGCTAAACTATCTTCCAATACAACGCCAAAGCTACTGGTGTGTTCAGCCGCAGTATGGGCATGCTCTTGCAAGTTCTGTGTCAGTGCAATCAACTGGTTTTGTGCTTGCTCTGATTCCGCTACCTCATCGCTGATGACGTGTTCACGAAACATCTGTTCGCCTAGCAGTGTTGGGCAGGTCCCGTAGGTCTCCAGCGTCTGGTCCATCTGTGTATTGAGCGATGGCAGTTTGTTTGAAACATAGGTATACCAAAGCGCATAGTTCAATGGATTAGGTGGAATATTGTATTTCACCATCAGCGGTATGGCTTGGCGAAGATACTCGGCGGACTGGTTAGAGTTTTCAGCGAACTTCATAAACACCTATCGCAAAGGGCTCAGGAGATTGATGGTCCTAATGTGTCTGACGATAAACACATTAACTACTTTGCCAACAATATAACCTCGTTTAGTTTGGATTTAAACGCTTGTTTAAAAACGAATGTTGGTCGATTTGAGATAGCTATCGGCACAATATTGCTTTCCTTTAAATTTTAGTCAGGAGTTAGCAACACTTTATCCAACCTTAGTCTAAATTAGCGTAAACCTCCTGCATTGAGGTTCTTTTCGGAGTCTCTTTTTTCGAGGACAAGGCGTGTTCTTTGCCAGTAAGAGCGTTAGGCAGCTCGCCAAATACGTAATTTTCCTAGCCATTCGTGTTGTGAGAGCGTCTGCTCAAAGTGTTGGTGCAGGGCCTCACAGGTTAGCTGCTGGTGGCTCAGTGCCGCTAAACGTGCTTCGGTTAGCTGCAGCTCGATATCGACATGGTCATGGGAATAGAAGAGCTGGATTTCACTGTGTTGCCAAGGGAGGAGATCGGGCGTCGCGTTATTTAGAGTTGCCAGTATTTGTTGACGCGCCGGAAGGATTCGGCAAACATTTTGCGGTTCGTCGTCAAATGTATCGACATGGAAGATCACTTCACCGAGGTCATCAAATCGCTTTTTGAGTTGATAAACGGCCATATCGCCAAGCCAGTGGCCCTCAGAAGCGCTGCATCGAGGGTTTACCTGCAGATGCATCTCTAAAAGAACTTTGCTGCCCATCCGGCGGGTTTTGAAACTATGCACATCTTGAATGCCGTCCACCTCAAGAACCGTATCGCGCAGCGCAGCCACTTGATCGTCAGGTAGCGCTGTATCGACGAGCTGCTTGATACTGTTCCAAGTGAGGTCCCAACCAATTTTTCCGACTAAGAGAGCAACGGCAATCGCCGCAAGTAGATCCAGCCATATCCAGCCCAGCATCGCGCCTGCGACGCCAACCAAAACCACAATGGAAGAGAGTGCATCGCTGCGGCTATGCCAAGCATTTGCAATTAACAGGTCTGATTTAAGCTTTTTACCGGCGGCTAAGGTGTAGCGGAAAATCCACTCTTTTGCAGCGACTGATATCAGAGCTACCAGTAAAGCTGGCCATGTGGGCGTTGGTATATCGGTTGCGTTAAAAAAGTGTTGAGCGCTCTCCAGTGCCAGCGCACCCGCAACGGCAATTAAAATCGTGCCCAAGATGACTGTCGCCATCGTTTCAAAGCGTGCATGACCCCAAGGGTGGGATTCGTCCGGCTCCTCATCGGCAATGTGGAACACGAAGATAACGAGGAAGTCGGTAAAGAGGTCTGAGAGGGAGTGAATACCATCGGCAATCAACGCTGCGGAGTGGGCAAAGATACCCGCAACGATTTTCATGAGGCCCAAGACACCATCGAGTGCTGCACCTATCAGGGTAACCCGCTTCGCTGCCTTATTTCGATCCGATAGCTGGCTCATGCCAAAAGTCCTTCCAAGTTGATGTTGCCACTCATATTAGCAAATCACAGAACAAGTTTGAGCCGATATTGCCTTTCCCTGTTAATAGAAAAAGCCTAATTTAGGGGTTGACACCCTGCAAACCCGCACCATTTGTGGGCTCTAAGAAAGTGATAGGAAAATGTCTAAAAACTTGACTTAAAGGCACATAAGTTACTGTTTTTTATGATATAAAACATATGTATAAAAAATAAACAAATCGTCTTATGTTACGCTTTTTCGGGGGGTGTAAGACTTTTCTGTGACGCTACTAACAAAGTTATCCACAGTAACTGTTAACATTCCCCCTCAAGCCCCGCCAGTGTTGGTATCGCGGGTTACTAAACGGTTGTCTCGGGTGTAACAAGGGTCTAGGATGCTGATTTCGACATTAGTTGGATGAACAAACGAGATGGATAGCGCAAATCTTTCCCAATTGCTCTTGCCGGTGGCTCTGTTTTTGATCATGTTCGGGATTGGTCTCTCGTTGACACCGGCTGACTTCTTGCGCTTAACGCAGCAGCCAAAGCCTGTTGTGTTAGGTGTCGCATTGCAATTAGTTGGCCTACCAGCGTTTGGCTTTCTGGTTATCTGCGTGTTTTCTTTGCCACCGGTCTATGCGGTAGGTATTGCGATCTTAACGTTTGCGCCCGGTGGTGCGACCTCCAATATGATCAGCTATTTATGTCGAGCAGATACGGCTCTCTCCGTTAGTTTGACAGCCTTAGCCAGCGTTGTAACGCCACTCTCCTTACCGCTGATGTCCTACGTTGCCGTTGGCTACTTTATGGGTCTTTCGGTGGAGGTGAACGTGCCTATTCTGCAAACCATCACCAAGCTCATCGTGATCTCGCTGTTGCCAGTGGCGCTGGGGATGTGGCTGCGCCATTATAAAGTCGCTATTGCGATGCGTTTACAGCCGGTTATCAAGTGGGCTTCGCTGCTGTTTATGCTGACCGTTGTGATTGGCTTGCTGGTGGCGAATCGCGATCAGTTATGGGAGCTGTCGAGTGTCGCAGTGCCTGCTGTGTTAACGCTTTCAGTAGGGGCTATGGCTTTAGGTGCGCTGATCGCTCGTATAGCTCGCCTGCCATGGGAGCAGGCGCTGACTTTGGGTATCGAGACGGGGATACAAAATGCCGGTTTGGCACTGGTGATCACCGGGACGGTATTGCAAGATCAAGCGATGTCTACCGTGGTGCTGATGTACGGGATTTTGATGCAAGTTCCGGCAATCTTATTGGTGTTATATCGGAACCTGCCAGCGGGAAAATCGCGATGGGTGATGCCGCCCAGTTAGTCGATCCCGATAATTTTATGGGTTTGC
The DNA here is from genome assembly GCF_004005935.1 of Neptunomonas marina. Classification (GTDB taxonomy): domain Bacteria; phylum Pseudomonadota; class Gammaproteobacteria; order Pseudomonadales; family Balneatricaceae; genus Neptunomonas; species Neptunomonas marina. The sequence continues at coordinate 116,596 of NZ_SACQ01000004.1, read as the reverse complement.
AAACTTAGCTTCCAGCGCGGGTGCTGCATACAGTACTTGATCGCCTGTTGAGTGCTGTTTGGCTCAGCGGCGCTATCAATGGGCTGTAAATAAAAGTGCTCGAAATCAGCGCCTGCAAAGCGATCAGGCATGGCGGCAGCCTGTGGATAGACAAGCTTAAGCTCGTGCCCTTGCGTGATGATCACATCGGAGCTTCCCTTTGGGCTAACGCAGATCCAATCAATACCCTCGGGGAGTGGTTTGGTGCCGTTTGTCTCGATGGCGACTTCAAACCCTACTTTATGCACTGCATCTATAAGTGGGGTATCTAGCTGCAGTGCAGGCTCGCCGCCGGTAAAGACCACAAATGGAATACCTTCAGGGGTGGGCCAGAAGCTCGCGATCCGCTGCGCAAGATCCTGTGCGGTGGCAAACTTACCACCATTCTGACCGTCTGTACCAACGAAGTCAGTATCGCAAAAATCGCAGACCGCCTTGGCTCGATCTTGCTCACGACCTGACCATAAATTGCAGCCTGTAAAGCGGCAGAAAACGGCTGGTCTTCCCGCATGGGCTCCCTCTCCCTGTAGGGTATAAAACATCTCTTTAACACTGTACATGGGATCAAGCACCTGGGGTTGTTCAAAGAAAGGGCAGTAGTTTACTGCGCACAGGCTGTGAATCAAGATCGAGGACGGCTTATTCGTAAGTCTTAGCGCGGAACGTGGCGTATAGATCGGCGCTGGTGTATAACATTACTTATATCTAATAAAAATAAGCATATTCTAAGGTGGGATTATCATGTTCAAACGATCTCTTGCAGCTCTTGTGGTCACAGGGGCGATGGTGGCATCAACAGGCGTTTACGCAGAGGGCGGCGGCAAAGCCATGATCGCTCCAGGGCTCTTCTCATTTACGATCCAGCACGACGGCGAACCGATTGAGGTGATGCGAAACCAGAGCAAAGATAACCGTATCTCAGAGCTCTATGCCACCACGTTCCGTGGTATGCCACAGCCGATGCATCCTTTTGCACCCCACAAGGTGGAAACGCTCGGTGAACGCGAGTTTGTTGATTATATGATGCAGGCTGATAAATCGGATGATGTCATGGTTGTTGATACGCGCACCGTCGGATGGCACGAGCGGTTAACGATTCCCGGGGCGGTCAACTTTCCTTACACCATGATGAAGGATGCCGAGGAGCGCGATTGGGCGCTGGATGAGTTCGGTGCGAAGAAAGCCTCCGATGGTACCTATGATTTTAGCGGTGCTAAGACTTTGGCTATGTTCTGTAACGGCTACTGGTGTGGACAGACCCCAGCTATGGTGCGCGCGATGCTTGAGCTTGGTTATCCGGCAGCGAAGATAAAGTACTACCGTGGCGGTATGCAGGCGTGGACGAGTCTTGGGTTTACGGTTGTCGGCGAGGCTGCCGAATAATCTTATCGATTTGCAAAGGCAGCGCGCTGACGCTGCCTTGACTACTCGCGATTAACGGGTGATCTGGCCGCCAAAAGCATCCATGAATTGCGGATAGAGTTTCTGGCACTCCAGTGCTAAGCGCGATATGTCGCTATCTAAACGTACGAGTGGGTCCTCTGAGGCCTCTTCATTTAGCGTTTGCGATAGCTCCTCGGTGGGTTTTACGCGCTTCAAAGAAAGATCATCTTGAATCACAAAGTTAAGTGTTTCATCCCATGCGACGGCTAATTTTGTGACCTGCATGCCCCCTTCGATATGGGCGATAATTTCATCACTGAACAGTTCTTGGCCTTTGATACGGATAACACCGCCTTCATCGCCGGGCTCTTTTAACTCACACTCGTCTAAGCAGGTGAAGGGCACGCTATCGCGATTTTTCTGCAGCCACTCAGACATGACAACCGCAGGAGCATGATGCACATCGGGTAAGGCTATGGGCAGTGAGCCTAAGCTGTTGCGCAGCAGGTTGAGCAGCTCTTCGGCGCGCTTATGCGAGGCGCTATCCACAACAATGAGCCCACTGCGCGGCATGACCAAAGCACTGGTTTGCTGGTAACGGCTAAATGCCCTTGGGAGTAGATCGAGTATAATCTCATCTTTAAGTTGCAGCTGCTCTTTACGGTACACCTTACGTGCCTGCTCACGCTCAATCACGGCAACCTTTTCTTGAAGTGCTTTCTTGATCACATTGGCAGGAAGAATTTTCTCCTCCTTTTGCGCAGTGAGCAGGTATGCGCCTTGCGCCGCAAAGACCAGTTGTTGATCCATCGCGCTATGTGGTGCTATCCAGCCAAAGCGGCTTAGCTCTTGGCTTTTGCAGGGTGAGAAGCGATGCTCCTCCAGCGCGTGCTCTAGCTGCTCTACTTGATAGTCTGGTGATTCGGTGAAGCGGTAAAAGATTAGGTTTTTAAACCACATGCTGTGTCCTTGAATTGTCTTAAGGCTGCGTCGCTGATTCGATCAGTTATTGAGGTGTCGCTTGGTTTTGGCCGTTGCTATGGCGGTAACAGGATCCTCAGGCCAAGGATGCTTAGGATAGCGTCCACGCATCTCTTTGCGTACCTCCGGATAGCCATTTTGCCAAAAAGTTGTCAGATCTTGGGTAACCTGCAGTGGACGGCCGGCGGGTGAGAGCAGATGTAACGTTAATGCTGTTCCGTTGATACGTGGGGTCTCGGTGCAACCAAACATCTCTTGGAGTTTAACCGCGAGTACCGGTGGGTGAGTGTTGTAATCGACGCGAAGACTCGAGCCAGAGGGCACGGTTAAGCGCTCCGGTGCTTTTTCGGTGAGTGCCTGCTGCTGTGGCCAACTGAGCGCAGAGAGCAGTATCTGCGCCATATTGAGGCTACTTAAACGCGAGGTTGAACCCAGAAAGGGCATGAGCCAACTATCGAGCGACGCAAGTAAGCCTGCATCTGACCAATCAGGCCAATCGGTGGCTTGGCGCGCGACAAACTGTACACGCTGGCGCAGTGCTCGGCTCTTCTCACACCATGGGAGCACATCTACGCCTTGCCTCCGAATGTGCTGGCAAAGCGCTTGGGCGTGCAGATCGGGCGTCATCGCGATGGGGCGGCGCGCTAGCACGAGTTTGTCGATGACCACGTGTTCGAAGGCAGCCACACGACTCTTTTGCTCATCCCATTCAGTGGTGGTTTCTGTTCGGGTTAGGTGGGCAAGCTCTGAGTTGAGTAGCTGGTGATCCAGTACTTGAGCCACCCAGATGGTATCGCGGGCTTGATCAGCACGTCCGCCCAGATCGCAAACAACAAGCCATGTACTGCGGCTCAGCGGATCTGTTGCGGGTAATGTTGCCTGACGGCCATTAGCAAGCTGAAACTGGCCAGCGCCATCTCCTCGGGCGATACGGTCTGGCCACGCGGCAGCGACAAGCTGAGCAAGTGCGTTGTCACTGATATTGTCCTGTGCGTCAGCGGTACGACAAAGGCGCTTCGCTTGTTGAATAATACGTTTAGCCGTTGGATGGCTGCGATGTTGCCGCAACCAGTGAAGACGCTTTGCCAGTTCGGACCCTTGGCCAAAGCAGGGATCCCGTTCCGAGAAAAGGCTCGCTAGCAGCGCCGCTTCTGGCGCTAATTGAAGTGTTTCAGCAACAACAAGCATATGTGCTAAGCGTGGGTGTAATGGCAGCTTAGCCATCTTCTCACCACACGGGGTTAAGCGCTTTGCCCCGGAGCTATCCTGTGCCAGTGCGTTAAGTTTTGTGAGCAGCTCTTCTGCTTGCTCGAGCCGTGCTTTTGGTGGGGGCGTTAACCATTGCAAGTCACTTGGGTCGTGGCAGCCCCACTGATGTAGTTGCAGTGTTAGAGCACTTAAATCGGCGTGTTCAATCTCGATGGGAGCTTGGGGTGCTAATTGGTCTTGCTGCTCAGCAGACCAAAGCCGATAGCAGCAGCCGGGCTCGGTACGGCCGGCACGACCGGCACGCTGAATACTGGCAGCTTTTGATACACGCTGTGTGTGAAGGCGGCTCATACCCGTACGTGGGTCGTAGATCGCCGTGCGGCTAAGTCCTGCATCGATCACGACTCGAACACCGTCGATGGTTAAGCTCGTCTCAGCAATCGCCGTGGTGAGTACGACTTTACGGTGGCCTTTGGGAGCGGGTTGAATCGCTTCCTGTTGCTGCTCTATGGATAGGTCGCCGTACAATGGCGTGACTAAGCAACATGTGTCGAGTTTTCCCGCCAACGCGGTTTGAACTTTGCGGATCTCCGCGACGCCGGGTAAAAAGACCAGTAGCGATCCCGTTTCGTTCGCTAACGCCTGTTGAATCGCTTCACTGACCCGCTCTGGTAACTGTTGCGAGTTGCTCCAGGGAGCGCTGTAGTGAACCTCGACAGGGAATGCCCGCCCTTCGCTGCGCACCTGTGCGGCATCTGGCAGGAGCTTTTCAAGGTCGAGGCGATCCAGTGTGGCGGACATGAGCAGCACTTTGAGCGGAGCTTCATCGCGCAGTAGCTCGCGAGCTTCCAGCAGCAGGGTTAAGCCCAGATCGCTATCTAGGTTGCGCTCGTGAAACTCATCGAAGATAACAAGGCCATAGCCATCCAGGCTCGGGTCGTTTTGCAGCATCCTTACCAGCACGCCCTCGGTCATCACTTCTATACGGGTCGTTTGGCTGACTTTCGTGTCTGTTCTGGTGCGCAACCCAATTGTTTGTCCAAGTGGTTCACCTAAGTTGTGAGCTAGGCGCTGTGCCGCATTGCGTGCCGCAAGACGGCGAGGTTCAAGCATCAGAACTTTCTGCGCGCCTAGCCAAGGTTGGTTTAGAAGTGCAAGGGGAACAGCCGTGGTTTTACCTGCGCCCGGCGGTGCTTCTAGGATGAGCTCATGTTTATCTGCCAATGCGTTTTGTATGGACGGAAGAACCGAATCAATAGGAAGTGACATCATTGGCTATGGCTCGTTTGGAGATAGAGCGCGCACTGTAAAAAGCGCGCTGCCTTTTGTAAAGCCGCTATTGAGTATTGAGTGCCTGGTAAGATTGCTCAATCGCTTGGTCGAGGTAGTAGCCGTAAAACTCCTTATTGCTGATCCCCACTAATTTCTGGTGGACCTGAGCGCCATCTTGATTCAAAAAGAGCAGGGTTGGAGTAAAGCTTGCGTTGTAGCGTGCTGCGAACTTTTTGGGGGATATTTGCGCACCATCGAAGTCGACTAGCAGCTTGTCACTGTCGACTTTGAGCTCGCGAATCTGAGCGGGGTAGGCTCGGTTGGCTTGCCGCTCGAGAGGCAACAAAAAATCTTCCCGAACCAGATCGCAGTAGCTGCAATCATAGCGGCTTACGAGTACGACATAGACATGCTTGTTTTGGTGAGAATCTGTGTTGCTGAAATCCGTGGCGCGCAGCAAGCTATCTTTGGCTTGCGCGCTAAACGCTACGGTTAACAGGCACAGAGCAATCAGTTGTTTGATCATTCTAATGTATCCATAAATTCGACGATCTGTTCGATCACTTCGTCAGCATAGAGGTCCCGAAAAAAGTGATCTGCGCCTTCTATGTTGTAATAAGTGACATGCGAGTTATCCACATTTGGCATCTTTTCAGGCAGATCAGGGACGGTGTTATCTTCACTGCCGCTGATGACTAACGTAGGTACGCTTGCTGTTTTTAAAAGCGTTGGTGTATCAAAGCGAGGGTTAGGCGCGTAATAATCAACGAAGCTTGATGCTGTTACACGTGCATTCTCGCAGTAGATAAAGCCGGCTGTATCCAGCCAAGCGCTCTGGTCGCTTGCTTTTGCTCGTTGTAGCTCGCCATCGAGTGGTGTGCGATAGCGCTTTTGATAGCTTTCCTGCGCGTCATCTTCTGACCATGTCGCAGGGGCAATCAATACCTGCGCTTTGGCTTTTTCTGGGTATGTATCTGCGAACCACGCCGTTTGGTTGCCGCCGCGCGAGTGGCCGGCAAAAATAGGTTGTGTAGCCCCTTGAGTGGCTAACCAGTCCGCCCAAGCATTGAGCTCGGCGACGGCATCGGAGTGCTTATGTTGGTGAGGCTCGGCGCAGTCGTACATGCCTTGGCGTGAGTTCAGCCCCAAGCTTAGGTTGACCGCTAGCGAGTTTATCCCCTCGTCACTCAGTAAAGACTGCAGTGTCGCGATGATCTCCATCTCGTTGTGTGCGAGCGTTCCGTGGGTCAACACAACGATATTGTCAGACAAACTACTACCTTCTGCGATCGCTAAGTTAGCGCCAAGATTTAAACCGTTGAAAGGTATCGTGACCTGCTGTGCGGCCAGAGATAGCGTGGGTACTGACAGGAGCAGTGTTGCGAGCGATCGCTTGAACATAGTGAGCCTCTTTTATTGTTATAAGCTTATATCGAAAACAATAGCAGAGGCCCAAACGAATGCCTAGAGACCTTCGTAGGCCAACATGGTGAAGACAGGAATATCTGCACCTTGGATGCGTGCGGAGCCTTGTAAATCGGGTAGGTCAATCAGTGCTGCGCTTTCGACCACCTCAGCTCCCAATTTCTTGATCAATGTGCAAGCTGCCAGAATGGTGCCGCCGGTGGCGATAAGATCATCAAAAACCAGCACGCGATCGCCTTCGGCAACAGCGTCAGTCTGCATTTCAACTTCGGAAGTTCCGTATTCTAGCTCGTAAGATTGAGAGACGGTTTAACCCGGCAGTTTACCCTTCTTTCGTACCAGCACCAGCGGGATTTGTAGCTGGTATGCCATGATTGAAGCGATTAGAAAACCACGTGCATCGATACAAGCAATATGGGTGATGTCGGCATCCATATATCGTTGTACAAATGCATCAGACACCATCCGTAGTGCTTTTGGGTCTTTGAAAATCGGTGTGATATCACGAAAGATCACGCCAGGCTCTGGCCAGTCGGGTATAGCTCGAACAACCGATTTGACGTAGTACTCGTCATAGGACATGGAAAGTGCACTCCTGATAAGTCGTGTAACCACATAGAGTCTAATTGATGTGGCTCAATGTACGAATAGGGGAAGTCGGGTTTTAATTAAGACGTTGGGTTACACATAGAGATGGCTACTTCTTTGTGCAACTAAATTAACGCCGTTCTTCTAGAACGGCGTCTTTTTTTGTCCAGCAATCGTTAAATCGATAACTGCTGAACGTCGCTTTCCTCAGGGCATTCACCCGCGAGGCACTCGCCTGCTAAAGTGTACAGGTGATCCAGATCTAACAACTCGATCTCTTTACCATCGACGGTGATGAAATTGCTTTTCTGGAAGCGTGTGAAAATACGGCTCACTGTTTCAACCGCAAGACCCAAGTAGTTACCAATTTCATTACGCGACATTGATAAGCGGAACTTCGATGGGGAGTAACCACGCGCTTGGAAACGTTGCGATAGTTTGACTAAAAATGTAGCAACACGCTCTTCTGCATTCTTTTTCGAGAGCAAGAGCATCATTTGCTGATCATCACGAATCTCTTTACTCATCGTGCGCATAACTTGCCGGCGTAGCTCTGGAAGCTGTCCACATAAGTTATCGAGATTCTCGAATGGGATTTCACAAACGGTCGTTGTTTCTAGAATTTTGGCGGAGACAGGATAGATCGTATTATCAAAACCACTTAAGCCTACCAGCTCACCGGGGAAGTAGAACCCCGTAATCTGCTCTTCACCTTCGTTGGTGATGGTATAACTTTTTACGCTACCTGCGCGGATCGCGTAAACAGACTCAAAAGGCTCATCCTGATGGAAAAGGTGCTCGCCTTTTTTAAGTGGGCGGCTTTTCTCGATGATATCGTCGAGGCGTTCCATCTCCGTCAAGTTCAATGAAACAGGCAGGCATAAGGAACTCAAGCTGCAAGTATTACAATGCGCTTGCTGTAAGCTGTGTAGTATCCCTTCTTTTTTTGTATCACTCATGGCCATATCCTGTGTTGGTTTAAACATGCGAGCGGCTACTCAACGGAAATTATGTAACATTTCAGGCTTTCCTGAAAGTAAACATTAGATGATTCGTGAGAATCCTTTCGTTGGCTGCTGTTTGGGGATATAAGCATCAAACGTCATACATATGCGACGAATTAAAAGTCGACCAGCGGGTGTAACCGTGATTGCGTTGTCTTCCAGAGCCACAAGACCATCGGTTGCAAAGCTTGCCAGCTCAGCTAACTCCTCTTCAAAGTAGCTTTTAAACGCGATATTGAACTGCTGTTCGATAGTGCTGATATCAAGCTCAAAATGGCAAATAAGTTGGGTGATGACAGCGCGGCGGAGTTTGTCGTCGTCATTTAGTGTGACTCCGCGCTTGATCGCAGTACTGCGCTCTTCCACGGCTTGCGAGTACGCAGCAATATCGTGTTGATTTTGATAGTAAACATCCCCGATTTGGCTGATTGCCGAGACGCCCATCGCAACAAGATCACAGTCTGAGTGGGTGGTATAGCCTTGAAAATTCCGGTGTAGATGGCCGGTTTGCTGTGCAACAGCAAGCTCGTCATCAGGTTTTGCGAAGTGGTCCATGCCGATATAGACATAGCCGGCATCGAGTAGCTTATTAATCGTCATCTCTAAGATGGCCAGCTTCTCTTCAGGGGAGGGGAGGTCCTCTGCGTTAATGTGCTTTTGCGAGCGGAAACGGTCCGGCATATGCGCATAGTTAAATACTGATAAGCGATCTGGGCTCATCTCAATAACGGTATCCAGCGTTTCCGAGAAGCGTTTTAGGCTTTGCAGGGGCAGACCATAAATAAGGTCCATATTGATCGACTTAAAGCCAAGTTCGCGAGCTTTATCAAGGATCGCTTGCGTTTCTTCCGTCGACTGCACGCGATTCACTGCCTCTTGGACTTCTGGGTGCACATCTTGTACGCCAAGGCTGATGCGGTTAAAGCCGATGCGGCGTAGCGTCTCGAGCGTTTCCATAGAGGCTTCGCGTGGGTCGATCTCGATGGAGTAATCACCCTTGTCATCATCGCGTAGTGAAAAGTTCTCGCGTAATTTGTTCATTAGTTCAACCATCTGGTCGTCACTGATAAACGTTGGCGTACCGCCTCCCCAATGCAACTGATTAACTTGGCGTTTGTTGCTGTAGAGCGTACCTGCTTGTTCAATCTCTTTAAAAAGTGTGTCTAGGTACGGCTGGGCTTTTTTACGGTTGCGAGTGATTACTTTGTTGCAAGCGCAGTAATAACAAACGTGAGCACAAAAAGGTATATGTACATACAACGACAGCGGTGCTGTTTTATCCGCTGTCGTTTGTGAAGACTCGATGAGCTGTGGTTCGGTCAGCTCGCTGTCGAACTGGATCGCTGTTGGGTAGGATGTGTAACGCGGTCCAGATAGATCATAGCGTTTAATAAGATCTAGATCCCAAGAGATGGTGGCGTTATGGCTCAAAACTTATACCTCTGTTTAACAGCGAAAAGCGCAAATTATAGGGAGTTCTTGCGAATACGACGTTGACACTTATCAAGCTATAGCAGTGCCTGTAGACCTGCAAAAGGGATTGTGTAAATACCAAAGACAATGACCATCAATCCCGAAATAGAGCGCACATACTGATTTGCCAGCAGGCTTTGTGCTTGTTGTGCCAAGATACCCGTTAGTAACATAGCGGGCAGGGTACCTACACCAAAGGCTAGCATGAGCAGCGCACTTTGGCTGGCTGATTGAGCGGTGGCACTCCACAGCAGCGTACTGTAGACCAAGCCGCAGGGTAACCAGCCCCAAAAAAAGCCCAGTGTTATAGCTTGCTTTGCTGACTCGACTGGCAGTAGCCGGGCGGCAAACGGCTGAATGAAGTGCCATGCATACCCGCCGAGCTTCTCGACTTGTAGCAGCCCTTGCCACCACTTAGCGATGTAAAGACCCATAGCAATGAGCAGGAGCCCAGCAAACGTGCGCAAGGCAAGGCCCAAGATTTCACCTTTGAGTAGGAAGCCCAAAGAACCAACCAAAGCACCTGCGATGCTGTAGCTGATCACTCGGCCAAAGTTGTAACCCAATAGGTGATCGATTCGCTTTTGATGTTGACGCAACCCGATAGTTGCTGCGATACCGCCACACATACCCATACAGTGGGCACTGCCTAGTAAACCGAGTACGAAAGCCGTAACGACGCTCAGCGGTTCTGACACGTTAGTCTCGGTCTTTATCTTTTGGTTTGGCGTCGTCTGGGATCAGCTCGTTATCATCCTCGAAGAGGATGCTGTGTGCAGGGGATTCTAAGTCGTCAAACTGTCCAGATTTGACGCTCCACGAGAAAGCCCAGATAGCAAAGGCGACCAAGATAATAGCGATGGGGATGAGAAGGAAGATAATTTCCATTAGGCACACTCAATAAGCCAAAGGCTCATTTTACGGGTTTTCTACGAATAAGTTTAGTCAAACGCAGGGCATTTCCGACCACCACCAAAGAGCTAGCTGACATGCCGATGGCTGCCATATATGGGGCGATAAACCCTGTCGCAGCTAAGGGAAGGGCCGTAATATTGTAAAATAGCGACCAGCCTAGATTCTCTTTAATAATCACTCGGGTTTTACGTGCGAGTAAGACGGCATCGGCTAACTTAGCAAGCTCACTACTGATGAGCACAGCGTCGGCATTAGTCTTTGCAAGATCCGTCGCACTGCCCATGGCGATCGAAGTTTGAGCACCAGCAAGGACGGGGATGTCGTTGATGCCGTCACCCACCATCACTACTTTAGCGCCTTGCTCTTGAAGCTTTTGTATATAACTGAGCTTTTCTTGTGGCGATACATTGGCTGTAGTTTTGTCTATATCAAGTGCAGAGGACACTTCCTGTACGGCCGCAGAGCTGTCTCCGGTTAAGATCTCGGTGGTGATACCGATCGACTTCAGTCGCTTGATGGTGAGCTTAGCATCCTTACGTAATTGGTCGTTTAATGAGAACCAAGCAACAGGGGCGTTTTGATCACATAACAAGAGCCATTGGCCATGGTTATCCGGGGCGTCAGTATTCGACAGAGCCTGATGGCACAGCTGCGACGCGTATTCCGGTTTGCCAATTCGATAGATCTTTCCATCAACCTTGCCTTCCAAGCCTTGTCCAACAGTAACGTTGACATCCGCTGCGTTGGTCTCTTTGTAACGATGGAATGCTTTAGCAATAGGGTGCTCAGAATGCGCCTCAAGCGCCGCGGCTATTTGGAGCACCTTGGGGCTATCGAGATCCGCTAGGGGTACCGTCTTTTTCAGCGTCAGGTTCCCTTCGGTCAGGGTGCCCGTTTTATCGAATACTACATGGGTTGCGCTAGCTAAGCTTTCTAGAACGTGCCCGCGTGTAATAAGCAGTCCTGCTTGGCGCAATGTGCCGGTTGCCGCGGTGAGCGCTGTTGGTGTTGCTAACGAAAGGGCGCAAGGACAAGTGACCACGAGTACGGACAGTGTGATCCAAAATGCGTCTTTTGGCTCAATTTGCCACCAGATGTAGCTAACAACAGTGGCGGTAACGAGCACTGCAGCAACAAAATAGCTTGCTACTTTATCGGCGACTTTGGCAACCGTGGGCTTCTCTTCATGCGCTCTGTCTAACAAACGTACGATAGCTGATAGCTTTGTGTTGGCTCCCACTTCGCTAACTTTGAGTTTTATGGGGTTTTCAACGTTGATCGTTCCGCCGATGATGTGATCCCCCTCTTGACGGCTAACAGGGAGGTATTCGCCGGTCAATGCCGACTCATCGATTGAGGTGTGCCCTGACAGGATATAGCCATCAGATGGAACCGTGTGGCCTGGTTTTATGATAACGATATCGCCCGGAACCAGCTCTGTGGCCGGGATTAGCTCTTCGGTGTCGTTGTTCAGCTTTATGGCGCTGGTGGGTAGAAGGTTCATGAGCGCATTGCCAGCCCGGCCAGTCCTGTGGCGGGCCTGCATCTCAAGATATCGGCCAATCAATAGGAAGAAAGTGAACATTGTAACGGAGTCGAAATAGGTCTCACCGCTGGCGGTAAAAGTGGCCCATACACTAGCCAAGTAAGCACCGCCAATCGCGATAGAAACAGGCACGTCCATGCTGAGGCTTCGTGACTTCAGATCTCGAAATGCAGCAATAAAAAAGGGTCTAGCTGAGTAAAGGACAACTGGCGTTGCAATGATTAGGCTTGCCCAGCGCAGGAACTGCGCATACTTCGCTTCGATACCCTGAAAAGCGCCAGCATACAAAGCAATAGAGAGCATCATGACTTGCATCATGCCTAGGCCTGCAAGCCCTAGACGGCGAATAGCGCGTTTTTTCTCCTGCTCGAGAAGCTGCTCCTCTTTGTCTGGGTGATAGGGGTGTCCTTGATAGCCTATTTTGTAGATCGCTCCCATGATGCTGCTGAGAGATATCTCATCGTTGTTCCAGCGGATCCGCGCCCTGTGATTGGTTAAGTTCACAGATGCTTGGGCTACACCGTCTTGTTTAACCAGGTGGTGCTCAAGCAGCCAGACGCAAGCAGCGCAGGTTATCCCTTCGATAACCAGCGTTGCTTCTTTCTCTGTATCTGATGCATCAATCACGAACTCTTTCTGTATGTTCTCATTATCATACAGTTGCAGTTCCGCTTGCACGTTGCTGGGTAAGTCCTTTCCCGTGAGTTCCGGTGCTATGAATGAATCGCCCGTACGATGCTTGTAGTAGTGCTCTAAGCCACCTGCTGCGATGGTCTCGGCCACCGCTTTACAACCAGGACAACACATCGATCGCGGTTTACCGCTAATGATCGCTGTGAAATGGGTGCCTTCTGGGATCTCTTGTCCACAATGAAAGCAAGCTTCATCAGTCATTTGTACGTGCTGATTCATTCAGGTTTACTGCTCCTGAGGTGCCATTTTTACAAGTTTTTGCTCATAGGGAGGGAGTACTTCCGCGCGTAAGCTCCAGTCTTCTGCCGCTGGGGCTAGATAGAGATAGCGTTTACCTTTGAGCGTATTTTGTAGTGACCCTGAGTAGATACCTGCGCTACCAAGCGCGCGTAACGTGATAGATTGGTCATACTGTTGGTGCGTTGGGTGCACAATATCGAGTGTCAGCTCTTTAGGGAGTGTATCCAGATTCCCTTTTAGCTGCATTTGAATATCGCCTGTGGTGCTATCGAGTTTTAAATCTGCTCGCATCTGCAAGGCTAACGCTTTTTGGTTGGGAGCGTCGTTTATCTCGTAGCTTCTTACTTTTCGGAAATAGTCTTCTTTGACGACACCATCCATAGTGACAATGGAGAGGTAAAGAAAAGATGTACCGTAGATAAATACCGCGATTAGTGGAGTCAATATGAACCATAACCAAGGTTGTTTATACCAAGGCTTGGCTGCTTCTATCGCGTCTAGATCTTTTTCGTTGTTCATAAAAAACTGCACTCAAAAAAATAGCTGCCGGGAGTGGCAGCTATTTTAACCTATTTCATCACAAGAGTGTTCAGCGGCGTGGAGCAGGACCGATAAATCGATTCTCCTCTACCACTAAAATGCTCTCGTCGTCTAATGCCTGCACGGTAAACGTAATGTTGTAGTTGGCACGTTCTAGCTGGTTTGGATCAACATGCACCCTGATTGGATAATCAAGCAACTCACCTGACTTAATTGTTACAACTGGGTTGTTGATAAGTTCCAAACCGTCGATACCGCTGATACTAATCTTGTAGCGGTGATCGATCTGCTCTTTGTTAGCCAGTTTCAACTGATATACGTTTTCAATCTTACCATTGGATGTTTCGTTGTATAGCTGACCGCGATCACGCAAGATGTCTACTTCTAGCGGAACGCGTGTAAAGATGGTGTATCCGAATGCGATACACATGGCGATCAATACAACAAAGTATCCAATGAGTCGTGGGCGCAGAAGATGCGTTTTGTTTCCGTCTAGTTGGTGCTCGGTTGTATAGCGTACTAAGCCCGGTTCGTAGCCCATACGATTCATGATATCGTCACAGGCATCAACACATGCCCCACAGGCCACGCATTCGTACTGCAGTCCATCCCGAATATCGATACCCACTGGGCAAACATGCACACAGGCGCCACAGTCAATACAATCGCCGAGGCCTTCAGCCTTATAGTCGATCTTCTTGCTACGTTTACCACGGCGCTCACCGCGACTCTCGTCATAGGAGATAATCAGTGTGTCTTGGTCAAACATAACACTTTGGAAACGAGCGTACGGGCACATATAGATACAGACCTGCTCACGGAGCCAGCCAGCATTGGCATAGGTTGCAACGGCGATAAATCCAATCCACCAAGTTTCCCAAGGCCCAAGATTCCAAGTGGCAACGTTGCCGACAAGCTCACGAATAGGTGAGAAGTACCCTACAAAAGCGATCGCCGAGGTAACAGCAATAAACACCCAGAGTAGATGTTTAAGCGCTTTCTTGCGTGCTTTGGTGCCGCTCCATGGTGATTTGTCGAGCTTCATACGTTGGTTGCGATCGCCTTCTGCAACACGTTCGGCCCAGATAAATAGCCAAGTCCAAACGAATTGCGGACAGGCGTAGCCGCACCATAGTCGGCCAGCGAATACGGTGACAAAAAAGAGCGTAAAAGCCAGAATAATTAGTAGCCACGAGAGCAACATAAAATCCTGGGGCCAGAAGGTCATCCCAAAGACGTGGAATTGGCGGTTTGGTAAATCGAATAAAACGGCTTGGCGCCCGTCCCACTGGATCCACGAAAACGTGTAGAACATCACCAGCATCATAGCGCCAGAGATTATGCGAAAGTTCTTGAAAATGCCCTTATAGAATTTGACATAGATATGCTCTCGTTTGGCATATAGGTCGTAACTTTCTTTCTCTTTCTTCGATGCTGGAGTTACATCTTTTACTGGTATTTGGTTCATGCCTGTGCTCGCAAGCTGAGAAATAAATTATACGAATCGCTAGTCTATTAGCTAACATTAATATTATACCGATCCCAACAAAAAAAGGGCGATATGGTTTTAGCCATATCGCCCTTTTTGTTGATAGTTGTCAATTACTGATTTGACAAGCTATACACGTATGCAGTGATCAGTTTGATCTTCTCTTCGCTCAACAAGTCTTTGTGAGCAGGCATTACACCGTTACGGCCCGCACGAATAGTGTGTGCAATCTCTGCGAAAGAGTTGCCGTACAACCAAACGTCGTCAGTCAGGTTCGGTGCACCAAGCGCTTGCATACCCTTACCGTCAACGCCGTGACATGCGGTACACAGAGCCTGGAACTGAGTCTTACCACGTGCAGCAGCTTCGCTATCAGCTTCGCTGCCGGAAAGTGTTAGGACGTAACTAGTAACGTCACGAACACCTTCTTCGCCGAGTACCGCACCCCAAGCTGGCATAGCGCCTTGGCGACCATGCACGATCGTTTGCATGATTGTGTCTGGGTTACCGCCGTACAACCAATCACTATCCGTTAGGTTAGGGAAACCGTGTGCACCCGTACCCGCTGTGCCGTGGCACAAAGAACAGTTGTTAGCAAACATGCGCTGACCCATTTTTAAACCTGCTTCGTTCTCAGGCTTAATTAGGTCTTCTACGGATAGTGCGGCATATTTTGCGAAAACTGGGCGATAGTTTTCTTCAGCGTGTGCCATCTCTTCTTCCCACTGGCCTGCAGAGGTCCAGCCGAGTAAGCCCTTAAAGTTACCAAGGCCCGGGTATAGAACAAGATAAACAAGACCGAAGACAACTGTTGCCAAAAACATTTGGAACCACCACTTAGGCAACGGGTTATCGTATTCTTCGATACCGTCGAAGGAGTGGCCAACTGTTTGATCAGTTTCCTCTTTATAGTTTTCGCTCTTGCGTGTCTGGAAGAGCAACCAGGTGCAGCCCAAAATAACTGCTAAGGTAATAATTGTTACCCATGCGCTCCAAAAAGCACTCATTTTTCTACTCTCCTGCTATGGGTCTCTTCAACCAGCTCTTTATCATCTTCCTCTGCATCAGCAAAAGGTGCTTGAGCCGCTTCATCGAATCGTTTTTTGTTGCCAGGTAGTAATACCCAGATAAACAATCCGATGAAGGTAATCAGCATGATTACAGGGATGAAGGGACCATAAACATCGTAACTCACTGGTTTTTACCGTTTGTTTGTGTAGTTAGGGTGGGTTTTACCCAGCGCCTGAAGGTAAGCGACCAGCGCGTCGATTTCGTATTTGCCAGCAACATCGTCTTGCGCCGATGCAATCTGCTCATCGGTGTACGGAACACCCACTTTACGCAGAGCTGTCATCTTCGCTGCAGTATCTTTACCCGTCAGCTTCTCTTCGAAAAGCCAAGGGTAAGATGGCATCTTAGATTCAGGTACTACATCACGTGGGTTGTACAAGTGAGCACGATGCCAGTCGTCAGAGTATCGGCCGCCTACACGAGCGATATCTGGACCAGTACGCTTAGAACCCCATAGGAATGGGTGCTCGTATACGAACTCGTTTGCAGTTGAGAAGTGTCCGTAACGCTCTGTTTCAGCGCGGAAAGGACGAATCATCTGAGTGTGACATACGTGACAGCCTTCGCGGATGTAGATGTCACGACCTTCTAGCTCAACTGCGTTATAAGTACGCAGGCCTTCAATTGGCTTGGAGGTAGAAGCCTGGAAGAACAAAGGTACGATCTCAGCCAGACCACCACCGCTGATAACGATGATGATCAAAAGGATCATTAGGCCAATATTCTTTTCAATCGTTTCATGCTTGATCATTTTCTATGCTCCTTATCCGCTTATGCTACCTGCGGAGCAACGTCTGCTGCTGGGGCTGTACTGTTTTTACGAACAGTTTGCCACGTGTTATAAGCCATCAGCACCATACCAAGAACCCAGAACATACCGCCTAACCAGCGGACGAAGTAACCAGGGTGAGACGCTTCTAGGGCTTCAACGAAGCTGTAAGTCAATGTGCCGTCTTCGTTAACCGCACGCCACATTAGGCCTTGTAGAATACCGTTTACCCACATCGCACAGATGTAAAGTACTGTACCTACAGTTGCTAGCCAGAAGTGAGTGTTGATCAAGCTAACGCTCCACATTTGTGCTTTGCCGAATAGGCGAGGGATCATGTGGTAAGTCGCACCTACCGAGATCATTGCAACCCAACCAAGAGCACCCGCGTGAACGTGGCCGACTGTCCAGTCAGTATTGTGAGACAGCGCATTTACTGTCTTGATAGACATCATTGGGCCTTCGAACGTAGACATACCGTAGAAAGACAAAGATACAACCAAGAAACGTAGTACAGGGTCTGTACGTAGTTTGTGCCATGCGCCAGACAGCGTCATCATACCGTTGATCATACCACCCCAAGATGGAGCTAGTAGGATCAAAGACATAACCATCGCTACAGACTGAGTCCAATCTGGAAGTGCGGAGTAGTGAAGGTGGTGACCACCCGCCCACATGTAAGTCGCGATTAGCGCCCAGAAGTGAACGATAGACAGACGGTAAGAGTAGATTGGACGCTCAGCCTGCTTCGGTACGAAGTAGTACATCATGCCCAAGAAGCCAGCCGTCAAGAAGAAGCCTACCGCGTTATGTCCGTACCACCACTGTACCATCGCATCTACAGCACCTGGGTATACAGAGTAGGATTTCCACATAGTAACAGGAATTTCTAGGCTGTTTACGATGTGAAGAACCGCAACGGTGATAATGAAAGCCATGTAGAACCAGTTACCAACGTAAATGTGAGACGTTTTACGGTTTTTAACTGTTCCTAAGAAGACAATGGCATATGCAACCCAAACAATCGTGATCAGGATGTCAATCGGCCATTCCAGTTCAGCGTACTCCTTAGCAGAAGTCAGACCGAGTGGAAGTGTGATGGCTGCTGCCAAAATAACAACTTGCCATCCCCAGAATGTGAAGGCTGCTAGGCCATCTGAGAAGAGGCGGGTTTGGCAAGTACGTTGTACTACGTAGTACGACGTCGCAAACAGCGCGGAACCACCAAATGCAAAAATTACCGCATTGGTGTGAAGAGGACGAATACGTCCGTAAGTTAGCCATGGTGTGTCAAAGTTTAGGGCTGGCCAAACTAGCTGGGCGGCGATTAAGACGCCCACAGTCATGCCAACAATACCCCAGATTACCGTCATAATGGCAAACTGGCGTACAACTTTGTAGTTATAAGTTGGATGTTCAGTTGCAGTGCTCATGTCAGGCTCTCATCAAAAGCTTGGTTTTAAAGTAGAGTTCCACGCGCAATTATCTGGCAATATCCCCCTGTTTTCAACGTAAATAGGTGAGTGAGTGTGGCGTAATGTCGCACCCAAAGTACTTCTTATGTCCTACCTTGAACCCTTTTTTAGAAAAGGGTTTGTTTTATATATTGCTGATTTTTAAAGCTATTTTTCTATTTTTGAAGTTTTTGTATTTTCAAAAATTACATTTTTTCAATTCTGTCTGATACTTTAGAAGCAGTTAAATTGGGCGTTAAAAAAAAGTTTGTTTGATGCAGATCAAGCAAAAAAATGCGGCAAATAAAGGCTTCTTGTTGTTGGAGGTGAAATGTTCGTTGATGGAGACCCTGAAAAGGGAGTGTTCCTGTTTGCACACGGTGCTGGTGCGCCAGCTGATAGCGAGTTTATGTCTCTAATGGCGGACGCCTTGGCGGCTCGCGGCGTTCAAGTAGTGCGTTTTGAGTTTAGTTATATGGCTCAGCGCCGCCACGGAGGCAGTAAACGACCACCTGATCGCATTAACAAGCTAGAGATTGAGTTGCTTGAGCTAGTTGAGCGCTTTGACCATGACCTACCGGTATTTATAGGCGGTAAGTCTATGGGGGGGCGTGTTGCTGTCAGAGTGCTCGAAGCGAGCCGAGCTAAAGCCTGTTTTGTCTTTGGCTACCCTTTACACCCAGCGGGAAATACTGAAAACGTGCGTCTTGAAGGGCTAACGAGGGGCGATAAACCGATCTATCTCTTTCAAGGTGAGCGAGATAAGCTAGGATCAAAGGAAGATTTTGCTGAGCTAAAGCTATCCGAAAATGTCATTACGACGTGGTTCGATGATGCCGATCACGACTTAGCGCCCAGAAAGCGCAGCGGAGCGACTCAAGCACAGTACATTGATCAAATTGCAGAGAGGGTTTGCGCTGTTATCGAGCAGCTCCGTTGACGCGCGTCGCAACGTATCAATGCTCAAAAACTGTAATTCGCTCTTCGGTTTCTAGCATCGGTGCAAGTTGCGACATCATCTCTCGGCGCTCTTCAGATTGATGCCAGCGTTGCCAATCTTGAATCGTTCTGTAGTTCGCGATCAGCAGCCGATGATTCGGATCATCAGCGTTATGCAGCACTTCACCGGAAATAAAGCCGTGAGCTTGCATTGCCGTCTGAAGGGTTCTCATAGCTGCGAGATCATAGTGTTCGCTAAGGTCTGGCGCGATATGGCGCTCGATTAATACTTTTATCATGTCAGCACCGCCTTGTTGTTATGTTGATGTACCCTTTAAGAATAGCGTTTTGGCCAATAATCACCATACTTTTTGCCCAATACCATGCCTTTCGCTGGGCAGCTTTATTTGAGACAATTAGCGCCGATTTTCAAACGAGGCGATGTATGGCAGGCATAGAACACCATCATGAACTTGATGCGAGCGGGCTTTACTGCCCGGAACCTGTAATGATGTTGCACAACAAAATGCGCGAGATTGGCGTGGGTGATGTGTTGCTAGTAAGAGCAACAGATCCATCGACAGAACGTGATATCCCTAAGTTCTGCAACTTTTTGGGACATGAGTTATTGCAGCACATCCAAGAAAATGAAATATATCGTTACTATATTCGCAAGGGTGGCTCGTGAAAGATAGTGACGATTTAGCATCGGTGGTCGAGCAAACAGCGCGAGCAGTGGCAGAGTGCGAAAAGCTTCTGACCGAGCTAGAAAACAAAGCGCAGCAAGCGGATACCCGCCTGATTGAGAGAAAAGTTGTGAACGACGAAGTAACACCTAAGAGTAAAAACAAATCAAAAAACCGTGCGGCAAACCAAGCTGCGCTGCAACTACTAATCGATACTTACCCGGACGTCTTTAGCCGTGACAATGTGCGTCCGCTTAAGATTGGTATCCAAGAAGACCTCATCGCAGATGAGAAGGTTGCTAAGAACAAAATCAAGCGAGCACTCGCTTCCTACGTTCGTGCACCTCAATACTTTAAAGCGATGGTTGAAGACGCTGATCGCGTCGATCTGTCGGGTGAGGCTGTTGGCAAAGTGACCGCTGAAGAAGCGCTGCACGCGAAAGAAAAGCTCAAAGAGTTTCATCAGCGCCGCCGTGAGGCGCAACGTGAACGTGAGAAAGCGCAACGCGAGCAGGAAAAAGCGGAGCGTATGAGCAACAAGTTAGAGCAGCTTGTGTCGCGCTCCAAGCGCTAATACCTTCCCTCCTCTTGAAAAACACAGATAGACACCTGATCTATTAAGTAAATTAACTGATCAGGTGTCGATATGTCTCATCAAAAGTTGGTTGGTTGTAGTGCCTGCCAAACGCCGAATAGAATCCCTGAAAATAAGCTAGGTAGTCATCCCCGCTGTGGTCGTTGTAAAGAACGGGTTCTATCGGAGCAACCCTTGGAGCTTGGGCAGGAGCAACTAGCACGCCTTATCAGAAATACTGAGCTTCCGGTCGTGATCGACTTTTGGGCGAGCTGGTGTGGACCATGCCAGATGATGGCGCCGGTTTTTCACGCCGGTGCCAGTAAATTAGTGGGAAAAGCACACTTCGTAAAAGTAAATACCGAGACTGAGCAGGCAATCGCAGCGCAGTACGGCATACGGAGTATTCCGACGCTGGTTATGGTTGAGCGGGGCCAAGAGGTAGCGCGCCAAGCCGGTGCGCTAGATCTCTCATCTTTTGTGCGCTGGGTTGATGATAACCTTTAATCTATTGTGCTAAATGGCTGCGGCTTTCCGTGTAAAAAGCCTTGAGTCCCATCAATCCCTATCTCGTTGAGGCAAGCCGCTTCTTGCTTGCTCTCGACGCGCTCTGCAAACACGGTTATCTCCAGTGACTTCGCGGCGGCGATAAGGCTTCGGATAAAGAACTGTCCAGCCGCGTTTTTATCCACTCCTCGTACCAGCGAACCATCGATCTTGATGTAGTCAGGGTGGACGGAGTACAAGTACGAGAACCCTGCTGGATGTTGGCCGAAGTTATCGATACCGAAGTCAATGCCCAGTGATTGCAGACGCTCTCTGAAGGGAATGATGCTGTCGAGATCGCTCAATATTGTTGTTTCGTTCACTTCGATACAGAGCCGACCAGCGAGTTCTTTACTGGTCAGTAGGTCAAACCATGCACTGCTTTGATATCCCTGGATTGTTTCTCGGGAGAGGTTAACAACCAGTGGCCCACTTAGGCGGTGGTGACGAATGGCGTGTACGGCCATTTTGAGTACGGCAAAGTCAAGCGCAGAGGCAAGGTTATGCTCTTTTACGATCGTTAGAAATTGCGCCGCAGGGCAGATCTCGCCGGCTTGGTTATGAATGCGTGCGAGCAGTTCATTGTGAATAATATTGACGCCAGAGGTGTCGATAACACTCTGATACTGTAACGAAATGCGGCTCTGGTTGATTGCATCGACAACGTAAGTTTGCCATGCCGATACCTTTGCGCCATTTGCATAGGTATCGGGATAGCAAACTTGCTGATCAATAGCGGCTTGCTCATAAGCTTGGCTGCGCGCTTTAGAGATGATGTGTGATGCCAAACTACTTGCATCCACTTGTGTTACGGCAATGCTGAGATGCTCGATGCCGTCGAGCTGATAGAATGCCAGCGTTTGGTTGAGTTCAGATACTAACTGGTCAACTTCGCGTTTGCGCTCCTGTTCTTCCGAGCGGGGTACAACCGTTATGAAATCTGAACCTGCGAGGCGCCCCGTCACATGCGTCTGATGCTGGCAAGCAAACCCCTTGAGCCGTTCACCAATGCTCTTCAAGAGCAAGTCTGTTTTATCATTTCCGAGTGATTGGTTGGCCTCTTGCAGCTTGTTGAGGTGGAGAAAAATGCAATCGGCATCGCCAAACTCACCACGGTAATCGAACCAGTCAGCCAGCAGCGATTCCGTGGCAGATAAGTTGGCAAGCTCTGTCACGGCATCAACGCTAGCGGCTTGATGCAACTCTTCAATATGGTGTGTTTGATTGTTAAACATCGCTTGAACACGGCTGACCATTTTGTTCATTGCTTCAACCACCTGACGTAGCTCCGTTGTGTTAGGAACTTCCGCTACAGTAATGAACTGCCGGTTCGATAATGCGGCTGCTTGTTGTTCAACCCGCTTCAATGGACGCAATATGCGCCGAATGAGATAGCTCAGTGCAAAGACGGCCATCAGTGCTAATGAGATAAACCAGATGAGCGATTGCTCAACGCCTTTCCATAACTGCTGATACGCATAGTCGGGCCGTCCACTGACCTCGACTTTACCAACGCGCTGCCAATTAAAGCTAACCTCTTGCGACATGCTAGGTGGCGTTATATCGATTAAACGGTCAAACCACTGGGGGGCTTGGCTTTGGATGCTCGTTGGTGCAGGCGTGGTGAATAGTACGTCGCCGTTTATTTGGGTCACGCGAATTTGCTGATAATAACCACTGTCGAAAATAGCATTGACGGTCGCCTCGATGGCGGCGGAGTCGCCATCGGCTATGTAGGGTGCGAGGTATAAGCCTAAGTGTGTCGCGGTATCTTGGCCATGGGATTCAAGCTGGCGCAGTAGCATATTTTTGGCGCTATCGGACATGACAAAGACGGTTCCCGAGACGAGCCCAATAAGCACGGCGAAGACTGCAGCGATCAACTGGTTGAGTAATGACATAAGCTCTCCTGAACCTCTTAGTCCGTCACGTTAATAGCGTTATTTTCAAGCCGCGATTTGAGCTTCACCCACGGCTTTAATTGATCTGATGTTCCCACCAGTGTTGCGCGGCGTCCACGTTTGCTAAGCCAAAGATTATCGCCGTTGAAGCTGTATACATGAAGCAGGTCTGGGCGTTTATTTGCAGGCTTGATGGTTGGGTCGATATTATCCAATACCATCGGCACCGAGGAGGGGCGCTCGTAGTAGGTCAAGACCATATGGGCTTGATTGAGTGTCAGTGCTTTGACATATGCAATGCTTAGCTTGCTGATGTCGACGCCGACCTCTCGCAATGTGTAGTACTTAGCGATGGAGAAGTCTTCGCAATCACCGCCATTCGTTATCAAGAACTCCACCGGTGTTGCCCAGTAATCCTGCTGCTTCCAGTGATCAATATCATTCAAGAAGCGGATCTGGTTGAAGAAATCATTAACAGCATCGAGCTTCTCTTTTTCCGGTAAATCTTGTGCCGTTAAAATAAGGTCCTGCCATGCTTGCAGGCGAAGTTGAGCGGCTGAACCATAACGCTTACCGAGCCTTTCTATCTCGGCTCCGCTCAAGCGTACGGTGGTATCGCTGATCGATAGCATCGACAAAGACAGCAGCAACATGACAGCCC
Source organism: Neptunomonas marina (assembly GCF_004005935.1). GTDB lineage: Bacteria > Pseudomonadota > Gammaproteobacteria > Pseudomonadales > Balneatricaceae > Neptunomonas > Neptunomonas marina. Next base: position 93,198 of record NZ_SACQ01000004.1, on the reverse strand, counting down.
ATAGGCTCAGGAGCTGTTGGGGACGGCACGTCTTTTGATGCTTTGAGGTCACGGATGACTGGTTTGCAAACACACAAGGCCCGTTGATAGCGAAAGGCAGACACTCAGCATGGTTCAGGTTTTATGATAGCTCAAGTGTAAACGCGTTAATTTGTACCCGGCATCAAACCACACTGGCCCAAAATGGACTGCCACGCTTTGGTGTGGCGCGTTAGTGCGGCTTGGTAGTTGATCCAGATACTCTTATCGGACGTTTGCGCAAAAACTTGATCTGTATAAGTTTGGGAATCGGCAGGTACGTTTAGGTGTTTAAGTATACGTGCGTGTGCAGCAAACCAGCGCTGCCCGAGCCGATGGGTGTAGGCCATATAGGGTTGTAGCTCCTTTGCGTAAAGCGCATCGAAAGCGCTGCGCAAGGTGCGAGCTTTATTGGTGGGTTGTCCGTTAAAGCAGAGTGGGCGCCTCGCAAGGCGAGCCTCGATCGTCGTTGCCACTGCGTTCAGCGTCGCTGTTAGCGTCTGTAATGACTTGAGCGTCGATGCGCCGGTTGTCGAGTTGTAAATGGTGGCAAACTGGTCTTCGAGGCCTTCTAGCTGGTTTAGGTCAAAACCCGTAACCTGCGTGCGCGTTTGCTCAGTGATCGTGGCAAAGGTTTCCCACGCAGCTAACACTGGGGTGTGTTGGCCGATTTGCGTCGGTGACAGTAGCGGTGCGCTCAGCGCTAGGGTTTGTTCCACTTCGCGGCCCGTGTAGAAACCATTCCAAAGGACGGCTGGAAGTTGGGCAGATTTAGTAGCGGCAATATTACGAAAGTGCTGTTGTGTCTCTTCATCGAGCTTAGCAAGCTGCTCGGGCTGTTGTAAGCAGCGCTCGAGTGCCGTTAGGAACTTTATCTCATGGCTTAAAACCTGAGATGCCTGAGCAACCCTGCCGAGCGAGCTGTTGCGTTGCGCGATTAAGTCGAGCATCCCACAATGGCGGAACTCTAATACATCCAACATACCTTCGCGCAGCGGTGGGACCTCAAACACACGCTGTCGATGAGCAGGGATAGCGGGGAGTTTATCTGGTGTGATGGTAGGTGTTGGCTCATCTAGGATATCAGCCACTCTATTGGCGTAACTTTGCATCTGCCCAAGCTCCGATGAGGTATCGGAGCATCCGGCCAACAACGTAAGCCCGCAGATAATCACGATCAGTGGCTTAGCGCCCAGCATGGCGAATCACGCTCACTAAGCGAACGGTTAGGAATAAGGCTGAAACCGTCAAGCCGATGACTAAAGCGTACCAAAAGCCCGCTGCTCCCATTGGCGCCGTAATCCAATCGGTCATACCTAAGATATAACCTAGTGGTAAACCAACGACCCAATAAGCAACAAAGACGATCAACAATGGGATACTAGTGTCTTTATAGCCACGTAAAATCCCAGCCGCCGTAACCTGCATGGCATCTGATATTTCAAACAGGGCGGCGATAGTCAGCAACCCGGCAGCGAGCTTTACCACTTCCGCTTCAGTTGAGAAGGCCATCGCTATCTGTTGCGCGAATGACCACAACAAAACGCTGGTCACAACAGCGATCAACCCTGTCATACCAAAACCCACTTTGCTGGCAAAGCGCGCGTGGGCATACTCGCCCGCACCCAGCAATTGCCCAATCCTGATGGTAAAGGCCATCGCAAGGCTCAGTGGGATCATAAAAATGAGCCCTGTCACAGTAATCGTGATCTGCTGGGCTGCAACAACGAGTGTTCCCAGTGGCGCAAGAATAAGAGCGATAATCGAAAACATAGATGCCTCGATCAGTATTGAGAAACCAATAGGTATACCAAGTTTTAAAAATACGATTAAAGCGCTTAGGTCGATCAATTTTAAGTTGTCAGTATGCGGTAAGCGGAGTGTACTGCGATGGCGCTGGAGATACAGGCCGATGAACAGCATCATCCACATCACTAACGCGGTCGCGATGCCACACCCAGCTGCGCCAAGTTCAGGAAAGCCCAGCTTCCCGAACACGAGCACATAGTTCAGAGGCGCATTGGCTGCAACCGCAAGAAACGCAATGTACATCGCCGGTCGCGTACGCCCGAGTCCTTCAAAATAGCAGCGCAGCAGTTGATACAACGCCATAGCAGGAAATCCCCAGGCAACGGCTTTTAGGTACTCCATGGTTTTATCAGCCAGAGTCGCTTCAACTGACATCAGCGCTAAAATACCATCAGCATTGCGCAGCAATACCAAGCCTAACAGACCAAGAAAAGCGGAAATCCACAAGCCTTGTCGAAAGATCGTCGGGACTTCGCTAGCGTTCTTGGCCCCCGTGGCGTGAGCAACTAGAGGCGTTGTTGCCATAATGATGCCGTTAACCGCCAAAAAAAGCGGCATCCAGATACTATTACCCAGCGCCACGGCGGCTAGGTCAAGTGTGTTATAACGGCCAGCTACCAGTGTATCGATGAAGCCAAGTGATGCTTGGGCGACTTGGGTTAAAATAATAGGCAGGCCGAGCCCCAGCAGTAGCTGGGACTCGCGAAGAGTTGATGCGCGCAAAATGATCTCGTTTAACTGTAACTATTGAAAAACTGCTTAGCAGTTCGACCGCTACGAATGCCTTTAGAGTGGGCAAACCGTATCGCGTCGGAGTGTAGCTGAGCGCGGTCGTGGTGGGTAGGAAAAAGGCTATCAACAATGTTGAGATAGGCAGGTTGGTCGATAGGGTAGAAAGATAACCACAGTCCAAACCGGTCAGATAGAGAGATTTTTTCTTCAATGGCATCGCCAAGATGCAACTCCGTACCCACGCTTTTGACCTGCTGGTTGTCTTGTTTGGTTTCGGGAACAAGGTGGCGCCGATTAGAGCTGGCGTAGATCAAGATGTTCTCTGGGGGTAGCTCCAATGAGCCCTCCAGCACGCTTTTTAGCGGACGATAACTGGTGTCACCTTCATCAAATGAGAGGTCGTCACAATAGATAACGAAACGATAGGGCAGGGCACGCAGCTCATCAACGATGTCGGGTAGGTCTTGCAGGTCCGCTTTGTCGATCTCTATCATGCGTAAACCGCGAAGCGCGTAATGGTTGAGCATGGCCTTGATAAGCGAGGATTTCCCTGTACCTCGGGAGCCCCATAGAAGCGCGTTATTCGCAGGTTTCTGGACTAAAAAACGTTCGGTATTTTGCATAAGCTGCTGCATTTGGCGCTCAACACCTAGCAGTTGCTCTGGCCGGATCGGGTCGAGGTTAGCGATGGCACGTAAGCGGCGCCGAGACGCTCGCCAAACCGCCCCATGAGTGTTTGCCCAGTCGATTTTACTCATCACGAACTCCTTGAAAAGTCACACTCTTTGGTTAGAGCTTAAATGAAAAAGCCCCTGCATTACAGGGGCTTATCATCTTACCGGAGCCGTATATTAGTCGATTTTAACTTTGACATAGCGCCCTGGTGCTGGCTCAACGACTGAGTAGTCACTGTTACCATAGCTGGTTGGCGCCGCCACTTTTTTACCGCCGCGGCGTTTATGCCATTCAATCCAGTTTGGCCACCACGAACCTTCCACGCGCTCTGCTGTTTCTAGCCAGTGGTCAGGCCCTTGGCCTGCTTCGCCTTTCACCCAGAAGTTGCGGCGATTTTTCGCAGCTGGGTTGATGACGCCGGCCACATGGCCGCTGGCACCTAGCACGAACTCGACCGTGCCGCCAAAGTGCTCAGCACCAATGTAGGTGCCTTTCCAAGGGGCGATATGGTCTTCGATTGTTGAAAGGAAGTAGCACGGCGTTTTGATACGTTTTAGATCAATCGGTGCACCGCAAATCGTCAGTTCATCTTTCGCGACCAACTTATTCTCTAAGTACATCTTGTTGATGTAATAGGTATACATATTGGCCGGTAAGTTTGTTGAATCACCGTTCCAATAGAGAATATCGAAAGGTGCTGGTTGCTTGCCCTTTAAGTAATTATTAACAACGTAAGACCAGATCAGGTCGTTTGAGCGCAGCATATTGAACGATGTCGCAAGCTCTCGGCCAGAGAGGTAGCCTTGGTTGTTGACCTTATTCTCAAGCTGCTTGACCTGCTGCTCGTCGATAAACACGCACAGATCACCCGGGTCTTGGAAGTCAGTAAGAGTGGTCAAGAAAGTGGCGGATGTAACGCTAGTATCTTTGCGATGCGCCATAACAGCGAGTGCTGAAGCGGTTAGCGTGCCCCCAATACACCAAGCAACAGTGTTCAATTTGTTGGAGGCGGAGATCTCTTTAACGACTTCAATCGCCTTTAATACCCCATCACCAACGTAATCGTCCCAACTAATCTCGCTTTGCTCGGTGGTTGGGTTCAACCAAGAGATTAGGAAGGTATTTTGGCCTTGATCGACGCAGTACTTCACAAATGAATTGTGTTCTTGCAGGTCAAGAATGTAGTACTTGTTGATGCACGGCGGGATAATCAGCGTCGGCTTTTCGAATACTTGCTCGGTTGTGGGCTTGTATTGCAGTAGTTGGAAAAGCTCGCACTCGTATACGACCGCGCCTTCAGTGGTGGCGATATTTTCACCAATCACAAACGCACTTTCGTCTGTCATCGAGATGCGGCCTTTCTCGATATCACCAAGTAGGTTCTGCAAACCATCAATTAGGCTTTGGCCTTTTGTTTCCAATGCATCTTGCAGCACTTCAGGGTTGGTTGCAGCAAAGTTGGTGGGTGACATCGCATCGATATATTGCTGCGTGTAGAACTCTAGTTTCTTCTGTTCACCTTCCGAAAGGTTCGCATGGTGAGCCATATCTTGCAGAAGCTTTGAGCCCAGGAGGTAAGACTGCTTGATGTAGCTAAAAACCGGGTTGCTTGACCACTCTTCGCCGTTAAAACGGCGGTCCCCTGGGCTAGGCGCTACCAGCGGCTCTGCGTCGGATTGCCCTGATAGCATACGTTGCCAAAGATTTAGCTGTGCTTGTTGGTAGTCGGTGATGACTTTCACCCAAGCGGTAGGGTCTTCCATTGAGCGGTTAACCATCTCCATCCACGACTGTGTGAATTGGCTGTAGATGTGCTCTCCACCGGCTTGGGAGAAGTTTTCGAGAATTTTTTGGGTCTCTTGATTAACGTAGTTAATAAGCTCTTGCTGATTAGCGAGGATATTGCTGTTATTTTCCATGAAACTGCCTTCTTCTTCCATCTGCGCAGCGCCTGCCCTTTTATACAACAATGGTTCTGGCTAAGCAGATCAGTGATCGCGGGTGTCTCTTCCAGTAGACGACTGTTTTTTGAGCATATCCCCGCAGATCAGGCGCTGCAAGCGAATCAATCCCTGAACAAATTCAACTTTAGCCTTGGTTGTACTCCTTCACTTCCTCAATCATATCGTCAATATATTGCAGAATTTTGTAGCTCTGCTCTTCGGCTGTTGTCATTGCCGAGACGATCTCTTGCTTGATGGCACGGTTGTTTGCCCAGTCTGCATCGCGCAGCGAAACGGCCCGTTGAACTTCTCGGTGGACAACTGCATGTGGCTCTTCGAGCTTGCGATAGGATGGCGTGGCAGAGAATGCTTCTGAGCCTTCGCCCTCGTAGTACCAAACGCCAAGGCGGCAGGAATGATGGGATTTGGTAATCGCTTCGATCTCGGCGGTGCGGTCTTGGCTGTGATCTAAAGCAAGATAACCGTTTTGTTTGTAGATAACGTGGTCTGCTTTGACCAATGAGGCGAAAGCACGGTTTTTCGCGCTGCTGACCGCATTGACGGTATCTTTGGCACCAACAGAGAAGGTATCGAATTGCGTTTTAAAACCGTTTACCAGCGAGCTTACTTCATTGGCTGTATCATTGGAGACTTGTGCTTGAACCACCATCTCTTCAACGCGGTCACTGAAAGTATTGATTGTGCCGCTGACATCAATCGCTGCTTCTTTGGTGCGTTTAGATAGGGCTTTAACTTCATCTGCGACGACAGCAAAACCTCGGCCTTGCTCACCCGCACGTGCGGCTTCAATCGCAGCATTCAGAGCGAGCAGGTTGGTCTGATCAGCAATGTCGGTGATGATCGACAGTGATTCTTTCACTCTGGCGCTATCTTCCCCAAGCTTATGTACCACTTCAGCCACGGAGTTAATGGTTGCTGTGATATTTGCCAGCGCCGTCACCATTTGCTGCACGGCGCCTTGGCTGCTTTCAGCGGCTGTGCCGTTGTCATTGGCGATGGCTTCGACTCTGGCAAGCTCATCGCCAATACTGATCAAGTCTTGCTGTGTTTGGCGTAAGTTATTGATAAGGTGGCTAGTATTGAGTGAGTGCAGCTCTGAGTGCAGCTCATTTGCGGCCAATAATCCGACACCTTTCCCCATCTCATTGATCGACAAATTAATATTTTGCAGCGATTGTTTAAGCAAGCCCGGCAGGCCTTGCGGTTGTGCTGTACGGTTAAACTGGCCGCGGCTAACGTGGCTGAAACAGGAGTCGACCTCTTTGAAGTAGGATTCAACCTTATCGAGGAAGTCGTTCACCTCCCAAGCAACTTTGCCAACTTCGCCTAGCTTGGCTGTGCGCGTGATACGGGCATCAAAGCCGCCTTTATTGGCTTGAGAGAGAGTTTCATAGATACGCTCTAACACATCGTAGGAGCGCCCAGAGCCGCGTAAAAACAACACAGCAAGTACACAGTTGATAGCGGGAGGGATGAGCCACAGCAGGTTGAACTCATAGTGGCTAATGACAACAATTGAGCTAATCAACGCGACTAGGAAAAATGCGATACAGTAGTAGCGCTCGCGTGCTCGTAAAAAGGCGGTACCGGCGCTCACGCCAGCTTTTTGGGCAGAAGAGATAGTCATGTTTATCGCTCAACCTCGCTGCTATTTAGCTGTAACATCCAGTCCTGATAGGTGACGCCGGCATGAGACACCTGCTCTGTCAGATACGCAATGGAATGTGTCATCGCCTCTTTTGTCGTACTGTTTTTTTCTATTCTGAGCATCTCTTCGTAAACAGGGATGATGGTATCAACCGCCTCTCTACTCGGCTTGCGCCGCACCGAATAGTAACCACGTAAGTTGCCACGTGAGTCATAGTCGGGTGTGATATTGGCAAATACCCAGTAGTAGCTGCCGTCTTTGCACAGGTTTTTAACATAAGCAAAGAACTCGTCTCCCTCTTTTAATGTGTCCCAGAGCAGTTTAAAGGCTCCACGTGGCATATCGGGGTGACGGATAATATTGTGTTGGATACCTAATAGCTCAGGCTCTGAGAACCCTGAAATGCGCATAAAGGTTCTGTTTACATAGGTGATCAAACCACGGGTATCGGTTTTGCTGACGATAAACTCATCGTCTTCGAGAGAGACTTCGTGGTCTATAGGAGTAATCTTTGGTTTCATAAAATTCCAAGACGGCTTAAAGGATAAAAAACAACAGTCCTTACTGATATCATGGCTAGCGACGCGGCGCGGCTCGCGAATGAGGTCGCGATTTTTAGTTTGAGTGTAGTCGAATATTTATGGATAGCTATCTACTTTTTAGTACTTCTCATTGTCATTTATGTGAGCTCGCTGAGCAGCTACTCGTTGTGACGATGGATGCCTCGTGTCATCAAGTTGATATCGTTGATATTGCTTACGATGATAACTTATTGGCGCGATATGGTAACACTATTCCAGTGTTGCAGCATGAGACCTCAGGGGCGGAAATTTGCTGGCCTTTTGATCAGCCGCAACTCATCGCGTTTCTGGAAGGTTGCGCTGCTGGCGAAAGTTCATCCGATCTTAAATAGCGCTTGGCTATTTCGGGAGACTTGTTGGGCAAGTACTGCTGGATCATCTCCGCGCAGTAAAGCCACCGTATCAAGAATGTGGGGCAGCAAACTCGGCTCGTTGCGGCCTTTCTTGGGTTTGGGGCGATAGTCTCTTGGCAAAAGGTAAGGCGCGTCTGTTTCGATGAGCAGGCGATCGCTAGGGATCAATGGCACAAGCTTTTGCAGTGCTTCTCCGCGTCTTTCATCGCAAACCCATCCCGTGATGCCGATATGCAACCCAAGCGCTAGAATAAGCTTCGAGCGCGGCTTGATCTCCGGTAAAACAGTGTAGGACACCTCCATTACTCAGGTCGGCATTTGCCAGCAGTTCAAGCTGTGTAGCTGTGGCATCACGCTCGTGTAGAAACAGGGGGAGCTGCAGCTCAGACGCTAATTTGAGTTGCTCAGAAAACGCGAATATTTGCTCCTTGGGTGAAGAGAAGTTGCGATTAAAGTCGAGGCCGGTTTCACCTATTGCAACCACCCGTGGGTGTAGAGCTAAGGTTTTCAGGGCTATATAGGTGCTGTCGGAGAAGGATGATGCATCGTGAGGATGAATGCCCATAGTGGCATAAACGTGATGCTCTTCGGCAAGAGAGATCACCTGCTCCGCCATCTCTAATGCCGTGCAGGTGATGATCATCTGGTTGACTCCGGCATCCCTTGCGCGCGCAACAACAGCCGCTTGGTCCTGTGCGAAGCGTTTATCCGTTAGGTTCACACCGATATCGATCAGCTCAGTCATAACGTGTTTCAACGCGAGCAGAACCATTCAGCGCAAGCAATGCTTCCTCCGCGGTGCTGAGGAGACTTGGTTTACGTTGATTACGCACATCATAGATGACGGCAAAGGAGAGCACGTTTTGCACATAGTTGCGGGTTTCATCAAACGGAATCGTTTCGATCCACGCATCAAGCGGTAGCTCACCACGCGCCGCTAGCCACTGTTTTACGCGGTGTGGACCGGCATTATAGGCGGCAGTCGCATACACACGATTACCATCAAACAACTTCAGCATCTCAGCCAAGTACGCCGTACCTAGCGCAATATTCGTATCCGGCTCAAATAGCTCTGCCCGCTTTTTGTAGGGCACCTTGTGCTTCTTCGCCGTAGCTTTTGCGGTGGCTGGCATCAATTGCATAAGCCCTTGAGCCCCAGCATGGGACTTGGCATAGCGGTCATACGCGCTTTCTTGGCGAGCGATGGATATTGGCCACGTTATATCGATGTTGCGATCTTGGCTCCACTTATCAAAGAGGGGTTTATGGGCGACTGGGAAGCGGATATCAAGATCATTCCACGCTTTGATCTTGCTCGCGCCCCGAATCGCTTGATCGTACCAACCCCAACCGTAGACGACATGGGAAGCGGTCTGGATATCGCGTTTGCTCGCTTTTGAGGCCATAGCATTCCATTCACGGCGTGCTTCATAAACTTGCTCGTTTGCTAGCAGTTCACGCATCCGAGCGATATCAGCGCGCTGTGCGAATGAGGCTTTCTCTTGCTCAGTGATACCCGCGGCTTCGTAGTGAAGCTGGTAGGGTGCTCCGGTAATCTCTGAGGTGAGGAAGCCATAGAAACTGCGGTCTTGGCGCACACCTGCAAAGTTTGGCGTATAGCGCGGATTAACGCGCTGCTTTAACACCTCTTTCCAGTACAGCCAGCGACTTGAGTTTTGGAGCGACGCTGGAAGTTGCCCAATCAAAGTAAGCGATCTATCCCAGTTTTGTTCAGCTAACGCGAGGCGAATTTTCCATTCCGATATTTTATCGTCAGCAAAACCTGGATCGAGTTGATCAAGTACCTGCGCTGCATTCTTGCGATAACCCTTTGCAAAACGCATGGCGAAATAACGGTTCAGATTATAGGCTTTGCGCGGTTCAATGGTGAGCTTTGGACGCATATCCAGCCATAAGTCTGCGGCTTTGTAGATATCTTTTCGGGCGATCTTACGGATTGCATAAGCTGCAATGCTGCCATGGTGTACGTTGCGCTTTTTGAGCTGCTTCTCTTCGAAAACGCTCTCAGGATTGGCGCTCGCTTTGAAGAAGAGGGCGGCATCTTGCTTGTCAGCTTTGCGCTTTAATAGTTTCTCTAGATAGCGCGCGAGGCGCAAATTACGGGCATCTGCAGCTTTCCAGAAGCGCTCTCTAGCAAGCTCCGCGCTTGGATTGCCCGCTTGCATCCAGACTTTAAAGAGTGGGTCGCACGCATCATGCTGAGATGAACCGACATTCCAAAGCTGAGCCGCTTGCGTGAAGGCAGCTTTGCGTTTGCCTAACTTTAAATCGGCAAAAGCGGCTTGGCAGCGGTACTTTGCACTTGAGAGTGGTTTTTGTTGCCAAGCGCTATGGAACTTAGACCACTGTTGGGTTTTGTGGAGGTGGTTTAAACGTGTCGTTTGTAGGTCTCTGGCAAACGGAGCGTTGGGGTAGCGCTCCAGAAAATCTGCGACCTTCGTATCGCTATTGGAGTCTATGTCGCGTCTTAATTGTTTGGCCTCAAGGTAAGGATGTAGCGGGTAGCCGCGCAAAGAAGCGGTAAGTTTGTCGGCTTGAGCCGTATTCTCGGCATTAAACGCCGTAAGCGCTTGCTGGTAGTTCGCGCGGTCTGAAGCAAGGTTTGCCGTGGTTAGCGTTGAAAACAGCGCGGCGGTGAGTACAAGCGCGGTTTTGCTAGAGCATTGTGCGATATGCATAGGTAGCTCCAATGTCATTTTTTGGCTGTGGCGTAGCGGTGTTAAAACAGCAAATGATTCCGTTATATGCATGTTATACCTGTTACAGCGGCACCTCTGTGGTGAACTTAATGCGATTCATTGATATCAAGGTGCGAAATTTACGCAAATTTGGATCAGCATACAGTACACGTTCAGTAAATGCTTGAAATGCCTCCATACTTTCGACGTTAACAATCAATATAAAGTCGACCTCGCCAGTGACTTGATAACACTGCGTAACCTCGCGGCTGGCGCGGATACGGCGGATGCTTTGTTGGAAAAGGTCACTGCGGTCGCGCTCCACCTCCACCTCGACAATCATGGTGATACCTTGACCGGCGAGTTTTGGATCTAGGAGGGCTACTTCCCGAGTTATGACCCCAGTATCGCGTAAACGTTTAACCCGCTTTAAGCAAGCAGGAGGGGATAGTCCCACCGCCTCCGCTAGTGCAGCGTTTGTTATACGGCTGTTTTGCTGCAGTAGCATGAGGATTCGTTTATCTACATTATCGATCGGCATTAATTTTATTCGTCATAAGTGCTCGGTTTAGAAATAATATTAGTTAACTGTAGCCAACAAAGAAATACAGCCAGTTTCTATTTCCTTATGATATCTCCTCCGTTTTAGCGCTCGATGATGAAAGGAGATAGCGTTGTGAAGGCGTTTTTCAGCGAACTTGGCCGTGATATATGGGATGTTTCCTACACCCTTTTTAAGCTTATGATTCCCGTGATTATCATTGTCAAAGTGCTCGAGGAGATGGGGGCGATCGAATATATATCGCTGCTGTTGGGGCCTTTAATGGGTGTTGTCGGGCTACCGGAATCGATGGGGTTGGTGTGGGCAACCACGATCCTGACCAATATTTACGCAGGTATGCTGGTTTTCTTTTACGCTCAGCAAACTGAAATGCTCACCGTCGCGCAAGTCACTGTTATCGCGATTCTGCTGCTGCTTGCCCATGGCTTACCTGTCGAAGCGCGTATCGCGCAACAGGCGGGGATTCGTTTACGGGTGACGTTGCTACTACGCATTGGTGGTGGTTTCCTGTTTGGTTGGATAGCCCATCTCATCATGACGCATTTTAATCTGCTGCAAGAGCCTAACCAGCTGGTTTGGGAGCCAGCACTGCCGGAGCCTGGCTTGTGGCCTTGGTTCGTTGGTCAGCTAGAAAGCTTGGTGATGATTCAGCTGATTATTATTGTGCTATTGACCGCTTTGAAGATCCTCAAGGTAGTGGGGGTTGAGCGTCTCATGGGGCTGATGCTGCGCCCTGTGCTTAAGTTCTTAGGTATTGGGCGTGAGGCCACGACGATCACAATTGTAGGCGTTACCCTTGGCCTTGCTTTCGGTGGTGGGCTGCTTATTAAAGAAGCACGTGCTGGACATGTGCCAAAGAAAGACATTTTCGCATCGATGAGTTTGCTTGGGCTGTGCCACAGCATGATCGAGGATACATTACTGGTGTTGGTTTTAGGTGCGGACTTTTTCTGGGTTTTTTGGTTCAGAATGTTGCTGGCGCTCCTGATCGTTGCGGTCCTGACGCGGGTAGTGAATCGTTTACCTGACGCCATTTGGAGCAAGCATCTTGTGAATCGTCATATCGAGCCATTACAGCCTGCCGCAAACACGTAACGTGCCTGTTCGCATAGAGGGCTTTGGGCTAGAATAGCGCGACTTTTGTGACGACTGAGATAAAGCGATGCCGTTGATTCGACTTGATAAAGCTTCTGTAGCTTTTGGTGCCCGACCCCTTCTTGCTGATGTTGATCTGCTGGTGGAGCCGGGGGAGCGTATTGGTTTAGTGGGCCTTAATGGCGCGGGTAAATCAACGCTGCTGAAGGTGATCAACGGCCACGTTGCCCTCGATAGCGGTGAACTCTGGATTGATCCAGGGTGCCGAGTTGCTGAGCTAGCGCAGGCGCTGCCCGCTGCTGATGAGCGACGCGTCTGGGATGTTGTCGCGGCAGGTTTATCTGAAGTCGTGGCGATGCGCGCCGAGTACGATGAGCTGGCTAGCCAAACAGATAGCGCATCTTTAGCGAAGCTCGAATCCCTACAGCAGCAACTTGAAGCGGTGGACGGCTGGCACCTAGAGCAGCGTGTTGAGCGTGTGTTGACGAAGCTCAAGCTCGATGGTGAGGTGCTGATGTCGTCGCTATCGGGAGGCTGGCGTCGTCGTGCCGCATTGGGTGCTGCCTTGGTTCAAGAGCCTGACCTTCTGCTCCTCGATGAGCCAACTAACCATCTCGACATTGAGACTATAGAATGGCTCGAAACTCAGTTAAAAGAGTTCCGTGGTGGCCTATTGTTTATCTCCCACGACCGGTCATTAGTGGATCATCTAGCGACCCGCATCATCGAGCTAGACCGTGGCGTGCTGACCTCGTTTACGGGCAATTACTCAGCCTACACCGAGCAAAAACAGGTGCTGCTTGAGCAGGAAGAGCGCCAAAATGCACTCTTTGATAAACGCCTAGCGCAGGAAGAGGTATGGATTCGTCAAGGCATTAAAGCTCGCCGAACCCGTAATGAAGGGCGTGTGCGAGCGCTTAAAGCGATGCGCAAGGAGCGTTCGGAGCGCTTGGGCCGCCAAGGTAAAGCCAGCTTTAACCTCGAAGAGGCGCAGAAGTCAGGTAAGTTGGTGGCTGAGCTTGAAAACGCATCTGTGAGCTTTGCTGGGCAGCCTGTGATTCATAATTTCTCTGCGCGCATTCAACGGGGGGACCGTATTGGTCTCATCGGCCCAAATGGTGCTGGCAAGAGTACGCTACTCAAGCTGATCTTGGGGCAGTTGGAGCCCGATAGCGGCAGTGTGGCACGCGGTACTAAGCTCGAAGCGGCCTACTTTGATCAGCTGCGAGGGCAGTTGGATGAAGAAAAAACGATTATTGATAATATCTCAGAGGGGCGTGAGTCCATCGAGATCAATGGTCAGCGCCGCCATATTATCGGCTATCTGCAGGATTTTCTCTTCTCTCCAGAGCGTGCCCGTACGCCGGTTAAAGCGCTTTCTGGTGGTGAGTGCAACCGTGTGTTACTCGCTAAGCTTTTCAGTCAGCCTGCTAACCTTTTGATTCTTGATGAGCCAACCAACGACCTAGATGTTGAAACGCTAGAGCTATTGGAAGAGATACTGCTCAACTTTGAAGGAACCGTGCTGCTCGTTAGCCATGACCGTGCATTTTTGGATAACGTCGTGACCAGTACCTTCGCATTTGAAGGGGAGGGGCGTGTGCGTGCTTATGTGGGTGGCTATCAAGACTGGCTGCGCCAGCGTCCAGTTGTGAAAGCAGCGGAAAAGCCAACCGAAAAGTTATCTGGCAAAACGGCGTCAGCGACGGAAGAGAAGCCTGCTGAAGCGAAGAAGAAGTTGAGCTATAAGCTGCAGCGTGAGCTTGATGCGTTACCTGCTCAGCTTGAAGAAGCTGAAGCTGCGCTAGAAGCGTTGCAGGCGAAAACAGCGGAACCGGGCTTTTACGAGCAAGATCATGGTGTGGTATCTGAGGTGTTAGCTCAACTGTCAGAACAAGAGCAAAAAGTAGAAGCGTTGATGGAGCGCTGGGTCGAATTAGAATCGATGTAACTGACGAATCGGCAGGCCGTGAGCGGATGACAATACGGCCTGCCTGCCTTGTTACTCTTCAGGTTCGTAAACACGAATAGCGAGCACGTCACATGGAGCACCGTGCAGAACAGAGTTTGCGGTTGATCCGAGCAGCAGTGCAAGACCGTGTCGCCCGTGGCTACCAACCACGATTAAGTCACACTCCTTCTCTTTTGCGATGCGGTGGATCTCGGACTCAGTATGGCCGGTCACGACCTGTAGAGACTCTGTTGGGTACGCTAACTTCTGGGAAAAAAGCTCTAGCTTCTCGCGCGCGTGCGCATCAAGCTGCTCTTGAACAGTGGTAAGGTCCATGGGTACGTCGCCACCATAGGCAAAGCTAAGCGGCTCGATTACGTGGAGCACTGTCAGCTGAGCTTGGTTGTTTTTTGCTATCGTGCGGGTCTTCTCGATTAATTGATCCGACTCTTCAGATAGGTCAACGGCTAACAGAATTTTAGAGTAAACGCCCATTGGAAATATCCTTCTCTGATGGATGGTGTGTTATCAGCTTAACACACTCAATTGGGTTACAAACAACCTATCACGACGAAAGCGTGATAGACCGACAGAGGTCATAATGGAAACCTTTATCATAGTATTTGTGGTGCTATCGCTGATTGGCTCTGCTATGTGGATGATGCCAACACGGCGCGAGAAAGAGCAGGCAAAGCTGCGTATGAAAGCGCGCCAAGAGGGCTTTCAGGTACAGTTGGTCCGCTTAACTGCACCGCGGGCGCAAGGCGAGTTGGATGAGGAAACAAGAACGGTACCAGGTTACCGCTTGCTGCGTACTAATATCGAGCGGCGCTTAGCGGAAGAGCTTCCGGCATGGCAGGTTTTTCGGGTCACTTCCATTGCCAATGAGGGCCTGCCTAGCGATTGGAGTTGGAAACTTGGTGAGCGAGTACTGAAAACTGAGCAGCTTGCTGTGCTTGAGCAGGTGCTATCCGAGTTACCGCGCGACGTGGTGGCATTGGAGTCCACGCCGATACAGGTGACTGCGTTCTGGCGTGAAGACAGTGGTGATGAGTCGCTGGATAAGATCAAGGTACAACTGACCCGCTTGATGGAGGCTAAGTTATGAATAAACCACTCACACCAAAACCGAGCTTCGTAAATGGAAAGTTTCGCCACTATAAAGGCAACGAATACGAAGTCGTTGATCTGGTTCGTCACTCTGAAACGGAGGAGTGGATGGTGCTTTATCGCCCGCTCTACGGAGAGGGCGATCTATGGGTAAGGCCTTTTGAAATGTTTTACAGCAACGTGGTGATAGAGGGTGTTGAGCAGCCGCGTTTTGCCAAAATAAGCGAAGCCTAAGACACCTCAGGTAAAGTTAAACCTAGCTCTTTGCGGGCTGCTTTGAGCACATCAGGGTCGATAGGTGGTGGTGCAACATCAACATCCTTCTCGAGCGTTTTTACGATGTGCTTGAGTACTTCAATGCGCGTATACCATTTGTGATCGCCTGCAATGGCGTGCCATTGTGCGCTGTTGGTTGATGTGTAATGCAGCATGTCGTTAATGGCAGCTTCGTAATCATCCCAGCGCCCGCGATTGCGTATATCCTCTTCCGTTAGCTTCCAGCGTTTCATTGGATTCTCTAAGCGCTCTGCGAAGCGTTTAAGCTGTTCTTGCGGGGTAATATGAAGAAAGATCTTCACAATACGTGCTCCATCATCCGCTAGCATGCGCTCAAATTCGTTAATCTCTTGATAAGCGCGCTGCCATTGCGAGTCGCTCGCGAACTCTTCAACACGTTCAACCAGCACGCGGCCATACCAAGAGCGATCAAATATGGCGATACTTCCCGCGCTTGGTAGCCGTGCTTGAAAACGATGTAAGTAGTGTTTGCTTTGCTCTTCAGGGCTTGGCGCGCCGATAGGGTGTACGGTATAACCACGCGGGTCTAGCTTTTCGGTTAAACGCCGTATTGCACCGCCTTTACCGCTGGCATCCCACCCTTCAAAGACGAGAATCGCCCGCCTGTCTTGGTGGTAATAAGCTTGTTGTATCTGCAGTAAGCGCACCTGCCACTTCTTGAGCTGCTTCTGATACTTCGCTTTGCTCTCGATAAAGGCATCGGAAAAGTTCAGTTGATCAAGCTGTGGGCTGTCTTTTTGCAGCTTAATCTTGCTGGGTGTTTCCATTGTTGCTCCCCTGCTGATTCAAATATGGCTTCGATAATAGCAGCTAAGCATCGTAAAAGTCGTATTGAGCTATGGCGTTAAGCCGCTTAACTCGTTTAATAGGCGGTTGAGCTGCTTGAGTTTGTCGGCGCTGATGCGCTTAGTTAGCTCTTCGTTCTGCTCGGCAAGCTTGGGGCTAATCTCTTCATACATGAGCCTCGCTTTGTCGGTTAGCGTTAGTAGGCTGCGGCGTTGGTCTTCATCTGATTTGCGGCGCTGTATGAGCTCTTGCTGTTCCATGCGCTGAATGATGCCGGTAAGGCTAGGACTCAGGATGCAGCAAGCTTTTGCCAGTTGCTTGGATTCCATCTCGCCATTGGTGTAAAGGGCATGAAAAACTCGCCATTGCTGTTCAGTGACAGCATTTTCAGACAGCAAGGGGCGAAAAAAAGAGAGGGTTGCTTCACGAGCTCTCAGTAATTGCAGAGGGATTGATTCATCGATCTTATGCATGGTTTATCATCCTTAATAAAACATCCAAATAATAACTTGTTAAATAAGTAAGTACTACTGAAGCGTAACTTTATATAAAAATCAAACCAATTAAGAATATAAAGTGCTTTTGAGAGGGGAGTGGTGCCGGCACCAAGAGTCGAACTCGGGACCTACTGATTACAAGTCAGTTGCTCTACCAACTGAGCTATGCCGGCACATCGTGTTGAAGTGGGGCGTATGATAATAGTGCTTTTTTAAAAGCGCAACCCCGAAATTAAAAATATTTTTAGTCGTTGTAGGGCGTGTATTGCTGGGTTGCGAAGCCCAATAAAAAAGCCCCTGAAGAATCAGGGGCTAAAAAACCAACTCGGAAAACAGCCAGAGTTGAAAAGTAGGGATGTGATAGAAACAGCTCACGTGAAGAAGATCGACATGAATTTCTATCGAGATTAACTATCGTGTATTTTTGTGCAGTGCACAATAATACTTTTGTATAGTCTTTTGGCTGCACTAAAATTGAGCATTTTTAAAATGCTGCAATGCATTAAATATCGTTGATTTTGTCTTTCTCGAAGCGGAAAGGGTGCCCAGGATACGTACCAATAATGCGTACTTCTTTAGCGAAGAAGTCGAGCTCTTGAAGCGCATATTGCATCGATTTTTGGTGTGGGTGTCCTAGTATGTCAAGGTGAAAACTGGATACTTGCATCGTATCGGAAGCCATATAGCTCTCTAGCTTAACCATGTTGATTCCATTTGTGGAGAACCCACCCAGTGCTTTGTAGAGTGCAGCGGGAATATTGCGCACTGAGAACATAATCGTGGTGATAAATGTGACGCCCGGCACCAGTGTGGGAACCACACCTTCTTTCGCTAGAATCATAAACCGAGTGGTATTGCCATCAACGTCTTGGAAATTATCGCGCAGCACTTCTAAGTCGTACAGTTCCGCCGCTAGGCTAGATGCAATAGCTGCATGATGAGGTTGCGGGTTGTTCACGAGATCTTCCGCCGCGCCTGCAGTGTCAAGCGCTGCAATAGGTTGGATGCCTAGCTGTTTGAGGTTGTTATCGCATTGGGCCAGCGCTTGGGGGTGTGAGGAAACCGTTTTGATGTCTTCAAGTTTTGTGCCTTTTGGCGCAAGTAGGCAGTGGTTTACCGGCTCGAAGTGCTCATTGATAATGTGTAAGCGCGTTTTCGGCATTAAGCGGTAAATCTCTTCCACACGGCCCGCGGTGGAGTTTTCGAGTGGAATCATGGCTAATTCTGCCTCACCGCGTTCAACCATGAGCATTGCCGCACTAAAGCTCTCACAGGCAAATGCCTCCATCTCCGGGTATACGTGTCGGCAGGAGAGATGCGAGTACGCGCCTTGTGAGCCTTGATAGGCAATAATGTTTTTGCTCATGATGAGATAGATTCCATTGGGTGATTAATTCCGGTGCCATATTATGTCACAGGTCGTTAATAGGGGAGAAGTCGCCACTTATGTTATTCCAGAGCTGTTTATGGTTGCGAGATGCGTAAAGTTATCCACTGCGATTGCGATTGTTTCTATGCCGCTGTAGAGATGCGCGACAATCCTGCGCTGCGTGATATTCCGCTTGCGATTGGCGGTGCGGCGGATCGGCGCGGCGTCATCGCGACCTGTAACTATGAGGCACGGCGTTTTGGCATCCACTCAGCGATGTCCACCGCTCAGGCGCTTAAGCGCTGCCCCGCTTTGACGGTTATGCGCGGTAATATGGAAAAGTACCGAACAGTCTCGCAGCAGATTATGGCGATCTATCGCGAGGTCACCGATCTAATCGAGCCGCTATCCTTAGATGAGGCGTATCTAGACGTGAGCGAGAGCCAGATGTTTAACGGCAGTGCAACGCGAATTGCTGAGTACCTGCGCCGTCGTGTCAAAGAAGAGGTGGGGATTACGATCTCTGCGGGTGTTGCTCCGAATAAGTTTCTTGCCAAAATCGCCAGCGATTGGGATAAGCCGGATGGCTTGTTCGTGATCGCTCCGCAAGACGTTGCGTCATTTGTGGAGGTTTTACCTGTGGCTAAGCTGCATGGCGTTGGGAAAAAGACGGCAGCTAAGCTTGCCCAAGCTGGGATAGTGACGTGTCATGATGTATTGCAGCGGCCTTTAACCGAGTTAGTAGACAAGTTTGGTGTCTTTGGTGAGCGGCTCTATCGCTTAAGCCAAGGCATTGACGAGCGTCCCGTGCAAGTGGAGCGGCGCAGGAAGTCTGTTAGCGTCGAGCGAACTTACGCTGAGGACTTTGATGCAGTAGAGCTGTGTTTGGCGCAACTGCCGTCTCTGTTGGATGATTTGGCACGTCGTTTTGACGCACTTAAAGGCGCTAAGCGTATACAAGGGGCTTTGGTGAAAGTGAAGTTTGCTGATTTTTCTCAAACTACCGTTGAGCAGCAAGCTAAAACGGTCAGCGCAGCGCTTTTCGAGGCCCTCATGCGAGAGGGCCACAGCCGCGGAAATGGTAAAGCGGTTCGACTCCTCGGTATTGGCTATCGTCTTGGTGATACTGAGGACCAGCCACAGCAATTAGCCCTTTGGTAATTGCCACAATCGCCTGACAGTAGCAGCCTGCTCTGGTAGAATCTGGCGCTTTTTTAATCACTTCTTTTAATTTTCGTCCTACGGGGATTTTGATGTTTCAGTTACTTGCTTCAAAAACGCAAAGTATGAAGAACGATCTGCTCTCTGGCTTAACGGTAGCTTTGGCGTTGGTGCCCGAGGCTGTCGCATTTGCTTTTGTTGCAGGGGTGGAGCCTTTAGTCGGTCTCTATGCGGCATTTATGGTGGGCTTAATCACAGCAGCAATCGGCGGACGTCCGGGGATGATCTCCGGGGCCACAGGTGCGCTGGCGGTTGTTATGGTAAGCCTGGTCGCACAGCATGGTGTGGAGTATCTGTTTGCTACCGTCGTGTTGATGGGGATTTTGCAGGTACTTGCGGGTATTTTCCGGCTGGGTAAGTTTATCCGCATGGTGCCCCATCCTGTGATGTTAGGCTTTGTAAACGGTTTGGCGATCGTCATTTTCCTTGCGCAGATGAAGCAGTTCCAGTTTGCGGACGACAATGGCGTGCTGCAGTGGTTGCAGGGTGGCCAAATGGCCATGATGTTGGGGCTAGTGGCGCTGACGATGGCGATTATCCACTTCTTGCCTAAATTTACCCGCGCGATTCCTTCATCGCTGGCAGCGATAGTCACAGTAACGCTGTTAGTTGTTTTCTTAGACCTTGATGCGCGTACTGTACAAGACGTTTTAGCGGACATGACAGGCAACCCTGCGGCCACTATTGCGGGCGGTTTGCCTGAGTTCGGTATTCCAATGGTACCGATTAACTGGGAAACGTTGAGTGTTATCTTCCCTTATGCGGTGATTTTGGCAGCAATCGGTCTGATTGAGTCGCTACTGACGTTGACGCTGATCGATGAAGTGACTGAAACACGTGGTCGAGGCAACAAAGAGTGTGTGGGCCAAGGTGTGGCGAATATCGTTACAGGCTTCTTTGGTGGTATGGGCGGTTGTGCCATGATTGGTCAAAGTATGATCAATATTAACTCGGGTGGGCGTGGTCGAGCCTCAGGTATCTCAGCGGCGCTGTTTTTGCTTGTCTTTATTCTGGTTGGCGCTTCGTTGATCGAGATGATTCCTGTTGCTGCGCTGGTGGGTGTCATGTTTATCGTGGTGATCGCAACGTTCGAATGGGCGAGTTTCCGCCTGTGGGGTAAAGTGCCTAAGCAAGATCTGTTCGTTGTGTTCACGGTGACGGTTGTTACCGTGGCAACAGACTTGGCCATTGCTGTGGTTGTCGGTGTTATTCTGTCGGCGTTGATGTTCGCGTGGAAACATGCGAAGCATGTTGAGTTTGAAACATGGCTTGAGAATGATGGTAAAACAAAGGTTTATCTTGCTCATGGCCCTCTGTTCTTCGCATCAGCTCAGAGCTTTCGTGATAACTTTAATGCCAAAGGCGATCCTGATGATGTCATCATCGACTTTAAAGACTCTCGCGTGATGGATCATTCAGGGATTGAGGCCATTGATGCCGTTGCGGAGCGTTATGTTGCTGCGGGTAAAACGTTGCACTTGCGCCATCTCAGCTCTGAGTGTGTGAGCTTGCTAGATAAAGCGGGTAGTTTGGTTGAGGTTAACTTGATCGAAGATCCGAAATACAAAGTAGCAGACGACCAGCTCGCTTAAGCTGGCCGTAGAGGCACTTACTCGCCTTTGCGAGTAAGTGCTTCACCTTCAAACGAAATACCGTCCCAGCCGTGCTTCATAAAAGCGCGAATGTTGCCATGATCAGTGCCTTGCGGTGTCGCTAGGACATCACGATAAAACCCGCCAAAGCAGCCGAGTGTCTGCTCTTTATCCAGCCCTTCTAGTTTTGCGAACGCAAAGATCTTACAAGAGCCTTCGTTGGTGCCTGCGGCATTAACAACGGTATCTTCGTTCAGTCCATTGCTAAAAGTCGTTGGTTGATAAGTAAAGTGCTCTGCGATCACTTGCATCGTTGCTTCGAATGCAACGCCTTCTTTGCTAGCGAGTTGGGCCTTATATTCGCTTAATGTCATGCGCGGTTACCTTTGATAAACAGATAAAAGCGCTGTTTTAGCATATTTATACGAGTTGTGGGGAGTTGGGCAGCGAAAATCGCTGCCCGGATAGGGTTTAGTGTTGCAGAATTTGGCTGAGGAAAAGTTGAGTTCGCTCGTGTTGCGGGTTGTTAAAGAACTCGTGAGGTTCATTCTCTTCAATGATTTGGCCGGCATCCATAAAGATAACGCGGTCTGCGACTGTTTTTGCAAAGCCCATTTCGTGGGTAACGCAAAGCATTGTCATGCCGCCTTCATCAGCCAGCTCGATCATGACATCGAGCACCTCTTTGATCATCTCTGGGTCGAGTGCTGAGGTTGGTTCATCGAAAAGCATCACATCAGGGTTCATGCAGAGCGAGCGGGCGATAGCAACCCGCTGCTGCTGGCCTCCCGATAGCTGCCCTGGGTATTTAAGCGCCTGATCTGGGATTTTTACCCGCTCAAGGTACTCCATCGCTGTCGCTTCCGCTTCGGCACGGGGCTTTTTCTTCACCCAAATAGGGGCCAGACAACAATTCTCCAGCACCGTGAGGTGCGGGAATAGATTGAAGTGCTGGAACACCATGCCGACATCGCGACGAATCAGCTCAATATTTTTGAGATCGTTGGTTAGCTCGGTACCGTTAACGATGATGTCGCCTTTTTGGTGCTCCTCTAGTCGGTTGATACAGCGAATCATGGTGGACTTGCCCGACCCAGATGGGCCGCAAATGACAATACGCTCACCACGCTGCACTTGCAGGTTGATGTTCTTAAGAACGTGGAACTCGCCGTACCATTTGTTCATGTCGCGTAGTTCGATCATGAACTGTGCTTGGTTACTCTTTTCAAGTGTGCTCATATTATTATTCTCTACACTAACTAGCGTGTGTTATGACCGGTTTGCAGACGTTTCTCTAGGCCCTGGCTGTACTGAGACATACCAAAACAGAAGACCCAGAAAACGAGCGCGACAAAGATATAGCCTTCGGTTGAATACCCTAGCCACTCAGGATCGTTAAGCGCTGCTTGAACAATCGCAAGTAGATCAAACAAGCCGATAATGAGAACCAGACTGGTATCTTTGAACAGTGCAATAAAGGTATTCACAATGCCCGGAATCATCAGCTTTAGAGCTTGCGGAAGAATGATGAAGCCCATCGACTTCCAGTAGCCAAGACCCAGCGCATCTGCAGCCTCATATTGGCCTTTCGGAATCGCTTGAAGACCACCACGCACCACCTCAGCCATATAGGCTGATTGGAACATAATGATGCCAATTAAAGCGCGCAGTAGCTTATCGAATGAGACCTCCTCTGAAACAAAGAGAGGCAGCATGACCGATGCCATGAACAGCACGGTGATCAGTGGCACGCCGCGCCAAAACTCGATATAGATCACCGAAAGGGAGCGCACAATAGGCATATCCGAACGCCGACCAAGGGCCAAGATCACACCGAAAGGCATCGCTGCGACGATACCGATCACCGCTAAAATAAGCGTTAGGCTCAAGCCACCCCACTTGTGGGTCTCGACAACATCAAGGCCAAACCCACCACCATACATCAGATAAAAGCCGATCACTGGGAATACGAACAGCGTAAACGCAGCAACATAGCCTTTATAGGGGGTCTTATCGATCACGAGCCAAGCGATACAGGCTGCGAAGATATAAAACGTCGTATCGATACGCCAATACTCAGTTTCTGGGTAGAAGCCATAGAGGAACTGATCAATACGGTGGGTTATAAATACCCAGCATGCGCCGCCGCTACTGCATGCCTCACGCGAATCACCGATCCAGTCCGCATCGATCAGCGCCCACTTGAGCATCGGGCCAACGGAGATCGCGAGGAAGTAAAGAATCGCCAGTGTTGCAAGGCTGTTGAGCGGGCCGCTGAACAGGTTGCGCTTTAGCCAGCCGATGAGCCCTGTTGAGTTGGCTGGTGGTGGTAATGTTGGTTGTAGATCGTATTTCATAACCCCTCCTTACCTCTCAATCAACGCACTGCGGCTGTTGTACCAGTTCATAAAGATCGAGGTCAGTACACTGAGTGTTAAGTACACTGCCATCGTCATAAAGATGACCTCAATGGCCTGGCCTGTTTGGTTCAGTGTTGTGCCGGCAAAAACTGACACGAGATCTGGATAACCGATCGCTGTTGCTAATGAGGAGTTCTTCGTCAGGTTTAAATATTGCGATGTCAGTGGTGGAATAATGACGCGCAGCGCTTGTGGAATGATAATAAAGCGCAACGTTCTACCCCGCGGTAAGCCCAACGCGCTGGCGGCTTCAAGCTGTCCGTGCGGTACCGCTAAAATGCCGCCCCGCACGATCTCAGCAATAAACGCGGCAGTATAAATAGTCAACGCTAACCACAGTGCAATCAATTCAGGAATGAGCGTCACGCCGCCGCGGAAGTTAAAGCCTTTCAGAGCTGGGTAGTCCATCGTAACGGGAGCACCAGCAAAGAAGAAGACCAGTAGAGGTAGGCCAACGATCAAACCCAATGCGATTAAGCCAACAGGGTATTCTCGGCCACTCTCATCATGTTTTTTATCCGCCCAACGCTTGAACAGCCAAGTGGCAACAATGCCAACAATGAGTGCAGTCCAGACAATGCCGAAACCGTCTTCGAGGATGGGAGCTGGCAGATAGAGGCCGCGGACATTTAAGTATCCGCCGAATAACTCGAAACTCTGTCGAGGGCTTGGCAGCGTTCTGAGAACAGCGAAGTACCAGAAAAAAATCTGCAGTAGCAGTGGGATGTTGCGGAAAATCTCAACATAAACGGCGCAGATCTTAGCGAGTAACCAGTTCTTGGATAAACGACCAACGCCGATGAGGAACCCTAAGAAGGTGGCAGCAATGATGCCGAGGAATGAGACCAAAACAGTGTTCAGAAGGCCGACGATGAACGTGCGTCCATATGAGTCAGCTTCGCTGTAAGGGATAAGTGACTGTAAAATCCCGAAACCAGCTTCTACTGAGAGAAAATCGAACCCGGTTGTAATACCGCGTTGTTCGAGATTGTGCAGCGTATTGCTAACAACAGTCAGGATAAAAGCACCGAGCGCCAATACGATAAGGCCTTGAAAAATAAGCGCACGTTTATCTGGGTCGTTCCAGAAACGCGGCGTACTATCAGGCTTCGTTGGGCTCTCGGATGATGGTCGATTTGATGACATCAACGAGTTCTCCACAAAAGAAACGCGAGAAAGAGTGCATCCTTTCACTAATCAAAGATGAACCGCTTAGCACAGTGAGGGCTAAGCGGTTCAGATGATTAACGCATTGGTGGAGCGTATTGCAGACCGCCATCAGTCCATAGTGCGTTGATACCACGGTTAACCTTCAACGGAGAACCTGCACCGACGTTACGGTCAAAAGACTCACCATAGTTACCAATCTGCTTAATGACTTGGTATGCCCAGTCATCATTGAGGCCTAGACCTTTACCCTTTGGCCCTTCCAAGCCGATGAGGCGTCGAACATTCGGGTTCTTCGACTTTTTCATCTCGTCTACATTGGCAGAGGTCACACCTAGCTCTTCTGCATTTAAGAGCGCGTTATGTGTCCACTTAACAATATTGAACCACTGGTCGTCACCTTGACGAACAACAGGGCCTAGCGGCTCTTTAGAGATGACTTCTGGAAGTACCATGGCTGAATCTGGTTTCTCGAGCTTAATACGCAATGCATATAGCTGAGATTGGTCTGACGTTAACACGTCACAGCGGCCAGCTTCGAATCCTTTAACCGTCTGATCTGACGTATCGAATACCACTGGTGCATAGCTCATACCATTGAGGCGGAAGTAGTCAGCTAGGTTAAGTTCAGTGGTTGTACCTGCCTGAATACAAACCGCAGCACCATCTAGTTCTTTGGCGCTTTTTACCCCCAAGTCTTTTGAGACCATGAAGCCTTGCCCGTCGTAGTAGTTAACGCCGGCAAAGTTTAGGCCTAGTTGAGTGTCTCGCGTTTGCGTCCAGGTTGTGTTTCGTGGCAGGAGATCAATTTCGCCAGATTGAAGTGCAGTAAAGCGCTCTTTTGCCGTGAGTGGGATGTACTTCACCTTCGTTGCGTCGCCAAGCACTGCAGCAGCAACGGCGCGGCACATATCAACATCTAAGCCTTTCCAGTTGCCCTTGTCGTCCGGGTTAGAAAAGCCCGGTAGACCTGTACTGACGCCACATTGTAAAACTCCGCGCGCTTTCACAGCGTCCAGAGTAACGTCTGCAAGCACATGGCCAGAAGTGGCAGCTGACAGGATTGTAGCAGTGATCAAGCTTCTTTTTATCATCGGAATAAACCCCCAGGGTCAGAGAAGTTGTTGTTATTGTGTTCTGTCGGGCCACGTTGAGTGGCTGGGAGCGATATCTGACTCACATATGTGCCAGCACCGCTGTGTACTTCCAATTTCGATTTCTACTGTTATCCAAGTGGTCCGCTGACTGAGCAAAAAATGGTCAGTGTCTTTGGACTACTACTGAAGTAGAGTTTCAAAAAAGAAACGATTTTTCAATGCGAATAATACGTAAGGGAAAGTACGTACGTGTTTTATCTGAAGCGTTAAAAAAATGTGATATTTGTTTGATTTACGTGAGTTATTTTTGCTGTAACGAAGTCTGCTTTGAAACGAAGGAAAGCAAATGTGCTGACGACAATTTTTTATGCCCCTGCGTTTTTTGCGCAGCTCAGGATACTGTTTGTGTTTACTTTAACTGCATTGCAGTAATGGTATGATTTATTTAAACAATTGTTTTAAATATATGTAAACTAAATGCAGTATTGGATTATACTCCGATCGTTAGCTAGATTTTGTTTAAAACAAATCGCTGGCGAGACGTAATTTAACAGCGTTACCGATGTATGGATCAGAGTCACTGCTCCTTACACAGTTCGTATAGAGAGGCTGTCTGTAGAGGTGGCTAGTGGTAGTAACGAATGAAGGGCTGTTGTGTTGATGAAGGGTTTGCCTCAGCTTTTACTTATTCACGGCGACGCTGAACGCCGTGACGTGCTTGCACAGTTTATCGAGAGCTTAGACCGCTATGAAGTGGTCGATGCGAGCGATGGAGCTGAGGCAGCTGCTTTGCTCAAAAAAGCGGAAATCGCCTGTATTGTCAGTGATATTGATTTAGACGAAATTGACGGCTGGCGTTTGGTGCGCATGGTGCGCTCAGGTGTATTTAACTGTGCTGCGGCGACGCCATTCTTTGTGGTCACGTCGACGTGGTGCAAGCGCATCGCAGAAACGACCGCTCGTGAGTTCGATGTTGATGCGCTCATCCCCTTTGCCCAATTTCATCGTCTCAAAGATTACCTCGAACAAGATCTTTCTCTTCTACCGCAGAAGCAGGCACCTGCCGTCTTAGCGATAGAAGATGCCGAGGAAACGGCCAGCCTGATTGAGCGAATCTTACGCACGCGCTTTTCTGTGGATATCGCGCCGGATGGGCTCTCTGGGCTTGAGCTGTGGCGTGATAAAAAACACCCGATTATCTTGTTAGATGTCATGTTACCCGGTATGTCTGGTCCTGAAGTTATGCGTGAGATTTTGGCTGAAAAGCCAGAGCAAAGCATTGTCATTATGACGGCTCATGGCTCGGCAGATCTCGCTGAAGAGCTTATGTTGCAAGGGGCGTGTGACTTTATCAGTAAGCCGTTTCGAACCGAGCAACTGCGTAAAGTGTGTGAGATTGCCGCGCGGCGCGAAGACTTTCTGGTGAGTAATCAGCAATTTGTTGAGACGATTGAAACGCTAAAGCTCAATGAACACGCGTTGGCCTCGCAGACATTGGAGCATCAAGCGATACTGGATAACCTATCGACAGCGGTGCTTGAGCTCGATGAAAACGGCCGTATCTCCTTTGTGAACCAAGCGTGGCTGCGCTTGACCGGTTTAAGTGAAGCGTTATCGCTTGGGAAACGGTTAGTTTCCTTCACGATGCGCGACTCGTTCGTACAAGGCATCTCACTCGAGGAAGCCATACACCGTATCTATCATACGGATCAAGCACGTGAGACGTTGGAGTTTAAGCTGCGCGATCAGTATGGACAGGGAATTTGGGTTGAGGCTCGCCTGAGCCAAATCAGCCATCAGCCAGAGAATAAACTTAAGCTTTCTGTTGCAATGGATGATATATCAGCGCGTAAACGCGCAGAGCAGCGTTTAGAGCACCTTGCCATGCACGACTCCTTGACTGGGCTCTACAATCGGCACTTCTTTGATAGTGAGCTGAAACGCTTGGCGGCTTTGTCGTATCGTTACGGCTCGCATCACTGCCTTTTATATATTGATCTTGACCACTTTAAAGCG
The DNA here is from genome assembly GCF_004005935.1 of Neptunomonas marina. GTDB lineage: Bacteria > Pseudomonadota > Gammaproteobacteria > Pseudomonadales > Balneatricaceae > Neptunomonas > Neptunomonas marina. The sequence goes on along the minus strand of NZ_SACQ01000004.1, from coordinate 65,539 downwards.
ATCAACGATACCCAAGGCCACAATCAAGGTGACTTAGTACTCAAAGAGGTGGCAGAGAAGCTACAACAACGCCTACGTGAGACAGACCGGCTGTGCCGTATCGGCGGCGACGAGTTTACGGCGCTGCTTATCGATACCACGCTGGAAGAGGCCGCCGCCACGGCCCGCAACTTGTGTAAGCTACTATCAGACGACCCGTATCGTTTTGAAGATCAAGTGTTTAAGATCAGCTGTAGTATCGGTATTACAGCGATCAATGGCCATGTTGCAAAACCACAAGTGTATCTACAGCAGGCGGATATAGCGCTTTATATCGCCAAAAACCACGGCCGCAACTGTGTTCATGTCTACACCGACGAGGACCAAGAGGCTGGCGACATCCGCAGCTCGATGAAGTGGCTACATACCGTCAAAAATGCGATAGCGAATGACGACTTAGTGCTGCACTTTCAGCCGATCTATCATATACCCACCAATCAAGTGTCCTATTATGAAGCATTGGTGCGTCTTATGATCGATGATCAGATTATCTATCCGGGCGACTTCATACCTGCGTTGGAGCGTTTTGAGGATGTGGCGTTACTTGATCAGCACGTGATTGCTAAAGCGTTCAAGATGTTGGCAGACCACCCAGAGCTGAAGCGTATCGCGATCAACCTGTCGGCGCAGGCGTTTCGTAATGATTCTGTTGTGCCATGGGTACGGCAGATGCTGACGGAGCACAATGTGGATCCGAAGCGGATCATTTTTGAGATTACCGAGAGCGCTAGCTTATCCAATTTGTCTGTCACGCAAACCATGGTGGGTCAATTGTCACAAATGGGGTGTGGCTTCTCGATCGATGATTTTGGCACGGGTTTTAGTACATTCGCATACCTGAAAAACCTGCCAGCTGATACGGTTAAGATCGACGGCTCATTTATCCGTGAGCTGACCTCTAGCCGTATTGATCTTGCCTTGGTTAAAGCGATTCGAGAGGTTGCTGCCGCCCTTGGTAAGTCCACCGTTGCGGAATTTGTTGAGGATAGCGACACGCTAAACCTACTGCGAGAGATCAATGTTGATTACGCACAGGGCTTTTTCTTAGGGAAACCGATGGCGATAGATGATCTATTGGCTGAGATGGCGACCGAACCGGTGTTTCCCGACTTTTTATAAAGCGCTAACGCTTGGCTATCTCCTCATTGCCGAGTAGGGAGTGAACTGAATGAGTGATAGCTTCACCTTTGCTGATGTGGTGATTGATTTTCTGCGCCAGTTGAATATCGATCGCGTGTTTGGTGTGCCTGGAGGCTCAATAGAGCCGTTCTTTAACGCCGTGCTGCGGGCACAAAAGCGTGGTGAGATGCAGATTGTGGTATCACGGCATGAGTCAGGTGCCGCCTTCATGGCTGATGGCTATGCGCGGGAGCGGGGGCACTTTGGTGTTTGCTGCGCAACGACGGGGCCTGGTATTACGAATCTGATGACGGGAGTAGCGAGTGCGTTTGTTGATCGCGTCCCTATGCTGGTTATCACCGCTCAGACGCCTTTAGCGAAGTTTGCCAAGCAGTCCCTACAAGATAGCTCGCGTAATGGTGTCGATGTGGTATCGATGATGGGCAACTGCACCAAGTTTACGACCCTCGTTTCACACCCCTCACAGCTCGTTAGTAAGCTGATCCAAGCAATCAATACGGCGCAAACTATACCCCGCGGTCCGGTGCATATCAGTATTCCGTCGGATATCTTGGCGCAAACCTGCGAGCATATCCCAACACTGTCGGTGAGTAATGTGCTTGAGCGTAGTTTCTCTCGGGTTGATCTCGCTGGTGTTGCGCAACTGCAGTCGGAGCTCAAGCGTGCGCAGCGTGTAGCTATTTTAGTGGGTGCTGATTATGACGGCGAGGGCGCTTGGCTGGAATCGCTTGCCGAGCGGTTGAACGCGGCTGTGTTATGTGCGCCAGCTGCTAAGGGGCAGGTCAACGAGTGTTCTTCGCGGTTTGTGGGCGTTTATGGTTTTGCTGGCCATACCAGTGCTCGGGCGTTTATTCAGGGCGGGCATTATGACCTATTGCTCTGTTTTGGCACTCGCTTTTGTGAGCTAAGTACTAATGCATGGTCGCCGCACCTTCTCAACGATAAAGTTGTGCATATCGATGCGAACTCTGGAAACTTCGTGCAATCGCCCATGGCACGCCTACACCTCTTAGCGGATTACGAGGCGTTAATGCCTGTGCTGATTGAGCATGTGGATGCGCTGCGTGCCGATGGATATCGCTGGTTGGGGCCCGGGCAGGAGCAAGCGGCTCAGGTAAACCCGTACTCAAAAGCGGTGCAGCATGTGCCAGTGCTACCTCAGGCGCTTTTTTCATGGCTTGCTAATCGTCTGCCTCAAGAGGCCCGCGTTCATGTGGATGCAGGCAATGCTTGGGCTTGGGCGACGCACTATTTTCAGCGCGCTGAGGCCTCCAATCGCTATCGAATCGCCATGGGGTTTGGATCGATGACCTGGGGCATCGGCAGCGCGATAGGCTCTGCGTTCGCTAATCCGAATGTACCTCATGTGTGTATCACGGGTGATGGAAGCTATTTGATGGCGGGACAAGAGATTACGGTTGCGCAGCAATATCAATTGCCATTGTTGATGATTATTCTGAATGATAGCGTGTTGGGCATGGTGATGCATGGCCAGCGCATGGGGGGCGCTGAGCGCGGCGGCTTTGAGCTACCGCGAGTGAATTACGCAGCGCTCGCTGAGGCGATGGGGGTGAGAGCGATGCGCGTGAGCAGTGTGATCGCGTTACAGACGCTTGATATTGAAGCGCTATTGTCGAAGGAGGGCCCAACGGTTCTCGATGTTCAAATAGACTCAAGCGCTATGCCGCCGATGGGGGAGCGCGTCAAAGGGCTTACGGCGGTAGAGTGACGTCACTGAGATTTGGGCAGTTCGCGATCTGCTGGGCCTTCATACCGAATGTCCTCGCAGCGTAACGGCAGAAATCCCCCCGGAATATCATTACGCACGTCGGTATAGCAGGTTAGGGCGCCGACCGCGATAGAATAGGTGTAGAGCTCAGTTATCTCCCTGCAAGAGAAGCCTTGGTCGGCCAGAAATGCCACGATGTAGCCGCCGAAGTTAAGGCTCTCGCCGGTGCTGTCGCTGATGTAGTCACTGATTGCTATGGCTGTGCGTTCAAACTCACCGGGTTTGAAGCCCAGTTCAAGGCTGGCAGCTTGCATCGCTTTAACGCGCTCATCTCCCAGTGCTATTGGGCGGGTAAACCCGGGTAGCTTTTGCTTGGACGCGACCATGTCAGCGATTGATTCGCCGCTCCGCGATTGCGCAACCAACTGGCTCAGCAGCGTGTAACAGCTCGGCAAAACGCCGGGCCCATAGAGCTTCGACTCTGCAGCAAGGATACCGGCCGATGTGCTGGCTACACCGCTTGCTTGCGAACTCGCTCCTAGCGCGGCCACTTGGTTACACCAAATTCTTGCATCAGGCCAGCTGACACAGATAAAGCTCCACTCTACCCACTTTAAAAGCGCGGGGGCGGGGCGTCTACCGGTTAAGTTAAACAGTAACAGCTCAACCCAAGACCACGAGCCAACCACATCATCCAAAAGCGACAAGCCTTGGTTGTAGACCGCATCGCCGATGCGCCAACCACCTTTATGGCTGGTGATTTGAGTGCGGCGTGCTAACCACTCAGCAAAGTGCAGTTCAGGTTTTGATGGCATAGTCTTTGTCGTTAAGAAAAGGCATTGCGGTAATGGGTTGGTCGGCCTTCTCGGCTGCCTGTGCAGCAATACCGGGCGCGCTGGCGATCTGGAAAATCAGCTCTGCTTGATAGGGTGAAAAGCCAAGGTCTATCAAGCAGGCTGCGGTCAGCCCAGAAATTCGCCAGCCGATACGCTCATTCGCTTGTGCAGTGATGAGCTGCTGTCCCCACTGCAGCGTTTTCCCAGCTTGTGGTAATGCTAGCAGTCTATCAGCGAGTTGATGCGTGTAGGTATCACGTGTCCCATAGAGGCTCCCAAAGCCCGGTGCTAGTTGTAGTTCGGGCTTGGTATTGTCGGTGGTTAGCTCTGCTGGGGTATCGATCGTAAAGTCTTCGGGCGCTTGACCTTGTGACTTTAAGAGAAATTTGGCCGCTAAAAACACCTCTTCGCTTCCTTGCCATTGACCGCCGAGAACTTGCAATGCGAGCGGTAGTATATGGCTGCTATGTGTTTTACTGACGGCTGCGTTCATGGCTGCACGGGTTGCGTTGTGGCGGGGGCCGGGATGAATAAGTGCGATCAGGAGTTCGTTAAAGAGCGTGTGCTCATCTTGAGTAGGGAGTTCTGCGCGAAACAGCAGAAAGATCACCTCGGCAAAGCTTTTCTGCTGCATCAGTGCCAGGTGCTCATACCCGTGGCATCGCGACTCTCGTGAGATAAACGGATTATCATCGCTGGGCTTTTCATGCCAGATGGCAGTGGAGATCTGTTCCGCAAAGTGCTCGTCGCGGCGCGCTTCATTAACATTCTTCATCACCGCTTGTGCTCCGTTTTTTGTTTAAAAGCGCATCTCGACCTGTGCCCAAAGGCTGCGGCTTTCAAGGGCATAATCATCCGCTATTTGTGCCGATGCGGGTTCTGCTGCACTGCTATCAAACAGGTTCTTGGCAATTAACGAAACGGTTAGCTGCCCCTGCATCATCGTTTTCGATAGTTTTGCGTTTACCCAGTGGTAGTCATCGATGCGGCTGCGTTGGTCGCCCATCTCGCGATATCGTGAACCCACCCAGTAGTGCTGTGCTGATATTGTCCAGCTGTTATCAGGTGTATAGCGAAGGTCCAGATAGGTGGTGTGTGATGGTACGCGGGCAATGCGTTTATCCGCGTTCGCATCGCTAGCATGTTGATATGCGTAGTTGGCGTAGGCGTAGAGCTTACTATTAACGCGCCATGTTGCCTCGAGCTCAGCGCCATAACCATCTTGATCTCTGCTGTTTTGATAAACGCGTTGGCTGCCGTTAGGAACGGTAGCAATAAGGCCTGTTGCTCGATAGCGGAACAGGTTTAGTTTGAAATCTGTCGAGAAACTGGGCCGATAGTCAAACGCGAGCTCTAATGTTTCGATCTCTTCAGGTTTTAAGTCGGGGTTGCCGATAAGCGCGGGGTTGTTCATTAGGTACTGCTCACTGAAAGTTGGCGCTCGGAACGCAGTACCGTATAGAAGTTTTGATGTTAAGTTATGAGATGTTTCCCAAATTAATGCCATACGTGGATTAAGCGAGGAGCCAAAGTCATCATAATGATCCCAGCGTAATCCGGTTGTGAAAGCGACATCATTGCTTATTTGCCACTCATCCTGCGCAGATAGATAAAATGACTGGCTTGCCTGGTTATTTAAATAAACATTCGCAGAGTCGCTGACATCCGTCAGTTGGTCACTGCCAAACCCCGGCGTGCCGATAACGCCGGGACCATAGTTTTTATACTCTTTGGTTTTTACCCGATCTTTACTCCAGCCTGCACCAAGGCGAAGAGCGTGGTTTTCGATACCTTGGTAGCCAAGAATCGCGTCGATGTTGAGTGTCTCTGAACGCGACTTAGGGTTGCCGATATAGCCGTGGGGAAAACGGATAACCTGCGTAGTAGGTGCGGAAAAAGCGTTGCCATCTGGGCCGATAGGTAAAACGGCACCCGAAGGAAAGAGGTTAAAAAAGCTATCGCTATCAGTTCGAACAAACGAGCCTTTCGCTTCGAAATGTAAGTGTTTGCTGAGCTCTGTTTGGTAGTTCAGCTGAGATAACCACTGGCTGGCATCTTGATAACCATCATGATCCAATGCAAGCGCGCCACCTTGCCCAAGACCGCCATTGGATTGGCGCCAATACCAGTTAGAGAACTGCCAAGCGCCCCAATCAAGATCAAGTTGTACCGTGCCTGTATCGTAGCGTGTGGCAAATGCACCGGGCGCTAATGATGCGTCGGTATCGAACAGAGCATCTAGATCGCTCTGGGTATCGCGGGTTGCCATACGAGAATCATCGCCATCCGAGCGCTGTAGCTCAAACGCGATGGAGGCACTCATTTGTTCACCCATGTAGCCTTTGCGTGCCCAGACATCGGTGCTGTTGAATGCACCGTGCCGGACGCCCGCTGCGCCCGTTAGGTTTTCCGCCGCAGTATTCGTGTGGATATTGATCGCGCCGCTGAATGCGTCGGCACCGTAGACCGCCGAGCCAGGTCCGCGAATGACTTCAATACGGCTGATATTGCTCACCGGCATCCGAAACGTGAATGGTAGGCCACCGTTGGCGTTTTGCTTAATCTCGGTGCCATTGATCATAATCAGCACCTGCGGGTTAAAGCCGGTCTCAATACCTCGTATGGAGTAAACGGAGTCCATACGGCTCAGGTCTGATGGCATAACGTGTAGACCCGGAATGCGCTCAAGTACTTCACGTAGGTTGGTAACGCCCATCGCTTGGATCTGCTCGGCGGATATCACGCTGGCTGATGATGGCGCTTGGCGCAGTGAGCGCTGCGTTCCGGTGGCGATAGTGACAAGTTCGTCTTCAGCGTAGTAGCCCCCCAGCTCGTCATTTTCATAGGCGTTGTTGGCGTATACCGACGCGCTAGCAACGAGAGCCAGTGAGAGAGCTGAGTATCGCTTCTGAAGGAACATGGTGATATCTAACCTTTTTGGTCCTCGGAGGACCCCATTGTAAGTGAGTTTTTAAAGGTAACCTGCTTTGGCAGTGTCAGTGTGAAAAGAGAGCCTTGCTCCTGCGCACTACTGACATGAATACTGCCATTCATCATTTCGGCAAAATGTTTGGATATCGCTAAGCCGAGTCCTGTGCCTCCATAGCGGCGCTTCACACTACCATCACCTTGACTGAATTTATCAAAGATAGACTCGAGTTTATCCGCTGCGATACCGACACCGGTATCTGAGACGGCAAATTTAACCGTTTCATCTTGCAAATCAATATGTAACTCAACAGTACCCGCTTTGGTGAACTTACACGCATTCGACAGTAAGTTCAGCAAAATCTGCTGCGTTTTTTCCTTATCGATCAATAGAATGCTGTCACTATCGGGTAAGTGAATCGTTAGTGTATTGCTGTTGCGAACCGCTAATGGCCGGATAATCGCTTCAGTTTCTTTGATAAGGCGTTTCAAAGGTGTTTCGGTTAAGACGAGCTCGGTTTTTCCCGCCTCACACTTAGCAAGATCGAGAATCGAGTTGATGAGTGTTAACAGGCGGTTCGCTGCGCTAAGAGATGCCTCTAAATCACTCACTTGATCATACATTCCCTGCTCGTTTAACTCTTCAACAACGAGGTCAATATAACCCATGACCGCTTGAAGCGGTGTGCGCAGTTCATGGCTGATATTCGCTAGAAACTCAGACTGAGTGCGCACTGCGACGAGCGCTGTATCGCGCGCGTGCGTTAGCTCCTTGGTACGGATCTCTACTTCAGATTCTAAGCTAGTGTTGAGCTCTTTTAAGCGCTTTTCCTGTGCCTCTAGAGCTGCCATCATGGCGTTATAGCTTTGAGCTATGCTGTGAACTTCTTGAGGGCCGCTAATCTCTGCATAGGTGTGGGCTCCGCTGTCTTGAGCGGCTTTCATTGTCGCTGATAGGGCACGTATTGGATCGATAATCCGGCGCAGGCCGATATTTAATAGCCACAAACATAGTAGCGCGAATACGATACCGATACCGATCGTGTAGGAAAACAGCTGCTGGGTCAGCTGCACGATAGAGCTTTTCGAGACTTGGATCATAACGAACCCAAGCAGCTGTTGGGTGTGAGTTTGTGAAAGAGCGAACTCAGTAAAGGTTTCTCTATCGTCCTCCAAAATCACGGGGGAGGTGATAATCCAGTAGTCACGCGCATCCACTGCGATAATAGGTTTGGGTGAGGATAACCAGTCAGCAAGTTTTGCCTGATCGGGTTGAATCTCGCCTTTTACAAACAGTGCTTGCTGTGTATCGGCGAAGATAGCACCACCTGTAACATCGGCAAAACCCATCACTTGAGATAGCGCCGATTCGGCATTGTCTTCACTGCGGGTCAACAGGGCGAGCACGCTTTGCTTACTGAAGTGATCGGCAATTTGTAACGCGTTTTTCTCAAGTACTTGGCCGGATTGATGCAGGGCAATCCAAGATGACACCGTAGAGCTAACAAGCGACAGTAACGCGATAGCGGCGATCAAAAAGATCATCAGCTGGCGCCGGAAGCTATAGTTCTTGTTGTTGATCATCTGGTTCATGCTATCACGTCAGTACTACGGTTGCGGATAAGTTCGATACACAGAGCGAAGTTGAGCTGGCGTTAGCTTGATGCCCAAGTGCGCTGCAGTGCGTTGGTTTATAACGAGTTTATCTGATTTAGAAAATTCAATCCCGAGGTTCTCTTCCTCTTGTTGTAGGCTGCCGACTAATTCAGCCAACCGTCTACCGGTGCGTTCGTTGTCAGGAAACAACGAGAACAGTGCGCCACGCCGTACAAATGACGGTTTGCTCGCAAAAATAATCAGGCGTTTCTCCCATGCCTCCTGCAAAAGTATTGGCAGGATCACCGACTCATTCGTTGCTTGCCGGTCGGGGGGTAGCCACAATGCATCGCGGAGTCGGTCAGCATGCGTTAGTAGGCGTTTATAGAGCGCCAAGGTGCTCGCAATATCAGAGGCATAATAAATCGTTAGCTTGATACGTTGGCGGGTAGCTGCCGCCTGAGCAATAGGCTCTAGCCAGCGGCTTTGCTCAGATAAAATGGTATGAACTTGCTGAATATTTGGGGATAAGCGCTTGAGCTGCACAAACAGTTCTTCTGGATCTGGAATGAGGCTAACGCCCGTACCTTGTCCGGGTATCAGCGGTAGCGCACCGCTAACCAAAGGCCTTTCGCTAGTGAGTTGTTCGGCTTGGGTGTAGCCGCTGCGGCCGAGTGTAATGATGGCATCAACACCATCATTGCGAAGCTGAGCTTGTAACGTGGTCGAGTCTGTTGATGTATCGAGCGGGTAGAGCTTGACCATACCTAAGTACTGATCTCGGATCCCATCAATCAGTTGCGAGAAGACTTGGCGATAGGGGGGAGGAGCATCAGGGTAGAGCACTCCAAGAACAGAGGCCGTAGCCGTAGATGCAGAAAACGCGACCACCCACAACAAGGTTGAGGCAATCCAATATCGACATTGCTCTTTGGGTGACTTCCAGTTCAGCATAAAGTGCGCACAAGTTAAACGACATCCTCAAGCATAGAACTAACTACATCATAATGCAGGGGTGGCAAGTTAAATAATTACAATGAGCCCTCGTTACGTTTTACTCACGTATCGAGGGCTCATGCTATTACATAATACGCATGCCTGGCTGAGCGCCATCGTGCGGTTCAAGAATCCATAGATCTTTGCCACCAGGGCCTGCTGCTAGCACCATGCCCTCAGACATGCCGAATTTCATTTTGCGAGGTGCGAGGTTTGCCACCATAACCGTAAGCTTACCTTCGAGGTCTTCTGGGCTATAAGCTGATTTGATACCCGCAAAAACGTTGCGCGTCTCGCCACCAAGGTCCAGTGTGAGCTGCAATAGCTTATCTGCGCCTTTTACATGCTCAGCTTTCGCAATACGTGCAACACGTAGGTCGACTTTGGCAAAATCATCGAACGTGATCTCGTCAGCAATCGGTGTTTCTTGCAGCGGCGTTTTCTCGGCTGTCGGTGCTGCAGGTGCTGCGGCGGCCATCGCTGCTAATGTCGCTTTGCTATCTTCGATCATCGCGTTGACTTTATCTTCTTCAATACGCTGCATCAGCGGCTTGAACTTGTTTACTTTGTGATCAAGCAGCGGTGTGTTGATAGCGTCCCATGCAAAGCTATCGATGTTTAAGAATTCGGCGGCTTCTGCTGCAACATGCGGAAGTACCGGCGCAAGGTAGGAGACAATAACGCGGAACAGGTTGATGCCCATTGTGCAGCAATCTTGAACCTCTTGCTCCTTGCCCTCCTGTTTGGCCAATACCCACGGCTCAGCTGCGTCGATATATTGGTTAGCCTTATCTGCTAAAGCCATAATTTCGCGCATCGCACGGCCGTACTCACGCTTCTCGTATGCTGTGGCGATACTCTCGCTCATGGCGACCGCTTCATTATAGAGCTCGGCGTTTACAAGTTGAGAGCTCAGCTGCCCATCAAACTTCTTCTTGATAAAGCCGGCGCAGCGGGAAGCAATGTTGATCACCTTATTCACGAGATCCGCGTTAACACGCATACGGAAGTCTTCGAGGTTAAGGTCGATATCATCGATGCCAGAGCTTAACTTGGCTGCAAAGTAGTAACGCAAGTATTCAGGGCGTAAGTGCTTGAGGTAGGTCTCGGCCATGATAAACGTGCCACGAGACTTAGACATCTTCTGCCCATCAACGGTCAAGAAACCGTGGCAGAAAACGCCATTGGGCTTACGGAATCCGGCACCTTCCAACATGGCGGGCCAAAACAGGGTATGGAAGTACGCGATATCTTTACCGATAAAGTGGTATAGCTCGGTATCGGATGCTTCGCTCCAGTACTCATCAAAGCTTACGCCGTTGTTGTCACACCAGTTCTTAAAGCTAGCCATGTAACCGATCGGCGCGTCTAGCCAGACATAGAAATACTTACCCGGTGCATCTGGAATCTCGAAACCCCAGTAGGGCGCATCGCGAGAGATATCCCAGTTTTGCAGACCCGCTTCGAACCACTCGTTGAGCTTGTGGATCATCTGCTCTTGTACGTGGTTATCAACCCAGTTACGCAAAAACGCTTCAAAGTCACCTAGTTTGAAGAAATAGTGCTCAGACTCTTTCTCAATCGGTTTAGCACCAGATACGGCAGAGTAAGCGTTTTTCAGTTCAACTGGGCTGTAAGTTGCACCACATTTTTCGCAGGAGTCGCCATATTGATCCTGAGCGCCACATTTCGGGCAGTCACCTTTGACAAAGCGGTCAGGCAAGAACATCTCTTTTTCAGGATCATAAGCTTGCGTGATGGTCTTTTGGGCAATGTGGCCTTTGTCGCGCAAGCGGGTATAGATCAGCGATGCAAACTCGCGGTTTTCGTCCGAGTGAGTCGAGTAGTAGTTATCAAACCCTACCATGAAGCCAGAAAAATCACGCTGGTGCTCGGCACTTACTTGATCGATCAGTTGCTGCGGCGAAATACCCATCTGGTCTGCTTTAAGCATGATTGGGGTACCGTGCGCATCATCAGCACAGACGTAAGTGCATTGGTGGCCGCGTTGTTTTTGGAAACGTACCCAGATATCAGTCTGGATATATTCCACTAAGTGTCCGAGGTGAATTGGCCCGTTGGCGTACGGCAAAGCACTGGTCACTAAGATTTTTCGGGTATTTTTAGTCATGGTTCTCAGGGCGTCGCTAAATAGAATAAACAATGGCTCGCTAGTTTACGTTTTTAAGTTGATGTAGAACAGAATTAACACAAAATTTAAGTGGACTAAGCGGGTATCTTGCTTTTAAAGTGGGATATCTATTCGTAATTCGTACCCGATACCAATTGTGGGGTGGACCCAATATGGACGCGAAAGTGAAACCAGCAATGCATGACAAGAGCATTCTGGTGTGTCGCTCAGCTGCACTTAGGGATGATGCTATCAGTACGGTTGCCGAGCTAAATAGCTGGTTCGTCAATTACGTTGATTCCTCTGAAGAACTGCTCGAACGCATTGAGCAGTATCACTATGACATTCTTATCATCGGTATTCCTGCTGACGCGGAGCAAACGGTCTCAGCGCTCGCCGAGATTATTCGTTTGCGCCCTGATGCGGTGCGTATCGTGGTAGCGAGTAACCTCTCGCCAACCCTAACAGCTCGAGTGGCTGAAGTGGCACACTCGTGTTTACCTTTTGATTGTACGGATGTGCAGATCTCCTGTGCTGTTGAGCGTGCGCTAAAGGTGATTGGTCTGATTCAGCGCCCTGAGATCAAACGCGTCATCGGTGGTATTAAGCGGCTTCCATCGCTGCCTGCTATTTATGAAAAGCTCAATCAGGCATTAATGTCTGGCCACGCTAACGCGAACGATATATCTGAGATACTCGAGCAAGACCCAGCGATGGCAGCGAAGGTTCTTCAGCTGGTCAATTCGGCGTTCTTTGGTTTGGAGAGGCAAATCTATCGTTTGAACGAAGCTGTGACGATTCTGGGGCTACGTTTGATTCGTGATTTAGCGTTGTCATCCCATCTTTTTGAGGCGTTGCCATCAGGTTATGGTTGGGATAGCTTTTCGTTTGAACAAGTACACCAACGTTCGTTGCTGGTGGCGCGGCTAGCCCAGGATATCAGCCGCTCGGTCGGTGCTGACCGCAATGCTCAGGCGCAAGCGTTTCTTGCGGGCCTTTTAAGCGACTTCGGTATGTTGTTACTGGCGAATCATGATCCTGAGGGCTACCGACAGGTTGTTGGTTTATCCGGTGAGATGCAGCAGCCTTTATACGTTGTAGAGAAGATGAACATTGGTGTTTCCCACGCCGAAGCGGGTGCGTACTTGCTAGGGCTATGGAATCTTCCACCTGCGGTGATTGAAGCGGCACTGTTCCATCATTTCCCTGCCAGCAGTGCCAGTGATGAGTTTCAGCCATTAACCGCTGTGCATGTAGCTGACGCGCTGCTTGCTCCGGTTAGTTCCGCCTACGATGCGAAAATCTCCAGCCAGCTAGCGCTCAAGTATCTTGAGCGCCTAGGTGTAGAGCACAAACTCAATGACTGGCAAGTACTGGCTGCCAAGTATCAGTAACACGACGGCTGCTGTTGTGCCGGTTTAATATGTGCCGGCGTAGCAACAGCGGTTGACCCACTTCTTCGTACTGCTAGAATGCCTCGCTCTCTTATTTACCAAGCTTTTGAGGTTGTTCCATGGCGCTTCCCGATATTCGACCCGATCAATACGATGCTCTTTTGTCAGAAAAAGTGGCGGATATCCAAGCTCGCTTTGCAGCGTTTGAACCTCCTCAGATAGAGTCGTTTGCATCGCCCAAGAAGCATTACCGCTTACGTGCAGAGTTCCGTGTTTGGCATGATGGTGATGATCTTTACTACGTTATGTTTGAGCCGGGTGATAACCGCAATCCAGTGCGTCTCGACGAATGTGAAATGGTGGCGCTACCGATTCGCAATGTGATGTTCGAGCTGTTGGATGTCATTCGTGACAACAGAGATCTGCGTTTTAAGCTGTTTCAAATTGACTTCTTGAGCACCTTATCTGGCGAGCTGTTGGTTAGTTTGCTTTATCATCGTCCGATTGATGAGGCATGGGAAGAGCAAGTGCAACTGCTGCGCTCGCGCTTCAACATCGATGTGGTGGGGCGCTCACGTAAAAAGAAAGTGGTGCTGGAGCGCGACTTCGTTATGGAAAAGATGGAGATCAACGGGCGCACCTATACCTACAAACAGGTTGAAAATAGCTTCACCCAACCAAACGGTGAAGTGTGCCGTGACATGATCCGCTGGGCGCTTGATGTGACTCAAGATGCAGGCGGTGATTTGGTTGAGTTCTACTGCGGTAATGGCAACTTTACGATCCCATTAGCGCAGAATTTCCGTCGTGTTGTCGCAACGGAGATTTCCAAAACATCAGTGCGTGCTGCACAAGAGAATATTGAGTCTAATAATATTGAGAACCTCGATATTCTGCGTATGCCTTCAGAAGACCTCACGCTTGTGCTGCAAGGCAAGAAAGAGACGCGTAAAGTGGCAGGGCTTGAGTTAGATTCTTGTGAGTTCTCGACGGTTTTGGTTGACCCACCGCGCGCAGGCCTTGATGACGGCACAATCGAGCAGGTGACAGAGTACGACAATATTGTTTACATCAGCTGTAACCCTGACACGCTTTATAGCAATCTGGAAACCATCTGTCGCACCCACAAAGTCGAGCGCTTTGCGGTGTTCGACCAGTTCCCCTATACCCATCACCTCGAGTGTGGCGTTTATCTAACAAAACGCTAATGAAGAACGCGGCAATGGCCGCGTTTTTTATGACGCTTGTGTAGCCTTGTTGGGCTGGCGCGATACCCATAATCCAGTTGTGGCTAACAGAAGTGCGGCATAGATCATGGCTGCACCTAAGCTAATGATAAAGAGCAGGCAAGCAAGCAGACCGAGAGTGATCCACAGCCGGTTAGCTTGTGGCAGTAAACGCCATGCGGCCAGCATACTCGCGATGTAAACCAGAACAAAAACACCGTTCACCCACTGCATCATCGCTGTATAGGGTAAGGCCAACAGGTGGCTTAGCAGCAGTACACCCGCCGAGATCAACAGAAAGCTCATCAGTGCCATTTCGGGTGTTTGATGTTTGTTGAGCTTTGCAAGCCGCTGCGGGAGGACGCCTTCGCAACTGAAGCTCCAGGCAAGACGCGCCACGCTCGCAAAGTAGACATTTACGGTTGCGATGCCGCTGATAAATCCAAGCAAAGCGATAACCCAACGCCCCACGCCGCCGAATAGTTGCTCGAAGGTACCCACAATGGCGAGCGGCTGCCCAAGGCCAAAGTTGGAAAGATGGGTGCACCCCATATAGATCAGGCCAACTAGCACAACACCAATGAGCATTGCTGGCATGAAATCGCGCTGTACGTCACGAAACTCCTCGCTCAGGTGCGTGGCGGTCTCGATACCTAGAAAGCTCCAAATCGCGATGCTGACTGCAACCATAACGCCACTCCAGGTACCCGGTATAGCGGTATGCTTTGGGTGAATAGCAGGCGGGCTTGCCACCACCGCAACGAACAACAGAATGACCACACCGGTGATGGCAATAGTTAGGCCCAGTTGCAGTGTGCCGGAGAGTTGAATCCCTTGGCGGTTGATGATGAAGATGATTCCCAGTAGCAGAAGCTGTCCGAATAGCTCTTCACCCTCATTAAGGGGCGCGATGGGCGTTAAAAACTCAAAGGTGATCATCAGTGCTGCAGGCGCGCCGAGCGGTACCACAAAGAGAAACATCAAGCCGACGACTCGGCCAGCTTTTGCCGAGAATGCTCGCTCGACGAAGTAAGCGGGGCCTGCGGCATGGGGGAAGTGTCGTCCCAATTGCGCGAAAACCTGTGTTAACGGCAAAATGGCCAATAGCAGCAGTCCCCATGCGAGTATCGCTTTATCGCCTGCGGCCGCTAACGTGAGTTGTGGCAAGATAAAAACGCCAGTACCCAGTAGCGTTGTTGCGATAAGCCCCATCCCTTGCCAGCGGGTAATTGTTTGTTTTAGCCTAGTCATCCCTTATTTCTCGTGTCTTCACATAAATACGCCGAGTCAGTCTAAGGCTTTTAAGCGCTGCAAACTGCGCGTTGCTGCCGTCATTTTGCGGGTTTTTCTGTCGTTTTGTTGGGTAACTAAGAAGTGGATAAGTTTGATCAAGCGATCCTTGCGGTGCTAAGCGAAAACGCACGCACTAGCGTTTCAGCAATCGCCGAGCGGGTGAATCTATCGCGCTCAGCTGTTACGGAGCGCATTCGCCGTATGGAACAGACGGGTGAGATCCGTGGCTATCGCGTTGAACGCCCTCCCTATGTTGAGGGAGAGGCAAAGGTGCAGGCGTACCTTGAAGTCACACAAAAAGGTTACCGCTGTGAAGAGATTGCTGCGCAGTTATTGAGCTTGCAGGGGGTGACGTGTTGCCACGGTGTCAGTGGCGAAGTTGATCTGTTTGCATTCGTTGAAACCACCGATATGCAACAATTACACGAGCTGCGCTATCAAATTGACCAGTTGCTTCCCAGTGATGTGACGGTGACAACCCATGTTGTGATGCGCGAGTGGCGCTAATTGATCTTTGCCCTCGACGTATAAAACTGTTGATAATTAAACGATGTTTAATTAAGGTTGTTTTTAAACGCTGTTTAATTGAGGTGAATTACTGGTATGGCAAGGCGCAATGATCACTCCCGAGACGAAATTAAAGCGCTCGCTTTGGATGCAGCAGAAGCGTTATTGATAGAGGAGGGCGTTGCCGGTGTATCGGCACGAAAAGTAGCCACCCGGATCGGTTACACCGCAGGTTCGTTGTATCAAGTGTTTGCTAACCTCGATGACCTTTATTGGCAAATTAACTTACGTACGCTGAAACGTCTTAATAGCGCTCTTTTGCCGCGTCAGAGCCTCGGTGCCGCAGAGCAGTTGGCAGGGCTGGCCAGCGATTACGTCACGTTTGCAAAACAGCACCGCGCGCTCTGGTCACTGCTGTTTGAACATCGCTCGGCGAGCAGTTGCTCAATGCCTGAGGCGTTAAGTCAGCAGATAGAGCAGCTCTTTCAGGAGATCGAAGTACTGTTAGCACGCCTCAACCCTCGTGCTGATTCCGAGCAAGTACGCTGTGCTGCGCGCGCTGTTTGGGGAGGTGTGCATGGTGTGGCAGTGCTGACCTTGCGAGATAAGCTGTTTTTACAGCAAACGACCGCCGAGCAGGCTATTCTCGCCAGCTTAATCGAGAATTTTATCAACGGATGGCAACAGGAGTCGGGTCATGCTAGCACTGCTGCGTATTAACGGATTTATCGCTTTTTTGGCGGTCGCTTTTATCAATGCATTTGTCGACCTAGGGCATAAAATTATTGTCCAAAATACCCTGTTTAAAGCTCATGATGGCCCCGAGCAGGTGATGCTGACAGCGGTTGTTAATGCGCTGATATTATTGCCTTTTATCGGCTTGTTAACACCTGCAGGCTACCTATCGGACCGCTTCGCGAAACCGTTAGTGATGCGCTGGGCCGCCAGAAGTGCGGTGGCAATCACATTACTGATTACCCTCAGTTACTACCAAGGCTGGTTTGAGCTCGCCTTCGGCATGACATTTGTGCTGGCGTTGCAAAGCGCGCTGTATTCTCCCGCGAAGTATGGCTTCATCCGTGACTTGGTAGGTACCGACAATATCAGCGAAGGCAACAGCTGGATGCAGTCGGTGACCATGGTTGCGATTTTGCTCGGGATAGTGAGCTTTTCATTACTCTTTGAAACACTTTTCGCGGCTTGGCTACCCGCCACTGGTACTTGGGAAACAGCAGCTATCCTACAAGCCATCGCCCCGCTCGGTTGGCTGCTAGTGGGCGGTGCGCTACTGGAGGCATGGCTGGCGCAGCGCTTGCCGATGCGCAAACAGCCCAACTCGGCAGAGCCTTTCAACTGGGCGGCGTATCGCCGTGGGCAGTTGCTCAAGAAAAACTTACGTTATGTAACAAGCTCTAAGGCGATTTTGCGCTCGGTGCTTGGCTTGGCCTCCTTCTGGACTATTAGCCAGATCATGCTGGCGATTTTCCCTTCGTATGCGGAGGTGGCGTTAGGCGCTAGTAATACCTTCCATATCCAAGGCGCGATGGCGCTGGCGGGAGTGGGCATTATGCTCGGCTCGGTGCTGGCAGGGCGGCTGTCGGCGCACCATATCAACACCGGTCTCATTCCAGCAGGGGCGTTGGGCTTACTGGTGGGTTTAGTGTTGTTGCCGCAAGCCGGTTCGTTGTTAGAAGCCGGTGGTTATTTCTTACTGATAGGGCTCAGTGGCGCATTGATGACCATACCACTTAACGCGCTGATTCAGTTCCATGCGCCGCAGCAAAAGCTGGGTAAAGTGCTGGCTGGAAACAACTTTTTACAGAATATCGCGATGTTGACCGGCTTGGTGCTTACAGCGATTTTCTCACTACTGGAGATGCCCGCGAGTTGGCTGCTGATCATGTTGATCGGCATTGCTGCACTGGTCTTCTTGGTTGCGCTTTGGCTACTGCCGGAGGCTTTTATTCGCATTCTCGTTGCTGCGCTAATGCGCCAGCGCTATCGCTTAACCGTGCAAGGGTTCCACAATCTGAAACCGGAAGGCGAAGGGATGTTGCTGCTTGGTAACCATATCAGTTGGTTGGATTGGGCGATGATTCAGATGGCCTGTCCGCGACCGATTCGGTTTGTCATGGAGCGCTCCATCTATGAGCGCTGGTACTTGCGCTGGTTTTTGGATCTGTTCGGCGTGATCCCCATCTCCAAAGGCAAGGGCAGCCGTACATCGCTTGAGCAGGTGCAGGCGCTGCTCAAAGCAGGAGAAGTCGTATGCTTGTTTCCTGAGGGGGCGATCAGCTATACGGGCCAGCTTGGTCAGTTTCGCCGCGGCTTTGAGCGCGCCGTTGCGGATACCGGGGTGGCGATTGTGCCTTTCTACCTACGCGGCCTGTGGGGCAGCCGCTGGTCCCGTGCGGAGGACACGTTACAAGCGGACCAGCGCACGGGATGGAAGCGAGATGTGATTGTCGCATTTGGCGCGCCGTTATCTGCTGACGCTAAAGCTGAAGACGTTAAGCAAGCGGTCGCTCACTTAGCGGTGGTGGCATGGCAAGCCTATATTGAAAAGCAGCCCGCAATTCCTGAGCTTTTTATCAAGAATATGAAACGCTGGCGAGGTGTGGTAGCCCGTTTTGATCAAGGTGCAAAGCCATTGAATGCCTATCAGCAGCTCGCTGCGGCGCTGGTACTGGCGCAATATGTTCGCCGTCTTGACGGTGATCGCATAGCTATTGTGCTGCCGGCAGGCGTTTCGGCTGCGCTGGCTAACATGGCGGCGCTGCTTGCGGGAAAAGTGGTTGCTAATCTAAATCCAACAGCTGACCTAGATGAGTTGAAAAAGCAGATCACTGTTAGCGGCGCCGAGGGCGTTATCACGTCGGACTACACGTTAAAACTGCTTGGGCTGAATGCCGTGCAGCTTAATGCTCTGCCTGTTGTGGCACTAGAATCAGTGCGTGATCAAGCTGGTTGGTTGGGGCGCTCGATAGGTATGTTGGGTGCGGCCTTGTTGCCTACTAAGCTGCTGGTGCGTTGGTTTGGCAGCGCCACTGATACGCAAGCGCTTGCGGCTATTACGCTCACTCAACGTGCTGACGGTCAGTGGCGATCTATTGGTTTAAGCCAGCAAAATATCGTGGCGAATGTTCGTCAGCTGTTTGACCTTCTTAATCGGCGTGAAGATGAGCGGCTCGCCGGTGTGTTGCCGTTCTCAACGGCTTACGGGTTGCTCACCCATCTGTTTCTGCCCTGGCTGGAACCGTTATCCGTTGTCTATCAAACGAAATCGCACGAGAGTCTGGCCATAGCTAAAACCATTGCCCGTCATCGCGCTAGTTTGTTCTTTATGACGCCAGATATTACCAAAGCTTTGCTGGGCACTGAGGCTGTTCATCCTGCCATGTTGTCATCGCTACGTTTGGTTGTCTGTGGCGGCGGTAAGCTTGATGGCGCCGCACAAGATGCGTTTCTAGCAAGATTCCACAAGCCCGTGTTAGAGGGGTTTGGGTGCGCAGAGGTCGCTGCGGTGGCAACGGTGAATATCCCCGATTATCTGAGCACGCGCTGGTGGAGCGTTCAGCGCGGCACGCTGGTAGGCTCGGTGGGCATGGCGCTGCCTGGCACGGCTGTGCGTATCGAAAAACCTGATGGTCAACTGGCGCTGCCTGAAGAGGTGGGTGAAATCATCGTCGGTGGTGCGCAGGTGAGCCCTTACTGCAACGCTGATGACGCGATATTTATTGAGCAGGGAGTGCGCTGGTTCCGAACGCGACGAGCAGGTTATTTAGATGCCGATGGCTTTCTGTTTCTAGATGATAGCCAGAGCTAACTAATAGTTGATATAATTACTCAGGTATTTGGTCATTTGGTAAACGGGCTATCTCACTAAGAGAGGCGTGTTTATCTGATTAGGAGAGAAAAGATGCAATCTTCAGCGCCCGGCTTGGCCGGAGTAAAACATGTTGTTGCAGTCGCTTCCGGTAAGGGCGGTGTTGGCAAATCCACGACAACGGCGAACTTAGCGCTGGCTCTTGCCGCACAAGGGTATCGAGTTGGGGTTTTAGATGCTGACATCTACGGCCCGAGTATGGGGATGATGCTCGGTATTACTGAGGGCACTCGTCCTGAGCAGATCAGCGAAAACAGCATGATGCCAGTGGAGGCTCACGGCTTGAAGGTCATGTCGATCAGCTTGCTGGTGGATGAGAAGACCGCCATGGTATGGCGTGGTCCAATGGCGAGCGGAGCGCTGCAGCAGCTAATCACTCAAACGGTTTGGGGCGAGCTGGATTACTTGCTCATCGATATGCCGCCGGGTACTGGCGATATTCAGCTAACCTTGTCGCAAAAGGTCGCGCTGTCGGGTGCTGTGGTGGTGACTACGCCGCAGGATATCGCGCTGCTTGATGCCAAGAAAGGTATTGAAATGTTCCGTAAAGTAAATATTCCTGTGATTGGTGTGGTGGAAAATATGAGTACTCATATTTGCTCCGCCTGTGGCCATGAGGAGCATATTTTTGGCGCTGGTGGTGGCGAGCGTATCGCCCGTGAATACGACACTCGTCAGCTGGGTGCGTTGCCTCTATCGCTTGCCATCCGTGAGCAAGCTGATAGCGGAAAGCCGACGGTGGTTGCCGATCCACAAGGTGCGTTAGCAGGGCATTACTTAGCGATCGCCCGCGAAGTTGTTAGCGCACTAGATAGCGCAGCTGAGGCGGCACCTGCCATGCCACAGATCCATGTGGTTGATGACTAACGCTTATTAGCTTTTCACGCGAAAAGATCCGCATTTATTGCTATTTAAATGCGGATTTTTTTTGCCAAAAAGGCTATAATCGCGCGCTTTACTAACCGTCAGTTGCAGGACATTTAATGGGCATTAAATCGGATAGCTGGATTCGCCGCATGGCGCAAGAACATAAGATGATCTCTCCTTTTGAGCCAAACCAAGTGCGCTCAAGCGAACGGGGTGCAATGATCTCTTATGGAACCTCTAGTTATGGCTACGATGTGCGCTGTGCTGATGAGTTCAAAATTTTTACGAACATCAACTCCTCTGTTGTAGATCCGAAAGATTTTGACGAAGGCAGTTTCGTGGATGTGCAGTCGGATGTTTGCATTATCCCGCCAAACTCCTTCGCGCTCGCGCGGACGGTAGAGTATTTCCATATTCCCCGTGATGTCCTAACGATCTGTCTAGGGAAGAGCACCTACGCCCGTTGCGGCATTATCGTCAACGTGACACCGCTTGAGCCAGAGTGGGAAGGCCACGTGACGCTGGAGTTCTCCAACACGACACCCTTGCCTGCGAAGATCTATGCGAATGAAGGGGTTGCACAGATGCTATTCCTTGGTGCGGATGAGGTGTGTGAAACCTCCTATCTTGATCGTCAGGGCAAGTATCAAGGCCAAACGGGTGTAGTGGTACCACGTACGTAATGATGCAGTCGCGTAAAAACATCGAAGATTTCTGGACGCATGTCGAGCACACCATCGATCAACTGCTAACCAGCCGTAGTGAAAACCAGTTTGATGCGGATGCATTACTAAGTGGTTATCGTGAAACGCTGCAAAAAATTGATCGCAATTTAACGTTCCACTTCGAAAAAGACGCTGAAGATGGCGCGATTGAGATGATTTTCGGCTGCGATGGCTATCCTGAGTCGATCCACTCGGTACTGAGCTTAGTTGGCGCTGCGCCGAGTCTTGCGGGTATTCAATTTAAGGCCTTTAACCATCGTTACGATCCGATCCCTAGTCACATCAATGTGGCCGATGAGATCTGTGAACTCAATGACTATTGGTACTCCCTGCGCACAATTGATAACAAGCTACACCTTGCCGTGTATATGCATGATGTTCCGAAAGTACTCGAGATGGATCCGCGCACTGAAGCCGTTATGATCTTCCTTGATGCGCTCATCGGTGAGTATGAGTTGATGACCCGCATTTGGTCGCTTGATTGGATTGAGTTGCCGGTTGATCCGGTTGATTACGGCTTATCACCGCTGAGTGAACTGCGCGATTGCTTTGATGGTATGAAGCATGGTGTGGAGCCGATAGGGATCAAAATCCATTAAATGGGTCTAAACTATGTAGCAAGGTGCCGACGTTCGTAGCGCCTTCTGATTATTCACTGGGTATTCTGTTGCTTTTGCCCCTATTGATGAGATAAACCCATGAGTCAAATTCTTTCAAGTATCCTTGAAGGTGTAAGGGACGAATACAAACAGCGGATGGTGCAGGATGCCGCGCTTCCTTTTATGACCGCTGAGCGCCTTTGTCATGAAATGCTCTACCTCGATACCGACCGTATGGCCGAGCTTGTTGAGGAGGAGCCCTCGTTGCTCGCTTCCCGTGCGAGCGATCTGATAGCCGACCCTAAAGAGCGTGGTAACCCATCGGTGGGTGCGATCATCGCCAGTAATTTGGTCATGGTTGCGCTAGAGAACTTGCTGGCAGTGGCGGTCGAGAATGACTGGCTTCGGCTTGATGAGGAGGGTAACGTGATGGTCGATGAGAAAGAGCTCGACCCCACACGTAGCTATCCAATGCTGGCAGATTACAGCCTCTCACAGCAAGCAACGAGCAATTTGAGCAAACCCGGTGTGGGATTACTGACAGCACGCTTTCGAGCGGCGGAAGAGAGCTTCTTACAAAAGCTGGAAACCGAAGCGCACGATGCTTATCAGTTAGCGCTTGAAGTATCCAGCTCCTACTCGGTTTTTGCGCCGGACGATATTGCACCCCTTGTGAAAGAAAACCCATTATTGCTTGGGCTTCGTCCAGATGGTCTGGTGGATGAGGAGCTGTTTTCTGGTGATCCGCCGGCCGGCATGATTATCAGCGGCCACCTAACTAATATTCTGTTGGATCAGCTATTGGAGGTTGCCGAAGAGCATGGTGCGCTGGCTCGGGATGGGGTTGGGCATATGATCATGCCAGAGGGCGATGAAGATAGCCCAGTTATCCACTAAGGCAAAAAGCATCTCATTAAACGAAAACCCAGCATCGTAACAGTGCTGGGTTTTTTAGTTTAGTGGGGTGCTTTTCTCACCACGAAGCGCGCTGCTCGGCCGCTACGAATGGCATCGCGATGGCAGATCTCAAAGCCGCACTCGGTTAACAGCCAAGCTAGATCGTCCGCTGTGTAACGGTTGTGCTCTTGAAACTGGCGAAAGTGAAACGCTCGCTCGGTATCTGATAGCGCTGCGACGGCGGTATCGCGAAGGGCATGGGGCAGGTAGGACGCGAGCGGTTGGCGCACCATATCGATAACGACCAGTAACCCATCATCAGCAAGCCAGTGATGGCAGGCGAGTAGCGCTGAGATCGGTTGTTCTAGTTCGTGCAGTAGCATATTTGCCATGATGATATGCTGGGAGCTCGGTTCGATACATTCGCGTTCGGGGGCGTTCAAATCGTCTACGAGTAGGGTGCTATCGGTCGGCAACGAAACTTGTTTAGCCAACATGTAGGGCGCGCACTCAATACCGGTCAACTTTACGCGGGGTAACTGCTGCGAGATCGCTTGAAGAAACTGCGCAGTTCCGCAGCCAAGATCAAGTAGTCGCTTGGGAGAGGCGGGTAAGCGCTGTAATACCGCTTGCTGCCAGAAAGTCCAAAAGTCTTCGTTGTGGTGCCGAGCGAAGTTATCAAGTGTACGCTGTGCTGCTTTTTCACCGTTTCCGCCGTGGTGTTCCTCTATTTGACGCTGACGCTGCTCGAGTGTGATCACAGGTTATTCTCCAACGATAAGTCTCAATATTAGTATTCTCTTATCTGTACGCAGGGTGGTCAACGAGGGATTAAGTCGGTCTTGTCTGAGCACAAAAAAAGCCCGCTCAATGGCGGGCTTTTCGTACAAGTTAATGCGCGCTAGTTGGCGATAAGCCACTCATCCAGTGCGTAGATGTCGTCTGGATTCAAGGTGCCAATCTGCTGCTTGAAGGTAAACAAGTTAAGCACGTAATCAAAGCGCGCGCTGGCGTAATCACGTTGTGCCGCATAAAGCGCTTGCTCGGCTTGTAGCACGTCAACCACGTTACGTGTGCCAACGTTAAAGCCTTCACTGGTCGCTTTTAAAGCGGCTTCGCTGGAGACGATACTTTGTTGGCGCGCAGCTACGCTCAAAACATTTGTTTTAAGGTCGCGTAGCAGGCTGCGTGTTGTTTGACGCACTGCACGCAGCGTATCCTCTTGAGTTTGCATGCTGGCATCTAGCAGCGCGTAGTTCTGCCGGGAGCGTGAGCTAATCGCTCCTCCTTGGTAGAGAGGTACGCTAAGCGTTAAACCAATCTGGCTCGTTTTAACATCGTTAAGTGCGTTGGTTTCGCCGTGAGATGCATTGAGATCAACCGTCGGTAGGTGCCCCGCTTTAGCGATCTTCGCGCTGCGGCGCGCAACCTCCACGTTTGATGCGGCAACACGCAATGAGAGGTTATCCTGTAGCGCTTTCTTGAGCCATGGTTGCGGCTCTGCTGGGCTCAGTGCTTGTATCGGATAGTCCGCTGCTAGCTGATCAAGGTTATCAACCGGCTCACCAATGAGGCGTTCCAGTGCTTCATAGCTGTTGTCTAAAGCACCCTCTGCTTCGATCTGTGAAACGCGTGCATTATCATATGATGCCTGCGCTTCATGGACATCTGTGATGGCGATTAAACCCACGTCAAACTGCGCGTTAACCTGGTCAAGGCGGCGTTTGATTGCACGCACTTGCGCTTGGGCGGTATCCAAGTTGCTTTGTGCGCGAAGTACATTTAGATAACTCTCGATGGTGCGCAAAATCAACGCTTGCTGGGCTTGATCAAGGCGTAGCTGAGCCTGCTCGTCCAGCACCTTGCCCTGTTGATAAGTTTGCCACTTAGCTGCCGAGAAAACCGGCTGAACTAAACTGACCGTGTAACCATTTGTATTGTAAGAGGAATCACCACTGGCGGTGTCTGAGTCGACATGGCCGGTTTGTGCTTGAGCGTTGACGCTTGGTAGCAGGCCAGCTTTCGCTTGCGGCAGAGCTTCCTTGTCAGCGCGGTAGTTTGCTTGGGCCGCTTTTAATTGCGGATCATTATTGAGCGCCTTGCGGTAGATCTCTTCAAGAGAGCCCGCTTGAACAGCGGCAGAGCTGCATAGCCCTGCAACCAGCGCAACACGTATTGCGTGTGAGATCAATTTCATCAATCTAGTCCTTACTTAAGTGTTTCCGCGTATTCTTGTTCGATCGTGTTGGGGCGGCGTTTACCCAAGAAACTATACACCGTTGGGATGACAAACAGTGTAATCAGCGTACCAAACAGCATACCGCCGACGATAACCCAGCCGATCTGCTGGCGTGATTCAGCACCGGCCCCTGCTGCTAGCGCAAGTGGCAGCGCGCCAAGTACCGTTGCACCTGTGGTCATCAGAATAGGGCGTAAACGCAGTGTTGCAGCTTCGGTAATCGCCTCGAAGTGTGAACGTCCTTGCTCCTGTAGCTGGTTCGCAAACTCCACAATCAGAATACCATGTTTTGCAATCAAGCCGATGAGCGTGATGATACCAATTTGGCTGTAGATACTGATACTGCCGCCTGTACTTTGCAGTGCAAAGAGCGCGCCCAAAACCGCCGGTGGTACCGAGAGCAAGATAATAAACGGTGCTTTGAAGCTCTCGAACTGAGCTGCCAAAACAAGGAAGATAAAGATCAGTGCCATCGTGAAGGTGAGCTGCAGGCTCGATGTTGAATCTTTAAACTCACGTGACTGGCCACCGTAGTCTGCAGTGGCTTCTGGCGCTACTTCGGTTAGGGTCTGATCTAAGAAATCCAGCGCTTCACCCAAGCTATAGCCCGGTGCAATCATCGCTTGGATCTTCACTGCCTTCACCTTATCAAAGTGGTTCAGCTCACGCGGTGCTACGGTTTCACGTACAGTGGTCAGGTTAGACAGCTGGATCATGTCGCCCGAATCACTGCGCACATAGAGGCTTGATAGATCGCTTGGGTTGTTCCGCTCTTGCGCATCAACCTGCACGATCACATCGTACTGATCCCCCTCCTTTTTAAAGCGAGTGACATCACGACCTGCGATATAGCTTTCCAGTGTACGGCCAATACGCTCAACAGGTACCCCCACCTCGGACGCTTTGTTACGGTCAATATCGATCTGTAGCTCCGGCTTGTTGAGCTTTAAATCCGTATCAGGTTGAACAAACATCGGGTTTTGGTAAACCTTAGCCATCACCTTGTCTTGAATGGCCTTAAGATCATCATAGGTGCCATTTGACTTGATAATGAACTCCACCGGGCGAGAGATAATACTCTGGCCGAGCGATGGAAGATCCATTGCAAACGTCATATTTCCCGTGACTCCACCAAACAACTGTGGTGTTAAACCGGCGGTAATTTCTTGCTGTCTGCGCTCACGTTCGGCCCAGTCTTTTAGGCCAATAAAGGTGAGTGAGTTTGTCTCAGAAGGGAAGCCCACCACGGTGAAGAAGCGGTCTTTCTCCTCCAGTTGCGATACGACGCCCTCAACGGCTTTCGAGTAGCGGTCAACATAGTCAACAGACGAACCGTCTGGGTTGATAGAGAACGACATAATCGTGCCGCGATCTTCTGTTGGCGCCAGCTCTTGTGGCAGCTGCTGGTAGTAGAACCAGACACCATAGGAGCTTGCGCCCATAATCAGAATCGCCAGCAGGGCGCTACGCAGTACCTTCTCAAGTAGGAAGCGGTAGCCGTTGGTGATGGCGTTGAGGAGCGCCTCAATCATGTTGAAGATCGCGGAATGCTTCTTCTCATGCTTGAGCATCTTAGAGCTCATCATCGGCGATAAGGTGAGAGCGACAAAACCTGAAATCAGCACCGCGCCTGCCAGTGTAATAGCAAATTCGGTGAAGAGCTTGCCGGTGCGCCCGGGTGTCAGTGCCACGGGGACATACACCGCAACCAAAGTTAATGTTGTTGCGATAATCGCAAAGCCCACTTCGCGGCTGCCGATAAAGGCGGCTTTTACCGGAGATAATCCCTCTTCAACATGGCGATAGATGTTCTCTAGCATAACGATGGCGTCGTCGACCACCAATCCGATAGCGAGCACCATCGCTAACAGTGTTAGCGTGTTAACGGAGTAATCCAACACGTACATGATTGCAAAGGCACCGACCAAGGATAACGGAATCGTCACCACCGGAATCAGTGTTGCACGCAGGTTACGTAGGAAGAAAAAGATCACCACGACCACCAGAATCCCGGCTTCGATCAGTGTTTTAAATACCGAGTCGATAGATGCTTGGATAAAAATCGATGAGTCGTAGGCAATGGCAACACGCATCCCCTCTGGAAGAATGCTCTCAATGCGCTTCATCTCCTCTTTGACGCCATTAGAGACATCAAGAGGGTTGGCTGTTGATTGTTTAACAACACCCAAAGCCACCGCAGTTTCGCCGTTGAAGCGGCCGATGACACGCTCGGATTCAGGAGCTATCTCCACGCGTGCAATATCGCGGATACGAATAGGATAGTTAGCATCGTTGCGAACAATCACGTTTTCGAACTCAGCAACATCGTTAAGGTCGCTGTTGGTCAGCACGCTAAACTCACGCTGGGTGCTTTCGATACGGCCAGCGGGTACCTCCAAGTTCTGCGCGCGCAGTGCGGCTTCCACATCGCTGGGCGTGATCTCGTAGGAGGTTAGACGGTCTGGATCAAGCCAGATGCGCATCGAGTAGCGGCGCTCACCGGCAACAAAGACGCTAGCAACGCCAGATACGGTTTGCAGCGGATCTTTTACGCGCTTGTCCGCAAACGCAGAGACTTCCATGGGGGAGTGGCGATCGGAAGAGAAGGCGAGCCAGATAATCGGTTGCGCGTCGGCTTCAGATTTGGCGACGATAGGTTCATCGATGTCATCTGGCAGAGCACCACGTACTCGGCCCACACGGTCACGCACGTCACTGGCCGCGGAGTCAGGGTCGCGATCGAGCTTAAAGTTGATCGTGATCTGGCTGCTCTCCGAGCGACTAATGGAGGTCATAAAGTCGATCCCTTCGATACCTGAAAGGGAGTCCTCGATGATCTGCGTAACTTGGGTTTCTATAATACTGGCGCTGGCGCCTGGGTAGTTGGTCTCTACGGTGATGACGGGAACGTCGATCTTTGGATATTCCCGTACCGTGAGACGGTCATAAGCGATTATCCCGACCAGCAAGAGCATAAGGCTCATGACGGTCGCAAGGACAGGGCGCTTAACACTGATATCAGACAAAACCATAGCGATTAGCCTTCCTGTTTAGCCGGCTGTGGAAAAATAGGGGTGATCGGCATACCCGGGCGCAATTTGATATGGCCTGCTGTGACGATGACATCATCTGTATTCAACCCTGAGATCACTTGCACTTTGGCGTCTTTACGGACACCGAGCTGCACCGGCACCATGCCCACAGTGTTGTTCTCATCTACCTTCATCACCAAGAAAGTGTTGTTGTTGGGAATGATCGCCTCCTCAGGTACGAGAAGTGCTTGATCATCGGTTCCTAGCAGTACTTTGATCTTGCTGAATAGGCCGGGGCGTAATTTACCGCTGCTGTTCTCAATGCGTGCCTTCACTTTAATGCTGTGGCTACGTGGGTCGATCAGTGGTGAGATCGTATAGATTTCGCCGCTAAACGTTTCATTGGGATAGGCAGGTATTTGCAAATTGATCTGCTGGCCTCTGCTAATCTGGCTCAGCGCGATCTCCGGCAAACTAAACTCTACCTTCATCTTGCTGATATCAGCTAACTCAACGAGATCTTGGCCTGCGGTCACATAATCACCGGGGGACACGCTGCGCAGCGCGATGACGCCGTCAAAGGGGGCTTTGATGCGCATTTTGGCCAGCTGTGTTTGGGCAACTTGCAACTGCGCTTCATTCACGCGTAGTTGAGCCAGTGCGGTATCACGTTCGGTTGCAGAGCCAACACGTTTTTTGAGGAGTTGGTCAGCGCGTTTGTACTCGCTTTGGCTGAGGCTAACGCGTGCGCGTGCTTCGGCCACCGCTGCACGATAGGTTGACGCTTCCAGTTCAAAGAGGGTGTCGCCCGCTTTAACTGATTGGCTCTCCTCAAAGAGCACCTTTTCGATCACGCCATTTTGCTCTGGACGAATGACTGCACTCTCCCACGCTTCAAGCTTGCCGACAGCGCGTAGCTCGCTGGTTAATGTGCTTTGCGCAACCTTGATGACTTCAGCTGGCAGTCCTTGGGGCTTGCCTTCAGCGGCCGCCATCATGGAACTTGAACTGATCATCAAAGCGGCGATCCCTGCTTTGATAAAACGATTATGACGGGCTTTCATCCGCTGTCTCCTGTTGTTTGGGCGGTAAAATATGATTCCAATAGAGCTCGATGGTCTCACGCATTGGGGTTGCGGTGTTTTCAACCTTCACGCGCAGAAGTGCACCTTGCCAGCTATCCCAAAAAGCGCACGCCAGCGTTCTGGCATCGATATCCGATCGAATATCGCCATCGCGCTGTGCTTCTTCGAAGTCGCCGGTGATGGCATCGAGTATCTGTTGAATATAGGTACGAATGGTTGCGTTAAAGCTAGAATCGCAATCCCCCAGTTCACCTGTGAGGTTGGCGAGCAGGCAGCCGTAGTGGTCAGTATTTTGCTCACGCATCTGGACTTTTTGCTCCAAGATGATGCGCATCTTGGCAAAGATACGACCCTCTATGCGATTAAACTCTTGCTCCCATTTCTCCCACTCGGCTTGGTGGTAGTGGTCGAGGATTTCGATAGCAAACTGCTCTTTACTGCCGAAGAAGTTGTAGAACGAGCCTTTCGATACCTGACACTCTTTGAGAATGGTGGCTAAGCCTGTGGCGTGATAACCCTGACGGCTAAATAAGTCGAAGCCTTTTGCGAGGATATCCTCGCGGCTATGTGCAGCTTTTCTGCCTTGTACCATTTTAACTAGACCGGTCGTGCTAAAAAAGAGCATTATAGTAATGTGTGCCTTTTTTGAGCAATAGCTATTACGTAAAGATTTGTTACGTGATGGAGAAGTGTCATCACGAATAGAGTTGAACGAGAGGTTGCCCTAGTTCAGTTATTAACCTACGTAGAGCAGCGGTGTTCGGAGCAGAAACAGCAATAAAAAGCCGAGCATGTGCTCGGCTTGTTTGGCGAGGTAGCGTTACGCGAGGGCGCTCTTGATGCGGCTGATCGCATCTTCGAGGGTGCTTAGGCCCGTGGCAAAGGAAAGACGCATGTTGCCCGGTGCACCAAAAGCTGAACCCGGTACAAGGGCGACACCTGCTTCGTTGAGTAGAAACTCGGCCAGTTCAATATCGTCATTGAAGCGCGAATCGTTCTCGATCACCGCTGCGAAGCTTGGGAAAGCGTAGAAAGTACCGTCGGCGGGGATGCACTCCACACCTTCAATATCATTCAGTGCGTTGACGACAAACTCGTGGCGCTCTTTGAACGAGACCACCATCTTCTCCACGCACTCTAAACCGCCCTCAAGCGCAGCTTGTGCCGCTGCTTGCGAGATAGATGATGGGTTGGATGTGCTCTGAGATTGCACTTTTTTCATCGCACCAATCAGCTTTGCAGGCCCGGCCGCGTAGCCGATACGCCAGCCTGTCATTGAGTAGGCTTTAGAAACACCATTCAACACGATCGTGCGGTCGTAGAGCTCTGGGCACGCATTAAGAATGTTACAAAACGGCTGGTCAGTAAAGCGGATATGCTCATACATATCATCGCTGGCCACCAAAACATTTGGGAAGCGCTGCAGTACTTCACCTAACGCTGCTAGCTCTTCATGCGTGTAAGCCACACCCGTTGGGTTAGATGGGCTATTAAGCACAACTAAGCGCGTACGGTGTGTGATCGCTTCTTCAAGTTGTTCAGGTGTGATCTTGAAGCGGCTAGCTTGGGTGGTGGTAATAATGACTGGCTTGCCATCGGCTACGAGTACCATATCGGGGTAAGACACCCAAAATGGCGCAGGGATGATGACCTCGTCGCCTTCATTGAGTAGCGCCAGCGCAAGATTGAAAAAGCTCTGCTTGCCGCCGCTAGAAACCAAAATTTGGTTCGCTTCGTATGAGAGATTATTTTCAGTTTGGAACTTGTTAATAATCGCTTTTTTCAGACCGGGGGTGCCATCGACTGCGGTGTATTTGGTCATGCCATTATCAATGGCGTTTACGGCAGCGTCCTTGATGTGTTCCGGCGTGTCGAAATCGGGTTCGCCAGCGCCGAGGCCAATAATATCGTTACCAGCCGCACGAAGTTCTGCTGCACGGTTTGTTACAGCAAGCGTTGGCGATGGTTTGATACGGTTAACACGGTCTGAAAGTTGAACGTCCAAGTCTAAATCCTCATAAAAGAATGGATTGCGTAGGCGCTTAAAGACCAAAGAGTGTCCGTGACAGCGAACAGGAAAGGTTGTCTCTTTAAGCTGGCCAATTATACAGAAAAGATATGACTGCTGCACCGCAGAATCGCAGTTGTTTTTTATGCAAGAGGTGCGGCAACTATTATATGTTGTTGGAAATAATTATAATTCTCATGTTTTGAGCTGCCTGAGTGTGGCTGTGCTTGTAACCAAAAGTAGAGGGTGCGTCACAACACCCATAAGATGGATTAATGAATCGACTTGCATCAAGTGCGCGCGTGCCGCGTTCGACATGGGAAAAGAATTTAGCGTGGTTGCGTAAACGCCACGGCATAAAAGCCAACCTGATGTGTTTTTTGAGTAATTTGGGCGCGTTTTACGTCGTGAATGAGCTGTTGTATCTGCTTGATTACTAGAGAATGCAGCCACTAACCGGCTTTACGTTCGCTTTGTTCTACACAGCGATGACGTATTTTGCCCTGCCACTATTGGCGGAGCGGGCCAAGACTTAGTTATCAACATACCACCGCCATCAACAGGTTAAGTGGTCAGCGCGGAGTCATCATCGTTATACTGTTCGATTCTTCCGCGATCATTGAGGTAGTCAGCAGATATGAAGCAGCGTTTCAAGGTTAACTCGCCGTTTGCCCCCGCAGGTGATCAGCCCACGGCAATAAAAGGCTTGGTAGAGGGCATTGATGCGGGTTTAGCCGCGCAAACCTTGCTCGGTGTGACTGGCTCGGGCAAGACCTTTACGATAGCGAATGTGATTGCTGCAGCGCAGCGCCCAACGATTATCCTGGCCCACAATAAGACGCTGGCGGCGCAGCTTTATGGCGAGTTTCGGGAGTTCTTTCCCGATAACGCGGTGGAGTATTTTGTCTCCTACTATGATTACTACCAGCCGGAAGCTTATGTTCCTGCTTCGGATACCTTTATCGAGAAAGACGCCTCCATCAACGACCACATCGAGCAGATGCGACTCTCGGCGACCAAAGCGCTGCTAGAGCGCGATGATGCGATTATTGTTGCGACAGTGTCAGCGATCTATGGTTTGGGTGATCCGCAATCCTATCTGTCGATGATGTTGCACCTTGATCGTGGTGAAGAGACTGATCAGCGCCAGATTCTGCGTCGTCTGGCTGAGCTGCAGTACACCCGCAACGATATTGAACTCCATCGTGGTACCTATCGTGTGCGCGGCGATGTGATTGATGTCTTCCCGGCCGAATCTGAGCGCGAGGCAGTACGTATTGAGCTGTTCGATGACGAAGTGGAAAACCTCAGCTATTTTGATCCGCTAACCGGCGAGGTGCTGCGCCAAGTGCCACGCACCACGATCTATCCTAAAACGCACTATGTTACCCCGCGGGATATACTGGTGGGTGCGGTTGATAAAATCAAAGTTGAGCTGGCAGAGCGATTAGAACAGCTTAAAAAAGCCAATAAACTCGTGGAGCTACAGCGGCTTGAACAGCGCACCATGTATGACATGGAGATGATCATGGAGCTAGGCTACTGCTCTGGGATCGAGAACTACTCGCGGTATCTCTCTGGCCGCGACTCCGGCGATGCACCACCAACGCTCTTCGATTATCTGCCTGACGATGCATTGGTTGTGATCGATGAATCTCATGTGACGATTCCTCAATTAGGTGCCATGTATAAAGGCGACCGCTCCCGTAAAGAGACGCTAGTGGAGTATGGCTTCCGCCTGCCATCTGCACTCGATAACCGCCCTTTAAAGTTTGAGGAATGGGAAGCACTCGCACCGCAGATGATCTTTGTTTCGGCAACGCCCAGTAAGTATGAAGCGGCGAACGCTGGGCAGGTGGTCGAACAGGTTGTACGCCCGACAGGTTTGCTTGATCCGGTGGTGGATATTAAACCTGCCTCCACCCAAGTGGATGATCTGCTCACAGAAATCCAAGATATGGTAAGCAAGAAACTGCGCACCGTGGTGACGGTGTTGACCAAACGGATGGCTGAAGATTTAACCGAGTACCTCGCCGAACATGGCGTTAAAGTGCGCTATCTGCACTCAGATATCGATACCGTTGAGCGCGTTGAGATTATTCGTGACTTGCGTATTGGTGAGTTCGATGTGCTGGTAGGTATCAACCTGCTGCGTGAGGGTATCGATATGCCAGAAGTGGGGCTGGTGGCTATCCTAGACGCCGACAAAGAGGGCTTCCTGCGTTCTGAAACCTCACTGATCCAGACCATTGGCCGCGCCGCACGAAACGTGAATGGTCGAGCGATTCTTTACGCGGATCGTGTTACGGGTTCGATGCAACGCGCCCTTGACGAGACCGAGCGCCGCCGTGAGAAGCAGATGGCGCACAATGAAAAGCATGGCATCACGCCAAAAGGTATCGTCAAATCGATTGCCGATATTATGGAAGGGGCTACAACGGTACCTGGACGTAAGGCGGCACGTACCGCTAAGAAAGCGGCGGATAAAGCGGGCGATTATCAAGTGGATGCGGCAACGCTATCGACCAAAGAGTTGATGAAGGCGATGAGCCAGCTGGAAGACAAAATGTATGAAGCAGCGAAGAACTTAGAGTTTGAACTGGCTGCCAAGTACCGTGATGAGCTAGAGCGCTTAAAGCACGCTGCCACATAAACTCGCAAGTTTTAAAGCGTGCGGCTTAACGGTGGGTAATGGAGTTAAGACCCGGAAAGTCGTGCGCGTACAAAACAATCCATTCTGCAGCGGCCGCTTCTGCAGATAGTTTGCGGCCCTCATTGCATTCGATATCACGTCGGTACTGCTCGATATGGCAGATCTGCTCGGCCATTCGTGCCGAGTAAGCGATCTCATCACCATCAAACACGATGCCGGTTGTGAAGCTCCCATCAGGCTCTGGAATACACCATGCAACTTTCCCCACGGCGCTAAAATAGGGCTGGCTGACCTTGATGCACACTTTGAGGTGTTTGCCCGATGCGTAGAAGCGTTGGGTGGTGAAGCTGATGCCTACATGGTTATCGGCAAGCGCTTCTTTTGAGGTGATAGCTGGGGCGGCAGATGCTGATACGTCAGCTGGAATCTGCTGGGGGTGCCGTATATAGCCTTGGGTGAGACCCGCATTCATGCCTAGTTACCTAATCTGTAACCCTAACCACAGTATAGCGGGTGTGGCGAACTACAGAACAATCGATTGGTTACGTTTTACACAGCGTACTTATAAGCTTAATCGGCGCAGACTGCAAACAACTTTAGTTATAGATTTATCAAATCAAACGTTGAAGTTAGAACGCCGATAGGCGAGAGTGGGTGCACTGATAAATCCTCGGTGTGTGAGTTGCGCTTTACCCCTGCGCCATATCGCATCGTATAGCTAACTGAGAGACCCTCAAATGCCGCTAAAAATCAAAGTATTAGCGATGGCTATCATCCCGCTGATCTTTGTCACAGCGACGATAACATACGTCAACCTTAAGCAAGCCAGAGAGCTGGCAGCAACGCAGATTCAAACCTTTGAAGAGAACCTGCTCGCATCAAAGCGTTCCGAACTGCAAAACTATATGGACTTGGCGATGACATCGCTATCGCCAGTGCTTTCAGCAACCTGGATGCACGAATTAGAAGCCCAGCAAGAGGTGCTGCGTATCCTGCGTGGCCTTACATTTGGTGATAACGGCTACTTTTTTGTCTACGACGCTCAAGGCGTCAACCTCATGCATCCGACACTTCCCGAGCTTGAAGGCAAAGCCCTCTATAACCTGCGTGATGTCGCCGGTGATTATGTTATCCGCGATCTACTCAGTGTGGCGAAAGAGGGCGGTTATCATCGTTATATGTGGCACAAACCCACTGATGGCGGGGCGGTAGATAAACTGGCGTTTGTGGTCACGTTGCCGCGCTGGGGGTGGATGATTGGCACTGGGCTATATGTTGACGATATCGCCGCAGATGTGACCAAAGCGCGCGAAGAGGTAACGCACAATATCCACAGCGCTTTCTTCTCTGTCATTCTAGTGGCCGCGTTATCCATTGTTATTATCGTCACGGTTGGGGTTGCGTTTAACCTGCACGAGAGTCGGATTGCGAGCCGTCGCATCCGTCAACTGGCTCACAAGTCCGTACAATTTCAGGTGAATCAGCGCCGCCACTTTGCGCGGGAACTGCACGATGGCATCAACCAGCTCATGGTATCGGCTAAGTTTCGGATGGAGCTTGCCATGCGCAAGCTGGGCCAAGCAGCAAACCCCGCGCACCAAGAGATCGACAAAGCGCTTGAGATACTTAATCTCGCAATTCAAGAGGTACGCCGAGTATCCCACGATCTGCGGCCAAGCCTACTGGATGATATGGGGCTAGCATCAGCGCTTAATAGCTTGCTGCTTGAGTATCGAGAGCGCACCGGCTGGGTGATCAAAACGAATATGCAGCTACCGGATGAGCGCCTGCCCGAAGATATCGAGATTACCTTGTATCGCACGATTCAAGAAGCGCTGCACAATGCAGAGAAACACGCTGAAGCGACAGCGGTGAACCTGCGTATTTGGGAGAAAGAGGGCGATATCTACACCTGCGTGGCTGACAATGGGTGCGGTTTCATCACGCCCGTAGCAGAGGAGTGCGGTATTGGGCTACTAAATATGACCGACCGCATTGAACTGCTGAGCGGAGAGCTTACTATTAAATCAGAACAGGGCAATGGGACGACTATTTTAGTCCGGCTGCCACTCGAACAGTATTTGGGGAGAGAGCATGATCGACGTGTTGTTAGTTGATGACCACCCGTTAGTACGCGACGGAATCAATGCCTGCTTAAGTGACCACCCGTCGATTAACGTGATTGGCCAAGCCTCTAACGGGCTCGAAGCCCTATCCGTTGCCGAAAGTGAGCAACCTGATGTGGTGTTGATGGATGTCTCTATGCCGGTCATGAGCGGTCTAGAGGCCTCTAAAGAGCTGCGTTTACGCTTCCCGGCTATGAAAATCCTGATCTTATCGATGCACGAAAACCGTGAATACATTATGCAGCTCATGCAATCAGGCGCGGCGGGGTATGTGCTGAAAGATGTGTCTTCTGATGAGTTGATCAAAGCCATTGAGCTAGTCTACCAAGGCGGCA
Source organism: Neptunomonas marina (assembly GCF_004005935.1). Classification (GTDB taxonomy): domain Bacteria; phylum Pseudomonadota; class Gammaproteobacteria; order Pseudomonadales; family Balneatricaceae; genus Neptunomonas; species Neptunomonas marina. Next base: position 29,272 of record NZ_SACQ01000004.1, on the reverse strand, counting down.
GTTACTTCTGCCCCAAAGCCACCGAAACGCTACTCGATGAAACTCAAACCAAAACGCAACCAACCAATGGCCGCCGCGATCAGCTCACCAAGCGTGAAGAGATGGTGCTGCGCCTGCTAGCCGAGGGCGGCAGTAACAAAGAGATCGCCCGCAGTTTAGATATCTCGGTACGTACCGTAGAGACCCACCGCCAGAACATTAAGCAGAAGCTCAATATCCACACAGCCGCAGGCCTTACCAAGTTTGCGATAGAGCACGGAATAATTGATTAGACTGCCAAAAAAGTGTGAAAAAACGGTTGCGCTGCAACCGCGCATCTCTATAATACGCACCACGCTTTAGGACTATAGCTCAGTTGGTTAGAGCGCTACCTTGACATGGTAGAGGTCGGCAGTTCGAATCTGCCTAGTCCTACCAGAATTCTTCACAAAAACAGCCGCTTACGGGTAACGCCGAGCGGCTGTTTTTGTATCTGCTTTCCTGTGTTAGCAATATGTCAGCAAATGGCATTGCTTTTTTGTTGGGAAATTAAGGCTGTATCACCTACGGTTCTGCACTTTTGAACAGTCTGTACATTTTGCTGAGGTGAAAATGTCAGTGTCATTTCTGTAAAGTCTTTGTATTACATGCAGTTATATTGTTACTGAACAGTTGGAAACTGCTCACTTTAGGTGTCAAAAGTAGCGTTTGATTGATTTATCATTAATGCTGTTAGGTTTGTAGGAAGGGCTATTCCGCACAGAGATGATTTAGCTGCTAGGTGGCTGAAGTTTGATAGATCTCTATTTTACATCAGTAGTGTCACTGCCATGGAGCATATCCACTTAACCATTCAGAGCGCTAATACCTGACGAAGCTTCAGTACAGTTGAAGCGGTGAAGCGCTGTGTATGAAAAGCAATATGCTTTCCACGCCAAATCCATGAGTAGTAGGCCAGTTAGACACTCATGGTTCAGGGATTTTCATATTTTTTGTTTAATACATGCATTGGTTTTCCTTAACAAATCATGCTGATGTGAGTCACAGTAGTGTTGCTTATTTACAACGCGTAAGCAGAACTTCAATGATCATTTTCTCATGCTCATCCAAGCTGTGTAGATGCTTGGGTCCCCATTCGTCATAGCTCATCATGAATACCTGTTTTAAGCTTTCGACTATGTTTGAGTTTGCGTAATACTCTTTTTTAGCATGAGGAAGATGGTTGCTTAATTTTGAGTTTCGGCTTGCGCTGATCAGACATAGGTTGCCGAAGCGGTCAACGCTCTCGGCCTGATTATCGCTCTCAAAGCGATCACTATCGCCTACTGGGTCTTGGGGGTAGTAGTGTTCAACGGAGCTTCGGGTTGTAAAGCTGAAATTAGCTAGTCTTGCTTTGATATAGTTCGGATTACCGCTTTTAGTGCTTTCGTCAGCCTTTAGTCTTTTCCATAATAGGTAATCCAGTCGGTTGAAGATAAAGTTAGGTGTGCTGGTACCTCTATGTAAGTAGTCATCATTCAGCTTTTTGGACTCCGCTGAGTAAGGAACAGATTTCTCAAGAAGAAGTATGTCGTCATACTCTAATGCTTTATTGGTGTAAAAGCGGCCAAAGAAAAAGCGGTCACTTAGCTGTTCTAAGAACCCTAAGTATTCACCCTTATCAACTAGCGTACTGTTCTTACTGGCTTTATAGAGGTAGCTCAGAGCGCCAGACAGCCAGTACTTACGCGACTGGTTTGGATAGGAGACATGGAACATTGAAATTAGCATGATCAACGACTCATTAAGCTCTTCAAAGCTGTTTTCAGGAACCACCGACGAGCCATCGCTACTTAGCTTTAAAGCTCTTAAACTCCATTTTTCATCGTTGTAGCGCTTGATAATATAACGGTCTAAAAGCTGGCGACAGGTAAATAGATCACGAGCAAAGCCCTTAACATCGTCAGCCGTTTTGATGTATTCTTCAAAAGTAGTTAGCAGTTTCTTATCATCTAATGAAGCTTGGGGTGCTTTAATACGTAACACGTGTAAAAGGAAGTTAGGGAAGTTGATGATGCCTGCGTACGCCCCTTCATATTCATTACTAGATTCGCTCTTGCCTATCGGAGCAAGGGTTGCATCCTTGATCAGCTCCTCCAGCGTTTTAAAGGAAGCATTTTCCTGTAAAGAAGACAGCACGTTACAGAGGTCTTCGAAGGTGCGGTGTGTACAGTAGAGCGCATCAGTGAAAAGCTTTTTCCTAACGTCAGGCGTAAAACTCATAACAAAGTAACGGTCCATTTCTGCACAAGCATCCCAGATTTTTGAGAATGTACTCATTTCGCCGCCTTTGTTGTCAGTTTCTTGGTTTTGAAGTATCCCCATCATCCGAGCTTTGAGCACTTCATGCTTTTCGAGTTGCTCGCCACGGTTGTTCATGATTTCAAAGTAGTGGTTAAGGTCAGTATCTTCGGGCACTACAACACGTAATATTTTCACGTCTTTTAAGAGGTACTGACTCAGTAGTACCGCTTTGGTGATTTCTTTACTATTTAAGAATCTTTGGGTGACCTCTTTTGCAGCTTGCATCGCGGGCTCAAGCTCGGCATTAGTTTTCGGCTCACCTTCTGTTGAGAATAAATACGCTAATGTATCTTTTGATCGGTCTCGGCACTCAAATGCTAGGTTGGGTGTAACAATTGTCTTTTGAATCGATAAAGATTTAAGCACCGCTAAGATGATGCTTAGTGTGGTATGGCGTTGTTGCCCATCAATGGTTTCAAATTTACCGTCTTTTCGTTTATGAACGACCAGGCTACCCAAGTAGTAAGGTTGACCACGGCTCTCGCTGGCCATATCCCAAATATCTTGAAGCAGCTGCTCTATTTCAGGTGCGCCCCACGCGTAGTTACGTTGGTAAATGGGGATTATGTATTCGCCGTTTTCAAATAGCTCACCAATAGATAAAAACGTAGCGTTTGAAGGGTTATTCATCGTTGTTCTTACCTTCTGGTTTCGCAAAAAAAGGGTCGTATGCCATTAGCTTTTCCATTTTTGAGGCGTCAAAGCGGTGCGGTGGCTCTATATAGGCCGACAGCACTTCATGGGGGTGCTGAGCCCGTTGTATACGACGAAACAGGCTATTGGTATCTGTCGCTAAGTTGTCAGCGCTTGCTAATGAAATACGCTGTTTTTCAATACGTTCTTTATAGGCCCAACGTAGGCAAAGCTGGGCGGCTTTTGCGAGTTCGGCATCGGCAAATTTGTCGTAATAAAACATCACGGCACAGAAAAACAGATTTTTTATGTAATGGTCCCCAACGCGATAATGTCCCGCATAGGCATTAGGGCCGGTGATCTGGTTAAGGATATCTTCTAACTGAGGATGTGGCGTAATAAATAGGTCGGTCCAGAGGTGTATATAATGCTGAACATACTCGAAAAAGCGCTGCCCGTTGATCATAGGTTGGGTCAGCTGAAAAGGGTATTTACGTTGTGCTCTGTCCCAGCGACGAGAGATTTCAGCGTTGTAATGAGCAACCATACAATCGGTTGCTTTAAGCGACTCGGCCCAAGGATAGGTGACACTATCTATATTCACGCCTTTGAAAACGTCGATTTTTTCTTTATCAAATTTAATGCCCGACTCACCTATTGACCACTGGCGAATGCGGAAGAGGTAGTCCGCCATGATATTGTGCAGGGGTAATATGCCTTCTTTAGAGGGGCTGATATCGGCTTCCCAATCCTCAACACATTTTAATTTGATAGCTTCTGCGCTATCGGGTATCTCACGTAGGTGGTATGCCTTGAGGAGGTCGTGTGGTTCAAGGGCCTTGCCACGCGAGTTTTGAGAATCAAAAAACTGAAAAGCTTCGCTTAGATCGTGGAGGGTAACACAAACGAATTGGCACTTCTCCCAAATGAACTCTTTTAAAGCGGCTCTGTTAGTATCGTTTGACGCCAGCCTGCTGTTAATAACAGCGGCGTTGTGTTTCACATTTTGTTGCGTAATGGAAGCGCTAAACATCTGATTGAGGAATGTGGGGGCGAACTCCTCAACCTTGAGCAGGTGGCAAATAATAGCCAAGGTAACTAGACGCTGCTGACCATCAACAACATGGCGTTCATCGTTATGTGTACTATGTTGGTGGAGCACAACTGTACCTAAACGGTAGGTGTTTTTATTCTGGTGATAGATCAGATCGTCCAGAAGTTGGTTAACGTGCTGTTCTTGCCATTTGTAAGGGCGTTGATACTCAGGAATTGTTAAAGCGCGACTAAACAACGATTTAACGGAGAGAATCTCGGCGGTTGGAACTTTATTTGTTTGCGACTGTTGGCTCATCCGTTAAGCGCCTCTGTAACCAGTGTATCGGTAAGCTGTAGTTGGGTGTGTTGTCTTTCAGCTAGGCGCTCTTTGAGTTGATCGCAGAGGGTGATCAGTTGGTCGATTTTGGCGACGATTCGGTGCTGCTCCTTCATCGGAGGTAAAGAAATACAAAGTGATCCGATGTGAGTCTGGTTTACGGTTTTTTGCCCAGCTGTACTTACGAACATATCAGCAATTCTTTGACGCACAAGACTAGATGAACCAAGTAGTGATAAATAGGATGATGACAAGCATTCAATAGGAAAGCGCATCCTAATGAAGTGATCACAATAGATAGCGTCAAAGTCCTGCCCACAGGTGATGAAACGCCCCACAATATCTGCGCTTCCATTTACCCTGATGATCAAAACATCACCACTGAGTAATGAGTATTTGGCTATAGATTCACTTGATATAACTAAGCTGCGTGTATCAGCTAGAGACACTTTCCAATTCTTAATATCTGCGAGTCTTAAAACGACCACCTCGCTGCCTGTTTTATCTCCTCGACTAGACGCTCCATTTTGGAATTGCGGTAGAAGTTCCTGCAACCGACACCACTCCCATCCCTTCGGCAGTTCAAACGGTTTTTCTTCTTCGCTAATCGGCGGTAGTGGTTTCTGTTTTTTGATCTTGCCGTCTTTGATGAGTTGGGCTTTTTCGGCGGCGATGCGTTTGAGCAGTTCGCTGGCGGGTTCGTCGTTGGGGTTTTGGGGGACGAGTTTGCCCATGACGGCCAGTTCCAAGATGGTTTGTTTTAGCTGGTCGATGCTGGCTTCGGTGGTGAATAGGGTGTCGAAGTGTTCACTTAAGCGCGCCCAGTTATCGGCGAGTTCGTCGGCGTTTTGGCTTTGGGTGAGGGTGTCGAGCAGGGTGTCCACCAGCTGTTGGTGGGCATCGAGTTGTTGCTCGGTTTGTTGCTCTAGCTGGTCGCAAAGCGCCATCAGTTCATCGACTTTGGCGACAATGCGGTGTTGTTCTTGCTTTGGAGGGAACATAAAGTAATAACTAGAAAATTTTTCGAACTGAATACTTTCTACGGTTGTACCGGTTTTGGTTAGATTGCTTAAAATATGACTTTGAAACCCTTGCATCATTAGCAATATGTACTCACAAATAGAGCTATCATAGAGACTCAATACTTTGAGATCTTGGTTTATTGTGCAATGACATTTAGTAATGGCTACTGGGAATTTTCGTCTTAAAATTCCACTACGGACAACAAATAATAAGGCTCTAGGAGGTATTTCGGATAAGCCGGTGCCTAAGGCTTCGGCAGTTACATGATCTTGTGCGCCAGAAATGTAATCGGCTTTCATGTCTTTTGGAGTGACCCAAGGAATTTCACCACCCCAAAATCTACTATTCGATTTACTTGGTGTTTTTCCTCCGGTGAAAAATCCGAGGTGACTTAAACTAACCCACTCCCATCCCTCCGGCAGTTCAAACGGCTTTTCCTCGTCACTGATCTCAGGCAGTTTTTTCGGTTTTTTGATCTTGCCCTCTTTTACCAGCTGATCTCGCTCAGCTGCGATACGTTTGAGCAGTTGCGAAGCGGGTTCATCATTGAGGTCTTGGGGTACGAGCTTGCCGCGCACGGCCAGTTCTAATATCAGCTCGCGCAGTTTTTTAATGCCATATAGAGTTTGCTTGCGGCTGCTGCCTCGGCCTGCGCTACTTTTGTTTTCAATAGCGCTTGTCCACAGGTCGATATGGTCAGTCAGTAGGTGCTGTACATTAAGGGACATGGCGTTTATTCCCCTGCGTTGCGGTTAAACGCGGCGGCTAGAATCTCTTTGATCTGGCTGCGTAGCTGGCCTATCTCGGCTTGCTGCTGGTGGTAGTCGGCTAACAGTTGCTCGGGGTCGTGAACCACCTGTTCGACCTGATGGGGGTTTTTAATATCCAAGTTGTAGTTGCGCTGGATAATCTCATCAAGGCTGACTTTCCATGCTTGCTCGTTTTCTTCGCGGTTTAGGCGGTGGCGTTTCTCGGCTAGGGTGTCGCCTGCGCCCCACCAATCGCGGCAGTTATCTAGGTGTTCTAGCTTCATCGGTTTGGTTTTGTTAAAGGCTTTTACGCCTTCTGGTAGCGGTAGCTCGTAGTACCAAACCTCTTGGGTGGGTTCGCCTTTTTCAAAAAACAGGATGTTGGTTTTAATGCTGGTGTAGGGCGCAAACACGGAGTTGGGTAAGCGCACAATGGTGTGAAGGTTACACTCATCCAATAACAGTTTTTTGATTTTGGTTTTAACACCTTCACCAAACAGGGTGCCATCGGGCAGCACCACGGCGGCGCGGCCTTTGGTTTTGAGTACCTCGATAATCAGCTGTAAAAACAGGTCGGCAGTTTCGCGGGTTTGGTATTCCGATGGGAAGTTCTTTTCAATCCCGTCCTCTTCGGTGCCGCCAAAGGGTGGATTGGTGACAATCACATCCACCTGATCTTCCACTTCCCAGCTTGAAAGTGGTTTGTTCAGGGTGTTGGCGTGGCGAATTTGTACCGGTACTTCAATCCCGTGTAACAGCATATTGGTGGTACAGAGTAGGTGCGGCAGTTGCTTCTTTTCTACACCGCGTATCTGTTGTTGTAGGGTTTGGTGGTCGCTGCCGGTTGATACATAGTGCTCTTTTACGTGGTCGAAGGAACAGGCCAAAAAGCCACCGGTGCCGCAGGCGGGGTCAAAGATAGATTCGCCTAGCTGTGGGTCGATCATCTGTACGATAAAACGGGTAACGGCGCGCGGGGTGTAAAACTCGCCGGCATTGCCGGCGCTTTGTAGATCGCGCAGTATTTGTTCGTAGATATCGCCAAACAGGTGGCGCTCGTTCGAGTCGGTAAAGTCGATCTCGTTGAGTTTGTTGATCACTTGGCGCAGTAGGGTGCCGTTCTTCATGTAGTTGAAGGCATCGCTAAAGGCTTCTTTGGCCACAAAGCCGCGCGGGTTTTTATCAATCGGTGCGACTAGGTTTTTAAGATCGGGGAAGAGGTCATCATTCACAAAATCGAGCAGTTCATCACCGGTAATGCCTTGTTCATCGGCTGCCCAGTTGCGCCATAGGTATTTTGCAGGAATCGGGGCTTGGTAGTTGTCTTGCTCAAACTCCAGTAGCTCTTCTTGGGCATCAAACACTTTCAGAAACAGTAGCCATGATAATTGGCCAAGGCGCTGCGCATCACCATCGACGCCGGCATCTTTGCGCATGATATCTTGAATGGATTTGATTACAGAACTGATCGACATAACTCTCTCTTTAACTCATGGGCAGCGTTAGGGCTGCCCGGTAATAATAAGGGGGGGATTGTACCTTAGGCTGGCGGGTTAGGCAGAGCGGGGGTTGTCTTCCCGGTAGAGCTCGGCTTCTAGCTCGGTGAGCGCTTGCTCATACTGGGGTTTGCCTCCAAATCCGCTTTTAATGATCTGCATTGAGTTCCCCAGTTGGTCCAGTGGCTTCACCTTGAGCACATTTAAGCTTTCGATCTCTTGAATGCCAACGTCAGCATATTTATCGAGCAGCGCGTCTAACACGGTTTGGGCGGTTTCAGAGTACTTGGTAAAGTAGTTGCGCTTTTTAACATTGTTAGCGCGCTCTTGGCGGGTGAGCGGGGGTTGGTCGAAGGCGACATGGCAGATCAGATCGAATGGGTCGAGATTGCTGCCAGCTTCGTCTACTAACGCATCCCAAATAACGCCCGCTTCGGCCAGCTCGTTGATGATGGCTTGTTTGCGTTCGGCGTCCTGCCATTTGCGTACAAACTCGTCCAGTGATGCAAACTGCCCCATCACGGCTTTGCGGGTATAGTCTTTGAAAGACTCGGTTACCAGTTTGCCATCGGTATCGTAATACTGAACGCGCTCGGCGAGCTTTTTAACCGTGACACCGGATACGCGATATTTAATGTAAGGGGCGGGTTCACCGGTATCTATCTCTCCCTCTTGCCATGTGTCTGCTTTGTATTCGCCTTGACCGTCTTGAATGCTTAACGGCGTCTCTTCTGCGACCGTTGTGCTGATGGAGGTTTCGTTGTTGAGCTCGTTGAGGAAATCTTCGTTTGCTTCGTCGGTTATGTCATCAGGCGCTACTACCATGACTTTTTCGGGCGTGCCATCAAAGCGTTCATCTGCAAAAAGTTCAGTGGCTTTTTTGAAGTCGAGAATCGTGAACCAGAGCTTGTTGTAACGGTCGTCAATGCGCGTACCACGGCCTATGATCTGTTTGAACTTGGTCATGGATTGGATGTTCTGATCTAGCACCACTAGCTTACAGGTTTTGGCATCCACACCGGTGGTCATTAACTCCGAGGTGGTGGCGATCACAGGGTAGGCTTTTTTGGGGTTAATAAAGTTATCCAGCTGCGCTTTACCTAATTCATCGTCACCGGTGATCTTCATCACGTATTTTTCGTTTTTAGCGACTTGCTCTGGATTCAGGTTCACTAATGCGCGGCGCATCCGTTCGGCGTGGTCGATGTCATTGCAGAAGACGATCGTTTTTGCCATGGGGTCGGTGCGCTTCAGGTACGCGGTAATGGTTTCGGCTACCAACTGGGTGCGTTCGTCTATGACGATTGTGCGGTCAAAGTCTTTCACGTTGTATATGCGGTCTTGAATGAGCTCGCCATTTTGATCGACTTGCCCTTTGGTGGGTCGCCAGCCTTGTAGGTCGATGTCTATATCTACACGTACGACTTTGTACGGCGCAAGGAAGCCATCTTCGATCCCTTCTTTGAGCGAGTAGGTGTAGACCGAGTCACCAAAGTAATCGGTATTGGATATGGTGTCGGTTTCTTTCGGGGTCGCGGTTAAGCCGATCTGAGTGGCTTGGCTAAAGTATTCCAGTATCTCGCGCCATGCACTGTCTTCTGCGGCGCTGCCGCGGTGGCACTCGTCAATGACGATAAGATCAAAGAAGTCTCTGTCGACTTGTTTATAGGCTTTTTGGTGCTCTTCTGGCCCTGTTAGCGCTTGGTATAAGGCTAAGTGTATCTCGTAGGCGGGGTCGACTGTACGGCCTGTGATTTTGGTCATTGCTTGGCCAAAGGGCTGAAAGTCGTTTAAGCGGGTTTGATCGACCAGAATGTTGCGATCAGCTAAAAACAGGATGCGCTTTTTTTGGCGCGCTTTCCATAAACGCCAAATGATCTGAAACGCGGTATAGGTTTTACCTGTGCCTGTTGCCATCACCAACAAAACTCGATTTTGGCCTGAGGAAACCGCTTCTATGGTTTTGTTAATGGCTTGTAGCTGGTAATAACGTGGCGCTTTGCCACTCCCGTCATCGTAGTAGTCTTGGGTAATAATTGGCAGCTGTGCTGCTGTATAGCTTTTCCAAACACAGTATTTATCCCAAAGCTGCTCGGGTGTTGGGAAGTCTTCTAAGCGGATCTCTGTTTCTAGTGCGCTAGGGTTAGTTTTATCGTGGAAAACAAAGCCGTCGCCATTGGTGGCGAAGATAAAAGGGACATCCAGTAAACGGGCGTAATCTAAACCTTGTTGAATACCTTTGCCGACTTCATGTTTGTTGGCTTTGGCTTCGATAACAGCCAGCGGCATATTCGGTTTATGGTATAGGACAATATCCGCAGACTTTACCGTTTTACGTACACCTAACTGACCTCGCACAACGACTTTACCATCGCGCAGCTTAACTTCCTGACGAACTTGAGTCATCGAATTCCAGCCGGCTTTATCAATCGCGGGCAAGACAAACTTAGTAATGATGTCCGTTTCAGTGAGTTGTTTTTTGTCCATGCTGAACATCCTTGTTGCTTTAACAACTTCGCAAAAAAGCACTATAACATAAGGCGGTGCGATACAGGGTTCCGGTTATATTACCGAACAAAAAGCATTGATTGTTACAGGTTTCAACATAAAGGTAACGAGTAGCTGCTTAGTGCCACAAACCACAGAAAACTGATCAAAATGATCTGGTGCTGTTCGCCATATGGGCTTTTTCGTCGTCAGTCATTGCGACTCTCATGAGCTGAGCCAACAACGTATATTAAATGTTAATTATATATTGTTTTGCGCTGCACAAGTTGCTAGCCTCTGCGCCGATTTATGTCTTATAAAAATTACGGATTAACTCTCTTTTAAGGAATATTTATGGCTTTAGTATCCTGTCCTGAGTGCAATAATCAGGTGTCTGATGCTGCTGTTTCCTGCCCCTCGTGTGGTCATCCGATGCAGCCAGAGCAAACAGTTGTAGCGTCTCAACCCAAGCAGGTGGAGGAGCGCTCTGAGTTATTCAAAGCGGGTAGCTCGAACTTTGTGCTAAATGAAATTGCAGCCGTTTCTTCAGTGAAAACACGTAATTGGGTTTGGCTTGTTATTGGTTTGCCTGTCATTGTTGCGGTCGTTTTTGCGTGGATGCGACTGGATTGGCCGTTTGCTGCTGGTGTTACGGTAGTGGGATTAGTGGTATTGGGTTTCTTGGCTGTTGATGAAGGCGTTATTGCTAGCACGGGTAATGTAACGCCGATTAAAGAGGATATGGAGGCAGTGAGCCAGCGCTATCACACCGCTTTGGATGAAAGTGCGCTTGTTACATACCAAGGGCGTAACATCTTTTTGGATATGCAGTTTTCGGTCAATCCAGCTCGGATTTCAGAGTTCAGCAAAGTCGCTTCAACTAAACATTTTTGGCTTTATGGTATGGGTATGGTTGTTTGTGCAGCGGGATACCAGTTAACCATACCTATGCTTTACGTTATAGGTGCCGCAGTGTTGTTGCTAGGCTTTCTAGCGCGTAAGGCGTCACTGGAGGTGATTGGTGTAGGTGGAGCACAAATGACTCTACACACCAAAGCAAGTGATATCGAGAGAGTGTTAGCGCAGCTAACCCAGTCTATTGAGAGTGCTAAAAAAACGTAACGGAACCTGCCGGATACGCCCGAGCAGGTGGTCAGCGGCTCGGGCGTATTGTGGGAGGCTCTAGTGGCGCCCAATCTCTTCGGATCTTAACTAAAGAGCGCTAACCGCCTAACTCCGCTAAAGCTCAGTGCGGCGACAATAGCGGTGAGCATCAACATCACGACGATACTTGCGCCTGCAGGCCAGTCTTGCCATAGCGCCAGTAGGCAGCCTGCGGCGTAACCGCCGATACCCGCAAAGTAGCCCACCCATAACGGGCAGCTGCAAACGCGTATCAGCAAAGCGGGAACAATTAAGCTGGCAAACACCAGATATACCCCCAACAGGTCTACAGATAGGGTTACGCTTAAGGCGAAGAGCGGATAAAAGAGTAGGCCGCTGGCGAGTTGGGTATGGCTCCAGCGGGTAGCTATCACTAACAGCGCAACGGCAAAGAGGGGGATAAGCTGCTCTGGATTGACCCAAAGGATATCGCCATGGCTGGACTTATGCGCAAATGCGCCATGGGATTGGCTATCCAAAATCAAACCGATGCAAACACACGCCACGTAGAGGCAGCCGATCATCGCTTCGCGGTGGTGGGCGTAGTGGCGGCTAATGAGTGCCACCCATGCTGCACCGCATAGCGCGAGGCTGACGCCCCCAGCGGCGATCCAAAGCTTATCGGGGAAGTATAAGCTTGTGATCTGGCCGCCGAGCGCTGCCAACTGCGCCATCGCGAGATCTAAAAACACAACGCCACGCCCTAGCACCTGTACGCCAAGGGGAATATGGCTCAGCAATACCAGAACGCCCGCTGCCAGCGGTAGCAGAATAAGGTCCCAACTCATCATTAATTGAGTGCGTGCAAACGGCTGAAAATTAGATCAAACCAGCCCGCCAAGCTCGACATCTGTGCTTGATTGGGATCTGGGCTTGCCGGTAGATCCAGCACTGGGCGGTCGATGCGTTTGGCCAACCATTGGCTGCTTTTTTCGTCTTGATACCAAGCGCGTAAAATGCCATCTGGCGGCGCAGCACTGACCTGTTGCTGTACTTTTTGCAAGTGGGAGATGGTGGGCGGTACACCGGGTTCTGGTTCGAGATCGGCGACTTTCTCCATAGCGGTAAAGCGTATTAGATAATCGAAGATACTGTGCTGCACAACGACCCGCTTACCCTTGAGTACTTGGCTGCTGTTTTCCCAGCGTGCGATGTGATCCAGCCACTGGCTATGCCAAGCGCGATGTTGGCGTAGATGGTTAGCGGCGTTGTCTGGATCTAGCGCTATCAACCGCTGGCTAATCAACGCAGCTACAGGCACGAAACGTGTTGGATCGAGTTGGAAGTGCGGGTTGCCTTGTGCGTGGATGTGGCCCGTTTGCAAGAAGTGTGTCTCTTGCTTATCGATCGTTTCAACAGCATCTGCCGCGTAGATCATTGCGGGCTGCCCATCGCGCAGGCGTGCATTGCCAGCACGCTGCTGTAGCGCGGGTAGCCAGCCAATTTCCATCTCAGCTCCGGTACAGATCGCCAGATCAGCGCGGCGAAACGCCGAGATCAAGCTCGGGCGAGCCTCGATGTAGTGTGGGTCTTGGTAGGCATGGGTGGCTTGAATCACCTTTGCTTGCGGTGCAAGCTCTTTCGCTAGCAAGGCCCATTCTGGTTCGCAGGCGAAGATGGTTAAGCTGTAAACCGGGGTCGCTAGTAGCGACCCCAGTGTACCCAGCAACCAATAGACTGGCTTAGAAACCATGTGCGGCATGGCTACCAAACCCGATCTGGTATTGCAGAGTGATCGCGTTGTCGTCATCTTCAAAGCCGTTGCCATCCTGTTCGGTGTATTGCAGGCGCACGGTTTGGGTGTGTGTTGGGTTCCAAGCGACCATCACACTGGTTTCGCTGATATCGGCAGCGTGGAAGTGGTCACCGTGTGGGTTTTTTACATCTAGCTCGCCGTGGCGAACGCCTACCGACCACTCCGGCAGGAAGCGATAAACCGCAGATAGGTAGTAACCACTGTGGTAGTCACTGCTGCCGGCGTATTCGTTGATGTCGGTAACGCGAATATACTCACCGGCCAGTTTCAGTTGCTGCTGGCGGTTGTTACCCTGTGGTGCCCATTTCCAAACAACGTCGGCAATGTAGATATTCTTGCCCGTGTACTCTGCGCCATGGCTGTGGCCGTGGTGTCCGCCATCATCATGATCGTCATGGCCATGGTCGTCGTGATCGGCGTCGTGCTCATCACTGTGATCATCGTGTTCTTCGTCATGATCCTCTTCATGCTCTTCGTCATGATCATTGTGGTGATGCTCGTCATGAGCGTCGTCGATGGTGCGGTTGCGTACGTAGCTAAAGCCTGCCTGCCAGCTATGCTCCGTGCCGATATCTCCGCCGATTTTGCTCGATAATGTCCAAATTCCAAGGGAGTTGTCGCTGTTTCGATCTGCGAACTCATCACCTGTGAAAATACCGGCGTTGACTTGCCAGTACAGCTGCGTTGGCAGAGTAATGCTTAGCCCCAAGCCATCATCAAAGTAGTGGCCACCCAAGAAGCCGCGGTACGCCAGCGGGCGCTCTGTGAAGCTGTCGCTATGGCTGTGCTGGCTATTGAGGTAGCCGATATCCGCTAGAAAACGGCCTGCTTTAACGGTAAGGCCGGCGGGTAGCGTTAGGGTTTGCAGGTAGGCCTCTTCAAGCTCAAACTCGGAATCATCTTCGTTGATATCAGCAACAGCAGTGAGCTTACCGCGTAGGTGCTCGCCCATGCTTTGCGTGATGGATAGCTCCGAATGGCTCAGGCCAAAGCCTTCGCTACGCCCACCTAATGCCGTTTGATCAGACTTGTGATAGGCGTCCAGAATCAAACTAACATCGGTTTGAGCAGCCGCTTGTGTTGCTGGTATTGCAACCAATGCCGCCGCTAGGGCAAGAGGGTTGAGAGTGCTTACAGCGGCGGTCTTTTTTGCTTTGCTTTGGCGGTTGTAGAGCGGGGTATGGCGCATAACGTATTGAAGCCTTTAGTCAATCTAAGAAAGTTTGTGTAATGTTATATTGTAACATTTAAGCTGGCAATCGCTTTTCCGGTTGGGTTGATGCGTGCTAGTTCGAGGAACACATTTTTGGGTGTACTTTTAAGGTCATGCCGCCCTGTTGGAGTAGGGCTTCTGCTGCGGCAAGGTCGATGCTGCCGCCGTATTGATCAGTTCTAAGTTGATCGGTTCTGAGTAGCAGAGTCTATTGATCACCTAAGTTTAAATTGATATAAATAGTAATCATTATCATTTTTATTTAAGGTGTCTAATGCAGCTATCCATTGTCGAGCTAAACCAACTGGAACAGTGCGTGCGCCAAGGAGCTTTGCCAGATACGCCGAGTGTTCTTTATCAGTATCTAGCGGCTATCGAGCAATCTACCCAGTGCTGTTGTCGTAATGAGCAGCGCTGTGTGCAGTTGCGTAGCTATCGCACCTTGCTGGACACCATTTGCGATAGTTGCGTGGCGCACCAGTGGCGCCAGCTATGTTTGGATAACATTTACCGGCCTTTGAATGCGCTGGTGATGCTGAATTGTAGCCAACATCAGCGTCAGCAACTTTTGCGAATGAAGCGCGAGGTATACACATTAGGCCAATATTTTTTAGCTACGGGGCATGAATTTGCTACCGATCAACCCGCCGCATCAATGCAGCAGTGGCAGAGGAGTTAGTATGAGCACGATTCGTATCGAGAAAGACAGCATGGGAGAGCTAGAGGTACCGGCAGAGGCGCTCTACGCCGCTCAAACCCAGCGCGCGATCAACAACTTTCCGATCAGTGGGCGCCCCATGCCCGAGGCATTTATCAAGGCGCTGTTGCTGATTAAGTCGGCCGCGGCGCAAGCCAATGTGAAGCTTGAGTGCCTGAACCAAGCGCAAGCTGACGCGATTGTCACGGTATGTGCTCAGCTTCAAGAAGACCCGGCGTTGATGCAGCACTTTCCGGTCGATATTTTCCAAACGGGGTCTGGTACCAGCTCGAATATGAATGCGAATGAGGTGATCGCAACACTGGCAAGCAGAGCGTTAGGTGAGCCTGTTAGTCCGAATGATCATGTCAATTTTGGCCAAAGCAGTAACGATATTATCCCCACAGCGATTCATGTGAGTGCGGCGATTGCGTTAGAGAAGCAGCTGCTGCCAGCACTTAGGCACCTTGCAGAGGTGACCGAGAAGAAAGCCGCCGCAGTGGCTCAGTACTGTAAAACAGGCCGCACCCACTTGATGGATGCAATGCCGGTGCGCTTTGATCAACCGCTTTTGGGTTGGGCGGCACAGATTCGCCAAACTATTCAGCAGCTCGAGGCGTTGCAGCCAGAGTTACAAGCGTTGGCACAAGGGGGAACTGCGGTGGGTACGGGTATCAACGCGCACCCCGAGTTTGCCGCGCTTGTTAGCCAAGAACTCTCCACCCTCTCTGGTGTGGCCTTTACACCTGCGGATAACTTCTTTGCCCGTATCGGTTCTCAAGACACCGCGGTGGCGCTATCTGGGCAGCTGAAAACCGTTGCGGTGGCGATGATGAAGATCGCAAACGATCTGCGCTGGATGAACTCTGGCCCACTGGCAGGTTTGGGCGAAATTTCGCTAGAAGCGCTGCAGCCGGGTTCATCCATTATGCCGGGTAAGGTGAACCCCGTGATTCCAGAAGCCGCTGCGATGGCCGCCGCACAGGTGATCGGTAACGATGCGACGATCACTATCGGTGGGCAGTCGGGTAACTTCGAACTGAATGTAATGCTGCCGGTGATCGCTGCCAATCTACTCGATAGTTTGGAGCTGCTGAGTAACAGTGCCGTGTTGTTAGCGGATAAAGCGATTGCGACGTTTGAAGTGAACCAAGAGCGGCTTGACGATGCGCTACATAAGAACCCGATCCTAGTAACAGCATTAAACCCTAAGATTGGCTACTTGAAAGCTGCAGAGATCGCTAAGCAGGCTTATCGTGAGCAGCGGCCCATTATTGATGTGGCTGAGGAAAATACCGAGCTGAGCCGTGCTGAGTTAGAACAGCTACTCAACCCCGAAAAGCTGACTCAAGGCGGTCTGTAATACCCGCTTGCGGTGCGCCTATGGTGGGCGTACCGCATAGCGAGATAAGTACAGCTGCGTTAGAACAGCCCTTCAATGACACCATCGTCATTAATGCGGATACGGTTTGCAGCAGGAACACGGGGTAGGCCAGGCATGGTCATAATGTTGCCGCAAATGACCACCACAAAACCTGCCCCTGCACTTAAACGCACTTCGCGAATTGGTACGACATGGCCGCTCGGCGCGCCTTTCAATGCAGGATCTGTTGAGAAGCTGTACTGTGTTTTCGCAATACAGACGGGCAAGTGCCCGTAGCCATCGTGCTCGAGTTGTGCAATTTGATCACGTACCTTTTGATCGGCGATGATGTCGTCCGCGCCATATAGCTCGGTCGCGATCTTTTTAGCTTTACTCCAAAGCTTAAGGTCGCGCGAGTAGAGTGGGGTAAACTGGGCGGGTTTGGTATCGATCAGTTTAATGACCTCTTTGGCGAGATACTCCGCACCCTTGCCGCCTTCTGCCCAATGGGTACTCACCACCACTTCAACGCCAAGATCTCCGACTGCATCTTTAATCGCATCGATCTCTTCAGGGCTGTCGGAGTCAAATGGGTTGATCGCTACCAAGGCTGGTACGCCAAATTTAGCGATATTCTCTAGGTGGCGGCGTAGGTTGCTGCATCCGCGGGTTACTGCAGCCACATCACACTCTGCGAGCTGGTCTTGAGCGACACCGCCGTGTAATTTCAACGCTTTAACGGTGGCAACCACCACCGCAGCGCTGGGAGTGATTCCCGCATCAGGGCATTTAATATCGAAGAACTTCTCAGCGCCTAGATCAGCTCCAAAGCCCGCTTCGGTCACCACGTAGTCACTGAGCTTGAGCGCGGCGCGAGTAGCAATGACGGAGTTGCAACCGTGGGCAATATTGGCAAACGGCCCGCCGTGGATAAAGGCGGGATTGTGCTCGAGTGTTTGTACCAAGTTGGGTGCCAATGCGTCTTTTAGCAACACCGACATCGGGCCGTCAGCACTGAGCTGTTGTGCGGTAATAGGCTGCTTATCGCGGGTATAGCCCACGACAATTTTGGCTAACCGCTCGCGCAGGTCCGCTAAATCTTTGGCCATACAGAAGATCGCCATCACCTCAGAGGCTACGGTGATATCAAAGCCATCTTCGCGAGGAAAGCCATTACCGGGGCCGCCGAGAGAGCAGTTGATTTCCCGTAGGGCGCGGTCATTCATATCAACCACGCGCTTCCATGTGATGCGGCGTAAGTCGAGTTTTAAGGTGTTTTCCCAATGAATATGGTTATCGATGAGCGCGGCAAGCAAGTTGTTGGCGGCACCAATGGCGTGGAAATCACCGGTGAAGTGCAGGTTGATATCTTCCATCGGTATCACTTGCGCATAGCCGCCACCCGCCGCGCCGCCTTTCATCCCAAAACAGGGGCCAAGGCTTGGCTCACGCAAACATGCGGTTGCCTGTTTACCGATGCGGTTAAGGCCATCAGTTAGGCCAACGCTGGTGGTGGTTTTACCCTCACCTGCCGGGGTGGGTGAGATCGCTGAGACAAGAATGAGCTTACCGTCTGGTTTGGATTCCAATGTGCTCAAGTAGTCCAGATCAACCTTAGCTTTGTATTTACCGTAGGGCTCAATGGCTGAGGCGGGAATGTTCAACTTATCTGCAATGTGCTGGATTGGTTCGATAGGTGCTTGGCGAGCAATTTCGATATCCGTCTTTTTCATACAGCAACGACCTCGGTTGTGGGCAGCAATCGCCACGAGAAAGTGAGTAAGTTTCCTATAGGAAATTTAGCAGCATATAGGCGAAAGTTACAACTGTTGTCTCTGCTGTGCTTGTTTTGGTTTACATCGTTCTTGTTACATCTTGTTACAAGTTTTCCACATCTTGCTACAACTCGGTGCTATCTGGTTTACACCCGTTGGTTAGTCTTGTGGGGTGTTAAATAGCATCTTGAGTGGCTTGACCCCCTTCCGAGAGTAGCGCTGATGCGCTCACCGCTCGTTGCTGCTGCACACCCTCATATCAGTAATAAGAAGAATGACGCGGAACACGCGGAGGATATTTGACGATGAAAACAATAGGTGGACGAGCGTCCGGCACGTTGCTCACAGCAGCGATTGCGGCAGTAACGGCAGGGCTAGCATTACCCGCTTCAGCCTATAACCTGCACAGCGATGACCAGTCAGAGCTGAATCTGGATGTGGAAGCGATTGCTGGCACATTCAGCAGCCAAGAAAACTACTTTGGTAAGCCAGGTAATGGTTCAGATTGGCAGGAAGCCTACATTAAAGCTGGCCTTAGTGGTCATCGTCTATATGGAGAGCAGGGCGCAGCGGTGTTTGGCGCGTTTAATGTGCTGGCATCGGGCACCTTCGGAGATGGCGATGCTGGTGGTAACACAACGGGTAACGAGCGTGAGTTCGATATCGAAGATGCTTATGTAGGCTGGCGCTCCGGCAACATGCTACCAGGGCTGGGCGAAAACGGCTTAGAGTTCTCATTTGGTCGCCAAAACATCTCTTTGGGCGATGGCTTTCTGGTCAATGGTGATTCACTCAACCTAGGTGATTTTGCCGGTGATCTATCCGATCGCGGTGGCGCTTATTGGCTGGCTGCGCGCAAAGCGTTTGATAAAAGTTTATGGGTAAAAGTGGGCGGCGAAGGCCCATGGCGCTCAGATATTTTCTGGTTTGAGTCGGATAACAATGGCCAGTCAAATGTTGAAATGGCAGGTATCAACGTTGAGCATGTGATGCCACAGGGCACTATCGGTGCGATGTACCTGCAAGGCCTTGATCAAAACGACGTACTAGGTATGGGCCATGACCGCGATGGCATGGATACGTTGAGCCTACGCTTCCAAGGCAATATGGGTGTTGAGCAGCTGTTCCTGAATGCTGAATACGTGATGCAGGAAAATGGCAGTGGCGCCGATTCTGATGCATGGACCGCTGAGGCTGGCTGGACATTCAGTGACCTGCCATGGAGCCCAACAGTTAACTACCGTTTTACTCGTTATGACGAAGGGTACGACCCGCTATTCTTCGGCTTTAGCCGTGGTTACGGTACGTGGTATCAAGGTGAAGTGGCTGCAAACTACGCCGGCCCATTTGGTAGCGATGCAGATATCCACCATATCGGTATCAAAGTTGCGCCAACTGAGACACTGGCATTGGGTGCGCTCTTCTTTGACTTCAATAACTCCAGCACCTTTGGTGCAAATTCGGATGGTCAAGAGCTAGATATCTATGCGGAGTGGGTGGTTAATGACCACCTGATCATCAGCCCTCTGGTGGGTATCTACTCGCCTGATAGTGATAACCAAACGCAAAACAGCAACGACAACAACACATACTTCCAGTTGCTAGCGATTGTACCGTTCTAATTAAGTAACACGATAATTATTAAAAAAGCCGAGCTGTGAATAGCAGCTCGGCGCTTCTGCAGAGAGGGAAACACAGATGAAAGAGTTTGCAATGTTCATTGATGGTAAGCGCGTAGCGGGAGCCAACGGAGCGTTTGCAGTGCTGAATCCAGCGACTGAAGAGGTCGTTGCACAATGCCCACAGGCGAGCGTTGCTCAGCTAGATGAAGCGGTTGCGGCGGCACAAGCGTGCTATGAGACGTGGCAGTACTCTAGCGATGCAGACCGTAAAGCGCTGTTGCATAAAATTGCCGATAAAATTGAAGAAAATGCCGCTGAACTTGCGCAAATTGTGGTTGAAGAGCAGGGCAAGCCGATGTTTCTGGCACAAATGGAGGTGGGCGGCGCAATCGCATGGACACGTGCAACAGCAGAGCTTGAACTACCCGTTGATGTGCTTGAAGATTCTGAGAACAAGCGCGTTGAGGTTCACCGTAAGCCACTGGGCGTTGTTGGTTCGATTACACCTTGGAACTGGCCGCTGATGATTGCCGTGTGGCATATCATGCCAGCGATCCGTTCGGGTAACACGGTGGTGTCTAAGCCCTCTGGTTTAACGCCACTCAATACACTACGCCTTGTTGAATTGATCAACGATGTTGCGCCAGCGGGTCTTGTTAACAGTGTGACGGGTGAGAGCGGCATCGGTAGTGGTATTACTAAGCACCCCGGAATTCGCAAGATTGTGTTCACTGGCTCAACACCAACAGGCCAAACGATCATGCGTGGCGCAGCAGATAACCTGAAGCGTCTCACGCTTGAGTTAGGTGGTAACGATGCTGGTATCGTCTTGCCTGATGCAGACCCTAGTGCCATTGCAGAAGGCGTGTTCCAGACCGCTTTCTTAAATATGGGCCAAACCTGTGCGGCACTGAAACGCTTGTATGTTCATGACACGATCTATGAAGAGATGTGTGAAAAGCTGGCTGATGTAGCTGCTCAGCAGCGCGTGGGTAACGGCTTGGAAGAGGGCGTTACATTTGGCCCTGTACAGAATAAAGAGCAGCTTGAGCTAGTGAGTGAGCTGGTGGAAGACGCACGTGCTAACGGTGCCCGTATCCTTTGCGGTGGCCAACCGATGGAAGGTAACGGCTACTTCTATCCTCCGACGATTGTCGCCGATGTCACCAATGGTTCGCGGATCGTTGATGAGGAGCAGTTTGGGCCTGTATTGCCGGTGATTCGCTACAGCGATGTTGAAGAGGCGCTGCGCCTTGCGAATGCATCGGATGTAGGGCTGGGTGGCTCTGTGTGGTCTTCTGATCCAGCTAAAGCGGCGCAACTTGCTCAGCGCCTTGAGTGCGGCACCGCATGGGTGAACGGACACGCAGAGCTGCTGCCATACGCGCCGTTTGGCGGCTGTAAGATGTCTGGCTTTGGCGTTGAGTTTGGTCAAGAAGGCCTGCTTGAGTACACCTCAGCACAGGTTATCAATATCAATAAGTAAGGATCTAAACCCACACTGCATGCGTATACCGAAGTGTTATACATCATGTTTGTGAAGTCCTCTATTTGCCCCGTGTGAGCGGGGCGATCTTTTCCTCTGGCGTTGTTTTTGCACGATTCAACAGCCCTTTTGTATTTCCTTCTGTCACCAGAAGCTCTTCTGTGCCCCTCTTGATGAGGGGCTTTTTTTAAAATCATATTGCCAAGAAAACATCAGCAACTGAGTTAATGGGGCAATGCTAAATAGAGCGCACGCTCAAATAGACGCCCAGTGACACAAAAAACGCTGCAGAAAGATCAGCGGTGCTGTTCTTAGCCCTTAGCATATCCACTCTATGCTCTGAAAAGAGCACGCTTATGGCTGCTGTCTGCGCGGAATCTCAAGGCGTTTAATGAGGCGCAATAGGTTACTGCGGTCCACCTTAAGCGCTCTGGCGGTAGCCGCCACATTGTAGTGGTGCTCGGCGAGTGTGCGGGCGATGAGCTGCTGTTGAAAGCTATCGAGGGCATCTTTCAATGAAAGGTGGCTTGGGACCTCAGCAGTGGGGGGTGGCGGTGTCTCGGTTAACATCGGTTGGCTTGGTTCGATCCCTAAATTGGCCGGTGTAATGTGCACCATCTTTTGCTGTTGTTGCTGGCTACGAGCCTTAAGCGCAGCGCGGCTAATAAGGTGCTTTAGCTCCCTCACGTTGCCGGGCCAATGATAATGTAGCAGAAGCTGTTTTGCTTCGGCGGTAAGCAGTAGTTTCTGGATATTCAGGCGGTACTGGTCGCGCTCCAGAAAGTGCTCTGCCAGCTGCAAGACATCGCTGCCACGTTCTCGCAGAGGAGGGATCGTGATCGGAAACACGCTAAGCCGGTGATAAAGATCCGCTCGAAAGCGACCCGCTTTCACCTCATCACTTAGGTTGCGGTTAGTGGCTGCGATGATACGCACATCTACCCGCTTAGTGTGATCGCTACCCATACGCTGCACTTCGCCCTCCTGCAGCACGCGCAGCAGCTTGGCTTGTAACGGAAGTGGGATCTCCCCAATCTCATCTAAAAAGAGCGTGCCCCCATCGGCCAGCTCGAAACGCCCGCTGCGTGCTTGAGTTGCGCCTGTGAACGCCCCTTGGGTATGTCCGAATAACTCTGCTTCAGCGAGTGTCTCGGGCAGTGCTGCACAGTTAAGCTGTACGAGTGGTTGGTCAAAGCGCGTTGACTGCAAGTGCAACCGGCGTGCAATCATCTCTTTTCCCACACCCGTTTCGCCTTGCAGTAGCACGGTGAGCGGCGTGCCCGCCACGGTATCGACATCCTTTAGTAACTGCCCCAATGCAGCGCTATTGCCGACAATATCAGTAGGCCCTTGCTCTCGGTTGAGCTCGGCGGTGACCTCATGGCCGTGGCTGACCTGGCGTTCGAGTAATGCAATTCGCTGTGCAGCGGTGATCACTGCACGTGTCAGTGTAATGGCCGCATGCTGCTGGGCTGGGGCAACATCATCAAATTGCCCGGGGCGCATCGCATCTAGTGTGATAACTCCCCAGGGCTGTTCGTCGATATAAATGGATATTCCCATGCAATCGTGCACGTGCAGCTCGCCATCGGGCGTATTCACTAATCCATCATAGGGGTCGGGAATGTCTGCGTGGCTGTCAAAGCGCACCACTTGGCGGCTGTTCAAAATTCGATCCAGCCTTGGGTGTTGCCCCAGCTTAAAGCGTCGACCTTGGGTCTCGGGGTTGAGCCCCTTGAACACTAAAGGCTCTAAGTAGGCGCCGGAAATTTTCAGCAGTGCGATAGCATCACAGGGAATGGCTGTTTGGATTGCCGTCAGTAAGCGCTGGTATCTCTCGGTGCTGGATATGTCGCGAGTGATGTCTTCGATTACATCGATATAGGTTTCAATGGTCATGCTGTCAAAAGTACATCGATGTTGTTTTTTTGACAACTTTTGATGCGTGTCATAAAGACCGCTTTTTATTTATCTCATTTAAAATCAATAAGATAAAAATTGGCATGTACTTTGTATTAGGTGTGTTGATCGCACGGTACAACATCTTCACATCTACGTTAAGGGCATCGATATATTGCGTATTGCACGTGGTATTAGCACTGCTTTGGTGGTGCTCTATGTCAGCTCGATATGGGTAGCTGCTGATGTGATGAAGGGAAGCAATGTCATAGGGCGGTGCAGTGCTCGCCTTGAACATTTGCCGCCGCCAACCCGGTTGGTGCGATAAGTATTGCCTAAATTTTTTACCACTGTGTGGGGTATGCCACTAAGACGTCCCACGGGGTGTTATCTATGGAGTTCTTATGCTGAATCAAGATCAGATTGCCATCATTAATGCCACTGTGCCCGCTGTTAAGGCACATGCGCGGGATATTACTAACTGTTTCTATCCGTTGATGTTTGCTCGTTATCCAGAAGTAAAGAGGTACTTTAACCACACCAACCAAATACAAGGAACACAGCGTGAAGCTTTAGCCAATGCGGTTATCGCTTATGCCGGAAATATTGAGCGCCTAGAAGCATTAGGAGACGCGGTTAGCCTTATCGCCCATAAACATTGCTCTTTGGGCATTTTACCGGAGCATTACCCCATTGTTGGGGAGTGTTTGCTCGCTGCGATCTCCGACGTGTTGGGTGATGCTGCAACCGAGGAGGTACTGTCTGCGTGGGGAGCCGCATATGAGCAGTTAGCCGCTATTTTGATCGGCGTTGAAGAGACAATTTATGAGCAGAATCAGCAGCGCTTGGGTGGTTGGCGCGGTGAGCGAGCGTTTCGCTTAGTCGATAGAGTAGAAGAGAGCACACTGATCACATCCTACTATTTACACCCAGTCGATGGTGATCCACTGGTCAGCTTCTTGCCGGGTCAGTATGTGGGTGTAGTGTTGCACATTCATGGTGAAGAGATACGCCGCAATTACAGTTTGTCTGACGCGCCTGACAAGCATGGCATCCGGATTAGTGTGAAGCGTGAGCCTGATGGAGTTGTCTCGAATTACTTACATGAACACTTTGTTGTAGGGGATGAAATTGCCGTAACAGCGCCATGTGGTGATTTCGTGCTCGACGATAGCCAACGCCCGTTGGTACTCTTAAGTGGTGGCGTTGGGATTACGCCGACGATGAGTATGCTGAATGCCTGTGTTACCAGTGGTCGGGAGATTATATTTATTCACGCTGCACTCAATAGCCAAGTACACGCCTTTAGGGACCATGTGGCAGAACTGAGCACGCGTTATGACAACCTGAAATCGTTTACTATTTATGATCAAGCACTGAGCGGTGACACCCCCGATGCCAAAGGCTACCTGAGCGCGGAGCTATTGGCGCAATGGTTACCAGAGAATCGCGATGTGGAGCTCTATTTTCTTGGCCCTAAGCCATTCATGCAGGCGGTAAGTGGCTTTGTGAGAGAACTGAAAATTCCTGAAACGCAGGTTCATTACGAATTTTTTGGCCCGTTGCAAGAGTTGCATGCTGACGCTGTTGATATGGCGGTTAGCCAGTAACGTAAAAGTGTTTAGGTAAAACTATCTGAGATAATATCGATAGCATGGACGGTCATCTTTTATGCTATCGGTTTCTCTATTTCAAATGGGTGATCAATATGTACCGATTTTATTGAATAAGGTTATTACTCATCTTTTTGGATTTTATTTTTACTTTTCAGTTTCGTTTCAGATTGATCTTTTAATCTACACCCATCAAAACGACATTCAAGGCGCTGATCACGCATCACCGCCGACAACAGATTAAAAGGATCATCATCATGAAAACAGTTATCGCTTCTACACTTTTCGCCGTACTTGCTAGCTCTTCTGCCTTCGCTGCGAACGACCTCAGCCAGTTCTCTGATCACTCAGTGCAAGCTAACCTAGCCGTGGGCCACAGCAGCACGGCAACCGGCTTTAACACCGCTAACCCATTGTCTGAGCTAGGTAATTCTAAAGAAGCGCATCTAGCATCTGAGACACGCGTTGCCGATGCGAATGCACACGGTGCGGTACTGGTTGCCTCTTACGGCCTTGATGTACCGAGCGTATCCAGCGAAGCGACACTGTAATACCCCGCTTTTTTCATCACTGTTCCATCCCCTCTATCCTCAGGTTTACAGTACACACGTTGGGAGCTTCGGCTCCCTTTTTTTATGGCTGCTATTTGCGATTTTTTGCAGTGATAAAAACATAATATATCTATGGTTTTTCTCTGTTTATAACCTGGGGTTTAAAAGGTTTTAACGAGAGGTTTAATCGGTTTTTTCTACGTGTTTTTAGCTAAAAATAAATAAAACTTTTCGGGTTTTTTCAGTTTCGTTTCAGATTCGTTATATACATTTAACCCATCGAAACAAGCTATGAAGGCCACCAACAAGGTGAGCCACCGACAGAATCAAAAAAGGTAAACGATCATGAAAACACTACTTAACACAGCCATCATCACATCCGCTCTTTTCGCAACGTCAGCGTTTGCTGTGAATGACCTCAGCCAGTTTGGTGCAAACTCCGTTGAGAGCAACCTAGCGGCACACACCGTCGCAACAGAGCAAGGTTTTGAAGCGGCAGTCAGCCCACTGACACAACTGGGTGCGTCAACAGAAGGTCACCTATCTGCTCAAGTGGATAGCGCGCCAACGTACAGCGCTGATAGCAGCGTGGCATCGTTTGGTTTGGAAGTACCGGCCAACTCTAACGAAGCGCTGTTGTAATCGATTAGTGCTGTAATCAACTAGCACGGTAACGAATCACGCACGAACGGGAGATCGACACGTGATTTGAGCAAGTCGCTTAAAGCAGAAGGAGGCCTTGGCCTCCTTTTTTGCGTTTGTTTAGCGTAGCAAACAGTAGATGCGGGTGAGCAGTTCATCTGGTGGCGTAGTTTTCGGATCGTTCAAATACTCTTCAAAGCAGGGAAAGTCCCCTGGCTCATAACCACTTTGGGGAAACCAGTTCCCAAATAGCCAAGCATAAGGCTTTTCAAGCTCCGCATATGATCCTTTAAATAGTAAATTCACACAGGTGCCTGCCGGTAAGGTAAGCGGCGTTGGCGCATCGTTATCTGTATCGGTTGGGCTGTTACTGGTGATACAGGCGTGGGAGCGCAACTCATCGCTCTCAACAGAGCCCGGGTCGTGATAGTAAATACCAAAAGAGCGGGTAGATTGATTCAAAAGTCCTTTGCTACCGGCATAAATAAAGAGCTTTTCAAAAGATTGCCCGATACCCATGTAGTCCCCTTTGTGCTCATAGCCTATGAGTTCTAAGCCTGGGAATTGGCTAATTTCAACCTCAAACATATGACTAACATCCTTTATTGGTGGCAGTTCTGTACGCAGGGATTTGATATCGTCGGCTGCTCGTTGCTTACCTTCTCGGTACACGCTGGGGGCAATACCGTATTGTTTACTAAAGGCGCGGCTAAAGGCTTCGAGGCTGGTGTAGCACGCTTGGTTAGCAATCTTGGGCAGAGGTTTTTCGGTACGAATCAGTTCCGCTGCGGCATATTGGAGGCGTACTCTGCGAATCGTCGCATTGATGTTTTCCCCGCTCATCTGCCGATAGATACGGTGGAAGTGGTAGGGTGACATCGCTGCGACATCTGCTAGCGTGTTTACATCTAACGGCGCTTGCTGATGAGCGTAGATATAGTCCAGCACTTTATGTAAGCGTTGGCGATACTGATGGCTTGTTGATGGCTTCATAACGTCTCCTTTCGACACCATAGTAGGCGAGCAGCGCTTGATAATGTTTGCGCTTTTAGCGGAGGCGGCGGTAGTTCAATGCTCGCTTACGAGTGCTTCAACATGCGGGCGGCATTCGCCACAGCGTGGCTGCAGGCCATGCAGGGCTAAGATCTCCCGGTAATCAACCTCTCCGGTATCTATCGCTTCAACGATATCGCAGATATAGAGATCATTGCAGGTGCAGACTAGGGTGGCGTCAGCGAGTTTTCTGTCTTCGTTCATATTGGGCTCCAGAGTCTTTGAGGGTAGATACTAGAAGCTGATAGCCGCGGGGAACAGTGACATATTTGCATCTAAACTTGAGGAGGTTTCAGTTGTTACTCAGGGGCCGCTGATGCTGCGGCCACCTGCCGGTGCTTGTTATTCAATCAGGCTTTTCAGTGCTTTTAGCATACCTAATGCGCTTTCGGCGTTCATTTTATAGGGCTCAAACTCGTCGGTCAGGCCAAACTGGGTGATCAACTCTTTCGTTACCGAGGACTCGGGAATAAAGCCCATGTGCCAATTGCTAAAGGCTCTTTCACTGATCTCTTCATAGCCGAGAATGACGGCATCGTGGTGTCGGCTATCGCGCATGATGCGCTCGTAAGCTTTATTCACCTCGTGGCGTGAGCCCTCTATAGATTGCAGAAAGTACTTACGGTTAAAGCAAAGCAGGCCGGTAATATGGTGCTTTTGATTATTCCGTTTTGAGGTTTCGAGTATGCTGCTAATCTCTTCGGGTCCGAAAGCGTCGTTCTCGCGTGTTACACGGCTAGTGTAAATGAGGCGAACTAGATACATGAGCTTGCTCCTTGTTTTGATCAAAAGCATCCTTTTGAGGTTAGCTGAGAATGGCCGTTGTGCAATTTAAGGTAGACCTTTCTTATCTAGGGGAGGCAAGGGGGGACTTTTCTTTGCAGAGTCTTTTTGCGTGATTTTTTTGAGGGTTTCTATTTTTAACAGCAAGGCTTAGGTAAATTAAAGAATAATTCACTAAATAGACTGGCGATTATTTTTAAATTTATTTTATCTTTTCAGTTTCATTTCAGATTGATCTTTTAATCTACACCCATCAAAACGACATTCAAGGCGCTGATCACGCATCACCGCCAACAACCGATTAAAAGGATCATCACCATGAAAACAGTTATCGCTTCTACACTTTTCGCCGTACTGGCTAGCTCTTCTGCCTTCGCTGCTAACGACCTCAGCCAGTTCTCTGATCACTCAGTGCAAGCAAACCTAGCCGTGGGCCACAGCAGCACAGCAACCGGATTTAACACCGCTAACCCCTTGTCTGAACTAGGTAATTCTAAAGAAGCGCATCTAGCATCTGAGACACGCGTTGCTGATGCGAATGCACAGGGTGCGGTATTGGTTGCCTCTTACGGCTTGGATGTACCGAGCGTATCCAGCGAAGCAGCATTGTAATACTCCGCTTTTTTCATCACTGTTCCACCCCCTCTATTCTCAGGTTTACAGTACACACGTTGGGAGCTTCGGCTCCCTTTTTTTATGTCTGCTATTTACGATTTTTTTACGGTGATAAAAAGATAAGGGGGCTACGGTTTTTCTCTGTTTATAACCTTAGGTTTAAAAGGTTTTAACAAGAGGTTTAATCAGTTTTTGCTACGTGTTTTTAGCGAAAAATAAATAAAAGTTTTCAGGTTTTTTCAGTTTCGTTTCAGATTCGTCATATACATTTAACTCATCGAAACAAGCTATGAAGGCCACCCACCAGGTGAGCCACCGACAGAATCAAAAAAGGTAAACGATCATGAAAACACTACTTAACACAGCCATCATCACATCCGCTCTTTTCGCAACGTCAGCGTTTGCGGTGAATGACCTCAGCCAATTTGGTGCTAACTCGGTTGAGAGCAACCTAGCGACACACACCGTCGCAACAGAGCAAGGTTTTGAAGCGGCAGTCAGCCCACTGACACAACTGGGTGCGTCAACAGAAGGTCACCTATCTGCTCAAGTGGACAGCGCGCCAACCTACAACGCCGATAGCAGCGTGGCATCGTTTGGTTTGGAAGTGCCAAGCAACTCTAACGAAGCATTGTTGTAATCGATTAGTGCTGTAATCAACTAGCACGGTAACGAATCACGCACGAACGGGAGATCGACACGTGATTTGAGCAAGTCGCTTAAGGAACATGCGATTAAGTCCCTAGCATGAGACAATAACCCCCTCATTCCCATTGGAAGCCATCATCTCATGAGCCAGCAACTGTCTTTCTCTGATAGCGAGTTTACCAGCAAACGCCGTAAAACCCGCAAAGAGCTTTTCCTTGGTCGGATGAATGAACTGATCCCATGGCAGCAACTTGAAGCTCAAATTGAACCGTTCTACCCAAAAGCGGGCAAGGGTCGGCGTCCATACCCT
>NZ_SACQ01000048.1 GCF_004005935.1 Neptunomonas marina | reverse complement strand
TCGCATGCATGCCGTGCCGATCCAGCACCGCCTGGAACTCGTGAGCACGATACTCAACGCCCCGATCCGTATGGAAGATCAAACCCGGTGGCGGCTTCCTATTCCGAATGGCCATCATCAGTGAGGACTTTGTTAACGCCACTGTTTTCCGTTTACCTAAAGACCAACCAACAACCCGTCGCGAATACAGGTCTATCACAGCAGCCAAATACAG
>NZ_SACQ01000047.1 GCF_004005935.1 Neptunomonas marina | reverse complement strand
GACCTCACCAGCATCGTGATCACACAACAGCCGGACCACGGCACACTGGTGGTCAACAGCAACGGTACTGTGACCTACACACCGGATACCAACTACAACGGCCCGGACAGCTTCCAATACACCATTGCGGATGCGGCAGGTAACGTCTCCAACGCAGCGACCGTCAACCTCACCGTGACCCCGGATAACGATCCACCGGTGGCCGTCGATGACAG
>NZ_SACQ01000046.1 GCF_004005935.1 Neptunomonas marina | reverse complement strand
CAATGGTGTATTGGAAGCTGTCCGGGCCGTTGTAGTTGGTATCCGGTGTGTAGGTCACAGTACCGTTGCTGTTGACCACCAGTGTGCCGTGGTCCGGCTGTTGTGTGATCACGATGCTGGTGAGGTCTAGGCCGTCGTCCACGTCGTTGTCGTTGCCCGCCAGATCTAGGGTCACTGCGGTGTCTTCCGCGGTGCTGCCGCTGTCATCGACGGCCACCGGTGGATCGT
>NZ_SACQ01000045.1 GCF_004005935.1 Neptunomonas marina | reverse complement strand
ATAACGATCCACCGGTGGCCGTCGATGACAGCGGCAGCACCGCGGAAGACACCGCAGTGACCCTAGATCTGGCGGGTAACGACAACGACGTGGACGACGGTCTGGACCTCACCAGCATCGTGATCACACAACAGCCGGACCACGGCACACTGGTGGTCAACAGCAACGGTACTGTGACCTACACACCGGATACCAACTACAACGGCCCGGACAGCTTCCAATACACCATTG
>NZ_SACQ01000044.1 GCF_004005935.1 Neptunomonas marina | reverse complement strand
TGCATCTCACCAAAGAAGCTTCTCCCTTTGATGAGCTCACCCTTTAGCGTATGGAAGAATGACTCCATTTCCGCATTATCTGTGCAGCAGCCCGGCCGGTTTGTACTCGCATGCATGCCGTGCCGATCCAGCACCGCCTGGAACTCGTGAGCACGATACTCAACGCCCCGATCCGTATGGAAGATCAAACCCGGTGGCGGCTTCCTATTCCGAATGGCCATCATCAGTGAGGA
>NZ_SACQ01000043.1 GCF_004005935.1 Neptunomonas marina | reverse complement strand
AACGACAACGACGTGGACGACGGTCTGGACCTCACCAGCATCGTGATCACGCAGCAGCCAGACCACGGCACACTGCTGATCAATGGCGACGGCACCGTGACCTACACCCCGGATGCCAACTACAACGGCCCGGACAGCTTCCAATACACCATTGCGGATGCGGCAGGTAACGTCTCCAACGCAGCGACCGTCAACCTCACCGTGACCCCGGATAACGATCCACCGGTGGCCGTCGATGACAG
>NZ_SACQ01000042.1 GCF_004005935.1 Neptunomonas marina | reverse complement strand
AATGATCTGCTAAAAAAGTGGCAACAATTTCTCGCGGAGAGACAGCGGAAAAGTTCAGGTTCATAGACCGTTATAGAAGGTTTTATAAGGTCAACATGCTGTGCCGGTTTCTGGGCGTATCACGCAGTGGTTTCTATGCTTGGTGTGGGCGTAGTCAGAGCAAAAGAGCGCAACAAGATCGGCGCTTATTGGCGTATATACGAGACATCTTTCGTAAAAGCCGTGAAACATACGGCAGTCCACGTGTTTATCATG
>NZ_SACQ01000041.1 GCF_004005935.1 Neptunomonas marina | reverse complement strand
AAACAAAAAGGCGCTCTATATAATGCTGCCCTCTTTCGAGCAGATGTGGTGGAATTGGTAGACACGCTAGCTTCAGGTGCTAGTGCCTTCACGGGCGTGGGAGTTCGAGTCTCCCCATCTGCACCAAGATACAATCACGTATCCGGTGCAACTTGAAAGAATTCAGCGCAGCAGCTCAAGCATGCGCAAACGCAGATGTGGTGGAATTGGTAGACACGCTAGCTTCAGGTGCTAGTGCCTTCACGGGCGTGGGAGTTCGAGTCTCCCCATCTGCACCAATCATTGTTTTCCGCCAAGATCTTACTTCGCACTTAACTC
>NZ_SACQ01000040.1 GCF_004005935.1 Neptunomonas marina | reverse complement strand
GTCACTTGACCATATAACCCGAAGGCGTCTGTTCAAGAGACTCTGTTCGTAACGATAAAATCACCATAAATTGGCACTTGTTAAAAACAAGACTTATTTCATCAAATCCACATTGTTAAAGAGCGTTAAAGCTAAAAGCTTTAAGCAATAAACTTCGTTAAGCTTATGGCTTAAAACTTTCAATAACTTCTCAGTCAGATAATTCGTGTGAACGCTATGCCAGAACTCGGCTAATCGTTTAAGGAGGTGATCCAGCCCCAGGTTCCCCTAGGGCTACCTTGTTACGACTTCACCCCAGTCATGAACCACACCGTGGTAA
>NZ_SACQ01000003.1 GCF_004005935.1 Neptunomonas marina | reverse complement strand
CCAACTACAACGGCCCGGACAGCTTCCAATACACCATTGCGGATGCGGCAGGTAACGTCTCCAACGCAGCGACCGTCAACCTCACCGTGACCCCGGATAACGATCCACCGGTGGCCGTCGATGACAGCGGCAGCACCGCGGAAGACACCGCAGTGACCCTAGATCTGGCGGGCAACGACAACGACGTGGACGACGGCCTAGACCTCACCAGCATCGTGATCACACAGCAGCCGGACCACGGCACACTGGTGGTCAACAGCAACGGTACTGTGACCTATACACCAACAAGCGGATACACCGGCCCTGATAGCTTTAAGTACACAATCGCTGATGTGGGCGGCAATGTGTCGAATGAAGCTACGGTCTCACTTAACGTGGTTGATACCAACAACTCTGTTGTTGCCAATGATGATGGTGGTTCGTCCAATGGTTTTGTTTATGTTGGCGCGAATGGCGGATCATGGACGGCACAGGGGGTAACCGTTGAAGCCTTTAACGCAGATGGTAGTGCCGGAACAATCGTAAGACACTCCTCGTTCGGCTTCGGTGTCGCGGGCACGCCGGATTCTGATGATGATCGTCAAAACCCGCCGCAGCTCGAATATGACACGGCAACCAATACCTCAGAGTCGCTCGTATTTACATACGATGATTTTGTGACATCGGCAGAAGTTGATATTGCTCGACTGTATGGAACTGAGTCTGTAAATGGACAAGTCCATACCGAGCAAGGGGGCTGGATCGCTTATGTCGTCGATGATGCGG
The DNA here is from genome assembly GCF_004005935.1 of Neptunomonas marina. GTDB lineage: Bacteria > Pseudomonadota > Gammaproteobacteria > Pseudomonadales > Balneatricaceae > Neptunomonas > Neptunomonas marina. The sequence goes on along the minus strand of NZ_SACQ01000003.1, from coordinate 370,859 downwards.
GTAATCAGCGGGTTGTGGCAAGTGATGAATTTAGTTTCGGAAGTTCTAGCAACGGTGGCACGATCACGATCACCGCACCAGCGGGTTACGTGTTTAACCGTATTGAGTTTGTAGCGACAGAGTACCGAGATGGCCGGGATACAACGGGCAGCGGTGACGCTTCTGACTATTTTGTCCAAGGTGTTTCAGCAACGACAGTATCGAGTGGCTTCCAAGCCGCTGAGGGTGATGACCTAACGCTATCAGTGAATGATTTGCTGGCTAATGACTCAGACCCTGAGGGTGATGCTTTCAGTTTTGCCGGTATTGTTGATGTGAATGGCCAACTAGTCACGACAGGTAGTGCTGTTGTCGATGCGAATGGCGCAACAGTGACGATCAGTGGTAGTACCCTGACATACAACTCGGGTAACCAAGGCCTCAATGTTGGTGAGGTTGGCAATGTCGACTTCACATATCGTATTGAAGACGCCAATGGCGCGACGGACGATGCCGATGTGTCGCTCACTGTTGTGGGTACGCAAGGTACACCGGGTAGCGTTAATATAGATGGTACATCTGGCAACGATATCCTCGATGGCACTGGTGGCGTGGACACGTTTGTTTGGCTTGATGGAGAAAGCGGAACAGATACGATCAATAACTTCACGATTGGTGGTCCGGGTGTTGGTGATCGGCTTGACCTCTCTGACCTGTTGGTTGGAGAAGAGAGTAATCCACTCTCTGATTACCTCTCTGTCTCGACGAACGGTACCGATACGACTATCGAAATTCGTCCGCAAGGCAGTGGCGGTAGTGTTGAGCAAACGATCGTATTGGATGATGTGACGGGCGTTACGCTCCAAGATTTGGTGAATAACGACCAGATCATTACCGACTAACGCTCATAACACGATTGGACTTCAAGCCCGGCTTAGGCCGGGCTTTGTTGTTTTGGTGTGTAATGAGTTAGAAAAAACCAAAAAATTGATCTAAAATCGCCGTTTTTTAACACCTCAGGCTAGACTCCCATGCAAGCAGAAGAGATCGCGACAAACGAAGAGCGCAAAACCAAAACACGTTTAAACAAGTTGCAAAAACGCTTGCGCCGTGAAGTTGGGCAGGCGATTGAGGCATACAACATGATCGAGGATGGCGATAAAGTCATGGTGTGTTTGTCTGGCGGCAAAGATTCCTACGCTATGCTGGATATCTTGTTAAACCTGCAACGTAGTGCGCCCATATCGTTTGAGCTTGTGGCAGTTAACCTCGATCAAAAGCAACCTGGATTCCCTGAACATATTTTGCCCGAGTACCTTGAGGCTTTGGGTGTCCCGCATCATATTGTTGAGCGTGATACCTATTCGATCGTCAAAGAGGTTGTTCCCGAGGGCAAAACGACATGCGGACTTTGCTCGCGCCTACGTCGCGGAACGCTATACGGATTTGCTGATGAGATAGGCGCCAATAAAATCGCGTTAGGGCATCATCGCGACGATATTCTCGAGACATTCTTCTTAAACATGTTTTACGGCGGTAAGTTGAAAGCGATGCCGCCTAAGCTGGTCTCTGATGATGGCAAGAACATGGTGATTCGGCCGTTGGCATTCGCCCGTGAAAAAGATATTGCCGAATACGCGGAGTTGAAAACCTTTCCTATCATTCCTTGTAATTTATGCGGCTCTCAAGAGAATCTTCAGCGCCAAGTCATCAAGGAAATGTTGCAATCATGGGACCGACAACACCCCGGGCGTATTGAAACGATGTTTCGTTCCCTACAGCATGTTGTGCCATCCCACTTAGCGGATACAGAACTCTTTGACTTCAAACGACTAGCGTTGGGCTTTGCTCATGGTATTGATCCTTCGCTAGGAGAATCGCGGCTAAGCGAGCCTCAGGCAATCGATATACTGTCGCTGTAACGTCGCGCCGATATTTAGTCATTGGTTTTGAACGGTTAGTTGTGTTAAAAAACAACTAACCGCAAACACGGATGTAGCTCTAAAGCAACAGCAACTTGTCACCCTTAGGGTTGTGATGGTCGGTTAACTTGCTATTGATGAAGGCGCTTGAGAGGGCGTATGAGCGAAGACCGAGAAAAGCTATTCAAACGAGCAGAGTATCTGCGTAACCTTTTGATCGCGCACGTGACAGGCCGCACTGTGAACATGCTCGATTACCAAAAGCTGCGTCAATATTTTATGCAGCACAAAGAAGCCGGTGCATTCTTACCGCGAATCGTTATTAACCACGGTGACTTGTCTAGTGTTTGGCAGAGCATGAAATACGGCTTTGGTTCGCATGAAGAGCGCCGGGACGCTATCCTCGATCAGTTTCAACCGTTTTTAGAGCGCTTCAGTCCGCAAGAAGCCGCTGCGGATGATGCTGCGATTGAGCAGTTAAATGAAGTTGTTCTGTTTTCTCGTTGGAACGAGTTGATGGAACGTGTTGATAAGGAACCAGAGCTTGCCGTTGATGCGATGCAGCAAGATATCACTGCGTTGTGTTATCAGTTGCTGAAAGAGCTCAAAGTTTTCCCCGATCCAAGGCGTAGTTCATTATCACAACTGGTAACACTAACAGAGCACGCGCTGCAGATAAGCCCTGACAGAGAGCATGCTAAAGTTGTCAAAGATATCGTATCTGGCTGTGCGGACTCGCTAGCGGCAATTGAACACCTCTATGCTGAAAACTCTAAAGCCAATAGCGAGAAAACCATTGATAAAGAGATCGCCAAAGTGCTTGTGAGTCTCTACATCAGCCTCTCTACAATGCTGCTATCGAGTTGGCGCCTGCACCGCCTTGGTGCGGCTTCAAGTGCAACTAAAGTTTAGCATCCTCCCTTGAACGACTCTGATAGCTTGGTTTTTTTAGTTTAGGAGTCGTGAATATGTCTCAACTTATTGAAGAATCTATCGTAGATGGTGTCGCTCACGTGACGCTTTGTCGTCCAGATGCGTATAACAGCCTTTCGATGGAGCTGATGACGGCGCTGACAGAGGCACTTGTTAATTACGATAGTGACGAGTCCGTACGCGTTGTTGTGATTGCCGGAGCGGGGAAAGGTTTTTGCGCCGGACACGATCTAAAGCAGATGATTGCTGCTGACAGTACGGAGTTCAATGAAACAACATTTAAACAGTGTTCCACACTGATGCAGACCATAGTTAATTTGAGCGTTCCTGTGATTGCTCAGGTGCATGGCGTAGCAACAGCGGCGGGGTGCCAACTCGTGGCGAGCTGCGATCTGGCATTTGCGGCGCAAAGTGCGCGTTTTGGTACGCCCGGTGTCAACATTGGATTATTTTGTTCAACACCTATGGTTGCATTAACGCGTGCTGTCCAGCCAAAGCATGCGATGGAGCTGCTACTTACAGGTCAACTGATCGGCGCTGAGCGTGCGGTTGAAATGGGCTTGATCAATCAGCATGTTGAGGATGAGACGTTAAACAGTCATGTGGCGTCTGTGGCTCAGTTGATAGCGAGTAAATCTCGCAAAACGCTAACGATCGGTAAGCAAGCTTTTAATCAGCAACGCAACTTAACGCTTGAGTCGGCATATGAGCATTGCAGCCAAGTGATGGTCGATAATATGCAAACAGATGATGCGCAAGAGGGTATTGCGGCCTTTATTGAAAAGCGACATCCCAAGTGGCGACACTCGTAGCGATTTCCTCTGTGCTTCAGATCGATTAGCATAACGGCATCGACGGAAGAGGTGACAGCAGTGGAAACGGTTTCTCAATTTTCAGGCATCTTAGCAGCGTTAGAGGAGCCAGCTGCGATCCTTTCACCTGACTACAAAATTATTGCCGCTAACGATGCCTATATTGCGCACTACAAAGGCAGTGATGCTGTAGTGGGCCACCATTGCTACGAGGTCTCTCACCACTACGACGTTCCCTGCGATCAAGCAGGTGAGTCCTGTCCGCTGCGGGAATGCCAGCGAACCGGGCGGCGTCAGCGAGTGTTGCACCTTCACAACACGCGCCATGGTGAAGAGCATGTCGATGTTGAAATGATTCCCATCACTGATAACTCAGGACGGGTCAGCTGTTATCTTGAAAAGATGCAGGTTGTCAAAGAGGCCGCTGCTTCACCTGAAGAGCAAGGGTTGGTGGGCCGCTCGCCTGCGTTTATGGCGATGTTAGAGCTTGTTCATCGCGCCGCACCTAGTGATATTAGCGTGTTGCTGCTCGGCGAGTCTGGCACTGGGAAGGAGCTTGTCGCGCAAGCGATACATCAGGCGAGCCGTCGAAAACAGATGCCATTCGTTACTGTCGAATGCTCCGGATTAAGTGAAGCGTTATTCGAGAGTGAACTTTTTGGTCATGAAAAAGGCGCTTTTACCGGCGCTGTTAGCAGTAAAGAAGGCCTTGTAGAAGCGGCGCGCGGCGGCACCTTGTTTCTTGACGAATTGGGTGATGTACCGCTTGCGTTGCAGGTGAAGTTGCTGCGCTTAATCGAAACAGGAACCTATCGACGAGTAGGCAGCGTAACGGTACATAAAGCCGACTTCCGCTTGGTGTGCGCAACTCATAAAGCCCTGCCTGACATGATTGAAGCCGGCACGTTCCGTAAAGATCTCTATTATCGTGTGAGTGCATTTCCCATTCCGCTACCCTCTTTGTCACAACGTGGCGAAGATCTTGCGCTGCTGGTAGAAACGCTATTGAAGCGGATTCCTGAGGGGAGTGGGTACCACCTTTCTGCTCGAGCGCTTGAGGCACTCGCGGCTTACGCCTTCCCCGGAAATATTCGTGAGCTACGTAATATTCTGGAGCGGGGGATGTTACTCACGGATGATAATGTCATTGATATTGCTCACTTACCTCGCGAGTGCGCTAACCGTACTGAGCCATTGCCTACTGAGCAGCAGTTTGGTTGTACGGTCGTACCATTGCATGAGCTAGAGTCGCGCTATCTGGCACACTTAGTATCCCTATATCCTCGAAATAAGAAGCAGCTGGCTGAACAGTTAGGCGTCAGTGAGCGAACGCTTTATCGCAAGCTCACAAAAGCCGATGCTCTGATGCAAAAGTCGTGAGAGCTAAAATTCCTATTGCCATTGCATTAGTATCTGTTAATGTTGTTTCGGTTATATGCTTATCCTTAATTGTTATATGTAGGCGCGTTTCGATTGATGGTCGGCTAGACGATTGTCGAATAGTTGCTTATAACTAATACGTATACTTTTATAACAAAAATAATTATAACCGCACGCGGTGAGGGCACATTGGAGGCGTTAATGTCCAGAATAATAAAAGGTTCGGGGACACGCGAGCTATTAGCGCAGTTAGCTGCAGAGTCAGAACACCTATCTACGCGCGATCGGCGCGATTTTCTTAAAAAAGGCATCATGGCTGTTGGCGGCATGGCAAGCGCCGTAACAGCAGGTAATGCGGTAGCCAATACATCGAATTTACCTCCGATGGAACCGCAATGGGGGAAGATGCTTGGGCATGGGGTTGTTGAGTACCCCTATGGTCAGCCGTCTAAGTTTGAAAGTCATGTTGTTCGGCGTACCGTACCCTGGTTGACCGCTGAGTCCATCTCCTCTATTTCGATGTCTCCGCTACAAGATCTTAAAGGTATTATCACCCCCAATGGGCTGGTCTTTGAGCGCTATCATGCTGGGGTTCCACAGATTAACCCAGATGAGCATCGCTTGATGATTCATGGGCTGGTAGAGCGCCCTATTATCTTCACGATGGAAGATCTTATGCGCTTCCCGTCGGTTTCAGAAATTAAATTTATCGAGTGCCCAGCAAACGGCGGTATGGAGTGGAAAGGTGCACAGATGGAAGCGTTGCAGTTTACTCACGGCATGCTGAGTTGCTGCGAGTGGACGGGTGTTCCGCTGCGTGTACTACTTGATGAAGTCGGCGTTAAACCTGAGGGCAAGTGGATTCTAGCTGAGGGTGCAGATGGCTCTCACATGAGCCGCTCTATCCCGCTTGAGAAAGCCCTCGACGACACCATTGTTGTTTATGCGCAAAATGGCGAGATGCTGCGCCCAGAGCAAGGCTACCCGCTACGTCTCATTAATCCGGGTTGGGAAGGCAACACATCGATCAAGTGGTTGCGCCGTTTAGAGATCGGAGACAAGCCGTGGTATCACCGTGAAGAGACCTCCAAATATACGGACCTCATGCCCGATGGTAAGGCGCGTAAGTTCAGCTTTGTACAAGAAACCAACTCGGTTATTACTTCACCTTGTCCTGAGCATCCCATCGTGCGCAAAGGCTTTCTCGAGATCGAAGGGATTGCATGGTCAGGACGCGGCCGTATCAAACAGGTCGATATCTCGTTTGATGGTGGTGTGACATGGAAGCCAGCAAACCTTAAAGGGCTCGTGCTCTCGAAAGCACTGACTCGCTTCAGCTTTGTCACCAAGTGGGATGGTCAGCCTTGGCTGCTGCAATCGCGTGCTATCGATGAAACGGGTTACGTCCAACCAACACTTAAACAGCTGCGTGAAGCGCGTGGCGGCAACTCGATCTACCATAAAAACTCAATCCACACCTGGAGTGTGGCTGCAAACGGGGAGGTTAAAAATGTTCAAATTACCTAAGGCCGTTTGTGTGGCATCTCTTGTTGGTGCGCTTGCCTTTAGTGTTGGTCAATCGGCGCATGCAGGTGAGAAGTTTGGTTTTGGCGAGACCGCAACACCTGAGCAGATCGCAGGTTGGGATATTGATATTCGACCTGATGGCAAGGGGTTGCCTAAAGGACAAGGCTCCGTTGCTGATGGAGAAGCGGTTTATGAGCAACTGTGTGCAACCTGTCATGGTCTTTTTGGTGAAGGGGAAGGGCGTTGGCCGGTGCTAGCCGGTGGCCAAGATACGTTGACCGATGACCGTCCAGTCAAAACGGTGGGCTCCTATTGGCCGTATGCCTCAACTCTGTTTGACTATATTCGTCGTGCGATGCCATTCACTGCACCACGATCGCTGACCGATGAACAAACTTACCAGTTAACCGCTTATGTGCTTTACCTCAACGAGATTGTAGATGAGGAGTTTGTTCTTACGGATGAAAACCTAGCGGCGATCGAGATGCCCAACCAAGAGGGCTTCTTTGTTGATACGCGGCCAGATGTTAAAAATGCTCGTTGCATGAAAGACTGTGCCGACCCAGCTAAGCTCGTTGTTACTGGAACATTGCAAGGTATTACACCTGTTGGGCATTTCATTGAAGGGGCTGATGCACCCGCTGCCTCTCATGAGGCTCAAGAGGAGCTTGAGCGTGAGAAAGAGCATCAACGGAAAGCGGCCTCTGGCCATGAGGGTGCAGCGCAAGCCGCGACTGAAGCGCCAGCACCGCTGTCGGATGCTGCGCTAGCTGGCCAATCCGTGTATAACAATGCATGCCAAGCATGTCATAACTCTGGAATCGCCGGTTCGCCAAAATTTGGCGATGCGAGTGCTTGGGCTCCACGCATCAAGCAGGGAATGGACGTTCTGATGGGTCATGCGATTAATGGCTTTTCGGGCGAGAGTGGCATCATGCCACCGAAAGGAGGCCGAGTTGACCTTAGTGATCAACAAGTTAAAGATGCAGTTGCCTACATGGTTGAGTCGTCTAAATAGTTGTTTGCTATATTAAGTAGCTCTACTATTGCTTATAATTATAAAAATAAACAGTGTCTGCGAGTAAGGCACGCCAAAAGGAGAGTCGAATGCGCAAGTTGACCCTATCGATATGTGCAGCAAGTTTGTTTGCCCTGTCCGCTGGAGGCGCACATGCCGCCTCTGAGGAGATGATCGCAGAGGGCAAGGCAGTTTTCATGGGTAAGTCCCGTGGTAACTGCATTTCATGCCATCAAATCAATGATCCTGATGCAAATCTACCGGGTAACCAAGGGCCGCCGATGATTGCTATGAAGCAGCGCTTCCCGGACAAGCGTAAGTTGCGTGCTCAGGTATGGGATGCCACCCGCAGCAACCCTATCAGTATCATGCCACCACTTGGTAAGCATTGGATCCTCTCCGAGGAGGAGATCGATGCGGTTGTTGAGTATATCTACCAGTTCTGATGTGCCCTTGAGGTAATAAGTAAAGAGGAAAACACTATGAGTTTACATCGTCGCACAGTGATTAAAGCGATTGCCACAGGGGGAGCGCTGGTAGGTGCGAGCGTGCTTATGCCAAAGCTAGCCTTTGCTGCTTGGAATAAGTCTGCCTTTGAAGCTAAAGATCAAACGGCCGCAATGAAAGCCTTGCTTGGCGCTGAAAACGCTGAAAATAGTTCCGAAGTGACGCTAAAAGCGCCAGATATTGCTGAAAATGGCGCAGTGGTTCCGGTCACTGTTTCATCGACTTTGGCAGATGTTGAGTCGATGAGTGTCTTTATCCAAGACAACCCATCACCGCTGGCTGCGGAGTTTATGATTCCTGCAGGTACAGCTGCAAATGTGGCGACCCGTGTACGTATGGGTAAGACCTCAAAAGTAACCGCAGTTGTGAAAGCGGGCGGCAAGCTATATAGCGCGTCTAAAGAGGTAAAAGTCACCATTGGTGGTTGTGGCGGTTAATAGGGGCTCAGGAGAAGAATCATGGCTAAAGGCATTTTAAAAGTAAAAGCAAAAGCGGCTGGCGGTAAAACGAAAGTTAAGATGATGGCTAAGCACATCATGGAATCTGGTCAGCGAAAAGATAAGAAAACAGGTGAGTTAATTCCCGCGCTGTTTCTACAAAACATCATGGTAAAGCTAGCAGATAAAACTGTATTTGAAGCGAACCTAGGGCCTGCAATCTCTAAGAATCCGTACCTTTCATTCTCTTTTGAAGGGGGGGCGAAGGGTGATGAAATGGTGATCACTTGGACAGAAAACTCTGGGAAAACAGCGACAGAAACAGCGAAAATTAAATGATGACACGTTCTGGGCAGGCTGCTAAGCCTTGCCTGCGTGCCTCTTTAACATTAAGTGGGTGCTACCTATGAAAATAATAAAGACACTCTCTCTTGGGGTTGGACTGATGGCTGTAGCTCAGTTCACCACTGCGGCAGGAGCTGGTAATACGATTGAAACGGTAGATCCTGAAGCAGACCGCATGGCGCTTCAGAACTTCTACAAAAAGCGTTTTCCTGATACGGAATTAGACGACTACGTTAATGGTATCTATTCAGTGGATGCCGCCTCACGAGCGCAGTGGGAGGAGCTGGAAGAGTTTCCTCCTTATGAGTTTGCGGTTGAGGAAGGTGAGCGACTGTTTAACGAGCCTTTTGCAAACGGTAAAACGTATGCGAGCTGCTTTGCGAACGATGGCGTTGGCATTCGCCAGAACTATCCCTATTGGAACAAGCAAGAGGGGACAGTTAAGACGCTCGAAATGGAGATCAATGAGTGCCGTGAGAAAAACGGTGAAAAGCCGCTAAAGTGGGGTAAAGGCGAGATCGCTCGCATCTCCGCTTACATGGCTTGGACATCACGGGACAATGTCTTTGACATCAAAATCCCAGAAGATGACCCTCGTGCATTGGCTGCATACCTAGAGGGTAAAAAGTTCTTCTATTCTAAGCGTGGTCAGTTGAACTTGTCCTGTGCGAACTGTCATCTGCAGGGCTCCAATGTTCGCATCCGTGCGGATCTCCCTAGTCCAGCACTTGGCCATGTTAGCCATTTCCCCGTGTTCCGCTCAAAGTGGGGTGAGTTGGGTACACTGCATCGTCGCTACAAGGGTTGCCATAAAGACAGCCGCTCTAAGCCGCAAGAGATGCAGAGTGACATCTACCGCAACTTAGAATACTTCCAAACCTACATGAGTAACGGCTTGGTAGTTAACGGGCCCGGCGCACGTAAATAGGATAAGGAGAAACCCATGAAGAAAACACTGTTACTGAGTGCGGCTATCCTTCTTACCCCTACGTGGGTTATGGCCGAGACACTAAAAGAGGCGTTTGAGACTCACCGCGCTATGTATGGTAAAGACCATACCTTCACGTGGCAGGGAAAAGAGTACTCAACTAATCACCCTGAAGAGTTGGAAGCGCGTGTTGAGCCGACCCAAGGTAATGCAACGGCACTACTTGAGCTTGCAAAAGCGGAAAATAAGAAAGCTGCGAGTGTGGGTTACGAGTGGAAGCTGACGCGTGGTTTACTCAAAAATGCTGAGGCTGCAATAAAAGAGGGCGAGTACCAGCGTGCTCTAAATTTGGCAGCGCAAGCTAAGTACCATGCTCGCATCGGTATTGAGCAACATGCGTACGCGGAGAAAAACTGGCAGCTGTCGGTTCCGCAGTAGTCTGGATGACGAAAATGCCTGTAGCAGAGCGAATCTCTACAGGCATTTTTTATGCTTAAAGGGGAATAATTATGTCGATGTCCCGACGTGAGTTTGCACAGCTTATCGGTTTGGCTGGTGCGGCAGGTATGCTGCCAACAACAGGGTTTGCAGCAGCGAAACAAACGGCTGATCCGTATGAACTTGAGAACTTCGGTAACGTCCGTCTTTTACATATCACCGATTGCCATGCGCAGTTAAACCCGGTTTATTTCCGTGAGCCAAATGTCAATTTAGGTGTCGGCACTGCTTACGGTAAAGCACCGCACTTAGTGGGTGAAAAGTTGTTAGGTCACTTTGGTATTGCACCTAACACATTAGAAGCACACGCTTTCTCTTGTTTGAACTATGAGTCGGCCGCGCGCCAATACGGCAAAGTCGGTGGGTTTGCCCACCTAAAAACGCTGGTTGATCGCTTGCGCGAAACCTACGGGCGAGAGAAAACACTCTTGCTAGATGGTGGAGATACTTGGCAAGGTTCGGGCACATCGTACAAGACGCGTGGCATGGACATGGTCAAAGCGACCAATGAGCTGGGCGTCGATATTATGACCGGCCACTGGGAGTTTACTTATCATCAGCAGGAAATTCTCGATAATATCAAAGCGTTCAACGGTGAGTTCCTCGCTCAAAACGTGTTTGTTACCGAGGATGCTCTTTTTGAAGGTGCCGACGAATATATCCACGATGAAGACACGGGGCATGTGTTTAAGCCCTATTCGATCAAAGAGATAGGTGGCGCACGTATCGCAGTGATTGGACAAGCGTTCCCACGTACAAAGATTGCTAACCCAGCGCGCTTTATCCCTGATTGGACCTTCGATATTTACGATGACCTGCTGCAAGAACAGGTTGATGCGATTCGTGCTAACGAAAAAGTTGATGCCGTCGTTGTGATATCTCACAACGGTATGGATGTGGATATCGCTATGGCCAGCCGCGTCTCTGGTATCGATGTCATCTTGGGCGGACACACGCATGATGGTATGCCAGAACCAACGGTTGTAAAAAATGCCGCGGGTAAAACACTGGTGTGCAACGTTGGTTCCAATGGTAAGTTCCTTGGAGTGATGGATCTTGATGTCAGCAATGGCAAAGTCCGTGGCTTCCGTTACCGCTTGTTGCCGGTGTTCTCTGAGCTGATCGCTCCGGACCCGAGTATGGCGCAGTTGATTACGGATATTCGTCAACCATATACGAGTTGGTTAAACGAGGAGCTTGCACCGGCAGATGAGGTGATGTTCCGCCGGGGTAACTTTAACGGCACATTTGACCAAGTGATTTGTGATGCGTTGCGTAAAGTGAACGATGCGCAGGTATCGCTATCGCCGGGGTTCCGTTGGGGCACAACCGTCCTGCAGGGGCAAATGGTCACAATGGAGCATGTGCTTGATCAAACCTGTTTGACCTACCCAGAGACGTACGTACGCGAAATGACCGGGGCGGAGCTGAAACTTATTCTCGAGGATGTGGCTGATAACCTATTCAATCCAGAGCCATACTTGCAGTCAGGTGGCGATATGGTGCGAGTGGGAGGGTTTGACTATGTCTGCGACCCGACCGCTAAAATCGGCAACCGAATTAGCGAGATGACGCTAGATAACGGCGAGCGTATCGATGCCAACAAACGTTACAAAGTGAGTGGCTGGGCAACTGTTGGTGCGCGTTCTGAAGGCGCTGATATTTGGGATGTTGTTGCTGACTACCTGCGTGATCGTAAAGTGGCTAGCATCGACAAGCTTAATACACCGAAACTCAAAAATGTTGCCGGAAATCCGGGTATCGTCGACTACCCTGCATAATCCAACCAAGCGAGGTTGGGGCTTCCCACCTCGCTTCATTTCAAACAAGAGCTGATACGCGTCAACGTATGACCATGTAGCTCTACCCCGCATACATTCAAGAAACCTTATCCACTATATTGCTCCTTGAATTCATATAATAAAACAGATAGTTTCTACATCTTGCCTACGGGAATCTAAATTTTTTGTCTACTAGTCTAAAGGGTTAGTTGGCATAAGCGTCTACTACAACAGCTTTAACAACAATAATGGAACGATCCTTATGAAAAAAATGTTTAAAACCGCAGTTGCTGCGATCGCTTTGATCTCCTCTACGGTATCTCTGGCGGCAGATAAGTCCACGCTAGATAGCATCCTAGATGCTGGTGAGATGAAAGTTTGCTTTGACGCTGGCTACATGCCATTTGAAATGAAAGCAAAAAATGGCGGCTTTATCGGTTTTGACATCGATCTGGCGAAGCAGATGGCGAAAGCGATGGATGTAAAGTTTACGCCAGTCAATACAGCATGGGACGGTATCATCCCAACCCTACTGACCGGTAAGTGCGATATCATCATGGGTGGTATGACGATCACAGCGCAGCGTAACCTGAAAGTTAACTTCGCTGATCCGTATGTTGTTATTGGTCAAACAATTTTGGTTCGTCCAGAGCTGAAAGATAAGATCAAATCTTACCGTGACCTCAACAACGGCGAATACACTGTCGCAACGAAGCTGGGTACAACGGGTGAAGCTGCGGTAAAGCGTATGCTTAGCAAAGCAAAAATTAGCCTGTTTGAAACTCAAGCAGACGCGGTGCTAGAAGTGTCTAACGATAAAGCGGACGCGTTCGTTTATGACCTGCCATTCAACGCGCTATACGCTAGCCAAAACCCTGATCAGGTAAGCCACCTAGAGAAGCCGTTCACATACGAGCCACTGGGTTGGGCGATCCGTAAAGGTGATCCAGATTTCCTTAACTTCCTAAACAACTTCCTGCGCCAGATTAAAGGCGACGGTAGCTACGATCGTATCTACGCGAAGTGGTTCAAGTCTGACAAGTGGTTGCAGCAAGTTCAGTAATCACGCTTCACTTAGCGCGCGCTTGCTAACACAGGTGCGCGCTTAGTTTTAGTTTTTCGCGGCCTTCTGGCCGTTTTGTTTTAATTAGAAAGGTCATTTTTACATGCACTCAAAACAAAGAGCATGGTTCTGGAACGCTGTGTTTTTCGCAGTGATTATCGGGATTGGCTGCTCAGTTTATCTTGCGGGTAAGCGGATAGATTACACTTGGCGCTGGGATCGTGTGACTCCCTTCATTATCAATACCGACCCTATCTCCATTAGCGCTGAGCGCAACGGTACGGTTGAGATTAACGCCGATCAAAGCCAAATCACGCTGATTCCTGACTCGGGTGAAGAGTCATTCGTGATTACTGAGTTTACCGAGACACTGGTGAGCGATGGCGATCTCGTTTTTGAAGGCGACACGCTAGCGGAGCTGCATGGATGGCGCATAGGGCCGATTGTTGAAGGCCTCATTGTCACGATAGAGATATCGCTCTACTCACTGTTAATCGCCCTTGCATTGGGTCTGCTCATTGGCTTGATGCGGATCAGTGCGAACCCTGCGGCACGTAAACTCGCCATTGTTTACATCGAGGTGATACGTGGTACGCCGCTGTTGGTACAGATCTTCATTATGTACTTCTTTATCGGCACAGTACTTGAACTTGAGCGCTTCACCTCAGGTGTGGTGGCACTATCGGTATTTACCGCCGCTTATGTTGCTGAAATCATTCGAGCTGGTATTCAGTCGATCCCCGACGGCCAGATGGAAGCCGCGCGCTCGTTGGGTATGAGTTACCCCAAGGCGATGATCTACGTCATTCTGCCCCAAGCGTTTAAACGTACTCTTCCACCCTTAGCGGGACAGTTTATCAACTTGATTAAAGACTCCTCCTTGGTATCGGTTATCTCAATCACCGACCTGACCAAAGCAGGCCGAGAGGTTGTCAGTGGTAGCTTTGCACCGTTTGAAGTTTGGTTCACAGTGGCGCTTTTATATCTGCTGCTAACCGGCATTTTGTCTTGGTCTATTCAACGTTTGGAAAAGAGGTTATCAGCCAGTGACTAATACACCTGATGATATGATCGTCGCCAAAAACGTTGATAAGTATTTTGGTGAATTACATGCACTAAAAGATGTATCGGCAACGGTAAAACGTGGCGAAGTTGTTGTGATTGTAGGGCCATCTGGCTCTGGTAAATCCACGTTCTTGCGGACTCTCAATCAGTTAGAAGAGATCGATAGCGGCTCCTTAATGATTGACGGTACCGATATGTACGCCCGCGATACGAACATCAATAAGCTTCGTGAACACGTGGGGATGGTGTTTCAAAGCTTCAACCTGTTTCCGCACAAGACGGCACTGGAAAACGTAAAGCTGGCACCGTTAAAAGTGTCTGGCCGCGCTGAAGCTGAAGTGCATGAGAGTGCAAAAGAGCTGATGTATAAAGTTGGCTTGGCTGAGCGCATGGATAACTACCCCTCGCAGCTATCCGGCGGGCAGCAACAGCGTGTCGCGATTGCGCGAGCACTGGCTATGAAGCCGAGCATCATGTTGTTTGATGAGCCAACCTCTGCCCTCGACCCAGAGATGGTGGGTGAGGTGCTAGATGTGATGAAAGGGCTTGCGAACGAAGGTATGACGATGGTTGTTGTGACACACGAGATGGGCTTTGCGCGCGAAGTTGCCGATCGTGTGCTCTTTATGGAAGAGGGTGCGTTACTGGTGGATAAAAAGCCAGACGCGTTCTTCGATAACCCAGATCATCCTCGTCTCAAGCAGTTCCTGTCTAAGGTTCTGTAATGGTTGTCAAAAAAGAGCGGCTTAAAGCCGCTCTTTTTCGTTATAGCGCTTGCTTTTTCCGAAGCCAAATTTTGGCATCGTGGAAGACCGCTCCACCGCGCGGTAAAGCAGGCTCCGCGCTTACCAGAGCATTGATACCCACGCCCTCAGCAAATGCGGCGTTTGGCCATAAACCCTCTACGATAATGACACCCGGCTGCACACCATCAAACGGCTTGGCCCACAGCGTCACTTGCCCAAGTGAGTTACCCAGTGTGACAAGATCACCCTCGTTGATGCTTTGCTCGGCACAGTCGTTAGGGTGAATAAACGCGGTCGGGCGTTTCTCCTTCTTCACTGATCCTGGTGTTTCGCTAAATGACGTATTCAAGAAGGTTCGTGCTGGTGCGGTAACCAAGCGGAAAGGGTGGTCGCAATCTGCCGCTTCAATCAGCTCGGCGTGATCTGGTAGAACAGGCAACTTACCCTCTGCATCCCCTAGGCTCTGCCAGTCGGCAAAAAAGTGGAAGCGGCCATCCGCATGACCAAACCCGTTCAAGAAGTGCGCATCAGCGAACGACTCAGCCAGGTCGATCCCCTCTTGAGCATGGATCTCCTCTGCGCTCGGCAGGCTGCTATGTTTGAGTGCTTGGTTGAGCAATTCCATAGAGGAGTGCGTGAATAACGTACTGCGTTCATGGCCTAGCAGTTGTGCCAATGCGCAGACCACATCATGGTTGCTACGGCTATCGCCTTGTGGCGGAATGATCGCCTTACTAACCTGAACATGCGTATGGCCACTTGCTGTGTAGAGGTCATCGTGCTCTAAAAACGTCGTCGCAGGTAGCAAAATATCAGCCATAGCGGCTGTTTCGGTCATCATCTGTTCGTGGACGACAATAAACAGGTCATCGCGCTTAAAACCCTGATGCACCTTATTTAAGTCCGGTGCGACCACCATCGGATTGGTGTTCTGAATAAATAGCGCTTTAACCGGCGGGCCATCGCCAAGGTCATCTTGATTACCGGTCAGTACTGGGCCGATACGCGACATATCCAACTCTCGTGTGGCGTGTGTTGCAAGTGACTTACCTTGGAGTAGGTCTTTATCGATCCCTTTATAGATATCGCCATGGCCGTACAGGGCGCCGCCGCCTTCAACCTGCCATGCGCCTGTGATCGCAGGGAGACAAGAGACAGCATGCATATTAGATGCGCCATTGCGAGAGCGGCTCATACCGTAACCTAAGCGGATGTAACTGCGCTGTGTGCCACCGTAGAGTCTTGCAAATTCAATAATCTGCTCGCAACTGAGCCCAGTTATCTCTGCCGCCCACGAGGGTGTTTTGGATGCTAAATGCTCGGCAACTTCGGGGGTGAAGTCTGTGTATTTTTCAAGGTAGGCATGATCGGCATACCCCTCTTTAAGGAGCTGATGCATCACCGCGCAAGCGAGGGCTCCATCGGTGCCGGGGCGCAGCATCAGGTGCAGATCTGCTTTTGCCGCAGTGGGTGTGCGATAGGGGTCAACCACCACCAGTTTCGCACCACGACGTGCCGCTTGCTGAATATGCGTCATCACATTTATTTGCGTGTGTACGGGGTTTCCACCCCAAACCACGATCACCTCACTGTGGCTGAGCTCACGTGCGTCCACGCCGCGCTTTGTGCCAACGCCCGCCTGCCAACCTGCATTAGAGATGCCAACGCAGATCGTCTCTTTTTGACGCGAATATCCCATGGCATAGCGTAAACGATGGGTCGCTGCCAGTTGGCACCACCCCATAGTGCCCGCGTAGAAATAGGGCCAGATCGCTTGCGCACCGAACTCCGCGGTAATTTGAGTAAAGCGGGTAGCAATTTCCTGCAGCGCTTCATCCCAACTGATTGGCGTAAATGAGGATAACCCTTGCCCCCGTGGGCCTGTCCGGCGCATCGGTACCGATAGACGCTCGGGGTGATGAACACGCTCTGCATAGCGAGCTACTTTGGCGCAGATCACGCCCGCCGTGTAGCTGTTGCGTTTGCTACCGTGCACACGGCCAATGGTGTTCGCATCTTTCTTCTCGACCTCCAGTGCACAGGTGCTTGGGCAGTCGTGAGGGCAGACAGCGTAGTGTTTAATCGTTTCGGGTTTGCTCGCTTTCATGATGTTCTCGTACTGAGCAGATGTTGTTTTGGGTCTGCTGCGAAAGTCTTATGTTAGGCTCGCTACTCTACACCATCTTCTGGTCAGGGTGGCGATTTGGCGGGGCTTTGCTGCAAATTTGTGACAACTGCAAAATCTACCTTGAGGCTCGGAATCACAGCCCGTAGTTTGCTAAACTACGCCCTTTCTTGATTTTGGAGCCTGTAGCATGAAGCTAACTCTCTCGATACTGTTTGTAGCCCTCGCGTTGGCAGGCTGCCAGAGCACACCAACACAGCCAGAGACAGCAGCGCCGCAAACCGCACCAACCAACGAGCAGCAAACGGCCACGCCACCGCCACAAGCATCGCAGAACCAAAATGTTGACTATCTGTCTGGTCAGTTGACCACTATGCAGGAGCAGCTGATCCAAACCCGTGCCGATGTGGGCCGCTTAACTCAGAGCCAGCAGCTCTTACTGGCCAAAACGCAGATGCTGATTGATGCGCAAAACACCGCTCCGGCCGCGGCTAATGGTGCTGACAACAGTGTGTCTGTTCCCGCGATGGAGTCGCTCTCTGCGCGTATCGAGCATCTGTCAGATAAGTTAAATGCCGACTTTGATCTGGTATCGGTTTACAGTGCACGCGGTACATGGATTTTAGTTCGCTACAACCGCCGCACCGGAGAGGCTTGGCTGGCGGATGATGGCCGCTGGAACCTGCTGGTTGAAGAGGGCGAGTTACCTGTCTCCTTTTATGCCGTTAATTTACTGCCAGCGGCAAACGACGTAAAAGGCTATGTCGCGGCACGTGTTGACCAACGAACCGGCCAAACTTGGATTCTGGTGGAAGACCGCTGGGCCTCTTTTTAGTATTTGCACAAGACCACATATGAACCACAATCCGGATGATCTGATTGCCATTTTTAATGGCTGTTTTGCTGACACGCTCAATACTCGATTGGTACGCGGCGACGATGAGCCGATCTATCTGCCTGCCAATGATCAAGTGCCCTATCATGGTATCTATTTTGCCCATGGGTTCTACGCCAGTGGTTTGCATGAGATAGCCCACTGGCTCATCGCGGGGCCTGAACGGCGTTTGTTGGAGGACTTCGGCTATTGGTACGTGCCTGATGGCCGTACTCAGGCGCAGCAACGGCTGTTCGAGCAGGTGGAGATTAAACCGCAAGCGACGGAGTGGGTATTAGCGCAGGCCGCGGGTTTTCGGTTCTGCGTTAGCGTTGATAATCTAGAAGGCGATCCGGGCGATACCGAACAGTTCAAAGATAATGTGTATACCCAAGTTTTAACTTACTGCCAAGAGGGTTTACCCGAGCGTACGCAAGTGCTGCGCGATGCACTGAGTCGGTTTTACGGTGTGGATCGGGAGTTAACGCCGGATAGCTTTGATCGTAGCGCTATTTAGCCGAATGCAAAGACCCAGCCTCGTTATGGTCTGTTTAGCTGATAAGACCAAAATGAGGAGTTTTTTCGTTCCAAAGTACCATATCTGGCCCACTGATCCCTTTTTATTATCTGTTGGTACCACCTTTCGATAACAAAAATAGAGGATCCAATTATGTGGACTAAACCAGCCTACACAGACCTGCGCATCGGCTTTGAAGTAACAATGTACTTCGCAAACCGTTAAGCCTTCGCAGCAATAGCTCTCCTTGGCCCCAGCGTAAGCTGGGGTCATCTACAGAAAAACTGATCCAATATTTGTCGTCCAATCCGCCACTCTAGCGAGCAGGTGTCGGGATTCGTGCGGCCAAAATTAGAAGTAGAATAATAATGAAAGTACAGGTATTAGGCTCAGCCGCCGGCGGTGGGTTTCCCCAGTGGAACTGCAATTGTAAGAACTGTTCAGGTGTTCGGGCGGGTACAATCAACGCAAAACCGCGCACGCAATCATCGATCACGGTCAGCGCTGATGGTGAAAACTGGGTGCTGTTTAATACTTCCCCTGATATTCGTGAGCAGTTGGCAAATTTTGCGCCGATGCAACCCAATCGCGCGATTCGTGATACGGGTATCGCCGCCATCGTCTTTATGGATAGTCAGATAGATCACACCACGGGGCTACTGATGCTGCGTGAAGGCTGCCCGCACCAGATCTGGTGCACGGAGATGGTCGAGCAAGATCTCTCAACAGGTTTTCCTGTACTTTCGATGCTAAAACACTGGAATGGTGGCAACGAGGTTCATCGCATACCGGTGGGTGAGGCGGATAATAGCTTTACCATTGCGCAAGCGCCCGGTCTTAAGTTTACTGCGATTCCGCTGCTGAGCAGCGCGCCACCTTACTCGCCACACCGTGATGACCCGCATCCGGGTGATAATATCGGCATGCTCATTGAAGATACACGCAGCGGAAAAACGGTGTTTTATGCACCGGGCCTTGGCCAGATTGAGCCGCACCTACGTCCCTACATGGAGGCGGCGGATGTGCTGTTGGTTGATGGCACGATCTGGCAAGAGGATGAGCTAATCGTCACCGGTGTTGGCGACAAACTAGGTGTGGCGATGGGGCATCTGCCACAGTCGGGTGAGGGCGGTATGATCGAGTATTTAGATACGCTCCAAAAACCGCGCAAGATTCTTATCCATATCAATAACACCAACCCTATTCTTGATGAGGATTCGCCAGAACATGCCGAGGTGCTGGCGCATGATATCGAGATTGCATTTGATGGGATGTCGATCGAGCTATGATCGCGCAAGAGGAGCCAATCATGACGACACACAGCAGCCAAAATCCGCTCAGTCGGGAAGAATTTGAAGCCGCTCTGCGCGCTAAGGGCGACTTTTACCATACTCAACACCCCTATCACATTGCGATGTATGAGGGGCGCTCCACGCCCGAGCAGATCCGTGGTTGGGTGGCTAACCGTTTCTATTATCAGATCAGCATTCCTGTTAAAGATGCTGCCATTATGGCGAACTGCCCAGATCGTGACGTGCGCCGTAGTTGGGTACAACGGATGCTGGATCATGATGGTTACGATGGCGCTGAAGGCGGGATCGAGGCATGGTTGCGGCTCGGAGAGGCCGTGGGCTTAACCCGCGAAGAGATCCTCTCGGGGGAGCATGTACTGCCGGGGGTTCGTTTTGCAGTGGATGCTTATGTTAACTTTGCGCGCCGTGCCACGTGGCAAGAGGCGGCTAGCTCCTCATTGACTGAGCTGTTTGCTCCGGGTATCCACAAGAATCGTCTGGATACGTGGCCTAAGCATTATCCGTGGATCAAAGAGGAGGGCTATCAGTACTTCCGCAACCGCCTGACTGAGGCACGGCGTGATGTGGTGCACGGGCTCGAGATTACCCTAGACCACTACACCACCCGCGAACAGCAGGAGCGGATGTTAGAGATTCTCCAATTCAAACTTGATGTGCTGTGGTCGATGCTAGATGCGATGACCATGGCTTATGAGCTTGAACGCCCGCCATACCATACAGTGACGCCGAATAAGGTTTACCACCGAGGGTTGTTCAATGAGTAACTCTATTGCGTTGCACACGGTGCCAAAGCTCAATCGGCTGTTTCGCTTTCAATGGGAGCAAGCGCAAGAGGCCTATGTGCTGCTCTACCCAGAGGGCATGATCCAGCTCAATGGACCTGCGGGTGAGATTCTCGCATTGGTAGATGGCGAGCGTGATGTGCAGCAGATCATTGCGCAGCTACAGCAGAAGTTCGCTGATGCGGGTGATATCAGCCAAGATATCGTCGAGTTTTTGGGAGAAGCCCATGCGCAAAACTGGATCACCTTGTAGTGGGCAAAGCGGGCTACCTAATCCTGCCTTTGGTCATGAAAAACCACACGGTAAACCCTTATGGTTGCTGGCGGAGCTGACGTATAAGTGCCCGCTACAATGCCCTTACTGCTCCAATCCGCTTGATTTTGCCGGCGCTGGTGCTGAGTTAACCACCCAGCAATGGCTAGATGTGTTTGCGCAAGGCCGCGAAATGGGCGCTGTGCAGCTTGGGTTCTCAGGTGGTGAACCGCTGGTGCGCCAAGATCTCGCAGACCTGATCGCGGGGGCGCATGAACTGGGTTATTACACCAATCTCATCACATCAGGCGTGGGTCTGAATGCCGCAAAAATGGCAGCGTTTAAACAGGCTGGGCTGGACCATATCCAGATCAGTTTTCAAGCCAGTGATGCTGACGTCAACAATATGTTGGCCGGTTCCAAAAAAGCCTTTGAGCAAAAGTTAGCGATGGCGCGTGAGGTCAAGGCGCAAGGCTACCCGATGGTACTTAATTTTGTAACGCATCGGCACAATATTGATCAGATCGACCGCATTATCGAGCTATGCGTGGCACTTGAGGCCGACTATGTTGAGCTAGCCACATGCCAATATTACGGCTGGGCGTACGAGAACACAGAGCAGTTACTGCCCACCCAAGCTCAACTGGCGCATGCAGAAGCTGTGACAAACGACTACCGTGAGCGGCTGGCGGCAGCGGGTAACCCTATTAAGCTTATCTTTGTAACTCCCGATTACTACGAAGAGCGCCCCAAAGGTTGCATGAATGGTTGGGGGCAAGTCTTTCTGACCGTTACGCCAGATGGTACGGCGCTGCCATGCCACAGTGCGCGTATGTTGCCGTTGGAGTTTCCCAATGTGGCTGATAGCACACTCAAGGAGATTTGGGACGCCAATCCTAGCTTCAACTATTTCCGCGGTGATGACTGGATGCAGGAGCCATGTCGTAGCTGCGATGAGAAGGACAAGGATTTCGGCGGATGTCACTGCCAAGCCTATATGCTAACAGGCGATATGCACAATGCTGATCCGGTGTGCAGTAAGTCGGCGCATCATCACAAAATTGTCACTGCGCGTGAGCGTGCCGAAACCGTGACCAATGCACCTGATCAGTTCGTGTATCGCAACGAGCGTAACTCACGCGTTTTCGCGAAAGGGTAGGGAGATGCAAGCCGGTTTCTGGCCCAGTGATCTTACGGCAGAGCAGGCGGTAGCTGCCAGTACCGAGTATGGCCAAACGGCGTTGGATAGTGCAGGCCGTGCCTATTGGGTTGAGTTTCGACCGCACGAGCATGGACGTAATTGCATCTGCAGAGAGGGCGCCCATAAGGGCACGATCGAGACACTAACGCCAGAAGGCTACAGCGTGCGCAGCCGGGTATATGAGTATGGTGGCACCAGCTGGAGCTTGTTAGACGATGATCGGCTAGTATTTGTGAACGCAGCGGATCAGCAACTTTATCTGCAGCAGTTTTCAACCGGCACTATTCGCGCTGTTACGCATAGTAAGTCCGCGCGCTACCTAGAGCCAATTTGGGATGTCCGTTGTCAGCGTATTGTCGTTGTAGAGGAGCATCATGCCAGTGCTGGTGTTGATAACCGCTTAGTGTCTATCTCGCTCGATGGTGAGCGCGAGATCTTGCATGAGCAGCACGACTTTTATGCCTATCCGACCCTAAGTCCATGCTGCGGACAGTTAGCTTTTATTGCGTGGGACCACCCCCATCAACCTTGGACGGCCACTTACGCTTACCGCGCTAAGGTATTACCAACTGGCGATCTATCGGCACTAGCACGCATCGGCGATCAACTGCCTGAGGCGCTGTCGCAGCCTCAGTTTGATGCCGCAGGCCAGCTCTACCTGATGACTGACCGGGAAGGCTGGTGGAATCTTTATCGCTGGGAAACCGATGGCTTAACGCCAATACTGATAGATCATTGCGATATGATCATGGCGCCTTGGCAAGCGGGGCTGCGCCACTACGGTTTTAGCGGTGAGGGCAGCCTTTGTTCGGTAAAGCTGCATCACCAAGGCAGTGAGCTGTGTATCGATGGCCAAGCATTATCAACGGCCTTTAACCACTTTCGCTCTCTCGCTGTGCAGGGCAACAGGCTGATCTGTGTTGCGGGCAGCACTGAGCGCTTAACGGCGGTTATCGCCATTGATCTTACGCACGCTAAGGTGACGGTATTACGTGGTAACGAGCAGTCACTCGCCCGCGATGATTGTGCCTTACCACAGCCGTTCGAGTTTGGTGCTGATCAGCACCGTTGTTATGGGTATCTCTATCAGCCCGCCAATCAGCAGTTTTCAGTAGTAGAACAGAGGCCGTTGGTGATCTTTCTGCATGGGGGTCCGACCGCGGCGACCTATCCGGTATTTAACCTCAAAATTCAGTTTTGGACGCAGCGTGGTTTTGCCGTTTTGGATCTTAACTACCGCGGTAGTGCTAACTACGGGCGCAACTATCGTGCTGCGCTACAGCACCAGTGGGGAGAGCTTGAAGTGGCGGATATCCGCCAAGCGGTGGTGGAGCTGGTGGATCATGCGAAGATCGACCCGCAGGGGATATTTATACGCGGCAACAGCTCGGGCGGATATTCGGCGCTCAATGCTATGCGCAAGCTCAATTGCTTCGCAGGCGGTGCGAGCCTCTACGGCGTGACTGACCCGCTGCTGTTAAATGCGGCGACCCACAAGTTTGAGTCACACTATTTGAGTTGGTTGATTGGGGATCCCGTTCATGATGCGCATCGTTATCAAGAGCGTGCGCCTGTTCATGCGGCAGACCAGATACAGTGCCCAGTGATCTTTTTTCAAGGCGAACAGGATGCGGTGGTATTGGCCTCGCAAACGCGAGCGATGGTGGCGTCGCTTAAAGCACAAGGCAAGCGGGTAGAGGCTCACTACTTTGAGGATGAGGCGCATGGCTTCCGTCAGGCTAAGAACGCGGCGTGGGTGTTGGAGCAAGAGTTAGCGTTTTACCGCCGATCTCTCCACAATCAGGTGGATATTTAACGATCGATGGGCCGTATACCAAAGTAGTAATTGGAATCGTTCTGTTGCATAGCAGCATTGTTGGCAAAACTGATCAAGAATAGGGCACGAAGTACGCGCTCTTCGCTTACTGATCATTCTGAGGCTGTGAGTTGCCTATCTAATGCTCTTACCGTCGTTTTGCCTGCCGTTTGCAGGCTTTTTTTTGCCGCTAGATTTTGCACAAAGCAAACCCATTTTTGCGTTCGCAACATCGCTAATATAGTGAAAGCGGGCGCTGTGGAGCTGCTGCGAATCACGACGTGATCCATCGTTTACGTTACACTGCGCGATCAGCTAAAAAATAATAAAAACGAACGTCACATCGGATAGTGGAAGTGGAATGAGTAGAGTCGATGAGTAGCGATATTTCGAATCTGAGGAAGTTTGTTTCCCCAGAAATTATCTTCGGTGCTGGGGCCCGAAATTCGGTCGCCAACTACGCGAAGAATTTTGGTGCCCGTAAGGTGCTAGTGGTATCGGACCCTGGCGTGGCAGAAGCCGGATGGTTGCAGGAGGTATGTGACCTGCTTGAAGCGGCTGATATCGATTATGTTTGCTTCACGGATGTTTCGCCCAACCCGCGTACGTCAGAGGTGATGCAAGGTGCGCAGTTTTATCAAGAGCATCACTGCAATGTGATCGTTGCCATTGGCGGCGGCAGCCCGATGGACTGTGCAAAGGGCATTGGTATCGTCAGTGCCAACGGGCGGCACATTCTGGATTACGAAGGTATCGATACGATCCACTTGCCGATCCCGCCACTGATCTTCATTCCTACCACCGCGGGTACATCAGCCGATGTTTCACAGTTTGCGATTATCTCTGATCCTGTTGATCAGGTGAAAATCTCCATTGTTAGTAAAGCGGTTGTGCCAGATGTTGCGCTGATTGACCCAGAAACCACCGTCACGATGGATCCGTTTTTGAGTGCCTGCACGGGTGTGGACGCGATGGTGCACGCAATCGAAGCCTTTGTCTCAACAGGTGCGGGCCCGCTGACCGATATGCATGCACTGGATGCGATTCGCCTGATCAACGAAAACCTGACAGCACTGGTCAACGATCCCTCCGATATCCGGTTGCGCGAACAGGTGATGTTGGGCTCGATGAAAGCGGGATTAGCCTTCTCCAACGCGATTCTTGGTGCAGTACATGCGATGTCACACAGTTTGGGAGGCTATTTAGACCTGCCTCACGGGCTATGTAATGCCATGCTGCTAGAGCATGTGATCGGCTTTAACTACAAGGAAGCTGAAGATCGCTTTAAGGTAATTGCCGAGTCGCTGGCGATCGATACGCGCGGTATGTCCACGGTGCAGGTAAAAAAAGCACTGATCGGCCGTGTCACAACGCTGAAGCAAGAGGTGGGCTTGACCCAGCGTCTAGCCGAGAGTGGTGTGAGCCTTACGGATATTCCGACACTCTCCGAAAAAGCACTACATGATCCATGTATTCTTACCAACCCGCGCAAATCGAATCAGCGTGATGTAGAAGCGGTATATGAAGAAGCACTCTGACAATCCAGATCAAGCATTTGCCAATCTGATCGGGCTTGGCAATCACTCTGCCCGAAAAAGCTATTACTCTGAGCTGGTGGGCAAGCTGGATGAGCTTGAGGCGGAGAAGAACCGCTACGAGTGGCTCTTTGAAAACGCCCAGCAGGGCATTTTACAGGTCGCTTTAGATGGCGGAATCTTGCTGGCAAACCCTGCTATGGTGCAACTGTGTGGCTACCCAGACGCAACGACGTTTTGCCGCGATATCACGCAGCTCGAATCACGTCTGTTCAGTTGTACTGATGCGTACGAAGAGTTCCGTTATCAGTTGGTACAGTCTGGCAAAGTGTTCTGTTTTGAAACGCTGTTTCGCCGCTATAACGGCGAGTGTGTCCATGTCTCGATCAATGCCTTGCTGCGCCACGCTGATAAAGAACAGCCAACGATTGAAGCCTTCGTTCAAGACATAACCGAACGTAAGAAAACCCAAGCCCGCCTTGAGGAACTAAACGAAGAGCTGGAAGAGCGGGTGGCAAGCCGTACGCGGGAGCTGGTGAAGCTCAATGACCAGCTATGGCAAGAGATCTCAGAGCGAGAGCTAGCTCAACGTGAGCTGAAAGTGGCCAAAGAGGCAGCGGAAGAGGCGAACCACAGCAAAGATAAATACCTTGCTGCGGCGAGCCACGATCTGCTGCAACCGATGAACGCAGCGCGTTTGCTGATCGCTGCTCTGCGCGAACGCCCGCTAGCGCAGCAAGATGGACAGTTAGTTGAGCGTGTTCATCTGGCGCTTGAGAACGCCGAAGACCTCCTTACAGACCTGCTAGATATCTCTAAGCTCGACCAAAACGCAGTACAACCGGACATTAGCGAGTTTCGCGTCAGCCAGTTGATCCGCTCGATGGTCGGCGAGTTTTCGCCAGTGGCAGAGGATAAAGGCTTAACGATTAGCGCCTGTGATAGCCAAGCGGTCGTGCGTAGTGATTCACGCTTGCTGCTACGCATTATTCGTAACTTTATCAGCAATGCTATCCGTTATACCGAGCGGGGCCGTGTCTTGGTGGGCTGTCGCCGCCGTGCAGATACGCTGAGTATCCAAGTCTGGGATACCGGCACCGGTATTCCTCAAGAGAAGCAGGACGATATCTTCAAAGAGTTCCAGCAGCTTGAGTGCCATACCATGAAAGAGCGCCAGGGTGTTGGGTTAGGTTTGGCCATTGTCGATCGTATCGCCAAGATGCTCGATCACCCCATCGAAGTTTCATCCGTGGCGGGTAAAGGTTCTATGTTTGCTATCGATGTGCCGCTGGCACAGAACCAAGCGCCTTCGATGCTGATTAGCTCTTTCAGTATGCCAGTACAGGATCGGCTCCAAGGGTTGCCGGTTCTTGTCATCGATAATGAAGAGAACATTCTGGCGAGTATGCAGGCGCTGCTCTCGCAGTGGGGTTGCAACGTGGTCACGGCAGCGAGTGCAGCTGAAGCGCTTGAGGCGTGTCGTCATCAAGATGTTGCCCCTGAAGTGATTTTGGCGGATTACCACCTAGATCACGGCAAAGTAGGCACCGATGCGATTGTCTGGCTCCGTGAACAATTTGGTTTAGCGCTGCCTGCGGCGGTTCTGACTGCTGACCGCAGTGCAGACTGTCGTGCTGAGTTTAAACGTTTGGCGCTGCCGGTACTCAATAAACCGGTTAAACCGAGCAAGCTACGTGCGCTGCTGACTCATCTCGCCTGAGGGGTCAGAAGTAGTATATGGGTGCGCGATAGCAGCGATTAGAATAGTGAGAATATCTCCGCTGGGTGGGTCTGAATTTTGATGAATAAACCATTTATACAAGCCGCCTCCTATAGCCAAGACCCTGCCGTTGCCGCCCATGAGCTGCAACGCCAACTCAGTGATACGCAGCTCGGGTTTGTGCTTTTTTTCTGCTCCGCCGAGTATCCACTCGATGCCTTGGCTCAGGCTCTCAATAGCGCTTTTCCAACGGTTGATATCGTCGGCTGCACCACTGCGGGTGAGATAACTGCTGATGGGTATGGGCAGGGCTGCATTAGTGCAATCGGCTTTTGCCAAGACGCGTTCGCGATATCGGCAGCCCCGATAGAGGATCTCGACTCGTTTAAGCTCACCGATGCCCAGCTGCTTGTGGATGGCCTCATTCAGAACTGTCGTGAGCGGGATATAGCGCCGATAAAAGGCCGCTCATTTGCTATTACGTTGCTGGATGGACTATCGATCCAAGAGGAACGAGTCCTTGCAACGCTCAACTCTGTGCTGGGTAGTATCCCTGTGTTCGGTGGCTCGGCGGGAGATGACATCCATCTTGCGAAGACACATGTCTACTACCAAGGCCGTTTCCTTACCGATGCTGCTGTGATTATGCTCGTAAACACCACTTACGAGTTTGAGGTGTTTACCACCCACCATATGGGGGAGCCGTCTGAAAAGCTGGTGGTGACCGAAGCTGATGCCGAGGGGCGCTGTGTTTATGAGCTAAATGCCGAGCCCGCTGCGCTTGAGTATGCGCGCGCGATTGGCGTACCGGTGGCAGCGCTCAATCATGAGGTGTTTGCGCTAAACCCCGTGGCGGTGAAGCTAGGCGATGATTACTTTGTACGCTCGATTCAGCAAGTGAACCCCGATTTAAGCCTCAAGTTTTACTGCGCGGTGGAGAACGGCATCGTCTTAACGGTGATGCAGCCGCAAGATCTGGCGGCGAATTTAGTCCAGACACTAGAGTCGATCGAGTCGCGTATTGGCGAGCCGCAGCTCATTATTGGCTGTGATTGCTTTTTGCGGCGTATGGAGTGTGAGTTACGTGGGTGTTCTGAGCAGGTTTCTGATCTTCTACAACAGCACCGTGTGATCGGCTTCAATACCTATGGTGAGCAGTATGAAGGGATGCATATCAATCAAACCTTTACCGGCGTAGCGATCGGGAGCCACCGCCATGAATGAGGCTGAACTAAGGGCGTACATCGCGCAACTAGAGAACGATAACCGCAAACTCAGGAAGATCAACTCGGTGTTGGTTGATCGGGTTGAAGCGGGTGGCTGCCAAGGTGCAAACCCCTATTCGGCATTTGAGCACTCTGTTGTACTGGCTGAACAGGTGCGCGAGCGTACCGAGGAGCTCAACCTTGCCCTCAGTGAAATTAAAGCCAGCCACCGTGCCTTAAAGCATGCCAATAACGAAGCGGCGCTAGCGAACCAGCGTTTAGTAGATGCTATTGAAAGCATCTCTGATGCCTTCGTGCTGTTTGATCGCGAGCGGCGTATTGTGCTGTTTAATAGCAATTTCCGCGAAGTGTGGGCCGCCACGGGTCAAGAGATTGAAACTGGCGTGACCATCGCCGATATTACGCGCCTAGCTCATGAGAGTGGCTTGATCGATGAAGAGTACCCCGCGGATGTATCGGGCAGCCGTGTGTATCGGCTATGTAACGGCCGTTGGGTGCAGATGTCTGAGCGCCTGACCCAAGATGGTGGTTTGGTTATCCTCTTTACCGATATCACGGCGATTAAAGCGCGGGAAACCGCAGAAAAAGAGCACGCGTTAGCGCAGAAAACCAAGCTTTTGCAAAATGCCGTTGATAACCTCTCGCAAGGGGTTGTGCTGGTGACATCGGAGGGCCGTGTTGAGCTTTGGAACGATCGTTTCTTAAATCTGACCGGCGTATCGCTATCTGAAGTAGAGAGTTACCCGCCGTTTGCTGCATTGATGCTAGGCAACAATGCAATTTTGCAACATGCACTGACCGCCGCGCAGCAGGGTAAGGTGCTCGCGTCTGAACAGCGTGGTGTGCATGGGCAGGTGATTGAGGTACGCACCCACCCCATGCCGCAAGGTGGCTTTGTGAATACCTATACAGATATCACTGAGCGCCATAAATATGCCGAAAGCTTGCGTCAGAGTGAGCAGTGGATCCGGCTGATTACTGACAATGTACCAGCATTGATTGCGTTCTTAGATCAGCAACTTAATTTCCGTTTTACCAATAAGGTGTATAACCAGTGGTTCGGGCTAGAGAGCAACAGCTTAAACGGCAGTAACATCTTCTCGATCTATACCCGTGAAGAGTATGAGCGGCTGCGCCCTTACATTGATAAAGCGCTGTCGGGGCAGAGTGTGACCTTTGAAGCGTGGCAGCGAAACGGCCTCGGTGAAGACCGCTATATGCTCAAATCTTATGTGGCCAACATCGATGCTGATGGCAATCCCGACGGCTTCTTTGTCATGATTCGTGACATCACCGAAAGACGCCGCTCAGCTGAGGCGCTAGAGCTATCGCACCAACTGCTGGAGCAACGGGTAGAGGAGCGCACCTCAGAGCTGACCGCCGTGAATGCAAAGCTGCGTTCAGAGATCACTGAGCGGGTCGAAGCTGAGTCGCGTATGCGTGAAGCAAAACAAGAGGCGGAGCAGGCCAACCTATCCAAAACTAAGTTTTTGGCGGCGGTGAGCCATGATCTGTTGCAGCCACTGAATGCGGCGCGGCTCTTCTCTGGGGCGCTGACCGAGCAGATTCAAGATCCGAAGCGTTTCGCACTAGCGCAGTCGGTTTCTAATTCGCTGGATGATGTCGAGTCATTGCTGCGCACGCTGGTGGATATCTCCAAGCTGGATGCGGGGGTCGTGACCCCAGATATTATCGACTTCAGTCTGCAAAACCTGATGAGCACCTTGGCTGCCGAGTACGAGCAGCTCGCAAGCACCGAAGGGCTGCGCTTTCGCTGGGTGGATTCACGCGTTACCGTGCGTACTGACTCGCAGCTGTTAGCGCGTATTTTGCGTAACTTTTTAACTAATGCCATCCGCTACACCAGCCATGGCAAGGTGCTGCTAGGCTGTCGTCACGTTGGTGATGATGTATGGATAGAGGTTCATGATACTGGTGTTGGGATTCCGAAGGGGCAGCTGAATGCAATCTTCGAGGAGTTCAAACGGCTCCAGCCCGAACGCCCCGGTTGTGAGCGTGGCTTGGGTCTTGGTTTGGCGATTGTGGATAAAATTTCACGGGTACTGGGGCATGAAATTCGGGCTCGCTCCATTGAGGGGTTGGGTTCGGTATTCGCGGTTAAAGTCCCGAAAGTGAAAGCGCAAGCGCCGGTGCTATCAGGCCCTATTATGCCGCTGGTGACGGAGCGCTTATCCGGTGCGCGCATCTGGTTAATCGATAACGATGAGGCGATCTGCCAAGGGATGAGCATGCTGTTAGAGGGGTGGGGTTGTGAGGTGACAACCGCGCTATCTTTCGCGCATTTGGCTGCGCAAGTTCAGTTTAATGAAACAGCGGATATCTTGATCGCCGATTATCATCTCGATAATGGCTGCAATGGTGTGGATGCTGCACGTGATGTACTGACCAGAGCTGCTGAGGCCATTCCTGTGCTGATGATTACGGCAAACTACAGTAAAGAGCTTAACCAAGAGGTACGCGGGCTGGGCTATCACCTGATACATAAGCCGGTGAAACCGCTGAAGCTGAAAACAACGCTGATCCACCTGTTGGAGAGTAAACAGGCCGTTAGTTCAGTGGAGTAACAGCCTGCGCCAAGGGGCAGCTATTTTAACGTTTGAGGTATTCGTTAAAGTCGATATTGCCCGCCGATAGGACTGCTTGAATGCGGTTATGCACGCCAAGTTTGCGCAAAATGGCGGATACGTGCGCCTTAACTGTGGTTTCAGCAATATTGAGGTTGTACGCGATCTGCTTATTCGATTCACCCTTAGACATGCGCTCTAAAACCAGCAGCTGACGACGCGTTAGGGATGACAGTAGCTCTGGCGGAATCTGGTTATCATCCTTACGCTGGCTGCGTCGATTGTCTGGTTGGCTAGAACGAATAATGTCGGAGGGTAGGTAGACGTTACCGGCTAAAATCTGTTCTAGTGCATCGGTCATTTGATCTCGGGGCGATGACTTGGTGATAAAGCCCACGGCACCGTAGGTGATCGCTTGCAGTACGGTTTGTTTATCTTCTTCGGCTGACACAATAACAACGGGAATCGTTGGTAAGTCATTACGCAGGGTAATAAGGCCGTTCAAGCCGTTCATGCCCGGCATGTTTAGATCAAGCAGAATAAGATCGAGTTCGTCCTCATTTTGCGCAATTTGTAATGCGCTATCGAGATCTTCAGTTTCCAATGTTTCACAGTTTGGGAAGCTGTTTTCAATGACATTGATGATCGCTTCACGAAACAGAGGGTGGTCATCTGCAATCAAGATCCTATACACAACACACATCTCCCACGCTTATAGTTATATTTTTTTAGTCGGCGGTTACCGGCAGCGCTTATACTCTGTGGAACCGCACTTATTGTCCATCTCTTTTAAAGGGCACTGGTGTGGCTTTTACCAATGCTCTCTCATGCTCAGCCCAGCCATCCGTACCATTTCGATACCAGTAAAGCTGGGTGTAACCGAAGCTAGCCGCGCGTTTAACCGCGTTCCAAGACATCCAGCAATCCGCTGTACAGTAGATAACAACGGGATGTTGAAGGTTGTGCTGCGTCAAGCGCGCCAAGTGGTTACGAAAATAAGCGAGCCAGTCTGGTGCTAGTTCGCCCGCTCCCACATTGGGCAACCAATGACTGCCGGGTAAGTGATAGCGGGGCGTTTGCTGGATAAATATGTGGTTCCACGTTGTTGGCTGAACGTCGAGCAACAGCGGCGGTGTAGTGCCTTGCAGCTGTGCGACGAGCGCCGGAGTATCCAGCGTTGTGGCATATTCGCTCTCCTGCGGTGTTGGGCTACGATAGCGATACAACCGATAGCCATCAAAGGAGAACAGCTCGAAGTCGTCAACTGCGGTTGAGCGGTTATCGATGCCTTGAGAGGCAGCATAGAGTCTTGGTATAAACAGCACAACACTTAGTACAGCCACCATCATCGTAATGGCCGCTGCCCACCTTGCCAACATCGCCATTGAGGGTAACCTTTTTATTATTTTATACCCTATTACACCGTGCTGAAGGTGCTACCAACAGTGTACTATCGGTTCAAAAAACAGGTACGAAAGTACTATTTTGCTGCACAAGTGATCTTCGTAACTTGAAATTATTGAAATATCGTCCTAGCTGCTTTGATTGCGAATGTTGGGGCGTTGTTTGTGATCCCCACCATGATTGGCAAGCTTGTTGCCGCGATGCTGTTCAAGGAGAACGCTGATGTTACAGCGGCCCAGTTATATATTGCCATGTATCGTCTTGGCTCAGTTGTTAGGCACATCCACTTGGTTTGCGGGTAATGCCATTTTACCCGTGCTGCAAGAGCAGTGGGGGCTGGCGGATAGTGCAGTTGCACCGCTCACCAACTCAGTCCAGTTAGGTTTTATCGTCGGAGCGTTAGTATTTGCCGTGCTAACGCTAGCAGATCGTCTGTCGCCGCGTGTGCTGTTCTTTTTATCCGCTTTGGGCGGTGCGTTTTTTAACAGCTTAATCGCGCTGTGGGCTGAAACTCTCGAAGATATTCTATTGTTGCGTTTTCTGGGTGGCTTTTTTCTTGCCGGTGTCTATCCGGTCGGAATGAAGATAGCGAGCGCTTGGTATCCGGAGGGCTTGGGTAGGGCGCTCGGTTTCTTGGTGGGTGCGCTAGTGATAGGTACGGCATCGGCGCATCTGTTTTCAGCGCTGGTGGCGGAGCAATGGCGTTATGTGATCTACCTGTGCAGTGCTGCCTCGTTTATCGGTGGTTTGGTAATTTTATTCGGAGTGCCGGATGGGCCAGCGATGCATCGGGGTGCGCCGTTGCGGCTCTCTGGACTTATCGCGGCTAGCCGCCAGCCCGCATTGCGTGCCAGTGCAGGCGGCTATTTCGGGCATATGTGGGAACTTTACGCGGTGTATGCGCTGGTACCTTACTGGTTGCTCGCGTGGAGCGCTCAACACCATCAAGATCTATCGGTTTCACTGTGGGCATTTGTGATCATTGGAATCGGCGGGCTGGGCTGTATGGTGGGAGGTTATGTCTCTCTTCGCACCGGAAGCCGCCGTGTGGCTGCCGTGAACTTGGCGGTTTCTGGGTGTTGCTGTGTATTATCACCGTTGATCTTTGCGTCTGACCTGTTCGCACTGGTGCTCTTTTTCTGGTTGGTGTGGGGTTGGTCAGTGGCGGCTGATTCGCCGCAGTTCTCCTCTCTATCTGCGCAAACGGCGCCCAGCGATGCAGTGGGGAGTGCCCTCACGATGATCAATGCCGTCGGCTTTACCATCACGATTATAGCGGTGCAGTTAACCGGCTGGCTGCTGACCTACGTGCCGGTGCAGTGGGTCATGTGGCTACTGATTCCGGGGCCTATTTTCGGGCTGTTGAGCTTGCGCCGGCTGCAAACGTTGCGTCCGACGCTGTAGTTTAACGCCCTGACTTACGAGGCCTAAACCCAAGCACTGCCAATGATGTAAAGATGGCGGTTGCCCCGAGTGTTATCAGCAAAGCGGTGGTGTTGAGTTGGCCATACAGCGCAAAACGCACCAGTTCGACCGCGTAGGTGAAGGGGTTGATTGCGCACAGGGTGTAGAGCCAATCGTTGGCCTCCTGCATTTTCCAAAGTGGATAGAGGGCCGATGAGAGAAAGAACATGGGGAAGATGACGAAATTCATAACCCCAGCAAAGTTCTCCAGCTGTTTAATCTGGGTAGATAACAGCAGGCCCAGAGAACTGAGCAGTAGCGCTACGAGCAGCAACGCAGGTAGTGCCGTCACGTAGCCAATCAGCGGGGGCTCAACATCCACCAACAGGGCCGCTAGCAAGAATGCATAAACCTGTGTAAGGGAGATGAGCGCCGTTGCCACCATCTTACAGAGCAGTAGAAAGGGGCGTGGTAATGGGCTCATCAGCAGAACACGCATACTGCCCATTTCGCGGTCGTAGACCATCGAAAGGCTGCTTTGCATACCGTTAAAGAGCAAAATCATGCAACAAAGCCCCGGCGCGATATAGGTTTCATAGGTGATATAAGTATCGTATGGCTGAATGATCGAGATACCCAGCGCAGCGCGAAAGCCTGCCGCAAAGACCACTAGCCATAGTAACGGGCGCACCAGTGCGCTCAGAAACCGCGAACGCTGCTGTATAAAGCGTAAAAACTCTCTGATCAAAACGCCTTGAAAGCAGTGCCAAGCTGCGCTCAGGTTCATGCGGCTCCCCTCTGTTTGTCAGTACTCGTGAGTACATGGAACGCATCGCTGTAGTGGCTGCAGCCTGACTGCTCCAGAAGATCATCAGCGTGACCATTAATCAGCACCTCGCCCTTGTGAAGCAAAATCACCGGATCATGCGGCTGAATCTCTTCCATGAGATGGGTGGCCCATAGCGCTGTGATGTGATCTTGTTCACACAAGTCTCTTACGTAATTACACAGTGCCAAACGGGTTTGTGGGTCCAGACCGACAGTGGGTTCATCCAGCAATAAAATATCGGGGGCATGCATAAGCGCCCGTGCGATTTCGACGCGGCGCCGGTGGCCACCGTTCAAAGCCCGCACTTTATCGTTGGCACGATCGGCCATCTCCATGCGGGTTAACTCACGCTCAACCAAGGGTTTTGCGTGCTGGCGCGAGATGCCATGCAAGGCGGCGTGGTAATAGAGGTTCTGCTTAACGGTAAGGTCCAGATCAAGAGAGCTTTGCTGAAACACCACTCCAACTCGCTGCATGACGCTAGCAGGTTGTTGGCGAATGCTAAGTTCATCGATACAGATATCGCCATCCTGTAACGCATTTAACCGCGTGATAAGCGAGAACAGTGTGGATTTTCCCGCGCCATTTGGGCCTAACAACGCATGAAAACGCCCCGGCGTGAGCTGAAAGCTCACACCTTTCAGGGCGTTACGTGGGCCGTAAGCAAAGCTTAAAGACTCAACCGAAATACTCATAATACTCCTTGTGCTGACTGATGCTAGGCCAGAACTACTCAGGCTTGACGCGCACACCCCATGGGTAACGGCCAACCTTGATACTCTTAACCGCTTTCATCTTATCGACATCGATGATGGACACATCGCCACTGATGCCGTTGGTTGTCAGCAGCTGGGTCTGATCTTGGTTAAAGTCCATATGCCATACACGTCGGCCCACTAATATGTAGTCGATCACCTCATAGTTTTGCGCATCGACAACCGCCACATGGTTGGCAGGTCCCAAGGCCACAAACGCGTACTTGCCGTCATCGGTTAGGCGTACACCAACCGGTTGTACGCGGTCAGGGTGGATACCTTTGATCTCAAATGTGAGTTTTTTAAAGATCTGGCGGCTAGCCACGTCGATCACTGAGACGGTGCCACCGATCTCGGAGCTGGCCCAAAGAATTTTACTGTCTTTGCTGAACTCCACATGGCGCGGGCGTTGGTCAACCAAGGTATTGTCCACCAACTCATAAGTCGAGGTGTCGATCCAGTGAACCATGTTGGTGGTCTCGCTGGTATTGACGGCAATTTTGCCATCAGGGCTAACTGCCATCCCCTCGGGCTCGACACCCACATCAATTTGGGCCAGCACTTCACTGGTTTCGGTATCAACAATGGTGACCAGCGCATCATCTTCGTTGGAGATGTAGAGGTGGCGATCATTCGGGTGCAGTGCAAACTGCTCCGGATCTTCACCAGAGGGTAGCTCTTTGATAATGGTTTTTGTGGCCACATCCATCACCTGTACGGTGTCGGAATCTGAGGCACAGATGTACAGCTTAGAGTAGTCTTTGGAGAACAGAATCCCACGCGGGCGCTCGCCCACATCGATCGTGTCTGTAACGGTTTGCGACTTCAGATCGATCACCGAGATGGTGTCGTCCTTTTCATTAGATACATAGGCTAACTGAGCCATTGCGCAGGAGGATGCAAGCAGCATAGCGCTGGTGAGTAGGGTAAGCGATGTACGTTGTGTCATGGGAACTCCTTATTGTGCTGTGCAGTTCACTTCTGGGCGGTCAAAGCCAAGGGTGTCCAGTTCATTTTTCGGGTGTAGAAACCCCTCTTGTGGTGACTGAGAAACAAGCGAGCGTGGATGTACCAGCGGGATGGGTTGGCGTAGCTGCCCGTTCCAATCGCGGTAGTCCAGTTTGCGTCCTTTAAAGCCAGCCAACTGAAACTTATCCGAGCGAATATAGCTTTTTACCTCACTAAAGCTGGCGCTGTTGGTGCGCGTAACAGCTTCTGCAACGGAGCGAACCGCAGCCCATGCTGCATAGTCTTTAGGCGTCATCCAGCGTTTGGCGAGCTTGTCGAAACGGCTCTGTAACTGCGCCGCTCCCCACTGTTCCACAACGCGATGCCACGCCACCGGAGTGAGCCCCTGTGTACCAATGACTGGGCGTGGAAGCCAGGTGTTGTAAAGCACATATTCGCCAAAATCACCACGCTCATCAGCGACAAACACCACATCGTAATCATCGGTTTGAGTAAAGAGTGGCAGCTCTTTTTGGGCGGTTCGGCGAAGATCACTATCAAAGGTCCAGTCTTTCTTTGCCACAATTTTGAGTCCAAAGCGTTTCGCGGCGCGCTCGAACGAGGCGGTGTACGCTTTGTCTTCCGCGTTTGGCCCGGTAATGACTAAAACTTCATCAAGGCGCTTAGCTTTCAACCACTGTGCCAACGCGTCGGTTAACATGGCGCGGCTCGGCAGTGTGTGTAAGGTGTTAGACGCACAGGCAAATTGGCGGAGCGCATCGTCTGCGCTACCTGCGTTAAAGATCAGCGCCTCAGGCCCAAGTGCAGTTTGTAGTGCTTGTAGCGTCTTAGTTGGCACGTTGGCTACGAAGAAGCGGTCACCCGCGCGGAAGCGTTGCTGCGCTATGTCGACTAAAGCGCTGGTATCGGCTTTGGAAAAGCTGTTGAGCGCATAGTGATGTTTGAGAAAGCGCCCTGTGGTGTTGCTGTCTTTAATGCCCAGTGCTGCACCTTGCAGCCCAGCATCGTCGGGTTCGGGTAGTACATTGGACAGTACCGGGCCGGTATCAACCTCTTGGTGTAAGTAGGTGATAGGAATATCGAGTTGTGCAGCACTGTGGTTGGCAAAGGTGAGCGAGGCGGCTAACAGTGCACTGGCAAGGGCGTTCTTGGTGTTTATCATCGTCGATAACTTCTATTTATTATGATTTTTGCCCAGCATAGGTGGGAAATCGTGAAGCAGGAATATGAAGAAAGTAGAAATCAATTAGTTCGGAAGTAGCATTCTTTTACCCAGAGCGGCGTTTAGCATAGAGCCACATAAAAACAACAGCGCATCAGTAGAGGTGGCAATATGACGATTCTAAAAACAGTAGGTTTGGCAGGTTTAGCGGCAGTAATGGGTGTATCGAGTACGATTGCGGCAGCTCAAGGTGATCTAACACGCCGACCCACCAAGCTACCTGATCTGGTGCTAGGAACAGAAGACAACCGCTACCATCTGTCACACAAAGAGTATCAACTCGAGACCGGCAAATCCTACAAGCTAAAAGTGATCTCCAGTGGCCAAACGGAGTATGCAGTGAAAGCGCCGGGCTTTTTTAACTCGATCTTCCTGCGCAAGGTAGAGGCGGGTGATATGGAGATCAAAGCGGTGAGCTTGACTGAGCTTGAGTTTGAACAAGAGGGCGAGGCAGAGATCTACTTTGTGCCGATCAAGCCTGGGAAATTTGAGTTCTTTGCCGAGGGCTTGGAAGCGAAAGGCATGGCTGGGGTTTTTAACATCAAGTAACGCCGCCAACGCGCGACGCTCCTAGTGTCGCGCGTCTCTCCCTTGCTATTAGATGGCTGATAACTATCGATGTAAACAAAATGTTCATTCGATGGTAGCATGCGGGTATTCCTTCCCGAGACGGACATCTAATGAAAATTCTTATCACCGACGACCATTCGGTTGTACGCCAAGGCTATGCCAGTGTTCTGCCCACTGTGATCTCTCCATGCGAGATTCTCGAGGCTTCAAGCGGTGAGCAAGCGGCACAGCTTTACACAGAGCACCGCCCAGACCTGGTGATTATGGATATCAACCTTCCGGGAATTAGCGGCATCGAGGCGGCTACACGCATTCTCGAAGCAGACCGTGAGGCCCGCATCATGTTCTTTAGCATGTATGACGAGGCGTTAATGGTGAAGCAGGCCCTTGATGCCGGTGCTATGGGGTACATAACAAAGTCGGGTTCCTCGAAAACACTGCTGGAGGCCGTCACCAAGATTAGCCGGGGCGAAATCTTTATCGAGTATGACCTCGTGATGAAGCTGGCGCTCAATAACCAAAGCGTGACAGAAGGGCTATTGCGCGAGCTTACCCTGCGCGAGTTTGAGGTGTTTGTCATGCTCGCGCGTGGGCAGAATAACCAAGTGATTTCTGACACGCTGGGTCTGAATATCAAAACGGTTTCCAATTACGTCACCACTATCAAAAGTAAGCTGGATGCCTCTTCCACCGCTGAGCTAGTCCACATCGCTATCGATGCAGGCGTTGTTAAACTCGGCAGCTGAGAGCCTCTTCGGGCGCTAACCAGTACTTTAGTGCCACGCCTATTCCATCCTAGGAAGCATTCTGTTGCGGTGTTTGCATTGGGCATACTGCATCAGTACGGCTTTCGTTTTACATCTTAAATCAGCGCTTTATGTGTAAATATGCATGAATATTGTTGGCGACGAGCACAGGCCGATTGCCTTTGCAGGAATGAATAGATGAGTGCAGTTTTACGACTTAACCTGCTGGTTGCGGGTGTTTTTACCGCTGTTTTAGTGATTACGCTCTATTTTATGCTCGGGCAAGCGGCCAAAGATATTAAGCGCGAGGTGGTTGCAGGTGTCAGCTTCACCCACCAGTTGCTAACGCTGGCGGGTGAAAATGAGGTATTGCTTAAAGAAGTGCTCGGAGGTGACTCGCGCCACGTTCAGCTAGAGATGGCAGAGAACTTAGCGGCATTTGAGCAATTAGACCGAGCCGAACCTGATGATGAAGAAGCGCCAGCGTGGTTTATCAATCTGATACCGGGAATTGAGCCGATTGTCGATAAGGCGTATTACCGTTATCTACCGGATGGGCGCGTGTTGCGGTTAAAAGCGGACCCCAGCGATGAGCTGGGAGAGGTGTGGGAGTCGGTACAGCAGGTGCTTTTCCTATTTGGCCTGAGCGTTGTACTGTCAAATCTCGCGATCTATCTAGGCGTACGCCAAGGGGTGCGTCCGGTAGCTGACTTTCTGGCCGCACTGCACGCTATTGAAAAAGGCCAGTATACGGCGCGGCTTGATCGCTACGGTGTGAGTGAGGTGAACTCTATCGCCGAGCACTTCAATGCGATGGCGGAGGCGTTGGAAGAGGCACAAAGCGATAACTCGCGCTTAACCCACGAGTTGCTCCGCCTGCAAGAGACAGAGCGTGCGCACCTTGCCAGAGAGCTGCACGACGATCTAGGCCAGTACTTGGCGGGGATCCGTGCCCATGCTTATCTGCTCCAGCAGCGTGGTGACGACAAAGCCGTTGTGCAATCTGTGGGTGAGCATGTGGCTCAGCATTGCGATGCGATGCAGCAGAGCTTCCGCGCTTTGATCCGTAAGTTGCACCCTGTGATTTTGGCGCAGTTAGGTTTAGCAGAAGCGATTCGTACCCAAGTGGATCGCTGGCAGCAAACCTACAGTCATCTGCATGTCGAGATGATGATCGATGAGCCGCTGCCTTTATTCGATGATGAAACGAACACACATATCTACCGAGTTGTACAAGAGGCGCTCAACAACGTTGCGCAACATGCCAAAGCAACCCGCGTTCGCGTACGGCTGAGTGCCGTGGATGGACAACTGAGTTTGCTGGTGGAAGACAATGGCAACGCCAGCCCGCCAAGCCGCAATAAGACCGGCTTAGGGTTGCGCTCGATGAGCGAACGTGCCCGCTGTATGGAGGGTGAACTCCAGTTTGAACAGCGCCAAGGACAAGGAACATGGCTATCGTTAACCGTACCGATTAGGGAGATAGAATATGAAGATATTGATTGCTGATGATCATGCAGTCGTTCGCCAAGGCTATGCGAGCTTGCTCTCGACGGTATTTGCGCCATGCGAAGTTTTTGAGGCAGTTAACGGGGATCAAGCGTTTAGCCTAAGTCAGGAACTAGAACCGGATGTGGTCATAATGGATGTCAACATGCAGGGGATCAGCGGCATTGAAGCGGCCCGGCGTATATTGCAACGTTGCCCAAACAGCAAAGTGCTGTTCTTTAGCATGTATGACGAGATCCCAGTGGTGACACAGGCTTTAGAGGCGGGTGCTAAAGGCTATATCACGAAAACCTGCACACCAGAGATCTTGATTGAAGCGGTGAATAAAGTCGCAGCCGGTCAGCTGTATGTTGAGCATGAACTCGCGATGCGGTTGGCGGTGTCCCGCCCGGAGCAAAAAGACAAGCGCTTAAAAGAGATGACACAACGCGAGTTCGAGATCTTTGTGATGCTGGCCCAAGGGCTGAGCGTGAAGGAGATCTCCGAGCAGCTCTCTATCAGTGCCAAAACCGTTTCGAACTACACAGCGATCCTGAAGAGCAAGTTAAATATCAGCTCCACTGCAGAGCTGGTCCATCTTGCAATCGAGACGGGATTGGTGAAGGTGGGCGCGCAAATTACCGATGCTTAGTCTGAATCTGTGGAAGCCGCGATAGAGGGGAGCCCAGCGTATCCCCTCTGAAGTGTTAGCGTTTCTTCTTTACGTTGCCTTGGCGCGCTTTGAAGCGCGGGTTGCTTTTGCAAATAACATAGAGCCTGCCTCGGCGCTTGACCACTTGGCAATCCTTATGGCGTTTCTTCGCTGTCTTTAGTGAACTAACAACCTGCATTCTCTATTCCTTTGTCTGCTTTACGCGGCCTGCGAAACGTTTATTGAACTGTGCAATACGGCCTTCCGCTTTCGCTTGGCGCTTTTCACCGGTGTAGATCGGGTGTGATGCACTCGAAACGTCTAGGTTAATTAGCGGATAAGTTTTGCCATCTTCCCAAACTGTTGTTAGTGGGCTGGTGCACGTTGAGCGAATACGAAACTCGCGACCGCAGCTTGTATCTCGAAACACCACATAGTCGTAGTCTGGATGAATACCTTTT
This sequence comes from Neptunomonas marina, assembly GCF_004005935.1. GTDB lineage: Bacteria > Pseudomonadota > Gammaproteobacteria > Pseudomonadales > Balneatricaceae > Neptunomonas > Neptunomonas marina. The sequence continues at coordinate 329,471 of NZ_SACQ01000003.1, read as the reverse complement.
TTCATTACGCCTCCGTTTGTTATGTTATAACAATATAAATGATATAGATTATCATTTTCAAGTGCATTAACTGAGGTTAGTGGAACTTTTTAGCTGTTTGTTTTGCTAAGGCCGTCAAATTTAAAGGGAGCGAAGACAGGAGATCTTTGCGATACACTCTACTTGCAGCAAATGATGACAAGGATGTGAATGATGCGAAGATGGGCGTTTATAGATAATGAGAATACCGGCGGGTTAGAGAAAGTCGATCTCTCTGTTTATGAGAAAGCTTTCGTTTTTCTGGGTGCTAAGCAGCCCCGTCTCGATTTTGGTGAACGGAAGTACGATAAGCCGATTGAACTGAATGTTATTCAAATTAAACAGGTACAGCCGAACAACTTAGATTTTCATTTAGCCTACTACCTTGGGAAGTTGGATGCCGAAGTAGACAACGATATCTGTTTTGAAGTGGTAAGCAATGATAATGGCTTTGGCCCATTGATTGGCCATGTCAGCGCGGCAGGCCGTGTTATTCGCCAAGTAAAAACGAGCTCACCTGCAAGTGAGACTCCAACTCAGCAGCTGATTAGTCGTTTAATTCTAAGGCCCAAAGCCCAGAGACCTCAGAAGGTAGTGAGCTTACGTAACTTTGTCGCTTCTCAACTGCGTTTGCAGGGCAACGAAGTCGCTATACAAGGAGTTATCAACCAGTTGGTTGCACGGAAAATTGTAAGAATCTCTGAAGATGCCGTCACCTATATTGGTTCATAGTGCTCAGCCGTGTGAGGGCCATCCACACAGCCAAGCGATGAGCGCCGATCGTTATCCCAAATAGGAAAAACCGCGACTCAGTTTTTTGACCAGTCAAAGGGACAGCTTTTACAGCCTTCCATATAGGTGGCTTGGAACGTTGCGTAATGGCGACGCACGCCGGTGAAGTCTGCGTTTTCGAGTGATGCCGCGTTGAGTTTGGCTTCTTGGAGGTTCGCGTTGCTAAGATTCGCGCCCGAGAGGTCAACTTTGGTCATCCAGGCGATCTCAAGGTTGGCGGCCTGTAGGTCGGCAAATTGCATCTTAGCGCCACTAAAGCGAGCAAACTCTAAATTGGCGCCACGCATATTCGCCTTGTAGAAGTTTGCCCCTTGCCCAAATAGTGCCCAGCCTTGGATCGCTTCGAGATTCGCATAGCTAAGGTTGGAACCGCGCAGGGTTGCATGGCGAAGGTCTGCGCGGGCAAGATTCGCTTCAGTTAGGTTGGCTTTCTCGATCTTGGCGTTTTTTAAAATAGTATGGCGCAGATCTGCGCCTTTTAGGTTGGCACCGGTTAAGTCGATATGGCTGAGATTTAGGTGCCGTAAGTCTTGGAATGATAGGTCAACACCTGCGCATTTGGCTTCTGCTTCAAGTGTACAGCCGTTTATTTCGGGGGGCTGGGCGAAAATTACGGATGAGGCAGTTAAGCTCAGCGCTAAGGTCCAATACTTCATAACGAGTCTCCAAAACCCGCGCCCGCATAAAGCGGGGCGGGTGTGATTCAGTTGGGCTGAATTAGCTCTTTGGTAGCTTAAATACCCAGAATGATCCGCCTTGCGTGACCGGCTTGGTAAGGTCGGCCATATCGCCACCCCAGAGAGGTACCGCACCGCCGTAACCGCTAGCAACACCAATGTATTGCTGCCCATCTTGCTCCCATGTCACAGGGGAGGAGATGATGCCGGAGCCTGTTTGGAACTTCCAAAGCTCTTTGCCGGTTTTAGCATCGAATGCCTTAAAGAAACCATCGCCGGTGCCGGTGAAGATCAGCCCCCCTTTGGTGGCTAGCACCCCCGCCCATAGTGGCAGTTTCTCTTTATGTGACCATTCGATTTTTCCGGTTTTTGGGTTCACCGCGCGTAAAATACCAACATGGTCGTCGTACATTTTGCGAATACGGAAGCCTTGGCCTAGATAGGCAGCACCGCGTTTGTAGTGAACCTCTTCAGTCCAGTAGTCCTCTTTCCAGTGGTTGGCGCCAAGGTAAAAGAAACCCGTGTCTTGGCTGTAAGCCATCGGGTTCCAGTTTTTACCTCCCAAGAATGGCGGCGAAACTTCAACAGATTTACCACGCTTCTCGCCAGGTGCCGGTTTAGGTGGGCGCTGGCCTTCAACCTCGACGGGGCGGCCAGTCTCTGGGTCGATATGGGTTGCCCATGTGATGTTGTCGACAAACGGGAAGCCGCGAATGAAGTCACCATTCTCACGGTTTACGACATAGAAGAAACCGTTTCGATCAGCATGGCCGGTTGCTTTGATGGTTTTGCCGCCATCTTGGTACTCAAACAACACCAGCTCGTTATTGCCAGAGAAATCCCAAGCATCGTTAGGCGTATGCTGGTAGAACCATTGCACCTCGCCAGTAGCCGGATCAACAGCGACTTGGCCCGAGGTGTACAGGCTATCGTAATCTGCCGGGTTACCATCTGGGGAGGTACGTGCCCAACCGTTCCAAGGTGCCGGGTTGCCCGCACCAACAATAATCATATTGTTCTCGACATCGAAGCTTGCCGATTGCCAAGGCGCGCCGCCACCATGACTCCATGCTTCAACTTTGCCGGTTGGAGAGTTCGGATCATCCGGCCAAGAAGGCGCGCGTGGGTCGCCTGTCGGCGTGCTCTTTTTACCATTGAGACGTCCGTAATGGCCCTCGACAAACGGGCGCATCCAGATCTCTTCGCCAGTCATTGGATCACGAGCAAACAGCTTTCCGACAACACCAAACTCATCACCGGAACTGCCGTGGATCAGCATGACTTTGCCTGTTTTTTGATCTTTGATAATCGTTGGTGCACCGGTCATGGTGTAGCCTTCGGTGTGATCGGCAAACTTCTTCTTCCACTTGACCTTACCGGTCTTTTTATCCAGTGCAACGATCGCGGCATCTAGGGTGCCAAAATAAACGAGATCGCCGAAGATAGCGGCGCCACGGTTAACAACATCGCAACATGGGCGGATATCGTCGGGTAAACGGTGCGAGTAGGACCACAGCTTTTCACCGGTTTTCGCATCAAGTGCGAAGATACGTGAGTACGATCCGGTGACATAGATAACTCCGTCGTGGACCAGCGCTTGGGATTCCTGCCCACGCTGTTTTTCACCGCCAAACGAGAACGACCATGCAGGTACCAAGTTCTTAATCGTAGTGGTGTTTACCTCGGCGAGGTCACTCCAGCGCTGGGCTTTAGGGCCTATGCCGTAACCGAGTACATCTTCCGGTGTTTGAGCATCATTCTTAATGTCGTCCCATGTCACAGGTTTGGCATGAGCAACCCCTGTGATAACGGCCAAACTGAGTGCAGCGCAGAGAGGCTTCAATCCGATTTTGTTTATTTTTGTCATTGTAAAAACCCTTTATTCAGGAGGTTCGTGGCTTGCGATGAATCGATCGCTCTGTTCATTCTCATCGCTGCATAGCGCAGTGGACAACGGCATTTAGCCCCGCTATTGCGGGCGTCTCACCTGAATTTGAGGGAGTAATTCCCTGTGGTATTAGGGAAAAAACCCGTAGTAATTACGTTGGCGTAGTGCGTAGGTAGTAGAGCGAGTTAGCAGATGGTGTACTTAAGTTGCGGTATGTGCTGGCTTTCCTACCAAGGGAGTAGTTTTTGAAACCCAAAGTACAATTCTGGGCGATTTTGCCCTCGGCCTACTATATAGACATCCCAGCCGCAGAGGGTGACGCGGCGAGCAAACAGATGCGTTGGTTTGCTCTTTAGAGAAAGAGCGGTTGATCAAACTGCATTGGTATCAACCCACGCAACGAATATAAAAACTAAGTGGTGAAAGAAAGATGTCTATTCATAAGAAAGCTTTAGGTCTAACAGCAGTTGGTTTCCTGACCGCGGCCATCGCCGGTCAAGTTATTGCGCATGGTGATGTAACGCCGCAAAGTATCGACGTTGAAGGCTTGCAGCCACTCGGCGAAGAGTGGCTAGACGAGAATCCATATAACGCCGAGTACGAGAAACGCGACCTGGCCGTCAAAATTGGTGAGTCTGCTTACACGCAAAACTGCGCCCGTTGCCACGGCCTTGATGCTATCTCTGGCGGTATAGCACCGGATTTGCGTTACCTAGAAGCGGGTATAGAGGGCGACGAGTGGTTCAAATACCGCGTTGTAAACGGTGCGGTGCGCGATGGACGTGTTTACATGCCAAAAATGGCAGAGCACCTCAGCCAAGAAGCGCTATGGGCGATTCGCGCTTGGCTAGAAACGCGTGCTACCGATGAGTAAGTTAGCGCTACTAACCGCTATTATCTTCGCAAACGTCAGCCTGCATAGCAGCCTGGCGTTTGCGCGTTATTATGATGATGTGATCGATAGCGGCTATATCAAAGTGGGTTTCTATCGCGATTTTCCTCCCTATTCCTACCTTGAAGATGGCCAGCCCAAGGGTGTGGATGTTGAGATAGGGCAGCGTATCGCGAACGCATTTAACCTAGAGTTCCGCCCCCATTGGATCACTCCCGATGAAAACTTAGAGGACGATCTCCGTAATAATGTCTGGAAAGGGCACTATCTGGACAAAAACGAGCAAAACCCGTTAGCGCTGAAAAACATTGCTGATGTGATGATGCGCGTTCCCTATGATCGTGAGTACAGCTACATGCGCGACTCAACGGGGTATGTCATCAACGATATGGTTGTGATGTTTGGCCCTTACCAGCGTGAGAGTTGGCAAGTGGCTTACGATCATACGCAGATCGATAATGTCTCCACCTTGGCCGTGTTCCAATACCATCCCATCGGCGTTGAGATCGACAGCTTACCGGCCTTTTATCTGACCTCTGCTTTTGGTGGGCGGATGCGCGATAACACGCATCATTTTGCTAATGCACGCGCTGCATATGCGGCGATGTCGGCAGGAAAGGTCGATGCAATTATGGCGATGCGAGCAGAGGTCGATTGGCTGCTGGCCAGCGCCCCCAATGCAAACTTCTCACTGGCGTCAAACGGCTATCCCACGATGGGTAAGCAGAAATGGGATATCGGGATGGCGATTAAACACACCTATCGTCAGCTAGGCTATGCCATCGCTGATGTGGTCGAAGGCATGGTGTTGTCTGGTGAGATGGAGACGATCTACAAGCGTTACGGCTTACGCTATGAGCTTCCGGAGTTTTACCAAACCCAACAAAACTAACATCCATACAACCCGAAAATAAAAATAAAAGGGGAGACCTGTTATGCGAGCTAAGCACATTATCGCTGCGGCACTGCTGTCATTAGGCTGTATGGCGGCGCACGCCAGCGAACCTGATCCACTCAACTCGCCGCTGTGGGACTATATGCGCCAGCAGTTTATCGGCGACGCTCCGTTTCGCTTTGATCCTGAGGTTAAAGTTGAAGTGCCCACCTTTGCTGAAGACCCGACCCAAGTGCCAATCACCGTTGATGCACAAAACTTGGCTGGTGAGATCGAGCGCATTGTTGTGTGGGCGGACCTCAATCCCATTCAGCATATCTTTACCTACTACCCTCATCCTGATGTGGTGCCACGGGTATCGCTGCGTATTAAGGTCCAGCAGGGAACAGCGGTTAGAGCGGCCGTGTTAACCAAGTCAGGCGTTTGGCATATGGGCGGTAGCTATCTGGATGCTGCCGGTGGCGGTTGTACAACACCAAGCACTGGGGCCGGAAATCCCTATTGGGAGAGCCACCTAGGTGAGATGAAGAGCCGTTTCTTCGCCCGCGAAACGGGCGGGCGGTACAAGTTCAAGATCATCCACCCGATGGATACCGGCTTAGTGGATGCTATCCCTGAGTTTTACATTGAGCAGGTTGTTGTGCGGAACGCGCAGGGTGATGATCTGGCGCGCCTAAAATTGTCGCAACCGGTGAGTGAAAACCCTGTGATCACGCTGGATGTGCGTCATCCGAACCAGAAGCACATGATCTGGCTACGGGATAATGGCGGCAATGAATTTGAGCAAGCACTCTAGGAGGGTAGAGAGATGATGATTCGATGGCTCCTTAGTGTTCTTGTATTTGGGGCGGCGCAAGTGAGTGCTGCGCCGTTAACTTACAATTTGAAAGCTCAACTCATTGCGTCCAACACCTATGTGTTACAAGGAAAACTTGAGGACTTTTCGCGCGAAAATGGCGGTAACATCGTCAACACTGGGTTTATTGTTACGGAAGAGGGGGTTGTTGTTATCGATACGGGCCCCTCGCTTCGGTATGGCCGTGCGCTACGTGAGGTGATTAAACAAACAACGGATCAACCGATAAAGTTAGTGCTGAACACCCATCACCATCCTGATCACTTCTTGGGAAATCAGGCGTTTTCCGATGTTGATATCTATGCACTGAAGCAAACTTCCGAGCAGATTGCTCAGCATGGCGATGCTTTTGCGGAAAATATGTACCGCTTGGTTGGTGATTGGATGCGCTCCACAGAGGTTGAAGTGCCACGTAAAGTCATCACCGAATCGGAAATCACGCTGGGGTCTCATCGGCTTGCGTTGATGCCCTTTAGTGGTCATAGCGGCGCAGACTTAGTGATTAAAGACCACAAAACCGGCGTCGTGTTTGCGGCCGATATGGTGTTTTATCAGCGCGCGTTAACAACCCCACACACGCCGGGCTTGGCTATTTGGCTTGAGCAGATAACGGAACTGGGTGAACTTGACTACACCCTTATGGTGCCGGGACATGGGCCACTGATTGAAGATGGGCGCGCTATTGCGCAGATGCAGAGCTATCTGCGCTGGTTAGATCAATCGCTGACGAAGGCTGCACAAGCAGGCTTAAGTATGACTGAGGTGATGAAAACACCGATCAAGGCCGAGTTTGCTGAGATAGCGCTTAGCCGTCGGGAGTTTGCCCGAACGGTCGCCCACCTTTATCCGAAGTATGAGGAGGCTAACTTTTAGTTGGCCGCCGAGCGCAAACGGTGACCTTCAAGGGAGTCTTTCAGGCTGTTAAGTTATCAGGTAACGTCGCTAACATATTGATTTTATTAATCTGTCAGGTGACAGTCATGTTTATGTCGTGGTTCGCACGTTCATAGCGTTGTATAGTCGATTCATACATAACAGGAGGTGTGATGACTATTCGGCAGCTACGGCAAAACAGGGGCTGGTCTCAAGAGCAACTGGCAGAGGTTGCAGGACTTAGCGTAAGGACGGTACAGCGTTCAGAGAAAGGCCAGACGGTGGGTGCTGAGTCTCTGAAAGCGATTGCTGCGGTGCTTGAAGTTGACCTTGCCCAACTGCACGTTGCTCAAGCAAGTGATGAAACCTTGGTGGCAGATACCTCAGCAGAAGAGCAAGCCGCGCGTCAGCATGTAAAGGCGGTGAAGAGCTTCTACTCCCACCTCCTGTCTTATACTGGCGTCATGGTCTTGTTGCTGCTCATCAATGTATTTACTTATTCTGGGTATTGGTGGGTAGTTTGGCCAGCGCTCGGCTGGGGGATAGGTGTGGTATCTCATGCTGCGCGGGCTTTTGATCTGATCGACTTGTTCGGAGCCGATTGGGAAAAGCGAGCTATTGAGAAGCGCTTAAACAAGCCGTAGTGAGTGCTGTTGTGCCTGTTTTGTGCAGGCACAACAACAAAGGCTTAGATTAAGAGTTACCGATCTGCTTACCGAGCATTCTGGCCATCGTGCCATCTTTATCAATAAGACTATGTTTCACGGCACCAGCAACGTGTAGCAGTACCGCTGCGATCATAATGTTCGCACCAACATCATGCACCGCGTGGCCAATCTGGCTTAGCATCTCGTTCTCGTCGCCTGCTGGTATTAGTGGCAGGCCAAATACCCCTACTGGGTATCCACCGCCCACCGACATCATCACGCCTGATATTGGCATAAACAGTGTGCCTGCCAGCAACAAGATATGGGTCACTTTGGCGGCACTCAGTTGCCAGGCGGCGCTTTCTGAGAGCGGCGTTGGCAAGCCTTGTTTAGCGGTATTGATCAAGCGCACAAGAGCTAGCAGCAACACAATGACGCCAACGGATTTATGCAAGCCTATTAATGATCCTTTGTTTGCAGACGCTGCAAACTCATCGAGATAGATACCAAACGCCAAACTGCCAATCATGCCCACAGCGATTAACCAGTGAAGGCGGATAGTGAGTTTTGAAAGTGAAATTGCTCTGCTCATCTTTAGGTCCTTGTTTGTTATGGGCGAATTATCCCGCTAACCCTTTGGTTTCGTAAGGTTTTAACGTGTAAAGCTAGGTAAAGATTCGTAAAGCGGGAGGCCGCAGCAAGAGACGGTGCTTTGGTCGGTATTACTACCAAGTGATGAGAAAACTACTTCGGCTGATTAATTGTTGGAAAAACTCGAAAACAAAACAATTGCCTGCATGATTTGGGAAATTTTCCCGACTCTCTCCTAAAGCCAAGAATAAAATCCGTAAAGGAGCGTACGATGAAGAAATTCGCACTGTCTGCCCTCGTTGCAGCCATGTCAGTTGCGGGCGCTGTTCATGCAGGTGTTACTGACGAAGATATCCTCAAAGATCAGATGACAGTGGAAGATGTCGTCTCAAATGGTATGGGCTTGCGTGGCCAGCGCTACAGCCCAATGGACAAGATCAACACAGGCACTGTAAAAGATATGCGTCCGGTATGGGCGTTCTCATTTGGTGGTGAGAAGCAGCGCGGCCAAGAGTCGCAGCCGATGATCAAAGATGGCGTTATGTACGTGACAGCTTCTTACTCACGTGTTTTCGCTATAGATACGAAAACGGGTGAAGAGCTTTGGGAGTACAACGCACGTTTGCCCGATGGCATCATGCCGTGCTGTGACGTAATCAACCGTGGTGTTGCGTTGTACGACAATCTGGTGATCTTCGGTACGCTAGATGCCAAGCTGGTTGCGCTTGATGCCAAGACCGGCAAGGTGAAGTGGAAGAAAAAGGTAGAGGACTACAAAGCAGGCTACTCGATCACTGCAGCACCGATTGTTGTAAAAGGTAAGGTGATTACCGGCGTATCCGGTGGTGAGTTTGGTATCGTGGGTAAAGTTGAAGCTTACGATGCGAAAACCGGTAAGCTGGCGTGGTCACGCCCAACCGTTGAAGGCCACATGGGGTACATCTGGAAAGATGGCAAAAAGATGGAGAACGGCATCTCCGGCGGTGAAGCGGGTAAAACATGGCCTGGCGATCTGTGGAAATCAGGTGGTGCGGCAACATGGTTAGGCGGCACCTATGATCCAGATGTTGACCTACTTTTCTTCGGTACGGGTAACCCTGCGCCATGGAACTCGCACTTGCGCCCAGGTGACAACCTGTTCTCTTCATCGCGTTTGGCGATCGATCCCGATACCGGCAAAATCGTTTGGCACTTCCAAACGACTCCACATGATGGCTGGGATTATGACGGTGTAAACGAGCTGATCTCTTTTGACTATCAAGAGGGCGGCAAAACGGTTAAGGCCGCAGCAACGGCTGACCGTAACGGCTTTATGTATGTCCTTAACCGCGAAGATGGTGGTTTTATCCGTGGCTTCCCATTCGTGGATAAAATCACGTGGGCAAAAGGCCTAGATCCGAAGACGGGCCGCCCGATCTACGACGAGGCGTTCCGTCCAGGTAACCCTGCTGACTCCGCTGATGGCAAAAAAGGTAAGTCGGTTGTTGCGATTCCATCCTTCCTCGGTGGTAAGAACTGGATGCCGATTGCGTACAGCCAAGATACCGAGCTGTTTTACGTGCCATCAAATGAATGGGCGATGGATATCTGGAACGAGCCAACCGCCTACAAAAAAGGTGCGGCGTACTTAGGTGCGGGCTTCACAATCAAGCCGATGAACGACGAGTACATTGGTGTATTGCGTGCCATGGACCCGAAAACGGGTAAAGAGATCTGGCGTCATACGAACTACGCACCACTGTGGGGCGGCGTACTGGCAACGAAAGGTAATTTGGTTTTCTTCGGCACACCAGAAGGCTACCTGAAGGGCTTGAACGCGAAGACTGGCGAGGTGGAGTATGAGTTCAACACCGGCTCTGGCATCGTGGGTTCACCGGTAACGTGGGAACAAGATGGCGAGCAGTACCTGTCCGTTGTTTCCGGTTGGGGTGGCGCAGTACCGCTATGGGGTGGTGAAGTTGCTAAGCGCGTGAAACACCTAAACCAAGGTGGCACTGTCTGGACCTTCAAGCTACCTAAGAGCTAAGTGATTAGCCTATCGCTGAGCGCATTCGCGCTCAGCTTCTCCTTTCTCTCTGTTTTATTGCCAATGCATCACCTGCCAATTACGCGCGTCACTGACCGCTAGCAGTTGCGGGTCCGGAGTTACCGCGACAGGGTTATCAACATGCTCCAGCAGTGGTAAATCATTGTGTGAGTCGGAATAGAACCAACTGCCCGCAGCGCTTTCGTTTTGCTCGCGTAGCCACTGCGTATAGAAGAATACTTTGCCCTCCTGATAGCAGATCACCTCATGACCGGCGCCAGTAATTAAGCCCGCTCGCGTTTCGATCTGCACGCCAATGGCGTCTTCGATACCCAGAAACTTTGCGATCGGTTTAACAAGGAAATCCACCGATGCAGAGATCACCACGCAGCGATCACCAGATGCTTGATGTTGCTGGATGTTAGCGAGCGCATCGGTGCGGATGGCCGGTACAACATAATCGCGGATAAAGTCATCGATACCGGCGGTCGCTTCAGCTGGCGTTTGGCCGATATGCGTTTTCAGGATCATTTTTAAGTAGTCCTGCATATCGAGCGTGCCGTTCATATACTGCTGACGTTGCCGTTCGGCTTCCTCTATCAATTGGGTTCCCGCTTGGCCGGTATCAATCAGATACTGTAACCAAAGCTCAGAACAATCAGCGTCGATAAGTGTGTGGTCTAGATCGTAAACAATAATAGCCATAGCGTTAAACTTGCGTTCCTAACTGAAAATATCGTCTTAAAAATTGGCTGCATCGATCAGCATTGGCATTCCGTTGCGGCTAGATAGCTCATCCAAACTGAGGTGGCAACGGATGCGGTTGCCGCCAACTTGCTGCCACGGCGGCGTTGCTTGGCGGCAGCGGGGCTCAGCGAGTGTACAACGGCGCTGATAGGCGCAGCCCTGTGCAGGAGGGTGTTGCTCGGCGGTGTCATCACCGCATAGTTGTGGTGCATGATCCGGATCGGGTTGGAGCACGGCGTTGAGCAAGGCGCAGGTGTAGGGGTGCTGATAGCCACCAAAGACCGCTTCCACGGAGCCAACCTGACAAAGACGCCCTTGGTAGAGCACGGCCACCTCATCGGCAAGCGCTTTCACGACGGCAAGATCATGAGCAATAAATAGATAAGTGACCCCTTTCTCTTGTTGTAGCTCTTTGAGCAGCTTTAATACTGCCGCCTGAACGGATACATCCAGCGCTGAGGTTACTTCGTCACAGAGTACGAGCTCAGGATCACCAGCGAAGCAGCGCGCGATTGCAACTCGCTGTTTCTCCCCACCGGATAGCTGGCCGGGCATCCGGTCTAGATAGTGAGGAGCAAGGCGTACCAGTTGCAGTAGTTCCGCTGCTCGTTGTCGGCACTCGGTGTTATTGAGTCCGAAGTAGAGCCGCAATGGCTGCTGTAGAATTTCGAGCACCGTATGTCTTGGGTTTAGCGATGCATCGGGGTTTTGGAAGATCATCTGCACCTTGCGCTTCAACTGGCGATCACGTTTTTCAACGGGCTGGTTTAAATCAGCTTGCTGCAGTTGAATTTGGCCTTGGCTGGGCGTTTGAATCCCGCTAATCGCTTTCATAATGGTGGACTTTCCGCTACCCGATTCACCCACGAGCGCCAGTGTTTGGCCCTGTTTGAGAGTTAAATCAATATCGTCAACGGTTGCCACCGGCGCGGGACGGTTGCGTAGCTGCTCGAAAAATCCGGGTTTGTGATAGCTGATCTGTAGCTCTCTGATATCCAGCAATGTATCGGCATTTTGCTTGGTAGGCGGCACTAAATGGCTAACAACAGTGTTGCTTGCCGGTAGTTGGCCGACATGGTGGCAGCGCACCCATTGCTCTTTATGGGGTAAGAGTTGCGCATCTTGCTGACACTGGCCAGTTGCGTGTTGGCAGCGTGCAGCAAAGGCGCAGCCCTGCGTGACAGAGCCCACTTTGGGTGGGTAACCTGCGAGTGATGGCGGCAGCCCCTTGGCATCCAAACGCGGGATCGCGCGCAGCAAACTTTGTGTATAGGGGTGGGCTGGCGTGCGCAAGACATCTGCGCAGCGCCCCAGCTCAATGATCTCGCCCGCATACATCACGGCGATGCGATCGCTAATGCGTGCTACGGCGCCAAGGTCGTGACTCACGAACACCATTGTCATTCCCATCTCAAGGCGCAAGGATCGCAGCAGCTCAAGGATATGAGCCTGCGTGGTTACATCAAGACCGGTGGTGGGCTCGTCTAACACCAATAGCTCAGGGTTTCCGGCGAGCGCCATCGCGATCGCAACGCGCTGTTGCTGGCCGCCAGAGAGTTGGTGTGGGTAGCGCGCTAGCATCGCCTCGGGGGCGGGCAAGCGGACCTGTTGCAGCAGTTCAATGGCGCGTTGTCGCCATTGTTTGCTCGGTACGTTGGAGTGCAGCCGCAGTGCCTCGGTTAATTGGGCTTCGATCTTCATCGTTGGTGTTAATGATTGCCCCGCATTTTGTGGGATAAGGCCGACTTTTCCTCCCCGAAGCGACGCCAGTTTCGCGCTGGAGAGGGTAAAAAGGTTACCGCCGTGAAAATCGATTTGGCCGCTGATCACCTCAGATCCGCCGCGCAGAAATGCCATCATGGCAAGCGCTAAGGTACTCTTACCACAACCTGACTCGCCCACTAAACCAATGGATTCGCCTTGGCGGATCTCTAGGTTGATGTGCCGTAGGACCGAGACAAGGTCTCCAGCACGGTTGCGATAACCCAGAGAGAAATCTTGAACATGTAAAATAGAGTTGTGCATGGTGCTTTCCAGTTATACGGGCGCTTTAGCGCGATCAAGGCCAATCGCTTTGGCGAACGCGTCTGCGGTAAGGTTGATGCTGATGATGAGGCTCGATAGCGCCAGTGCCGGGAAGAGAACCGCCCAAGGCGCAATTGAGATCATGCCGCGGTTGTCAGCGATCATCAGCCCCCAGTCTGGAGTGGGTGGCACGACACCAAACCCCAAGAAAGAGAGTGAGCTAAAGGCGAGTAACATCCACGCCCAACGCATGGCCGCTTCCACGAGCAGGGCATCCAGCACATTGGGCAACAGCTCTTTGGTGACGATTGTGAATTTGCTCTCACCACGGGTTTTGGCCGCTAGTACAAAGTCTTTGGGCACATATTCCAGTGTGGCGCCGCGCACCACACGAATAACGGCGATACCGTAGAAAAAACCTAACGTGAGTACTAACGTCAGCCCACTTTGGCCAACCAAAGCGATAATCAGCAGCAGGAAGAGCAGCCATGGAATCGCGAGCAGCGCATCGACAAACCGCATGAGCCACTCGTCGGTCTTGCCGCCGATAAAGCCGAGTGTGATTCCTGCTAGGCTGCCCCACACCATCGCCAGCAATGTGCCGAGTAGTGTGATGGTGATCGCCTCTTTGCCGCCGATGAGTGTGCGGCTAAAGAGATCTCGCCCAAGGTTATCAGTACCAAACCAATACTCAGTCGATGGGGTTTGAAACATGATATAGCCATTTTGCAGGGTCCAGTCGTGGGGTGCGAGCCACTGGCCGATGGCAGCAGCAACCAGGTGTAGAAGTAAAACAGCTAAACCGATCATGCCCGATGTCGAGCGGCGCATGTTCTGCCATGCTTGTTGCCAACGGGGGCTATTTGGGTGTGTTGCGACAGGCGCGGTGATTGCGGTCATCTTATGGCTCCTTAGCGGGCGCTACGTAGGCGTGGATTCAGGGCAAGCGAGGCGAGGTCGGCCAGTAAGTTACAGAGCACATAGACCGCCGCTAAAATCAGTGCGATCGCTTGTACCAGCGGTAAATCGCGATCATAGATGGCACGTATCATCAACGTGCCGATGCCGGGGTAGTTGAACACCTGCTCGATAATCACCACACCGCCGAGTAACCAAGCGATGGTTAAAGCAATGATGTTAATCGCCGGTAACATGGCGCTCGGCAGCGCATGGATAAAGACGATACGCCAATAAGGTACGCCTTTAAGGCGTGCCATCTGCACAAAATCGCTAGCCATCACATCGATCATTGATGAGCGCACCATACGCAGAATGTGCGCCATCATTACCAATGCGAGCGTCACCATCGGCAAGATAATATTTGGGATCAGCTCGCTCAATGGGGCGCTGTGCCGAACGGTGGTAATGGCTGGAAACCACTGTAATTGAATCGCGAAGATATAGATGAGCAGCGTTGCGGTGACAAACTCGGGAATCGTCATGGCAAAAATAGAACCGCCAGAGATCACCATATCAGGAGTGCGATCACGCCGTAACGCCGCCAGTACGCCAAGCAGTATCGCCATGGGAATACCAATGAGCGCCGCTCCCAAGCCCAAGGCTGCGGTGTTGCGCATTCGGTTGGCCACTAGATCATTGATGGGTTTGTCGCGCTTTAGCGAGGTGCCTAAATCGCCCTGAAACACACCCGCGCTCCATGTGGCGAAGCGCTGTAGCGCCGGTTGATCGAGATTACGCTGCTGGCGGCAGTTCTCAAGGCGAGTGCCCTGTGCATCGCGACCAAGAAAAGCGGTACATACGTCACCCGGTAGTGCTTCGGTGACGCCGAAAACCAGCACGCAGACGGTGGCTAGTGTCAGGAAAGCCAGCGCCAAACGCTGGAGGATCAGTTTTATCATGGTTTACTTTCGTTAGTTTATGAAAACGTTTCGAGCAGCCGTATCAGTAACGGCACGGCTGTTGGAAAGGCTTTCAGGTTGGGTGAAGCAACACCAAAGCGTGTGCGTGCTCTGGTGCTGCTAAGGCGCGGCGTTAGTCGGCGTTCACTCGGTTCCAGCGAATCGAGAAGTTCTCAACAGGGTCTAAACCGGTCACGTTACTGCGCATCACGCGGGTTTGGTTGAGGTGGTAAGGAATGAGTGCACCACCTTGCTCCCAGAGGGTGTTTTGTAGATCCGCATAGAGAGCTTTACGCTTATCAAAGTCGAGTTCCGAGCGTGCTTTATCGAGCGCGCTGTCAAAGTCGGCATTTTTAAAGAAGGTTTCATTCCATGCTGCGGTCGAGCGGAACGCTTCGTTCAACACCTGATCAGCAGGGCGCTGCGACCAACGTGTTGCCACGGCTGGGTGTTTCATCCAAACATCGCTCCAATAGCCATCAGATGGCACCATGTTGACCTTTACGTTGATGCCAGCGGGTTTCGCTTGCTGTTGGTATACCTCAATCATCCGTAGCCATTCGGGTTCGTTATCAGCGGCGCTGATCTCGACATCAATGCCGTTTTCATAGCCTGCTTCTTTAAGCAAGCGCTTAGCCGTTGCAATGTCTTGATCGCAGTTGATCTCGGTGCGGTACTGGTCTCCTGACCAGACAGGGTGATCACAAGTAACGGTGCCAGCGCCTTCGCCTGAAACGAGCTTCATCATCTCATTTCGATCAACCGCTAAACGCAGCGCTTTACGGACTTTGGCGTTATCAAAAGGGGCTGTATCGGTGCGGAATACAAGGGCGCGCCATTCGCCAGTGGCAATGCTCTGTGTTTTGAACAGTGGGTTGTTTGTGAAAAGGCGCTTTTGCTGGGAAAGGACGCTGTCTTCAAAGTCGATCTGACCAGCCATAAGGGCTTGCACACGCGCTTGTGAATCTGGAATCCCGATAATTTCCATCGCATCGGCAGCGGGTGCGCCTTCCCAATAGTTGGGGTTTGCTTTCAATACGGTAGTGCCCTCTGGATCAAGCTCATCCAGCATGAAAGGGCCGGAGCCTATGCCTGTTTTGGCAATGTTATCACCGCTGTTTTCCGGGATGATACGCACGCGGTAGTCCATCAGGAGCAGCGGTAGATCGGCATGGGGCGCAGACAGTTTGATCTCGACTTTGTGGTCGTTGATAACCTTAACGGTATCGATCACACCCAGTACGGCTGCCACTGGTGAGTCGATCTTTGGATCTTTGATGCGTTCCAGCGTGTACTTGATATCCGCCGCGTTTAGGTCGGACCCGTCGTGGAATTTAACGCCTTGGCGTAGTTCGAATGTCCAAGTTTTGGCATCTTTTGATGCTGACCAGCGTGTCGCGATATCTGGGCTTGGCTGGCCATTTTGGTCTTGGCGTACCAAGCGGCTGTAGAGCATCTGGTTGGCGTAGAAAAAACGGTTGGGTGAGATGGGGTCTAGGGACTCCGCACCGGCATAACCGACATCATGGGCAAGTCGGAAGTTACCTGCAGCGGTCACGCCGCTAAGAAGAGCTGAAGCGACTGCCACGGATAGCGCTAGCGTTTTCATGTGATTCTCCAGAAGTGTGTAAGTGTTTAGTTAAGCGCCGCTTCAGTTATCGAAGCAGAGGTGTGCTGAGTATGCTGTTGCAACAAAGAGGTGGCATTCCACGGCGTGTTAACTCCGAGAATATCTGCCATGGTTTGGGCGAACTGGGTTTTGTCTGCGCGCCTAAGCTGCTGGCTGGGTACGTCGGGACCGCTGAAGATGCAAAAGCGGAAATCGGCATCAGTGCCGGGGCGCATCCCGTGATTAGAGCGATATTTTGACGGGCCATAGATACCTTCGCCTGAGGTTTTGCTGGCCTCAAAGCTGATATCGGAGTTCTCCGGCACGGTGAACACGAGTAGCTGCGCAGCGTCTTCCGGCGGTAGGAAGTCGTTGTTCCATGGTTCGATGCCTTCGTCACACAAGAGCTTCGTAATGCGCTCGGATTCCATTGGGTTTGCAGGTTTAATCAGCAGCATGGCGCCTTCGCTGCTCCAGATTACGTCGTCGCCTAGCAGGCGGTCGACGTAGAGCGCACGTGGCATTGCGTTGTGTCCATGATCACTGCAGATCGCAAAGTTGTACTGATCGAGCATATTGGCAGCATCTAAACGTGCAATCAGTGTTCCGAGTTGTGCATCGGCGGTGCGTAGAGACCAGCGTGTTAAATCGTGGTCTGGCCCGAACTTGTGTAGGAAGTAGTCGGTGATCGTAATCTCTAGCAGGATAAAGTCGGGTGCTTGTGATGATGTGGCAAGCCCCGCCGCAATATCAAGATATTGCTGATCAGCCAACATCCCCATCTGCAGCTTGATATCCGGTGTCTGGTTTGGCTTTACCGGTGTCTCGGTGTTGAGGGCGGCAATACGTCCATCAGGATCAATGACCCCGTTTGCGCGTAACCATTGCTGATCTGCAGCGCAAGGCTGTTCATCTTTACCGCGCATGATCATCTCGTCTACCCACCATGGGCCGCAGTAGAGCGATGTATCTTCAGGGCGAACCATGCCGTAGCCAATAGAGGCCACATCGAGGCCTTGTTGTTTAGCCAAAGCCGGCAAGGTTGGGCATTTCACATCATAGGGGTTGGCCCAACGAAACTGACCGTCGGCAAAGATCAAGTTGCCATAGATGCCATGCTCAGCCGGAGAGACGCCTGCAATAATCGAGGTGCGCCCCGGACACGAGGTGCCGCAAATTTCTGGGCTCATTCCTGACACTTGTGTGCCTGCGCGGGCTAAACGATCCAGATTAGGGAGGTGCTGACGGTAGCTTTCGAAGTGCTCAGCACTGATGCCGTCGATCATAACCAGTATGAGTTTTCCCATTATTTCCACACCTTTTTGAGTTAGCTCGTTTTGATGGGAAGGGAGTTTAGGAGCGCTTTATGTCAGTAATATGAGTAAAAATGCCGTTGTAAGGGAGGATTCTTAAGGGGTCTCTTAGAAACACTAATGCCAGAGAGGTGGGCTGTTGAACTGATGCTCAGGCCCAAGCTAATTACTACCAAAGGAGTAATTTTTCGATTCCAAGGGATGATACCGACCATTTGAGGTGGCTAGCTACTATGAGGGTGTCATGAAACAGCGCTGTCGCAACAGACAGGTGAATAAAAACAAGAGGCACTCATAAGATGATTTACGCAAAGCCAGGTACAGACGGGTCTGTAGTTTCATTCAAAGAACGTTACGGTAACTTCATCAACGGAACATGGAAGGAGCCAGTTAATGGCCAGTACTTCACAAATACGTCACCGGTAAACGGTGAAGCGGTATGTGAGATCCCACGTTCTACAGCGGAAGATATCGAGCTAGCGCTAGATGCAGCTCATGCAGCGAAAGACGCATGGGGCAAAACGTCTGTTGCGGAGCGTTCAAACATCTTGCTAAAAATCGCTGATCGCATCGAAGAGAATTTGGAGCGTTTGGCTGTTGCTGAAACGTGGGATAACGGTAAAGCGGTACGTGAAACGTTGGCCGCCGATGTGCCTCTATCAGCAGACCACTTCCGCTACTTTGCCGGCTGTATTCGCGCACAAGAAGGCACGATTGGCGAAATTGACGAAACAACCGTTGCATATCATTTCCATGAGCCGCTGGGTGTTGTTGGCCAAATCATCCCATGGAACTTCCCACTGCTGATGGCTGCATGGAAGTTAGCACCTGCGCTAGCGGCCGGTAACTGTGTTGTTCTTAAGCCTGCTGAGCAGACGCCTGCCTCTATTTTGGTACTGATGGAATGCATTGGTGATCTGTTGCCAGCGGGTGTGCTGAACATCGTCAACGGCTACGGTGCTGAAGCAGGCCAAGCACTGGCGACTAGCAAGCGTATTGCGAAGATCGCTTTCACAGGTTCTACGCCGGTGGGTTCGCACATCATGAAATGTGCGGCTGAAAACATTATCCCATCCACCACAGAGCTGGGTGGTAAGTCACCAAACATCTATTTCAATGATGTGATGGATCAAGACGATAACTTCGTCAGCAAAGCTGTTGAAGGTGCGGTGTTGGCATACTTCAACCAAGGTGAGGTTTGTACGTGTCCTTCGCGCTTGTTGGTGCAAGAAGACATCGCTGATGCGTTCATCGCTAAAGTGATTGAGCGTGCCGGCCAGATCAAACGTGGTAACCCACTCGATACGGAAACGATGGTGGGTGCTCAGGCGTCTCAAGAGCAGTTCGATAAGATCCTAGGTTACATGGATATCGGCCGCGAAGAGGGCGCAGAGATCCTAATGGGCGGCGGCGTTGAGCAGCTTGAAGGCGAATTCGGCGGCGGTTACTACATCAAGCCTACGCTCATTAAAGGCACCAACAATATGCGTGTCTTCCAAGAAGAGATCTTCGGCCCAGTGGTTTCTGTGACGACCTTTAAAACAGAAGAGGAAGCACTGGCTATCGCAAACGACACTGAGTTTGGTCTTGGCGCAGGTGTTTGGAGCCGTGATACAAACATCGCTTACCGCATGGGTCGTGGCATTCAGGCCGGCCGTGTATGGATGAACTGCTACCACCTATACCCAGCGCATGCCGCATTCGGTGGTTACAAGAAGTCGGGTGTAGGCCGTGAAACGCACAAAATGATGCTTGAACACTACCAGCAAACGAAGAATATGCTGGTTAGCTACGGCGAAAGCCCACTCGGTTTCTTCTAAATCTCTGTCCCCCGCATACTGGATTTTTGCGGTATGCGTCACAGGTATCTCGCGGAAAACCCGCATTCCTACGGCCCCTTTGGGGCCGTTTTTTACGTCCCATATGCACTCTTTAAAACTGGCAAGCGTGAGTTCGAGCAGGCAAGTTTTTGTTGTGGTGGGTTCAAAGGTCCATTTCCGTGCGCTTGAAGTAGCTCGGCACACTTTCTAACAGTGATGTTTCCATCGTTGTAAATGCACTACAATCGCTGGCTTCCCGTTAACTCTCAAGCCGCGTGGCTGCATTTATGATGAACATAGCTGAAGTGCTGAGTGCACCTAAGACGCTTTTTACACGACAAGGCCGCCAAAGCCGAGCTGCAAAAGGACTAGTGTTGGTCGGCATGTTGCTGTTTGCCGTTGCGCCAAGGCTATGGGCCGCTCAGACAGTTCGGGTAGGCGGTGATCATAACTATCCACCCTATGAGTTCATCAATAACAATGGCGAACCGGATGGCTACAATACAGAGCTGACCCTAGCTATCGCAGAGGTCATGGGAATGGACGTGACGATTGAACTCGGCCATTGGGATGTTATGCGGCGTAAGCTCGAAGCCGGGGAGCTCGATACCCTGCAAGGTATGGTGTTCTCTACTGAACGAGAGCAGCAGTACGCGTTCTCGCCCCCTCATGCCTTGATACATCAATCCATATTTGCGCGCAAAGGAAGTGCAGAGCGGGCTCAAACGCTCGCGTCTTTGGCAGGCAAAGAGGTGATCGTGCAGAAAGGCGGCATCATGCATGATTTTCTGATTAAAAACGATGTCGGCGCGCAGCTCTTTTTCGTCGATACGCATGCGGCTGCGCTCAGGCTGTTATCGTCAGGGAAGCATGACTTTGCGTTGGTGGCGAACTTACCCGGCCTCTACTTGGGTAGAGAGTTAGAGCTATCCAACATCGAGCCAGTAGGAAAACCGTTTGGCGCGCTGCCCTACGGCTATTCGGTGGTGAAAGGCGATACGGATCTGCTGGCCCAATTTAGTGAGGGGCTAGCTATCCTAAAAAATACGGGCCGCCAACAGGAGATCTATGACAAGTGGTTAGGGCCTTTAGAGACATCAGGTTTGCCTTGGAAGAAAATTGGCCAAGTCACGTTGTGGGCGACTTTATTGCTCTTGCTCGTGCTGGGTGGAATTGTTATCTGGAACCGGATGCTAACGCGACAAGTGTCAAAGCGTACTGAGGAACTTCGCCTGCAGCAACAGCAGCTGATTCAGGCCGATAAGATGACCTCACTAGGCATTCTGGTGTCGGGTGTTGCCCACGAAATCAATAATCCGAGTAGCCTGTTACTGCTTAACTTACCGGTGGTGAAAGAGGTGTTTCAAGATGCGGAAGAGATTCTTGAGCGCCACTATGAAGCACATGGCGACTTTGATCTTGGTGGACTGCCCTACAGCCGTATGCGCGATGAGATTAACCCAATGATCGACGATATGCTGGTGGGCACTAACCGTATTCGGCGTATTGTTGATGACCTGCGCGACTTTGCTCGGCAGACGCCCTCAGATTTGAGCGAGCGGGTTGATTTGAACGACGTTATCTCAACGGCGATTCGCTTGGTCGACAATACGATTCGCCAAAGTAGCGATCATTTCTCTGTCAGTTACACTCCGGGCCTTCCTGCGTTTCTCGGTAATGCGCAGCGTATAGAGCAAGTGGTTATCAACCTGATTGTTAATGCGTGCCAAGCATTGAAGGATTCGACACAGGCGATTTCAGTCTGCACCTATCAGCACGGTAAGTACCTCTGCCTAGAGGTGACTGACGAAGGTCATGGTATTGACCCTGACGATATTCAGCGCTTGAGCGACCCCTTCTTCACGACGCGCCGCGAAGAGGGCGGTACGGGGCTAGGGTTGTCTGTTTCTAATAGTATTGTGCAAGAGCACGGCGGGGTCTTAACCTATGAATCTGTTGTTGGTCAAGGCACCACGGCGCGGTTATTACTGACGCCCATTGACTAGGAGTAATCTGCATGAGTAACCATCTGTATCCGCACTTTGGCATTTTACTCGTTGATGATGAAGAGCCGTTCCTGCGCAGCATGAGCATAGCGCTTGAGCGCTCGGGTGGCTTTACGCATATCTATCGTTGCCAAGATAGCCGCAAAGCGATGGATATCATCGCCTCTGAGCCGATCGGTCTTGTCTTGTTGGACTTAACCATGCCGCACATAACGGGCGAGCAATTACTCCAGCAGATTGTGGCAGATTATCCCGATGTGGGCGTGATTATCCTCAGTGGTCTGAATCAGCTCGAAACGGCCATGAACTGTATCCGCTTAGGTGCATACGATTATTACGTTAAAACGACGGATGATGATCGCCTCATCGAGGGCATTCGTCGCGCGGTTCGTATGCAAGAGATGCGTACCGAGAACCAAGCGCTACGGCAGCGGTTTCTTAACGATACGTTGGAACAGCCTGAGGCTTTCGCCGACATTATCACTCAAGATAAGTCTATGCGTTCGGTGTTCCAGTATCTTGAGTCAATCGCACCGAGCAACCAGCCGGTTTTGATTTCTGGGGAGAGTGGTGTTGGCAAAGAGCAGATCGCTCATGCGATTCATAAGCTGAGCCGTCGTTCAGGGCCTGTGGTTTGCGTGAACGTGGCTGGGTTAGATGATGCCGTATTTGCTGATACGCTGTTTGGACATCGCCGTGGCGCATTTACCGGTGCTGATAAGGCGCGAGCTGGAATGATTGAGCAAGCCGCCGAAGGCACGCTGTTTCTCGATGAGATTGGCGATCTCAGCCCGTCGTCTCAAGTCAAGTTACTGCGCCTGCTTCAAGAGGGTGAGTACTACCCGTTAGGAAGTGATCGACCGAAACGGATACGGGCACGAGTGGTGGTGGCAACCCATCATAACTTGGAGCAAAAACAACAGAGCGGCGAGTTCCGTAAAGATCTTTACTACCGTTTACGTATTCATCAAGTCGAAATTCCACCGCTGCGTAAGCGCAAAGCGGACCTGGGTATTTTGCTGGAGTATTTCCTGTCGGAAGCCGCGCAAGAGATGGGAAAAAGCAAGCCCACGATCCCCAAAGAGCTGCCGGTGTTGCTGGAGAACTACGACTTCCCCGGCAATATCCGTGAGTTAAGAGCACTCGCCTATGACGCGATGAGCCAGCACCGATCACATATTCTGTCGATGAGTGTTTTTAGGCGTATCTTGGATATTGAAACACCGCCGCCTGATCCTAACGAGAATCTCTGCCCCGTCCATTTTAACGATCAGGTCTCACTGCCGACACTTCAGGAGATGGGCGACCTGCTGATCGATGAAGCCATGCGTCGAGCGCAGGGAAACCAGTCTCTCGCATCTCGTTTAATCGGTATCTCGCAGCCGGCTTTGAGCAAGCGTCTCAAAAAGAAAGGGCTTTAGGGGTAGTCGCTTCTTGGTAGCTATACCCCTATAACCCACGTTATGGGTATAACTTTTTCGATAGCCTTAAGTTATTGATTAAAAATGATTTTTTAGTTTTTATTTTGATTGCTATGAAAAAAGTTATACCCTTTTCAAGATGGGCTTTTATCCTTTAGTTTCTTACAACCCCTTTTAAATCAGTCTCTTATAGTTACTTTCCCGTTTGGCACTCTTATTGCTGTAACAAGATGCGGAACTTGTGTATCGCATCATACAGAACAATAAGAGAGAGCCAGAATGAGCCACGATTTACCGTCCATGATGCAAAGTGCTGGGCGTCTAGAGAAAGACCTGCTCGGCGAAGCGCGCGTCCCCTTGGAAGCCTACTACGGCATTCAGACCCAGCGAGCGTGTAGCAACTTTGACTTAAGCGGTGTGCACCTCCATCACTTCCCTGAGCTAGTTAATGCGTTAGCGATGGTAAAATCGGCCTGTGCGAAAGCCAATCATCGGTTAGGTTTGTTAGATGATCAGCGCTGTATTGCGATTGAGAAAGCCGCTGCCCTGATTATCCGTGGTGAGCACCACGAGCAGTTCGTCGTCGATATGATTCAAGGTGGCGCTGGTACTTCTACCAATATGAACGCCAACGAAGTGATCGCTAATATCGGCCTAGAGGTGCTTGGGTACGATAAAGGTGAGTACCGGCATCTGCATCCTAACAACGACGTCAATATGTCGCAGTCTACCAATGATGCCTACCCGACTGCCGTGCGTTTATCAATCCTGCTAAAACATGGTGACCTTGTTCGCTCGCTTGCATCTTTACGGGATGCGTTCGCGGCGAAAGCTGATGAGTTTAGCGACATCATCAAGATGGGACGTACTCAGCTACAAGATGCGGTGCCTATGACGCTGGGGCAGGAGTTTCAATCGTTTGCCACGACGTTGGGCGAGGATATTGAGCGCATCGCCGGGCTTTCTGAGCTGTTAAAAGAGATCAATCTTGGCGGTACAGCAATTGGTACGGGCATTAACACGGATCCTGAGTACGCACGCTTGGCAGTTGGTTACCTATCCGAGGTCAGTGGCTTTGAGTTTAAACGTGCTTCAGATCTTGTCGAGGCTAGCTCAGATATGGGGGCCTTTGTTCTTTTCTCTTCAATGCTGAAGCGTTTGGCAGTCAAGCTGTCTAAGATCTCCAACGACCTACGTATGTTGAGTATGGGGCCACGCTGTGGTTTGAACGAAATTAACCTCCCAGCTCAACAACCTGGCAGCTCTATCATGCCGGGGAAAATTAACCCTGTTATCCCTGAAGCGGTGAATCAAGTCGCCTATCAAGTGGTGGGCAATGATTTAGCGGTCACCATGGCCGCAGAGGCAGGTCAGCTGCAGCTCAACGCGATGGAGCCATTGATAGCGTACAACGTGCTTGAGTCTATCCGTATGCTCAAGCAGTCAATGGACATGCTGAAAAACCGCTGTGTTCGGGGTATCACCGCAAACAGAGATCGTTGCCAGGAACTGGTGGACAGCAGTATCGGCATTGTGACCGCTGTTGTCCCTTATATCGGCTACGAAAACGCCAGCCGCATAGCCAAAGAGGCGCTCTCGTCCGGGCGTGGCGTTTTGGATCTGATTCGTGATGAGCAACTGATGAGCGAAGCTCAACTGGAAGCTTTGTTAAGCCCTACCAATATGATTGCGCCGCAGAAGCGACGCGCCAGTTAATCCATAACATCGCAGTAATGCGAACACTACAACAATGATAAAAGGTGAATTTCATGCAGCAAACTATTGCAAATGACAGTCAGGCTGGCGCTTGGCGCAGCATGGCTCTTTGGAAAAAAATCCTGATAGGGATGGTCTTAGGGGGCATTGTTGGTGCGGTCATGGGGCCTGACGCTGAGGTACTAAAACCGATTGGAACACTGTTTATTAATGCCATCAAAATGCTGATTGTGCCACTGGTATTTTGCTCTTTGGTGGTTGGTGTGACATCGATGCAGGATACGCGCAAGATGGGCCGAATTGGCCTTAAATCGGTTGTCTTGTATCTGGGAACAACTGCTGTGGCGATTAGCATTGGCTTGGGACTAGCAACAGTACTGACGCCAGGTGCTGGCCTTGATATGGCGGTGACGGAAGCGGCGCCAGCGGCAAAAGAAGCACCTACATTGGTGCAAACCTTGCTAAACATGATTCCTAAGAACCCCATTAGCGCGCTAGCTGCCGGCAACATACTGCAGATCATCGTCTTTGCGCTGGGTTTAGGTGTGGCGTTGACGTTGTGTGGTGAGAAAGCAGAGCCTGCGATTAAAGTTTTTGAGAGTTTAGCTGAGGCGATGTACAAACTCACCGAGCTGGTGATGAAGCTCGCGCCATACGGCGTGTTCGGCTTGATGGCTTGGGTGGCCGGTAAGTACGGCATGGATATCTTACTGCCTTTGATCAAAGTGATCGCGGTAGCGTATATCGGCTCGATTATTCATGTATTGGTCTTCTACTCAGGCATGGTCAGTGTGCTGGGCCGTTTGAATCCGGTGCGCTATTTGAAAGGCCTGGTTAACCCTGCGGCGGTGGCTTTCACAACAACAAGTAGCTCTGGCACGTTGCCAGCGACAATCAAAGCCGCTCGCGAAGAGATGGGCGTTTCTAAGGGCATCTCGAGCTTCGTATTACCCCTGGGTGCAACCATCAATATGGATGGTACGGCGCTGTATCAGGGTGTGTGTGCTCTGTTTATCGCGCAGGCGTTTGGTATTGATCTGGCGTTTTCTGATTACCTACTCATTATCATGACGTCGACGCTGGCCTCCATCGGTACGGCAGGTGTTCCGGGTGCGGGTCTTATTATGCTTTCGTTGGTGCTCACGACGGTGGGGCTGCCTATCGAGGGATTGGCTATTGTTGCAGGTATTGACCGTATTTTGGATATGGCTCGCACCAGCGTGAACGTCTGTGGTGACCTGATGGTATCGGTACTGGTGGGCAAAAGCGAAGATGAGTTAGATGAAGCGGTCTACAGCAAAGAGCCGCGTCAAGAGGTAGAGCAGGCGTGAAACCTAAAGCGTCTATAGCTTTTCAAAATGCCGCATTTGCGGCATTTTTTGTTTCTTTGCTCAATAAAGTGGCCTTTGGAGTGTCACGGCACAAAACGCGGTGTGCAGAGTGCGATTATATTGTATATTAGGGTTTTCTTATTTTAAGTTCGTGCTATGAGTAAACTAATTCCTCGCAAGGCAGAAAACCCCTTTCAGCCCTTTGGCTCATCCTATTTTGGGGAAGTCGCTACCGATACATTCCTTTATCGCTTGTTGCACCTGAGCTTGGATGCAGGGGAGCGCTGGTATCTTTATGCTACGCGGATACAAGAGGATAAAAACACAGATGCGGTTGAGTATGTGCTGGGTGTGTTCGATAACATAGGGCAGGCTGAGTACTTCTTGATGCTTCATCAAGGGAACGAGCTGAAAATTCCAGCACTGCGTTTGGCGCAGCCCGTGGTTTTGAGGGTAGAAGCAGGTATACCTTGTTATCCCGTTTATGCTGGAGTCTATCGGGTGGGGTTTAAATCTTATGTGGTCGCCAAAACAGATGATCCAGAGGTGCGTAGTGTCAACTATGTGCAGTCTTATAAAACGCAATATCTCGGCGAATTTGACGAAGTTGCATGCTGTTTAGCGATCTACACGCACTTTGACACGCGTTTGCGCGGTTGCAGCATGTGCTAACGAGTGGTGAGCTAACAGCTACATATCGTGTGTCGCTGGTGGGTCTCATAATATGTCCCAAAGCAAATCCCATTTGGCGTTCAGTAGAGGGAGGAAATGCTTTTGGCTTTCTGGCTACGCTGCTTGTGCAGTCACCTTTTAGGGATTTCTTGGAAGCATAGGTCGAATGTAGTTGAGAACATGGGGCGGGGAAATAACGCGGCATAATTAGCACAGCATGTGCTGATAGGGTTTCAACACCTGCTGTGCGGGAAGCTTAGTGCTTGTGCTGGTGGTGCTTCATCCCAGCCATCACCTTCTTAACGGGTAACGTCACTGTCTGACTGCTGTTGTCAGAGAACTGCAAAGTAACGTCTACGCTCTTTCCTTCAGGCAGGTCTCTATTGAGACCGATAAACATGACATGGTAGCCACCCGGCTGCAGATTGGTCATGCCGTTAGCCGGGATCGTAATCTCTTTGACTTGGCGCATGCGCATCACACCCTCTTCATTGATGTGATTATGCAGCTCAACTGACTTTGCAACGTCACTTTTTGCGGCGATAAGTGCAACAGGAGTGCTATCGGTATTTTTGAGCATCATGAACGCTGCGCTATTCATCTGGCCAGGCGGAACCGCGCGCGCATAGGGATTTTCTACCACAACGTCGGCGTGTGACAGTGAAGCTGCGCTTAGTAGCGTCGCAAACAAAACCTTTTTCATTTCATCTTCCTTATTTGTTACTGCCCAATAGCGCTCGAATCTCCGTGAGAACCTGAGCGGGAGAAGTGTTATGCAACAAGGTTTTAACGAGATTACCTTGTTGATCGATTAAATAGATACGCGATGAGTGATCCACGGCATAGCCCATCGCAGAGTCCTTCATTTCTACCATTCGGTAGAAAGCTCCGTATTGCTTAACGACCTGATCTATCGCTTCTCGGCTGCCTGTTAAGCCGGTAAAGAGCGGACTGAAAAACTGAACATAGGTAGCGAGACGTTCGGGTGTATCTCTGTCTGGGTCAACCGATACAAAGACGCCGGCAACCGATTGCTGCTCCGTTTCCGAGAGTTCGTTGAAGGCTTGTGTTGTGACGGCAAGTGCTGTTGGGCAAACATCCGGACAGGAGGCATAACCGATATACAGCGCCACAACCTTGCCTTTGAAGTCTGCAAGTGACACTTCGCCTGTGGCTGATTGCAAGGTGAAGTCTCCGCCCAAACTACCGTAGCGTGATTCCTCAGTGGCTGCTGGGCGATAAGCAAATGCAATTGCTAAGCCCAACAATAGGAAGAAGGTTAAGACTAGGATAGTACGCAAGGTGCTTAATGTTTGTTTGCTCATTTTGCTTCAAACTCAAAGATTGCCGTTATGGGAGCGCTGTCAGAATCACGAAGCATGACAACCTCCGCTTGCCAAACCATTTTGCCTGTCGTGCAAACGGCTAGCTCAGTTGTTGCGGTCCACTGGTTATTTGAGCCGCTAAATGGTGTTTGGTTGATGCCCATATACATCTCCTTTCCCTTTAGGTTAAGGCTAGCGCTTTTAATCTCTCCCAATCCATGTGTATCAAGTTCGAATACGAGAGGCTTAAGAGAAGCAGGCGAGCTATCAACGGATAAAACGATCTCTTGGTCATTCAGCGAAGCGGTGCAGCGCCCAGACTCAAGAGAGCATTCAGAAAGCGGTACAAGAGTGCTTGCAGGTGCTTTTGTTGCCGAGGTAATCTGGTTTAAATTACCTAATATCAGAAGTGTGGCCGCCCCTAGGGTTAGCAGTATGAGTGCCTTCTGCTTGGATTTCATATGGCTCTTTTGTATCAAGTGTTAGCATTAGAATAGCGTCGAGCCAGTATAAGTGGAATGTGGCGTTTTGTCGCACCAGCGATATATCCAACGGCAGAAAGCTTTACGCTGCAGGCAGCATCTTACGAAGCGGTTTTGATGAAGTAGGGTTGACGGACCTATGAAAACAATAATTTGTGTACTTTTCAGTCTGAGTGTTTCACTGGTTACCATGGTAGCGGGTGCACAAGAGTATGTTGTAACCGATGAGCCGATTAATGTGCGCTCGGGGCCGGGAACGAACTACGCTGTAAAGTTCCAACTCCATAAAAATGCTATCGTTGAGGCGATGAGAATCCAGAACAGTTGGGTTGATGTGCGTTATCGGAAAGAGGGCGGTGAACAGCGTGGTTGGATGCATGTTAACTTTCTCAGCCCTGCTGAATCCAAAGTTGTTGAGCCATCGGTGGATGTAATCGCATTGAAACTGAATTGCTTACCGACCGGTGATAGCGAGCAACATGTTGAAGGATGCTTACTTGATCTTGACCTTGCGATTACTGCGCCAGATAGATTTGAAGCAGCCAATGTTTCTTGTAACTCGATATTAACGTTGCACTCGGGAAGTAGCCGTGAGCAAATTGAGGAAGTTGGGCATATTCGCACCCCGATAAAAAACGGTCAGGGTGCAGCACGCATGCAGCTGATGATTTTTCCGCAACGTGATTATCCTGTATCGGAAGTTACGCTTAATGAATATCACTGTGAAATCAAAGCGGTATGATCAGAAGGCGCTGGGAGCGATCAAGTGTTGTGCAACAGTCTAATGTTCGGCTTATCTTATCCGGTTATACTAAAAACCTGCTATTTTTAATGGATTATTACGGTACCGAACTCGTTTAAGAGGTACCGCGTTTGCGATTCCTGCTAGTGGAGCAAAGATGATTAAAGGATTTGGCAGAACCTCGCGTTGGTTCAACCTGCTATATAGTTTGTTGGCGCTGCTGATGTTGATGGCACTCTTTACGTTTGGATACGCAACGTGGATAGATGTGAAGGGCCAAGCAGTTGAGTCGTTAGAACCGCACAATAAAACGCTGACTCAGGTTATCGAACGGTTCTTTAATCACCAAGAAACGCTTTTGACGGATCTGGCCGCAGACCTTCGAGAACGCTCCACCACACGAGAAGACCTTTCTGGGCGTTTAAATGACTTTCTGCAAGCCACACCGCAGATGCGAGTGCTTGCTGTTCTTGATCGTCGCGGGACAGTGATCGCGGCTACGGGCGATCTATCAGCAACGGATTGGCTTGATCTGTATGAAAGCGATGATTCTGTTATCGGCCGTCCATTCCGACCAAGCTTTGTTGGTGAGAACGTTTTACCTTTGCGGGCTCCGATTTTTGACGATATGGGGCGGCCCAATGGTTACGTGGTTGCAGCTTATCGTATGCTTGGTAATAACACCATTTGGCAGGAAGCTGAGGAATCGGAAGCCGGGCGCCGTTCCATGCTTGTCGGTGAAGATGGACGTATCTACCTTGCTTTCCCAGAAACAGAAACCCTGTGGCAAAGCTTCCTATCTTTTACGGTAACCGAGCCATTTCTTGATACGCTTTCTAGTATTACCAATCCTGAGGCCGAGTCCTCGGCTAAGGTAAACTATCAAGACGAAGACCTGCTCATTACGGCGAGCCACCTTGATAAGTATCAGATGTTTGTGGTGAGTGCACTGCCATCGCACGACCTCTACCAGCGATGGCTGGAGCGGATGAAGTTTGTTGCGCTGACGGTGCTGATCTTTCTGGGTGCTGGCTTGCTCGTTTTCCGTAACATCTTTAGCCGTGCCTCACGTGTTGAGGTGGCGCGCAATGAAGCAGAGAGTAACGTGAGCAAACTCTCACAGGCCATTGAGCAGAGCCCAAGTAGTGTTGTTGTGACTGACTCGCATTGGGTGATTGAATACGCAAATAGCCGTTTAGGTATTGCAGGTGATGATCCGCGCCGCATTGAAGAGGGGCGCAGGCTTACTGAAGTGTTCCCGCACACGGTGCTGGCGGGAGACTTGTCGTTAATCTCCGAAAACCTTCAGCATGGCAACAACTGGTATGGGGAACGCCGTGCTCGCGAAGAAAAGCAATGGTATTCGTTTTCGGTGAGCTCAATGACGGATGATCTTGGGCACATCACAAACTACGTGATTATCGCCCAGGATATTACCGAGCGTAAAAAAGCCGAGGTGAAACTGTATAAGCAGGCCAACTACGACTCTCTGACAGGGTTGCCTAACCGTAGAAGAACGAATGACCTACTGGCTGAAAAGATGAAAACGGCTTGGAAGCAAGATGGTAAAGTGGCCATCCTATACATGGACATGGATAACTTTAAGCAAGTGAACGATACGTTTGGTCACTTGCTGGGTGACCAGCTTCTTAAGTACGTTGCTGCACAGCTCCAAAAGGTGGTGGGCAGCGCTGGTACCGCGTGTCATATGAGCGGTGACGAGTTCCTTATTTTCATGGAGTTTGAAGAAAAGTATGAAGTCACTGCTATGGCCGAAGCGCTGTTGGCAGCGATGCGTGAGCCGGTATTCCTTGATGGTAAAAAACTGTTTACTTCCGTGAGTGTTGGTATCTCTTGTTTCCCTGAGGATAGCGCGGAACCAGAAGGTGTCTTGAAACAGGCTGATATCGCGCTCTACGAGGCTAAAAATCGTGGTCGGAGCTGTTATAGCTTCTTTGATCATGAGTTGGATGAGAGAAACAAACGTCTTGTCGAAATTCAATCCGAGTTACGTAACGCGTTAGAGCGTAAAGAACTCTTTATGGTGTATCAAACAAAGAACCATATTCACGACGAGCGTGTCTATGGCTTTGAGGCCTTGATGCGCTGGAATAGCGGTAAGCTTGGCATGGTGCGCCCAGACGAGTTTATCGAAGTAGCTGAAGATATTGGTATTATCGATCAGTTGGGCGAGTTTGCACTCGTACAAGCGTGTGCCGATCTGCAGCGATTTGAGTCCTATTCGTCTGAGCCATTAACCATGGCAGTGAATGTTTCGATGAGGCAGCTTACAAACTCCGATATTATCGCGACGGTTTCTCGTGTTTTGAATGAGTCGGGTCTTGAACCTGCCAAGCTTGAATTGGAAATTACTGAGTCGTTATTGGCAGAGAGTATGGAGGAGTTGCAACCTATCTTGAATGGTTTGTTGCAGCTTGGTGTGACACTAAGTATTGACGACTTCGGTACGGGATATAGCTCCCTCAGCTATTTGACGCGTTTCCCCGTATCAACGCTGAAGATTGATCGCTGTTTTGTGACCAACATTGTATCCAATAAGAGCGATGCAACATTGACGCACACCGTTGTAGGCATGGCTCACAAGCTGGGTTTAAAAGTTGTCGCTGAAGGGATAGAAGATGCAGATCAGCTCGCATTGTTGCGAGTATATGGCTGCGATATTGGGCAGGGGTACTTCTTTACGAAGCCGCTTGAGTTTGTTGATATGGTGGAGCATTTGAAACAACAGCAGCCTCAGCCTGATTGGGCGATCTAGCCCGTTTAAAACCTCAGGGCATACTTATCTGCTCTGAGGTTTTTGAGCAGCGAGCTCAATAATGCCGATAGCGCCGTTTTGCAGTGCTTGATGTACGTTTTTTCCCATTGTCGCGAACTGGTTCCCAAGCACCGCAGCAGGGCTGAGTCCAGACCTTGCTTGGCCAGACTGCTCTTTGCCTGTCTGGCGAGCGCGCCACATTAGGGCTTGTTCGGTCCAATCATCACAGCTTGATATCTCAAAGCCTGCGCTTTCAATCTGTCGGCGAATATCCTGAGTGCAGTGGAGGAAAGATAGCTCCGCTCTTGCCGCCCAAGGCACTGGAAACTCAATCGCCTCAGGGTTTTGACCCTTGATCACCTCATGACAGACGATACGACCGCCCGGCTTAAGAACGCGTAGAGCTTCTTTTAATGCTTCGCTTGGCTTAGGAATATTTAGGAGCGAATGTTGGAAAATGACGCAATCAAAATAGTCACTCGCAAAGGGGAGTAACTGCGCATCGCCTGAAACAACCGAGATACATTCAGAGCCAGACAGCAGGTTGAGCGCTTGGTTGAGTTGGCTAAATGCGTGTGTAAAGTCGAGCGCGACACCATCGATCTCTTGCTCGCTAGCGGCTAAGCGAAGCAGCCCTCCGAGACCTGCGCCAACATCAAGCACCCTTGGGTGGGAGTAAGGTTTTATGTGCTCTAAAAGCTGCTTCGAGGCTTTAATGCCGCCGATATGCAACTGGTCAAGGGGAGCTAAATCAAAGCAAGTTGGCCCCTCGGGAAAGCTATCAGCCACCTGCTGAATGAGCTGGTTGTAGTTTAAGTGCTGGCTATAGTGGTCGTTAAGCTCTGTCACCGGAGATCCTTTGCTGTTCTTTTTTATGAATTCTATGTATAACCGGTGTTCCCTAAATGGACAATTGATCATTTATCTAACATGTTGCGTTTATTGAAGTTTTTGTCACTTATTGGTTGTGTCTTTGCGTTGCAAGGTTGTGCCCAGGCTGCGGTCGTCAGCCCTACCGTTAATGTGGACGTTTTAGCTTATTATCCCGCCGATATCGAAGAGTCATCTGGCCTCGTTGCTGCGTCAGGCCGCTACTGGACGCACAATGATAGCGGCGGTGATGCCGTCTTGTTTGGTTTGGATAAAACGACCTTTAATGTTGATCATGAGGTGAAGCTGCCCGGTGCGATGGCGACTGATTGGGAGACCGTTACAGCCAGTGAGACGCATCTGTTTATTGGCGATTGTGGTAATAATCGCGGTGCTAGAAGGGACTTGGCGATTTATAAAGTAGCTGTCAACGATCTGGAAAAACCAATAGCTCCGGTGGAGAAGATCGACTTCAGCTTTTCAGGCCAGCAGGATTACTCTAAACGTAAGTCGCATGATTATGATTGTGAGGCGATAACGTCCGTGAATGATCAGTTATGGCTGTTCACGAAAAACCGTAAAAGTCTCACAACGGATCTCTATATTCTCTCTCAACGGGGAACACCACAGCGAGCCGTCAAGCAGCAGAGCTTTCCGGTTGATGGTTTGATTACAGGAGCTGATTACAATGCACAAACGGGTGTATTAGCGCTACTGGGTTATACCAAAGCATCTGTCTGGGGTTTTTCGTTTATCTGGCTGGCACCCACCAACTCTGCTTCCGAGATCCTTTGGGAGAAGGCTGTACGGTTGATCGTACAGCCATACGGTCAGTGGGAGGGTATCGCATGGGAGTCACCTGATACGCTGCTTTTGACGGCTGAACGCAGTGCGCTTGGGCCAAATCAAGTGGGACGTATTAAGGTAACAACGCTTCCTGAAATATCCATAAAGCACTAATTTCCTTTATACTAGCTCGGTTATTGTTCGCCAGAGCAAGTTTTTAATTAACAATCGATGAAATGGAATACCATGCTTCAGATCTATAACACCCTGTCCAAGCAGAAAGAACCGTTTAAACCCCTAATCGACGGGCATATTAATATGTACGTGTGTGGCATTACGGTCTATGACTACTGTCATATCGGACATGCGCGTGTCATGGTCTGTTTTGATGTGATCACTCGTTACTTGCGGGCACGTGGTTGGAACGTGAAGTATGTCCGTAATATCACCGATGTTGACGATAAGATCATCAAGCGTGCGAATGAAAACAATGAGTCGGTTGATGCCCTCACTGAGCGTATGATCGCTGCGATGCATGAAGATGAAGATGCATTGGCGGTACTGCGTCCCGATATCGAGCCACGCGCGACGGGCCACATTGGCGATATCATCGCGATGACTCAAGTGTTAATCGATAAGGGCTATGCCTACGCTGCAGAAAACGGCGATGTGTATTATCGCGTTGAGAAGTTCGAAAATTACGGGCGACTCACTAACAAAAACGTGGACGAGCTGCGCTCTGGTGCACGTGTTGAAGTGACCGATGCGAAAGAGAGCCCTTTAGATTTCGTGCTTTGGAAAGCAGCGAAAGAGGGCGAGGTGAGCTGGGAGTCTCCTTGGGGAGCCGGCCGCCCGGGCTGGCACATTGAATGCTCTGCGATGTCTAAGTGTACGCTAGGCGATACCTTTGATATTCACGGTGGTGGCCCAGACTTGCCATTCCCCCATCACGAAAATGAAATTGCTCAGTCTGAAGCTGCGAATGGCTGCAAATTTGCTAACACGTGGATGCACGCAGGTCCTGTTCGTGTAAATAGCGAAAAAATGTCAAAGTCTTTGGGTAACTTCTTCACTATCCGAGACGTGTTAGCAAGCTATAACGCGGAAGTTGTGCGCTTCTTCCTAGCGCGTGTTCATTACCGTACTTACATCGACTACAGCGAAGATAGTTTAAAAGAAGCTCAAGTGATGCTGAGCCGTTTCTATCAAGCTTTAGCGAGCGTTGAGGCCGTTGATGAGCCGCTAGAAAATGACTACGACAAACGCTTCTTTGCTGCAATGGATGACGACTTCAATACCCCTAAAGCCTTCGCCGTGTTGTTTGATCTAGTCAACGAACTCAACACATATGCGCGAGAAGATAAAGTCACCGCAGGCCGACTCGCCGCGCAGCTAAAACGCTTGGGCGGGATCTTAGGGTTGTTGCAACAATCTGCTGACAGCTTCTTGCAAGGTGATGATAAAGAGGGTGAGATTACGTCGACCGAGATTGAGTCTCAAATTGAGTTGCGAGCGCAAGCTAAAGCAAACAAGGACTATGCCGAAGCTGACCGTATTCGCCAAGCCTTGCTAGAGCAGGGTGTCGTCTTGAAAGATAGCCGAGAGGGCACAACTTGGTATCGTGAAGATAGTTAAGCTGAAGTAGAGCACAAAAAAGCGCCATCAGGCGCTTTTTTTTTGTGTGTTTACGATGGGTTGCTCGTCAGTTTTCGTTGGCGATAGGCGGCAAATGTCGCCATCATCAATAAAGGTATACCGAGCTCCATGGTTTCTTCGAATGTTTCGGCCTTTTCGGCAAAGTCAGCAGAGACTTGTATCCCGATATCTCCGAGCTTGCGGTCAATGCCGTCCATCGACTTAGATACAACGAGAAAAGTCACCACAAGCGCCGCGCCAATCTGGACTTTATCCAGACGAAGCAGACCTTGTATAAAAGGTTTAGCGTGGTTGCTCACAATTTTGTATACAAAAAATAGCAGCAATCCAACAACACAAGCGCCTATTAGCTTTTCAGTGAGAGGTACTTGATCGCTTAAGTAAAACCGGCTCTTTAGAACGCCCATCGTTGTAAAGCGTTTGTCAAAGTCGAGCTCGCGCATCGCAAAGAGCAGGGTTATGCCGACCAGATAGTAGTAGCGTGTGATAAATTTCTTGCCTCCGACGATACACATAATCGCCGCGCAAATGACATACGCGATAGCGGAAGACATCTCCACTGGCCCATCTTCACTTAGCCAATAGGTTTGTGCGTCCAGCGGGAGGGTGGTTGCATAGATGGCACCAACGAAGACGCCTGCAACAATAAGAATATAAGCGTGACGTGAAACGAAGTTCATAAAACTGAGTAATTCCTTGTGGCTCGACGAATAGATCAATATAGACCATCGCCGAGCAATCCATATAAATCTAGTTAGCTATCGCGCTCGGCGGCCTCCAATGTGTTTTCCATAAGGCAAGCAACAGTCATAGGTCCAACGCCGCCTGGTACGGGGGTGATCCAACCCGCTCGCTCTGCTGCTACATCGTACTCTACGTCGCCAACAAGGCGTCCATCCTCGAGACGGTTGATACCAACATCGATAACAATTGCACCTTCTTTAATCCATTCGCCTTTGACTAATCCGGGAATACCTACGCCAACTACAACAATATCTGCTCGTGCAAGGTGGCTTGGTAGATCGCGTGTGAAACGGTGAGTTGTTGTCACGGTGCTACCCGCTAGCAAAAGCTCCAACGACATCGGGCGGCCTACAATATTAGATGCGCCAACAACAACGGACTCCAAGCCGTGAAGGTCTACGCCTGTAGATTCCAGAAGTTTCATGACGCCTTTTGGCGTGCAAGGGCGCAGTGTCGGCATCCGTTGCGCTAGACGTCCTAGGTTGAAAGCATGGAAACCATCTACGTCTTTGCTCGGTTTGATACGCTCAAGTACTTCATTCCCATCTAATCCCTCAGGCAATGGCAGCTGAACCAAAATGCCATCGACCGCATCATTACTATTGAGGTCGTCAACAAGCGATAATAACGAAGCTTGCGTGGTCGTTTCGGGTAGGTCGTAAGATAGTGACTCAATACCAACTTCTTTACATGCGTTCTTTTTATTACGGACATAAACATGTGAGGCTGGATCGTCGCCGACAATAACAACAGCCAAGCAAGGGGCTCTTTTCCCTGACTCAAGGCGCTGGCCGATGCGTTTTGCTACTTGTTGTCGAACCTCAGAGGCGATCTGTTTTCCATCTATAATCTTGGCGGTCATCGTTTCTAATTACCTGGCGTGACGTGATATTTTTAATTGGGCGGGATTTTCTCATGTAAATGGGCTCACGTCCAAGCACTATAGTAGAAGTCTCTAAAAACCAGTTGACGACATAATAGGGCTGCATTAGGATACGCGCTCTCTTTGGGGGGCTCTTGAATCTCGGTTCAGCAGCAGGGCTTCTCAAAGACTTCCCTATATGGGGCTATAGCTCAGTTGGATAGAGCATCCGCCTTCTAAGCGGACGGTCGCGGGTTCGAATCCTGCTAGCCCCGCATCTCTGTGATTGACTTCTTCTCTTATCTATAAAAGTTATCAGCTAATTGAATTTTCAGTATTCGCTACTGAGTACTATTCCTTATCGCGTATTCTGAACAGGCTGATGTAGCTAATTGAATTAGTTGTAAAAAATATGATTTTTTTGTTTTTAAAGTGTTGACAGGGCTGTCATCGGTCCATAGAATACGCCCCATCTTGTTGAGGGGCACTTCAAACAAGGTTCTGAAGATGGTGGGCGTAGCTCAGTTGGTAGAGCTCCGGATTGTGATTCCGGCGGTCGTGGGTTCAAGCCCCATCGTCCACCCCATTTTCAGAGTGCTATGCGGACGTGGTGAAATTGGTAGACACGCCAGATTTAGGTTCTGGTGCCTAGCGGTGTGAGAGTTCGAGTCTCTCCGTCCGCACCATTTCAAAGGTTGATTTGGTGCACAAAAAATTGGATTATGGTGGGCGTAGCTCAGTTGGTAGAGCTCCGGATTGTGATTCCGGCGGTCGTGGGTTCAAGCCCCATCGTCCACCCCATGTAGTATGCTTTCGTTGTGCGGACGTGGTGAAATTGGTAGACACGCCAGATTTAGGTTCTGGTGCCTAGCGGTGTGAGAGTTCGAGTCTCTCCGTCCGCACCATTGAAAGATTCTTTGGTGCCTTCACTTCTAAGTTTTATCTCTCCTTATTCTTGTCTAAATATATTTTCTTTGTTTTTTATTGGTGCAGGATTTTTGCGCTCCGATAGCTGTACTAGTCTATGTTAATTCGGTTCGGCCATAGCTGCCATGTGGTTTATCCCGG
Organism: Neptunomonas marina; assembly: GCF_004005935.1. Lineage (GTDB taxonomy): Bacteria > Pseudomonadota > Gammaproteobacteria > Pseudomonadales > Balneatricaceae > Neptunomonas > Neptunomonas marina. Next base: position 291,486 of record NZ_SACQ01000003.1, on the reverse strand, counting down.
CCTGAGTTGACTCATATCTCTTGACTATTGTGTCTAACTACCGGAGAATTTTGCGCTTTATAAATTTACGCTGGGATTTTTGTCATCCCAGTGATGTAAAGGTTCTGTGAACTGTTTTAGGTGAGATGCCGGATAAACATTGCTTCATAGACGCATATAAACCGGTAAACGTATTTTTGGTGAGGAATTCCATGCAAGTTTCTGTTGAAACGACCTCTGCTCTAGAGCGTCAGATGACCATTACTGTCCCTGCAGAGCGCATTGAAAGCGATGTTGATAAGCGCGTACAGCAGACAGCTCGTACTGCACGTCTAGATGGCTTTCGCCCAGGTAAAGTGCCTTTGAAAGTTGTTAAAAAGCGTTACGGCGCTGGAATTCGTCAGGACGTTTTGGGTGAAGTGATCCAGCAGAGCTTTTACGAAGCTGTGCAGCAGGAAAAAATCGTGCCTGCAGGCAGCCCGCAAATCGAGTTCAAAAACGACAAAGACGGTGAAGACTTCGCGTTCGTAGCAACATTTGAAGTGTACCCTGAAGTTGAACTAGCTGACTTCTCTGCAGCAGAAGTTGAGAAACAAACATCATCTGTAACTGATGCTGATATTGAGCAGATGGTTGATACGTTGCGTAAGCAGCAAGCAGATTGGACTGCTGTTGAGCGCGCGGCTCAAGACGGTGATCGTGTAAACATCGACTTTGAAGGCTTTGTTGACGGCGAAGCATTTGAAGGTGGTAAAGCGGAAGGCCACGATCTAGTACTTGGTTCTGGCTCTATGATTCCAGGCTTTGAAGATGGCTTGGTGGGCGCTGAGGTAGGTGCAGACGTTGAGCTAAACGTTAACTTCCCTGAAGAGTACCATGCTGAAGAACTGAAAGGTAAAGCAGCAGTATTCAAGGTAAAAGTAAACACAGTATCTGAGCCTGTTTTACCTGAGCTAGACAAAGCATTCTTTGAAAAATTTGGCCTAGAAGCGAATGACGTTGAGTCCTTCCAAGCGGAAGTACGCAGCAACATGGAACGCGAGCTGAAAAACGCGCTAAAAATGAAGCTGAAAGATCAAGTATTTTCGAAACTTGTTGAGCTAAATGCTATCGAAGTTCCTAGCGCATTGGTTGACACTGAGATTGACGCTTTGCGTCGTCAAGCTGTCCAGCAATTCGGCGGTGGTCAAGACCTTGACCCGAATATGCTTCCAAAAGAGATGTTCGAAGATCAAGCGAAGCGTCGTGTAACCGTTGGCCTGTTGGTTCAAGAAGTTGTTAAGGCGGCTGAGATCACAGCGGACGAAGCGCGTGTTCGTGAAACAGTTGAAGAGCTTGCTGAAACATACCAAGAGCCACAACAAGTGATCGATTGGTACTACGGCAACGAAGAAATGCTGAATCAGGTTAAGAGTCTGGTGATGGAAGACCAAGTGGTTGATCACCTGCTATCTTCTGCTAAAGTCAATGAAGTGGCGGTAGCGTATGAAGAGGCGATTAAGCCAGCTCAGCAGAATAACGGCGCAGAGTAAGTAACGTCTGTGCCGATGGCACACGACTAGATGAAAAACGATAGTTGGTGCTAGCAGTAGCTCTGGCTGTCGTTTTTTATTTTTGGTAAGGAGTAAATTGCATGTCATTAATCCATCAAGGCAACTCACAGATCATTGAAAATTCGGGTCTGGTGCCGATGGTAGTAGAGCAGTCTGCGCGCGGAGAGCGTGCGTATGATATCTATTCTCGCTTGTTAAAAGAGCGTGTGATTTTTTTGGTAGGCCCAGTAGAAGATCATATGGCCAACCTTATTGTTGCACAGATGCTCTTTTTAGAAGCTGAAAATCCAGATAAAGATATTCATCTGTATATCAACTCACCGGGTGGTGCAGTGACTGCGGGACTGGCGATTTACGATACGATGCAGTTCATTAAGCCTGATGTAAGCACTATGTGTATCGGGCAAGCAGCTAGCATGGGTGCTCTGTTGTTGGCATCTGGTGCAGCAGGTAAGCGTTACGCGCTGCCTAATGCTCGTGTCATGATTCATCAGCCGTTGGGCGGTTATCAAGGACAGGCTTCTGACATCGAGATTCATACGAAAGAGATTCTGAGCATCCGAGAGAAGTTAAATCAGATCTTGGCTGATCACACTGGTCAATCCATCGAAACGATCGCGCGTGACACTGATCGTGATAATTTCATGGCGCCGGCGGCGGCAGCTGAATATGGATTAATCGATGCCGTTCTCGAGAAGCGAGGTGGCGACAGCTAACCGCTGTTGTAACCATAAGGGAAGAGGTGGTTGTTTTTTTTCTGTATGCCCCCACCTACACTATACCGCTTACATGCATGAGGTAGTCGAATGAGCGACGAAACCAACGATAAAGACAACGAACAAGGGAAGCTTTTTTGCTCTTTTTGCGGCAAGAATCAAGATGAAGTAAAAAAGCTTATCGCTGGGCCTTCAGTCTTTATTTGTGACGAATGTGTTGACCTTTGTAACGATATCATTCGTGAAGAAATTCAAGATGTAGAGGAGCATGAGTCTCAAGACTCTTTGCCTATTCCATCGGAGATTAAAGCGAAGCTCGATGAGTACGTCATAGGTCAAGACCGCGCGAAAAAAGTACTCTCTGTAGCGGTTTATAACCACTACAAAAGACTCCGATTCCAGAGTAATTCCAAGGATGACGATATCGAGCTGGGTAAGAGCAACATCTTGTTCATTGGCCCGACAGGTAGTGGTAAAACGCTACTTGCACAGACGCTCGCGCGCATGCTGAATGTGCCTTTTACGATTGCGGACGCCACAACGCTCACGGAAGCCGGTTATGTTGGTGAAGACGTTGAGAATATCATTCAGAAGCTATTGCAAAAATGCGACTATGATATCGAGCGTGCGCAGTTAGGCATTGTTTACATTGACGAGATCGATAAGATTTCGCGTAAGTCAGATAATCCTTCAATCACGCGTGATGTGTCTGGTGAAGGTGTTCAACAGGCATTGTTGAAGCTTATTGAAGGCACTGTTGCGTCAGTCCCACCACAAGGTGGCCGCAAACACCCTCAGCAAGAGTTTTTGCAGGTTGATACCTCAAATATCTTGTTCATCTGTGGTGGCGCATTTGCTGGGTTAGAACAGATCATCCGTGATCGTTCAGAAAAAAGCTCGATCGGCTTTAGCGCGACGGTCAAGAGTAAAGATGATACTCGCTCAGTATCTGAGACGCTCTTGGATATTGAGGCCGAAGACCTCGTTAAGTTTGGATTGATTCCAGAGTTTGTGGGTCGTCTGCCGATGATCGCGACACTGGCTGAGCTTGATGAAGAAGCGCTGGTGACGATTCTTACTGAACCTAAGAACAGTTTGACACGTCAGTACTCGAAGTTATTCGAAATGGAAGGTGTTGAGGTCGATTTCCGTGAAGATGCTCTTCGTGCCGTAGCTCGGCAGGCGCTAGAGCGCAAGACCGGTGCGCGGGGTTTGCGCTCTATCTTGGAAGCGACCCTCTTAGAGATGATGTACTCACTGCCATCTATGGATAACGTCGTTAAAGTCGTGATCGATGAGGGTGTGATTAACGGGACTTCGGAACCTATTCTTATCTACGAAAATGCGGAGCAAGATACAAAAGCCTCCGGTGAGTAGTTCGAAAAGGCGCTTAGGCGCCTTTTTCTTTGCCTTATGATTGAGTTATTCCTCTTGGGCGAGTGCTTTTCTTAGCTGTTCAATGACACGGGTGGAAAGGCGTTTAATCACCAGCTGTTTGTTTTCTTCATCAAACTCAATGTCGTTGCCGGTACCGGGTGTTCCAATCGACTTTTTTGACAGGTCCGCTTGCCAATTGTCAGACTTTAACTTGAGCTTGGTTAGGTTATTGAGCGTGTGGGTGTGCGGCTGGAACTCGTGGCTAACTTGGTAGCGCTCGCCATTGGCAAATCGGCTGAAACTGCCGCTGAGCTCCTCCGCTTGTTCAGGGGGAATATATTGATCAAAAATCTGTTCAACTTCAGGTAGATTTGCCGTCAGCTTTTCACTGCGTTGTCGATTGAGATAGCTGACCACATCCTCTACAACTTGCTCGCGTTCATCGTACATACCATGCTCAGTACAGAAATCTTTGGCGGCTTGCAGTAGGTCGCTGGTGGATTTTTTTGAGGGCACCACATCCGTGCAGCCGAAGGCTGTCGCGAAGTAATGCGTTACGCTGCCGGTCTCTTTAGTGCCAGTAAAGCTGAGATAGCTCTCCTTGCCTTTACGGAAGTTCGTAATATTTACTTTCGCTGCTTGGTGTAGTTTGTCTAGATCGAGTTGATTAATTTGTTGTGGTGTTAGGTCGTCACCTAAGGAGATGGTGGCGCGGTTCCGTACCAGAGCGACCAGAAGGAACTCGTAGCGTTCCAGTGTGTAGTGGGAGAAGACAACATAGCCACCTGTTGCAGAGCGCGCCGATGGTGCGTCGATCGCGGCTGTAAGCTGGGCTAAGCCGGTATCGCAGAGCGTACTGAAAGCATCTGAGGTTTGCTCACTCTCTAGGTATTGGCTAAATGCGTCGATAAATGGATATCCCGCAGGGTTTTCTTGATTGAACGAGCCGTGAGTAAGCGTCGAGCGCCGAGCGAGGGCGTTATTCAGTGATTCAACCATTTGGCTGGCAATATCAGTGCTTGAGGTAACCACGCCGCCGCGGTCTGCAACCACAGCAGGTTTTTCCTCTTCTTTCATTACTTCACGAATAACGAGATGCTTTAACTCCACGAGGCGCTCCTTTCTTAGTTTCCTCGCTATTCTAATCGCTTTTTGGGTTGCTCGCTTGCCTTCGGATAAATTGGGCTTAATTGTCTGATATCACTACAACTTCAGTGAGTTTCCTTTTATGCTGGAGCCACATCATTTTAGTAAGCGGAGTGGCTAATGAACTACCATGCAGAACTTGTCGCAGAACTTAATTTGCTAAATCAGTTTGATTTGAGCACGACACAAACCGGCATTAAAATTCATCATGACGCTTCACCAGAGGTGATTGCGGCTGCGCAGCGCCTTTTTGATAAAGGTCTGATCTCACAAGTCGATGGCGGCTACCTTACCGACTTAGGTCATCAAGCGGCGGAGTATTCACAGTCATTGGTGTCCATCCTGACCTCGCCTGTTGCGCTCGATACGACCTGCTAACATGGCCCTGAAACCAACAATTTACAAAGTAGAGCTGCAACTGTCTGACTTCAATCGAGATTGTTATGACAACGTCGGTCTAACAGTTGCGCTGCACCCTTCAGAAACACCCGAGCGCATGCTTATCAGGCTGATTGCGTTTGGTTTGCACTATTGTTCTGATCTGAGCTTTAGTCGAGGATTATCTGCAACGGATGAAGCTGATCTATGGGAGCTCTCGCCGAGTGGTGAGATTCTTCAATGGATTGAAGTGGGGCAAGCATCGCCAGAGCGTATGCGTAAAGCGGTGAGCTTAGCCAAAAGTGTGAGTCTATACAGCTACGGCGATAGCCTCGAGTTGTGGTGGGAAAAGGAAGCGGCAAGCTTTCAGGCGCTTCCTCGCACCACCGTATGGGCACTACGCTGGGCGCAAAAGTATGATTTTGGCGGCTTCTTAGAGCGTAAGATGGCGATCACGCTCACGATTTCAGATGATGATATCTATGTCCACAGTGAGGGTGAGCAACTAACGTTAAAACGGCAGTTGCTTGCAGGTGTGAGTTAGGCGCGTTGTTCTAAATTTGGGCCGCTAACTAAAAGGCGAAGAAGGTCGCTGCGGGTGATGATACCTGCGACAACGTGGTTTTCATCGATAACAGGGACGCAGCTGACTTTATGGTCCATAAAAATAAGTGCTATATCCCTGACTAGCGTTTCCGGAGACACCGCGATAAGACTTTTCCGTTGGATGAGCGTGTCAACAAAGCTGCTGGACGTTGTGCCATGCTTAAGGATATCACCCGTGGTTAAAACACCCACAGGTTCGCCTTGAGCGTTTGCTACCACTAGATGATTGATATCTTCCTGCTCTGTCAAATCCCAAGCTCGCTTTACTGTGTCGAATGTCTTTACCGATATCACAGGCGAGCTCATTATGTGTACAGCGTTTAGTCTGCGTCTATCCTGCAGAGAATCTGACTTTCTCCCTGTCTCTTCATAAAGCTGAGATGAGCGTGACGTACTGCCGCGTTGCTGTGTCTGAGCCGCGCTGTTTAAAACGGTGACTTGCGGCTGTTGTGGCTGCGGAAGTTCATTGTAAGGCAGTGAATTTTGCGCAGCCGATGTCTGTGAAGTCGCATCCACTCCGCGTTGAGGAAACTGAGCATCGGAAAGGTTTTTTACAAGGTTGCCGTTGTCGTAAATGAGTAGGACCATACTCAACTCCACTGTTTATTACGCTATCGGCATGGCTTGAAAAAACTCAAGCTTGCCAAGAAAGTGTGGACTTTTGCCCACATTTTTCACGATATCTGTCAAATTTACTTGATATATTACCATGTTTGGACTACTGCGCACCGATTGGATTCCCAATTATCGCTGGTTTTTATATTATAAATGTCTAATATATAATATAAATTGTTAAGCATAGGGGTATGAGATGAAGTGGCTGGCGTTATTTTTGGGCGTAATCGTGGTGACTAGCGTGCGAGCCGCTTCGGTCGATGTGTTGGTTGTTACGCAGGTGTCTGTTGCCAAAGAGAGGCTGGTTGAAGGAGTCGTTGAAGCCGCTTCGGTAACAACCGCGTCAGCTGAAACGACTGGGCGTGTGGCAGAGGTTTTAGTAGATGTCGGGGATGTTGTGTCTGCAGGCGCAACCGTTCTGCGTTTAGTTTCTGTGGACCAGCAGGCCGGTTTGGATCAAGCCCGTGCCCAAGTGGCTGAGGCGCAAGCAAGCTATTCAGCGGCACGACAGCAGTTTGATCGAGTGGATCCCCTCTATGCGAAGCGGTTGCTATCGAAGTCTACCTATGATGATGCACAAAGTGCATTGAGAGCGGCGCAGGCTCGCCTTAAAAGTGCTGAAGCCAGCCTAAAAAAGGCGCAACAACGGGTGTCTTATACGACCGTTAAAGCGGCCTATGGTGGTGTTGTGAGTGCACGTCATGTGGAGGTCGGTGAGGCGGTGCAGCCGGGGACGCCGATGTTGAGTGGGTTTGACCCGAAACGCCTTCGCGTCATTGCTGACATACCGCAGTCTTTGGTAGAGCACAGGGCTTATCAGCCTGACGTACAGATAGAACTGCCAGATAAATCGCGAGTTTCACCCATTTTGGTAACCTCCTTTCCGATGGCTGACCCACGCTCTGGTACGCGGCGCATTCGTCTTGACCTTCCTAGTGATGTTAAAACCCTATATCCGGGGCAGCTTGTTAAAGTCGCTGTGCAGCTTGGTGAGCGCCAAACCATTCGAATTCCGCTTTCAAGCCTGCTGCGCCATTCGGAAGTTTCCGCCGTGTACGTTTGGAGTGATGAGCGCGTAGCCCTTAGGCAGGTTCGTGTAGGTAGGCAGTATGGCAACGAGATCGAGGTGTTAGCGGGCTTACGTGCGGGTGAATCGATTCTGCGTTTTGTTGATCAGGGTGCATCGTATGTGCTTTCTAGCGCAGAGGAGGGTCGTTAGATGCAGAGCCTTGGTGTCTCGGGCCGTATCGCTCGCCAATTTATGGGGTGGCAGCTAACGCCGCTGCTCGCGATCGTTGGCCTTCTAATGGGGCTTTTTGCCGCGATGATTACGCCGCGGGAGGAGGAGCCACAAATTGATGTCACCATGGCGAATGTTGTGGTGCCGTTTCCCGGTGCTTCAGCGGCTGATGTAGAGTCGATGGTAGCCACACCGCTTGAGCAAATCTTGAGTGAAATATCGGGAGTGAAGCATATTTACTCCGTCTCGCAGCCTGGCACAGCGGTTATTACTGTTCAGTTTGATGTGGGTATCGCGCGCGAACCCGCACTTGTTCGTCTATATAACGCGGTTTATTCCAACCAAGACTGGAAAGCAGGCCAATTGAAGCTTGGCCCTGTGATTATCAAGCCCAAAGGCATTGATGATGTTCCTGTGCTGAGTTTGACGTTACATAGCCGTGCAGACACGTTAGGCGCTTACGAGCTTAAGAAGTTAGCACATACCCTTGAGACGGAGTTACAGACGGTTGCTGGAACGCGTGATATCGAAACGATAGGAGGCCCGGATGAGGTTGTTAAAGTCACGCTAGATACTCAAAAACTCGCTGCAAGGAGTCTATCTATCGGGGCGATTACTCAAGCGCTACAGATGAGTAATGTTGTCAATCAGGCCGGCAGTATCGTAGCTAACAACCGCTCGACACATGTGTTAGCCGGATCGTTCTTGAGTTCCACAGATCAACTCGAAGCGCTAGTGGTGGGGCTGCATGCAGGCAAACCGATCTATATAACAGATATCGCAGCGGTCGAGCTTGCACCGGAGTTGAGTGATGATTATGTCTGGTATCGGGATAAAAAGGTTGATGTGCGCCCTGCGGTGACGCTGACTGTCAGCAAAAAGCCCGGTGAAAATGCAGTTGATGTGGTGGAGGGCGTACTTAAGCGTATCGAGCAGTTAAAAGGCGTTCTGATCCCAACTGACGTCGATATAACAATCACGCGTGATTATGGAAAAACGGCAAACGATAAGGCCAATACGCTCATTAAAAAATTAGTGTTTGCGACGATCTCTGTTATCGCGCTGGTGCTCTTTTCATTGGGGCGCAGAGAGGCGTTTATTGTTGGCAGCGCTGTGGTGTTAACGCTGTTAGTGACGCTATTTGCTTCTTGGGCTTGGGGTTTTACATTAAATCGCGTCTCCCTTTTTGCGCTTATCTTCTCGATAGGTATCTTGGTGGACGATGCAATCGTGGTGGTTGAGAATATCCATCGCCATCTCAGCCGAGGCGGTTGTACCCTTCTAGAAGCGATCCCGCGTGCGGTTGATGAAGTGGGCGGACCAACGATTTTAGCTACGTTTACGGTGATTGCTGCGCTATTGCCGATGGCTTTTGTAACCGGCTTGATGGGGCCTTACATGGGGCCGATTCCCATTAATGCATCAATGGGCATGTTGTTATCTTTGATTATCGCGTTTACCTTCACCCCGTGGCTGAGCGCCAAGCTCCTAAAAAAAGAGCACGCTCACCTAGAGCCCGAAGACGAGGCTAAGCCAAGCATATGGGCATATCGTTTGATGACCCCGTTCTTAGGGTATGGAGCAAAAAGGCGTAACCGTTATCTGCTTGGTTTGGCATTGGTTGTATCGATAGGTGCGGCCATCTACTTAGTTGTTGCGCAAGCCGTGGTGATGAAGATGCTGCCATTCGACAACAAAAGTGAATTTCAAGTTGTTGTCGATATGCCGGAGGATGCGCCGCTTGAGGCAACCAATAGCGTATTGCTCGAGCTATCAGACTATCTGCTGACGATACCGGAAGTCATTAATGTGCAAGGTTATGCTGGAGCAGCATCTCCAATCGGGTTTAACGGTCTTGTGCGGCAGTATTACTTGCGCAGTGCGCCAAATCTGGGTGATTTGCAAGTGAACTTGGTTGCCAAAGAGGAGAGAGGGCGCAGCAGTCATGATATTGCTAGAGCGGTTCGAGCAGAGTTGCATCGTATTGCCGCACGTTCGCAAGCTGCTATTAAGATCGTGGAGGTGCCGCCTGGGCCGCCCGTTATGGCACCTCTGGTGGCTGAAGTTTATGGCTCCAATTACCACGAGCAGCAGCGCCGCGCACTGGAGCTCACAGAAAAACTCACGACAGTGGCGGGGGTTGTGGACGTTGATAATACGGTTGAGGTATCGCCCGCCCGCTTGCTGGTCGACGTCGACCGTGCAAAAGCCAGCCGCTTGGGCGTTGCGCAGAGTGATATTGTCACAGCAATTAGCACAGCATTGAGAGGTATGGATATCGCTTATCTACATAACGGTGTAGCGAAGTATCCATTGCCTATTCGTGTTCAGTTGCCTGAGTTTGATCGCGACTCTTCTGAAGCGTTTATGGCGCTTAAGCTGCCATCAGCGTCCGGTGCATTGGTGCCGTTATCTGAGCTAGTTACCCTCAATCGTGTACCTTGGGAGCAGAGTATCTACCATAAGAACCTGCTGCCAGTGGTATATGTCACGGCTGATGTTGCAGGAGACCTAGACAGCCCGCTTTACAGTATGTTTGCGATGGTTTCTGAGCTATCCGATGTTGAGCAGTGGTTCATTCAACAGCCTGATACCCACTTTCTACCTAGCGTTAAGTGGGATGGAGAGTGGCAGATCACCTATGAGACTTTCCGAGATATGGGGGCAGCCTACTCTGTTGGGCTGATCCTAATCTACCTTTTGGTGGTTGCTCAGTTCGGGTCTTATCGGGTGCCTTTGGTGATTATGGCGCCTATTCCTCTGACAATGATCGGAATCTTGCCGGGGCACGCTTTGCTCGGTGCTCAGTTTACTGCCACCTCGATGATTGGGATGATTGCATTGGCGGGAATTATTGTGCGTAACTCGATTCTGCTTGTGGACTTCATTAATCAACAGCTCGATGCCGGAGTTGCGCTTGACGATGCTGTCGTGAGTGCGGCATCCGTCCGAGCTAAGCCCATCATACTCACAGCTCTGGCGGCGATGGTGGGCGCTCTGTTCATCCTTGATGATCCGATCTTTAGTGGCCTAGCGGTGAGTTTGGTGTTTGGGTTGCTTGTCTCAACACTGCTGACGCTGATTGTCATTCCAGTGCTCTACTACAGCTTGCTGCGCCGTAAATTAGGCGTTGTGACCTGAGGTGTTCGAACCCTCAGTTAGCTAGCTAGGGCACAACAAGCTTGTGTCCTGGCGGAAATTGATGCAGCCTCATAAAAAACAATGAAGTAGGAGTGTAGGTTTATGAGCGCAGCGCTAATACGATCTTCCCATGATACTGCGTTAGCCGAGAAGCTAGCACAAACGCCTGAAGTGATTGCGATACAGCAGCAGATTGCCCAGATGGAAGCTCAGGGGGTGCAAAGTGTTAGGCGTCGCTTGTTATCTACATCTGTTAGGCTGAGCCCGGTAATGGCACCCAGCTTGAGCCGTATAGCGCAAGATTGTGCTGAAAAGTTAGGTGTCACGATCCCCATTGAGCTTTACGCTTACTCTAGTCCTCACTTTAACGCTGCATGTGTTAAGCCGGAGGAGGGGCGGCTTTTTATCATGTTTTCCTCAAGTCTATTAGATAGTTTTGATGAAGAGGAGTTACGGTTTGTAATGGGGCATGAGCTTGGTCACTTTGTCTACCAGCACCATGATATTCCGGTTGGCTATCTGCTTAAAGGTAAGACGAGTATCCCGCCTGATCTTGCGCTGCGCTTAACGAGTTGGTCCCGTTATGCGGAGATTTCTGCTGATCGAGCCGGCGCTTTCTGTACGCAAAACCTTCATGCTGTTGCGCGAGCTCTATTTAAGCTAGCGTCGGGTGTTACGAGCACGGCGGTAAGGTTTAATCTAGATGATTTTCTGAGCCAAGTGGATGATATGCAAATCACTGATGAGCAGTCAGGTTCGAGTGCAAGTGCAGAGGACTGGTTCTCTACTCACCCGTTCAGCCCGTTGCGCGTTAAAGCTTTGCAGCTCTTTCATCATTCTGAGCTGATGATGAAAGGCGGTGCGGCGCAGATGGATCTGGAGATGGGTGTCGAGGGGCTGATGGGTCTGATGGAGCCAAGCTATCTAGAGTCTCGCACGGAATCTGCGTTGGCGATGCGCCATCTACTGTTTGCTGGCGCACTCTTGGTAGCGGATGCTGATGGAGGTATTTCGCCGAACGAGATAGCGGTGTTTGAGCAGTTTTTTGGTCGCTACAAGTACCGTGAGGACTTTAATCTCCAGAAACTGAAGCAGGAGCTACCCAAGCGCGCAGCGCAGGTTGTGAAGCATGTGACACAGCCGCGCCGTATTCAGCTTATCCGCGATCTTTGTTTAATGGCGAAGGCGGATGGCGGCGTTACTCACGCTGAGATTGTTGTGCTTAAAGAGATTTCGCATCGTTTAGAGGTACCTGTGCTGGTAGTGGATACCTTTATCAATGACTCATCAGGTATTGATTGGGTAGCTGAATAGCGCCGTTCAGCTATGCTGGGAGGTAGTGAATTGTTGATAGGAGGTGTTATGAGACAGGTTTTAATGGTGCTAGCGCTGTTGGTTAGCATGCAGGCGTATGCTCAAGGGCAGCACGGTGCTACCGACAAAGCCGAACCGCTAGTGTGGCAGTCTGGTGGCGATGTGGAGATGTTCTGGGAGGCGTATACCGCGAGCAAAGGCGGCATAACTTGGGGGCGGTCTGATCAGTATCCTGAGTATAGTCAGGTAAAAGAGGGTGATACATTCCTCGTAGAAGTAAAGCAGGGCGTTTGTCTTATGGAGTTTTTCCATAGTCGCTGGCGCCGTGCGAACGATGTGCGGCGTTGGAGCGAGGACATGAACAGCTACGGTGGTTGTCCGTACGTCTTCGACTGATTTTGAGGATAGAGAGAGCAAAATCTGCTCTCTCAAGCTGCATTACGCTTTTTTGAAACTACCTACGAGCATCAGCAGTGCGGCCATTACCAGCAGTACGGCAAGGGCGACTAATCCCTCGGCCATTGTGATGCCGAACAGCAGTTCTGGTGTATAGCCACACGCTTCCCACGGTTCGAAAATCGTCGCTGACCACTTGTCTAGCGGCAGCCAATCTGGAAAACCAGAATCCAACGTACATGCGCCATCAATGAAACCGCGCTCAATCCCGAGGGTGACGTAAGCACGCTCTAACATGCCGATAGCAGCGCCTAAAAAGAGCACACTGCTAAATCGTTGTGCAATCTGGCAGCTGTTTGAAAATAAGCCGACGAGTGCGACCAATATAATCGCGAAGACCCAAGCACGAATATGTACACACAGTACGCAAGGTCCGTAATCTAGCTGATATTGGAAGAAGAGAGCGACCGCTTCCATGGCAATACCGAGGGCTAAGATAAGAATCCACATCCAGGTGCGGCCCCGTGGTGTGGTGAAGCAGTTGAGCATAAAGCATGTCCTAGAAATTTAGTTTTTCTTTAGATACAGATAACGGAAAAAGTTTGCCATTATTTTTCGTTAATCTAAGCTAAATTTTAACACTTTCAATTAATTAAGCGCTTTTATTTGCCCGAGACGTCCAGTTTTTTGTCACTGGCTATGCCGCTAGTTGGCACAGACGGCGTTGAGTAAACAATTTGAGTAAACAACAAGTGCTTATGAGTCACTAGTTAGGTGGTCGCGCTACAGGTAGTAGGTTTCCTATGGCTTGACCTACAGCCTAGAGTTACGTTTTGATAACAGCGAAGCAGATGATATCTACTCCGATGACACCCTGAACCTTGCTTAGGAGGCTGTATGGGAAATTCGCTAGCATATACATTGCGATCACTCTTTTCTAAGCAGAGCATTGGCGGCACCGTATTAGTGATCGCCAGCATCATCGCGCTCCTGCTGGCCAACTCTCCTTACCAGCAATTCTATAGCTACCTTATCGATACGCAGTTGGCAGTTAGCTTGAACGGCGCCAGCCTTTCTAAGCCACTCTTACTATGGGTGAATGACGGCTTGATGGCGCTGTTTTTTTTGTTGGTAGGGTTGGAGCTAAAACGCGAGTTCTTAGTGGGTGAGCTGAAAGAGTTTGAACACGTTATGTTGCCTGGCTTGGGGGCGCTGGGTGGAATGGTGGTGCCTGCTCTCATTTACTTTGCGTTGAATCACGACAACGCATCTGGGTTGCAGGGGTGGGCTATTCCGGTGGCGACCGATATCGCTTTTGCGTTGGGGGTTCTATCGCTGCTGGGTGATCGGGTCCCCTTGGCGCTAAAGGTTTTTTTGGCGTCATTAGCGATCTTCGATGATATCGGTGCCGTTATCATTATCGCTGTGTTCTACACTTCAGACATCTCGCTAGTAGCCTTGGCAATCTCTGGATGTTGTATCGCGGCTTTATTCGCTTGTAATCGCTTTGGTGTACCTTACCGGCGCGTCTATCTGATTATTGGTTTAGTCATGTGGGTCGCACTTTTGAAGTCCGGTGTACATGCAACCTTGGCGGGCGTGCTGCTTGCAATGTTTGTCCCGATTGCTGTGCCGGGAAAAGAAAAGCGCTCACCGCTACGTAACTTAGAGCACGACTTGATGCCAATTGTTACGTTTGTGATTTTGCCTATTTTTGCGTTTTGTAACGCGGGCGTTAGCTTGGCTGGGGTTGGCATCGCTCAACTCACACACCCAGTAACATTAGGCATTGCGTTGGGGCTTGCGTTAGGAAAGCCTATCGGTGTGTTTGCATTCTGCTGGGTTGGTGTGCGTTTTGGCTTTGCAAAGCTCCCAGAATCGATTGATTGGGGCAAGCTATTTGGTGTCGCGTTGCTTTGCGGTATCGGTTTTACGATGAGCTTATTTATTGGCTCCCTTGCCTTTGGTGAGACCGGCGTCAACCAAGTGTTTGATGAGCGTTTGGGAATTATGCTCGGATCGTTTGTTTCGGGCGTTATTGGCTTTTTTGTGATTCGGCGCTATTGCCCTGCAAAAAAACAAGCAAGGTAGCTGCTGGGAAACAAAAAGCCCCGCGGTTGAGCGGGGCTTATTTGGTGTGACTAGCGAGTTGTCAGTACACCTTTGAGTTTCTCGTGCATTTGTAGCAGTGTTTTCTCAGTGGCATCCCAGTCGATGCAGGCATCAGTAACAGAAACGCCGTACTCGAGATCGGCTAGGTTATCCGGGATCGACTGGTTACCCCATGCCAAGTTGGATTCGATCATTAAGCCAACGATCGACTTGTTACCTTCAATAATTTGGTTGGTAACGTTATCAGCAACTAAAGGCTGAAGTGCTGGATCTTTGCTAGAGTTAGCATGGCTGCAATCAACCATGATATTTGGCTGCACGCCAGCTTTCTCTAGTGCTTGCTCACACAGCGCAACGCTAACAGAGTCATAGTTTGGCTTGCCGTTACCACCACGCAGCACAACATGCCCGTATTGGTTGCCCTTGGTGCGAATAATAGATACCTGCCCATCTGGGTTAATACCCAAGAAACTATGTGGGTGGCTAACGGATTTCAGGGCATTGATAGCCACATCTAGGCCGCCATCAGTACCGTTTTTAAAGCCCACTGCACAGGATAAACCAGACGACATTTCGCGGTGTGTCTGAGATTCAGTTGTACGCGCACCGATAGCAGACCAAGCGATCAGATCTTGCATGTACTGAGGTGAAATAGGATCCAGTGCTTCGGTTGCCAGTGGTAGCCCCATCTCTGAAAGATCGAGCAGTAGCTTACGCGCTTTATGTAGGCCCTCTTCAATTTCGAACGAATCGTTTAGGTGAGGGTCGTTAATTAAGCCTTTCCAGCCAACAGTCGTACGTGGTTTTTCGAAATACACACGCATGACGATATAGATCGTTTCGTTAACCTTCTCAGACAGCGCTTTTAGGCGCTTACCATATTCGATGGCAGCATCCACGTCGTGAATAGAGCATGGGCCAATCACAACAAACAAACGCTTGTCTTTACGGTCTAAGATATCGCGGATAACCTGACGCCCTTCCATAACAGCAGCTGCAGAGCTGTCTGTGATCGGGAGCTTTTGTTTCAGACCTTCCGGCGTTACCAAGACAGAGTGAGATTCTATATTGAGGTTTTCTACCCGATTATCAGTCATGGTGCATTTCCTGAAGCATTAACAAGTGCAAGTTTCAGCTCACACGTTTTCTAAGGGCCGATACTTTTACCATAATTACATGAAGTTTATAAGGCTATCTGTGATCTTCTGGTGAACAATACGACGAATGAGTAGTGTTAGAATACAAAGGTGCTAGTAAAGCATTGAGCTTTAAGTGGAAAAAAACTTTAAAATGGGCAGTAAAGCGCGAACTCTTGTAGGTGTTACGAGTCCATAGCCCACCGGTCAGTCGTGTAGGAGTAACTCAACGGTGTTGTTGAACAGTCGTCATTTTGCATCGCTATTTTTTATGCTGAGCCTGCTATTCTCTCAGCTTGCTGTAGCTAATTTTTTTGAGAGCAGTAGCAACCCATTTGGAAAAAGCCAGCAGGATGGACCGCTGCCGGTGGAGGAGGCGTTTGTCTTTAGTCCCGAAGTAGGAGAGGACGGGCGCGTCGTGCTGCGGTGGCAAATTCCTGAAGGCTACTATCTGTACCGTGATCGCGTACAGGTCACCCCTCCTGACACCATTGAGGTTGTTTCGCGCTCCAATAGCACAACAGATACAAAAGACGACCCGCTGTTTGGCACCGTTGAGGTATTTCATTACGACGCCGAAGTGGCGCTGCAGCTCAAGAGCTTGCTAGAAACGCCAGCTGATGGCGTTTTAAGTGTTAGCTATCAAGGTTGCTGGGAGGGGGGTATTTGTTATCCACCTGTTAGTAAAGAGCTTCCCGTTTCAGCGGTGCCGGCTAAGTTAACGCCGATAAGCGCTGCGAGCGTACCTGCAGCTACCACTTCCAAAGCTAGCGGTGCTCCCGTATCCGAAGTGGCTCCTCGTGGTGGTGTTAGCGAACAAGACAAGTTCGCCCAGTTGTTATCCGGTAAGGATTGGTTGTTAACACTTGGCGCTTTTTTCCTCGCAGGTTTAGCGCTTTCGCTAACGCCCTGTGTTTTCCCAATGATTCCTATTATCTCCAGTATTATCGCAGGCCATGGGCATCGCATCACAACGCGAAAAGCGCTGGGGCTCTCCACGGTATATGTACTGGCTGTGTCTGTTACTTACACCATTGCGGGCGTCTTAGCAGGGTTGTTTGGTGAAAACTTGCAGGCTGCTTTCCAAAACCCATGGATTATTGGCTTCTTTAGCGCAGTTTTTGTTGCATTGGCACTGTCAATGTTTGGCTTTTATGACCTCCAGCTGCCAGCATCTTGGCAAAGCCGTCTCAGCCAGCGTAGCAATGACCAGAAGGGTGGCACAGTGACGGGTGTTGCGGTGATGGGATTGCTATCGGCGCTGATTGTCGGTCCGTGTATGGCGGCGCCATTAGCGGGTGCGCTGATCTACATCGGTCAGTCAGGTGATCCAGTCATGGGTGGTGCGGCGCTATTTGCTCTGAGTATGGGGATGGGAGTGCCCATTCTATTGGTGGGTACATCGGCAGGAAAGTTACTTCCCAAAGCTGGCCTTTGGATGGACTCTATCAAAGCAGGTTTTGGCGTCCTGCTGATTCTGATGGCCATTTGGATGCTCGATCGTGTTGTTTCTGCGCAAGTCACCATGGCTCTCACAGCCATCGTGCTCATTACCACTGCGATCTACATGCGCGCACTGGACCAACTCTCTTCAGAAGCGAAAGGTTGGCATCGTCTATGGAAAGGCATGGGGGTGCTGATGCTGCTCTATGGGGTAGCGCTGATGATTGGGTTACTATCAGGAGCGAGTAGCATGGTTTACCCGTTGCAGTCTCTGGCGTCTGCTAATGGCGCAGTTGCACCGAGCAAACAGGTGGCCTTCACCAAAGTGACGACCATGGCGCAACTGGAGCCACTGCTTGCGGATGCTAAGCAACAAGGTAAACCCGTTATGCTCGACTTCTATGCTGATTGGTGTGTGTCGTGCGTCGAGTTAGATACATTCACTTTTTCAGATGCCGCGGTACAACGCTCACTTGATGCCTTCGTATCGATCAAGATTGATGTGACATCCAACGATGATGCAGCTAAGGCCCTTAACAAGGCGTACAGCGTTATTGGGCCGCCAGCCTTGATCTTCTATGATGCTCAAGGTGAGTTACGCCCAGAGTATACGGTTATCGGTATGATCAGTGCTGACGATTTTATTGGTCACATTGCGCCGTTGGCGGCGCGCTAGTCGCGCTTGTGAAGGGGAGCCTACTATGGCTCTCCAGACTTTCTTTAGTCCCTCCTCGAAAAAAGCTGTCTAACGCACTCCTCTGACCTCCAGTTCGTTTAGCTAATACGCCCTCTTCTTTGTGCTTTCATAAGCATTCGTCTCTCTTTGAAAGCAGTCTTCGCTGGGCGGTTTGATCTGTTCCGCAAAGTTTTATGCCACAGAACAAGTAACTTCTTAATTAGTAGTATTTAGATCAAAAAACTCCTTCTAAATCATGCGCTTTTATAGAAGAGCAGCTATGCTGACAGCGAGGCATCAGAGTTAAGATAAGGTTCAACTGAGACTGTTATTATTTTCAGACAGTGTTTGAAAATAAGTTTAGATCGAAAGTTGCGTGGCTACTGAAGGAGTTTTGTTTGCGTTTTCTCATCTCTTTGTTTTTCTGCCTCATTGCAACCTCTAGCATGACCGCTGCAAGCACTGGTCTCGAAAAGAAGCATCGTTCGATTGCTTTTTTCTACAGCCCTGACCTGCCGGTACAGGAGGCGTCGCTCTATCCTCGGCTTGTTGTTCAGCCCAACGCCATCGAAGCATGGCAGCTTGAGTTTTTGCACCAGCGCGGCACGCAAGTCTATGCGTACCTAAGTGTGGGTGAAGTCGTTGCCGATAGCTCAGCTCCCATTTTGGCGGTAAATGAGAATTGGGGTACTCAAGTGCCCGACCTCACGAGCTTAGAATGGCAGCGCTCATTGGTAGCTAAGGCGCAACGCTATCAGGAGCAGGGGTTTGACGGTCTCTTCCTCGATACGATGGATAGCTTTCATTTAGTCGGTGCCGAGCGATTTGAGCCTCAGCGTCAGGCGCTACTTGCGATTGTTAAGCAACTCTCAGCGCAGATGGCGGGGAAACTCATCTTTAATCGCGGCTTCGATATTCTTGATGAAAGTGTTGGACTGGCGGAGGCTGTTGTCGCTGAAGGGCTATATAGCCACTACAACAACCAGCGAGATAGCTATGGCGAGTCTGACCCGGAAGGACGACGTTGGCTGATGGGGCGGCTCAAGCACGCAAAGTCGCTAGGCTTTGATGTGCAGGTCATCGATTACGCGCAGGCTTTGCCAAAGCGAGAGGCGATGGCTGACCGC
This sequence comes from Neptunomonas marina, assembly GCF_004005935.1. Classification (GTDB taxonomy): domain Bacteria; phylum Pseudomonadota; class Gammaproteobacteria; order Pseudomonadales; family Balneatricaceae; genus Neptunomonas; species Neptunomonas marina. The sequence continues at coordinate 272,531 of NZ_SACQ01000003.1, read as the reverse complement.
ATTAACAAAGCTGGGTTTAAGGCATGGGTAACCGATGGGCAGCTATCGGAATGGGGCACTAGCTCATTGCGGCCTGTGCCTCGTAAGCTACTTGCGCTCTATGATAGCCGCGATGAAAGCTTCGTAATGAGCCAGATTCACAAGCACCTCGGTACGATGATTGAGTATCTTGGCTACAACCCTGTTTATATCGATCTGGCTGAGAGGCTACCGCCCAAGGCCGACCCTGCATTGTATGCTGGCGTTGTGTTTTGGCCTCGACAGCATGGGCTCTACTCCGAGCAGCTAGATGCCTGGCTGGGCGAGGCTATGCACAAGATTCCAATGCTTATCTTAGGGTCTGCGCCAACCAATGCTGGCTTACTGCGTCAATTCGGTGTTAAGCCTGCCACAGCAAAAGCACCTTTTAAGGTGCACCGTCTTGACCCCGCGATTATCGGTGAAGGTGCGGTCGAGTGGGATCGGCAAGATATCGACCAGTATGTGCGAGATGACTCAGTTACAGGCGAAGTGCTCTTCTCGTTAAAAGATGCCTACAACAAAGAGATCGTCCAAGCGATTAAAACCGATGCGGGCATGTTGGTACTTGGCCTGTGGCCAATCGATCTACTGCCAAACGGAGTGATGCGTTGGCGTCTTGATCCTATCTATCTACTTAAAAAAGGTCTCGGCCTGCAAGACATTCCTGCGCCTGACGTATCGACAGAAACTGGACGCCGTTTACTGCTTGTACACATTGATGGTGATGGATTCCCAAGTAAGGCGTTTATTAAAGGGACGCCGTTGGTGCCCAAAGTGATACTTGATGATGTACTGCGTAAATATCAGTTACCAACCACCGTATCTGTTATCGAAGCAGAGGTGGGCCCGAAAGGCTTATACCGCTTCCAAAGTCCGAAACTAGAAACATTAGCACGAGAGATCTTCTCGGAAGACTACGTTGAGATGGCATCGCACTCATTTAGCCATCCATTTTTCTGGGAGTATCTGGTGGGGCGCTCCAAGGTGGATGAATCAGAGACGCTTTACGGGTTTCACTTGGATGTGCCTGGCTACGAGGTTTCACTTGAGCGCGAAATTACCGGTTCCATCGATTATATCAACAGCGCGCTTGCCCCCGAAGGAAAGCGCGTGAAGATGGTGCTGTGGACTGGGGACGCTACCGCTCGCGTTGAGGCTCTCAGGCTGGCAAAAGCTGCCGGCGTGTTGAATGTGAACGGCGGTGTTACTTATACCAATAAGAATCATCCGTCGTTATCTCAAGTTTGGCCTGTTGGGCGTCCAGAGAAAGAGGGGTTGGTTCAGTTGTACGCGCCAATCATGAACGAGAACGTTTATACCAATGACTGGACTGGACCGTTCTATGGCTTCCGCGATGTGATCGATACGTTCAAAAAGACGGATGTTCCTTATCGCCTCAAGCCTATGAATATCTACTATCACTTCTATTCGGGTACGTATCCTGCAAGTGTGAAAGCGCTACAAGCGGTATATCAATATTCGATGGAGCAACCCCATACGGCTGCTTATCTTTCCGAGTACGCTGAGCGCGCAAAAGATATCTACGATGTGGCGTTGGCAAAACACGCCAATGGTAGCTGGGTGTTAGCTTCTCAAACTCTGAAGACGGTTCGTTTCGATCAAGAGGTGGCTGTCACCAATCTTGGTAGTGAGGGCGTTGCGGGGTTTGTCGCGGAAAAAGAACGGACCTATGTCCATCTTGTTGGTAAGAACCCGGTTATTGCGCCAGGAAAGTGGAGCCGAAAAGCCCCTCGCGTTGTTGATGGGAATGTTTTACTTGAACGCTGGCAACCGCAGGGTAATGAAACGCTGTTAGATTTCACCGCTTATGAAGCGGCAGAGCTGGCACTTGCTTTATCTGGCCGTTGTTACTATCAGGCGAATGGGCAGCGTTTTACGCCGAAAAAAGTGGGGAGCAAGCAGGTATTGCGTATGAGCAAAGGTGTTTATCGAGGCTCACTGGTTTGCCGTTGATAGGGTTGGGTAATGAGTATGGAAACTGAATTCGACGAGCAACAACCGTTTATTCGTAAACGCTATGTTTTTATTCTGCTGCTAGTGATTGTTGGGGCCCTTTGGGTAACTTATAACCAATACAGTAGCCGGCAGTTAAGCCCTGTTGTAGCTGCTCAAAAAGCGCCGAGTCAGGTAAGTTCTGCATATTTGAAGGCAGAAACTCTAACGCAGCCTGATAACGCAGATGCCGCGTTGCTTAGAGCTCAAGATTTGATCGATCAGGGCAAATATACCCAAGCAAGCGCCCTATTGGAGCCTTTGGTGCAGCGTCATGATACGCGGGCTGAGCGTTTGCAGCGGGCGATTCTGTATGGTGCTTGGGCGAGTGTCTCCGGCGCGGATAAACATGAGCTTGAGCTACAGATCCGCTCGACAATTAAAGGTCTAACACCTGCTCAGGTCACGGCTGATGATCTGGCGGTTGCAAGAGCGCTGGGGATGAACCGCTGGTTGTCTTTCTATTATGAAGCCCAGGGTGATCTATTGGCAGCCGCGCAAGCCCTGTTAGCGGCAGGCGATGGTAAAGCTGCCATCACGCTCTTTGATGAGGCTGTGACGCCTGCGAACCTGATGGAAGGTATTGCCCTCGCTCAAGCGGCTGGACAGCACGAACGCGCGATTGAATGGTTACAACGCTATCCAGAAGCTTTGCCTGATTACTACGACCAACTGCTAAAATTAGCGGAAGTTGTCGGTCGCACTGATTTGACCAGTTTGCCCGATAACCTTTTTCCCGCTCACTTTGAGCAGCGCGAAAAGTGGCTAGAGCCTGCAATCAACAGCCGCATCGCCGCAGGAGATTTGGCTGGCGCGCGTCAATTGGTTGATCAAGTGGTCGAGAGCCGCCCGTCTGATAGCTCACTAAGATATCGTCGTTGGCAATTGCAGCTTTGGTTGGGTCATCCGGAGCTTGCGACACAAGATGGTGCTTGGTTGCTTGCCCATGCTCCGAGCGAAGATGTGTTCAATGAAACCATTAGACAGGGTTGGGCGGCATATGAGTATGAACAGCTTACCCAGTATTACCGCGATTACACGCAAACAAACCGCATTCGCGACCCTGAAATTGGCAAATGGGTCGAGGCGCATGAATTGGCAGGCACGCCTGAAATGGGCATTACTGATCTGCGCAATTATGCGGCACGGTTTGGCTACAGTCAGATGTTACTAGACTGGGAGATTCATCTGTTGGAGCGCACGGGGAACATGGCTGACATGCCCGATAAATTGAGCGTTTTCAAACAGGTAGGTTTAGCGAATAGTCGCCAATATCACAGTCTTGCAATGGCGTTTGCTCTTAAGCGTGACTATGCCAATGCGTATCATGTACTGGCTTCTGCGCCACTGGCGGTTATGCAGGATGACGAAGATTATTGGAGCATGCTAGCTGAGATGGCTTGGCGTATCGGTGATGAACGCGCTATCGCACGCAGTTATGCGGAGTTGATCAAGCGCGGTGAGGCTCAGGAAACCGAGAAAGCTCGCTACCTTGAAGCGAAGTTTGGCAAAAATGTCGAGTCGAAGCTTGATTGGCTCTGGCAAGATTTTGACAAGGCTCCGGATGCTAGCAAGCTAATCCAAATCGCTTCACTGACAAGCCGCTCGGATCGAGACGCAGACATTAAACGGTTAGCTCAAGCGGTAGATGCGTTTCGTAACGAGCCTGCCAGCTCAGATGTTTATACTGTGCTTGGGCAGCTTGCGTTAGCAAGTGGTGATATCCCACAGGCGGAGCAGTATCTTGATCACGCTATCGAACTAAACCCCAACAACGTATCTGCTCACCAATCGCTTGGTTGGCTCTATCTTGAAAAACGGGATGAAGCCCTAATGCGGCCTTTCTACTACCGTTGGTCAGATCAATGGCCAAATCAGGATTGGCGCTTATTGCTTGCGGGGATGAGTGATGCACTTGGTCTTGATCGGCAAGCTATATTTCTTTATCAAAAATCGCTTGCTAACGATAGCGATAACATCGCGATCCTATATCAACTGAGCGAAGTGCTATTACGCACGGACCAAATTGACGCTAGCTGGCGCATTCGACGCTATATCGCGAGCCGCTTATCGAAGCTAGAAACCATGCCGGACTATATTGCTGATGCGGTCATCGAACAGTTCTTCGGCTCAGCAAGTGCCGCAGCATTTGCCGCGCGCCGCTGGTTGCAGCAGTCAAGTGAAGAAGCAGACCTTGCTTTGTTGCGGTTGCTTGGAGAAGGGCGATCTGAATTTGGGCGCTATATGTTCGGCCGCCAAGTTTGGCACGAGATCGATCTGCCCGGGTGGTTCCAGTTATCCCAAGCTCTGCAGCGGAACGACACACAGCGCATAGCGGCGCTGTTAAAAGAGTTGGACCCCAACGCGCTACCAACATTAGATCGTATTGCCGCGATGAGAAAAATGGGCCTCTTCGCAGAGGCATTCCAACTGGCAGAAAAGCAGCTTGAAGATCAGGATTACCCGGCAAATCAGAAGCGTCAGCTATTCAGCGAATGGTATGGTTTGCGCCGTTATCATAACCGCAGTTTTAGCGCTTCGTATTCGAGCAATCGGGATGATGACGAGCGCCTACGTCTCACGTTGAACTTCCCATGGCGTAACCTACAAGTATCGGCTGAGCTGGAGCAGTACAAGTACCGCCGCAGAGAAGACACTGAAAGAATCAATTGGCAGCTATCGCTGCAGCGTTTCTTTGCTGATTCTGAGTATGGCCTGCAAGTTAGCGGTGATAACGCAGAACTCGGCAGCCGGGTTGGAGCAACATTCACTTACCGCGCGCAGATGACACCCTATCTTGTTTGGGGAGTTGAGGCGGGCTTCAACGAAGAGAACAAACAAAACAAAGCGTTTGAGCGTGGTGCGGCTCAACATCGCGTGGCGATGACGGCTGAATACCAGATCTCTGCGCGTACTCGCGCATCGGCAAAAGCGGCACTGCTGCGTTATCTGGATCGAGACCAACATACACTGAGCGATGGCGCGGAGATTTCGCTGCAGCTCAGCGAATCGCTAGCAGCAGGACATACCCACCTTGAGATTTACGGTGATGTGACTGCGCAGTTTTTTGATAAAGAAGGGGTGCTTGGAAAACCAGATGAGCGACGCCCATTGGTTTTGGATCCCTATCAACGTATCGCTGCGGGTGTTCGCGTTGGGCAAGGTTATATGGGGCAGCGGCCTTTAGTTCATTCCGCTAACCCGCGTTGGGAAGCTGACCTATCGGTTGGGTACCGCCCCAAGCTGTCGCGCTTTGATTATGCTGCTAAGGCTCAGATTGGTTGGCGCTTGAGCGGTGATGATCAACTGTCGTTGGGTGTTGAGCATCAATCAAAGCCGCGCTCAGGCCGCGACAGCTCAGAAGTTAAACTCGATTATACGAAACAATTTTAAGGACTTTTGATATGAAAAAGTGTGCTCTTGCTCTACTCGCAGTGACCGCATTGGCAGGATGCTCAAGCCACTACAGTGGCCAGTCTTTTGCGCTGTCTGAGAACGATGCAGTTGTGTTGATGCCACTAGTGAATCATTCGACAACACCACTCGCCGGTGAGAAAGCCGAAGATATCCTGCGCAGTCTCTGGATTCAGCAAGGCAACACTGCGTTGACAGTTTACCCTCGTGGTACTGCGGCGAATGATGGCCTGCCAGATTTGGATGATCAGAAGCGCTATGAACGTGTTCGTGGCTGGTTAGCCCAACAGTCAGCAAGTTACTACTTGAGTGGTTCGGTTTCGGAGTGGCGCTATAAGTCGGGTTTGAGCGGCGAGCCGACGGTTGGCTTGACTGTTAATCTGCATCGCACTAGCGATGACCAAGTTGTTTGGAGTGCAACTGGCGCTCGCAGTGGTTGGGACCGTGAGAGCTTATCGGGCACGGCACAAAAGGTTATGGCAAAAATCCTATCTGATATTGAGATGGAAACAGAGTGATTAGAAGCGTCTGGCGTACAATCAGTTTATCGGGTTGGCAGGAAGCCCTCGGGTTAACGCTGATGGCAGTTGTACTGCCATGGCTGTTGTTCCCGAGTGATCCGCTGTTACTGGAAACACACTTTTTCTGGCCCATCATTGGCCCGTTGCTGGTGGCGTTGCGCTATGGTTTCGGTTTAGCGCTTTGCAGCGTTTTGGGTGTGATTTTGTTTCAGCTCTGGGCCTTGATCAGCGGTGTGGCCATTTATATCGATCCATACCCCTTTGAAGCGATCGCTGCTTATGTATTGGCTGTCTTGGTGGCAGGCGAGTTTCGCGATGCCTGGGCGCGCAGGATTGAGCAACTCGAAAAGAGCTATGCCTACTCCCAAGGCCGTTTACGCTCTTTTGCTGCTAACTATCATCTGTTGCAAACCAGTCACCATCGCATGGAACAAGCGATGGCGGGCCATGCTTTAAGCTTGCGTGAGTCAATGCAATCGATCCGTAATATTTTTGCAGAGCAAAAACCGAGTCTAGAGGGGTGTGCGAGTCAGGTATTGGATCTCTTCGTCGAGTATGGCGGCTTCCAAACTGCCGGGCTTTTTGGCGTCAATAACGGGAACGTAGATGCAGAACCTGTGGCCTCTGTCGGTCGTTTCTCAGCGCTGATCCGCGGAGATCAAGTGATGGCTCAAGCGCTAGAAACTGGGCATGTTATTGCGGTTGATCAGTCGACGAACCCCGATAAAGAGCACTATCAGTTGGCGGTGCCTGTTTGTGATGCCGCTGGTACATTGCACGCAATTGTACTTGTTGAACAAGTACAGTTTTTCTCGCTTACCGATCAAAACTTAACACTACTAGCGGTGATGGCCGGTCACATCGGCGATTCGTTGCGCGAGTCCTACGAAAACCCCTTACTGGTCGCGGCCGATAGAGCATACTTTATGCGCTGTATTGAGCGAGCCCAGATTGATGCAGAACAGCATGGCGTCAGTTGCCAATTGATCAAGGTGTCTTCGCAAACGGCCGATAAAGAAGTTCGGTTGCTCTACCAATATGTTTCATCAACCCGTCGTGGACTCGATCTGTACTTTCAGCAGGATGAGCAGACGTGGTTGGTGCTGATGCCTCTGACAGAAGAGAGCGATGCGCGCGCATTTTTACATCGTTTGGAGCGCTGGAGTACTGAGCGGCTTGGGAAAACTCTGGATGAAGTGGGTGTTTCAATCGAGGCTCCACTTAGCTTTCCGTTGGCAACCCATACCCTTGCGAGCATGGTTAACCAAGCAGCTCCTGAAGAGAGAGTCGCATGATCGCGGTTGGGCTGTTGGCTTACTTAACGACTGCACTTGTCGTCGCGCTTGTGGTTTGGCGTAACTTACCAAGCTCTTACCAATTGGGCGGAGCTAAAGGGTTTGCTTTGCTATTGTCTCTTAACCTGTTCTTGCCGGTCTTGGGCATGTTGTTTACGGGTATTATTCTGCTGTTTAGCCTCTATTTTCCTGAAGATCAAAAGGCTGTTAATACTCGGCAGTTCGAAGTGCCAGACCTGCCCCATACGCCTCAGGAAGAGGTTGCACCGCTCTATTCGCATGGCGGATTACGCGCCGTATTAAAACACGCAGATAGCTCGGACAAGCGCCAAGCCGCAGTGTTGTCCACGCGCCATATGAAGGATAAAGACGCGATTCCAATCTTACGCTTGGTCCTCAATGACTTAGAGGATGACGTACGTTTGTTAGCGTATTCGTTACTTGACCAGAAAGAGTCACGTATCAATGCCAATATCTATTATCTCAATCTTTTGTTGGGTCAAAAGACGGGTGTCGATAGAAAAGCCCGTATTCTGCGTAAGTTGGCCGAGTGCTATTGGGAGCTAGGCTATCTTGGTATCACTGAGGGAGAGTTGAAGCGCTTCGTGCTGGCCGAATCAGTCCGCTACGGTGAGGAGGCGATCTCAATTGCTGATAACTTAGCCACTCGTCTGCTGCTTGGGCGTGCTTATCTTGCCCTTGATGATCCTGGGGCAGCACGCGAGCATCTTTTATTCGCATTCGATAGCAACAGCGCCAAACAGCAAGTGTTGCCCTATCTTGCGGAAGCAGCCTTTAAGCAGAAGCGTTATAACGAAGTGAAGCAATACTTAAAGGATATCCCACAAGTGCAACAAAATTTGGCACTACGAGCGGTTAAGGAGTACTGGTCATGAGTGCTGATGTTGTTTTGCTGCTGGAAGGTACCTATCCGTATGTACGTGGTGGCGTTTCCAGTTGGGTGCATCAGATCATCCAAGGTATGCCACACCTCACATTCCACTTAGTCTTTGTGGGCGGTGATCCCGAATTTTATGGTGAGCAGAAGTATGAGTTACCTGACAATGTGGTGGGGCTCGATACCCACTACATTATGGATGAGTCTTACACGAAAGCGCGGGCCTCAAAAGGTAACGCTTCGGCGTATGACAAGTGGAAGCGTTTTGAAACTTACTTTCATGATACTCAGGAAGCGGTGCCCACTGAGTTGCTTCGAGAGATGTTCTCTTTGTTGGGTGACGATAGTGGTATCCCTGTGCAGGACTTTATGCATTCGAAAGAGGGTTGGCGCGCTTTAGTTAAGAGCTATCGAACCTATTGCCCAGACTTCCCATTTACCGACTTTTTCTGGGCCTATCGCAACCTTTATTTGCCATTGTTGAAATCAGCAATCATCGCCAGAAGTTTACCAAAAGCGCGTTTGTATCATTCGATATCAACGGGCTACGCAGGTTTCTTGGGTGCGGGCGCTAATGCGCTTCATGGTACGCCGTTACTTATTAGCGAGCACGGTATTTACACGAAAGAGCGTAAAATTGATCTTGCCCAAGCAAACTGGATAGCAGGGGATGATCAACTGGTTGAGGAAGGGCTCGCTGTCAATATGGGTTATATCCGCAGGATGTGGATACGCTTTTTTGAACAGCTTGGCCTGAGCGGATATCACGCTGCCGCCAAAATTACAGCGCTCTATGCAGGTAATCAGCGCCGCCAGCTAAAGGATGGCGCCGATGCACAAAAAACGCTGGTTGTTCCAAACGGTATCAATATCGAACGCTACAGCGATGCGCTGGCCAGCCGTGGTAAAGAGATTCCTAAGGTGGCGGGTCTCGTTGGGCGTGTGGTTTCGATCAAAGATATTAAGACCTTTATCCGTGCGCTACGTCACGCCTGCGGCACAGATCCACAGATTAAAGGATTAATCATCGGTCCGTATGACGAAGATCCGGGCTACTACGAAGAGTGTCGCCAGTTGGTGGATACCCTAGGCCTTGCCGACAAAGTGACCTTTATGGGGATGCAAAATGTTGCCGAGATACTGCCTCAGCTGGGCGTGATGGTCTTAACATCGATCTCGGAAGCGCAGCCTTTGGTGCTATTGGAGGGTATGGCTGCGGGCGTACCGTTTGTGGCGACTGATGTGGGTTCGTGCCGTGAAATTGCCGAGGGTATGACCGACGCAGATCAACAGCTCGGTCAGGCTGGAACGGTTGTGCCGATCGCATCGCCGCAAAAAACCGCCGACGCCATCGTTGAGCTATTAAATGATCAAGATAAGTGGCATGCCATGCAGCATGCAGGGTTGGCGCGCGTCAAAGCCATCTACGATGAAAAGATGATGTACGAGAGCTATAAGCAGCTATATAGCGAGGTGATGGCATGGCCGGAATAGGGTTTGAGATTAAGAAAATCCTCAAAAAGAACTCGCTTCTCTCGGTCTTCGAAGCATATGGGTATGCTGGGCTTATCGGCTCTGGGCCTTGGGTTTTATCTATCTTAGCGATGGTCGTGGTTGGCCTAATCAGCATCGGAGTCATGGTCTCCCAGCAGATGCTGATCCAGTTTTTGGTATCGGTAACCTACCTAATGGCCGGCTCGCTGATTCTGACCGGTGGTTTGCAGCTCATGCTGACCCGGTTTGTGTCTGATCTATTATTTTTAAAAGCAGATAAAGAGGTGCTGCCTAATGTTCTCGGTGCGGTTACGATTGTAACGCTCGTATCCGGCGTGTTGGGTTTTGCTGCCATTCCGTTATTTCCGGAAAATACTCTGTTCTACAATCTCCTTTTAGCAGGGTCGTTTGTCGCGCTCTGTAACCTTTGGATGATGGTTATTTTCCTGTCCGGGTTGAAAGAATATAAGCTAGTTTTAGCTGTGATGTTAGCCGGCTATACCTTGCTTGTGATTCTTTCTGCGCTATTAAATGGTTTTCAGTTAGAAGGGTTGATTACGGCGTTCTTCTTCTGCCATGCATTTCTGTTTTTTGCCTTCCTCGCCATTGTCATCCGTAAGTATCCTGCATCGGGTAACCTAGTATCCTTTCGTTTTCTGGATAAAGAGAAAGCGTTTTATAGCTTGTTTTTGTGCGGCACGCTCTACAATTTAGGCGTTTGGTCAGACAAGTTCGTATTTTGGTTCTCGCAGGCTACATCAGAACATGTGGTTGGCCTGTTTCGGGCGAGTTTGATCTACGACATCCCGATTTTCCTAGCTTACTTATCGATCATTCCCGGAATGGCTGTGTTCTTAGTGCGTATCGAAACAGACTTTGCTGAGCAGCATAGCAAGTACTACCAAGCGGTGCTGGGGAATGCGACGTTGAGTGAAATCTTAGCGATCAAAAATGAGATGATCGCTGCGGTTCGACGCGGTATCTACGAGATCTTTAAGATCCAAGGCATTACCGTGATTGCCCTGCTGATTTGGGGTGGTGTGCTGTTAGAAATGTTAGGTATCGATTTAGAGTACCGCGCATTGCTCAATGTGGATTTAGTGGGAGTGGCAGTACAGGTCATCTTCCTGAGTATTCTTAATGTGCTGTTTTACCTTGATAAGCGTTGGGTTGCTAATGCGCTTACAGGGTTGTTTTTTGTCGTTAATTTGTTTTTTTCGATGTTATCTATCAAACTCGGGCCGGCATTCTATGGGTACGGGTTTGTGCTAGGTGTTTCTGTACCCACTATCGTGGGTTTGTTGTGGCTTAATAAAGTATTCAATGATTTGGAATACGACACATATATGCTGCAAAAGTAAGTTTTATCGGTTCGGTTATTTGTTTTTTGGTTCTTTAAAGGGTGAGAGTTATGCAGTCCGAGAACTCGGTGCGGTTCGTGAAATGGGGTATCGCAGCGGCCGTGATAGGCAGTGTTTTAGTCGGCGTGAGTGTGGTGAGATCTGGAGCGCCAGAGGAGGTGACTTACGATGCTGCCGATAAAGCCAAGTGGACGACGAGAATTCTAAAACACTCGCGCTCAGGTAATATCGAAGATGCGCTGCAGCTTCTAGAAACAGCGACGCAGCGCCAACTGATGAGTGATCTCGATTCAAGGCTGTTGAAAGGGCAATTGCTGATTGAGTTGCAGAAGTATGAAGAGGCCGAGCGTGTTTTGACGGCTGCTGCGAATCAATACTCTGATAGCTACGAGGCACATAACAACTTAGCTATCGCCTTATCTCGGCTGGGTAAGTACGAACGCTCGATGGATATGCTGGTCAAAGCGCTAGAAACGCATCCGGGGTACCACAAAGTTTATGAAAACATAAATAGCCTCTCTGCAGCGATGACATCAGGTGCCTATCTCAAGGCTCTCAAACTTGAAAACAACGCACGCGTCGTGCCTATGAGCTACCTTGGTGGTAGCGATCAGATAGCTCAGGTAAAACCTTCAGTGTTGGCAGAACAACCTAATATTGCCGGTAAGGGTGATCAGGTTGAGCGTCAAGCCGATAGCGAAGCGGCAGAGAAAACTCAGGCGTTGTTAGCTTCGACGCAGAGCTTTTTGCAAGAATTAGACAAGTCCGGCGCTGATCAATTTGAGTCTAATGAAAAAACGCTTGAATCAAGCGCTTCCGAAGCGCAGCTAGCATCCAGCGAAAACGAGGCTGTTCAGCAGCGAATCGTCTACCCAGAAGATGAAAATTCAGGTGTGACAGCACAGCAGAAGGTGGCGGCAAAAGAGGCCAGCAATGAGGTACTAGCGTTACTTGATGACTTGAATATCTCTGAAGATAAAGCTGTTGAAAAAGAGATGGCAGCGGTAACTGACGTTAAAAAAGCTGCACAAGTTGCTCAGGACACGGTGAGCCAAGAAGCGATTACCGCCAGTGCAGATGACTACAGTCAAGCTATTAGTGAGCAAGTTCAGGCATGGGCGCGAGCGTGGTCAACCAAAGATCTTGAACGTTACTACAGCAGCTACGTTAGTGACTACTCTTCGCGCCGTTACGCGACCAACAAAAAATGGCGTAAAGAGCGCGCTAAACGTATCAACCGAGCTAAGAATATTCAGGTTGGTATCGGTGAGCTGAGTGTACAACTCGTTAATCCAAATACCGCAACGGCCACCTTTGTGCAGTCCTATCAAGCGAGCAACTATGCGGATAAGACTCGTAAAGAGTTTCGTTTGTTAAATGTTAATGGGGAGTGGTTAATTAGCGAGGTTAAAACCATCCCGATATAACAGGCAAAAAAAAGCCCGGACAATGTCCGGGCAATGCGCTACAAGTGTTTAAAAGACCATTTCGGGAACTTCATCTGGCACAATTAATTTACCAGCTGTTTTCTCGACGATCTCTTCAACGGACACTCCAGGTGCGCGTTCTTTTAGAACAAACGCACCATCTTCAATCTCTAAATAAGCTAGGTCAGTCAGTACCTTTTTAATGCATCCAGCGCCTGTGAGTGGCAATGTGCATTTTTCTAGCAGCTTAGAGTCGCCATGCTTAGAGGCATGGGTCATCAGTACAATAATATTGTCTGCACCAGCCACCAGGTCCATCGCGCCGCCCATCCCTTTGATGAGTTTTCCAGGGATCATGTAGGATGCGATGTTGCCCTCGATATCGACCTCGAAAGCTCCCAGTACTGTTAAGTCAACATGACCGCCACGGATCATGGCGAAAGACTCTGCAGATGAAAAAATTGACGCGCCTGTTACCGTTGTTACGGTCTGTTTACCAGCGTTGATCATGTCGGCGTCAACTTCTTCTTCGGTTGGGAACTGGCCCATACCGAGCAAGCCATTCTCTGATTGCAGCATGACATCCATGCCCTCAGGGACATAGTTTGCAACCAGTGTTGGGATACCAATGCCCAAGTTTACGTAGTAACCGTCTTGTAGCTCACGCGCTACGCGCATTGCCATCTGTTCGCGAGAAAGTGCCATTGTTTGTCTCCTCCCTTAAGCTTGGCGCACAGTGCGTTGTTCGATGCGTTTTTCGAAGTTGCCTTGGATGAGGCGGTCAACGTAGATACCCGGCGTGTGAATCTGGGTTGGATCAAGTTCGCCCGGCTCAACAATCTCTTCGACTTCGACAACTGTGATCTTGCCAGCCGTAGCAGCCATTGGGTTGAAGTTCTGTGCCGTGTGGCGATAGATAACATTACCGAAGCGGTCCGCTTTCCAGCCCTTAACGATTGCGAAATCACCTTTGATCGACTCTTCAAGAATGTACTTGCGGCCATCAAATTCGCGTACGTCTTTACCTTCACCTACCAGCGTGCCGTAGCCTGTTGCTGTGTAGAATGCAGGGATGCCAGCACCACCGGCACGCATCTTCTCCGCTAGGGTGCCTTGAGGCGTCAGTTCAACTTCAAGTTCACCTGCTAATAGTTGTTTCTCGAACAGCGCGTTTTCACCGACGTAAGAGGAGATCATCTTTTTGACTTGGCGATCTTCCAGCAAGACACCAAGACCGAAGCCATCAACGCCACAGTTGTTGGAAACGATGGTAAGCTCCTTAGTGCCTTTGCGCTTGATTTCAGCGATCAGGTTTTCTGGAATGCCGCACAAACCAAATCCACCTGCGATGACGGTCATACCATCTTCGAGACCCGCCATAGCTTCTTCGTAGCTACCTACTACCTTATCGAAACCGGACATTGATATCCTCCATGTCAAGCTGCTTGTTGTTTGTTGTTATCAGCCAAAAATTTCAGAGCGCTCTAAATTTGGGCTGTGATGTTGTTTGAGTAGTTTTATACAACGGTTTATATTTATCCAATGAAATTATTCAAACAAATAATAAATTTTTTTAATGAATATAACCGTTAAACAACTGCGAGCATTTGTAGCCGTTGCGAAAACACGCAGCTTCACTGAAGCCTGCGACCAGCTGCACCTCTCTCAACCGGCGCTTAGCGTTGCAATTAAAAACTTAGAGGACGCCTTGGGTGGGCAGCTGTTGGCGCGTACGACACGCACATTAGCGCTAACACCCGAAGGAGAGGCCTTCTATCCGACGGCGCAGCGCCTTCTGGCTGACTTAGATGAAGCATACGAGGAGATGCACAACCGCTTTTCGCTCTTTCGTGGAAAAATCGCGATTGCCAGTATGCCGTCGTTTGCGTCGAATCAGTTGCCTGCGGCACTGAAAATCTTTCGGGAGCGCTTTCCTGCAATTAACGTGATGGTCCACGATGTTATCGCCGAAGATGTCGTTGATATGGTGCGCACCGGGCGAGTCGAGGTGGGAGTGACCTTTGACCCTGACGATGCAGGTGATCTGAACTTTCATCCGCTGTTTGATGATCGATTTATTGCAGTGATCCCAACGAACCATCCCTTAAGTGCGCAATCAGTGGTGCGCTGGCCAGATTTGCTAGAGGATGATTTTATTATCTTGCAGCGGCCATCGAGTGTGCGCCTGTTGGTAGAAAACAAATTAGAGTCGCAAGGGATGACCTTAAACCCACAGTATGAAACCCATCAGCTTGCGACGATTGGACGTATGGTTGCGACCGGTTTGGGGGTGAGTGTCGTGCCTTCCCTCTGCTTACGGCAGATGGAGGAGCTTGGCGCACTCTGCCGCCCGTTGGAGGCGCCGATCGTCAACCGGCGCGTTGGTATCCTCACGCGCAGGCGCTACCCACTCTCTACCGGCGCGCGTGAACTGGTTGATGTGTTAGCTCATGCGTTTTAGCTGTTAGGGCTTTGCTCATCTAGTTGTTGCCACACTGGGTTACCCCATAACGGCACCGTAGACAATGAGTGCTTATGGCTACCGTTAACCTCTTTGGTGGAGTAGCTCACGTAGATGAGCGTTTTGTTTTTCGCATCAAAGATTCGGCGCACCTTGAGTGACTTAAAGAGAATACTTTTTGATGCTTTAAAGATCACTTCACCGCCTTTGCCGCGATCAATCTGGTCGATCATCGCTTTGGTGATTGGCCCGGTTTGTCGGCAAGCAATGGACATATCAGAGGGATCAGCGAAGTCTAGGTTTGCTTCGACATGGGCGATATGGCAACTCACGCCTGATATGTCTGGGTCTTGCACGATCTCGAGCTTGATATCTTTAGTGGTGAACACGCCCAAACTCACTTCGCCTACCTCCGTGTCAGAGCAGCCAGAGAGTGTGAGTGCAGCAGAGATGAGTAGTGAACCAGCGGTGAGTTTTTTCATAGAGACCCCGAAAAGATTGTCGAAACTGTACCTAGCTCACATCTACCGATGTTTGCTAGGCTCGATGATCTTCTCATATTGGCGTGAATAAGTGATGAAAATAGCAGTATTTTGTGGCTCGAGCCCTGGCAAAAATAACCTTTACCGTGAAGCTGCGGACCAGCTTGGGCGCTTCCTCGCAGAGCAGGGCCACGTATTAGTATATGGCGGTGGGCGCACCGGTTTAATGGGGCAGGTTGCTGATAGCGCTCTGGCTGCCGGTGGTGATGTGGTGGGTGTTATGCCTATCGCCTTGACGGAGAAAGAGATTCAACACCCTCATCTGAGTGAGCTACATATCGTTGCAGATATGCATGAGCGCAAGGCAAAAATGGCTCAGCTTGCCGATGCATTTATCGCCATGCCTGGTGGCGTGGGTACGATGGAGGAGATCTTCGAAGCGTGGACTTGGGCACAGCTTGGCTACCATCACAAACCATGCTGTTTTCTCAATGTGAATCGCTACTACGATGGGTTGTTCACATTTATCGATACGATGATCAGCCAAGGCTTTATGCGCCCCGAGTACGGCGAGATGGCGCAGATTAGTGATGATCCGGCACAGCTATTAGCGATGATCGAGAGCTACACACCACCGAGTGATAAGTGGTAGAGAATCATGCCAGATAGCTTACTTGCGGTGCTGCCGCTGTTTGTCGTGATCGCTGTGGGGTATATCGCTAAGCAGCGCGTTTTTGATAGCCAGTTTTTGCCCGGTATCAACCAGTACGTCTATTTTATTGCTGTTCCGGCACTGCTTTTTCAGGCGGCTAGCCAGCAATCACTCGCTAGTTTGTTTAATCCAGCCGCTTGGATTGCGTTTGTATTAGGTGCAGCTTTGACAGCCGCGGTCGCATTGCTACCGCTTATGTTACGTGGCCAAATGGAGCGCGAGGGGCTGATTTTACGGGGTCTGAACAGCATTTTCGCCAACTATGCGTATATGGGTATTCCGCTCTCGTTTGCAGTGCTTGGGGATGCGGCTTACGGCGCAACGGTGAGTATTATCCTTGCCGGTAATATTTTGCTGATCGGCGGCGCGCAACTGCTGATCGAGGCAACACGGCAGTCTGGCTTAAACCTGTTGGCGGTTTGGCAGGTGATCGACCGCGCTATGCTCAGAAACCCTATCTTTCTCGCAACGGTTGCAGGGCTGAGCGTATCATATCAACAGTGGACACTGCCACAAGTGGCGTTAGATAGCCTTGCTCTTATCGCCCCTTCAGCGGTGCCTGTGGCACTGTTCTGTTTAGGAGCCAGCTTGCAGTTTAAGCGCACGGCGCTGCGCATAGGTGAGGCGATATGGTTGATTTTGATAAAACTCATCATACATCCTTTGCTAACGCTGCTAGCTTGTCTCTTGGTGGGCGTAAACGACCCGATATGGCAGATGACTATGGTACTGTTAACCGCATTGCCTACGGGTGCGTTGGCCCATGTGGTGGCTATGAAGTACCAAGTCTTCGAGAAAGAGACCTCCCAGTTGGTGGTATTCTCAACCGTTTTATCCTTGTTCAGCGTACCCATCTGGTTAGATGTATTGAGTTAGGCGCATAGCTAGCATGTTGTAGAGGGAAGGAGAACCAATGCAAGCGATTACAGAACAGTTGACCCAGTGGAGTCATGCGATTGAAACAGGTGAACTCAGAGGGTGGATGACGCCTCATTGTGGCAATAACGGGCGTCCGGTGATCTTTTTTCTGCACGGAAATGGGTTGTCCAGCCTGACGTATTGGCCTTTTCTTGAGAAATTCCAAGACCAGTATGATCTCTTTTTAGGCGCGGTGGCAGGACACGGCGACAGTGACGCACCAAACCCAAAACAACCACCGAGCTGGAACAAGATGGCGGCGCAAGCGTGTGAAGCGTTGCAGGCGCACCGTGCATCATGGGCGAAAGACACCCCTGTGATTGCGATGGGGCATAGTTTCGGTGGTATCTGCATCACACTCATCAATGCACAGCAGCCCGGTATTTTTGATCAACTTGTACTGCTTGACCCCGTGGTGTTTCCAAAATCTACCATCGCTGCTGTTAGGCTGGCGAATATACTTGGGCTGAGTCATCACATTCCTCACGCTAAGAAAGCCTTGCAGCGCCGCAATAGCTGGGCTTCACGGCAGGAGGTACATCGTAGCCTCAAAGGGAGAGGTGTATTTAAGACGTGGCAGGATGATGCGTTGAACTGCTATATCGATCATGCCGTGCGCCCCGGGAGTGCCGGTACGTGGGAGTTGCGCTGCCCTCCATGGTTGGAAGCACGTATCTTCTCTAGCTCACCTAAAGGACTGTGGAGTGCAATTGGCAAGTTGCCGGCGCACACACAGATTGTACACGCAACGGACACCTTTCCATTTGTCCCCAAAGGCGTGGCTAAAGCTGAGCGTGCAAACCCCAATATTCGTGTTACGCAAATTGAGGGTGGCCACTGCTTTATGCAAGAGGACCCGGATAAAGCTCATAAGTTAGCTAAAACCCTGTTGGCGTTCCCGCGATGATTACCGCGCTAGCGATCAATAACTATCGCTCGATACTCTCGTTAGAGTTGTCGCTCGGGGCGCTCAACGTAGTAACCGGAGCAAATGGATCTGGGAAATCCAACCTCTATCGTGCGTTGAGGTTACTTGCCGAAACGGCGCAAGGTGGCGTTGTAAATGCGCTTGCCAAAGAGGGTGGGCTGGCATCAACGTATTGGGCTGGCCCAGAGGTGATCTCTAAACGTATGAAAGAGGGTGCCGTGCCAGTGCGGGGCGGCCCGTTGCAGAATACGAAACGCTTAAAACTCGGCTTTGCGACCGATAGCTTTGGCTATGCCATATCCCTTGGCTTGCCGATTCCTAGCCAGTCGCTTTTTTCGCTGGATCCAGAGGTGAAACGCGAAGCGATCTGGAATGGTGAAGTGTACCGTCCAGCCGGTGCTTTAGTTGATCGAGAAGGGCCCCATGTTAAAGTGCGTGACCGCCGAACGTGGCGCACGGTATCCAGTCATTTAAACAGCTTCTCTAGCATGTTTGATGAAATAGCAGATCCTGTGAACGCACCAGAGGTGCTGCAGATGCGTGAGATTATTCGCGGTTGGCGTTTCTATGATCACTTCCGGACTGACCTTGACGCACCTGCGCGAAAACCGCAACTAGGAACACGTACATCTGTTCTCAGCCACGATGGGCATGATCTGGCGGCAGCGATTCAAACCATTCGTGAAATCGGCGATGCGCAGGCACTGGATAAAGCGGTGAGTGATGCATTTCCGGGAGCGCGTCTGCATATTGATGCCCAAGAGGATGGTCGCTTCTCATTAGCTTTTCAGCAACACGGTTTATTACGCCCACTTACAGGGATGGAGCTTTCGGATGGTACCTTGCGCTACCTCTTGCTAGTTGCTGCGCTGTTAACACCAAGGCCACCCTCGTTGATGGTACTTAATGAGCCCGAAACCAGTTTGCATCCTGACCTCTTGCCATCGTTGGCGCGGCTGATTATATCGCTTGCGGAGCGTACCCAAGTTTGGGTGGTATCCCATGCGCCGCGTTTGATCAGTGCGCTCAATCAATCGCCGCTGTGTAACGGCATCACACTAGATAAGCAGCTCAGCCAAACGGAAGTGGTGGGGCAAGGTATGTTCGATGCGCCGCCTTGGCGTTGGCCAGATAAAGGGGGGCGATAACGGGTTTGCAGAGATATCCGTCGTTTGTTAGGTTTTAAAGACATTTCAATCTTTAGGAGGTGATGTGTCAGGCAACGATCCAGAACTCGATATTGACATTGGCAATCGCCAGATCATCATTCAGCGCCGTTACGAGGTGTTAGGCGCCCTCAACGACTTCGTCATCGCAGTGTGGTTTCTAATCGGCAGTTTCTTTTTTCTCAACAATGCTCTGCAAGAGAGCGGCACGTGGTTGTTTATCGTGGGGAGTGCCCAGCTCATCATCAAGCCACTTATCAAACTCATCAGCTTGATCCATATCGGGCGCCTAGAGAAACAATGACGTATTACTCCGCCTTGTAAGAGACAGCCCCGGTACGCATTCGGCGATATTGGGTGGGCGAGATACCCATCACC
This sequence comes from Neptunomonas marina, assembly GCF_004005935.1. Lineage (GTDB taxonomy): Bacteria > Pseudomonadota > Gammaproteobacteria > Pseudomonadales > Balneatricaceae > Neptunomonas > Neptunomonas marina. The sequence continues at coordinate 253,042 of NZ_SACQ01000003.1, read as the reverse complement.
TTTTTGAAAATACGCGAAAAATAGTAAGCATCGTCGTAACCAACCGCAAAGCTGACCTCGCCAATCGCGTTATTGGTTGCATCCAACAGATAGCAGGCTTTCTCTATTTTTAGGTGAATAAAGTGGTTGATCGGCGTCGTGCCGGTCAGCTCTTTGTACTTGGTTACAAAGTGAAACTTTGACAGGTTTGCTGCGGCTGCCAGCGTATCTAGATCGAGCTGCTCATGAACGCGTGCTTGCATCAAGCTATGAATACGCTCTAAATCCAGAGAGTTTGCCGCCTCTTGTTGACGGGCAAGCGGCCTGATCTCTGCGATGAGCGTTAACAACTGCCTTAACAAGCTTGAGGCATGAATGAAGCCATTGAGGTCGTAGCTGGTTTGTCGGCTGCCCAGCAATGCCTCAAACTCGCCAACCAGTCTTGAGTGCATGCCCAGTGGTGTGACATAGGAGGATGTGTTGTCTCCCGGGCCTGCGCTGTTAGCAATATAGTCAATAAAGTCGTCGGCTCTTGGGCCTGCGAAGTGAATCCAATAGATTGTCCAAGGTTGTGAATGGTCGGCGTGATAAGCGTGGCTTTTGCCGCGCGGCAGCAGAATTAAGTCACCTGCTTGAATGTGATATTCACTCTTTTCGACGGTTAACTTACCGGCACCATCTAAGCAATAGATCAATAGGTAGTCATCATGTGTGCGCCGCAACATAGTGTGGTTTCTAGCACTTTTGTAGTATCCGAAGCCCATGGGATATAGGTCTTGGCTGATCGGATGATGACGTAATTGGTCAATGATTTTGCGTGGCACAACAAAACGAGAGCTCTCGGGCGGGAGTGGCCACTTAGATGGTTGGCTCATATCGTTAGACCTTTGTATTAGGGAATACCACTATTATATCGCAAGATAGTCCAGTAATCTCACAATATTATCAATCCCGAGCACCTCGGGGCTGTGCTTAAATGACGTTAACGTAAACATGCAAAGCTAAGCGCGATGCACAACCAGACAACAATAATATAACGGGGCAAGGTACAGATTATGACTCAACAAGTTCCTCTACTGATTAACGGCGAACTCGTCCAGAGTAAAACAGAGAACTGGATTCCAGTTACAAACCCAGCAACACAGGAAGTGATTGCGCAGGTGCCTTGCGCGACTGAGCAAGAAGTAGAACAGGCGATCGATGCAGCAAAAGCGGCATTCGAAACTTGGAAAGATATGCCAGTAGGTGAGCGTGCGCGTTTAATGCTGCGCTACCAAGCGATCTTGAAAGATCGCCAAGAAGATATCGCACGCCTGATTTCGCAAGAGGTGGGTAAGACGTTTGAAGATGCGAAAGGCGACGTATGGCGTGGTATCGAAGTTGTAGAGCACGCTTGTAATATCGCATCACTATCTATGGGTGAAACGGTTGAAAACGTAGCACGTAAGATCGATTGCTACAGCATCACTCAGCCACTCGGTGTATGTGTAGGTATCACACCGTTTAACTTCCCTGCGATGATCCCTTTGTGGATGTTCCCAATGGCGATCGCGTGCGGTAACACATTTGTTCTTAAGCCATCTGAGCAAGACCCACTAACACCTATGTTGTTAGCTGAGTTGTTCAAAGAGGCGGGCGCACCAGACGGCCTTCTGCAGGTTGTTCACGGTGGTAAAGAGGTGGTTGATCAGTTGCTGGTTCACAAAGACACACCAGCGATCTCTTTCGTAGGTTCTGTTGCTGTAGGTGAGCACATCTACCGTACTGGCACGGACAAAATGAAGCGCGTTCAGGCGTTTGCGGGTGCGAAGAACCACATGGTTGTCATGCCAGATGCGCAGAAGAACCAAGTTATCAATAACATCGCAGGTGCGTCTGTAGGTGCTGCGGGTCAGCGCTGCATGGCGATCTCTGTTGCGGTATTCGTTGGTGAATCTCGCGAGTGGATCCCAGAAGTGCGTGATGCACTGGCAAAAGTACGCCCAGGTGCGTGGGATGATCCAGAAGCGGGCTACGGTCCACAAATCAATCCTCAGGCTAAGCAACGTATCTTGAACTTCATCCAAGAGGGTAAAGATGCGGGTGCTGAATGTATTCTCGATGGTTCTGAGTGTGTTGTAGATGGTTTTCCAGATGGTAACTGGGTTGGCCCAACGATGTTCCGTAACGTGACAACGGATATGTCGATCTACCAAGAGGAGATCTTCGGCCCTGTTCTGATCGCTATCGAAGTTGACACGATCGAAGAAGCGATCGAGATGATCAACAACAACCCTTACGGTAACGGTACATCAATCTTTACGGCATCCGGTGCGGCTGCTCGTAAGTACCAGCACGAGATCAAAGTAGGTCAGGTCGGTATCAACGTACCGGTGCCTGTACCTCTACCAATGTTCTCATTCACTGGCTGGAGAAAGTCATTCTACGGTGATCAGCACGCTTACGGTAAGCAGGCTGTTAAGTTCTACACCGAAACGAAGACGATCACGGCGCGTTGGTTCGAAGATGATATCGATACTGGCGTAAACACTACGATTAACCTGAAGTAACACTAGGGTTTTATCGGACGGTACGAAGCAAAGTCTTGGGGGCCTTTTAGTGTTCTCAAGACTTTTCTGTATATAACAATAAGAAAAAAATGGTGTTGGCTCGATAACACCCTGAAAGGGAGAAACCGATGGATTTCGAACTGAATGAAGATCAGATCGCTTTTGCAGACATGGCAAAAGCCTTTGCTCAAAATGAGATGGAACCTCACGCCGCAGAGTGGGATGAGAAACAGATATTTCCAGTAGAGACCCTGCAAAAAGCAGGTGAACTCGGTTTTTGTGGTCTCTACTCCCCAGAGGAAGCGGGTGGCTTAGGTCTCAGTCGCTTGGACTCGAGTATTATTTTTGAACAACTCGCGATGGGCTGTACCTCAACCACCGCATTTATCACGATCCACAACATGGCCACTTGGATGATCGCGGACTTCGCGAATGAAACGACGCGTGATTTTTGGTGCCCTGATCTCACCTCGGGTCAAAAGTTGGCCTCCTATTGTTTAACCGAGCCAAACGCAGGCTCGGATGCAGCATCTCTGAAAACCACAGCACGTCGCGATGGCGATAATTATGTGCTCAACGGCAGCAAAATCTTCATCTCGGGTGCGGGTAGCACCGATGTGCTTGTGGTGATGGCACGGACTGGCGAGGATGGGCCGAAAGGTATCTCGGCTTTTGCAGTAGACGCCAAGCTTGACGGCATTGTTTACGGCCGAAAAGAGGACAAGATGGGCTGGAATAGCCAGCCGACTCGCATGATCACCTTCGAAGATGTGGTGATCCCGGCGAGCTGCTTGATGGGTAATGAGGGCGATGGCTTTAAGATCGCGATGAAAGGCCTCGATGGTGGGCGTATCAATATAGCGACCTGCTCGGTAGGCACTGCGCAAGCTGCGTTGAATCGTGCCAAAGAATATATGCACGAGCGTAAGCAGTTTGGTAAAGAACTTGCCCAGTTCCAAGCGCTGCAGTTTAAGTTGGCAGATATGGCGACTGAGTTGGTGGCCGCTCGCCAAATGATTCGTTTAGCAGCCAGCAAGTTGGATGCTAACCACCCAGACAAAACGACGTACTGCGCGATGGCGAAACGTTTTGCAACAGATGTGTGCTTCAACATCTGTGATGAAGCGCTACAGATCTTTGGTGGTAACGGCTACATCAAAGAGTATCCGATGGAGCGTTATGTCCGCGATAACCGTGTTCACCGGATCTTGGAAGGTACGAACGAGATTATGCGCGTTATCGTTGCGCGCCGACTACTGCTAGAAGACGCAGCGGACATTCTGTAACAGGTTTTGGAGAAGAAAATGACCGACAAATTGATCGTTGAAAAACAGGGTAACGTTGCTGTCATCACCATGAACAACCCGCCAGCAAACACCTGGACGGAAGAGAGCCTCAAAGGCTTGGTGCAAGTTGTAAAAGACTTAAATGCAGATCGTGATATTTATAGCTTAGTACTGAAAAGCGACAGCGAAAAATTCTTCTCTGCTGGCGCAGATTTGAACCTATTTGCTGATGGTGACCGTTCTGTGGCACGTGATATGGCACGCTACTTCGGCGAAGCATTCGAGACGTTATCTCAGTTCCGTGGGGTCTCTATCGCTGCTATCAACGGCTGGTCGATGGGCGGTGGTCTAGAAGTTGCCCTAGCGTGTGATATCCGTATCGCAGAAGAGCAAGCTCAGATGGCATTGCCTGAAGCGAAAGTCGGCTTGTTGCCATGTGCAGGTGGTACACAGAACCTAACCATGCTGGTGGGTGAGGGCTGGGCGAAGAAGATGATCCTGTGTGGTGAGCGTGTTAAAGCGCCGAAAGCACTGGAGATTGGCTTGGTCGAAGAGATGGTTGAGACCGGTAAGTCAGCTGAACGTGCTCTTGAACTGGCACAGCAAGTTGCAGAGCAGAGCCCAACAGCGGTCGCAGCTTGTAAACAACTGATTCAGTCTAACCGCACCCAACATTGGGATCAGGGTTATATCCTTGAGCGTGAGCTTTTTGTTGACCTGTTCCACAGTGAGGATCAAAAAGAGGGTGTGAATGCCTTCTTGAAAAAACGCGCACCGCAATGGAAAAACCGCTAAGCAAGGAGCGAGATAATGAGTGCAGTACGCTTTACAGAGCACGCCACGCAAGACGGTAAAAAGATCGTAGAGATCTGCCTGAACGCGGAAAAGTCGCTAAATGCGTTAACCCTTGAGATGGTCGATCTTATCCAGCCAAAGTTGGATGCATGTAAAAACGATGATGATGTTGTCGCGATTGTCTTAGATGGTGCCGGTGAGAAAGCTTTTTGTGCCGGTGGTGATGTTGTCGGGCTTTACAAGTCGATGACAGGTGAAGGTGACAAAGATCTACCGGAAACCTTTTTTACCCGCGAGTACACATTAGATTACACGATCCACACCTACCCCAAGCCAATCATCTGTTGGGGTGCGGGCATCGTTATGGGTGGCGGCATGGGCCTAATGAGTGGTTGCAGTCACCGCGTTGTGACAGAAACCACCATGATGGCAATGCCTGAGGTGACCATTGGTTTATACCCTGATGTGGGCGGTACTTGGTTCCTCAACCGTACGCCAGGCCGCACAGGTCTGTTCTTAGGTTTGACGGGCGCTCGCATGAATGCGGCAGACGCCATCTTCTTGGGCATGGCTGACCGTAAGGTTGCGGTAGAGCAGCGCGGTGCCATGTTTGAAGCGCTTCAAGCGGCTACATGGAATGGCAACAACTATTCGGTGGTTAGCGCGGTATTACGCCAGCTTGAGCGTCAATCCGCAGCCGCGTTTGAACAGATGAGCTCGCCAGTAGCAGCTCACTTTGATCAAATCCAAGCCCTAACGGACTACGACTCGGCTGCAGAGATCCATGCCGCGATCCAAAGCTTGGAGACGGACGATAAATGGCTGCAAAAAGCTAAAGCTGCGATAGGTCATGGCAGCCCGTTGGCGGTACAGATGATCTATCGCCAGTTGCAGAATACGCTGCATATGTCGCTCAAAGAGGTCTTCCAGTCTGAGCTGGTATTGTCGGTTCAATGTTGCCGCCATCGCGAATTCCCTGAGGGTGTACGCGCGTTGCTGGTTGATAAAGACGGTAAACCGCAATGGACCTTCAGCTCGGTTGATGATGTTGATCCGGCGTTTTTAGACGAACTCTTTGTATCTCCATGGGAAACTAATCCGTTAGCGTCGCTGTAACGGATCGAATTAATAACGATAAGAAAGGTAGAGAAAATGGCTACGATAGGATTTATTGGTTTAGGAAACATGGGCGGCCCAATGGCGATCAACTTGGTCAAGGGCGGCCACAGTGTTAAGGCGTTTGACCTTTCAGACGAAGCGATCCAGCGCGTTGTCAGCGAAGGCGGCAGTGCAGCGGCATCTGCGAAAGAAGCGGTGATGGATGCTGACTTTGTTGTTTCCATGCTGCCGGCAGGCAAGCACGTACAAGGCCTATTTGTCACAGGTGACGATCCACTATTTGAGTATGTTAAAGACGGTGCGTTGATCATCGACTCTTCCACGATTGATGCCGCTACGGCGCGTCAAGTTGCGGATGCGGCGCAAGCACGCGGTATCAGTTTTATTGATGCACCAGTATCCGGCGGCGTAGGTGGTGCTGTTGCGGGTACGCTGGCCTTCATGGTGGGTGCATCGGACGCTGAGTTTGCCAAAGCGAAACCGGTTCTTGACTGCATGGGTAAAAACATCTTTCACGCAGGTGCTCATGGCGCGGGCCAAGTGGCAAAGGCATGTAACAACATGCTGCTTGCGATCCTGATGACGGGCACCAGTGAAGCGCTGAATATGGGTATGAAGAACGGTTTGGATCCTGCGGTTCTGTCTGAAATCATGAAGCAGAGCTCTGGTAACAATTGGGCATTGCAGGTCTATAACCCAGTACCGGGCGTGATGGACGGTGTTCCATCGAGTAACGATTACCAAGGCGGCTTCCAAGTTGATCTGATGTTCAAAGATCTCGGACTTGCCATGGAGATGAGCCAGCAAAGTGCTTCTCCAGTCCCAATGGGATCGCAAGCACGTGCTTTGTTTAACCTTCACAAAGTCAATGGCAACGGCGGGCTGGACTTCTCCAGCGTTCTGAAGCTGTACCAAGATCAGTAAGCTGATCAATCGCGCCCTGTAACGGAAGCGGGGCGCTTACTTCATTGCCGTAATAACAATAAAGAACGCATGAGGCCTTTCCATGGGATATAAAGAAGAATATCTAAATGCGCTTGAGAGCCCAGAATCCTATTGGGCTGAGCAGGCGAAAGCGATCAGCTGGTTTAAAGCGCCTGAAACCATTTTAGAAAAAACGGAACATGGTACGTACTGTTGGTACCCCGATGGTGAGCTTAACAGCTGCTATTTGGCTGTCGATAAACAGATCGAAGAGGGGCGTGGTGAACAGGTCGCGCTCTATTACGACTCGCCCGCTGCTGATAAGAAAGAAGCGATCACCTACAACCAGTTACACGAGCGTGTAGCGCGTTTTGCGGGTGCGTTGAAAGGGTTGGGCGTTGAGAAAGGTGACCGTGTTGTCATCTACATGCCGATGATCCCTGAAGCGGCCGTTGCCATGCTTGCTTGTGCACGCTTGGGTGCAATCCACTCGGTTGTGTTTGGTGGTTTTGCTGCAAACGAGTTAGCAATCCGTATTGATGATGCTACACCTAAGCTGATCTTGACCGCGTCTTGCGGTATCGAGTTTGATAAGAAGATCGCTTACAAGCCGCTCGTAGATAAAGCCGTCGAGCTGTCGACGCATAAACCCTCCCACACGGTTGTTTGTCAGCGCGAGATGCTCACGGCAGAGATGGATCCCGCCCGTGATCTTGACTGGTATGAGTTCCAAGAGGGTGCTCAACCGGCTGATTGCGTTCCGGTGAAAGGCTCCGATCCGCTTTATATTCTTTATACCTCTGGCACCACTGGCCAACCGAAAGGTATCGTTCGCGATAATGGCGGTCATGCGGTAGCGCTGCGTTATGCGTTTAACAACGTTTACGGTATGCAGGCCGGTGACGTTTGGTGGGGCGCTTCTGATATTGGCTGGGTGGTTGGCCACTCCTTTATTGTTTATGGGCCTTTGATGGGCGGTGGCAGCGCAATCTTCTTTGAAGGCAAGCCGATTCGTAACCCCGATGCGGGCACGTTCTGGCGTGTTATCGAAGAGTATGGCGTCAACTCGATGTTCTGTGCGCCAACGGCGTTCCGTGCTATCCGTAAAGAAGACCCAGAAGGTGCGCTCTCGAAGAACTATAACCTCTCGAGCCTGCGCTGGGTGTTTGTTGCTGGCGAAAAGCTTGATTCATCAACATATGACTGGTTGAGCGGACTACTCGGCGTACCGGTTATTGATCACTGGTGGCAAACAGAAACGGGCTGGCCGATGACCTCACCTATGATGGGTTGGGATAATCCATCCGAGGCGCGTTTAGGCTCTACTAACAAACCTATTCCGGGCTACGATATTCGTGTTCTTGACGGCGATGGTAACGATGTTGAGCCAAATGAGTCAGGCAATATTTGTGTGACGTTACCTATGCCACCGGGTGTGGCATGGAGTATCTGGAATAAACCGCAGCGCTATATCGACTCTTACCTAACGGCATTCCCTGGCTTTTATCACACCGGTGATGGTGGCTTCAAAGATGACGATGGCTACATCTACATCACGGGGCGTACGGACGATGTGATCAATGTCTCGGGCCACCGTCTATCTACCGGTGAGATGGAGGAAGTGGTTTCTGCTCACCCAGCAGTGGCGGAGTGTGCCGTGATCGGTGTAACTGATTCACTGAAAGGACAGCTACCGGTTGGTTTGATCGTTCTCAAAGCGGGTGAAGAGATCAGCGAAGAGGACTTAGAGCAGGAGCTAGTGGCACGAGTACGTGACCAAGTGGGTGCGCTGGCATGTTTCCGCCGTGCTGTTGTGGTGGATCGTCTGCCTAAAACGCGGTCCGGTAAAATCTTGCGCGCGATCTTGCGCAAGATCGCTGCTGCTGAGAGTTACAAAATGCCATCAACGATCGATGATGAAACGATCTTGCCTGAGATCGAAGAGGTGCTGAAAGAGCGCGGCTTCGTATAACGGCAATAGATGGTAAACCTAACAATGGCACCTTCGGGTGCCATTTTTCGTTTCAGGGCGAAGTGATTGTAATTGGCCTTTAAAAACTAACAGGTCGCACTGACTTTTTGGGCTTCACATCACCGCTATCTATGGTCTTGAGAGGCATGTCTGCGCTAGGCTTGGTCGGTCGTCAATATCCTTAAGATGGAAGTAGTTAGATATGAATGAGCGCAAAGCGCTGTTGTTTGCCTTAGGGGCGGTATTGCTTTGGTCCACCGTAGCAACGGCCTTTAAAATTACCTTGAGCTATTTTACACCGGTCCAGATGCTGTTTTTGTCGAGCGGATTTTCTATCCTTGCTCTGGTGCTTGTAGCCGGTGTTCAAGGGAAGCTTTCATTGATCGGCGATGTGTTTCGCTCGCGCCCGCTATTTTTTGTATCGATGGGGCTGATTAACCCCTTGGCCTACTATTTGGTGCTCTTTGCCGCCTATGATCTGCTTCCCGCCTCACAAGCTCAGCCGCTGAACTATAGTTGGGCGATCACCTTGACCTTGATGGCGGCATTTTTCTTGGGGCATCCCATTCGGCGTTACGATATCTGGGCAATCCTTTTTGGCTATCTAGGTGTTGTGGTGATAGCCACGAAGGGAGATATATTGGGGCTGCAATTTGATAGTCCATTAGGTGTTGGTTTGGCGCTGTTCTCTACGATTTTGTGGTCTTCGTATTGGATTCTTAATGCCAAAAATAGTGCTGATCCTGTGCTGTCGGTGCTGCTGGGGTTTATCGTTTCTCTGCCGTTGTCTGGCGCAATGAGCCTGTGGGAAGGTGCTTGGCAACCGGTACCTTGGCAGGGATGGTTCGCGGTCGGTTACGTGGGCTTTTTTGAGATGGGTATTACCTTTGTGCTGTGGCTAACGGCGCTTAAGAGTACCGAAAACACTGCCCGTATCAGTAACTTGATCTTTATCTCGCCCTTTATCTCGCTGTTATTGCTCGCCACAATTATCGGTGAAGAGATCCATTTGGCGACGATTGTTGGCCTTGTTCTTATTGTCGTGGGTTTGCTCATTCAGCAAATGAAACGCCAATCTAACTAAATTAATTATTATATTTTTCAATATGTTATAGCCAGCGCTGCGGTTCTTTTCGCGCTGGCTTCCCGCCTTGAAATGCCTTTCTACTCACTGGCGTAAGCTCTGGCAACTATCTGGCCCTACTCGTAAACAGGGCTGGATCCTAATCTGTTTACAACGTGATGGGGCAGCAAATTTCGGTTTTGCGTCCGAAGTGCTCCATCCAACTCCAAGTAAATAAAAACAGATAAAGGAGTGCGAGATGCTGATAGGTGTCCCTAAAGAGATAAAAAACCACGAATACCGTATCGGTATGGTGCCTGCAAGTGTGCAAGAGCTGACGAGCCGTGGCCATCAAGTGGTTGTTGAAACCAATGGCGGTGCTGGCATCGGCTTTAGCGATGATGACTACCGCGCAGCAGGTGCGTCCATTGCAGCGACGGCAGAAGAGATCTTCGCCGCAGCAGATATGATCGTCAAAGTAAAAGAGCCTCAAGCGGTAGAGCGCAAGATGTTGCGCCCCGGCCAATTGTTATTTACCTATCTTCACCTCGCGCCCGATCCAGAACAAACAGATGACCTTCAGGCGAGCCAAGCAACGTGTATCGCTTATGAAACCGTAACCTCTCCTAACGGCGGTTTGCCGCTGCTGGCACCGATGTCGGAAGTCGCTGGCCGCATGTCTATCCAGGCGGGAGCTGCGTGCCTTGAGAAGTCCAAGTTGGGCCGTGGCATGTTGCTAGGCGGTGTTCCCGGTGTTGAGCCTGCCAAAGTCGTGATCATCGGCGGTGGTGTTGTGGGCAGTAACGCAGCGCGTATGGCGATTGGCCTAGGTGCACGGGTCGTGATTCTTGATCGTAACATCGATGTGCTGCGCCGCCTTGTGGCTGAATTTGGTACGTCAGTTGAGACGGTTTATTCCAGCAAAGCAGCCCTTGAAGAGCATGTTCTGAGTGCAGATTTGGTTATCGGTGGCGTGCTCATTCCGGGTGCAGCTGCGCCAAAGTTGGTGACAAAAGAGATGGTCGCGCAGATGAAACCAGGCGCTGCTGTTGTTGATGTGGCAATCGATCAAGGCGGTTGTTTTGCAACGTCACACCCAACGACACACCAAGAACCCACCTACATCGTGGATGATGTTGTGCACTACTGCGTTGCCAACATGCCGGGCGCTGTAGCGCGCACGTCGACGCTTGCACTGAACAACGCAACCTTACCTTACATCGTTGCCTTGGCCGATCTTGGCTGGGAAGAGGCCCTGCGCCGCGACCCGCATTTGGCGAATGGCCTCAACGTACATGCCGGCAATATTACTAGCGAAGAAGTGGCAACAGCACTTGGACGCGAATACGTGCCTTACAACCCATAACTTGAATTGAAACTCCGGTGTGCTGCTTTTGGCACACCCTCCAATAATAAGGAAAACTGACTATGCCTCGTATGACTCCAAGTGAAGCAATGGTGGAAACACTCGTTGCAAACGGCGTAACTGACTGTTTCGGCATCATGGGCTCTGCCTTCATGGATGCGATGGATATCTTTACTCCTGCGGGTATTCGCTTGATCCCTGTCGTGCATGAGCAGGGCGCAGGCCACATGGCAGACGGTTACTCACGCGTTTCTGGCCGCCACGGTGTGTGTATTGCGCAAAACGGTCCAGGTATTACTAACTTTGTTACTGCGATTGCAGCGGCGTACTGGGCGCACTCTCCGGTGGTTTGTATCACACCAGAAACCGGTACAAACTCCCAAGGTCTAGGTGGTTTCCAAGAAGCTCAACAGTTGCCTTTCTTTGAAACAATCACTAAGTACCAAGTCTCTGTTGTGAACAACAACCGTATGGCTGAACTGACAGCTCGTTGCTTCGACCGTGCCATGCTGGAAAACGGCCCAACACAGCTGAATATTCCACGTGACCTTTTCTATGGCGATATCAACTGTGAAATCCCTGAGCCAATCCGCATTGAGCGTTCTGCAGGTGGTGAAGCATCGCTAGACGCGGCGGCTGAGCTACTAGCCAATGCTGAATTCCCAGTGATGATCTCTGGTGGTGGTGTTGTACTCGGTGAAGCATGGGATGAAGCGATCGCTATCTCTGAGCAGCTAGGTATGCCAGTTGTGAACTCTTACCTGCACAATGACTCTTTCCCAGCATCTCACCCAATGTGGTGTGGTCCGCTTGGTTACCAAGGTTCGAAAGCGGGTATGAAATTGATCGCTAAGGCGGATGTTGTCCTAGCACTGGGTACGCGTTTAGGGCCTTTCGGTACACTGCCGCAGCACGGCCTAGATTACTGGCCGAAAGATGCCAAGATCATCCAAGTGGATTGCAATGCGAAGATGCTAGGTCTGGTTAAAAAGATCGACGTAGGCATCTGCGGTGATGCGAAAGCTGCTGCGAAAGCGTTGATGGCACGTCTCGCGGGCATGTCTCCAAAATGTCTTGAAAACCGAGCTGAGCGTGAAGCGACAATCGCAAACGAAAAAGCAGTTTGGGAGAAAGAGCTGGATGAGTGGATTCACGAGAAAGATGAATACTCACTAGACATGATCGCTGAGCAGAACGATGAAGAGGGCAGCTGGCTGCACCCACGTCAGGTACTTCGTGAGCTAGAAAAAGCGATGCCAGCTGACGTGATGGTGTCTACTGATATCGGTAACATCAACTCCGTTTCTAACAGCTACCTGCGCTTCGAGCGTCCACGCTCTTTCTTCGCAGCGATGTCTTTTGGTAACTGCGGTTACGCGCTACCAACGATGATCGGTGCTAAGGTGGCGGCGCCAGATCGTCCGGGTATCTCTTACGCGGGTGATGGCGCATGGGGCATGTCGATGATGGAGATCATGACCTGCGTACGTGAAGATATCCCGGTAACGTCTATTGTCTTCCACAACCGCCAATGGGGTGCTGAGAAGAAAAACCAAGTAGATTTTTACAACCGCCGCTTCGTAGCGGGTGAGTTGGAGAATCCAAGCTTTGCTGATATCGCGCGCTCCATGGGTGCAGAAGGTGTCACTGTAGACAAGCTGGAAGATGTAGGCCCTGCGCTTCAGGAAGCGATTCGTAAGCAGATGGAAGAGCGTAAGACAACGGTTATCGAGATCATGTGTACTCGTGAGCTGGGCGATCCGTTCCGCCGCGACGCGCTGTCTAAGCCTGTACGTCACCTAGAGAAGTACAAAGACTTCGTTTAAGCCTTTCGCTTAACACGTTTTACAACAGGGGCCTTGTGCCCCTGTTTCTTCTCTATGTGAGGCAAATGGATTCGCCAGCGTGACGGAGTGGGTGACTACGATGAAAGCGTTAAATAATATATTCGCACGTGCGGCAGCCGAGCCGCGTCGTATTGTGCTAGCAGAAGGCGAAGACGCACGCGTACTGCAGGCTGCTGCGATCGCTGTTGAGCGTGGTATCGCCAATGTGGTTGTACTGGGTAACGCAGCACGCGTAAAAAGCCTCGCGCAGGCGGAAGGTATCAGTTTGGTCGGTATTGAGCTGGTTGATCCTGCAACAGCGCCAGAACGCTCGCGCTATGCTGAAGTCTTCTATTCGCTGCGCAAAGCGAAGGGTATGACCAAGGCGCAGGCGGAAGAGGCAATCGCGGATCCGCTACACTATGCGCAAATGATGGTGCGTGAAGGTGATGCGGATGGATCGGTAGCCGGTGCTGTTTACACAACAGGCGACACCGTACGTGCTGCGATTCAGATTATCGGTATGGCGCCACAAAGCTCACTGGTTTCAAGTTTCTTCTTGATGATGCTGTGTGAGCCATTTCATGATTTAAAGGGCGGGGTCATCTTTTCTGATTGCGGATTAGTAATAGATCCCGATGCTGAGCAACTGGCTAATATCGCAATGTCAGCTGCAGATAGCGCCCAAAATTTGCTGGGTGAAGCGCCGCGGGTTGCGATGCTCTCGTTCTCCACCAGTGGCAGCGCCTCTCACGCCGCAGTAACGAAAGTGGTTGAAGCAACCAACCGAGTGAAAGCACAACGGCCCGAGATGATTATTGATGGTGATGTACAGCTCGATGCTGCGATTGTCGCTGAAATCGCCGAGCGTAAAGTTGCCAACTCCCAAACTCATGGTCGCGCCAATGTGCTGGTATTCCCGAATTTAGAAGCGGGCAACATTGGCTATAAACTTGCCGAGCGCATCGGCAAAGCGGAAGCGATCGGCCCTATTCTACAAGGCTTAAATAAGCCTGCTAATGACCTATCGCGAGGCTGCTCTGTAACGGATATCGTGAATGTAGTAGCTATCACGGTGGTGCAGGCCCAGTAAACCTTGTAGTGATTGAGCACGTTAGTGCTTTGCTTAACTCTCTCAGCGCTTTTGCTGATCTTTCTGCCTATCATTCGATAGGCAGTTTTTTATGCGCCAAAGAGCAGCGGTTTGATGCGTTCTTTATCCGCTGTTACGTCGGCTAACGAATATTGATTCATAACATCGACAAACGCCTGCATTCCTTCATTTAGTGCCTGGCGTAGTTGACACGCGGGTTGTAAACGGCATTTTGTGCCAGCGCAGTCAACCCCATCCAAGTGGTTCTCTAGGGCAACGATGACTTCGCCAATGCATATCTCTTCGGCGGGCTTAGCGAGCGTAATGCCGCCATTTTTACCACGATAGGCTTCGATATAACCGAGCTTGCGCAATTGTCCTACGACTTTAACCATGTGGTTTTGTGAGACCTGATAAGTGTTGGATACCTCGCTGACGCTGCTGAGCTGTTCCGGCGGCAGGCAGGCCAAGTAGATGAGTGTTCGTAAGCCATAGTCTGTAAAGGCAGTTAGGCGCATAAGGACTCCACGCATAGCGTTATATCGTATATGTCTTATGCGTATTTTAGGCACAGCTAAGTCATGTTCGGAAGGCTTCGCCAGGTGAAAGTAGCAGAAAGTTTAACTTGTTTGTTGCATTTCTGATACAACTCAAAAAATCCAGGCATTTGTTTTATATTTTTCCTTATAAGCTAATTACAAATTGTCTGTAGGGCGCTCTATTAAGGTGTTTCGTTTAGTTTACATGGTAACTAAAGTGCGTTGTCACTATCCGTATTTTGTTTGAATTTACCTGTTGCTACCGTGCTAAATAAATCGATAGCTGGTCGACCTTGAACCCGTCAGTATCTGGATCAGATGAATTCTTGCAACGGTCTGTTTCGTGTTAGCTCATTAGCAGAGTTAGACTTTAGTTTACGTTGGATGTATATTTCCCAAAGGTATTAAAATCATTTTGTAAATTTCCTTTGGTTATACATAAAGGGAGCGAGGTCTTTGTGAAAAAGTTTTTCAAACAAGTTGTGTTGGCGGTAGCCTTGGTGAGTGCAAGTGCTGCATCAATTGCAGAGGAAACTGTACGTGTAGGTATGTCGGGTAGTTACTTCCCGTTTACATTTAAGAAGCAGGATGTACTGCAAGGGTTTGAGGTTGATCTTTGGAAAGAGATCGGTAAACGCAATGGCTATAACGTTGAGTTTGTAACGTCCAACTTCTCTGGTCTTTTCGGGCTACTGGAAAGCGGCCGGATCGATACAATCTCAAATCAGATCACCATGACAGAGGCGCGTAAAGCTAAATATCTTTTCTCAGCACCTTACGTGATCGATGGTGCTCAGGTTGTGACGCGCAAAGGTTCTGACATAAAAGGGCCACAAGACCTAAGCGGCAAAGTTGTGGCAGTTAACCTAGGCTCAAACTACGAGTCTTTGCTACGAGGATTGCCAAATAGTGATCAGATCAAAATCAAAACCTATGATACAGGGATCGAGCAAGAGCTAATGCTTGGCCGTATTGATGCCTTTGTGATGGATCGTATTTCATCTGCGCAGTTGATTAAGGAGCACCGTTTACCTTTTGCTCATGCGGGGGAGATATTTGAAAAGATTGAGAATGCGTGGCCATTGCTAAATAACGCGCAGGGAAAAGCGTTGAAAGCGGAGCTAGACAGCACACTTGAAGCGATGCGCAAAGATGGCACCTTAGCGGCTATCTCTAATAAGTGGTTCGATACGGATATCACCGCGCAGTAGATCGTAGAAGCGAGTAGGGCGTTAACATGGGTTTTGATGTTTCATACTTTTTAGAGATCATACCGATTTTACTAGGCTATCTTGGGCTAACCATGAAGATGGCCTCTCTCGGCCTCGTGATCGCGCTGACATTAGCGACCGCGATGGCTATTGTGAGGGTGTTTAAGGTACCGGTGCTCGATTGGATCGTGCAGGTTGTGATCTCCTTTTTCCGTGGAACGCCTCTGCTGGTGCAGCTCTTTCTGCTGTATTACGGGTTGCCGCAGGTCTTCCCAGTGCTGGTGGGTATTGATGCATTTACAGCGGCTGTCATTGGGCTGTCATTACATTTCTCGGCTTACATGGCTGAGACAATACGTGCGGCGATTTTAGGGATCGATCGAAGCCAAATGGAGGCGGCGCTCTCGATTGGTCAGTCGCCTGCGATGGCGATGCGCCGGATCATTCTGCCGCAGGCCGCACGTATAGCGTTGCCTTCGTTGATGAACCAATTTATCGACATGATCAAGTCCACATCGCTCGCATTTACACTGGGGGTAGTGGAGTTGATGGCAACGGCCCAGATGGAAGCCTCGTCTAGTTTTCGCTTTTTCGAGAGTTTCTTGGCAGTGGCGCTGATCTATTGGGTTGTGGTGGTCCTTTTTACCCAGTTACAACTGTATTTAGAAGCTAAGTTGAGTAAGGCGTACCAGCGATGATTAAAATACGTAACTTAACAAAATCATTTAACGGCAGTGCACCTGTGCTTAACGGTATTGACCTAGATATTGAAGAGGGTGAAATTGTCGCCATTATTGGCCCCTCCGGTACAGGAAAGTCTACGCTTTTGCGCTGTGTGAACCTCCTTGAAACGCCAGATGCTGGCAGTATCTCGCTCGATGGTGAAGAGGTCCCCGTTGCTCACGCGAGCAAAGAGCAGACCTTAGGTTTGCGCCGAAAAACCAGCTTTGTTTTCCAAAACTATGGTTTGTTTTTGCATAAAACAGCATTAGAGAATATTGCAGAAGGTTTGATTACCGTTTGGAAGCAGCCAAAGGCGGAAGCCTATAAAAAGGCGCAAGCCATTTTGCAAGATATTGGTTTGGCAGATAAAGCAGATAGCTACCCTGCATCGTTATCAGGGGGACAACAGCAGCGTGTGGGTATAGGCCGTGCTATGGCCTCTCAATCTAAGATCATGCTGTTCGACGAGCCAACATCAGCACTTGATCCAGAGTGGGTGGGAGAGGTGTTACAACTTATCAAGACGCTTGCGACGCGCAAGCAGACTATGTTGATCGTGACTCACGAGATGCGCTTTGCTCGAGAAGTGGCTGATCGCGTTGTGTTTATGGAAGGGGGTAAAATTGTCGAACAGGGCCCGCCTGCCCAACTTTTTGATCAACCCAAGGATCCACGAACGAGAGCATTTTTACAGCGCGTCACATCCGTGTGACGCTGCGACCACGTGCTGCGACAACTAGCTGTTGCGTTGGCTCCAACGGCGCGCAAACGACACCAAACCAATTAAGAACAAACCAGCCGTTGCAGGCAGAGGCACGTTCGTGCTTGGTGGGGCAACCGGCCTATCGCTCTCTAGTCGATAACTGTATGTAAAGCTAACAGACTCATTGGTATTCAAGGTGCCAATATCAAATGCTAAACCGATAACGCTATCGCCCTCTTCGCTCTGCGAACCTTTTAGGTAGTCCTCAGGGTTTACTGACCAGGGGAAGGTCACACCCGTGTTGTGAAATAGATCATCGCTGCTGTAAAGCCCTAGGCTCAACTTGCTGTCTTTACCGGAGGAGACAACCCAATCATTAGCAGAATATTGGTTATCGCCTCGTTGGTTCATAGTCCGATGCGAGTTAATCGTAGAGGCGTCAGGGTCTGGATCTATTGCGCGCAGAAACTGCAACTCGGTCAATGGCGTCTTTGCGGTGATGGTAGTGATGAAATTGATCTGCTCGCTGTCATCATCTAAAAACGTGAGTGTCGATAGGCTAAAGAACGCGTTCTGCCCTTGCCAATCGACTGCCATATCATAAGGGCTGCCGATGGATACATCGTTCAGAGTGCCGGCAAGATCCGTTGGGCCTTCGTTGCTGTTGACGAGTAAAGATGACTGAGTCGAGTAAATGCTGAAAACCTCCCAAGGTCTCCCTGGGAGTAGATAGTCTTTATCGCCAAATTGGCGTTGCCCTGTGGTGTCATACTGAATACCGGGGCTGGCTTTTCCGCCATAACCGAGGGTGCCGTTTTGGCTTACGGCGGTACGTAGGTAATCTCCTTCAATGATGATGGAGGCTGATACTGGTGTTGCCGAAAGCAAACATATTAATGGTGTGATTAATGACGCTTTCATTTTCTATCCTTGAGTTGTTTCTTCTTTGTTTTTTATTCATGCAATAATTGATCCATTAATTTTAAGTTTTTGAATTGTCGTTAAATTAATATTTTATGGGATTTTTTATTTATTGGTTTTGTAAAAGTTACTGACAGGTTTTTTGGCGTAACCCATTGTTTTTTATGGTTTATTTTAGTCTCTTTTTTGCTTCAATATTAATTATTTTTAATCTTTGTTGTTTTTTAAATACATTTTCTAAGTAAATGTTTATCTATTATTTGCATGCTCGTTGAGGCTAGTCAGTGTGCTGACTACGCAATGAACTTAACGACTGTTTAGGTGATCCAAAAGAAAAGCATATAAAGAGATTAACTCATGAGTACGGCGCTATCTGCTTCCACTGTGACTTTGGCCGCGCAGCTGAATCGTCGCCTGCTGCAAACCGTAGATCGGTTGCCCAGTTCTGAGGCCGTTCATGAAGTACGAAAGATTATTAAGCAGCAGCGGTCGTTGCTGTGGTTCCTGCGAACCCGTAAGCACGCAAAACCGATTTTGAAACATAAAAAGCGTTTGCAGGTTTTGGCGCGGCAATTAGCCCCCGCGCGTGAGCATGACGCGCTGGTTGAGTTAGTTCGCAATCGTGCGCGTCGCTCTAAGGGAGCTGAGAAGCGATGTTACAAACAGGTGTTGCCCTACCTCTTTGTCAGCGAGAGGAGAGGTGAGCCTGCACAGGCGTCGCGTCAGATAAACGCGCAAAGCTATCGCAATGTAGTTAGCAAGACGCCGCTGAGCGCATTTGAGTGCGCAACAGACCGATCGGTGGCGATGGCATACGAAAGGGTGTTCAAGCGAGGCAAGCGCCTTTTGCTATCGGTCAAGCGCTGCCCTGACGCAGAGGCTTTGCATCGTTTGCGTAAACAGGTCAAGCATCGCCTTCACTTTCATAAGCTCTTGTTGTCCTCTGATCAGCCTGATCACACGAGGCTTGTTAAACGCCTTAGCCGCTTGGCTGAACTCCTCGGAGAACACCATGACAGCGCTGAGCTGCTGCATTGGCTGAAAGCAGCAGGCCATCTGCCAAAAACGCTGCGGAAGTCGCTTAAACGGTATCTTAGACGCCATCAAGCGGCTCTTGAAAAGAGGAGCTTAGCACTCGGCGCTAAGCTCTACTAGTCCCTGTATTGCCAAATGAGCCTGATGGTTGCAAGTTATGCAACTTCTTCGGCTTCGCTCTTTGTGCTTCTATTGTAATGAGAGACTCCTGCTTCATTGATAGAGGAGTGCACAGTATGTTTTTTACATTGATGGCAGTTACGTTCGGTATCTCTGCTTTTGTTGCTTGGTTATCAGTAACGTTATTTAAGCGTCCCTTGGCCGAGATATTTGAGCGCATTATTAAAGACCCCATTAGTGTTGCTTGGCAAAAGTATGTGGTGTTTGCAACTTATGTTGTCGGCGTATCAGGCGGTGTGAGGATCTATCAATTGGAGCGTTATATCACGGCGCCGCATCATGACGCCGAGATTATTACGCTTTCCGCAGAGCGTTGGGTACTAGAGCTGTATCGAACGGTGATTGAAACACTGCAGAGCATCGCTTGGATGTATCTTATCGTGTTTATCTTCGCATTGGTCGCTTACGTTATCGTCAAAGGATTTGAGTTTAAATACCGCAGTTACGAAGCACCTAAACCAACGCCTGAAAAGAAAGACTAACCTTGCTATCTGAGATAACACTTGAACTAATACTTTGGTATGATTCGCGGCTTTGTTTCCGGCGTTCGATATTAGGCGGTTTGAGACTGGCGGAGTGCGCCAGTTGATGCTCAGCGATGAGAGCGCTTGCTGTTTCATTAAGTATGGTTGAGGTTTACGTTGATAGATCGACTAAGTAAGGCTGATATGCTCGGCCTAGGTTTTATGACATTCGCGTTTTTTCTAGGCGCAGGCAATATTATTTTTCCACCTCTGGCGGGTATGTTTGCTGGGCAAAGCGTGTTGCCAGCGATGCTCGGGTTTCTGACAACAGCGGTGGGTCTTCCGTTGCTAGGCCTGTTTGCGGTAGCGAGAGCAGGCGGTGGTATTCCAGAGATGACCAAACCGCTGGCAGCATGGGTAGGTGTGGTACTTTCAGTTGCAATCTATACCATCATTGGCCCACTCATCGCTGCGCCACGCACTGCTTTAGTGGCGTTTGAGTTGGGTTACCAGCCTTTTTATGCGTCAGCTGAGGGCTCTCAGGTTGTCTATTCTGCAGTATTTTTCTCGGTGGCAACGGCGCTTGCTCTATACCCCGGCAAGTTAATGGATTCTGTTGGTAAAATATTGACCCCGTTATTGATTATTTTGCTACTGACACTGAGCGCTACGGTGCTGTTAGGAGATGCAGGTGACCTGAAGCTTCCAGTAAAGGGGTATGAAAGTGCGCCTTATGTGACGGGATTTATTGAAGGCTACAACACAATGGATGCCTTGGCGTCTATAATGTTCGGTATGCTGATTATCGATATCCTCAAGAAAAAGGGTGTGACCGCGCCATCAGCGCAGTATCGTTACCTTGTTGTTGCAGCGGTTATCGCAGCGTTGGGTTTGGCAGCAGTTTATATCTCGTTGTTCTATTTAGGGGCGAACAATGCTGAGCTGGTGCCGGATGCTCAAAACGGTGGTGCGATTCTTAGCGCCTATGTGCAGCAACAGTTTGGCTTAACAGGCTCTCTTGTATTGGCGGGTGTGATCACGCTGGCATGTCTAACCACCGCTGTTGGATTGATCAGTGCATGTTCTGATTACTTCAACTCATTGTTACCCCGTGTTAGCTATCGTGCTTTTGTGTTTTTGAACGCGTTAGTATGTATTGCGATTGCAAATCTTGATCTGAGCAAGTTGATCGGTTTGAGTATCCCTGTGTTAGTTGCTTCATATCCGATCGCGATTGCGTTGATCATCTACAGCTTAGTAAAAGGCCACCTGGCTACTCCTCATATGACGTTGATCGCAGTATTAGTTGTCTCAACACTTTTCGGGTTCGTTGAGGGGTCTAAAGTCGCAGGTGTCGAGATGAGTTGGCTGGCATTCTTGCCATTTTTTGATGTTGGAATGGCTTGGGTGTCGCCAATAGCTATCGTTATTTCAGCTTCAATATTTATAAGGCTTTTTAAAATAAGCCCGGTAACCGAAGTTAAAGCGTAAATAATTCATAAAAAAGAGAGGAAAAAACCTCTCTTTTTTTATTTGTAAAATCTAAAATATGGTCTATGAAAGATTTTAATAATATTTTTGAGTGTTTATTTTTTGTTAATTTAATTAATGAAAACTGTATGTTAAAGCATATGAATTAATTTTTTGTTAATCTTAACATATTGTTTTTGTTGCATATTTAATACATTTAAATATTTTTCAAACTTTTAATAGACCATCTATTTTTGTAAAGGTTCGCTTAAGTTTTATTTATTAGACTAGTCCCATGTCGAAAAGACAGCCGTCGAACTCAGGAGGACATATGGCTAAGTCTAAGCAAGTTGTTTTTAAATTATCAGTTTTATCTGCTGCAGTATTAATGGCTGCATGTAGCTCAAATAATACTAAGAGCCAACTTACAGAAGCTGGTATTTCAGCTGAACAGCTGGAAGCGCGTCAGCAACAATTGCTAGAGCGTGAAAAACAACTCACTGCGCGTGAAGCACGAGCTGAAAATGCACTGCAAAAAGCACTGGCTTCAAGCAAAGCAGTTGCAACAGGGAATGAACCTCTTCTACCACCTAATGCAAAACCAGGCGAATGTTACGCGCGTGTTTGGGTAGAGCCTTCATACGAGCACTACACAGAAACTGTTCTGGCTAAAGAAGCGAGTGAGCGTGTGGAAGTTATCCCAGCGCGCTTCGAAACGGTTAGCCAGCGTGTAGAAGTGGCTCCAGCAAGCTACCGCATCGAGACGGTACCAGCTCAATACCGCACCGTTAAAGAGCGTAAGCTAGTGAAAGAATCAGGCCTGCGTTGGTTGGTTGATCGCGCTGCTAACTCTGCTCCAGCAAGCCAAGAGTTGCTAAACGCTGCGCGTTCGCACGGTATCAACTTAGACGCTGCTAAGCCTGGCATGTGTTTCCATGAGCACTACACGCCAGCTAAATACGAAACTGTAACTGAAGCGGTATTGGTTCAAGATGCTTACGAGAAAGTAAGCACAACGCCAGCTAAATACCGTTGGGTTGAGAAACAAGTATTGGTTCAAGATGCAACAACTCGTATCGAGCAGGTACCTGCTAAGTACAAGACTGTTACTGAGCAAGTGATCGATAAGCCAGCACACACAACATGGAAAAAAGGCACAGGCCCTATCCAGAAAATCGACTCTGCGACAGGCGAAATCATGTGTTTGGTTGAAGTACCAGCAACGTACAAGACCATCACTAAGCGCGTATTGGTTGCACCTGCAACAACCCGCACAGTTAACGTTCCAACGAAATACGACACTGTTCGTGTGAAAGAGTTGGTTGCAGAAGCGTCTGAACAGCGCCACACGGTAGCGGCGAAATACAAAGATGTGCCTGTTAAGCGTAAGGTATCTGATGTTGAGTTCGTATGGCACGAAGTGCACAACAAAGAGCACCCATCAAGCACGCGCACAGGCAACAAGATCTGCTTGACTGAAACGCCAGCACAGTACAAAACGATCACGCGTCAAGAAGTTGTTCGTGAAGCGCAAAGCCGTAAAGTAGAGATTCCAGCACAATACAAAACTGTAAAAGTGACGCGTGAAGTGTCGCCTGCTCAGGAAAAACGTATCGAGATCCCAGCTGAATACGCTACAGTTAGCCGCAGCAAGCTGAAAGCTGATGGTTTCATGGAGTGGCGCTCAATCCTATGTGAGACAAACATGACTCCACGTACAGTCATGAACATCCAGCGCGCACTTAAAGCAAAAGGCTTTAACCCAGGTGCGGTAGATGGCATCGTTGGTAGCTCAACAGTACGTGCGATCAACGACTTCCAGCGTAAAAACAACCTGCCAGTTGATAAGTACATCAACATCGACACGGTTAAAGCGTTGCAAGTAGAGATCTAATAAAGCACGGCTAAAAGTAAAAAGCCTCTAGTGTCGCTAGAGGCTTTTTTGTATCTGCAGGTTTAATCTGAGAGGTAATACTCTACGGTAGATACAACGCGCACCTTCTTGATATGGGGGTTATTACTATCGCGAGAATAGATACTAAACTGCCCCTGTGATGCTCTCTTAATTTTGCCAAGCTTGCTTTCAGAATCGGCTGCAAATTTCTGTGCGACTTCGCGCGCTTTGCGCGTTGCCTCCTCGATCATCTCCGGTTTCACTTCGTTCAAGCGGGTAAAGAAATACTCCGTTTGTCCTTCATAGTTGTTGCCAATAAAAACGATACCGCGTTTGCCAAGTGACGAAAGGTTACCCATAACGCTGCGGGCTTTATCAACATTGTTGGAGTAGACCGTAACGGTTTGGAAGGCTGAATAACGATATGTTGCGCCGCTATCACCCCCGTATTGTTGGGCGGATTTGTCGGTGATATTCGGGGCAGCAACCGAAATTTCCTCTGCCGAAATGCCGCTATTGATCAAATACTCCTTAATCCACTGAGTTTGTCGCTCAACGCGGCTGTATAGCTCCGCCAAGTCATTACTAGCGACATTAAACTGGATCGGCCACAGCACAATGTCAGCCTTGTACTCCCGTTCCGATAGTCCTTTAACCGTTACGCTGCGGTCAAATGCTTTGTAGCGCGAAGCGGCCTCCGTTAAAAAGTAGCCGAGTGTGCTTAAGCCTAAGATTAGTGAAATACCCAAAATGAGTGCGCTACTGCGGGTAAGAGATGACATAAGTGCTCCTTGATGATGACAACCTCTATAAGTGACTAAGGGTAGAGGATATTTCCCTAAAATTGTTCAGTTTTTCTTTGTTAAGAGAGAGGTCAGTGGCTTCGTTCAGCTACTTGGATAAAAGCGCTTGACCTGTCTACTGGGCTAGAGTTGATGATTGCTGCGCTACCAAGAGGAGAGAGTTATGTTAACGGTTGCCAAGTTGGCAAAGCGGTGTGGTGTTTCGCGCACGACTATTTTGCATTATGAGAAGGAGGGGGTGTTGTTACCGGCATTACGCACGTCAAATGGCTATCGTTGGTACGGTGATCGAGAGGTTGAGCGCTTGCAGCAGATCAAAGCTTATCGCTCATACGGTTTGCCGCTGCGGACAATCTCTTCCCTCTTGAGCCATTCAGAGCTACACGCCGAACTCTTGAAAAGGCACTTCTACGAGCTAGAAGGTGAAATTACGCGCCTACGTCGCCAACAAGAAGGCATTGTGGCGTTACTCAATGATCCAAATTTAATAGGAGGTAAAGGCGTGACAAAAAAACGTTGGGTTGAAATTATGACGGCAGCTGGGTTCAGCGAAGAGGATATGACCAAGTGGCACCAGACGTTCGAAACCCTTGAGCCTGAAGAGCATCAAAAGTTTCTGGTATCGCTCGGTATCGGTGCTGAAGAGATAGCGAAAATCAGAGCCTTATAGTAGGAAAAGAAAAGGGCGCTTGCGCGCCCTCGTCTTGCCATATCACCTAACGCGATTAACCGAACTGGTTCATCGTGTTGTCTTCACCAGCCGCTTTCAGTGCAGCGTCGCCAGAGAAGTATTCTTTGTGATCATCACCCATGTCAGAACCGGCCATGTTTTGGTGTTTAACACACGCAATGCCTTGGCGGATCTCTTTACGCTGTACGCCAGCCACGTAGCCCAGCATACCTTGATCACCGAAGTACTCTTTTGCAAGGTTGTCAGTAGACAGCGCCGCTGTGTGGTACGTTGGTAGCGTGATCAAGTGGTGGAAGATACCCGCTTCACGCGCAGCGTCTGCTTGGAACGTACGGATCTTCTCATCTGCTTGTGTCGCCAGTTCGGTTGCGTCGTACTCAGCGCTCATTAGGTTAGCGCGGTCGTATGCAGACACATCTTGGCCCGCTTCAGCCATCGCATCAAACACTTGCTGACGGAAGTTCAGCGTCCAGTTGAATGATGGCGAGTTGTTGTACACCAGCTTCGCATTCGGTACCACTTCACGGATACGGTTAACCATGCCCGCGATTTGGCCAACGTGTGGCTTCTCAGTCTCGATCCACAGCAGGTCAGCACCGTTCTGCAATGACGTGATGCAGTCTAGGACAACACGGTCTTCGCCTGTGCCTGCACGGAACTGGAACAGGTTAGATGGCAGACGCTTAGGCTTCAGTAGTTGGCCGTTTGCCTTGATCACCACGTCACCGTTTGCGATATCGTCAGGGCCGTTAACCACGTCACCGTCTAGGAAGCTGTTGTACTGATCGCCCAGATCACCTGGCTCGTTTGTTACCGCGATTTGCTTCGTTAGGCCAGCGCCCAAAGAGTCGGTACGTGCTACGATCACACCGTCATCAACGCCCAGCTCAAGGAACGCGTAACGAACAGCACGGATCTTCGATAGGAAGTCTTCGTGCGGCACTGTCACTTTACCGTCTTGGTGGCCACACTGCTTCTCGTCTGATACTTGGTTCTCGATCTGGATACAGCATGCACCCGCTTCGATCATCTTCTTCGCCAGCAAGTAAGTGGCTTCTTCGTTACCGAAACCGGCATCGATATCCGCGATAATCGGCACGATGTGCGTTTGGTGGTTATCGATCTTGCTCTGAACGTCCGCTTCTTTTGCGGCATCACCGGCTTTACGTGCTGCGTCTAGATCACGGAACAGACCGCCCAGCTCACGCGCATCCGCTTGGCGCAAGAAGGTGTAAAGCTCTTCAATCAAGGAAGCAACCGACGTTTTCTCGTGCATAGACTGGTCAGGCAGTGGGCCAAACTCAGAGCGCAACGCAGCAACCATCCAGCCAGACAAGTACAAGTAACGGCGATCTGTGCTGTTGAAGTGCTTCTTAATAGAGATCAGCTTCTGTTGGCCGATGAAACCGTGCCAGCAACCCAGAGACTGGGTGTATTGGGAAGGATCGTTGTCGTAACGCTCCATATCTTTACGCATGATCGCTGCTGTGTATTTAGCGATGTCCAAACCCGTTTTGAATTTGTTCTGAGCACGCATACGAGCCGCGTATTCTGGGTTAATCGCATCCCACGCAGCGCCTTGAGCGCCTTTAAGTGTCGCGATTGCGTCGATATCTTTAGTTAGTGTAGACATGGTGTGTGTCCTTCCTATTTATATTTAATTATTCTGTTTGTTATTAAGCAAAGTACCCTTAGCAGATGCATTTCATGTTACGGATAAAGCTCACATAATAGAAATAAATGGTGTTTATTTTAAATATTCATGGTATGAATGTTATTATTAACTAATTGAATTAAAAAGAATAATGGAACTGTCACGCGTTGATTTAAATTTGTTGGTTTATCTAGATGTGCTCTTGCGAGAGCGTAATGTCACACGTGCAGCCAGCGCGCTAGGTATTACTCAGCCTGCGATGAGCAACGGATTGCGTCGCCTTCGAGAGACATTTGATGATCCTTTGTTGGTGCGCACCGGAGATGGCATGTCACCAACAGAGAGAGCATTAACGCTACAACCGCAGCTACGAACGATCTTGGCCTCTATCGAGCAAGTCGTTGAGCCAACTGAGTTTGATGCGGCGTCGAGCAGCCGCGTATTCCGCATAATGACCAGCGATTATGGTGAGTCGACACTGATACCACTGTTGTTAGCGGTCATCGCCGAGCAAGCGCCTGATGTGATTCTAGATGTGCTCACCCCCAGTGATATGAGCTTTTCGGAGGTGGAGCAGGGTCATGTTGATCTAGTGATTAACCGTTTTGACGAGATGCCGCAGGCCTTCCATCAAGCAACGCTATGGCACGATACCTTCTCCTGTTTGGTCAGTACCGATAACCCGATTGCGGATGCGTTTACGCTGGATAACTATCTAGCAGGGAAGCACGTATGGGTTAATAAAACGGGCATGGGCGCAAGTATGGGGATTACGCCGAAAGATACCAACCGGCTGGGTTGGGTAGACGAGGCACTTAAACGTATCGGCCATCAGCGCAACATCTCTGTATTTACGCGCCATTACCAATCGGCATTGAAAATGGCGGAACAGCAGCACCTCATCGTCACAATACCCACCCGGGCTGCGCTGAGTCAGATGGATAACCCAAAGTTAGTAGTGCATAAGCCGCCGTTTGAAGTGCCACCTTTTGAGTTAAAAATGGCATGGAGCCCGCTGCTACAGCACAACCGGGCCCATCAGTGGTTACGCCGCATTGCGCTGGATGTTGCGCACCACTCATAGATGGTCCTGATTTATGATGAGAGCTGCTGTGCCGTATTGAGGTACGCCTGATACTCTTCGGGTGGGACAAATGAGCCGCCGGTCAGCCAACAGATATGTGTTGCATTATCTTTGTATGCCGTCAAACCGTGTGCCTCTTGATAGTGTTGGCCAATTGGCGAATCTAACCACGTTGGGCCGAAGTAGCTGATCGCTGCCGATGGTTCTACTTCAATATTAGCGCCAATTTTTAGCCGCAATAAAGCGCTAAAGAGGCTCTTATCTGACGCAGTGTAGACGCCTGATAGCAGGTCACGGGTGGCATCACAGACCCACTGCGAAGCGGTGCCAACGGCTAAACCATCAGCTTCTGTCAATCCATCTAAGCCTGCATCATAAACAGACTGCACAGGTTGAGCTGGTGTTGTTGCCATACCCGTTAGCATACAGGGCGCGGCGGTTGGTTCCGCGAAGAAACAGTGAACATGAGCGCCAAAAATCGATTTCAAGCCATACATTATCCCACCGGGCGCACCACCGACGCCTGCTGGGAGGTAAACGAATAGAGGGTGTTGCTGGTTCACTGTGATGTGATTGGCTTCAAGCTGCTTTGCTAAACGACGCGCGGCAACGGCATATCCCATAAAGAGGTGTGTGGATCGCTCATCATCAACAAAGTAGCCCTTGGGATCTGCTGTGCTTGCTTTGCGTCCCGCCTCAACTGCGGCGCCATAGTCTCCGCTGTGTTCGACGACGATAACGCCGCGCTCGCGCAGGCGAGTCTTCTTCCATTCTTTCGCATCGGCTGACATATGCACGACGGTTTTGAATCCGAGTGCTGCGCCGATAATGCCAATGCTGAGTCCCAAGTTGCCGGTGCTGCCGACTGTTATGGTGTAATCAGCGAAGATGTGGCGTGCTGCATCTGTGGCAAGCTGAAGGCAGTTGTTATCTGAATCGCCAAGTAAGTTGTGTTCTTTAGCAACGCGCTCTGCAAACCAGAGTACTTCATGAATGCCGCCGCGGGCCTTGATGGAACCTGCAACAGGCAGTAGATGATCGCCTTTAAACCAGAGCTGGCCCTCTTTGAGGTTGAGTTCTTCAGCTAGCGCTGAGCCGCTCAATAGGGGAGATTCGATAATGCCTGCACTAGGTTCAAGCTCGGGGAATATGTGTGCCAGCAGAGGCGCAAAAAGGGCAAGGCGTGCCTCGGCCGCATCAAGCTCTGCTGGATCAGGGGTGAGTGGGGCGCTTTCGGTATCTTCATAGTAACTGTTTAGCCAAAGTAAAGGGTGCTGCTGTTGTAAAGCCTGCAATTGGTTTTGGCTCAGCGTGGATGCCGACATGATTGTGCTCCTTACAGATGAATGCATATATTCTCGGTAAGCCAAAGCACAAGCTCAAGTGATATATTCTTAACACGTTTTAGTTTTTCTAAAAGGTTAGCCATGAAGGTAACAGCTCGTATTTTATCTAGCTTGCCCTATTTTGAAGCGGTTGGGCGTTTGGGTGGTGTGTCTCAGGCAGCGATGGAGCTGTGCGTGACGCCCGGTGCCGTTAGCCAGCAAATACGCAAGTTAGAGGGGCAGTTGGATACCGCTTTGTTTAGGCGCAGCGGGCAACGTTTGGTACTTAGCGAGGCCGGTCGAGCTTTCTTGCTGAGTGTACAAGGTGGCTTCACCGAAATTGAACGAGGATGCACCCAATTGCAGGCGCTTAATCATGCTGTGCCGGTTAGGCTGCGTGCGACACCCTCATTCGCGTATAAATATCTCATTCCCAAACTAGCTCTGTTTCATGAGCAGTATCCCGATATCGCTGTTGAAACCCATGCGGATACATCGCTGCATCTTGAAAGCGGGCGTCCGTATGATTTAGCGATCGACTACTGCTTGTTGGAGCAAGCGCCTAACAGCGGTAGGTTACTGTTTGAGGAGAAGCTGGTTCCGGTTGCCAGCCCACATTACTTTGCCCAGTTGCCAGACCAAGAGGCGTTTTGGCGCAGCGCGGCGCTGCTACATGATGGAGAGCCGTGGCAGCATGCTTCTCGAGATGCTGAGTGGGCCTTTTGGCTGCAGCGTCACTGTATCAGTGAGGTAAGCGCCAGTTCTGGCCACTATTTTAACCGATCCGATATGGCACTCGCTGCTGCCGTTGCCGGTTTAGGCGTGGCATTGGCGCGCCAGTCGTTGGTTCAGGAGGAGTTGGTGCAAGGCTCGCTGATAACCCTTGCGAAGCCAATACCTGCGCCATGTGGGTATTACTTGCTAGAAGCAGGAAGAGCGGCGACGAAGCCGCACGCTCTCGCGTTGGCATCTTGGCTACAAGAGACCGCTATTGCATAGCGGCAACAGCGGCTTTCGCACACTCTTGATCATGCAGTGTTAGGCCGCCTGCAACACCTACCGCCCCGATTAACGTCCCGTCAGGCGCTGTGATTGGTTCACCACCGGCAATAGGAAGTAAGCCGGGAAATTGATTAAATTCCGGTTTCTTTTTCACAATCTCAGCGACTCGGCTGGTAGATGAGCCCCATGCCAGTGCTGTTTGCGCTTTCAGTTCGGCACCCGTGGATGCTGCACTGAGTGCGTTATCCATACGTAATGAGCTCACCGTATTTGCCCCGCGATCAATTATAGTGATCGCCAGGTTCCAACCATTCTTTTCCGCCATCTTATAGCAGCCTTGTAAGCCGTTTAGCGCGTCCGCCGCTGTTAAAAATGGGCGTGATTCCGCATACGAATGGCTTGTTGTCATCAGCAGTAAAGCCAGTGTGCTAGATGTTAGAAAACGCATAGTTTATTCCTTGATAAAAAGTTAAAACGTAAGCCGAGTATCTTGACCTTTAAGACATCAAAATGCCACTGCGTTGCAACATTACTGCTTTAGTGTTCCGGTTTTATCTTTCTAAGGTTGGAGCTCATGAAGCATATTTCACGCCGCGAGTTTGTTCGTTTATCTGCGTTAGGTATCGGCGCTGCTGTTGTGTCGACCGGGTTAGCCGGTTGCGGCAGTAGCCATGGCAAAGTTGCGGTTAGTTTTTCGAATGGTGTTGCTAGTGGAGATCCGCTACAAGACCGAGTGATCATTTGGACCCGAGCCATCCTCGAGGACTTGGCGTCCGTTGAGGTATCTTGGGAAGTTGCTACAGATCGTGAGTTTGCGAACTTAGTACACACGGGTGTTACACAAACGGATGCAAGCCGTGATCATACGGTTAAAGTGGATGTGCAAAACCTAGTGGCCGAAACTGTTTACTACTATCGTTTCCGTGCCAACGACAATACCTCTACAGTCGGCCGCATGAAGACCCTAGCGAACGGCCCACTAGCCAGTGCTAAGCTCGCGGTGGTCTCCTGTTCCAACTATCCTGCCGGATTTTTTCATGTCTATCGTGAAGTTGCCAAGCGTGATGATCTGGACGCCGTATTGCATCTGGGTGATTACTTGTATGAGTATGAGATGGGCGGTTACGCGACAGAGGACGCAGTGGCTCTTGGCCGCACGTTAGCGGCAGATAACGCAGGAGAGTTGCTTACCTTAACCGATTACCGACGCCGTTATGCGCTCTACCGAAGTGATCCTGATTTACAAACGTTACATGCAAAGCTGCCTTTGATTGCGGTGTGGGATGATCACGAGGTGACGAACGACACATGGCGTGATGGTGCTGAGAATCATACCGAAGCGACGGAGGGGCCTTTTAGCGAACGCCGGATGGCAGCGCTGCAGGCTTACTTCGAATGGCTGCCAATCCGCCCCGCCGTGGCAGGTGACAACGAGACGATCTATCGACACTTCCGCTTCGGTGATCTGGCAGATCTCTATATGCTTGATACACGTGTCATTGCCCGTGATGAACAACTGGCGATGGCGAGTTATCTTGATCCTGCGACTGGTACGTTCGATGCTGCTCGGTTTGCAGCGGATATCGCCGATCAGAATCGCAATTTACTGGGAGCCGAGCAGATGCTGTGGTTGCAGCAGATGATGACGGTATCCCAAGGCAAGTGGCAGGTGCTAGGCCAGCAGGTACTGATGGGGCGTATGCTAATACCCGCTGAAATGCTGCAAAATCCGGCGTCAGTGGCTGAACTTGTGGCTATTCAACAGCGTATCGACGGCGGTGATGACAGTGTAACTGAACAGGAACGCAGCCGCGTAGAAACTAAGATTCCCTACAATTTAGATGCGTGGGATGGTTATGCTTATGAGCGAGAGGTTATTCTTGGCTTGGCAAAAGCGCTAGATAAAAACTTGATTGTGCTGGCGGGGGATACTCACAACGCGTGGGCGAATAACCTCAAAACGTTGGCAGGCGATCAAGTCGGCGTTGAGTTTGCAACGGCTTCGGTGAGCTCGCCGGGGCTGGAGAGTTACTTAGGGCTGGATTCATTGCAGGCAGTTTTACAAAGTGAGTATAGCTTTGGACTGCTGATCGAAGATCTAGCGTACTGTAACCTCAATCAACGCGGTTATATGGTACTTGAGATGACGCAGGACGAGGCGCGCGCAGATTGGCACTTTGTGAACACAATTAAAGCACCCACTTACATCGAAGACAGTGGGCGCCACAAAGCGCTTAAAGTCCGCTCAGGGCACGAGTATCGCTACATAGAAGCTATTTAAAGATCTACTTGCAGCGGTCCAGAGTTGGCCGCTGCGTTCTGTTTATTCTTCTATATAGACTGCATCAGCGGCTTGCAGCGCACAGAGTGTCGCAAAGGCTTCTGCGGTTGAGGCGTCTTTAATGCTAACGGCGGGTTGATCGGTTAGCGCTTTAATAAAACTCATCTGGCGAGCTGATACCTCGCACGCCTTACCGTCGACGAATAGCATAATGCTTTTATCGTCACGAATACGGTAAGCAAAGCGGACACCTTCATTGCGATACACCAAGCCCCCGCTCATCAGATAGCCCTCCATCTCTGCGATGGACAGTTGCTCTGATTCTGGCAGTGGCATGCTGTTCTCTGGGTATTTAGGTTCCGTCATGTACTGGCCAAACCAGTCCTCTAGTACACCCGGCTCGTTGATATAGTCCAGCATAATTTGGCGGACTTTATCGAACGCTTCGTTGCGAATCTCGCTCGGGCTGTCTTGTGGTGTGAGGTCTGCATCGCTGTAGCGAATCTCACTTTTCAGGTGCTCACCTAAATGGTCGGTAAACTGGCGCAGAAGATCAGCGTGGGAGGGTGCTCTGAAGCCAACGGAGTAGGTCATGCAGTCGTCCGATTCGGCAACGCCGTTGTGTCCGACACGAGGTGGCAAGTAGAGCATATCACCCGGGTTGAGGACAAAGCTTTCTTGAGCTTGCCACTCAGGCAGAATCATGACCGGCGTATCGTCGCGCCGTGGTGAATCTTCTCCGTAGATGCCACCATACTCCCAGCGGCGTTGGCCACTGGCTTGAATCAGAAAGACATCGTAGTTGTCGTAGTGAGGGCCGACACCACCGCCTTGGGCTGCATAACTGATCATCAGATCATCGATGCGCCAGCTTGGTATGAAGCGGAAGCGCTCTAGCAATGCGTTCGCATCGGGCACCCAATGATCGACCGCTTGCACTAATAAGGTCCAGTGGCTGGCCGGCAGCTTACTCAAATCCTCTTCAGAGAAGGGGCCGTGTTGAAGCTGCCATTGCTCCCCGCTGGCATCTTGGCTGATAAGACGTGATTCGACCATCGCTTCGCACGCAAGGCCTGCGAGTGTGTCCGCATCAACCGGCGGCTCAAAATCAGGAAATGCATTACGAATCAGCAGTGGCTTTTTCTGCCAGTAATCGCGCAGAAACTCTTCTGCGCTCATATCGCCAAGGGGAGCTATATCGTTCATCGTTTTAGTAGTTCTACCAGTTCAAGTGCGGCATTCTCTAGTTCATCCATCACTTTACGCTTGTCGCGAGCAGCGAGCGCAGCGATACGATTGTTACCTAGCACTTTAGCGCATTTTTGGATTTTTAGGGCACACTCCTGAATACCACCAAGGTTGGTTTCATATGCATTCATCTCGGCAGCGACAGTCTCCAGACCGGCTTGTAGGCGAGCAGCATCTTCTTTCAGGTTATCTAGCGTGGTGTGCATTCGGTTAATCCTTCTTGTCATTTTTTGATAGTTTATCAACGGTTTCCTGAACAGAAGTCAGAATTCCGCGGAGCATACCGAGCTCGGCCTTCTCTGGGCGAGTGCGGTTAAAGTAGCGCTTGAGTTTCGTCATAGCACGCCCCTCGTGTTGAGGGATAATAAAGTTCGTCGTTCTTAGCACGGTTTCTAGATGCTCGTAGAACAACTCCATTTCATTTTGGCGTGGATATTCAGAGACCTCGTGTTTTAGATCAGGTTCCTGAGCGGCCATCCAGATTTCATAACACAGCAGCTGTATCGCTTGTGCGACGTTAAGTACTGGGTACTCTGGGTTTGCTGAAATGTAGGTGTGGAAATTACACAACTGCAATTCTTCGTTCAATAATCCCATAGTTTCACGGCCAAAGACGATCGCAACTTCGCCTGAAGCCGCTTCTGAAACCACCTTGGTACCGCAGCTACGAGCATCTAGCATCGGCAGGTCAAAGGTACGGCTGCGAGCACTGGTGCCGATAACGAGCTGGCAATCGCCAATCGCCTCTTCTAATGTTCCGACAACATGCGCGCTGTCGAGCAGGTCCTTAGCTCCTGCTGCTCGGGAGTCGGCTTCTTCGCTGGGGAATACTTGCGGATCAACCAGCCAAAGCTGTGAGAGCCCCATGTTTTTCATCGCACGCGCTGCAGCGCCGATGTTTCCGGGGTGGAAGGTGTTGATTAAAACGATTCGAACATTACTTAGCATATAACAACGGGCCTTATCAGTTTGCGCGCTATTATAGGCCAGAGGTGAGGTGTCACAAACCCTCAACGAAGCGATTTAGATCGTAAATAAAGCGCTCGCGGTGCCATAAATGGGGAGAGTGGTCTGCATTTTCGTACACGGTGAGTTTGGCGTGTGGTATCTGCGACAAAACCCACTGCTGAAGCGCTTGGCTGTAGAACTGACTTTGATCCCCATAAACTAGCAATGTAGGAACGGAGATGGTACCCAGTACGTCACGGTAGTCTTGTTGTGTGATATCCCGCCAACATGCGGTAAGAAGTGCAGCTGGCAGCGTTTGGTAGTGTTCGCGCATCTGCTGAAAACCGCGCGAGTTATTGAGATAGTTATCGCGCGAGCGCTCGTTGTAGCCAAATGCAATGAGCTCAAGTACGCCTTCTGGAAAGTCCGCTTGTAAACGGCTG
This sequence comes from Neptunomonas marina, assembly GCF_004005935.1. Classification (GTDB taxonomy): domain Bacteria; phylum Pseudomonadota; class Gammaproteobacteria; order Pseudomonadales; family Balneatricaceae; genus Neptunomonas; species Neptunomonas marina. The sequence goes on along the minus strand of NZ_SACQ01000003.1, from coordinate 218,451 downwards.
AGAAAGCGCTCGTTATGCTGTTTGGTGAAGGCTCCGTAAACGCCATGCTGCCAGTCGTCATTGGTCACGAGTTTGGGTGATTGATCCAGAATACATAGGCCGCTCAAACGTGCTTCACCGTGGCGACGAATGTACTCCCATGCGGTTAGTGCCCCCATTGAATGGCCGATGAGAACCGCATCTGTGATCTCTAGGTGTGCTAACAGCTCAGCAAGATCATCTGCCATGGCCGCGATCGACATGTCGATTGAATCATCATGATTATGTGCACCGTGTCCGCGGGCGTCCCAGCAGACAACGCGATGGTGATCTGATAGCTCAGAAGCAAAGGGTAACCACTCTCTGACGCTAGCGGTCCAGCCATGCAAAAAGATCAACGTCTGAGCGCCGGCTCCCAACGAAATGTAGTGAATTGTTGCTCGGCCTGCGGGGGTAAAAGTTTCCATCTCGCCACTCGTCAATTGGTTATGGCTAATAGTATAACGAGCGTGTCTGGTTGAAGGGCAGGTAAAGTGCTGCGACGATAGTCGCACAATGGCACCTTAGGTGGATGGGCGTGGTAAGCGCCAATAACAAACGGGGCGCGTTGGCCCCGTCTTGAAGAAGATACTTGTGTTAAATCTTCTCTGCCTGAGCAACCGCATTACCGATGTAGTTGTGCGGTGTCAGTGCTTTGAGCTCAGCTTTGGCTTCGTCTGGCAGTTCCAGCGTATCAACGAATGTGAGAATCGTCTCTTTGTTCATTGTTTGGCCACGCGTGAGTGCCTTGAGCTTCTCGTATGGTTCTTCGATGGCGTAGCGGCGCATCACTGTTTGGATCGGCTCCGCTAGCACTTCCCATGCGTTTTCAAGGTCTTCATCAAGACGTGCAGCGTTAAGCTCAAGCTTACTGATGCCTTTCAGAGTCGATTGGTAAGCGATGAGGCTATAACCGAAACCCACACCCATGTTACGTAGCACGGTGGAGTCTGTTAGGTCGCGCTGCCAGCGAGAGATTGGCAGCTTCGCAGCTAAGTGCTGCATCACAGCATTCGCGATACCCAAGTTACCTTCGGAGTTTTCAAAGTCGATTGGGTTAACTTTGTGTGGCATCGTTGAAGAGCCCACTTCGCCAGCAATGGTTTTTTGCTTGAAGTAAGCTTGAGAGATGTAACCCCAAACATCGCGGTCGAAGTCGATCAGGATGGTGTTGAAGCGGCAAACCGCGTCAAACAGCTCGGCGATGTAGTCATGTGGTTCGATCTGCGTGGTGTAAGGGTTCCAGCTTAGACCTAGACCTTCGATGAAGCTTTGCGCGTTAGCTTCCCAGTTAATTGCAGGGTAAGCCGATAGGTGTGCGTTGTAGTTGCCGACCGCACCGTTGATTTTGCCTAGGTACTCAATCGCTTCAATCTGCTTAATCTGGCGTTGCAAGCGGTAGGCAACATTGGCCATCTCTTTACCAACAGTCGTTGGTGATGCCGTTTGGCCGTGTGTGCGCGATAGCATCGGTTGTGAAGCATAGTCACGGCCCATTTGAGCGATAGCATCGGCAATGCTTTGCATCACTGGTAGCATGGTTGCTACACCATCTTTGAGCATGAGTGCGTGAGAGAGGTTGTTAATATCCTCAGACGTGCAGGCAAAGTGAACAAACTCATTGACAGCTGCGAGCTCGGCGTTACCTTGGATCTTCTCTTTGATCAGGTACTCAACCGCTTTCACATCATGGTTCGTGGTGCGCTCGATCTCTTTGACGCGCTCTGCATCTGCAAGGCTAAATTCGTCAACAATACCGTTTAATAGTGCGTTAGCTTCGGCACTCAGTGCGGGTACTTCTGAGATCTCGGCGTGAGCAGCGAGCTGCTGCAGCCAACGAATCTCAACTAAAACACGGTTACGAATAAGTCCAAATTCACTGAAGATCGGGCGTAGGTCAGCGGTTTTGCTGGCATAACGTCCATCTACCGGGGATACGGCAGTGAGGGCAGAAAGCTCCATGAAGTGTCTCGCTGTAGCTGATAATTGAAAGCGCGTAATTATACCTGCTTCGCTGGTATAAATCTGCACTTTACTCGGTATCTGTTGTTAACAGCCGTTGCTCGGCTTGCAGTAGCGTTGTAACGCCATCTAGCGAGAGTGGTTTACTGTACAGATAGCCCTGAATTTCGTCGCAGGCTGCTTGTTCAAGGAAGCGCTGCTCAACCTCGGTTTCTACACCTTCGGCTGTCACGCTCAATCCCAAGTTATGCGCGAGCTGTATGATGCTACGAATGACGCCTTTGTGTCTATCACCTTGCGTGATACGAGTAATAAATGAGCGGTCAATTTTGAGCCGGTCTATGGGCAGTGTGGTGATATAAGATAGCGATGAGAAGCCGGTGCCAAAATCATCAACCGCTACGCTGATTCCGATATCACGTAATTGATGAAGAGTTTCGATGATTTTATCTGAGCTATCCATAAAGACCCCCTCAGTGATCTCAACCTCGACATTTGTTGGCGATATGCCAGCGTCTTCGATTCCCGAGGTAATTCGGTGAATGAACTCTACATCTAGCAGCTGAATAGGCGACACATTAATCGCGACTCGGTAGGGGAACGGGTAGTCTAGGCTCCAGCGTTTAATTTGACGAAACGTCTTCAGCATCATCCGATACCCTAACTCTAAGATCATGCCTGTTTCCTCAGCGACTTGAAAAACTTCAAAAGGAGACAGGGGGCCTTTCTTAGGGTGATAGAATCGAGAGAGCGCTTCGAATCCGCACAGCTCGCCAGTGCGCACGCTCATCTTAGGTTGTAAAACCACTTCGAATTCGTCCCGTAGCGTGGCGTCGTGAACGATCGCTTCGAGCTCGGTTCGATGGCTGAGTTCGGCTTCCAGTGCGGCGTTGTAAGCAGTCGCTCGCTCTCGTCCATGCTCTTTGGCGTGGTACATGGCTAAGTCGGCTTTTCTTAATAACGCGTCGTAGTCGTCTCCATCATCGGGATAGGTGCTAATGCCTACGCTAGCACTCACGCTCGCTCGGTAACTGTTGATTACGTAAGGTTCAGATAGAGCATTAATTAAGCTTTCAGCGAAGAGTTGAGCGTCTTTATCTGTTTGATCCTTAATGAAAACGGTAAATTCATCACCGCCAAAACGAGCCAGTAATGCGTCTTCAGGCATGAGAGCATCAAGGCGCCGTGATGCATCATGAAGCAGCCTATCCCCTACATGGTGCCCTAGTGTGTCATTAACATTCTTGAAGCGGTCTAAGTCTATAAATAGTAAGTGTGCCCGCTGCATAGTAGGGAAAATTAAGACTTCGTTGATGGCCGCACTAAAGCTCTTTCGATTTCTAATGGCTGTTAGTTCGTCGAAATTGGCTTGGTATTTTAGAGCTCGATCTCGTTGCAGGGCCTCTAGTACAACGCGGGAGTGGCCTAAAAAGTCGAGGATACGTGACTGGTCTTGGCTCGGAGCGCCCTCTGAACCGTTAATAAGCACCGCGTTGATGCGAAATTGGTTGCCAAAGTAAAATGCGTTGTAGTTTAAGCCCTTTAAAACCCCAATTTGCAGTGTATCAAGGAGAGCGAGGGGGTGAGAGAGAGGGCCTGGCCGTCCAGGTAATACCTCGCTGTTTAACGGCGTTAAGAATGAGGATCTATTTGCAACGAAGCGTACTAGGCTCTCTTCGCGGTAATCGTAATAAGAAACAAGGCAATCTTCATGTAGGTGTTCGCCGTGAATGCATAATATTGATAGCTGGGTTTCTGTTACCTTTGGTAGTGCACCGTGAATTGCATCGACAAAGCTCTTGAGGTCCTCTGACTTCAGCGCAGCTGCATCAATAGCTGCAACCGCTTCGTTAAAATCGAACGCATCTCTCAAGTTCGATGACATAGCGTTGAAGTGACGTGCTAATGCACCGTATTCATCATTGCTGTCAATGGCGACTCGGTGATCAAAGTTATTTCTAGCAATTTCCTGGGTACCGCGCATCAGTCGATTAATTGGGTTGAGGCTGCGACGGATAATCTGTAACGCGGCGAGGACAATCAGCAATAGTGTTAATAATGCCGCTGCGGTGTAAGAGTACGTAAATCTAGTTAGCCGGTCTTTCAGCACGCTGATAGGCTTACCAGTGACGATGGTCCATTCTGGCACACCGAACTGATAATCCATAAATAGAGACCAGCGCGCTAGCATCAGAGGGTTATCAGTTGTGCCGTGCTCTTGCAGTATAGTACTTGTTTTAGCGCTCAAGATAGCGCTGAGAGTATCGGAGGCTAATGGCTTCGAGGCATGAACCAGTGCTTGGTTTTCATCAAAGACATAAAACTCCTGTTCGCCATCTAGGTTGATTGGATCCCAGATATAAGCGCTTTTTAAGCGACCAATAGCGACCAACTCGCGGGATAGCGATACTTCAGAACTTATCAGGGATAGCGAAGGCCACGCTTCGGTATAGTCGGCAAAGATTTTACGCTCAGGGTTTAGGTTCAGTTGGTGGGCGAGCGCCGGCCGCTCCTCGGCGAGTTGATCGCGCTCGATAACGGTTATATCAATGAAATACTCGGACAAAAAAGCCCGCAAGGTTGGGTAGGGGACTTGGCCACTTTGAGTCTGCTTTAAGTAGAGTTCGAGGGAGTCTTGCGCACGTTTTAGGCGTCCGTGCATCAAAAGCCCAAATTCAGAGCTTTCTTTAACCTGAGTATCTTGAATTTCCGTACTAATGATCTGCTTCATCTTGCTGTATGAGAGCAGCCCCGCCAGCGACAACGGCACAAAGATCGTGATAAGCATAACGGCGAAAAGCCGTTTCGCAACTTTCGTTCTTAATGCGGTTAACTGAAGCTTCATTTAACGCTCATAGTCGGAGGCCAAGCCAATAAAGCCGCCATTGTTGGCACGCACGATATCGTCTCTACTGTGCTTAGCGGTAAGAGGCGAGACAGAGCGTTTATCTTTGCCGCTACTGTAGAGGTCATAATCGGTATTTATCGGCACAAGGTTTTTGTTTTTGCGGGCTTTCCCTTTGCCTTTCAGCGTTGCTAAGACCGTGTACTGATAGGGAGTATCCCATGGGTCCAATAGCATGTCGCCGGGTACGCCGATCTGATTTAGGGAGTTTGGTAGACGGTTGTGGACAATGAAATACTGATCTATTTTCCCAGCGATCACGGTGATTTCAGAGATCGCTGTCGCTTCATTTACGCTTTCAACGTAATCTTGATAAGAGGGGTAAGCGATGGAAGCAAGAACGGCGATAACGCCAACGGAGATCATAAGCTCAACAAGGCTAAAGCCAGCTGATTGTTGAAGTTTTTGGTATTTCTTCATTGGCGCCCTACTGCAAATAATGAGCATGTGTTTATTAAGTGTTGCTTATTTGCGATGTTGCGGCTCATTTCTTTAATCGTCCCTTAACGCTTTAGCTTTCTTAACGATGGACGTAACCTCGACCTAAAGAATAGCAAGTGCCAGCGACTTCCTTCAACTTGGCGCCATAGCATCGCTGCACGGATACCCGCTAGAAGCAGAGATCTAATTTTCGCTGCATTCTCGCTGTTCTGTAAATGACGCGGGTCACCTCCTACTTGGATGCGGAAGCTAAAGGTGCTGATCGTCTCTTGGTAGCAGTTAGCGATATTGGCAATCACATTGCTATGAGTGTAGTCCGATGCTGTGATGTCCCGATCGCCAGTGTTTTCGGAGAAATAGGCGGCCTTACCTTCAATCTCTTGGAGGCGCTGCGCTAGCGTATTAAGCATGGCGGAGTTCGCTGACAGCTTCTTCTCTAGCATGATCATGCTAAGCGCATAGTTTGTGATGTTGTTGTTTTTCGGCTCTTTCTTCTCGACCAGATCGTTAAGCAGCTTTAATCCCAGAGAAAGGTTGTAAGGCAGATCTTGCGGTTCTCCGAAGACGGCTTCCGTTGACGAAGGATTCATCTGGAATAGGCTGTAGATACTGGTCTCGAAGTTGTGCTGGGGAACCATACCGCGGTTAGCGATCTGATCTACCAGTGCCGCCGCTTGGAACATTCCCGCCAGTGCAATTGTCTGCTCATCATGTGCTCTGGACATGCTTATTTCTCATCCTTTCCTGTCGATTCAATAACGCCGCCGCCTAAGCAAACGTCGTCTTGATAGATTACTACTGATTGGCCAGGTGTTACCGCTCGTTGAGGTTCATCGAAAACAAGCATGTATTTACCATCGCTGTTACGCGAAAGCGTACAGTGTTGATCGCTCTGGCGATAGCGTACTTTAGCTGTGCAGCGAAACGGTAGCTCGGGAGTGTTGCCGTTGATCCAGAAAATATCCTCTGCAACGAGCCAGTCAGTGAAGAGCAGGTCGTTTTGTTTTCCCTGTACGGCAATCAGAACATTCCTATCAAGGTCTTTGCCGGCAACAAACCACGGCTCTTCAGGATAATCCTTCAAGCCCCCGATATGTAGCCCTTGGCGTTGGCCGATGGTGTAGTACATTAGACCAGCGTGTTCGCCGATTTCGACTCCGGTGTCTGTTTCAATTTTACCTGGCTGTGCCGGCAGGTACTGTTGTAAAAAGTCTTTGAAGCGGCGTTCACCAATGAAACAGATACCCGTGCTGTCTTTTTTGTTGTGTGTAACGAGATCATGCTGTTCGGCAAGGCGACGTACTTCGGGTTTTTCCAGCTCTCCGACAGGGAAAAGGGTTCGCGCTAACTCAGCTTCGCCGACTTGGTGTAAAAAGTAGCTCTGGTCTTTGTTGTTATCGAGGCCTTTGAGTAACGATGCGCTGCCATCAATATCAGCGCGCCGGACGTAGTGGCCCGTAGCTATAAAATCTGCGCCAAGCTCTAGGGCATATTCTAGGAATGCTTTGAACTTGATCTCCCGGTTGCAGAGGATGTCGGGGTTGGGTGTTCGTCCGGCTTTATACTCTTCAAGGAAGTGCTCGAAAACATTATCCCAGTACTCAGCTGCAAAGTTCGCCTTATGAAGATGTATGCCTAACTTATCGCACACGGCTTGCGCATCGGCAAGGTCATCCAGCGCGGTACAGTACTCTGTGCCATCATCTTCATCCCAGTTTTTCATAAAGAGGCCTTCAACTTGATAACCTTGTTGAAGAAGGAGTAGAGCGGATACGGAAGAATCGACACCGCCGGACATGCCGACAATTACTTTTTGCTGCTGGGTATTCATTTATCTCTCATGATGATGGCTAACAAGCTGCCATTATAGCTGACGAATAAGGTCTAGTGGAAAGCGTCGATTATCCCGATAATCCTCGATACATGCCAGTACCATTGGACTGCGCAGCTGTGCTTCGCGCTCCTTAATCTCTTCGTATGTTAACCAGTGGACGGCAACAATATCGGCGTCTAGTTCGGTGCTGGGGATTGGGTCTTTAATATCGGCGCAATAACAAACGCGATGATAAGTTGTGCCGTTAGCCGCGGAAGCCGCATAAAGGCCAATAACTCCCGTTAGCTGGACGTTGTAACCTGTTTCTTCTAGCGTTTCTCTGATTGCGCCTTGATGGATCGTTTCTCCGTCTTCGAGGTGGCCTGCCGGTTGGTTAAAACGGTGCTCACCGTTATCAATCTCCTCGACCATAAGATACTTTTCATTTTGCTCTACAATTACCGCCACTGTGGCGCGTGGTGTCCAGATCATTAACTTCTACCTGAGTCTATTTGTTTCTGTTGAGGATACTGTACGATACTGGCGTAGGGTTAGATTTTAAAATGTGCGGTTGCGGGGGGGGCGTAGGTGTTAGGTTCAGAAGCCGATAGTAGGGTGCTGGTTGATACGAAAGATTTCGATATTGCTGAGTTGCATGGCTGGCTAAAGGCCAATGATGGCGCGCATGGGGCATTGGTGACTTTTACCGGTATGGTGCGTGATTTGACAGACTCCGCCATTGAGAGGCTGTATCTGGAACACTATCCGGGTATGACGGAAAAAGCACTGCACAATATTGTTGCTCAAGCCCGCAGTCGTTGGAGCTTGGGGCGTGTTGCTGTTTATCATCGTGTTGGTGCACTGGAGGCGGGTGATAATATCGTATTTGTAGGTGTTTCAAGTGCGCACCGCAAAGAGGCTTTCGACGCAGCTCAGTTTTTGATGGATTATTTGAAACGGGACGCGCCTTTCTGGAAAAAAGAAGTTTCAGCGGAAGGGGAAAACTGGGTTGCGCAAAAAGAGTCAGATATGGAGGCCGCTGAGCGCTGGGATTAGCGTCTGCGTTGCGGCCGTGGATTCCGCGGTTTGTTCGGTTTTGCGATGTTAATCTGCGCTTGTTTTTGTTGCCCGGGTGCTAGGCCGTCCAACGTCCAACTGCCAATGGCGTAACGGATGAGGCGCAAAGTCGGTAATCCCACGGCTGCGGTCATGCGTCTGACTTGCCGATTTTTACCTTCACTAATTTTAATTTCCAGCCACTGGGTGGGGATGTTTTTACGTTCACGAATCGGAGGCTTGCGCTCCCAAACAGGTGGCTCTGGTATTGTTCGTACGCGCGCTGGGCGTGTTTTTCCGTCTTTCAGTTCAACGCCTTTTCTGAGTTTGTCTAACGCTTCTGGAGATACATCTCCTTCAACCTGCACCCAATAGGTTTTTTCTAGCTTAAAACGAGGGTGTGCTAGCTGGTTCTGAAGCGAGCCATCATTGGTCAGAATCAGCAAACCTTCTGAGTCGTAGTCTAGTCGACCGGCCGCGTAGAAACCCTTGTCAGAGATAAAGTCAGCGAGCGTGCTCCTGCCTTGTTCATCGGTGAATTGGGTCAGGACCTGAAAGGGTTTGTTGAACAGAATAATATTGGACATGAACTCAGTACTAGTAACGGACTTTGGTGCTGCGGATTATGCCAGAGCGTTGATAGGCCGGAAATGATGCAGATACAAAAAAGCCCACCATAGGGTGGGCTTTTGTCGCTTTATAAGCGCTTAGGCTGTGAGATTATACTGCAACCGTAGGGATCACTGTTGCTGCTTTGTCCTGATACGTTTTGATCTGGTCAAAGTTCAGGTAGCGGTATACATCATCAGACATTGTGTCTAGCTTCTCTGCGTACTGGAAGTACTCAGCAGGCGTTGGCAGTTTACCTAACAAAGATGCAACAGCTGCAAGCTCAGCGGATGCTAGGTATACGTTTGCACCTGTACCCAGACGGTTAGGGAAGTTACGTGTCGATGTTGAAACAACTGTGCTGTTATCAGCTACACGTGCTTGGTTACCCATACATAGTGAACAACCTGGCATCTCCATACGAGCACCGGCTTTACCGAAGATGTTGTAGTAGCCTTCTTCAGTTAGCTGAGCTGCGTCCATCTTAGTCGGTGGTGCAATCCACATGCGAGTAGGGATTGCTTGGCCCGCTGCGTCTAGCAACTTACCTGCTGCACGGAAGTGTCCGATGTTTGTCATGCAAGAGCCGATGAATACTTCATCGATCTTGTCGCCAGCAACTTCAGATAGCAGTTTAACGTCATCTGGGTCGTTCGGGCATGCAACGATTGGCTCTTTAACGTCAGCTAGATCGATCTCGATCACGGCTGCGTATTCAGCGTCAGCGTCGCCTTCCATTAGCTCAGGGTTAGCCAACCACGCTTCCATACCTTCGATACGGCGCTCGATTGTACGAACATCGCCGTACCCTTCTGCGATCATCCACTTAAGCATAGTGATGTTCGAACTCAGGTACTCTTTGATTGGCTCTTCGTTTAGCTTGATAGTACAGCCGGCTGCAGAACGCTCAGCAGATGCGTCAGACAGTTCAAACGCTTGCTCTACTTTCAGGTCAGGCAGACCTTCGATCTCAAGTACGCGGCCAGAGAAGATATTCTTCTTGCCAGCTTTCTCTACTGTCAGTAAGCCTTGCTGAATTGCGTAGTAAGGGATCGCATTAACCAAGTCACGCAGTGTGATACCTGGTTGCATCTTATCGCCTTTGAAGCGAACCAATACTGATTCAGGCATGTCCAGTGGCATAACGCCTGTGGCTGCTGCGAAGGCAACCAAACCAGAACCCGCAGGGAAGGAGATACCTAGTGGGAAACGCGTGTGAGAATCGCCGCCTGTACCTACTGTGTCTGGCAGCAGCATGCGGTTCAACCAAGAGTGGATTACACCGTCACCTGGACGAAGAGACACGCCACCGCGATTCATGATGAAATCCGGTAGTGTGTGGTGCGTTTCAACGTCAACTGGTTTCGGATAAGCCGCTGTGTGACAGAAAGACTGCATCGTCAGATCTGCAGAGAAACCTAGGCATGCTAGATCTTTCAGCTCATCACGCGTCATAGGACCTGTAGTGTCCTGAGAACCAACAGTTGTCATCTTAGGCTCGCAGTATGTGCCAGGGCGAACGCCTTCTAGACCACATGCTTTACCAACCATCTTCTGCGCTAGTGAGAAGCCTTTACCTGTGTCAGCAGGTTGCTCTGGCTTCTTGAACAGATCAGATTCGCCAAGGCCAAGTGCTTCACGTGCTTTCGCAGTCAGGCCACGTCCGATGATCAGTGGGATACGGCCGCCCGCGCGCACTTCATCCAACAATACCTGTGTCTTCAGACCGAACTCGCAAAGTACTTCGCCTGTTTCGTTGTTAACGGCTTTGCCTTCGTATGGGTAAACGTCGATTACGTCGCCCATGTTCATGTTCGAAACGTCCATCTCGATTGGCAGTGCGCCAGCATCTTCCATTGTGTTATAGAAGATTGGGGCAATCTTGCCGCCGAAGCAGAAACCGCCTGCGCGTTTGTTTGGAACGTTAGGGATGTCGTCGCCGAAGAACCACAACACAGAGTTAGTTGCTGACTTACGTGAAGAACCTGTACCTACAACGTCACCTACGTAGGCTACTGGGTGGCCTTTTGCTTTAACCGCTTCGATTTGAGCAATAGGGCCTTTCACGCCTGGTACTTCTGGCTCGATGCCTTCACGGGCCATCTTCAGCATTGCATTAGCGTGCAGTGGGATGTCAGGACGTGTGAATGCGTCTGGCGCAGGTGACAGGTCGTCAGTGTTAGTTTCACCAGGTACTTTAAACACAGTAACCGTGATCTTTTCAGCCAGTTCAGGTTTAGAAGTAAACCATTCACCGTCAGCCCAAGACTTGATGACTTTTGCAGCGTATTCATTACCTGCATCTGCTTTTTCTTTAACGTCGTAGAACGCATCGAACATAAGCAGTGTGTGAGACAGCGCGTTCGCTGCTGTTGGTGCTAGAGCGTCGTTGTCTAGAGCGTCAATCAGAGGCTCGATGTTGTAACCGCCTAGCATCGTGCCTAGCAGTTCAACAGCTTTGACTTGGTCAATCAGCGGGGATTCTGCTTCGCCCTTAGCGACCGCAGCTAGGAAGCCTGCTTTTACATAAGCGGCTTGGTCAACACCAGCAGGTACACGGTTTGTGATCAGGTCAAGAACAAACTCTTCTTCGCCTGCTGGTGGATTTTTCAGAAGTTCGACAAGAGCCGCAGTTTGTTCTGCGTCCAGCGCTTTAGGTGGTACACCTTCTGCGGCGCGTTCTTCTACATGTTTACGATAAGCTTCAAGCACAATTATAGCCCTCATCAGTTATGTCCGTGGCCGTTGCTCTTTAACGTCACCCCTGGCCCACGGTGTGCAGAGATCGTGTCTCATTATTGATATGGCGGTGGGGATTCTAGCTTATAGGTGCTATAAAGTTAAGTTTGTCGACAATCCTAAACCTTAGACTTTGTGCCTAACCCAGTGGTTTTGCTCGTTTTTGCAGTGGGTTTTAGACAGGAAGATGGGCGAGTAATTCTGATTCAGATCAAGTTTTCAAACTCTATTGAAAACTAAAAATTTCCGGTTACATTGCTACAGTATATGATTATTCTGTTGTACGCTCTATTAAGGGAAACTTAAGGAAAGACTTTTTCGGCGGCAGTACTATGCATCAAAGTAGAAGCTTAAAAGACGAAAACTCAGGTAATGAGTCACAAATATGGATGGCCCTGTCTGACTGGGATCTTAACAGTGAGCTGGAAAGCGAGCTTGCGGATAAAATTCAGTCGGCATTTGAATCAGCAGATCAAGACACATTAATCTACAAAGGCTCGTTACCAACATTAAGCCACAGGCAGTATGTTCGTAAAGTGTCTCGAGAGCCACTTAATCTCACGGCGCATGTACGACGTTTTTATCTGGCCATGGTCTGCGGCGACAAAGACAACACAGTGGGTGCGCTGATTGATTTGGTCATCATTCTGAGATACCGTGGACGAGCATTAGTTGAGCGACTGATCAGCGAAGCAGAGCAATTGATCGGGCCGGAAACGACAGAGCAGCTAAAGGAAATAGCTCAAGCCAAATCCGTCAACCGTGTGCTTTCTTTGGATGTATCGCGATCAGTCTTGGTTAACGGTTGTAGCCTTCCTATGGCATACAAAAAAAAGGACGTTTGATTTATGCCGGCGCAGAAAGACTTTAAGCGAGTCCTCTTACTTGGTTTTGAGGGCGCTACGCTGCACACATTGCAGTACTTCTTCTCCTCACACCGCTTCGGTAAGAAGTTCCAAATCGTAGACTCAGTTCCCAAGGCTGATTGGGTGATCTTTAATGCAGATCAGCCGAAACAGAAGGATGAGTTGCGTGACTATTTATACGAGCGTGTGGCTTTACCGGCGGTCGTTGTTTCCATCAAAGAGGTGTCGTGGCTCAACTCGGTAGCATTGCTTAAGCCGTTTTCTGCTTCTGATCTTGAGGCTGCCATTCGCGCGCTGCAAAACAAAGCATCAGATGGACTTTTGCCGTGGGTAGTTGACGCAGAAGCAGCGACCAACACCCTGAACGCAGAGCAGGCAGAGCAGGCAGAGCAGGCAGAGCAGGCAGAGCAGGCAGAGCAGGCAGAGCAGGCAGAGCAGGCAGAGCAGGCAAGCCGAGGCTCCAATGTCACAGAGTTGAAAATCGCTGCCAAGAAACGAGCGCTCCTCAAAAAGCGTAAAGCAGAGCAGCTAGCGAAACTTAGAGCAGAAAAAGCGCATAACCGCAGATCTAGCGATAAGCCGAACGGCAGAGTACCTAGTAGCTCAGGTGCGGGTGCATCGGGAGCGGGCTCCTCTGGCGTCAATACACATGCGGTTGCTGCCGTCGCAACCTCGCCGAATAAGTCAGTTGAAACGAACGCTGCTGCGCTATTACCCATCATAGAAAAAAAGAAGGCGCTGGAAGATCAACTCACAGCTCCTTCGATCGATAAAAAGCACGTTAGTGACATGGCCACTGTATTTGGTCACCTCCCAGACCTCGATTGGTCCCAAGAAGCTGACCGCCGCCGTTTGCAGATAAGTCTGGATGGTATGTTACTGCCTTGGATTGAAAAAGCGGTTGCTGATGGCCGGGAGAAGTCCTCATCGGTTGCCATAGATGGTTTACATTTGCGTTTAGAGTACTTGCCTTGGACCGATTGCTTTGTCACTAATCTCACTGAAGAGGTGTTGTACACTGTCATGACAAGCCGATTTGGTATGGGAGAGCTTTCCATCAAATTTGGTGATGTGATCGAGGAAGATCTCCAAGACGGTCTCGGTTTCTCTGAGCGGGTGATGACAGCACAAGATTTGCTCTGGCTGAGTGGCCTTTGGACAGTGCAAGGTCGTATCTTGCCGAATGATGACCCAACGCGAACGCGCCGTCTGAAGTACGCGCCTGAGTGTGTCAGAAATATCGCTGTCCCAGAGGTGCACGCTGTGATAAACCTCTGGCAAACGAGGCCCATGAGTGCCTTCCAGGTGATAAGCGAGTTGCAGATTCCTCAGCGCTACGTATTTGGTGTCATGGCTGCTGCAACCACAGCTCAGCTTTTTGAATATTAATTTGCCGGTCTTAAGTTTTAAGGGGTTAAAGTGAGTCTGGATGACAATGCTGCACGCTATCTTCAAGTAACTCCAAGCGGTGCATACTACGCTACGGTTAATTCACAGCCTGATGATGCCCGCGCGATACTGTTACAGCTTATGAGTAGTGAAGCGGCGCTAGAGTTTAGTATCGAGCTTTTTGCTGAGTTGGCGGATATGGAAGAGAGTAGTGCTCAGGCGCTCTTTGATCGCCTTTTAGCGCGTCGTTTCTTGGGGCTTGTGAGCGAGCCAACAGAACCGTTTAAAGGCAGTTTAGAAGCCGGTTTAGTTGATATTCTGCCAAGTTTATCGTCCTCTGGAAAAGTTGTTTTAGGCGACGATCAGGGGTTTTGCTTGGCATCCGCAGGCTTTGAGCAAGATCACGCAGATGGTCTTGCAGCGCTGTCTGCAGATTTAATTGCATTACATGAGCGGCACGGTCGCTTGCTCAATACTGATTTGAAACTAATGGGGCAATCATGGGGATTGCTGGACCCTGTTGGTAACAGTATCTTAGGCACATGGATCGTGCATATTGGATCTCAGTCATTCGCATTGATGATTCATGAACAGCCAAATCTGAATCAGCAGTCTTTTGTAGATTTGTTGAGTGCTCTAGCTGTTCGATATCTGAATTAAAAATAATTGGATCAAGTACAATATAAAAAACGGAGTAAGATTGTTATGCGTTCTGAAATGATGGGGTCAATTCTCAGTGACCTGAACGGAACTTCGGCTGAGATCGAGGCCTCTGCTGTAATTTCGACTGACGGCCTTATGATCGAGGCGCTCTTACCGGCAAGCATGGATGAAGACCGTGTAGGTGCTATGAGCGCAGCAATGCTGTCTCTGGGTGAGCGCACCGCGCAAGAGCTTGCGCGTGGTGAACTTGAGCAAGTGCTCGTGAAGGGCGCAGACGGCTATATTTTGATGACACATGCAAACAGCGATTCGGTTTTAACGGTCGTTGCGAAACCAAATGCACGCCTTGGTTTGATTTTCCTAGACGTGAAGCGTGCTGCTGAAGCAATAGGGAAGCTACTGTAACGCTTATGCAAATCGAATATTTTGATGGTACGTCGCGAGATGCGCTTGTTGTAGATCGCGAAGTACCTTATCCCGACGGTAAACTTATTGTTTCGCGGACGGATACAAAAGGCTACATCACCCATGCAAACCAAGCTTTTGTTGACATGTCGGGCTATAAACTCGATGAGCTAATTGGCGCAAACCATTGTATTTTGCGCCATCCAGACATGCCAGCTGCTGCTTTTAAGGACCTGTGGGATACGATTCAAGCGGGTAAAAAGTGGCACGGTTATGTTAAGAACCTCCGTAAAGATGGTGCTTATTATTGGGTTAAGGCGACGGTGATACCTAATATCCGTAATGGTCAATTGATGGGGTATACGTCGGTTCGGCGTAAGCCATCGCGCACAAAGGTAGATGCCAGCGCGAAACTCTACGCTGAAATGTTGGCTGGGGAGGCAAGTGCATGAGCTATGTTCTGAGTGTTAGCCCTGACTTTTCACCTGATCATTTGTCTGGTTGGTTTATTTTCAACACCTGGTTACAGCGACGCCTCGAAGAGAAGTTTCATCTAGAGCTTTATGACGATTTTGAATCTCAACGCGGCGATATCCAAAGCGATAAGATCGATCTGATTTATGCTAACCCTTATGACGCTGCAATGTTGGTTCGCGACAAGGGGTTTAAGGCGCTGGCTCGTCCTAGTGGTTTGAGTGATGAGGCAATTATTGTCGTACCAGAATCGTCACCGTACCAGAGTATCGAAGAGCTGAAACCAGGTGTGCGCGTTGCATGTACTCAAGACCCAGATGTCAACATGATGGGTATGATCATGATTGAACCTGCGGACCTTGATCGGAGCACAATTGAGCAACAAAGTGCTGGTAGCTACGTATTAGTCGCTAAGGCATTGCTAAACGGCCAAGCAGATGTAGGGTTTTTCTTGAAAGATGCCTTCGATGATCTTTCTGGTCTTATCCGAAATCAAATGCGAGTCTTGGTTGAGAGCCAAATTGATGTTGTTCACCATACCCTGATGGCTGGTCCAAAGTTGCAGGCGTTAGCACCTAAGCTGTTAGATGAGTTAGTTGCGATGAATCAGGATGACAAAGGCCGGTCTGTTCTAGAGTCAATGAGCATCAAAGGGTGGGATGCCATGGCTTCGGAAGACACCGAGTTCATGATAGATCTCATCGATACATTGATAGATTAGTCTCTCCTTCCGCGCTCGATATACTTGATCGGGCGCAATATTCTCTGCATTCCTGTCAGACCTATCCTGTCGTTCTAGAGTTCTCGTACTTAAAGTCATTATAATACGTTCTTCTCTTTAGTTAGGTTGTTGGTTCGATGGAAGTATTAGACGAGATTCGTGACTTTTTAGGCTGTGAAACGCCGCAAGCGTGGATTGATGAAGCGCTAAAGCAGCAGGATATATTATTAATTGATCATGCTCATTGTGAGAAAAAAGCTGCTTCGACAGCGATGACACTAATGTTCCGTTATGTTGATCGCAGTGACCTATTGAATAAGATGTCTCGCTTAGCGCGCGAAGAGCTGATTCACTTTGAACAGGTTTTAGAGTTGATGGAAGCGCGTGATGTAACATACTGCCATATGTCGCCGTCCCGCTATGCATCTGGAATGAGAGAGCATGTTCGTACTCATGAGCCTGGCCGCCTTGTCGATACGTTGATCGTTGGAGCTTTTATTGAGGCTCGCTCCTGCGAACGCTTTGCAAAACTTGCTCCTTACTTAGACGATATTCTGGCGAAATTTTATCGCTCGCTTCTAAAATCTGAAGGGCGTCATTACCAAGACTATCTTGGTTTGGCCGAAGACTACGCGGGTGAGCCTATCACAGAGCGGGTTGCGCATTTTAAAGCGATCGAAGAGCAACTCATTTGCTCAGAAGATGATACTTTCCGTTTCCACAGTGGCGTTCCAGCCGCTTGATATTTGTTTTGAGGTGCGATTAGTGGGTAGCCGCACCTCAAAATCTCACTAGCAAAGCGCTTGCTCAGAATCCCTCCGGTCAGTACTTTAAGAGCTCTTATACCCAGAAAGGCATTGGGCCTAATAAAGGAGAGTGAGCATGCACCAGAAGATAATAAAGCCGCTAGCACTCGGAATTACATTGGCGGGCAGTTGTGTCACTGCAGCGGAGCAAGTGACTGATGCGATAGCACCAGAGGCAACATCGGCAGTACAAGCAACGAGTGAGGTCACGGCGGCCCAGTATATCGTTGCAGCTGCTCATCCATTGGCATCGGAAGCAGGGTATCGGGTACTCCAGCAAGGTGGTTCAGCTATTGATGCAATGGTGGCGGTGCAGACCGTGTTGGGTTTGGTTGAGCCGCAGTCATCAGGCTTAGGGGGCGGTGCGTTCTTAGTTTACTACGACGCAGAATCTGGCAAGCTTACCACGTTTGATGGCCGTGAAACGGCGCCGCTAGCAGCTACCCCCGAGTTATTCTTAAAAGATGGCCAGCCTCTGAAGTTTTATGATGCTGTGGTGGGTGGGCGCTCGGTCGGTACACCAGGCACAGTTAAGCTGCTGGGTGATACTCATGCCAAGTTTGGCAAGCTTGCTTGGTCGGACCTATTGGCGCCGGCGGCGGAGCTGGCGCGTAAAGGTTTTACGGTGAGTGAGCGTTTAGCCAGCTCTATCGCCAAAGATCGCGATAGATTATACCGTTATCCAGTGACGCGAGCTTACTTTTTTAATGCGGATGGTTCGCCACTTCAAACCAGTCAAACTCTGACGAATGAAGCCTATGCGGCAACGCTCGATACGTTAGCAACCAAAGGCGCAGATGCTTTCTATTTCGGCTCTATTGCTGAGGATATTGTTGCAACAGTCACAGGTGCTGAGGGCAATCCCGGTGTTCTAGCATTGCAAGATTTTTCAGTGTATCGCATCAAGGAGCGTGCGCCGGTTTGTGGCGGTTTTATGAGCTACGAAGTTTGTGGCATGGGGCCACCGAGCTCGGGTGCACTCACGGTGGGGCAGATTTTAGGTATCGCTGATCAGTTCAGAATGCAGCAACGCAGTGCAGATGATCCGATTAGTTGGCAAATTATTGGTGATGCCTCGCGGCTAGCGTTCGCTGATCGTGGGCGCTATATGGCAGATACCGATTATGTGCCGATGCCGTCAGGGCTGTTAGATGAGGGTTACCTGAAATCGCGGGCAGCGCTTATCAAGCCAGGCGAGGCGTTATCGGAGGTTGCCCCGGGCGAGCCTAGCTGGGAAAACGCCGTATCGTTGGCGGACGATGAGTCGATAGAGTTGCCATCGACGAGCCACTTTGTGATACGAGATGCAAAAGGGAATATTGTCTCGATGACCACAACCATTGAAAATGGTTTTGGCTCGCGTTTAATGTCGAATGGCTTCTTGCTCAATAACGAGCTGACGGATTTCTCATTCCGAGCCCACAAAGATGGCTTGCCGATCGCTAACCGTGTTGAGCCAGGTAAGCGCCCACGCTCTTCGATGTCGCCAACCATTGTTATGAAAGACGGCGTACCTTATATGGCGGTCGGATCGCCGGGCGGTTCGCGAATTATCGGCTATGTTTCTTCGGCACTGATACGGCACTTAGCTTGGGGAGAGTCACTAGACAGCGCTTTTAATAGCCCTCATGCTGTTAACCGCTTTGGCACATATGATGTTGAGCTAGGAGCACAGAGTGATGGCTTAGCAACTTCACTTGAGGGTATGGGATTTAAAGTGAATCGCCGTGACCTAAATTCTGGCCTTCATGGATTTGTGATAAAATCCGATGGCACCATGGTGGGTGCTGCGGACAAGCGCAGAGAAGGTGTGGTATTAGGTGATTAAAAAAGTAAGCCCAGCGAAGTGCTGGGCTTTTTTATCACACATTACTTCTGGGCTTTGGCCCAAGAGTCGCGCAAGGTTACGGTGCGGTTGATGACTAGCTGTTCTGATGTTGAGTCTGGGTCGACACAAAAATATCCCATTCGCTCAAACTGATAGCGAGACTCAACAGCGGCCCCGCGCAAGCCTGCTTCAGCGCGTGCGTTAGGTAACACAACCAGCGATTCTGAATTGAGGTGCTCTGTAAACTCCACCTCTTTATCACCGTCTGGGTTGGCTTCAGTGAATAGACGATCATACAAGCGCACTTCGCACGGTACTGAAAGTTCATCAGAAACCCAGTGGATAACGCCGTTTGGCTTGTAGCCTACTGGGTTCTCACCTTTGGTGTCTGGGTCATATGTGCATAGCAGTTCAATAATCTCGCCATGGCTATCTTTAACAACTTCGTTGCAGGTAATGACGTAAGCGCCACGCAGGCGAACGGCATCCCCGAGAGCTAAGCGCTTCCAACGTTCATGTTTGTTCTTCGCCACTGGCTTAACTTCAATAAAATCCTCTTGTTCGATCAAGAGGTTTCGTGTCAGTCCAACACGGCGCACGCCAAGTGACTCATCCTTTGGATGGGCTGGAAGCTCGAACCACTCCTCGTGGCCTTCATCCATATTGGTGAGGGTGACTTTAAGCGGACGAGTAACGCACATCGCGCGCGGTGCTGTTTTGTCCAGATCATCACGTATTGCAGCTTCTAGCATACCCACGTCTACAACAGCATTGGAGCGAGTAACACCAATCATGTCGCAGAAGTTGCGGATGGAGTTAGGTGTGTATCCACGACGGCGCAGACCAGAGATAGTCGGCATGCGCGGGTCATTCCAGCTGCTAACCGTGCCATTATCGACGAGCTGCTTAAGCTTACGCTTACTGGTAACGGTGTAGTTCAGCTCTAAGCGAGAAAATTCGTACTGCTTTGGTGTAGCAGGGACGGGTAGGTTCTCGATAAACCAGTCGTAAAGTGGGCGGTGGTCTTCAAACTCAAGCGTACAGAGTGAGTGCGTGATCTCTTCGATAGCATCAGACTGGCCGTGGGCAAAATCATAGATCGGATAGATGCACCACTTATCACCCGTCTGGTGGTGAGGTACATGCAAAATGCGATAGATCATCGGGTCGCGCAAGTTCATGTTAGGTGCGCTCATATCGATCTTGGCGCGAAGAGCGCAAGCTCCCTCTGCAAACTCACCGTTCTTCATGCGTTCAAACAGCGCTAAGTTCTCTTCAACCGAGCGGTCACGATAAGGGCTGTTTTTGCCCGGCTCACTAAAGTTGCCGCGGTACTCTCGCGCTTGCTCTGGGCTTAAGTCGCAGACGTAGGCCTTGCCCTCTTTGATCAGGTGTACGGCCCATGCGTAGAGCTGGTCAAAGTAGAGTGAGGTGTAACGGATATCGCCGTTCCACGTATATCCGAGCCACTCAATATCGGACACGATTGAGTCGATGTACTCTTGGCTCTCTTTCTCTGGGTTTGTATCGTCAAAGCGCAGGTTACACACGCCGTTGTATTTTTCTGCAGTCCCAAAGTTAAGGCAAATGGACTTCGCATGGCCGATGTGAAGATAACCGTTCGGCTCAGGCGGGAAGCGCGTGACAACCTTGCCCTGATGGGTTTGGTTTTCTATGTCCGCTTCAATAATTTGATGAATAAAGTTTGTTGGCTTTGCAGTGGATTCGTTTTTTGACATCGTCTCAGCAACTTTGTGGCTCATTCGAAGATTCGCAATGCGAATAGATAGCTCGCTAGTATAAACGCTTACGCAAAGACAGTTAATCGCCAGTCGGTAAAATATTATCAGTGCACTACCTTAATACTTGAGTATAATAACGTACCAACGAGTAGGCTTGAGAAATAGGAAGATAATAATGATCGTTTTCCATACGACACACGGTGATGTGCACATTGAACTTAATCATGAAAAAGCGCCCAACACAGCGGCTAACTTTGAACAATACGTGCGCGATGGGTTTTACAACGGTGTGATTTTTCACCGTGTTATCCATAACTTCATGATCCAAGGCGGTGGCTTTGAGCCAGGTATGGTACAGAAGGAGACGCGCGATCCTATCGATAACGAAGCTGACAATGGTTTATCGAACGTAGCGGGCTCTATCGCGATGGCGCGTACAATGGACCCACACTCGGCTTCTGCTCAGTTCTTTATCAATGTGAACGACAACACATTCTTAGATCACACCGCGAAAACAACTGAAGGCTGGGGTTACACTGTATTCGGTAAAGTCGTTGAAGGCATGGACGTTGTTGAAAAAATCAAAATGGTTGAAACGACAACGCGTGCAGGCCATCAGGATGTACCTGTTGATGATGTTGTGATCGAGTCGGCTGAGGTGGTTGAAGCGTAACAGCTATGGCTGACTACTTTATCTCAGATCTTCATTTGAGACCTGAACGCCCGGATATCAACCGGGCGTTTTTGTCTTTTCTAGAGCAGATCAGCGCCGATGCCGAGAAGCTATACCTGCTAGGTGATATCTTTGAGGCGTGGATCGGTGATGACGCGATGTTGCCGCAGATAGAGCCCATAACTACGGCCTTAAAGCAGCTTGATAAGCTAGGTTGTCAGTTGTTCTTTCAGCATGGGAATCGGGACTTTCTGGTTGGCCCAGCGTTTGCCGAGCATATCGGCGCGACTCTGCTGGAAGAGGCCTGTGTGATAGAACTACCCAATCATCAGTCGGCGTTGATTATGCACGGCGATCAGCTTTGCACCGATGATGTGGAGTACCAACAGTTTCGTGGACTGGTACGCAGCGCCGCTTGGCAGCACGAGTTTTTGGCAAAAACACTTGAGGCGCGCGTCGCAATAGCGCAGCAACTGCGTGAAGCCAGTAAAGCCAGCGCTAAAACCAAATCCAACGCTATTATGGATGTGAACTCTCAGGCCGTTGCCCAGACCTTTGCGCAATATCAAGTGCCGATCTTAATTCATGGGCACACGCATCGCCCCGCTATTCACCGACAGCAGGGCATGGTAAAGG
This sequence comes from Neptunomonas marina, assembly GCF_004005935.1. Taxonomy (GTDB): domain Bacteria; phylum Pseudomonadota; class Gammaproteobacteria; order Pseudomonadales; family Balneatricaceae; genus Neptunomonas; species Neptunomonas marina. Next base: position 196,705 of record NZ_SACQ01000003.1, on the reverse strand, counting down.
GTGCTCGTATCGTGCTCGGCGACTGGGACACGCATTTGTGGTACCTGCGCGCAGACCAGCAAGGGCTAGAGCTGCTGAAAGAGCCCATTGAGGCCTAGATTATGGGCACGATTGACCTGACTCAACGTAGTTACAGCAAGGCGCCTAGTGCGCATAGCCACACCTTCCATCAAATCGTGATTCCGCTCCAAGGTGAGTTAGAGATTCAAATAGGCTATGCGCAGGGTGTGTTATGTGCCGATCGGGCAGGTTTTATTTGTGCACAAGAGACACATGAGTTTGCTGCGCCAGAGGGTAACAATCAGTTTCTTGTTGCCGATATTCCTATTGATCAAGCTCCCCGTATTGCTAGTCTATCGCCGTTCTTTTCGCTGTCTTATGCAGCACAGCAATATCGCAGCTTTTTAGCAGCCTCGCTCGAGTCCATAGAGTCTGCGGCACTGCGGTCTCAGGTGAGCGCGCTAGCGGTCGCCTTGTTAGAGGACGGCGCCGAAGCACAGTATGATCGGCGTGTCGCGGCGGCAAAATGCTATATCGAGCGTCACTTTCATCTGGATATTAACGTACGCAACGTCGCTGATGCTGCGGCTTTGAGCCCTCGCCAGCTAAACGCATTATTCAAAGCGCAGGTGGGTACGACGGTCCATGCTTACGTGGTGCGTTGCCGCATGGAGCGAGCCCGTGATCTCCTGCTAACATCATCAGCCACCATTACCAACATTGCCGCTGCGGTCGGCTATGATAGTGCTGCGGCGTTCAGCTATCGGTTTCGTCAGTTCTTCGATCGATCGCCACGGTATTACCGTCAAAACGCCTAGTTCGCTGTATCTCGATGATGCTGCGCCGTTTCTCGATAGTTTTGTTGGCTACTCGCCTCTAATCTACTCACAGAGTATATACGAGAGGTATTTCATGAAAGCGACAGCCATTGGGTCGATCTCTATCCTGCTGTGGGGAACACTGGCCCTTTTTACTCAGCTTACCGGCGGCAAGATTCCACCCTTTCAATTGCTATCGATGGCGTTTGGCGTTGCCTTTGTCGTGATGGCAACCAACTGGTTACGAAGAGGGCATGTAGGGCAACGGTATTTGCGTCAGCCTTGGCAGGTTTGGGTCTTGGGAGTAGGGAGTTACTTTGCGTTTCACTTTTGTTACTTCATGGCGATGCGCTTTGCACCGGCCATTCAAGTTAGCCTGATCGCCTACATGTGGCCGCTGCTTATTGTGTTGTTATCGAGTTTTTTGCCTGAGCATCGTTTTAGGTGGCAGTACATTGTGGGTGGTGGCGTGGCGTTGGCCGGATGTTGGGTGTTGATGGGGGGTGTTGACGCATTGATGCACATGGCGGAAGGCGAATTGAAAGGGTACCTCTTCGCTGTTGCGTGCGCATTCATCTGGTCAGGTTACTCGGTGTTGAGTCGTCTCACACAGGCGGTATCAACGGATGTTGTGGGGTGGTTTTGTTGCTTTACAGCCTTGTTGTCTGCCATCTGCCACCTCTTGCTTGAAACCACCGTATGGCCAACTTCAGGTGCACAGTGGAGTGGTATTCTGTTGCTCGGGCTTGGGCCCATGGGGGTTGCGTTCTTCACTTGGGATTATGGAATAAAGCATGGCAATTTGCCGCTATTGGGAGTGCTGAGCTACGGTGCACCTCTGATCTCGGTTGTGTTGCTAGCGGCGTTTACTGATGCAGTACTTACAAAGGCCACTATCATTGCAGCAGCGCTGATTGTTGCCGGCTCTTTGTTTGCTGCAATGGCCGCAAGAAAGCCGGTATAACGGCTATTTGATGTAATGAAACTCACATGAATTAAAAAAGGCTGCAATAGCAGCCTTGTGATGAGATTTTAGCGTTTAGCCCTGATCAGCCAGCGCTTGCATCGCCTCTTTAGTCCACAATACCGCCTCGCGATAGGAGGCTTCATAGACATCGCCATCGAAGTTCATGGGGAGTAGATCCCAGTCGCCCGCTTCATAATGAATCACGTTCTTCAGGACTTCGCCAATCTCGCCACTACCGTCAGAGATCGCTTGCTTGATATCGTCCCCTAGCGGGACCTGCTCAAGCATCATGCTACGTTCAAGATCGAGCAGCGCATCCAAACCCGACATCATGCCCGCCATGAAGTAGCTCGGCGCATTCGGGCGTTTATGGCGCTCGGCAACCTGTTCTGACATGCGCCCACGGATCAATAGTTGGCGTGATAGCTCTTCAGGTTTCTCGGTATTGGCAGACATCGCGATGAGCGTTGCCCATTTCTTAACCTGAGGAATGCCTAATAGCACAATCGCTTCCGAAACAGACTCGACTTTGCGTACCAGTGAGTTGGCAGCCGAGTTAACGATACGCAGCAACTTGTAAGTCAAAACCGGGTCTTGAATGATAAGTGCTTCGAGCACTTCGGGCGTGGCACTACTTTTTTGCAGCTCTTGCAGTAGTTGCATCAACGCCACTTGGCTCGTGCTGACTTTACGGCCTTTAACAACTTTTGGCTTACTTAAAAAATGGCCTTGGAACAGCTTAAAGCCAAGCTCAACACACTCCTCGAGCTTTTCATGCGTCTCAATCTTTTCCGCTAAAAGCGTGACCTTAAACGGGCGAATATGTTTGATCTGCTCCACGAGTTCTGCGTGGTTGTGCTGCATCACATCCAGCTTCACGATTTGTGCCATCTCAAGGAGAGGGTCGTAATCAGGGGTGTAGGTGAAATCATCCAGCGCAATACGATACCCTTGGTCAACCAGGTTGCGCACACCGTTTACGAAGGCTTCATCAACAACAACATCTTCTAAAAGCTCAAATACAACCTCTTTGCGCGGTAGTTCAGGGATATTCCCCTCAACCACAATATCGTAAGTTAGGTTGATAAAAGCCGGTACTTTACGCACAGAACCTGCATCAGAGATCGATGTGAATGCGTTCAGTAGAACTTCGCTGGTGGCTGAGCTGCCATCCAGAAATGAGGCTTCCGCTGCGTCCTCTTTGCGATAGAGGAGCTCATAGGCGACCACGCGTTGCTTGTGGTCGAAAATTGGCTGCCTAGCCATCAGCACTTGGCTGTCTAAAACCTCACCGGTCATTAATTACTAGTCCCGTAACAAATATTAGTCATCCCACATTTTAGCGGGTGTTGAGCCAACTGCAAAAAATTAAGCGATATTTGCAACTGCGCAATAGAAGAACCGACGGTATAATGCGACCAACGATTTAGGAGATGTAGATGACAATTAACTGGTTCCCTGGGCACATGCATAAAGCCCGCAAAGAGATCGCCAAAGTAATGGATGAAATTGATGCCGTTATCGAGGTGCTTGATGCGCGCTTGCCTCTCTCGAGCGAGAACCCTCTGGTCGATTCTTTGCGCAAAGGGAAGCCGGTGTTAAAGATCCTCAATAAAAGCGATTTAGCTGACCCGAAACGTACCGCCGAATGGTTGGAGTTTCTCAACGGGCAAGAGGGCATTACCGCGATTGCTCTGAGTCAGGACCAGAAAAAGGTGATTCAAAAAATACCCGACATGTGCAAGCAGATGGTACCTGCGCGCGCTAACAAAGAGCGCACGGTGCGTGCCATGATTATGGGTATTCCCAATGTAGGTAAATCAACGCTGATCAACGCATTGTTGGGCCGCCGAATCGCTAAGGTGGGCAATGAGCCTGCGGTCACCAAGAACCAGAAACGCTACACCTTGAAAAACGGTATGGCGCTATCGGATACGCCGGGTTTCTTATGGCCCAAAATTGAAGACTACGATTCGGGATATCGTTTGGCGTCTAGTGGAGCCATCCGCGATACCGCCATTGAGTATGAGTTGGTGGGGCAATATGCAGCCAACTTTTTACTACAAGATTATCCCCAAAGACTCTTAGAACGTTACAAGCTGAAAGAGCTACCGGAAACCAATACTGCGTTACTGGATGAGATCGGTCGTAAACGTGGTGGGCTTCGCCCAGGTGGTGTGATCGATGTACACAAAGCCTGTGAAGTTCTTTTAAACGATTTACGCTCAGGCAAACTGGGTTTAATTACCTTTGAAACGGTTGCCGAGTGGGAAGAAAAACGCGCAGAAGCAGAACGAATGCGCCTAGAAGCAGAAGCGGCTGAAGCCGCAGAACAAGACGCTGACAGCAAACAATAGGCGCGAGGAAGTACCAAAATGTCTAGAACCAAGAAAAAACGTGCCTTTGTGCACCAATATTTACCCGCAGATCCTGTGATCTCCAAACAAGAGCGCTTGGCTGATGGCGACAGCTACGAGAGCCGTAAAAAGCGCGCGCAGGAGAAGAAAAAGAAACACAAGTCGGTTTATCAGAAAGCTCAAGAGAATGAGCAAGCTGCGCAGAACTCTGAGCCAACACAGCGTGGCGCTCGAGGTGGGCGTTTAGCCGATAAAATTCGTAAGTTAAACCAACAGAAAGATAGCAGCGACTCAGACGCTTAAAGAGACTCTACATTGGAATTTGACGTTATTGTAATTGGGGCGGGCGCATCGGGCTTGATGTGTGCCGCCACCGCTGGGTACCGAGGTAAGTCGGTCTTGGTGTTGGAGCACACCAAGAAGATTGGCCGTAAAATTCTGATGTCTGGTGGAGGGCGTTGTAACTTCACCAACTTGCACAACAGTGTTGAAAACTTCATCTCACACAATCCGCACTTTTGCCGCTCCGCACTCAGCCGTTATCGCGTTAGCGACTTTGTTGAGTTGGTGGAGCGCCACGGCGTTGAATACCACGAGAAAACACTCGGCCAGCTCTTTTGTAACGAAAGCAGCAAAGAGATTCTGCGTCTTTTGATGACGGAGTGTGAATGGGCAGGGGTGCAGATACAGACCGAGACCACTATAGAACGGCTCGTTGCAACGGATAATGGCTATCAACTGGTGACGTCAAGCGGGGCGATGAGCGCTCGGTCTGTCGTGATCGCGACTGGTGGTTTGTCGATCCCCAATGGCGGCGCAACCCCTTTTGCCTATCATATTGCCGAGCAGTTTGGTTTAAAGATCTACCCAACCTCTGCTGCGCTGGTGCCGTTTACGCTACAAGCGGAGCTAAAAGAACATCTAAATCCGTTATCGGGTGTCTCCCATGCCGTGACAGTCAGCTGCAACGGTATGACGTTCAAAGAGAACATGCTGTTTACGCACCGTGGATTAAGCGGCCCAGCGATGCTGCAGATATCCTCCTACTGGCGGCCGGGCGATGCGATCTCCGTTAATTTCTTCCCAGAAGAAGACCTACTCACGTTGTTAAAAGTGCAGCGTGAAGAAAAACCCAAAGCCGATATTGTTACGGTCATGGCCAGTCACATGAGTAAGCGGATGGCGCAAATTCTTTGCGAACTCTTTGGCTGTTCTGGACGCATGGCCGATCAAAGCAACGCCGATTTGGCAAAGGTGGCTGAAGCCTTTACCTGCTGGCAGGTAAAACCCTCTGGCACCGAGGGCTATCGCACCGCAGAGGTGACGATCGGCGGTATCGATACAGATGAGATCAACCAAAAAACGATGGAAGCGAAGCTAGCCCCCGGCCTTTATTTTATCGGTGAGTGCTTAGATGTGACCGGCCACTTGGGCGGCCATAACTTCCAGTGGGCATGGGCATCAGGCTTTGCTGCTGGGCAGGCGGTTTGATGTATCGACGTAATTAAAACGAAGACAGTTCAGTCGCGCATATCTGCATAGGTGCGGGATAATAGAGTGTGTCGCGGGGAATTGTCTTCGTTTCTTACTTTTGTGCTAGGTTAGGTATTGCGCTGGCTCATTGCATCCACAACCCAAAGCGGTCATTAGCGCCAGCCGTAACTGGCGAATTTCTGGTTAGCGCAGCGAGCGCAAAATACGTTCGCGTTTACGGCCTTATTAGGCGTTGCTACTAGTCATCATTTGTAGGTTAAGCGTCCATCTCATAGTCATCTGCCTTCGGCTGTTCCGGTTATGGAAAATCTTGGTATTTTTGATCTTAGCAACAGCAGGGTCTGTATGCTTTGAAGTGGCATGCAGACCTCAAGCAAATGGGCAGCACGAGCTTTATGTAGGTTCCCTGGGAATAGGCAGGCGAGTGGATGATTTTAACTCCCGTAATGAAATGTTCGACCTGATTGCAGAGAGCCCACCTAGCTTTCTTAGAACGTTGTCTACAAAACGACTGTAGTCATCTAGATCCTTTGCCACTACCTGAAGCAAGAAGTCGGCTTCACCAGTCGTGTTGTGGCAAGAGAGAACATTTTCACAGTTTTGAATGACATCCTCGAACTGTCTGGTCGTTTCTTCATCGTGCTCTAAGTACGTTAGTTGTATAAACGCCATCACACCATAACCCAGCTTTCTCCTATCGAGATTCGCTTGATAGCTTTCGATATACCCATCATCTTCCAATTTCTTCAGTCTGCGCCAGCAAGGTGTTTCACTCAGTGAAAGCGCCACCGCCAGCTTTGAGTTGGTTAATCGTCCGTCTCTCTGTAAGTGGTCAAGGATATCGAGATCCGTATTGTTAAGTGTCTTCATTGAAAGAGTCTTCCTGGTTTTGTGCTGTATCTGAAATACTAGTTCGCTATGTGTGGGCATTCAACTGGATAAAAGCAAAGTAATTTCAGGTCCCAGCTGTATGATAATTCTAAGTGTTAATTCATAGGTTTAGAGCAAGAATTATTTAATAACATTGCATTTGTGTTTTGTCCAAAACAAAAAATAGGTTGGTTTTTTCTTGGATTAATATTTTATCCAAGGGGTTGTGTCGGCTTTGATTTTTATGATTTTGGTGTTTTCTGCTTCTAGGGCTTTGGTTGATGCTGTTAGCCACTATTTAAAGTGGGCTAAAAAATTTTTGCGGCCATTAATGGTCGAAAATAAAAATAATATGGGTATATAAAAATGCTAAATAAAGGTTCTTTAATTAAATCTGCGCGTGGTTTTTCCATTGCAGTAACAATGACCGCTTCGCTGATGGCAGCACCTGTTCTACAGGCAGCGGAAGAAGTTGTTCTTGCCCATGCAATGTCAAAAGAGCATATCTTTAACCCTATTTCAGATCGTTTTATGAGTGCGCTGGAAAATAAAGCTCCGGGTGCTTTTGAAGTGAGATATCACCCTGGAGGTGATTTGGGCGACTGGACTTCTCAATTTGAGCAAACAATCGCAGGTGAAATTGGCATGACTATGACTTTTCCGGCGACTGATTTTGATCGACGTTTGAATATTGCAACTATGGGGTTGGTTGCAAATAACTGGGAAGAGGCAAAGAAAATATACGGTCCTAACGGCGCAATGGTTAGCACCTACGATGAGATCTATGCTGACCTGAACATGAAATTGTTGGCTCTGCTTCCGGTTGACTTCGCTGGTATCGCCATCCGTAAAGGGGAAGGTAAAGTGCCAGTAAATTACCCTGAAGATGCAAGCGGTATTAAAGTGCGCGTTCCAACTGTGCAGAATGCGATCAAGCGTTTCGAATTCCTGGGTTTTAATCCTGTCCCAATGCCCTTTTCTGAGCTTTACACCGCATTGCAACTGGGCTCAGTAGACGGTCGTACTTTCGGTCCACCATCTGAGATTTGGCAGATGCGTGATGTACTGGAAACTTATATTTTCACCCGTGATTATTTTGAGCAGGGATTCTTCGTAGTGAATCTCGATTGGTGGAACGGCCTGAGTGCAGAGGAACAGGAAGCTGTACAGGCATCTGCCAATGAGGCAGCCGATTGGGCGTGGCAGGAAGCCCAGACAATTAGTAACGACCTGATTGCTGATATCAAGGACTACGGTATCAACGTCGTGGAGTTGACTCCTGAACAGCGCGCTAAGATGAGTAAGATAATTCGCGAAAAAGAGTGGACTTGGATTGAATCCACAGTAGGTAAGGGTTTGGTTGATCAGATTCGAGAAATCACTGTTAACTAATTCTTTGCTCAACAAAAGGGACTGAACGTAACTGTTTGGCCCCTTTTCTATAGGGGAGTTCAATGAATAGTCTCTTTATTCGAATCGACCGCGCTCTGGTATTTATATGCCGATTTGCTTTGATATTCCTTGTCTTGTCTCTTGCGGGAATGATGGCTGTTGGTGTTTTCCTCCGGTATGTGATGGATCTTTCTTTTCCAGCAATGGAAGAGCTAAGTATTATGGTTGGGCTTTGGTTTTATTTTGTTTCCATGGCCTATGTGACTAGAGAAAGGGCACATCTGGCTGGTGGTATTCTTGACCTTTTTGATTTAACTCCTCAGACGCGTGCAGCTGTAAAGTGGGTTGCTGATTTTGTCGGGCTTGGAGTGATATGTTTCTTTGGGTTTTATACCTATAAGTATCTTTTTTTTGTTATGAAAATTAATCGTGTCAGTACCAATCTGGGTTGGCCGACCGCTTTATGGGTTGGCGCGGCCATAGTGGGATTCACGTTGATGGCAGCCTACAAGCTGCGTGACCTATTTATACATCGTAATAGTTACACCGTTTACGATAATAAATCTCCTCATTCAAAAGATGCGGTAATGGAAGGGGTAACACGATGATCAGTCTCGGATTAATTATGCTGCTTGTCGTGGTCCTGCTTCTGGCTGGAATTCCGGTAGCCTATGTATTTGGCGTAGGTGCTATGAGTTTTGCTTTTGTGGCAGATAAAAGTATGAGCTATCTGATCCCGCATGCTTTCTGGCAACTGGGTGGCTTTGCATTACTGTCGTTGCCTCTGTTTATTGTTGCAGGCACATTAATGGGGGCCAGTGGTATATCTGATCGTCTTGTACGATTTGTAAACGCATTTGTAGGCCCGATCCGCGGAGGGCTCGGTGCGGTTACTGTTGTGACCTGCGCCCTGTTTGGTGCGATTGCTGGGTCAGGCGCTTCTGCAATTGCTGCTATTGGTTCAATCATGATTCCTAAGATGGTTGACCAGGGATATCCAAGAGGCTACGCGACTGCTTTGGTTGGGTGTTCCTCTGTTCTGGCGCTGTTGATCCCACCAAGTATCCCAATGATTATTTTTGCCCTTACTGGAGGCCTTTCAGTCGCCGCAGCATTCCTGTCGACGATTGTGCCGGGCATAATCATTATGATGATTTACTGTTAGATTAACTACTTCTACCTGCGCAACCGGGAAGAACTTCAGGTTGATGAAAAAATAAGCCTGCCTGAGCGAAGTCGTGTTATCGCAAATGCAAGCAAAGAGGCCAGCTGGGCTCTGTTGATGCCTGTGATCATGTTGGGTGGTATATATGGAGGGATTTTTACACCGACTGAAGCTGCGGCCGTTGCGTTAGTGTACACGTTGCCTGTTGGTTTTCTGATCTATCGTGGTCTCAACTTGAAAACGGCTAGTTCTGCGATTATTCGTGGCGCAGTTAATACGGGTTCTATCATCGCGATGATCTTCTTCCTGTTTATCATGAGCCGGGTGATGGTTATGGAGCAGATACCTCAGCAATTGTCTGATCTCTTAATCGGTATCTCCGATAACAAGATTGTCATTCTGTTGCTAATCAACGTACTGCTGATACTTATTGGGATGTTGGTCGATGATGTTTCGGGCAGTATTCTTGCCTCAATCATTCTGTTGCCTGTTGCTGTAGATCTTGGTGTACACCCGATTCATTTTGCCGCAATTGTGGGTACAAACCTTGGCTTAGGGAACATTACACCGCCTTGTGCTCCATTACTCTATATGGCTGGGTCCGTAGGTAAATCGCAGTTTGCTGAGTATCTTAAACCTACCCTTCGTTTTATCTGCTTGGGTCACCTTCCTGTTGTATTAGCGGTTACGTTTATCCCCGACTTAGCTCTTTTACTACCTCGTTTGCTGATGGGAGTTGAGTAGCCGCTGAAGTGTTATGAGTCAGACTATTGCGTATGGCTCAATCAAATCAATCACTCCACAAAGTGTAAGCGTTGTGTCCTGGGATGAGTGTCTCACAGATGGAGGTGAGCGCTCTTCCCTGATCATACTCGCGGCGATGTTATAGGTCCTTACATTTTTGATAAATGTTGTGTATGGGTGAGCCTTTTATTCTAAAGTGTTTTATTTGTAATAGTCTTTCGTTTTTCTTTTTTTATTTGAGTTCTTTCTTTCTGTTTTTTTGTCTTTTAGAGGTGATAAAGCAAGATAATTCCGAGCATTGAGTAGTACGATATTCATTAAAGGTTGTATGGGAAACAACAGTATGAAAGCTGGAAAAGAAGGACTGGCTGGCTTGTTGTTGGCTGATCAGACAAATCCAAATGTTCCTATGGATTGAGTGATCACCCATGAACTAACAGTTATCGGGCCTGTACGATCAGAGCGACCGGGTATCTCAGGTGTCACTGTTGTGCCCCAATTTTAGGAGTCAATTATGAGTAGCACTGAAACAGTTATCGGTTTTGTCGGAGGCGGCAACATGGCTTCTGCCATGATGAAGGGTTTGCTTTCTAACGGTTACCCCGCTGAAAAAATCCTAGTTGCTGAAACCTCGAAGGAAAAATCAGCAGAGCTGTCGAAATGTTTGGGGGTCCGAGTCACTGATAATCTGAACACACTGGTTGTTCAGAGTGAGACCATTATTCTGGCGGTTAAACCTCAAGTTATTGATACCGTCACTCAGGATATTGCGAGTAGTGGCAAACATGTTGGCAAACTCTTTATCTCGGTGGCCGCAGGTGTCAAAACCATACAAATCGCCAGCATATTGGGTGAAGACACAGCAGTAGTCCGTTTAATGCCAAATATGCCCGCATTGATCGGACAGGGCATGTCAGGACTTTATGCAAACTCACATACAAGCACTCCCCAGAAACGGAAGTCGCTGATGATTGCGGAGTCCTTTGGTGACTGTGTTGAAGTCACTGACGAGAACGATATCAACACCATTACGGCTCTGTCTGGCAGTGGTCCTGCTTACTTCTTCCTCATGTTTGAAAACATGGTCCAGGCCGGTATTGAGTTAGGGCTTTCAGAACAGAGCGCACATAAGCTGGCATGCTTCACTGCACTTGGTTCGGCAAAAATGGCACAGGGGTCCAGCTTTAAACCCGCTGAATTAAGACAGCAGGTGACTTCAAAGGGCGGCACAACAGAAAGCGCCATCAATTATTTTGAGCAGAACGGCTTTCCCTCCATTGTGCGAGGGGCAGTAAAAGCCGCTTATAGCCGCTCCGTAGAACTGAGCCAGAGCTAAACGGCTGTTGGTTAGTCCGGATAATTAATAATCAAGGTTGTATCTATGTCAACAATTACAAACGTCACTATCGACAAAGCCGCAAATATTTATTTTGAAGGTGATGTCACCAGCCGTAGCGTTACTTTGGAAGATGGAACGCATCTAACCTTGGGCATCATGATGCCAGGCGAGTATGAGTTTAATACGCAAGATGCAGAAAAGATGGAGGTTACTTCAGGTCAACTTTTTGTCTTACTCCCAGAGCAGACGTCATGGCAGGAGATCTCTGGTGGTCAGACCTTTTATGTGCCATCTAACAGTCGCTTTAAAGTGAAAGTGCGGACTATAACCGATTACTGCTGTTCATATCTTAGCTGAATTTAGACGAGAGTATTCGGCTGTAAGAAATATAGATAAACGATGCCGGGTTTTGGTTCTGTTGTGTTTTCTAGCTATCTGGCTATCTCAAAAAAATTGTGTGATTAAAAAAATAAGGTGACTATCTCATGAACTTTAATTTCATGGTTCCTACGCAAATTGTTTCAGAGGCAGGTTCTGCTAACAATGCTGGTAAATATTTAAATGACTTAGGCATAAATAAAGTGCTTGTTGTAACGGATCCTGGCATTAAGTCAGCTGGGATTCTTGAACCTATTTATACTAGCTTGAACAAGTGCGATGTTGAGTTTTATGAATATAGTAATATCAAGCCAAATCCCCGAAACACAGAGTGTGAAGAGGCCGCAAATCATTTCCGAGACATGAATATTCAAGGAATTTTGGCCATCGGTGGTGGTAGCGCAATTGATGCGGCAAAAACCATCAGTGTTCTGCTTCGTAATGAAGGCTCCGCGATTGATTTTGTCGGAAAACGGGATTTTGAAAACGATCCGGTACAAATTGTTGCCATTCCGACAACTGCGGGTACGGGCAGTGAAGTAACCTTTTCTTCCGTGATTACCGATGAGGCTCGCAAAGTAAAAGTGACAGTAGGGAGCCATAAAATTGCACCCGTAATGGCGTTGCTGGATGAAAATATCACAGCGACGCTGCCAGCCTCTATTGCAGCAGCAACAGGTGTCGATGCGCTGACGCACGCTATTGAAGCTTATACATCAACATGCAACAACCCCGTTAGTGACGGTTTAGCGCTGCATGCCATTCGCTTGATTAGTCAAAATTTGTTAAACGCTGTGCAAAAACCTGAAGATGCTACAGCAAGACGCAATATGCTGGTTGCGAGTACGATTGCCGGAATGGCTTTCGGTAATACTGATGTCGCAGGTGTACACTGTATTTCAGAATCTATAGGTGGTATGTATGACACCCCTCATGGGGTTGGTAATGCGATCTTCCTGCCGTTTGTTTTCCAGCACAACTGTGATGCTGACTTAGAGCGTCACGCCAATGTTGCACATGCGATGGGTATTGATCCTAATTTGCCGACAGCTGAAGCGATCCAACAAGCGGTTGAAAAGCTGTTTGAAATTAACAAGGCATTAGAGATTCCTCACTTTAGTGAGTTGCCTCATGTTGATCCGAAAGATTTTAGTGTTATTGCCGAGAAGTCAAAAAACAATGGCTCAGACGCGAGCAATGCAAAAGCGATGACCATCGAAAGCTACCTGAAAATCTTGGAAACAGCTTATAGTCATTAAGCTGTAGTAGTTCAGACCTAATCTGACAGCTAACAGTTTTTCTGGATGGCTGGTCAGATTAGATCTGGCTCAGATTCTTTTCCAGCCCGATCTGCTTACCATCAAGTAATGTTACCATTGGCGTTCTGCCGCAGCACATTTTGCCCTGATGAGTTCGGTCATTGTTATAGTAGTCGTTGATCGCTAGATATAACTGGTAGTTATGCACTTCAGGACGCCCGCAATACTCGGGTCCTCAGTCTGTTAAGATCCTCAGCATGGGCATCTCCTGTTCAGCAAAGAACGGAAGCACTCAATCATTTAGTGTGTCAGCAGCGGTGATGGGCGTCTTCGTCGTGTAAAGCTTGGCAAACGCCACCTTTGAATAGGTACCTACGAGTGTTTGCTGGTAGATCCTGCCAACGCCTTTCAGGTTACCTACGTAGAACGTATCCTGCGACCCGAGATAGCCAGGATGATGTGTTTCGATCTCACCACTAACCTCATCATCAAGTTTCTTAGGTTCGAGAGCGGCTACCTTGTCTTCCAGTGCCTTCAGGCGCTTTTGGAAGTTCTCCTGATCGTTTAACATCCAGACTGAACGAACCCCGCTCGGTGAAACGAATACACCTCGTTTACGAAGTTCATTGCTAACTCTAACTTGGCCATGAGCAGGCTGTTCGATAGCGTATTCACACACGGCAGCTTCAAGCTGAGGATCGACTCGGTTCTTGAGATTGGCTGTAGTCGACTTTGATTAATCAGCGCATCAACACCACCCTGATCAGCCAGTTCCTGATAGCGATAGAGCATATCTCTGGAAACGCCCATCACTGACAGGGTTTTGAAACATTACCCAGCTCTTCAGCCAAGTTCAGAAGACCCGCTTTGTGTTTAATGATCGGCTTGTTAGTATGCAACATGAGGGTTACCTTTTTTCGTTTGATTGGATTCGACACCCATTATCAAACTGGTAACCCCCACCTTATTCAAGAGGAGATATCAGATTAGGTCGTAACTAATTCAAATTGCCTTCGTTTTACGAAGCTATTCTCAAATGCTTTGAATGTACTTTTTCTCAAGTTGATTTTGTCTTAGAAATCGTAGGGCTTCATCGCTTGAACCGAACCCTTTTTTGCGTTTCACCATGGACTCAAATACAGCCTTTTCTGCTCTTATTTATTTCGGCGTAGGGCGCTTACGGCAACTTTTGAATGCCCGTTATGGCCAAGATCTTAATATGTGTTTTTTCTAATATTTTTGGTTAGCTCTGTCTATCGCTTGTTTCAACTTATTGTTGCAACCAATGTAACCACCGCACCCCTACAGGTTGGGGGGCGCTTCTTAGATACTCACGCCACATTTGTTTAATCGACTCTAAGTTGGAGTGAGTTTCATGCATTTGCGCATACTTTCCAGTTTACTACTGGCTGTTGTCCTCGTAGGTTGCACCGCAGAAGCGGAAACACCGGCACAGTCAGCACCACCACCGCAGCCTGTGGATGTGGCAACCGTCATCTATGCCCAGTATAGCCCTGAGCATACCTTTACCACGCGTTTAGTATCGCCACAGCAAGTTGAGTTGCGCCCGCGTGTCTCAGGCGTGATCGACGCGGTTGAGTTTCGCGAGGGCAGCCACGTGAAAAAGGGTGATCTCCTCTTTCGTATTGATCCGCGCCCGTTCGCTGCGGACGTTGCTCGTTTAGAAGCAGATCTTAACCGTGCTCAAGCTGCACTGCGCCAAGCGCGCTCAGAAGCAAAGCGCGCAAAACGTCTGCAGGGGCGTAACGCGATGTCTGCCGAACAAGCGGAGTCGCGTTTATCGGTTGCAGCGCAACGCGCGTCTGAGTTGGCTTCGGTTAAAGCGGCGTTAGATGCCGCTAAGTTGAATCTTGAGTTCACTGAGGTGCGCGCACCCATCGATGGCCAAGTCTCCAACGCATTTATCACCGCAGGTAACAACGTTATTGCCGGCCAGAGTGTATTGACCTCTTTGGTTGCAACGGATCGTTTGTATGCCTATTTCGATATTGATGAGCGGACGTGGAACAGCACCTTCTCTGATGTTTCGATGCAGAGCCAAACACCGGCAGTATTGAGCTTGGTGGGCCGCAATGATCTGGCACACATGGGCCAGATCGACTTTATCGACAACCGTATCAACGAGCAAACGGGCACCTTGCGGGTACGCGCTGTGTTTACAGCGGATGCCGCTAACCTGCGCCCGGGAGCGTTTGCGCGCATCACGCTAGAGGCTTCAGCGTCTCAGCCGACCGTTGTTGTACCTGACCGCGCGATCGGTACTGACCTGAAAAATCGCTTCGTGTTGGTTGTCAATGACAGCAATGTGCTTGAGTACCGCAAAGTCGAACTGGGCGCACGTGAAGGCGCATTGCGTGTTGTGATGTCAGGTCTTGAGCCGGGTGAGCGCATCGCTGTTAACGGTCCTGCACGCGTTGGTCCGGGGATGCCGATCACGCCACGCGATGTTCAGATCGAAACGCAAGATCTCACAATACTCGCTTCTGACATTGAACCGTCTGCGTAAGTAGGGCCGCTATCGTTATGAAATTTAGCCACTTTTTTATCAGCCGGCCGATCTTTGCGGCGATGCTGTCTCTGCTGATTTTGGTAGGGGGAAGCATTTCGCTTTTCCAACTGCCGGTCAGCGAATACCCTGAGGTTGTGCCGCCAACGGTTGTTGTGACCGCGAACTATCCGGGTGCGAATCCAAAAGTTATCGCAGAAACTGTTGCTGCTCCCCTAGAGCAGGAGATGAATGGCATCGAGAACATGCTGTACATGTTCTCGCAAGCCACAACAGATGGCCGGATGACGCTAACCTTGACCTTTAAGCTCGGTACCGATTTAGACCGCGCTCAGGTGCAGGTACAAAACCGCGTTACCAGTGCGTTACCGCGCCTACCACAAGAGGTGCAGCGTCTGGGTGTGGTTGCCGAAAAGTCGTCACCTAACTTAACCATGGTGGTGCATCTCTTCTCGCCTTCAGGTGAGCGCGAGATTAGCTACTTATCCAACTATGCCGATATCTATATCAAAGATCAGCTAGCCCGCTTGCCGGGTGTGGGCGATGTACAGCTATTTGGCGGTGGTAAATATTCAATGCGCCTGTGGCTTGACCCAGACGCCTTGGCTGAACGTGGGCTTGTGCCCGGTGATGTTGTGCGTGCTGTTCGCGAGCAAAACCAGCAAGTTGCTGCGGGTAGTTTAGGTGCGCAGCCCGTCACATTAGAGAGCGAGTTTCAGGTGCTGCTTAACGTAAAAGGGCGCTTGGAAAGTACCGAAGAGTTCGAAAACATTGTGGTTCAAGTGGCGCCTTCTGGTGCTATCACGCGCCTGAAAGATGTGGCGCGTATCGATCTTGGCCAAGATAACTACTCGCTCCGTGCCTTGCTAAACGGTAAAACAGCGGTTGCGATTCCGGTATTCCAACGCCCCGGCGCTAACGCAATCGAGCTATCAGATCAGGTGCGCACCACCATGGATAGCCTAGCGCAAGCGTTCCCAGCGGGCGTTGAATATCGTATCGCATACGATCCGACTGTGTTTGTGCGCGGCTCGATTGATGCCGTGATCGACACATTGCTAGAGGCGATCGTGCTGGTGGTGATTGTTGTGATCTTGTTTCTGCAAACATGGCGCGCATCGATCATTCCGCTTATTGCGGTCCCCGTTTCATTGATCGGCACCTTCGCTGTGATGCAGTGGTTGGGTGTCTCGATCAATACACTGTCGCTGTTTGGGTTAGTGCTAGCGATCGGTATCGTGGTGGATGATGCCATCGTTGTGGTCGAGAACGTTGAGCGTAATATCGGCGAAGGTCTATCTCCGATAGAGGCGACTCGCCAAGCGATGACCGAAGTCACCGGCCCGATTATCGCGATTGCATTGGTGCTGTGCGCTGTGTTTATTCCCACCGCCTTTATCCAAGGTTTGAGTGGCCAGTTCTATAAACAGTTTGCGCTGACGATTACCATCTCGACGCTGATCTCTGCGTTTAACTCGCTCACGCTATCACCTGCGCTATCCGCGTTGCTACTGCGTGGCCACGATGCCAAGCCAGATCTGCTCACGCGCGTGATGAACGCGTTGTTTGGGCGCTGGTTATTTAACCCCTTTAACCGTTTGTTTGAGCGCAGTGGCCGCCTCTATGAGAAGGGCGTCAAGAAGCTGATTCGCTTAGGCGTAGTGGTTGGTATTGTGTATGTGGGTTTGCTCGGCGGTACGATTAAGCTCTTTGATACCGTGCCCGGCGGTTTTATCCCGCTGCAAGATAAACAGTACCTTGTTGCGGTGGCGCAACTACCTGATGCGGCCAGCCTTGATCGCACGGAAGCGGTGGTTCGCCAGATGGAAGCATTGGCGCTGGATACGCCCGGCGTGTTGCAAACTGTCTCGTTTCCGGGCCTATCAGTGAACGGCTTTACGAATAGCTCCAACAGCGGCATCGTCTTTGTAACCTTAGAGGACTTTGACAAACGCACTGATCCTGCGCTCTCTGCGAATGCGATAGCGGGCCAGTTGAATGGCCGCTTTGTTGAGATTGATGAGGCCTTCGTAGCCGTGTTTCCGCCTCCACCGATCTTAGGTTTGGGTACGACAGGTGGCTTTAAACTACAGATCGAAGATCGCGGTAGCTTAGGCTTTGAAGCGCTGTTCGAAAATCTCCAGAAGGTACTGAACGCTGCGCGCCAAGATCCGGCATTGACGGGCTTGTACTCAAGTTTCCGTATTCAGGTGCCGCAGATGGATATCGAGATTGACCGCGAGCAAGCGATGCTGCAGGGGATTCCGCTAGCGCAAGTATTTGAAACGTTGCAGATCTACCTTGGCTCTCTTTATGTCAATGATTTCAACCTGTTTGGTAAAACATATCAGGTGAATGCGCAGGCAGATGCCAACTTCCGGGTCGATCCGGAGCAGATCCTGCGCCTTCAAGTGCGTAACGCCAAAGGGGATATGGTACCGCTGGGTTCGGTGCTCACAGTTGAGCCGGCGATTGGTCCTGATCGGGTGATGCGCTACAACGGCTACCCGAGTGCGGAGCTCAATGGTAACCCAGCGCCGGGTTATAGCTCGGATCAAGCGCAGCAAGCGATTGAGCGCATCCTTAATCAAGAGTTGGACAAAGGCATGGCCTTTGAGTGGACCGAAGTCACCTATCAGCAGATCTTGGCGGGTAACACGATGGTCTATATCTTCCCGCTGGTGGTGTTGCTGGTGTTTATGGTGCTGGCGGCCCAGTACGAGAGCCTGACGTTGCCCTTGGCGATTATTCTGATAGTGCCGATGACTATTCTTTCAGCATTGGCGGGTATCTGGCTCATGGAGGGCGACAACAACATCTTTACACGCATCGCGTTGATCGTGTTGGTGGCTCTGGCGTGTAAGAACGCTATCTTGATGGTCGAGTTTGCGCGCGATAACCGCAATAGCGGCGCAACGCGCTTAGCAGCGATCTTAGAAGCGTGTCGCTTACGTCTGCGGCCTATTCTCATGACATCCATCGCCTTTACCGCAGGTGTGGTGCCATTGGTCCTGGCGAGCGGGGCTGGAGCAGAGATGCGCCAAGCGATGGGTGTGGCCGTCTTCTCCGGCATGATTGGCGTGACCTTGTTTGGCTTGCTGTTTACGCCGGTGTTCTACATGGCAATGACCGCCCTAGAGCACCGCCGAGACCCACAGCTACCGTCAGTGAAGGAGGTAAACCATGAGCAAAACTAAGCTTAGCGCTGTGATAGCAACAGCGCTGCTGGTGGCCGGTTGTGCGACAACTAGCCCGCGCCATGCGATACCGGAAGTGGACTATCCCGCTATCGAGGTGATCTCGGAGCGGCTTGCCAATCAGGCCGAATTGCCCAACACCGGCGCTCATTGGTGGCAAGCGATGGGCGACCCCGCGCTCGATCAGTTGGTCGAGCGTGCACTCGCTGCTAATCATGATTTAAGGGCTGCGGCGCTGCGGGTTGACGCACAGCTAGAGCGCTTGCGCGTTAGTCGTGATCAATATCGTCCCCAGGGCGGTGTAGCTGCACAAGCCTCGTCCTCTCGGCAGCAACCGTTGGGCGGAGGGGATGCGCAACGTACCGAGCAACTGAGCGCAGGCCTAAGTGCCGATTGGCAGCTCGATCTGTTTGGCAGGATCAGCGCTCGCGTGCGTCAGGCACAAGCCAGTACCAACAATGCTCAAGCGGCAAAGGCTCAGGTCTTGGCGGATGTTGTGAGTGGCGTCGCCTCAGCTTATTCCGGTCTTGCTGGTGCTGAGGAGCAGCTCGCGGTGCTAGATCAGCAGCTGAAACTACTCGATGAGAGTGTTGATGTACTGCAGTTTCGTGTTGACGAGGGGCTCGCAACCTCGCTGGAGTTGAGCCGAGCTAAAGCACTGCAGTACGAGTTTCGTGCTCAAAAGCCAGCGCTAGTGCAGCAGCAAAACCGTTACCGCGAGACCCTAGCTGTCCTCACGGGGTCGAGGATTCAAGGCATTGTGACTGGGCAGACCGCAGGGTTGCTCGCATCCGCCAACTCGATGTCGTGGGCGATCGATAAACCTGTTGTCGCGTTGGTTAAAGCCCCCGCTGTGCTGCTGGCAACATCTAACGTTGCTAACGCTTTTGCACTCACCGATGAGGCGCAAGCATCGTTATATCCGCAAGTCAGTATTACCGGTGTACTCGGAGTGCTAAACGGTGGCGGGTTGAGCTTAGGTGATGCGCAAGGCCAGCGCCTTGTGCAGCCGACGTTACGCTGGTCGCTGCTCAATTTTGCAGCACTGAAGGCTAACCTACGCGCGGCTAAACTAGAGGAGCAAGTGGTACTTGAAGCCTACGAGAAGCAGTGGCTAACGGTACTTAATCGCGCAGATACCGCCATCTCCCAGTGGCAAAGCCAACAACAGCGCTTGGCACTATTGGTAAATCGCCAGCGGTTTGCCCAAGAGGCTCATACACAGGCTAAGTCGCGCTACGAGGAGGGGATTATCCCTTACTTGGACTATCTGGATGCACAGCGCGATCTACTCTCGTCCGAGTCTGAGCTGGTGGTAGCCCGCACACAGCTGCTGGCGCGTTACACTGAACTGCGCCGCGCGTTTGCAGGAGACTGGGCCAACACACTCTACGATGCCTAAACGGCTCGGCTCTTCCTGTACCTAATTAGCTTTGCTGCCTATCGCAGCAAAGCTCCTGCGCCATGCTTGCGGGCTCACACCGAAGCGTTTGCGAAACTGCTGGCGTAGTGAAACGGTGGAACCAAAACCGCTTTTCTCGGCGATGGCTTCAATCGGGTAGCTGCTGGTTTCTAGTAATTGTTGAGCGAGCGTGAGGCGTTCGTTGAGCAGCCATTGGCTCACGGAGCTGCCGGTAAGTTGGCGAAAGTGGCGCGTGAAGCTGCGGCGGCTCATGTGAGCGTGTTCGGCAAGCCCGTCGATATCTAACGGGTGGTGCAGGTTGGTGCGTATCCAGTCTAGTTGCTGAGCAAGGTGGTGATCGCGTTCTGCGCTGGGTACTGGGCTTTCAATAAACTGGGCTTGCCCGCCTTGGCGGTGCGGCGGCACTACCAAGCGGCGGGCGATGCGGTTTGCCATCTCGGCGCCCGCCAATTCACGTACGAGATATAAGCAACAATCCATGCCTGCCGCGGTTCCTGCGGATGTAACAATACGCTCCTCTTGAAGATAAAGTACATCGGCGCTGAGCTGAACCTTGGGGAAGCGCTTGGCGAAGTGATCACCGTATTCCCAATGGGTTGTGGCGTGTTTTCCATCCAGCAGGCCAGCTTCTGCGACGACATAAGCGCCAAGGCATAGCCCCACAATCATCGCGCCACGTTGGTGTGCTCGCTTTAACGCATCAAGCAGTGCTGTTGGCGGTGTCTCATCAGGGTTACGCCAGCTCGGAATCACCACAATATCAGCCTGATCTAGCAGCGCGAGCGTTGCTTGTACCTCAATGGCGTAACCGGCACTGGTGTTTAGCTTGGTGCCCTCGGCTGAGCACACGGTCAATGCAAAATGTGGCTGGCCATGGCGGCTTTCGCGAAAAACCACGCCCGGCACAGCAAGGTGAAATGCGCTGATCCCCTCGAAAGCAACCACCGCGATCTGAATTGGTGAATGGGTCATGATGTTTACCGTGTTTTTTTGGCCCAATATAATCGAAATATGTATTTTGGGCCACTCGTTGGTGTGTTGATCGTAGGTGACAATGGCACTTAGTTAACTCACATTGGAGAAGAAAATGCCACATACATCCCAACGCTCTTTGCTAGTTATCGATCTACAAAACGACTATTTCGCAACAGGTAAATTCCCACTGTGGAACACAGAAGAGGTGCTAAAAAATACGCTGGTGGCGATAGAGAAAGCGCAGCAAGCGGGAGATCTTGTTGTGCTGATCCAACATGTGGCCGATGCCAGCCGCGGTATAGCGCCGTTCTTTAACGAGGGTACAACCGGTGTGGAGATCCACCCACAGGTACTCGCTGCAGCGCCAGATGCTCCGGTGGTGGTTAAGAGCCACGCGGACAGCTTTGTTGATACCTCTCTTGCCGCCGTCTTGGCATCGCACAACATCGAAAAGTTGCTGGTCTGCGGCATGATGACGCAGAACTGTGTGGCGCATACAGCGCTCTCGCCCGATGCAAGTGGCTACGATCTGCAGGTGCTGGCAGAGGCGACTTCTACGGTTGATGTGATGATCCATAACATCGCACTTAACGCGATCTCAACGCGACGTCCGCTTGTCACACTGGATACAGCGTTCGCCTAATGACTGTTAATGCCGATATATCACCCGTGCTAACTGCTTGGGTGATATATCGTAAATTAAATATATCAATGAAAGAGTATATGGATAATTGCATATGTTGTTTTAGGTATGTATAGTGCACCCAAATATTAAGAGGGTGTCGCGTGAAAAAAGTCCTATTTCTTTGTACCGCTAACTCCGCACGGTCCCAAATGGCGGAGGTGTTGCTGCGCCAGTTAGCGGGCGATCAGTTTGAGGTGTTTAGTGCTGGCACCGAGCCATCTGAGGTAGACCCACGCACGATAGAGGCGATCGAACACTTTGGTTTATCCGCCGAGGGATTAGTGGCTAAGTCGGTACAGAGCTTGGGCGATCAGCCGTTCGATTACATCATCACCTTGTGCGATAAAGCACATCGAGAGTGCCGAGCTTGGCCCCATGGCGGCGTTGTGCTGGCGTGGGACTTCCCAGACCCGAAAGCCAGCCGAGATCCAAAAGCCTTTACCCGCACCTTGCAGGAGTTAAGTGAGCGCCTGCGCTTGTTTGTGTTGGTGAACAGCAAGAACGTGGATTCACAAGTCAAAGCGCTGGATGCCGTTACCTTCTTCAAATCTATCGCCGATGAGACACGCCTACTAAGCCTGCTGCTGATTGAACAAGAGGGTGAGCTGTGCGTTTGTGAGTTGATGGAGGCGTTGGAACTATCTCAGCCTAAAATTTCGCGCCATCTGGCTCAGTTACGCAAAAACGGTTTGTTGCTTGATCGCCGCCAGGGCCAATGGGTTTTCTACCGTTTACACCCGCTGTTGAATGATTGGATGTTGAACATTCTGCGTGAAACACGCCTGCACAGCAGCACTTTGCTAGACGCCCCTCAAGACCGTCTGCAACAGATGAGTGCGCGACCTAGCGCATCGAATACCGCCTGCCAGTGAGTTTTTAAAACATGAAAGACCTACCCAATATTGATCCGCAACAATGGCGTTCACCCCAGCTTACTAAGCTTGCCGCCGAGGGCGAAACTGCGCCCAAAATCTTGCTGCTATATGGCTCTTTACGTGAACGCTCCTTTAGCCGCCTAGCAGCGGAAGAGGCGGCGCGTATTCTGGAGGCGTTAGGTGCTGAGGTGCGCTTTTTCCATCCGCACAAGCTGCCTCAGCCCGATGCTGTCGAAGATAACCACCCTGTTGTGCAGGAGCTACGTGATCTGGTGCTGTGGTGCGACGGTATGGTGTGGTCATCGCCTGAGCGCCATGGTGCGATGACCTCCACCATGAAGGCGCAGATCGACTGGATTCCACTGAGCTTAGGCGCAGTAAGACCCACGCAGGGCAAAACATTAGCACTGATGCAGGTGTGCGGCGGCTCGCAGAGCTTTAATACCGTTAACCAGATGCGTGTGCTAGGACGCTGGATGCGCATGATCACCATACCGAACCAGTCGTCGGTGCCAAAAGCCTATATGGAGTTTGATGAAGAGGGGCGCATGCTGCCATCGGCTTACTACAACCGCATCGTTGATGTGATGGAGGAGTTGGTGAAGTTTACGCTACTGACCCGCAGCCGCGGCGAGTATCTCACCGACCGTTACTCTGAACGGGTTGAAACGGCAGAGCAGTTATCAGCGCGGGTTAACCAGCGCGCTATCTAAAGGAGAGAGTTAATGGGCTTGTTTGAGCGTTATTTAAGCCTCTGGGTTGCGCTATGTATTGTTGCAGGTGTAGTGCTGGGTAATCTGGCACCTGCGCTTTTTGTTGCCGTCGCGCAGCTGGAGTTTGCGCATGTGAACTTGGTGGTGGCGCTGTTTATCTGGGTGATGATCTACCCGATGATGGTGCAGATCGACTTTTCGGCGATCAAAGATGTCGGCAAAAAGCCGAAAGGGTTGTTGCTAACACTGGTGATCAACTGGCTAATTAAGCCTTTCACGATGGCGCTGCTAGGTTGGTTCTTTTTCCGCGTACTTATGGCTGATTGGGTGGATCCACAGAGCGCGACAGAATATATCGCCGGTATGATTTTGTTGGGTGTCGCCCCTTGCACCGCGATGGTGTTTGTTTGGAGCCAGCTCACCAAAGGCGATCCAAACTACACCTTAGTGCAGGTTTCAGTAAACGACCTGATCATGATCTTTGCGTTTGCACCGATTGCTGCATTTTTGTTGGGTGTGAGTGATATCGAAGTGCCATGGGAAACGCTGCTGCTGTCCGTGGTGTTATATGTGGTGCTGCCGCTTTTAGCGGGTGCGTGGACACGCCGCCAGCTCGAGAAACAGGGTGATACCGAGCGTCTCAACCGTTTTTTACAGACGCTTAAACCTTGGTCGGTACTTGGCTTGCTCGCCACCGTTGTACTGCTATTTGGTTTTCAGGCTAAAACGATTATCAGCCAGCCCGAAACCATCGGTCTTATTGCGATACCGCTGCTGGTACAAACATACGGTATTTTTGTTATCGCTTATGCTGCGGCTTATTGGTTGCGGTTGCCACATAATGTGGCAGCACCGGCCTGTATGATTGGCACCTCTAACTTTTTTGAGCTAGCGGTAGCCGTTGCGATCTCGTTATTTGGTTTACACTCGGGGGCTGCGCTGGCCACCGTGGTTGGGGTGTTGGTGGAGGTACCGGTGATGTTATCGCTGGTGGCCATCGCAAACCGTACAGCACATTGGTTTGATCGAGCTGAGGCGTGATCGACCAAACATTGATAATAGATGTGGGATAAAAAAGATGAGCTTAAAGATCGGTATTAATGGGTTTGGCCGCATGGGGCGGTTAACGTTCCGCGCTATTTGGGGTAAAGGCGATGTTGAGATCGTCCATATCAATGATCCGGCGGGCGATGCGCCAACCCTTGCACACCTATTGAACTTTGATTCGGTACATGGCCGTTGGGAACAAGACGCACAGGCCAGTGATAACACCATTACGATCAACGAGCAGGTGATCACCACAAGCCAGAATAAACAGATTGATGAAACAGACTGGTCTGGCTGCGATCTGGTGATTGAAGCCTCTGGCAAGATGAAAACCAAGGCGCTACTGCAAGCATACCTAGCGCAGGGCGTTAAGCACGTTGTGGTGACTGCACCCGTCAAAGAAGAGGGTGTACTCAATATTGTGATGGGTGTGAATGATCATCTTTATAACCCAGATGAACACCGCATTGTGACGGCAGCCTCCTGCACCACCAACTGCCTAGCGCCAGTGGTAAAAGTGTTGCACGAAAAGCTCGGTATCGAGCATGGCTCGATCACTACCATCCACGATATTACCAACACCCAAACAATCCTGGATGCACCACACAAAGACCTGCGCCGTGCCCGCGCGTGCGGAATGAGCTTGATTCCTACTACAACCGGTTCAGCAACCGCTATCACTCATATCTTCCCCGAGCTAAAAGGTAAGCTGAATGGCCATGCGATTCGCGTGCCGTTGGCGAATGCTTCCATCACTGACTGCGTATTTGAAGTGGCCCGTGACACGACCGCCGAAGAGGTAAACGGCTTTTTGCAGGCAGCGGCTGAGAACGAACTAAAAGATATTCTCGGTTATGAAGAGCGCCCGTTAGTATCCATTGATTACAAGACAGACCCGCGCTCCAGCATTATTGATGCGCTATCAACCATGGTGATTAATGGCACGCAAGTGAAGATCTGCGCGTGGTATGACAACGAATGGGGTTATGCGAACCGCACCGCTGAACTGGCGTTAAAGGTAGGGCACAGCTAAATGCTAAGCCAGCTCACCCCCGCTATTCGCCAGTACCTAGTTGTTACCGGTAACTACTGGGCATTTACGCTCACGGATGGTGCGTTACGGATGCTGGTGGTGTTGCACTTTCATAGCCTTGGCTATGCGCCGCTCGATATTGCGCTGTTATTTCTCTTTTACGAGATTTTCGGGGTTGTCACCAATCTGGTCGGGGGCTGGTTAGGCGCGCGTTGGGGCCTTAACCGCACCATGAACATCGGATTGGTGATGCAGGTGGTGGCATTAAGCATGTTATTGGTGCCCGCCGCATGGCTCACCGTACCGTGGGTGATGGCTGCCCAAGCGCTTTCTGGCATCGCTAAAGATCTAAACAAAATGAGTGCCAAAAGCTCGATCAAGCTATTGGTGCCCAGTGATGCACAGGGCCAGCTCTATAAATGGGTCGCTATTTTGACAGGTTCAAAAAACGCACTCAAAGGGGTGGGCTTCTTCTTGGGTGGCGTGCTGCTCAGTTGGCTAGGCTTTGCGGGTGCTGTTGCCGCTATGGCCATCGCGCTAGCCGCGGTGTGGCTAATGAGCTTAGTCTTGCTAAAAGACGATTTAGGCCGAGCCAAAAGCAAACCGAAGTTCCGCGATATCTTCTCGAAAAGCGAAGCGATCAACGTACTCTCTGCGGCGCGTATGTTTTTGTTTGGTGCCCGTGATGTCTGGTTTGTGGTAGCACTGCCGGTGTTTTTATCACAAACATTAGGCTGGAATCACAGCGAGACCGGCGCGTTTATGGCGCTGTGGGTTATTGGCTACGGCGTGGTGCAGGGTGTCGCGCCAAAAATTACGCGTGGCCATGGTAACCAAACACCGGATGGTGCCAGCGCGCTGGCATGGGTAAGCCTACTCACACTCATCCCCGGCGCAATCGCTGCAGCGCTCTGGCTAGGCATACCCGCCAGCTGGGTGGTGGTATGCGGCCTGATGCTGTTTGGTGCTGTATTCGCAATTAACTCATCGCTGCATAGCTATCTTATCGTGCAATACGCAGGGCGAGATGGTGTATCGCTGGATGTTGGTTTTTATTACATGTCGAACGCGATGGGACGACTATTGGGCACACTGCTCTCTGGTGCACTTTTCCAGTATGCAGGGCAGGGGAGCAGCGGGTTGCAAGCCTGTTTGTGGGTATCGATGCTGTTTTTGCTCGCAGCAGCGGTTGCTTCTATCAAGCTTCCCCGTCACCTTCAAGAGGCTGCTTAAGTAGCCTCTTATTTCACGCAGTAAAACCCCATTGCCTGCTTTGGATCATCCAGCGGCTAATTCACCGCACACTCAGCTATTGATCCACTTTACGTAAACCGCTAATGTTTGTAACCAGTCATGGTAAGCACGCAGGACGCGTAACAACGCTTAAGGTATGGAAACCGGGCCAACTAAACGCCTCTCTCTATTAATAGATAGTACCTTTATCTTCTTTCCTTTTTAAGCAATAGCGTATCGGCTTGCTTGTCACTCTGTTTTTCTGGGTGTTCTGGGCTGTTTTTACTCAATTTGATAGCTAAATGGGGCTTTAAAGATAAGGCGAAATTCGGTCTTTAGGATAAAAAGCATTAAATTAAAGCTATCGAAAGGAGTTTTGCAAGAAGTAAGTGGCCGGTTTTGAATGCTGTATTTCAAGGTTTTTTGTTTGCTCTTATGCAGAGTAGATCTATGCCAGAGAAATAGGAACTTGTTTTGAAGAAAGTCGAATGCGAATGTAATGAATCAACAAAAGTAAATGTATGCTACACGTGTGCATCATGTGAAAAACCGATAAGGGGTTGGCAGTTAAAGAGAAAGCTCAAATACTTTGGACTTGTGGGAGTTATTGGTTACGGTCTCGGTCAGGCCATGGAGGCTGTAGTATTTGATGCTCGATATCCGATGGAAGTGGAGTTTTCACTTATCGATGTATGCATCAATGGTTCAGGTAGTTCGTTAAGTGCAAGCCAGTATAAAAGAAAGCAAAGTCTATGCTTGTGTGCCGTTGAGGGTGCTATTGGAGATGTTAGCTACTCTGAATTTGAATCATCCAAATATCTTTTTGAGCAAAGTTTGCGGCGTAACCTTGAAGAGTGCTAGGCAGTAATACCTAGCACTTTCGTTTTTATTTTGAGCGAGGAGGGTTGTTTCCTCGGCCCCCGCCTGAGGGCTTGCCTGTTGTGCTTGGGCCATTTGGTGGAGTATTTTTAGCCATAACTCTTTCCTTTGAAAATTTAAGATTGATGTCTCAACTAGACAAGGAAAGTCTACAATAGAGCACGGGGACATTTGGGGACAAAAATGAATACGAGCGAAGTTCAGAATCAAATTAAGTCAATACTTACGACATTAGGTTGGTCCCAAAAACGGCTAGCTCGTGAACTTTATATGGAAGAGCACGATTATGACGATGAGGATGAGATCAAAAAGTATGAAGAAAAATTAAAAAAGTCGCTTACTCGGAAAACGACTAAAGTGGAACTTCTTCTTGGTTACTTGAGCTTTTTGAATAATCATTCCGAGTTTAGTGAGAAAAAATTCGTGTTAAATCGGTTGTTTCCATTGGCATGCCTTAATGATGAAAAATTGAATGAAATGAAAGAGTTTTCCAAAGTGGTTGATAAGAGAATAACTTGAATTCTAATTAATGAAATACGGTCAAAAGATGTATGTTTATCTAATGCTTTTTGGTAATTATTACCTTGGCTAGAGAGGTATAAGTCAAATGAAAAAGGAAGCAGTGAATGATTGTATATATCGATATGGATGATGTGCTTTGTAACTTCACCGAAGCGTTCAATCAAGCTTTAGCGTTAAATCCAGCTATTAGGTTTCCTCAATCTCAATATAGATTTTTTACGGCGCTTGCACCAAAAGAGGGTGCGATTGAAGCGGTGAGTGCTTTGCTCGCGTCAGATCGTTATGACCCATACATACTGACTGCACCATCGGTTAAAAATCCGCTTTGCTACACAGAAAAGCGCGTATGGGTGGGCGATCATTTGGGAATGGAGATGGTGGAGCGGCTGATTATCTGCCGCAATAAGAGCCTGCTTAAGGGCGATTACCTTATCGACGATAATGTCACGGGCCGCCGCCAAGAGGCGTTCGAGGGGCAGTTGCTGCACTTTGGCTCAGCTGAGTACCCAGATTGGCGAGCGGTACGGGATTACTTAAGCGTATAAGAGGCGAACGGTTTTTACCTGCCGGTCAGTAGAAAAGTTACTAAGTGCTCGTGCTAGAGAACACCGCTCCGCTTACAAAGAGAGTGTTTCTTTGGGTAGCGCGGCTTTAACTGTTCAACTGCTTTGCCGGTTGCCGCTAAAAAGGACTAATTAGAATGGGTAGCCTATTTGCTTGTCACCCGAACTGTAGCTTGCAGAGCTTAGCGCTAGTAGATTGGTTAGCCGTTGTAGCGTTATGCTTTGCGATAATCTTTGTGTTCACCGTTTGGCGCCAGTGGGCCTTCAGTCATAGTCAGTATCCCGCTGCATCGATCCGTTGGCATATCCCTCGCTTTATCTATATTGCAGTGGTTTTAGCACTGCTGACTATCCCCGCTGTGTGGTGGTTGTTTGGCTACACGGGGGTAAAGTTATTCGGGCAATTTGGCTTTCCGGTGTTGGCCATCGTTGGCTACATTCTGTGGCTATTGAGCAGTGAAGAGCACGATAAGAACCACTGACTTTCATTTGTATTGAAACAGCTGCGGTGTAAGCACTACCAACAGTACTTTGAGTGGCGTTTAATTGACTTAAGGCAGGCGAGTTCAATCGGTGCTATAACCCTATCGCAACTGTGCTTTAAAAGTTTTTAGTTTGGCTGATACGTTTATAATAGTGATATGCGTAAGACATTTCCCTTTCAAAATCCTGATCTTGATGCCAGTAAGGCGTTCACGCTCTGGAGCCAGCACGAGGCAGAGTTACGCGCTTTCTTACAGCGCCAGCTTCCCCAAGCGGATGACCTTGATGACGTAATGCAGGAATTGTTCATCAAGTTGTTGCGCCATGCCGAGCAGCTCGTGCAGGTTCAGCAGCCCCGCGCTTGGCTATTCCGGGTCGCTCGTAATGCGTTAACAGATCGTTACAGAACACATAAATCACATGACCCTCTGTCGGACGAAATCCAGAGTCCCTCTCTCACAAAGGACCCGGTCGCTAACTTAGAAGCGTGTCTTGTACGTAATTTACAAGAACTCCCCGAGGCTGAGCGAACTATCATCGAAGCCTGCGATGTTTACGGAATGCGGCAGGCGGATTTTGCATCTCGTTATGGGTTAACTTTGGTTGCCACTAAAGCTCGATTACGACGTGCGCGCCAGCACTTGCGTAAGTCCATCCAGCAAAACTGCCAAGTTCGTTATGATGAGAGTGGCCGAGTGTGTTGCCACGTTCCTCGAAATTAATTTGTAATAGTTAGTATCCTTTTTGTGGCTCCTTCGTCTCCTTAGGGGAGAGTGTTTTTAACAAAGGAGTCATCAGGTGTACCACGCGCTAATTGAGCAGTATCAGCGTACGCGGCATGAAGTTAACGTAATGTTCTTTATGCTACTTGCGTTTCTTGCCATCTATTTTCTACCTATCGGACAGGCGCGCTTCGATAACGCCGTTCTTGAGGCGATTCAGTTAACTCACTGGTATGCAAGAGAGCATGTGGTGCTCTGTTTGCTACCAGCCTTTGTGATCGCAGGCGCTATGGCGGCATTCATGAGCCAAGGGGCGGTTATGCGATACCTTGGGCCTGCATCCCCGAAACCGGTTGCGTTGGGAGTGGCATCCATGTCTGGAATGCTGCTCGCGGTATGCTCCTGTACTGTATTGCCGTTGTTTGGGGGTATCTATAAGCGTGGCGCAGGGTTAGGGGCAGCCATCGCATTTTTATATGCAGGCCCCGCTATCAATGTAATGGCGGTAGTGGTCACGGCAAAAATTCTAGGTGTCGAGATGGGCATTGCGCGGGCGTTAGGTGCTGTGCTCTTTGCGCTGTTAATCGGTGCTTTGATGCATCTTATCTACCGCAGCGAAGAGGCACTGCGTGCGCAAGGGTCAACACGTGGTTTTGGTGGTGGGCAAGGCGAGAAACCGACCAGTGTTATTGCTGCGCTGTTCGCTCTGCTTGTCGGTGTGTTGGTGTTTGCTAATTGGCCAGCAGCACAAACGGGTATTTGGCTAGCTATCTACGAAATTAAGTGGGGGATCACCGCGTGTCTCGGTTTGATGTTAGCTGGCTTGTTAGTTTGGCAGTGGGGTTGGTCTATTAAAGCGTTGGCTTGGTTGATCGGTGCGATTGCAGCCGCGGCGGCTTTTTTTCCGCATACACCTGAGCTACCGGTTTTTCTTGCAGTGTCTGGCTTGTTGTTGATCGCGTCTCAGCGAGATTCCGACAAGCTCTGGGCCAGCGAGAGCTGGGGGTTTGCTAAGCAGATCTTGCCGTTGTTGCTGGGCGGCGTGTTTATCGCTGGATTTGCATTAGGCCGCCCCGAAAGCGAGGGCATTATTCCGGCAAGCTGGGTAGCGGCAGCCGTGGGTGATAATGGCTTGGCGTCTACGGTTGTTGCGGCATTGCTGGGTGCGCTGATGTACTTCTCTACCTTAACTGAAGTCCCGATTGTTGAGGCGCTGCTTGGTGCTGGTATGGGCAAAGGCCCGGCGCTGGCGTTACTGCTGGCAGGTCCTGCGTTATCACTCCCGAACATGTTGGTGATCCGCACCATTTTAGGTACGAAGAAAACCCTGATTTACTGCGCTTTGGTGGTTGTTATGGCAACGGCTGCTGGGCTGATCTATGGCAATTTTTGGTAATGATCTAAGGAGATAAATGATGAAATTCACCGTCTATGGCAGTGGTTGTGCAAAGTGCGAGCAGCTATGTGAGAACACCCAGAACGCTGCACAGATGAAAGGCGTTGAGTGTGTGATTGAAAAAATCACTGAAATGAGTGCCATTATCGATGCGGGTATTTTAAGGACACCCGCGTTAGCGATTGACGACGAGATCGTTCTGGAGGGGCATGTTGCTAACAGCGAAGAGATTGCTGCTTTGATTTAGGTGCTTTGTCTACAAAGGCTGCTCTAAGTTGCGGTAGCCTTTGTCGTATGCGGGCTTGAAAGCTATGTGCATAAGAGTTGCATGATCACATATAGTGTAAGGGCTGGAACCAGTTCGAAATAATTTTCCTTATAAACAATAGCTTGGGATTATCTATTTAATCTACATATGAAACTCAATATTAGTTTTATATTTTGGTTAATAATATTATTTGCTCTTTCTCAAATATTACAAAATCGAATTATCTTTTAGACTAAAGTCCTGTTAGATCTAACCTCTCTACTCAGCTAAAAATCGTCTTGTGAGTATTAAGACAAAGGCTAGGTTTCAAAACTCATCTGGCTTTGATATGGTGCTTATGGTTGCCATGTTGTGTTTTTAAAATGCTACAGAAAGGGCTTTTTTAGGGCGATGAAGAGTAAGGGAAACTCGCTGCTTTGGTTTAAATCAAAGCAGTTAAATAATAAAGTTTTTCGTTTCTTAGCTAAGGTCTCACTTATCAGTGTGCTTAGCTTTTCTGTACTTAATTTATCTCCTTTCGGGTTGAGTGATGTTATTGATCGTTACTCACAGGACCTCTTCACAACTTGGGTAGCAGAGTTTAATTACCCAAAAATTACGTCATCAGATACCAGTCAGTTTGCACGTGACCATTACTCGGTAGTTCTGATCACTGAGAACTCTCTCAAGTGGTTCGCCGAGGGGTGGCCACTGTCTCCTGACAGTTATGCGCGTGTTCTTATGAACTTATGGGCTATGAAACCGCGAGCTATTTTCATCGATATTCACTGGATTAGCATGATGAAAAAAGGTGAAATAGCGTACGATCCATCCTCTTCTCTTTGTTCTGATCAAGATACCCCTCAGAATACAACGGCTACCACAAAGCTATCGCTTGTACTCGCAAAGCTAAAAGAGAGTGGTATCCAGCTTTTTACAAGTGTCGATAACCGTGATCAATGGTGCCGCTTACCAAGCAACATCCGTGATTATTTAACACCCGTTTCAGTCGGAGTGGACTTAGATCCCGGTGACTTCATCGCACGCTCATATCCTTTGTTCGAAAAATCAAAAAAAATAAACGACTCATCGAGGTTAAAGTCTGCTGCGCTTGCACTTTGTGAAGTGTGGAAAAAGCACTCCGTTCAACAGGAACAGTGTTTAAAGCCAAGCATTAAACAGATCGATTTAGTATGGGGTGTTCAGGATAATCCAGATAACTACTGGATGTCTCCGGAAAAGCCGTTAGGTAGCTTAGATTTTATTGCCCAAGGGTTACTCGATGTCCGCTACAAAAGACCATACGCGACTACAGTTTTTATCGAAGATATTTTAAACCCTTTACCAGAAGTTCAGGATGAGAAAATTCGGATAGGAAGTAGTAAAGAGAGTAAACAGCATAATTATGCTGAAATCGAACGGCTAACCCAGAAAATAAAGGATAGGATTATCTTCTTAGGTGCGAAAATTGATGGCGTAGATGATTTTGTATTTACATCAAACCGACAGGTTAGGCCAGGTGTTTACTATCACGCTATGGCGTTCGATAACCTAGTTTCTTTTGGTGATAGCGTAAAATCACGCACAAGATCTGATCAGGGCGATTTGCTTCAATACGCAATTATTTTTTTACTCTCTGCAACGGCTGCTGGCGCTGCGATGCTACCAAGAGAGCGTTTAGGAAAGGCAGTTTTAGTTAGAAGCCGAGGATCATTGCCCAAGCGATTTATAGGGCTCTTTGTTTATGTGGTATTGAAATATATATATTTGCCCTTTTCGCTGATCTTTGTTTTTGTCGCGATTTATATAAATTCTGAAGTGCTTAACTTGCCGCCATCATTTTGGGTTGGATATTTTGGCTTAATCATGCTTGGTGTTTTTTTTGGGAGTATGGATGTATTTCCAATATTTAATAAATACAAAAATTACCTGCTGAAGGGGGTGGTATGAGGTTTTTAAGTATAGTTGTATTGCTTTTTTCTTCTTTTCTTAACGTGTCTTACGCGGAATCTAAAAAGCTGGAAATAGGTGAGTTTTATGGTCATGAAGTTGCGCTGACAGATTTTAAAACATCCGAGGTGAAGTTTATTGATGTTTCGGATTGGCAAGTTCCCATAGCTGTTCAGCACGACTATAACGATGGTAGGTACCGATTTGAATATAAAGATAATACCTATATTGTTGACGGTATTTTTGTAAAGGTTAATAAAAATTATGACCTCGATAGAGGCGTCTGTGAGACAGATATTAAGTATTCTATGTCGGGTAGTTCCCGTGGAGCTGGTAGCAATAACTGCAAAAAGGTGAATTAAGATATGTATAAGTTAGCTTACCTTGTGCTTTTTTAACTTTAAGCGGTTGTGCTGGACTTGACTCATTTTCAGGTGGGAATGATTTTGATCAGCCGTTGATAGAAAAAGTCAATCCTGAGTTTGATGAGGACTCAATTGTTAGGCGCGGAGTTAAGGCTGATTTTTACTATACCATGGATGAAAGCCGAGGTTTTATTCGAGATCGGCAAGCCGAGCAGTACGTCAATAATATTCTTAGTCATATAAAGAAAGCATCGGGCTTCAATATAGAAGGGAAAGCATATTTAATTCCCTCACGAGCAATAAATGCTAGGGCGCATGCAGATGGTAATATCTACATAAACTATGGAGCGCTAGTACAACTCGAAAATGAAGCCTCTTTCGTAGCAATCGTTGCGCATGAGTACGCTCATCTTCTTCTAGGGCATCACTATTCCGACCGCTACCTTGCGTACCAAAAACGGCTGTTCAAAATTAAAAACCGCATCATGTCACTTAAGTACAGTATTGAACGAAGCTTGCGTGACAAGCAGACGACATCGCAAGAGTATAGTCTTAAGCGTGATGCGCTATTTCAACTCATCTTTTTAACTGAGGGTTTCATTAACCCTACTTGGCAGCGTTCACAAGAGCTAGAAGCAGATATGCTTGCATACGATTTAATGCAGCGAGCAGGATACAGTACAGGTGGGTTTAGCGAGTTTTTTAATATCCTGGAAAAGAGTGAGCATGACTTGGAAGCAGAGCGAAAGGCTGAGTTGGAGTCATTAATAGAAAATAGTTCATTGACCGATAAGTTCAAAATCGCCAGTACTGAGATGGTTCGTAGCCTTTCACGTCTTTTTTCAGAAGATCATCCACCAGCTGATGTACGCGAAGATAGTTTGAGGTCATATAAGCTTGCAAGCTTGAAGTATTTCCAACGCCTGGGCATAAGAGCTTCGAAATTAAGAGGTGAAAGCGCACAATGGAGAGCGCTAAAAAAACGCAGAACGACTCAACGTATCTATGATGCGATTGAAAACGCAAAGCTGGCTAGGCTTGCTTTAGCAAGCGGTAATGCGGGTGATGCAGGAAAATACAGCGCTAAGGCAAGAAAGGCTTCTTGGTGGCGATCAGTCGTCGCTATCTCATCAGCCTTTTAGTCGCTCAGTCAGAGCTGACTTTAGGCTGAAAAACCGACAGAAGGCTGGAGCCCTAGCCAACTTACAATATGCGAAAAAGTCTCCATATGTGCCATTTAGTATGCGATTAGAAGCTTATCAGCTTTCTCCATCGGCTGGCCGCTATCGCGTTCTATTGAAACATTTCTATAAGTACCAGTCCCCTCCGTACGTTTACCGCGAAATGATTAGTTTGGCGCGAGAAGTAGGTCACAAGAAGACAGCGGATAAGCTTCGTAAAGCGTGTGAAGATCAATACTTAGAGCAATTAGGCTCTTGCGAGCCTGATACTAAGACTATTTTAGAGCAGTTTAATGTATCGGATATTATGGCAGAGCTCAGAGGGTAGCTGCGTAGCCGGTTAAGCATACGCTTTAACAACGTCTTTGTAAGTCGCGCTATTGATAATAGCGCGACGCTTTCAAGATACAGTCTGTAATGCGATTCAGTGATTTGGGTTGTAATGAGTTTGTATGAATTAAGTTAGCCGTGAGCACATGGCTTTCTGGCCAGCCGGGTAGCTCGCGCAGTTCGGGGTTGGTGTATAGGCACGACTCGGGCAGTAAGCTAACCGCCAGGCCACTTGCAACAGCAACCTCTAGGTTGATGATCTCCGCGCTCTTTACCACTGGCTTAAAGTTGATCTCACGTTTCTTAAGGTCGTTAAGGCAGATGTCCCTGAGGATACAGTCACCATCGTAGAGCGCGACGGGGAGAGCTGTGTTTGGCTCAACCTCTAGGTGTTTGGCGCCAAGCCATAGCAGCCGTTCCGACCAGAGAGTTTCGCTATCTTCCAAAGTGGGTTCTCCTGTCACAATAGCGATATCAACCTCGGCTCTGGTTACCATCTTGCGTAACTCACGGCTGCGCGCGCATGTCACGAGGGGCACGAGTTCAGGAAACGTGAGGCGTAACTGCGGTATGAAATGGCGTAAAAAGTAGGGCGCATAATCGGTGGGAACACCAAAATGCACCTCTCCCCGGAGTGGCGCTTTGCTCAACGCATTGAGGGTTTCGTTGTTTAAGCTGAGCAATTTGTCGGTATATGCGAGTAATGTTTCGCCTGATTGGGTGAGTTTGATACCGCGGTTGTTGCGCTGCAAAAGGCTGGTTTCTAGTAGCTCTTCTAATCGTTTGATCTGCATGCTGATAGCCGCTTGCGAGCGGAACAGCTTAGAAGCCGCGCCTTTAAAGCCACCTTCGGCGACAACCGTTGCAAAGGTGTTTAGCAGTTCAAAATCTAACAGCGGTTTCATAAGCGGCCCTATCAGCATAGTTTGTGGTTCAATAAAACTGAATTATGGTCTTAAGTATATTCGTTTGACGAAATTATGAGCAAGCCGTTAGCCTAACCTGATGTTGCACAATAACAGCGAGAAGAGGCGCTAATCATGCCAACAGATAGCATCCCAACGACAATGAGTGGGGTCGTGTTAACCGGCCACGGCGGGCTGGATCAACTAGAGTACCGTCACGATCTTCCCGTACCA
Source organism: Neptunomonas marina (assembly GCF_004005935.1). Taxonomy (GTDB): domain Bacteria; phylum Pseudomonadota; class Gammaproteobacteria; order Pseudomonadales; family Balneatricaceae; genus Neptunomonas; species Neptunomonas marina. The sequence continues at coordinate 160,437 of NZ_SACQ01000003.1, read as the reverse complement.
GAGCCCAAAGCTGGCGAGGTATTGATCAAGGTGGGTGCCAGTGCGATCAACAATACCGATATCAATACCCGTATCGGCTGGTATTCCAAAGCGGTGCAGTCTGGCACCGATACAGGTGCCACTCAGGGCTTTAGTGATGTGGATGCTGGGAATGCCACATGGTCAGGTGCGGCACTGAGCTTTCCCCGTGTGCAAGGCGCAGACTGCTGCGGAGAGATTATCGCGGTGGGTGCGGGTGTCGATGCGGCTCGTATTGGTGAGCGGGTGCTGGTGCGGCCGATGCATCCGAGCTGTGAGCATGCAGCAACCTACGCTTTCATCACGTTTGGTTCAGAGCGCGACGGTGGGTATGCGCAATACACGACGGCGCCTGCACGTGAAGCATTTGCTATCCAGAGCGACCTTACCAATGCACAGCTGGCGTCGTTTCCTTGTGCGTACTCGACAGCAGAAGGAATGCTCGAAAAAGCAGTGGTTGATGCCAATGATAGGGTGTTAATCACAGGTGCGTCCGGCGGAGTTGGCTCGGCAGCTGTGCAATTGGCTAAGCGCCGCGGTGCTTATGTGATCGCGATATGTGGCGCTGAGAAAAAAGCCCAAGTTGAAGCGTTAGGCGCTGATGAGGTGATCGCCCGTGATGCACCGTTAGCGCAGGCGCTTGATTCAGAGTCGGTCAGTGTAGTGGTGGATCTTGTGGCGGGTGGCCAGTGGCCACAACTGCTGGATGTATTGCAGCGCGGTGGGCGCTATGTGGCATCGGGCGCAATTGCCGGGCCGATTGTCGAGCTGGATGTACGCACTCTGTATTTGAAGGATCTGAGCCTGTTCGGCTCCACATGGCAGCCGCGGCAGGTGTTTGCCAATCTGATTCGTTATATCGAAGCCGGTGAGATTAAACCTCAGGTTGCAGCACGTTTTGATCTGGCTGATATCCAGCAAGCTCAAGCGGTGTTTCTGGAGAAGAAGTACGTTGGCAAACTGGTACTGACACCCTAAGTGATAAGGCTCCCATAAGGAGCCTTTGTAGTTAAATTTCGTGGATCATATCGTCCATATTGATCTCTCGCTCATCATGGAAATGGTCGAGCATATGATCAATAAATAGGCGTGTTTTTGCAGGTAGGTAGTTGCGCGATGAGTAGTAGATCATCACTGGGATTGGGTCGGCTTCGTACTCGCGCAAAATACGATAAAAACAGCCCTGCTCAATGTAGTTTTTTGCATGCCCGATACTCACTGCGGCAATACCAACCCCCATCTCAACCGCTTTGACGGCAGCTGATAGGTTGTTAACGATCAGGTTGCCTTCTGGCTCTATTTGCAGCAGCTCACCATCAACACGGAAGTTCCATGTTTTCTTGCGCCCAGTGGTGGAAGAGCGGTAAGCAATACAGTTGTGTTCGACAAGCTCAGATGGGGTTTTTGGCATCCCGTACTTATCAACGTAGCAACGGTTTGCAACCAAAATGGGTTGGACTTTGTAAAACTCCCGAGCGATCAGGCGGCTATCTTGGTTCAACATGACACCAATGCCCACATCCGCGCCCTCTTTTACAAGATCACCGATGCGGTCATCAAAGCGCAGGTCGATCTCGATATCGGGGTACTTTTCGATAAAAGATGGGATCAGTGGGAGCACCACCATGCGTCCAAAGCTATCCGGCAGGTTGACCTTTAAGCGGCCATGCGGCGCTTTTTGCTTATCGGTACTGAGGCGGATCTGATCTTCAAGTTGATCCACCAGTTGGCCGGTGCGCCGGAATAGATCGTGGCCATCTTCTGTGAGTGTGAGTGAATGGGTTGTGCGATGAAACAGACGTAAGCCGAGGTTCTTTTCAAGCTGCGCAACCGCTTTACTCACGGCTGCGGATGAAACACCAAGCTGGCGAGCCGCTTCTGAGAAGTTGCCGTTTTTTACTACGGCTATAAAAACGGGTAACTGGTTTGGAATCATTGAGCGCGATAGGCCCCTTTATCTCGTATGGGTGGTTGCTGCCCGGTGTTCGGGCAGCTGTCTATGTTAAGTTTAGTCCAGATCGTTGGCGCTGTGGCGCTCAGCCAGCTGCTCCGACTCATCGCCCCAGACACGGTTAACACGGCGGCCGCGTTGTACCGCAGGGCGTTGAGCAATCCGCTCAGCCCACGCGATCACGTTGGGGTAATCGCTAACGGATAGGAACTCTGCGGCGCCATAGAGTTTGCCCTGCACCAAAACGCCATACCATGGCCAGATCGCGATATCAGCGATGCTGTATTCGTCACCAGCAATATAGGCATGATCTGCTAACTGACGCTCTAGAACGTCTAGTTGGCGCTTGGTTTCCATGGTGAAGCGGTTGATAGGGTATTCAAACTTTTCTGGCGCATATGCGTAGAAGTGGCCAAAGCCGCCCCCTAAATAAGGTGCTGAGCCCATCTGCCAGAATAGCCAGTTCATCACCTCAGCTTTCGCTGCTGGCTCTTTTGGCAGTAGTTCGCCAAATTTTTCCGCAAGATAGAGTAAGATAGACCCCGATTCAAAAACACGTACGGGTTCGTCAGCGCTACGGTCTAAAAGCGCCGGGATTTTCGAATTTGGGTTCACATCCACAAAGCCACTCGAGAACTGATCGCCCTCATTGATGCGGATGAGCCAAGCATCATATTCGGCACCGCTGTGGCCAAGCGCCAGCAACTCTTCAAGCATGACGGTGACTTTGACACCATTGGGTGTGGCTAACGAGTACAGCTGAAATGGGTGCTCGCCTGTCGGTAATGCTTTGTCGTGGGTAGGGCCTGCGATAGGGCGGTTTATGCTGGCAAATTCGCCCCCGTTGGAGCTGTCCCACGTCCATACTTTTGGTGGGGTGTAGGATGTTGTCATGGGTGTCTCCTTAGTTTTTAAACGGTGGAATACTCAGCGGCGTATCGCGAGTTATATTCTCTAAACGCGACTGATATTGATCTAGCAATACGATGCGTTCTTGCTCGCTAAGTTCCGCAGGCTCATAGGCGATAAACGGTGGTAAGACCTGAAATCCCGTCATCGCTAAGACACCGCGGTGAATCGGCTTAAGAACGCCCAGCATATCGCCATGTGCGCCATCTGGCTCATACATACACTTAGGGTCGCCTGTGGTGACTGCGAGCAATGCTTGCTTATCGGTAAAGCGGCCACACTCATAACGAGCTTCTTGGCAGTAGGTTTGCTGGTACACAAAGATACGGTCGATCCAGCCTTTCACCATCGCCGGCATCGCGAACCAGCACAGCGGAAACTGGAACAGTAGCAGATCACACCAAGCGAGCTTCTCAAGCTCGGCGGCAACGTCGTCTGAAAAGCAGTGCTGTTCAACAGCATGTTGCTCCTCGTGCTGCTGCTTAAAGTATTCAGCGTTGGCCGCAAGTGTAAAATTATGGCGGCCGGAAACCGGGTTAAACGATTGTGCGCCAAGGTCAGATGTTTGAACATCGTGCCCCTGTGCTAACAGTGTTTTTTGCGCAGTGCGCAACATGGCTGCGTTAAAGCTTGCCGGTTCCGGATGCCAGTAAACAATTAATACATTCATAGTTTAAGGGCTCCCTATTGTTTCGCTAGGGTAAGCCAAGGGCAGGTGGTGCGTGTAGGGCATGACCGGGTGGAACGGTTTCAACCGTTGGTTGAAGTATATTGGCTGCGGGGGCTTCTAGTAGGAGAGCGTGCGGGATAAAAGTGCAGGTGCATATTGATACATACACCTGCAAAGGGTGATTAACTCGGTAAGAACTCCTTGCCCCAACCAAGGCCGGCAATCTTGCGCTCGATCATGTCGTCGATCTCGTTATCTGAGTAGCCCACCTCACGCAGGACCTCGCGAGTTGAGTGGCCAAAGCGCTCAGTTGGAGCGACTGCTTTAATGCGCGCTTCCGTCGGACGGATCGAGTAGTGGTCGATCTGTGTTAGGCAGTGGCCGCTTGGGTGGTCAGGGTAGATCGAGAACGCATAGCTGCCCTTATCGATACCCGGCGAACCATCGGCGATTCGGCTGTACTGCTCACGCAGTGTCTCGATCGATAGCGGCGTTGCTGCGGCGATATCAGCACTGTGCAGTACGTCGATCCAGTAGTCAGTGGATGCTTGGGCAAAGGCTTCCGTTAGGAAACTGCGAACATCGCTGGTGCTCTCGACACCGGCCAACCCCTCAATAGCCGCCAGTTTAGGCAGTTCTTGGGTATTGGAGTCTAGGAAGATCCAGCCGTCTGCTGTCTGGTAAAAATAGGACAGCTCATGGTTGCCCAATGCTTCGCGGCCAGAGGCTTCGTTAAAGGGTGCGCGCCCCTCATAATCAAATGCGAACGGCACTTGCGCAAGGTTAGTAACCGCCGACAAGGATGTACGAGTACGCGATACAATGCCCGTTTTGTGCTTGTGGTAGATCGCTAACGCCATGCCAAGCCCTGCCGCGAAGCCACAGTTTACATCCAGTGTTCCTAAGTGCGCGTGCTCTTCTGGTGTATCTGGACCGCCGAACCGGCTCATGATGCCGCTGTTGGCCTGAATGATATCGTCGTAACCGATGTAGTTTGTTTTCGGGCCTGGGCGCGGACCACCGAGGCAGTCAAGGCGGCAGAAAAGCACACCCGGGTTCACCGCTTGCAAGCTGTCGTGATCTAAACCGAGTGGCTTCATTTGACGATCAGGTGCATTGATCAACACAAGATCCACTGAGCGAACCAGACGGTTAAACGCCTCGCGCCCGTCATCGGTGGTGATATCCACTAGCGCCTTCTTCTTCCCCATATCCGTTTGGAAGGTGAAAAGCGTGCCGATCAGCGGATCATACAAGGGCGTTACCGGATCAAGCTTGATCACTTCCGCACCGAAGCGGCCCAAGAATGCGCCAGAGTGGGGGCCAGCAATGACGTTAGTGAGATCCAACACGCGTAAACCATCAAGCCAACCTTTGCCGCTGGCAGGTAAAATATTGTCACCCGTTGGGCGTGATAGCGGCTCTTGCGCGGCAGCGTTTTGCAGCGTCGCGAGCGCCTCTTCATAGCTGACATTGCGCCGCGGAGCAGGCGTGAGCATCGCTTCGGCATTGTGTTCAAACCAGGTGATTGGCCCCGGTTGTTTCATCAGGCCATACTCTGGGTCATCAACTTCCACGATGAGGCCCGCAGTATTGGTGTGCTCGTCGTTGACCCACTCTTGGGTGGTGCGGTGCGGTGCGCCGGGGATCTGGCCCTCGCCAAAGATGCGTCCCCACTCATCGGATGTTTTGGTCAGGAAAGCTTGTTTCATCTTCGCTGAGATAATATCCGCCCACTTCTTCGGTAGTGGGTAAACACCAATCGAAGTTTCACCTTCCCACTCAGCGATAGGTTGGTGGAGATCTTTTACATCCGGTAAGCCTTCAGCGATCAACTCATCATAGATGCCGAGTGCTATCAGGGCGCGCTTAGCGTGGTTGCGGTGCGATGGGCAAACACAGTAAAACTTGCGGCCGTCGGCGCACTCATAAGTGCGGTAGAAGGGATCTAGGTACTCTTGAAGATCTGCGTAGGTCAGATTCATTTTGATGTTGTTGGTTTTGCGATACTCAATCTCATGCTCACGCATGGTTTTGTAGCGCTCAGGCAGACCTTCGACCACATAGGAGTTATAGGATAAACCCTCCATCAGCGCGGCTGTCACAGGCACTTCAATGCTATCACCGCGGCCCGTCTTTTCACGCTCTAGCAGTGCGAGTACCACTGAACTTGCAGCAAGGGAGGTGGCGTAAGAGGAACCGAGCGGCAGCGGTGAGAAGCTTGGCTCTATGCCCATTAGTACACGGTTAAAGCCCATATCAGTGAAGGCCCCAGAGGTGGCTGCAACAATCGCTTCGGTTGCTTTCCACTCGCGGCGCAGCTCGTCATTGCTGGCAAAACCGGGTACCGAAAGCGTAATCAACTCTGGGCGGTTTTGGCGTAGTTGCTCAAAATCGATACCCAGGCGTTGCATTACGCCCGGGCGGAAGCTCTCAATGACGATATCGGCTTCGGCAATCAGGCTGAGCGCCTGATTCAGTCCGGCTGCTGTTTTTAAGTCGAGCCGTAAGCAATGCTTGTTTCGCTGCAGCACTGCATTGGCAGGATGGTCCCACATTGGGCCCTCTGGCGGATCGATATGCACTACCGTTGCCCCTAAATCTGCGAGTGTCATCGCAACCGCGGGACCGGCAATCTGCTGGCCAAAATCGACTACACGGACGTCTTTCAGAGGTAGTTGATTGTTATTATTCATCTCGATTTATCCTGTCAAAAAAAGCGTCCAATCCGATAGCAGATGGTGGTGGACGCGCAGTTGTCATTCGCTAAGCAGACGCTCGGTCTGTGCTAAACGCTGTTCGCAGCACCCTGCATCGGTCTGGCTCCCGATAGGATTGAATGCCGTTGCGGTAGAGGTGACTGGTCCGGAGATGGTATGAACGAATTTTTTTTTGAACCAGCAATAAAAAATTAGCCTAAGGCGTCATTTTTTTTATGGCTTGTTTTGGGGTTTGCGCCGAATTACAGCTAAAGCTCGGTAAATATTAGATATTTCTTATGGTTTATTAGTGGTTATGATTTTTAGCTATAAAAAAAATTAGGTCTTAGGGGTTCTTTTTTTTTCTTTTCACGGCCGGGGGTATTTCATAACAATGGCCGTGAAATCACTTCATCAACAGGTTTGCCGAAGTGGTTTATGCCATTGGGCTCGAATAAAAATCATGAACCCCAAGCAAAGAGACGAATCATGCATAATAAATACAAGAATATCGTCATTCCGGTGGACTTGGCCCACGACTCGTCGTGGCGCGCCTCGTTGCCAGAAGCAATCGAATACGCCCGTAACCACAGTGCCGATCTCCATGTTGTTACTGTGGTGCCGAATGCAGATATCCCTGCCATTGCGGCGCATCTACCCGACGGTATTGACGCTCATATCCGCGAAGATGGCTTGCAGCATTTGCAGTCGCTGATCACTCAGCAGGTTCCTACTGGGATCCGCTCCCATGCTGCGGTGGGGCAGGGTAGTGTCCCTCGCGAAGTATTACGTATCGCCAAAGAGGTGAATGCGGACCTTATTGTGATGTCCTCACACCGCCCTGAGCTGAAAGACTATGTACTTGGCGCGAATGCGGCGCATGTAATGCGTCATGCCGACTGCTCAGTACTGGTCATCCGAGATAAGGGAGGGTTAGAGCATGCGTAACGAAACTATGCTCGCGAAAGGGGGCTTGCTTGCCGATACGTCGCCAATTATGGCGATTGGTTCTGGGCTGCTGGTCCTAGCCTTTGTGCTGTTTACGATCGTTGATCCTGAATATGCGAATGGGCTTTACAGTGCAGCAAAAAATTACATTGCCTCAGACCTTGCCTGGTACTACGTGGGCGTTATCAGCTGCTTTCTCTTTTTTTCAATTTGGCTCTCTCTTAGCCGCTACGGCAGTATCCGTCTTGGTAAAGACCATGATCGGCCCGAGTTTAGCAATTTCTCGTGGTTCTCTATGCTGTTCGGGGCAGGTATTGGTATCGGCATTCTCTTTTGGAGTATTGCGGAACCTATTTACCATTTTCAGAGTAATCCGCTAATTACAGAAGGCCAGCAACTGACTCAAGAAGCGGCTCAAGTTGCTATGCGCATCTCGATTTTCCATTGGGGTTTGCATGGTTGGGCGCTATTTTCAGTGATTGGTTTAGCGCTCGCGTATTTCTCTTACCGTAAAGGGCTGCCGCTGAGTATCCGCTCGAGCTTGTATCCGATCTTTGGTGAACGCATTTACGGTCCCATTGGGCATATAGCGGATCTATTGGCGGTGTTTGGTACGGTCTTCGGTATTGCCACGTCACTAGGTCTTGGTGCGCAGCAGATGAATGCTGGCCTGAGCTACCTGCTGGGTATTGAGGTGTCGTCGACCAATCAGGTCATATTAATCGTTGCTATCTCGATCATTGCGACCGTGTCTGCGCTTACGGGTGTGAATAAAGGCATTCGTATTCTAAGTGAGCTGAATATGCAGCTAACGGCGTTGATTCTGGTGCTATTTGTTGTTTTTGGCCCAACGGCATACCTGCTGGGTGCGTTTTTCACGAATACCGGTGACTACCTGCTTCACGCGGTTGAACTTGGCCTTTGGGTCGACCCTGATCCTGAAGGGCAGTGGCAAGGCTGGTGGACCATCTTCTATTGGGGTTGGTGGATCGCTTGGGCACCATTTGTAGGAATGTTCATTGCCCGAATCTCTAAAGGGCGCACGGTTCGCGAGTTTGTATTAGGCGTCTTGATCGCACCAACGCTACTTTCAACTTTCTGGATCACTATCTTTGGAAATAGCGCCATCTTCATGGAGTTGCATAGCCAAGGTGGTGTTGTTGAGGCGGTGAATAACGACATTACCATGGCGCTGTTCAAAACGATTGAGCTGATGGTGGCCAATGAGTGGCTAACCATGGTGTTGGCAGCGATCTGTACCGTCATGCTAGTGACCTACTTTGTGACGTCTGCAGATTCGGCAACATTGGTTATCTGTACATTGATCTCTGTCGGTAATGAACACCCACCTGCGAGACTGCGTGTGTTCTGGGGGCTAGCGATTGGTGCGGTAGCCGCGGTGCTGCTATACGCCGGCGGCCTCAAAGCGCTACAAACAGCGTCTATCGTGGCGGCGTTACCCTTCTCGGTCATCGCGATCATGGCGACCTACGGTTTATTGCGCTCCCTTCAGGAGGAGGTGAATCCGTGCCAGTCGTCAGTGGCTGAAGAGGCTCGCGAGATCGAAACTGAAGCTGATGGAGCATTGGTGCCTGAGCGCTAACCCCTAACCTAAACGCCCTCTATGGCATCGCATGGAGGGCACTCTTTCGATGATTACACTGTTTTTCCCACATGGCTGGGTGTCGGAGTTCTTATGTCTACACAAATCATTCTTCCTCGTGTCCTGCAAGTAGGCGAAGGTGCTAGCGGGGATATAGCTGGGGTCCTCGCCAGCTTAGGCTGTGCTAAGCCGCTCATCATTACCGATAAGATGATGGTGGAGTTAGGCTATGCCGCAGCGATTCAAACGAGTTTAGCTGATGCATCGATACGCGCAGATGTATTTGATGACACCGTGCCTGAGCCGACCATCAGTTCGATTCAAGCAGGCGTCGAAGCCGTTAAAAATGGTAGCTACGACAGTATTATCGCGCTCGGCGGCGGTAGCCCAATCGATAGTGCTAAGGCGATCGGAATTCTAGGGAAGTTCGGTGGTGATATGCGCGACTATAAGTTTCCGAGCATCGTTAATGAAGCTGGCCTACCGATTATAGCGGTACCAACCACCGCGGGTACCGGCTCTGAAGTCACGCGGTTTACGATCATCACTGATGACCAAAGTGACGAGAAGATGTTGTGCGTTGGGGCCGGCTTTATGCCAGTTGCGGCCTTGGTTGACTATAACCTCACATTATCATTGCCAGCCCGTATCACGGCAGATACCGGTATTGATGCGCTGACCCACGCGATGGAAGCTTATGTCAGTAAAAAAGCGAGCTTGTATAGCGATAGTCAGGCTATTGCGGCAATGCGCTTAATCGGGCCAAACCTACGCCGCGCTTATCATGACGGCAACGACAAACCCGCGCGTGAAGCGATGATGTTAGGTTCAACCCTTGCGGGTATTGCGTTTTCTAATGCCTCGGTCGCGCTAGTGCATGGCATGAGCAGGCCAATTGGTGCTGCGTTTCATGTGCCCCATGGGTTGTCTAACGCCATGCTCTTGCCAGCTGTAACGGAGTTCTCGATTCCAGAGGCATCAGCGCGCTACGCCGATTGTGCGCGAGCGATAGGTGTCGCTGATGAACATGAAAGCGATGCAGTGGCGAACGCTAAGTTAGTCGAGGAGTTGCGCGCCCTAAACGCTGAGCTACAGGTGCCAACGCCTGCCCAATTTGGGATTGAGCGGGCGGCTTTCTTTGACCTGCTGGAGACCATGGCCGAACAAGCATTAGCTTCTGGCTCTCCGAATAACAACCCCCGAGTACCGACCCACGCGCAGATCATCGACATCTATAAGCAGCTGTGGTGATCAATCGGCACGCATCTAATTAAGTCATAGGAGTAGTTATTAGGCTGCTCGATTCAATCTTGAGGAAACACCCATGAACATTGTTGGACATCTAATAAACGGCCAAATCAACACAGATGCAGCCCGTACGCAGGAAGTTTTTAACCCTGCAACAGGCCTTGCATCTAAGCAAGTGGCGTTAGCGTCAAAGCAGACGGTGGAAGAGGCGATTGCTGCTGCCGAAGCTGCATATCCGCAGTGGCGTAACACGCCGGCTATTAAGCGCGCCCGTATTATGTTCCGCTTTAAAGAACTACTGGAGCAGAATGCTGATCGCATCTGCGAATTGATTGGTGAAGAGCACGGTAAAATCAGCCATGATGCGGCAGGTGAGTTGCAACGCGGTATCGAGAATGTTGAATATGCGTGCGGGATCCCAGAGCTGCTCAAAGGCGAATACAGCAAAAACGTGGGCCCAAACATCGACTCGTGGAGCGAGTTTCAACCACTGGGTGTGGTTGCGGGTATCACGCCATTTAACTTTCCTGCGATGGTGCCAATGTGGATGTTTCCGCTTGCTATTGCGTGCGGTAACACCTTTGTACTGAAACCATCTGAGCGTGACCCATCGTCCACCCTATTTATTGCGCAGCTACTGCATGAAGCGGGTCTGCCGGAGGGGGTTCTCAATGTCGTGAATGGCGATAAAGAAGCCGTTGATGTGCTGCTTACCGACGAGCGTATCAAAGCGGTGAGCTTTGTAGGTTCAACGCCGATCGCTGAATATATCTACACGACAGCTAATGCAAACGGCAAACGTTGCCAAGCGCTGGGCGGTGCGAAGAACCACGCTATCGTGATGCCAGATGCGGATATGGACAACGCGGTTAACCAACTTCTGGGCGCGGCATTCGGATCGTCTGGTGAGCGCTGTATGGCGCTGTCGGTGGCTGTTGCTGTGGGGGATGCCGCCGCTGATGCTTTGGTTGCCAAGATGCGTGATGCCATGCAGACCTTGAAAGTTGGGGCTTACAGCGATAGCAGCAATGATTTCGGTCCGGTTATTACTCGCCAACATCAACAGAAAGTGGTTGGGTATATCGATAGTGCCGAAGCGGATGGCGCATCCGTTGTTGTGGATGGCAGAGCACCACAAGTAAGCGGCTATGAAGAGGGCTTCTTTGTCGGTGCAACTCTCATTGATGGTGTGACACCAGCGATGCAGAGTTATCAGGAGGAGATCTTTGGGCCGGTGCTACAAGTGGTACGCGTTGAGAGCATGGATGAGGCGATGCAACTGATCAATGATCATGAGTACGGTAACGGCACATGTATTTTTACACGTGATGGCGAAGCTGCACGCTACTTCTCGGATCATATTCAAGTCGGTATGGTAGGTATCAATATTCCTCTGCCGGTACCGGTGGCTTACCATAGCTTTGGCGGTTGGAAACGCTCATTGTTCGGTGATCTGCACGCCTATGGGCCAGATGGTGTACGTTTCTATACGAAGCGTAAAACCATCACCCAGCGCTGGCCTTCTGCGGGTGTGCGTGAAGGTGCTGAGTTCTCCATGCCAACAATGAAGTAGGCTCGCGCAGCCCACATGGCAGGCTTACAGATCTGTAGGCCTGCTTGCGCCAGTATCGATAATAAAATTAGCTCCGTAGGATCGAGTGATGAAAAAACGACTCCCGCCTTTAAATTGGCTGCGTACCTTTGAAGTCTCTGCAAGACATCTGAACTTCACCCAAGCGGCGGCCGAACTAAATATGACGCAGGCAGCGATCAGCCAGCAGATTAAGGGGCTTGAGTCGCAGTTAGGGGTCACTCTGTTCAAGCGGCTTCCGCGTGGCCTTGAGCTCACCGAAGCGGGGTTAGCCTATCTGCCAGTCGTGCACGAATCGATTAAGCGCCTTGCTGTGGCAACGGATGAGCTGTTTGGGCGAGGGCGCGACCGCTCGTTAACCGTACGCACAAATCTGGTGTTTTTTACCAACTGGTTAGCGCCGAGAATTGGCCGTTTCCGTGAACAGTTTCCAAGTGTAGGGCTGCGTTTTACGAGTAATATCTGGGCGGAAGAGAGCGAAAAAGATGCTGATTTAGACATCCGCTACGGCAAGGGCAGCTGGCGTGGCTTTCGTGCTGATCGGCTCTCTTGGGATGAGCTTATACCGGTCTGCAGCCCCAGTATTGGTGACACACTGCCAAGCTCCCCCGAGGATTTAATCAACTACACCTTGCTGCATGTGATCGGCTATGAAGAGGGGTGGGGTTATTGGCTAAGTCAGACCGGCTACCCCCATATCGATTCAGACCAGAGCATCCAATTGGATACGTTGATTACCGGACTTGAGATGGCTGTTCAAGGCTACGGTATCGCATTGGGACGGACCTCTTTGGTGGCTGAGTTGATTGAGTCGGGCCGTTTGATCGCTCCGCTTGAAGAGCGTATTCCTGCCTCAGAAGCCTTTTATCTGGTCAGCCCTGACAAACAGTATGAACACCCTCATGCAGGCATTTTCCGTGATTGGATTTTGGAAGAAGCGGAACACAGCCGACATATTGATAGCATGTAGAGTAAAACCGCGAAGGCGTGAGAAACCCAAAGTTTCCTGCGTTGTACGTCACAGAACAGTCACACTAGCGCCATAAGATATTCAAAGATTTAGGTTAGCTAAGTGTGAGGATATCATGAAGGTTAGACGTACTCCCCTGTTTGTAAGCGTACTGGCGGCATCTTTGCTGACCGGTTGTAACAACGATAATGACAAAACGCTCACAGGCCGATTTGTCGATTCTCCTGTGCAGGGGCTGAGCTTCAGCACGCCAAGCCAATCAGGTGAAACGAATGCAAACGGTGAGTTTACCTACCAAGCTGGCGAGATGGTCACCTTCGCTATTGGTAACCTGCAACTACCCGCCGTTAAAGCACAGCAGACGGTTACGCCGCTGGATCTTTTTGGTGCTAGCTCTCCGTACAACCCCGCCGTGGTGAATCTAGCGCGTTTGTTGCAAAGCTTGGATGCAGATAGTGTGGCTGAAAACGGTATCGCGCTGAGTATTCCAGATACACTGCCAGCTAGCGTTAGTGATTGGCGTGATAGCGCTGCTATCGATGCCTATCTCACGGTATCCGCAAAGGATGCAGTGAGCCACTTGCAAACATCGCTCAACAGCTTAAATGGCGATGCCGCCATGAATTTGGTGGGCCGTTATGTGCCTGCTGATCAGCAGTTAGATAAAAGCCAAGCGGAGATTGTCGGCTACCACAAAGCCAGTGAGTCTGTGTTGCTGATCAATGCAAAGGACAGCACGGTTGATATTTTAGACACCGCAACCCTTGGCTCGCAGCCGCTATTGAACCCGCTATCGGCCTCTAACCTCACGTTGCGTCACCAACTGGATGTGACGGCAGATGTTGAGCAAGCGTTGTCAGGTTTCAGTGTTGGTGGCATCAATAGCCTAGCTATCAGTAACGATCTACTGGCGATTGCGGTACAAAATGACGATAAGCAAGCGGCAGGTGCTGTGGCATTTTATGGCCTAGATCAGAACGGGACAGCGACGTTCCAGAAAGCCGTCATCGCCGGTGCTCTGCCTGATAACGTCGTGTTCTCTGCTGATGGAAAATACGCGCTAGCAGCTAACGAAGGTGAACCTTCAAGCGACTACAGTAATGATCCAGAAGGCTCTGTGACGTTGATTGCGATCGACAATGGCGTTGCTGCAGATACCGCCACGCAAATCACCTTTAGCGACTTCAACCAAGGTGGCTCGCGCGCGAGTGAGCTAGGTTCGATGGTGCGTATCTCACATCCAAATGCGACGGTTGCTCAAGACCTAGAGCCTGAGTACATCGCCGTTAGCAGTGATAGCACAAAAGCCTATGTTGCGATGCAAGAGAACAACGCGGTTGCCGTGATCGACCTTGCAACAGCCCGCGTTGATAGCATTTGGGGGCTTGGCTATAAGGATCACGGTGTGAGCGGCAACGGCTTAGATGCCAGCAATAAAGATGACGCTATTAATATCCGCACTTATAGCAACCTTTATGGTGCGTACATGCCAGATACCATCGCAAGCTACCGTGTTGATGGGGTTAACTATCTTGTGACGGCAAACGAGGGCGACTCGCGTGAGTATATCTATGATGGCGTAACGCAAAGCGAGTGCGAGCAGGCTGGCCATACCTATGATGATGGCGACTGTATCTCGTGGATTGATGAAGCGCGCATCAAAGACTTCACGCTGGATAGCAGCGTGTTCCAAGATGCCGACATGCTGCAAGATAGTGCTGTACTTGGGCGCCTTAAAGCGATCACCACTGAAGGCCTAAACCAAGATGGCCAGAGCTACTCTAAGCTGGTGGCGTTTGGCACCCGTTCATTCTCAATCTTCAATGCCGATAGCGGCGAGCTGGTGTTTGATTCTGGTGATGACTTTGAACAAACCACAGCGGTTGTGTTGGGCGAGATGGGCTTTAATGCCAACAATGATGAGAACGGCTTCGATAACCGCTCCGACGATAAAGGCCCAGAGCCTGAAGCGCTCGCGATTGGTAAAGTCGGTAACGAAGTTTACGCATTTATCGGTTTAGAGCGTGTGGGCGGTATCATGCAGTACCGCATCACTAACCCTAAAGCGCCGGTCTTTGTGAACTACCTCACCAACCGTGATTATCAAGTAGATATCGCAAACAACGTATCAGCGGCAGGCGATTTGGCACCGGAGGGCATGAAGTTTGTTGCTGCAGAGCACAGCCCAACGGGCGCGGCACTGCTGATTGTTGGCAATGAAGTATCCGGCACAGCGAGTGTTTACGAAATTAAATAACCGGCATTGTTAACCGTTTTATAAGGCGCCCAGCGAGGCGCCTTTTTTATTGGGAGGAGTAACCAAAAGAAGAAAAAGCAGCAGCGGTTATTGTTCTGGTTACGCAGGCTTTGCTCAATACTTTGATGGTGCAATGCCGTAGTACTGCCGAAATGTACGTACAAAGTGGCTTTGGTCGTAAAAGCCCACCTCGATTGCGACTTGAGCAAGTGTGAGTGTGGCGCGTTTTAGCAGTAAGCAAGCGCGTTCTAGTCGCAAGAGTGTGAGCCAGTTGTGAGGTGTTAGGCCAACAGTACGCTCAAAGCGACGCAGCAACTGAAAGCGGCTCAAGCCGCACAAGCTAGCTAGCTGCGTCAAGCTAATTTTGCTGGCTAAATTGGCCTCGCAAAACTCCCGAATTGAGCGCATTTGCGTCTGGGATAAGCCGCCAGAGACCGTAGCGGGCTTAACTGCTTTCAGTTCTGCAAACAGGGGTTCAAAAAGGTTAAACCAAGCAGTCTCACTGGATAGTGTTGTCTGGCGGGTGTGCTGTAACGCGGCAAACAGTTGGTCTAGGCGGCCAGCGAGCTGTGGGTGTTCCAGCATCGCTCCGGCAAAGCTGATCTCGTTCTCGCAGCCTTGTAGCTCGCACAGGTAGCTGTCGAGTAGGGTGGGTGCGATACGAAACGTGCGCATCTGGTAGGCGTCTTGTTGATACGCGCTGCCATCATGTACCTCGCCCGGTGGCATAATCGAGATTCTGCCCGGCCCCAGCAGAACCGAGCGCCCACGAAACTGCTGGCGCTGCACCCCTTTCACCACCATGCCGATGTGGTAATCCAGATGATAGTGAGGCTTAAACGTAAAGTTGGCGTAGGTGCCTTCGCTCAGTATCAGGTTGGAGTTTGCATCGATATGCTGATATTGGATCTGATCTCTCATAAATTTTGAGCTAATCGGTGTTTTGATTGAGTTGCGCTGCCGCTGCTATAAACGTATCAACCTGCGCTTGCGTGGTCGCAAACGAGGTGACTAACCGCACAATACCATCTCCCCAGCGGTCGTGATAGAACTGAAAACCCTGCTGCTGAAGTGCTGCGATCATCTTAGTCGGCATACGGCAAAAGATAATATTGGATTCAGTTGGTGCGATAAGGCTCACGCGACTCAAAGCCGACAAACCCGCTGCTAGTCTTGCTGCCATCAGGTTGGCGTGGCGCGCGTTGGTTAGCCACAGATCATCAGCCAGATAGGCGTGCATCTGCGCTGATAGGAAACGCATTTTGGAGAGTAGGTGGCCACCGCGTTTACGGCGAAAAGCGATCTCTTGGGCGTAGCTTTTGTCGAAGAGTATGATCGCTTCCGCACACAAGGAACCATTTTTTGTGGCACCGAATGACAGAACATCCACCCCGGCTTTCCACGTCATCTCAGCGGGTGTGCAGCCCAGCGCCGACAACGCATTGGCAAAGCGTGCGCCATCCATATGTAGCTTTAGCCCTTCATTACGGCAGATCTGGCCTATCTCGTTCAGCTCGTCTAACGCGTAGATGCTACCCACCTCGGTTGCTTGCGTAATGCTCACGGTGGTCGGCTCCACAGAATGAACATCGCCCCGTTTGTTGCGGGCGGCTTGGGTAAGCGCTTGTGGATCGAGTTTGCCGTGGGTACCTGCAACAGCAATAAGCTTGGCACCTGCGGTGAAAAACTCAGGTGCACCGCACTCATCGTTATTGATATGGCTCTCTTGGTGGCACAAGATCGCTCCCCAAGGAGGAGTCAATGCCGCAAGGCTGATGGCGTTGGCCGCCGAACCTGTCGGCACCAGAAAGAGTTGGAGATCGCACTCAAAGATGGCTTTAAGCTGCGCTTCAACGTTTTGCGTAAGGGCATCGCCGCCATAGGGTTGCGCGTTGCCTTGGCAGGCTTGTGCCATCGCTTGCACTATTTCAGGTGCGGCAGCGGCGATGTTATCGCTGGTGAAACTAACGGTATCTTCAATACATGAGTCGTTGGATGCCATAGCAAGAGAGTTCCTGTAAGCCTGTGGGTTTGCAAAGGGGATGATGGCGCGTTTAGGTGATCGTGGATTGTAAAATATTGCAGCTTAGGCGCGTTTGGCCGGTTTTAACGGCGCTTACCCGAGCAGTGCTTGCAGCAGGGTCTTGATGGCGGTGAAGCGTGATGGCAGTTCTCGGTGTCGCTTGGTGATCAAAAACAGAGGTTCAACCACCGCGTGGTTTGGTGAGTGGATCACCAGCGCGTCTTGATCTGCGAAGCTCTCAACGGCTGAGTAGGGCAGTGCCGTGAACCCCAACCCCTGCGCGACGGGCAGTAAAATCTGATGTAACTGGTTGATGTAGCCTGTGCGTGGTAGCTCATGCAGTGGCAAGTCAGCCAGCTCTGGATCGCCACATTGGTTGCAGTAGAGCGCTAAGTATTGCATCGCGTCGGGGTGCTCAATCAGGCCCAGCTGGCCCAGTGTTTTTGCGATAGGCTGATCCACGGTATGAGCTTTAGGTAAGATGAGACAGAGAGTTTCGCTACCTATCGGCTCGACCTTAAAGTGCGCCTCTTCTGGCGCCCTGGTTACGATGCCCATATCGATCAAACCTTCACGCACCTGATGCATGATGCGGGTATTGGGCGCGGCTTCCAGCTCGATGCGTAGGCCTGGATGGCGGCGCTGCTTTGCCAACATTGGCGCATAGATCCGCATGGCTACGGCACCAGAGCAGGAGAGCTTACATATGCCTTGATGCGGGTTGTCTTCGCTTAGGCTGGCGAGGAGTTCGGCCTCTTGGGCTTGCTGCTCAAGCGCATAGCGATACACGGCTTGGCCTTGCTCAGTGATTTCGAAGCGCTTGCCCTCGCGCTGGATAAGGGGATGGCCGCAGGCCTCCTCAAGCTTGCGCAGGTGTTGGCTTACACCGGGCTGCGTCATAAAAAGTTGCTCGGCGGTGTGGGTGAAGTGCCCCACCTCCACAAGCGTTTGGAAGGTTTTCAACCATATCGGATTTATCATAATTTTAAGTTATCAAAATAAAAACAAATCATAATTTTATGTAATTGTAGCGCGGCATTATGCTTTCACTCAATCGAAACAGATATGAATGAGGTGAAGTTATGCAGCCCTATCCACGCACTTTTTCCCACATCGGCATCTCAGTACCTGATCTTGAGAAAGCCGTTGAGTTTTACACTCAAGTGATGGGTTGGTACCTGATCATGGAACCCACTGAGATCACCGAAGACGAATCGGCGATTGGTGAGATGTGTACCGATGTATTCGGCGCAGGCTGGGAGCGTTTCCGTATTGCCCACCTATCCACCGGTGACCGGATAGGTGTTGAGCTGTTCGAGTTTAAAAACCAAGAGAACCCAGAAGATAACTTTGAGTATTGGAAAACCGGCGTATTCCACTTTTGCGTTCAAGATCCCAACCTTGAGGAGCTGGCCGAGAAGATCGTCGCCGCTGGCGGTAAAAAGCGGATGCCGGCACCACGCTACTATTACCCCGGCGAGAAGCCGTACCGCATGATCTATATGGAAGATCCGTTTGGCAACATCGTTGAGATCTACAGCCATAGTTACGAGCTGCACTACTCAAGTGGCGCATACACCAGCTAATTTTTAATTGAGATTCGGATACAAAAGCTACATGAAAGCAATTACTTACAGCAAAGATCGCGACCGGTTTGTTACGCAAACGTTACCTTTGCCACCGATCAAGAGCCCTTATGATGTGCGCGTAAAAGTACATGCCGTCGGGCTTAACCCCGTCGATGCGAAAATTCATCACTGGCATACCATGGTGCCAGATATGGATGATCAATTTGTCGGCGGTTTGGATGTGGCAGGGGAGATCTGCGCTGTTGGTGATGCGGTAACCGATTGGAAAGTGGGCGACTACGTGCTGTACCACGGGGATATGCGCCGAGCGCATGGTGGCTTTGCTGAGTATGCGACCCAAGATGCCCGCACGTTAATCGCACACCCCAATGTGGCATCAACACTCGCAGCAGCAACGCCTTGTGCAGGCTGGACTGCGTATCGTGCGCTCGTTGACAAGCTTCATGTTCCCCACAACAGCTTGCTTATTATGGGTGGCGCCGGTGGTGTGGGGAGCTTTGCGCTCCAGCTGGCGCGTAGGTTTGATGTGGAGACGATTATCGCCACGGGCTCAGCAGAAAAGCACAATTATCTGCGCTCGCTAGGTGCGACCCACACACTGGACTACCGCACGCAAAACATTCCCGAGCAGGTGATGCAGATTACGGATCAGCAGGGTGTTGAAGCGGCACTAGATGCGGTTGGCGGTGAGAATGCCAAGCTGGCCGCGCTGAGCCTAGGCTTTGAAGGGCAGATGGTGGAGCTGGTGGACACAATCAATGCGCAGCAGTATCCCGGTGCATTCCTCAAAGGGTTGAGCTTTCACCAACTGAGTTTAGGCTCTGGCCATGTTAATGGTGTCAAAGGGCACAATAGTATCGTACGCGCGGGTGTCGCGTTTTCGACGTTGCTAGAGATGGGCGCAATCCGTGTACCGCAGCTTGATGTTATCGCCCTTGATGATATTGGCGATGCGCTTATGACACTGCGAGAGCAGCGCACGCTAGGCAAGGTGGTTGCGCGGATCACGGGTTAATTTAGGTTGCTCGCTAAGGTTAGGCGCGGCTCGATAAAGTCGAGAAACGCAGATATGCGCCGCGATAAGCTGGTGTTTCGGTAGTACACCGCATTTACCTGCTCGCGTGTATTGGGTGTGCTGATTTGGTTGGCGAGCACGGTTTGTAAGCGTCCTTGGCGTAGATCATCGCCAATCATGAACTCCGACAAGAGAGCTAATCCGTGGCCAGCTATGCAGAGTTGGCGGATCGTTTCGCCGCTGCTGCTACTCAAGGTGGGCGTAAGGGTGAGCGGAGATGTGAGCGGCCATTTGTTTAGGTGGGGCGCATCGCTAAAGCCGATGATTTGATGATCTTCTAGTGCTGCCAGTGTATGCGGTTCGCCAGCGGCTTCAAGGTAACTTGGTGCTGCAACGATATGCAAAGGGCTGCGGCCTAGGAAACGCGCATGGAGGTTTGAGTCTTGCAGCGCGCCGATTCGGATCGCCACATCGGTCTTACGCTCGATCAGGTCGATAATGTTCTCATTGGCAGCAAGCTCCAATGTAATCTGCGGATAGAGACGCCGAAACTCCGCCATAAGCGGCACCAACTGATGCAGGATGAACGGTGTGACAGCATCAACGCGCAGACGGCCTGCTGGTGCTTTTTTCAGTGTGCGCACCTGCTCCTCAGCCGCGGCAAGCTGGCTCAAACCGGTGCGGGCTTGTTCGCTGAAAAGGCGGCCCTCTTCGGTTAACTCTAGTTTGCGTGTGGTGCGGTTGAGTAGTGTGCAATCTAGCGACTGCTCTAAACGGCTCACCGCGCGTGACACCTTAGCCACTTGGATATCCAAAATGCGTGCGGCGCCCGAGAAGCTGCCGCAGTCGATCACGGTGAGAAAGATGTGTAGATCGTCAGTACGCGTAACTATTGCCATTTATGTAAAGATCTTTTGTGACTTATGCTGTTTTTGCAAAAAATAGCATTCGGCATACTGCTCCGCAACTTAACTAACGTTCGGAGATTGATATGCCTATTGCTTTGCTGGCGCTGACGCTCAGTGCTTTTGCAATTGGAACAACAGAATTTGTGATTGTGGGGTTAGTGCCCACCATCGCAGAAGATCTAAATGTCTCACTGCCCTCGGCGGGCCTTTTAGTGAGTTTATATGCGCTAGGTGTGGCGATAGGTGCACCGGTGTTAACCGCGTTAACAGGCCGCTGGCGGCGCAAAAACGTATTGATGACTGTTATGGCTCTGTTTGTGGTGGGTAATGTGTTGGCGTGGATGGCTCCTGGCTACAGCTCGTTGATCACAGCACGCATCTTGACGGGGTTAGCCCATGGAGTGTTCTTCTCGATTGGCTCGACCATCGCTACAAGCTTGGTTGCTAAAGATAAGGAAGCTAGCGCGATAGCCATCATGTTTACCGGGCTAACGGTTGCGCTGGTGACCGGTGTGCCACTGGGGACGTGGATTGGCCAGAACTTTGGGTGGCGCGCCACTTTTATGGTGGTCTCGGTATTAGGTTTATTGGCGCTGATCGGCAGTGCGCTGCTTGTCCCGAAAGATCTTAAGCAGTCGGCTCCGGCAAGCTTATCGCAACAGCTCGCTGTGATTACTCAGCCGCGTTTGTTACTGGTCTACGCCATGACGGCTGTGGGCTACGGCGGTACGTTTACCGCTTTCACGTTTTTAGCGCCCATCCTTGAGCAAGTTTCGGGGTTTGAGTCCGGCGCTATCGGTTTGATTATGCTGGTGTATGGGGTGTCGGTCGCCGTTGGCAATATTTGGGGCGGTCGCATGGCTGATCGTATGGGGCCGATCAAAGCGCTACACATCATCTTTACGGCACTGGCGTTAGTGCTGCTGGTGTTTACTTTTACTGCCGGTCATCAGATCACTGCGGTGATCACTATCCTCATTTGGGGTGCATTTGCCTTTGGCAATGTGCCGGGCTTGCAAGTTTATGTTGTGCAGCTCGCCGAGCGCTTTACGCCTCACGCGGTGGATGTGGCTTCGGGATTAAATATCGCCGCTTTCAACGTTGGTATCGCGCTTGGCTCACTTCTTGGGGGCATCATTATTGAAGATATGTCGTTGATGGATACGACGTGGATTGGAGCTTTGATCGTGGTGCTTGCGTTGTTACTCACCCGTCTGTCTGGATTTCTGGATAGCAGAGATCAATACCAAGCGGCATAACACAGCTACGGCTGATATAGCCAAATTTAACGTGATGGCGAACACCCCGTTTATTGGATGGCCATCACGTCTTTTGATGAACAACCAAACGGCACAAGGGCGGGATGAGCAATTTCTGCTTTGTGGCAACAATAGTTTTGGAATGATTATTTTGGAGAGAACAATGAACACAGTACCTAAGCTGGGTATGGGCACGTTTCGTCTTGAGGGCGATGTCGCATTTATGGCCGTGAAGAATGCGTTGTTGGCAGGCTACCGCCATATTGATACTGCGCAGATCTACGGGAATGAGGCTGAGGTTGGCCAAGCCATTGCCGCCAGTACTATCGCGCGCGATGAGCTGTTTATCACAACCAAAGTGTGGCTAGAAAACCTATCGCTGGAGCGTTTTTTACCCAGCGTGCACGAGAGCCTCGCTAAGCTGCAGATTGAATCATTAGATCTGCTGCTCATCCATTGGCCCGATATGAGCGACGATGCTGATATGCACCAATATCTTGGTGAACTAGCCAAAGCGAAAGCGCAGGGCCTAACGCGCCATATTGGGGTATCCAACTTTACTAATGCGCAGTTGGATGAGGCGATCAGTATATTGGGAGATGGAGCGATCTTCACGAACCAAGTGGAGGTACATCCCTATCTACAAAACCGTAACGTGATCGCGCATTGCCAATCGCATGGTATTCAAGTGACCGGCTATATGCCGCTAGCGGTGGGTAAAGTGATGAGTGATACAACACTTAAAACCATTGCGAATGAACACGGCGTTTCGGTTGCAGAGGTGGTGTTAGCGTGGCAGTTGCAACAGGGGTTAGTGACCATTCCATCTTCGACAAAACCAGCGAATTTAGCCTGTAACTTGCGTGCACTTGATCTGCTCTTAAGCGCAGACAATATGGCGGCGATTGGGCAGCTGGACAGGGGCGAGCGAATCGCTGCACCGGATTTTTCGCCGCTGTGGGATCAGTAGCGCTCAAAAAAATGTGGTTGTCCAATTCGGGTTGGTTACTACTAATCGTTACAACCGTTTCAATTTTTTCCTCTCTACCCAGTGATGTTATCACTTGTTGTAATAGCCGCTGAGTTAATCAATTTAGGCGCCACAAGCCGGCCTAAAACCGCAGACAGATTCGAGGATTTTCGATGAATACACTGTTTAGCCCCTTACAACTGGGCGCTATCGAACTGAATAATCGCATTCTTATGGCCCCGCTGACGCGCACACGTGCCGATGCAGACCATGTCCCCACTGACCTTATGACCGAGCACTATGCCCAGCGCGCATCGGCTGGTTTGCTTATCGCAGAAGCCACGATGATCGCAGAGGGCTGCTCTGCATTCTGGCGTGAGCCGGGCATCTATTCGGATGCACAAGTGGCGGCGTGGAAGCGTGTTACGGATGCGGTACACGCGAAAGGCGGCAAAATTGTTCTGCAAATTTGGCACGGCGGCCGTGCGTGTCATCCGCTGTTAAATGATGGCCGTGTGCCAGTTGCACCGAGCGCGATAGCGATTGCTAACGAAGAGGTGCACACGCCCGAAGGCAAAAAGAGCTACACCGAACCGCGTGCGCTTTCAGATGAGGAGCTGCCAGAAATTATCGCGCAGTTTAGAGCTGCTGCTGAAAACGCCAAACGAGCGGGTTTTGATGGTGTTGAGGTACATGGCGCGAATGGATATCTGCTGGATCAGTTCTTGCGTGATGGCACAAACCACCGCGAAGGTCCTTACGGCGGCCCCATTGAGAACCGTGCGCGCTTGCTACTCGAAGCGATAGAAGCGGCGGTTGATGTCTGGGGGAGCGACCGAGTTGGCGTTCGCCTATCACCATTAAATAGCTTTAACGATATGCGTGATAGTGATCCCGTTGGTTTAATCACATGGTTAGCTAAGCGCCTAAACGATTACAACCTCGCTTATGTTCACCTAATGCGTACCGACTTCTTTGGTGCTCAGCAGGGCGATGTGGTGAGCCCGATGCGCGAGCACTACCAAGGCAATCTAATCCTAAACATGGGCTACAGCCATGACGAAGCGGCCACGGCGGTTGCCAGTGGTGAAGCGGACGCCATCGCTTTTGGTGTCCCGTTTATTGCCAACCCAGATCTACCTGAGCGTTTTAAAGTGGGCGCAGAACTAGCCGAAGCAGACCCTGCAACGTTCTACACGCAAAGCGCTGAAGGCTACACGGATTACCCCATGCTGCAAGACTCAGCAACGGCATAACCTAAACGGCGGGAGTTAACTCCCGCTTTTTTTGGAGTAAAAACGCATGTTACATCTAGTAGCGACGATCACCGCAAAGCCCGGCCAGAGACAGCAAGTGCTTGATGCCTTGTTGGATATTCGTGACGACGTATTAGCAGAAGCGGGTTGTTACCAGTATTTACCGACGATTGATATGGCAGATACGGTAGCCAGGCAAGCGGCGCAACGTATGGATACGATCACCTTGCTAGAGCAATGGGAAAGCCTTGATCACCTTGAGGAGCACTTTCAAACGGCGCATTTAAAAGCGTTCCAACAGACGGTTGAGCCGTGGTTGGAATCGGTGAGCTTACAGCTACTGCAACCTGCGGTTGTTTAAACCTGCACGATCGCGCTGATATTGCAGCGCCTTCAGCTGCGATGCTGTTGCATCAGCGATGTATGTTAGCCAACTGGTGTTTGAAGACCGCGACGTTGGTGATCAAGCCCGGTAATAGGTATTGAAATAGCTCAACGACACGCAAAACGGATTCGCGGTTAGTATCACGCGCAGCTGCATTGATTAGGGTCTGTGTATTCAGGCCCTCACGCACTGGTAGCTCTGAGATGATGTCGAGCGCTTTGCTGTGAATATCGGTAAGGATCTGCTCATAACGCGGTGTATCGATATGGGGCTGTAGGTCCTTCCATGCTGCCGTAAAGTAACTGGGCCAACGTGCTAGCGCACGATAATCTGTGTTCACAAACGGCAGGCCTAATGTGCTTTTTATATCTGCATAAACCTGTTGAAGGTCAGGCGTGGCATGGTGCTCCTCTACTAGGAGTAATGGTGCTAATTGGTCGGTTGGTTTGGTCATTGGGGCCGCAGATGTTGGTGATACGGGTAACTCGTGGCCCTCTAGTATTGCGCGGGTCAGTGATGCAATGAGCAGATACGGCATGTTGCCCTTCGCGAAGACCTCTATAGTGGCCATGATTTGGCCAAGCTCGCGCTCTGAGTACCCCTGTTGCATGAGCGTATCTGAAAGATCCGTTGTTGGAATCTCCCTAGCGCGTAATTCCACATACTCTTGCAGCCTAATGCAGGCTTGAGAGAACTGCTCTGTACCACACGTCTCACGAACGCCTTGCCAAAGTACCTCGTAAAAATTGTGGTAGCTGGCAAACGCCATAGTGACGACACCCATCCAAGGCACGCCGAGTATCTGCTTGGTATCCTCATAAACACGTTTGAGATCACCCCGTGCCTCGATTTCTGGAACAATATTAAGGCTCGGTAGTGGCGTGGGTTTACGGCGGGGTAGTGGCTTCATCTGACGCATGTGGATACTCCCAAGTCTGATCTGGAGCGCTTAGCCGTGGTAACCGAGGGTTAGCCTGCAGCGCATTATTTTTATGTGGTAAACAGACGGAATACTCGCACACTAACACTGCTGTGAGCTGCGTGGCTACATGTAGGAGAGCGTTTTGCCGCTTTATGCAAGGCGCAGGGTCAGTTCAGCGCCAGTAGATAACCTTTACCGCGAATGGTTTTGATGTGCCGGTAGGGGGCGGATTCATCACCAAGCTTTTTACGCAACGTAGAGATACGCAGGTCGATAGAGCGGTCGAGGCCATCGAAGGGGATGCCGCGTATATCTTGATAGAGCTGCTCTCTAGGGACGATATCGCCGTGGCGTTCGTACAGATAAGCTAGCAACTGGTACTCACCACTAGTTAGGTTTAAGCGCTGGCCATCTAGGTGGGCTTCGTAGGTGTGCAGGTCGACCTGTAAGCGGTTCTCCGGTGTTGCGGAGCCGTTTTGTACGCGGCGCAGCAATGCGTGTATATGGGCTAGCAAAAGGTGTGGCCGGATCGGCTTTTGGAGATAGTTATCGACGCCAAGTTGTAAAGATGCCGCTGCAACCATATCGTCGTCTTTAGCGGTTAATATCAAGATGGGGCAGTCGCTGGTTTTACGCAGTTGGCGGCTTAGTTCAAGCCCATCACGTCCCGGCAGCATAAGATCGAAAATCGCTAGATCATAGTGGCTGGTATCGAGTGCCTGAAAGGCGCTATCGCCATCCATGAAGCAGGAGACATGATAGCCCTCCTGAGTTAAGAACTCTGTCATCATTTCGGCAAGTGGCGCGTCATCCTCGACGAGCAGAATCTGTTGTGGAGTGCTCATTCAGCAGTCGCCTTACTGTTTTTCCGAAGCGGCTTACAAACCCTTACAATTGCTCACCGAAACGCAACTTATTCCCGCGCGGCTCAGCGCTATTATCTCTCTCATTCACAGGATGCAGCTTGAAGCCTGCAACACTTAACTTGAGAGGAATTACGATGAAACTGAGCAACCATATTACCTTATCCGCTAGCGCTTTTGCATTACTACTCCTAACTGGCTGTGCCAATACATCCAGCCAATATACGCCGCTTGTTGATGGCCCGAAGGATCTACGTTTTCAGCAAGATTTGGCCGCGTGTCAGAAGTTATCGGAGCAACGCGAGTACCTCAATGGCGATACTAAAAGTGAGGCGCTGTTAGGTGCTGCGTTAGGCGCACTGGCAGGCTCTGGCGGTGATACCGGCGATATCGTGGGTGGCGCGCTTGTTGGCGCTGCGGTAGGTAGCGGTGGCCGTGCGTGGGAAACCCGTGATGAGCGCAAAAATATTGTGATCAGCTGTATGAAACAGCGTGGTCACAAAGTCGTCGGTTAGTCGGTACGCTTGAGATAGTGCTAAAGTGCGCTCTTTAACTTAGCGCTGGCTGGAGACGTTGAATGCGCCGACTGTTTATCAAAGCTTATCTTGGTATCTGTTTGATTATGGCGTTGGGGATTGCAGCGATCTTAACGATCGTTGTGGTCCCGCAGTTTGCGGACTTTAGCCGTATCGAGTTTCGCCAAGAGAGTGCGTTTGAGTATCAAGTGGTGCGCCCAAAGCTGGCAGCGGCGCCCGTTGATGAGTGGCCAGAACTATTGGCAGCGTATCACAGTTACTTTGAATTAAGTGCTGAGCTAATAAAGGCGTCGGAACTCCCTGAAGAGAGTGAGCCGTTTACGATTGAAGAGACGATCACAGGTTTCTTTATGGCAACGGACGACGAAGATTTCTATACCTTTTACCCCAGTCCACAGGAGGGACAATTCATTCGCTTTAAAGAAGGGGAGAGCGAGTGGGTTGATCCCTCCGACCTTGAGGGGCCGTTACTGTTTTTGCTTATCGGGCCATTAGTGGTGGTTTTGTTGACCATGTTCTTGGGCATCGCTTATCTGCTGTATCGGCTAAACAAACCCTTGAGCGCATTGGAAGTGGCCCTATCTGAGTTCACCGGGTTGCAGCAAACGCAGTTGCCGCGCGAGGCTATGAAGGCCTTGCCCAATATCAGCGAAGCATTTCACTCGATGGCGGAACAGATCCAACGGCTTGTGTCTGAGCAGCAAGTGATAATTGCAGCGATCCCCCATGAGTTGCGCACGCCAGTGGCACGTATCCGTTTTGCGCTTGATCTATTGGCAGCAAAAGCAAATGAGCCATCTTTGCAAGTGGGGCTAGGGCGGCTAGATCAATATGTGCAGCAGCTAGAGGATATTACGGAGGCGGTGCTAGCGTTTAGCCGCATCGAAAGGGATGAGCTGTACCTTGAACCTGTAAATCTCAATGGTTTGCTGACGCATTTGTGCCAGAGTTATGATAATGCCAATCTAATCAACCTTGAACTCCCCGCCGAGCCTGCCGTTTTGATGGCAGATAAAGCCCTGCTGACGTTAGCGCTGGACAATCTAGTGGCTAACGCACATCACTATACAAAAGCTGATGTAAAGATCACGTTATGCAGGAGTGCCGATAGCGTTGCAGTGACCATTGAGAACCCATGTGATGCAATTCCAGCAGAGGTGATCGCGCAGTTGTTTACGCCATTTTATCGAGCGGATAAAAGCCGTAGTCGCAACTCCGGTGGGCTGGGTATCGGCCTTGCGCTGGCGAAGCGAGTGGTTGACACACTCGGCGGCTCAATCGTAGCCGAGCAACCTAGCCCTGATAGGTTTTCTGTGCGCGTGGCGATTAAAGTTTAGGCGGGATTGAAATACTGTTTCCTAAATAGAGCGCTATGTAACAAGTGCTACGTTGAGGAGGGTGTTGCTTGATTTGAGGGAGGGAGTCAGTGGTTTTCTTGGCTACGTAAAATCTTTTGCTCAGCAATAAGTTGTTCACTCAGCTCTATTAGAGCTGTAGCAGTTCTTCCGGTTAAGCGTTCCCGCAAGTTAGCCTCAATTTGCTCATTGCTATATTTTCTATCGGGCCAAAAAAAGTCCATATAGACTAAATTTTGAATAGCATCTTCCAGCTTTTTTTTAGATCCTGCTGGTACGGATTCATACATCTTTGTAAGTGATGCTTGCAGTTTTTCATCGGTTGAGGCATCGACCCTTGGTTCTGCAGTAGCAGTAGTTGAAAGGGCTGTAATCAGCGCAAAAATTATAGTCTTGTGCATAAATTTTCCATTAACTAGGTATCTTGAGACAGATTAAATCAGCTATGGAAGGCAAGCAATTATGAAAATATGCCCAGTGTCTCTGACAGGGAGTAAAGTCTTACTGTTTCCCTCATAAGTTTACTAGTTAACCTATTGGATCGTTCCAAAGCGTTGACGCGTTTATGAGCCCTTTTGGCCTAGCTGATATCAAATTCAAGCTGCCTGCACTTATCCTGATGGCGGAGTTACTAACAGGACTTAATCAAAGTGGGATACAAACTGGCTTACTTTAGAAAAGTGACGAGAACGGTAATATGCTTTTATCAAGCGAATGGGCATTCACTGGGTTTGATGCTTTGGGGCAGCGAGTAGTAGGTAGAACATTAGGCTATGCAATTCTCGGCGGGTGTGCGGTAGGAGGTCTGGGTGAGACGGATCAAGATTGGGCAAATGCGGCTAACTCAAATAACAGTCGTCATCTTTATGTACTTTCGCCGCTTCTCACTGTGCCTAGCCCAGCGGCGGCAGCCATACCGACAGTGCCCTTTGGCCTCCTTATTGGCGGAGGCTTAGTTATAGCCGGCATTGCGCTCCGTAAGCTGAAAGAGTCTGCCTGATCTATAATCATGATTCGGTTTTAAGCGTATTTGCTATCACAGTTTTTTAATTTTCAAGGAACGATGATGAAGTATTTTCTTAGCGTGTTGGTGGCTCTGTGCTGTGGTTTCTCAAGCGTCTCTTTAGCATATGATGTTGGCTTCAAACGCGTGGAGGTAGCGCCAGCGGGCGGTGCTGAGCGCTTCGATATGATGGTGTTTTATCCTACTCAGGCGGATGCAAAGCATGTGGAGTTTGGGCCTTTTCATCTAAGTTTAGCTATAGGTGCTCCGATGGCAGAAGGGCGTTTTCCCTTGGCGGTTTTTTCCCATGGTTCCGGTGCTAGCCCCTTGTCTTATAACCATATCGCTGTTGGGTTAGCGAGTCGTGGTTTTATCGTGGCAATGCCGTTACATCCTGGGAATAACTTTCGTGACAATACGCGAGCAGGTTCTGTACAAAACTATACTGAGCGCCCCAAGCATATCTCTTCGGCTATCGATTTTTTGCTCGCGCTAGCGCCAGTACATAACCATATTCAATCCGATAAGATCGCGGTGCTAGGGCACTCGGTGGGCGGCTACACGGCGCTGACGGTTGCTGGAGGTGTTGCCTCTACCAATACACTGCTTGAGCAGTGCCTTACGAATACGCTAACCGACTCGTATTGCCTTGCAGCTCGTGCTGGTGGGTTGAAAGAGGTTTCTATTCAGCACCCTAAAGACTCACGGGTAAAAGCACTGGCTCTCATGGCCCCCGTAGGCGTGCTATTTGCAGCCGACAGAGAGTTAGCGGCGGTCGATATACCGGTTCTTATGCTTAGTGCTGAGTTTGATCAAGTACTCACAACGCGTTACAACGCTGCCGTAATTGCCAACGGCTTACCCGATGCAACCCTGCTGACTCATGAGGTTATCGCTAACGCGGGCCACTTCTCTTTTTTAACAACGTTTCCTGATGCGTTAAAGGTGGAACTCGGCCCTGTTGCAAAAGATCCAGACGGGTTCGATCGCGCTGAGTTTCAACAGGTACTAGTAGCCAAGCTCGCGCAGTGGCTCGATTCTGTTTTGTAGTTAGGGCCATGTGCGAGAAGGAATATCGTTTGAGCTTTTGTCGCATAACGCTCTTTGCGGCCAGTTTGCTTTATAATGTCCGCGCCAGTTTGATGTCTAGGCTCTTTCCAATAACGCAGTAAGGTATGATTTTTTGATGGGAAATAAAAAATCCGTTCTTTTTGTCTGTCTCGGCAATATTTGCCGCTCTCCTAGTGCGCATGGTGTATTTGAAGATATGGTCGCGCAAGCGGGGCTTTCAGGTTTGGTTAGCGTAGATTCAGCGGGGACAGCGGCTTACCATATTGGCAAGTCTCCTGATCAGCGCTCAAGTGCCGCTGCCGCAAACCGCGGGTATGATCTGTCTTCGTTGCGTGCGCGGCAGGTTAGTGCGAGTGACTTTGAAGCATTTGATTACATCTTAGCGATGGACAATGAGAATTTGGCAAATTTACAAGCCATTGCTCCGCAGGATTATGATGGCCACCTAGGGTTATTGCTTGATTTTGCGCAGTGCGTTGAGTCAGAGGTGCCGGATCCTTACTACGGTGGTGAATCGGGCTTCGAGCACGTGCTAGACCTTGTTGAGAATGCGTCGATGGGGTTGTTGGTAGATATTCAGAAAAAGCTGATGGCATGAACGTTTTAGCAGATCATTCTCTGCAACAGCTCAATACGTTGGGGTTCTCCTCTGTTGCTCAGTACTTTATTCAGATTGATTCGGAGGCCGACCTTCTTGAGGCAGTAGCCTTTGCCAAGGCCGAGAATCTCAAGATCCACGTGCTGAGTGGTGGCTCTAACATCCTTATAGCGCCCCGTATCGAAGGGGTTGTGTTGTTCATCAACATCCGCGGGATTGAGCTGCACAATGATGCGCTTGTCACTGTCAATGCGGGCGAAAATTGGCACGATTTTGTGGGCTGGAGCATTGATCAGGGGTTGTCGGGTATTGAGTCGATGGCGCTGATACCCGGTAAGGTGGGCGCTGCGCCCGTGCAGAATATCGGTGCGTATGGCACTGAGCTGTGTGATGTTGCGGTTTGTGTAAGAGCGTTCGATCTGCAACATGAACGCTTTGTTCGCTTCGATAATTTGGCGTGCGAGTTTGCTTATCGTGACAGCTTGTTTAAGCGCACCCCGGGGCGTTACGTCATTACCCAAGTTACACTCCAACTCGCGCGAGAGTCGATATCGGTATGTCGTTACAAGGCATTAAGCGATGCGTTGGCGCAGCAAGGGGAGTTGTCACCTTCGCCTAAGCAGGTTTTCGAGACGGTTATCGCTTTACGCCAACAGAAACTACCAGACCCTGCCGTATTGGGTAATGCTGGGAGCTTTTTTAAGAACCCAGTCGTTTCGCAGGCCCATTATGAAACTTTGCATAAGCAGTACCCTAAGATTGTGGCGTTTCCATCGGGAAATGGTATGAAACTAGCGGCAGGTTGGTTGATTGATCAGGCCGGTTGGAAGGGCTACCAAGAGGGCTGCGTTGGTGTTCACCAACAGCAAGCACTGGTGCTAACTCACACTGGTGGTGGCGAGATCGATATGTTGCTGCAGCTTGCCGAGCGCATTCGAGAATCGATCTCTAAGACCTATGGCGTATCCCTTGAGATCGAGCCGCAACGCTTTCCACTTTAATCATGCTTTCCATTCGGTGAAGAACCGAATATAGTCCTATGCGTTGGCAAACACGCCCATGAAGCCTTTAAATAACAATAATATAGTGAGGTTGTCGGATGCGACCTCTTGGCCCTTGGAGTTGGACTCGTGAGAAATCTCAAAATTAAGCAGAAGATCCTTCTGCTGACTGCTGTTCCGTTGATCCTAACCGTTATCGCACTGATGCTTGTTTCGATCTATCAACTTCGCTCTCTTGGCGAGCAAGAAGTGAATCAGATTCGAACCACCATGATGGCATCAAAGCGCGAATCTCTGCTTAATTATATCGAGATTACCGAAAGCTCGATTCGTCCTATTCTAACATCTGAGTTGGATGTTGAAGAGATGAAGCGCCAAGTGTACACCGCAGTGCGTGCGATCTCTTATGGTGATGAAGATGGTTACATTTTCGGACTGAACTACGATGGGGTGATGACGATTCACGCCGCTAAGCCAGAGCTTGAAGGGCGCAACGTCATTGAGCTGAAAGATGTAAACGGTACGCCGCTTATTGCAGATCTGATCAAAGCGGGGCGTAACGGTGGTGGTTATGTCGAGTATCTTTGGGATAAACCGTCACGGGGTACAGAGGCGCCGAAACTGAGTTATGCCGTTGATATTAAGCCATTAGGTTGGGTGCTAGGAACTGGCTTTTATATTGATGATATCGATGATGCTGTTGCGTTAAAACAAGCTGAGGTTGATGCAAAAATACAAGCAACAGTGGTTATATCGTCGGGCGTCGGTGTGGCGATCTTAATCGTGATTGTCTTAATTAACTTATGGTTCTCGAACCGAGCACTGGTAAAACCAATTCTTGAATTGTCTGAAAGCGCACGCCAGATGAGTTTGGGTAAGCTGAACACCAATATCTCTGTCGATTCAAAAGATGAGATTGGTGAGCTGGCAGACGCGATTGGCCGTATGCAAAAGAGCTTGAAAGTGATTTTCAAAAAGCTCAAGCAGGGGTAGTTACACGTGATGATGAAAAAGGGACCGCTAGGTCCCTTTTTTGTATGAGTCGTGTTGCCTGTTTTGACTTTTTACGGGTCTACATAGCAATAAAAAAGCCTCCTAATGGAGGCTCTTTTCGTTAGCAGAGGGCAGCATTAGCCGATCTGCTGTTTGATAAACTCAACGATACCCTCAGCGGCTACGTCTTGCTTCTCATCATCACGGCGGCCTTTGTATTCAAAGGTTTCAGCTTTGATGCCGCGGTCAGAGATAACCAAACGATGCGGGATGCCGATTAGTTCCATATCTGCAAATTTAACGCCTGGGCGCTCTTTACGGTCGTCTAGCAGAACTTCGACACCGGCCGCTTGCAGCTGCGCGTAAAGATCGTCTGCCACACGGCGAACATCTTCAGACTTATCGTAGTTCAGCGTAACCAGTACCACTTGGAATGGCGCTAACGCTTTTGGCCAGATGATGCCGTTCTCGTCGTGGTTTTGCTCAATAGCTGCAGCGACTACACGTGTCACACCAATGCCGTAACAGCCCATCTCAACAGCTGTTGCCTTGCCGTTCTCATCTAGAACGGTCGCGTTCATCGCTTCGGAGTACTTAGTGCCCAACTGGAACACGTGGCCCACTTCGATACCGCGCTTAATTTGCAGTGTGCCTTGGCCACATGGGCTTGGATCACCCTCAACAACGTTACGAATATCTGCAACTTCAGGTGTTGCGACATCGCGTTCCCAGTTGATGTTGAAGTAGTGCTTGCCGTCGATATTGGCACCTGCACCGAAGTCAGACATCACCGCAACGCTGCGGTCGATGATGCACGGAATTGTCAGGTTCACAGGACCAAGGGAGCCCGGACCTGCATTGATCACCGAGCGAATCTCCTCTTCAGTTGCGAAGGTAAGCGGAGCTGCAACCAGTGGCTGCTTCTCAGCTTTGATCTCGTTAAGCTCGTGGTCGCCGCGCACCAATAGCGCAACGAAGTCCACTTCGGCGTCTTCTGCAGCTTTAACGATGAGTGTTTTGACCGTCTTCTCGATAGGCAGCTCAAACTGCGTTACCAATTGCTCGATCGTTTTTGCATCAGGCGTGTCGACAAGGGTCATCTCAGCGCTAGCGGCAGCACGCTCGGCTGCGGGTGCTAATGCTTCTGCCATCTCCACGTTGGCTGCGTAATCACTGCCATTAGAGAAGGCGATATCATCTTCACCGGAGTCAGCGAGCACGTGGAACTCGTGCGAGCCTGTACCGCCAATCGAACCGTTATCGGCGATCACTGGGCGGAAATCCAGACCGAGGCGCGTGAAGATGTTGTTGTATGCCTGATACATCACGTCGTAGGTCTGGCACAGTGAATCACGATCGATGTGGAAAGAGTAAGCGTCCTTCATGATGAACTCACGGGAGCGCATCACACCAAAGCGTGGACGAATTTCATCGCGGAATTTGGTTTGAATTTGGTAGAAGTTTGCAGGTAGCTCTTTGTAGCTACGCAGTTCACGACGGACTAGGTCGGTGATGACCTCTTCGTGTGTTGGACCAACACAGAATGGACGGCCGTGGCGATCTTTAAGGCGCAGTAGCTCAGGGCCATATTGCTCCCAGCGGCCCGATTCTTCCCAGAGCTCAGATGGCTGAATCGCGGGCATTAGAACTTCTTGGGAGCCTGCGTTGTCCATCTCTTCGCGGACGATGCGCTCAACTTTACGCAGCGTACGCAAGCCCATGGGCAGCCACGAGTATAAACCAGAGGCTTCTTTACGAATCATGCCGGCACGCAGCATCAACTGATGACTGACGACTTCCGCGTCAGATGGGGTCTCTTTTAAAGTAGCAATAAGAAATTGGCTTGCACGCATGGCAATAGGAACCCTTTTAGTATCCAATCGGTTAATCGGACTATTCTATGGGGATGTGCCTTCGCTGCCAAGGGGCAGGCATGTTTGTGTCGACGGATTGGTAATGTCACCGGCAAGAAATTGCTATAATCGGAAGGGAACTTTGGAATATGACTTGTTATCAAGTATTTAGCGGTCTCTCGGTCGGCTGAGATGATATACTCAGGCGGTTTCCGACAAGATCATAGATCCATTTTTTGTGCGATGAGCCCACAACTTTATGCAGAAATTTTTACTCCCCCTCGTGCTGCTCCTGATGACACCGTTTGTACAGGCAGCTATTAAGTTTACGATCAAAGATGAGCAGGGGAACACGAACTGGCAGTACGTAGCAAACTGGAGTAGCGGGATTCTGATCATCCTGCTTACCATTATTGCCATCTGGCTGTTTCTCACTAAGCGCCGCGAAAAGAAAGCTAACCACGAACTCAACGTGATTCGTAAAGAGCTAGAGCAGCGTGTTAAAGACCGCACCGCGACGTTAGATGAATCCAACCGGTTGCTGCAAGAGAGTAACCAGCTTCTTGCCCAAGAGGTGGAGCAGCACGTTAATACGACCAGCCGTTTGCGGGTTTCGGAGTCCTATATCAAGGATATCCTCACCAGTATGCCGTTAATGCTGATCAGCTTGGACAAAGAGGGCCGAGTTACGCAGTGGAACCGTCGTGTTGCAGAAGCCTCGGGTATTAGTGCGGATGATGCGCTTGGGCGAAACTTATGGGAGGTCTACCCTTCGGCGACAATCCAGCCAGAAACGGTTCAACAGGCGATCCGCGAAAACCGCACCATCCACCTTAAGCAAAGTTTGCGTAGCGTTTCTCACTTTGACATTACGATCTATCCGTTACGGGATGCTGACCATCCGGGCGTCGTGATACTGGTGGATGACGTGAGTAAGCAGATTACCGCTGAGAACATGCTTATCCATAACGATAAGATGTCGTTCATGGGGGAGCTGGCCTCAACCATGGCGCATGATATCAACGCGCCGCTGCAAGCTATTTTGCTGGACCTAAAGAGCTTTCAGGGCATTTTGTCCCAGCATGACTTCATTAAGGATGAGGCCGATAAAGAGAAAGTTGCCAAGCTGGAGGCGTTGCTGGCAGATATGTCTGAAAAGGGCACGCAGGTCTCTACGATTACCAATAACTTAGTGGCGTTTGCACGTAGCCAGCATCAGAGCAAACAGCAGGCCAATGTCATCGATGTAATGGAGAGTGCCGTTGGCGTTGCGAACGATGTGATCAGCAGTGACTCATTCACGTTCCGCGACCTTAAGATCGAACGTGATTTCGAAGAGAATTTACCGGTATTGCCTTGCTATATCACAGAACTTCAGCAAGTGCTGTTAAGTCTTTTCAGACACGCGATGCGCTCTATCTCGGCTCGTGCTGCGCAGGCTAGCGATCCTTACGAGCCAAAAATAAAGCTGATGTTGTCTGAGTGCTATGACAGCCTGTGGATCCGGGTGCAGCATAATGGTATCGGGCTGACCCACGAAGAGCAGATGCACCTGTTTGAGCCGTTCTTCAGCCAAGATGGCGAGTCAGAAGATCATGATGCGGGTGGGCGGTTATCCTTCTCTCACTACATTATTACCGAGCAGCACCGCGGCAATATGGCTGTTACCTCTGATGTCGAAATTGGTTCGACCTTCCATATACAGTTACCCCTAGCGGACTAACGACCTCCAGCTATTGGCAGCGTAAGTTGCCAATAGCGTTCAATATTTCTTGCTAACCGTTTTGTAACCTGCGGCCTTCAGTGTTGGAGGTAGTTATGACGTTAGCTTTTTCGATGTGGATTTTTGCTTTAACCGGTGCGGTTTCGCCAGGGCCCGTTAATATCATCGCGACAACGACAGGGTCTCAGTTTGGTGTCATGCGGGCTTTACCGTTTGTACTTGGCGCGACGGTGGCTTACGTGCTGGTTGTGGTGACGGTGGGTCTGAGTATGGCTATTGCCACTCATGTGGTGCCAGCCATTGAACCTCTGCTCACGTTACTGGGCAGTGCTTATCTGCTCTATATCGCTTATCGAATCGCTGTTTCTGCCCCGTTGGGAGAGAGCAGCGGGGCGCGCTTGTTGGTGAATCCCGCCAGCTTTATGGATGGTTTTCTCACCCAAGTACTTAACCCTAAGGCGTGGTTGGTGGCGATGTCGGGTATCGGGCTCTTCGTTACGGGCGTTGAAAGTGCCATCTCGCCGCTGCTGTTGTTCAGCATTATCTCCTTTATCGCGTGCTTTACCGGTGTGGGTACTTGGGCGTGCGCTGGGCACCTATTAAGGCCATGGGTTAGCGGGCCTGTGTCGGGGCGTATCTTTAATAGCGTGATGGCACTATTATTGGTGGCGTGTGTGCTTTGGATATGGATCGGGTAGATGGAAGAACAAAATCTATTTCAGCGTAGTCGTGCGTTGTCGCAGGTTGAGATGCGCAAAGCTCAGCATTCGGGAGCATGTTACGCTGAGCACGCCCACGACGAATTCTCGTTTGGATTAATTGATCAAGGCCGAGCGCGTTATCTCAATCATCGTAATTATTATGATGTTGGACAGGGCACCTTAGTGACGATTAATCCGGGCGATACGCACGCATGTAACCCCGAAGCGGGTGTTTGGTCGTATCGTATGCTGTTTGTTAACACCCATTGGGTTGCAGAACTACAAGCAGAGGTGGGCGGGAGTAAACTGTTTGACTACCAGCCGTTTGAGGCCGCTTTTTGTGCTCAATCACCTCTTATTGAGCAAAGCTTCAACCGTCTCTACGACTACTTGCAGCACCAAGACGAAGGCGGTCTTGCAGAGACTGCTCTGATCAGTTTCTTAGCGCCGCTGTTTGCCAATACACAGCACCAAGAGCCTACGTTGAGCCAAGGTATCGTTAGGGCGCATACGTTGTTGCTTGATCGTCTAGGCGAGAATATCCCACTGGAGGAGCTCGCCAACGAAGCGGGTTTAAACCGCTACACATTATTGCGTCAATTTAAGCAAGCGTATGGTCAAGCGCCACATGTGTACCAAATTGATCAGCGCATTCGCCGAGCTAAGCGTTTGCTACGTGAAGGTGAGTCGCTTGCCGATACTGCCGCAACGCTCGGCTTTGCCGATCAAAGCCACTTTCAGCACCACTTTAAACGGCGTGTAGCCATCACGCCGCGTCAGTATCAGCAAGCCTGCTGATTAGCTATCTTCTGGCTCGTAACCAAGGTTAGGTGCAAGCCAGCGCTCGGCTACCTGTTTCTCCATGCCGGTACGTTTGGCATAGCTGTCTACCTGATCTTCACTGATCTTAGCAACACCAAAGTACTGAGCCTCTGGGTGTGAGAAATACCAGCCGCTAACGGCTGCTGTTGGCAACATGGCATATGCATCCGTTAGCGTAATTCCAGCGGTATTGTCGACATCAAGCAGTTCCCAAAGCAGCCCTTTTTCAGTGTGGTCTGGGCACGCTGGGTAGCCCGGTGCAGGGCGAATACCTTGGTACTTCTCTTTAATCAATGCTTCGTTATCGAGCGTTTCTTCTGGGTTGTAGCCCCAAACTTCGGTGCGCACAACTTTGTGTAGATACTCAGCAAACGCTTCGGCAAGACGGTCTGCCAGGGCTTTAACCATAATGCTGTTGTAGTCGTCGTGATCACGCTCATAGGCTTCAACCAGCGCGTCAATACCAATGCCTGCCGTGACTGCGAAAGCACCGTAGTAATCGGCTTTGCCGCTCGATTTTGGCGCGATAAAGTCAGTTAGGCACAGGTTGGCTTTACCCGCGACTTTCTCCGTTTGTTGGCGCAAATGGTGCAGCGTTGTGAGTACCTCAGTGCGGCTCTCATCGGTATATAGCTCGATATCATCATCGTTTACGCTGTTCGCCGGGAACAAACCGTACACGGCTCGTGCTTGCAGCGATCTATTTTCAATCAGTTGATCGAGCATCGCTGTTGCATCTTTAAAGAGCTTGGTGGCCTCTTCGCCGATAATTTCGTCGGTTAGGATGCGCGGGTAACGGCCTGCTAGCTCCCACGAGTGGAAGAACGGCGACCAATCGATGTAATCACGCAACACATTGAGGTCTAGATCTTCGATAACCTGTACACCGAGCTGTTTGGGTACCGGCGGGGTGTAGTTATCCCAGTCGATCACATGTTTGTTTGCGCGTGCGTTATCCAAAGAGACGCGGCGCTTATCGTTTTGGCGTGCCAGATGGCGCTCACGGGCGGCTTGATAGTCAGCTTGGATCTCTGCGACATAATCGGCCTTACGGCTGTCAGACAAGAGCGCAGATGCAACGCCCACTGCGCGTGATGCATTGGTGACATGAACCACTTGATCGCGCTTGAAGGCGGGCTCAATCTTTACTGCGGTATGCGCTTTCGATGTGGTTGCGCCACCGATCATCAGCGGGATATCAAAGCCTTGGCGCTCCATCTCTTTCGCAACGTGAACCATCTCATCGAGTGATGGCGTGATCAGCCCTGACAGACCGATCAGGTCCGCATTTTCCTCACGCGCTGTTTTGAGAATAGTTTCAGCAGGCACCATAACGCCTAAGTCAATGATCTCGAAGTTGTTACACTGCAGCACGACGCCGACGATATTCTTGCCGATGTCGTGCACATCGCCTTTAACCGTCGCCATGATCACTTTGCCAGCAGAAGAAGAGGCGTTCGCGTCCTTTTCATCTTCGATAAACGGCATGAGATAGGCTACTGCTTTTTTCATAACGCGGGCAGATTTCACCACCTGTGGCAGGAACATCTTACCTGAACCAAACAGGTCGCCGACGATTCCCATACCATCCATCAGCGGCCCTTCGATCACTTGGATGGGGCGCTCATAGTTTTGGCGGCACTCTTCCACGTCGTCGTCGATGAACTCAGTAATGCCTTTAACCAGCGCGTGCGCAAGACGTTTGTTGACATCCCAGCCACGCCATTCCGCCGCTTGCGGATCTTCTTCAACCGCGCCGTTGCCGCGATATTTTTCTGCAACATCCAGCAAGCGTTCGGTGGCATCGTCGCGGCGGTTTAGGATGACATCCTCCACCAACTCACGCAGCTCTTCTGGCAGATCATCGTAAATTGCCAGCTGGCCTGCATTGACGATACCCATATCCATACCTTGCTTGATTGCATGGTAAAGGAAGACGCAGTGGATCGCTTCGCGCACCGGGTTGTTGCCGCGGAATGAGAAAGAAACGTTAGATACGCCCCCCGAAATCTTGGCATAAGGGAGGTTTTGTTTGATCCAGCCGGTGGCTTCGATAAAGTCAACCGCATAGTTATTGTGCTCTTCAATACCGGTAGCGACCGCGAAGATGTTTGGATCGAAGATGATGTCTTCTGGTGGGAAGCCCACCTCGTCGACTAGAACGCGGTAGGACTTTTCGCAGATTTCGATCTTACGCTCGCGGGTGTCCGCTTGGCCGACCTCATCAAAAGCCATCACGATCACGGCAGCACCGTAGCGCTTGATCAACTTAGCTTGCTCGATGAACTTCTCTTTACCCTCTTTAAGAGAGATAGAGTTCACCACACCTTTGCCTTGGATGCACTTCAGGCCCGCTTCGAGCACTTCCCATTTTGAGGAGTCGATCATGATCGGCACGCGCGAGATGTCAGGCTCGGATGCGATGAGGTTGAGGAAGCGAACCATCGCCGCTTCCGCATCAAGCATCCCTTCATCCATGTTGACATCGATAATCTGTGCGCCGTTCTCAACCTGTTGGCGTGCAACATCGAGCGCTGTCTCGTAGTCACCTTCTTTAATAAGGCGCTTGAACATCGCTGAGCCGGTCACATTGGTACGCTCACCCACGTTCACAAATAACGTGTCTGCGCCGATATTCATCGGTTCAAGGCCAGCTAATCGCGCCTCTACTGGCAGATCTGGCAGTTGGCGCGGTGCGTGCTGCTCAACGGCTTCACGGATTGTTTTGATGTGGTCTGGTGTTGTACCGCAGCAACCACCGACGACATTGAGGAATCCAGATGCTGCCCACTCGCCGATCTCTACCGCCATCTCTTCGGGCGTTTCATCGTATTCGCCAAAAGCGTTCGGCAGGCCAGCGTTAGGGTGTGCAGAAACATGGCATTGTGCCACACGAGATAGCTCTTCAACGTATTGGCGCAGCTCTTTAGGACCAAGCGCACAGTTCAGGCCAACCGCCACGGGATTGGCATGACGAATCGAGTTCCAAAACGCTTCGGTCGTTTGCCCAGAGAGAGTTCGGCCGGAGGCATCGGTAATCGTGCCAGAGATAATCACCGGTAGTTTGATGTTGTTATCATCAAAAAACTTCTCAACCGCATAGATCGCAGCTTTCGCGTTCAGTGTGTCGAAAACCGTTTCGATCAAAATGATATCTGAGCCACCCTCAACCAGCCCTTGCGTTGATTCGTAGTAAGCCTCGACCAGTTGATCGAAGGTGATGTTACGAAAACCCGGATCGTTTACATCGGGCGAGATGGAGCAGGTGCGGTTTGTGGGGCCAAGCACGCCTGCCACATAGCGTGGGCGCTCTGGGGTTTGTGCAGTGAACTCATCACAGACTTCACGGGCGAGCTTTGCCGCTGCAACATTGATATCTAGGCTGACCGATTCCATATCGTAGTCTGCCATTGCGACCTGCGTTGCGTTGAAGGTGTTGGTCTCGATGATATCTGCGCCCGCAGCGAGGTACTCGCGATGAATATCCTTGATGATGTTGGGCTGGGTCAGCACCAATAGGTCGTTGTTGCCTTTTACATCGCAGTGCCAATCAGCGAAACGCTCACCTCGATAGTCGGCCTCTTCAAGCTTATACGCCTGAATCATCGTGCCCATACCTCCATCTAAGATGACGATACGCTCTTTAAGGGTTGCGATAAGTTGATCTCTGATTGCCACTGCCATTTTTGTTATCCAAAACCGTTATAAAACAGCGGGTATGATAAACCAATTTGGAATTAATTTACCTGAGCAAGCTTCATTTATAAGTGAAGTAGATTCATAGGTTCAGGTGCACTTTCGAGCTTTAAGGGGAGAAAAAAGCACAAGTCGGCCTGATATGTTCGCTGATTTGTATCAAAAATTAGCGCTGTGAGGGGAGCAAAAAGACAACATTGTCGACAATGTTGCGATTTATTCGCCTTATGTCTTAGTTTAAACGCCCATTTTATTGCGTACAGTAGACACATCGAATCAAGTCGAGTGTCAACAATAACAATAAAGCTCGCATTATCGTTGTCCCGAAAAATTAATCTACAAGCAGAAGGGCCCACGCAATGTCGTACCAGGCAGAATATTCAAAATCGATCGAAACGCCAGAGCAGTTCTGGGGAGAGAAAGCGCAAGCGGTTGAGTGGTTTAAACAGCCAGAAACTATTTTGAGCCAAGACGAAAATGGCATCTACCGCTGGTTTGCCGACGGTGAGCTGAATACCGCTTATCTAGCGTTGGATTACCACGTTGAGAATGGCCGTGCGGATCAAGATGCATTGATCTATGACTCACCCGTAACCGATACAAAGCGTCGTTACACTTACCGCGAACTGCGTGATGAGGTTGCAAAATTTGCAGGCGTTTTAAAAGCACAAGGCGTTGAAAAGGGCGATCGCGTTGTTGTTTATATGCCGATGATCCCAGAAGCTGTAATCGCGATGCTAGCGGTAGCACGCTTGGGTGCTATCCACTCGGTTGTGTTCGGTGGCTTTGCGCCCCATGAGCTGGCGGTACGTATTGATGATGCGGAGCCAAAAGTTGTGGTGACGGCGTCTTGTGGTATCGAGATTGCAAAAGTCATTCCGTACAAGCCGATGCTAGATGAGGCGATTACGAAGTCAGCGCACCAGCCTGATAGCTGCATTGTGTTCCAGCGCCCTGAAGTGGAAGCTGAGATGGTTGCAGGTCGCGATATCGACTGGCAAGAAGCGATGGCAACAGCAGAGCCTGCTGACTGCGTGCCGGTGAAAGGCACCGATCCTCTTTACATCCTCTATACCTCGGGTACGACGGGCAAACCAAAGGGTGTTGTACGTGATAACGGTGGTCATGCCGTCGCGTTGAAATACAGCATGAAATCAATCTACAACATTGAACCGGGCGAAGTATTCTGGGCCGCTTCCGATGTGGGTTGGGTTGTGGGCCACTCCTATATCGTTTACGGGCCGCTGTTGGCAGGCTGTACAACCGTTGTGTACGAAGGTAAGCCGATTAAAACACCAGATGCTGGTGCCTTCTGGCGTGTATGTGAAGAGTACAAGGTTAAGGCGCTATTTGCTGCGCCAACGGCGTTCCGTGCGATCCGTAAAGAAGATCCAGACTCTGAGTACCTCAAGCCCTATGATCTCTCAGGTCTAGAGACGATCTTTATGGCCGGTGAGCGTCTTGATCCGCCAACGTATCACTGGACAAAAG
This sequence comes from Neptunomonas marina, assembly GCF_004005935.1. Lineage (GTDB taxonomy): Bacteria > Pseudomonadota > Gammaproteobacteria > Pseudomonadales > Balneatricaceae > Neptunomonas > Neptunomonas marina. The sequence goes on along the minus strand of NZ_SACQ01000003.1, from coordinate 117,540 downwards.
ATACCCTCGGCAAGCCAGTGGTTGACCACTGGTGGCAAACAGAAACAGGCTGGGCAATCTGCGGCAACTTGACGGGTGTTGAGATGAAGGAACCAAAAGCAGGTTCTTCAACGCTGCCTATACCAGGCTTCAATGTGCAAATTCTCGACAGCGCTGGTCAAGAGTTGCCAAATGGGGAGCAGGGTAGCATTGCCATTAAACTGCCGTTGCCACCGAGCTGCCTACCTACAGTATGGGGTGATTTCGAGCGTTTCCGTACGGGTTACCTGTCTGAGTATCCAGGCTACTACTCAACAGGCGATGGCGGTTACAAAGATGAAGACGGCTACGTGTTTATTATGGGCCGTACGGATGATGTGATTAATGTCGCTGGCCACCGTCTCTCAACCGGTGAGATGGAGGAGATCGTTGCAGGGCATCCAGCGGTGGCTGAGTGCTGTGTTATCGGTGTCAACGATCCACTGAAAGGCCAGCAACCAGTTGGTATGGTCTTGATCAAAAACGGAGTTGATGTTGATGAAGACGAACTGGAAGCTGAGCTGGTGGGCATGGTTCGTAAAGAGATTGGCGCGGTTGCGTGCTTCAAGAAGGCGATTGTGGTACAGCGCCTACCGAAGACGCGTTCGGGCAAGATTCTGCGCAAGTTGCTGCGTCAGATTGCAGATGGAAGCGAGTACTCGATCCCATCGACAATCGATGATCCAGCGAGCTTGCCGGAAATCGAGGAGATTATGGATCGCCACGGTTTAGTGACGAGCTAAAAGTCCTCACCTATTTTGACCCTTAGTAGTTTAGGCAGCCAATTTGGCTGCCTTTTTTATGGGTGTCATACAGCGCTGTTGCTGCGCGTTTTTAATACAAGGCAAGCAAGACGTGGCGAAGCGTGCATTTACTCAAAGCACGCTATTAGATTTGTTAATGTATAAACGGTTGTTTGGCAATGCTGAATCTGCTTTGATGGAACGATGCGCAGCTCATCTGTGCATGCTAGGGAAAGCTGTACTGGCAGGATGCTAACGTTTCTTTCGCACCTCCGAGTCCGCTTTCTCGATCTCGACAAAAAATATAAAAAAGAGGTTATATCGTGAAGAATACGAGAGGTTTCAAGCAGTTATCGGCTGTACTTGCCTGTTCATCTATGTCGCTTGTGATGGTGGGGTGTGGTTCGAGTAGCGACAACTCGGCAGCCGTTCCAGCGCCAACAAATATCGGCCCAGTGGCTAAAACATACTACGACGGTAGTGGTGATGGTTTGCTCGGTGGTTTTGGCCTCAGCGGTTTACAAACGCCGCCAGCCAGTTTCTATACCGACCCAAATAACCCAGCTAAGGCGGAACTGCGCAGCCAAGCGATCAGTGCGAACTACCGAGCCCTAGTTGACTCATCAGATGCAGGGGGCTTTGGTCGCCTTTATGGTCCGATGGACAATACCGTTTATCCCGGTCACGAATATCTCGCGTTTGTTGGGGAGGGCATCAACCGCTCCACCGTGATGGTGCAGATACCTGATAACTTCAATCCCAACAAGGCCTGTATTGTGGCGGCGCCATCGTCTGGCTCGCGAGGGGTTTATGGCGCGATTGGGACCTCGGGGGCATGGGCGGTTGAGCATGGCTGTGCCGCCGCCTATACCGATGCCAATAAAGGCACCGGCGCCGTGGATCTGACTCAAGGTATCGGCTATGGCTTGCAACTGAACCCTATCGCTATAGCTGGTGCTCAAGAGGAACTCTCGTTCCAAGTACCCACACAAGAAGCGCTCGCTAAGCCCAGTGCTGAGTATGGTGGCGTCACACCGCCAAGCGCAGCTGAGTTGGCTGATTATGTGGCGAACAACCCGCATCGCTATGCATACAAGCATGCACACTCGCAAAAGAATATTGAAAAGGATTGGGGTAAAGAGACGCTGGAGGCGATCCGCTTTGCCTTTGCCCAACTCAATGAGCAGTACCCCGATGCTAAGCTCAACAGCGATAACACCCTAGTGATCGCTGCGAGTGTATCGAACGGCGGCGGTGCCTCGTTGCGTGCGGCTGAGCAAGATGCTCACGGCTTAATTGATGCGGTTGTCGTGGGCGAACCCAATATCAACCCACAACAAGCACCAGCGCCGTTTTCGATCGCCATGGGCAATCGAACGCCGGTGAGCGAGCACTCCAAAGCTGCCTATGAGTACTTTGCTTTAGCTGAGCTGTATGCGCCTTGTGCCGCGTTAGCGCCTGACAACAACGGTGCACTATTCGCTCTGACGTCTATTGCGCCACAGCGCTGTGATGCTTTGGTCAGTGCAGGGATGATTCCTGCTTCCTCTGACTATGCAACGCTTGGCACCTATGCCAAAGATGCGCTGAATAGTGCGGGTTTCCTTCCTGAATCCGATAAGTTGCTGGTGGGCTATGCGGGCATCAATCTGTTCCAATCGTTATTGGCAACGTATGGCCCTGCTTACACCCGCAGTTCGGTGGTCGACAACCTATGTAACATCAGTATGTCGGCGGTTGATGGCGTGACGCCAACGGCTAACACCTCAGTAGCGACACTTGCAGCGACGAGTAACGGTATCCCACGTACCGCGAATATTTTCCTCATCAAAAACGACTCGCCAGATGGGCCGCAACTGCAGATTGCAACGCGCTCAACCAATGGCCTTTTCGACTACAACTTCGAAGGTGCGCAATGCTGGTATGACCTTTATAGCAACTCAGACAACTCACTGCATGGTCGTTTAATGCAGGGCATTGACGAAGTTCGCGGCACCGGTGATCTGCGTGGACTGCCTACCATTATTGTTCATGGCCGCGCAGATGCGCTGATTCCGGTCAACCACTCTTCGCGTCCCTACTATGCACTTAACCAGCAAGTTGAGGGCGATAAAAGCCAGTTACGCTACTACGAGGTCACCAACTCGCAACATTTGGACGTGCTTAACCAGCTATATGCAACAGCGGGTATGAACTATGTGCCCATCGACTATTACTTTAAGCAGGCGATGGATCTGATGTGGTCTCATCTAACAACAGGAGCCGAGCTGCCACATAGTCAGGTTGTTGCTGCAGCGGCACCGAATGGTAGTTTGGCGCAAACTGATTTGCCGCCTATCGGCGATGCGAGCGCCCAACCCATCACCTATGCGGACGGTGTTTTAACCGTCCCAGAGTAAGAGGAGAGTGATAAAAAAGCCGCGTCATGCGGCTTTTTTCTTGGCGTTTGCAACCCGTTTCCTAAACTATCGCGATAGCTCTCAACGCAGTGGGGAGGCAACGGAGTACACCTTAGGAACGTGGTCAGAACATCAGAACTGAAAGTAGATAAACGGTGCAGTGCCGGTTGAAAATGCCACCACGAGGTATGTTGTGGTTACGATAACTCCCGCTTGTAACCATGAAGGCATACGGCAGTAGATATTCTTCCACTCAAATGTCCATTTTGATGGCGTGTAATGCAGCGCAGTGGCGATCAAGAGTGTTGCGCCACCCACTAAGCCTATCGGCGTGTGTGTATTCGTGAAGTTCGTCATCGCTTCTACATATAGCCACGCATCGTCAAGGCTCCCGCCACGGAATAGCACTCTTGTGAGAGATACGAGGGTAAAAATCCAAAATACACGCCAGATCCAATGCAGCCCAGTGTATTCAAGGGGAGGTAAGCCAGCAGCTTTGCGACGGTTCATGCGCCAACGCTCGTAGGCGATCATGCTGGCATGGCAAATACCGTACACGACGAAATTCCATCCGGCACCGTGCCAAACGCCGATAGCAACGAAAGTAATGAATAGGTTGACATACACGTTGCCATACTTGGAGCCGCCGAGGCCGTAGAATAAGTAGTCCCGAAAGAAAGATGACATTGATATATGCCAACGGCGCCAAAAGTCGCCGATGCTGGTGGCTTTATAAGGGCGATCAAAGTTGATCTGCAGTTCAAACCCTAAACACCGTGCCGTACCTCTGGCAATGTCTGTATAGCCAGAGAAGTCCATATAAACTTGGTAACTGTACGCATACAGCGCGATGAGCAAGAACCAAGGAGAGTAGTCACCCGGTGATGCAAACGCAGGGTCAACGATATGCACGGCTAAAACATCGGCAATGGCTATTTTCTTTATAAAGCCGCGTATTATCAGTGCGACGCCAGATTCTACTGGGTTTTTCTGCTCCTCTTTGTAGCCTTCTTCGAGCTGCGGCAAAAAGTGACTTGCCCGCACAATGGGCCCAGCGACAAGCTGTGGGAAGAATGCTACGAACAGAGAAAAATCACGCAAACTGCTGACCGGTTTTAGCCTGCCTCGATAGATATCCAACGAGTAGCTAATGCTCTGAAACGTATAAAACGAGATTCCCACAGGTAGGATTATGCTTAACAAAGGTAGCGATGTTTCGACACCTAGGTTGGTGAGCAATGTGTTGAATGAGTCGATAAAGAAGTTGGTATATTTGAAGTAAGCGAGTATCCCCAAACTACTGACCAATGAGAGCGTCAGCCAAGCTTTCTTTTTCGGTTGATCTGTAGCATCGGCGATTTTCTGGCCAATGATGTAGTTAATTAAGGTGATGCCGAAAATTAACCCAGCAAAGCGCCAATCCCAACACATGTAGAAGTAATAACTGGCTGCTAGCAAACAGTTCTTTTTCGCATCGTGGTTGTCGCGGAATACGCCTCTCACCAAGCCAAAAATAACGAGGAAAAAAACAACATAATGAAAAGACTGAAAAGCCACACCTTACTCCTTGTTGTTCGGTAAGTCGGGGGCTATTTTTGCCGCAATAATTTCAGCAACGCGTTTGTTACCTTTAACAGAGAAATGTGATGAATCACCGAACCATTCCTCCCCACCTGGTAATTCACTCTGTAAATTAAAGAACCGCATCCCGTTTTCCTCAGACGCTGTGCGGATCATGTCATTATGTGCGTCATAGAGTGTCAGTAACCCCGCGGTGTCAAAGCAGCCATTATAGTAACGGGCGGTCTCTGACAAGTTGGCTTGCTGCTCCTGTGGCATATCTCGCCGAAATGCTGCGGCGTTGCCTATCACTAAAACGGGCTTTTCGGTGCGCTTTAAGCTTTGCAGCAGTGCTTCTAGGTTGTGGCTGAACTCGCTCTTATCAACGTCTTGGGGATTCAATAGTGCCTGACTTTTTGCAAGCGATGTTCGCAAGGCTACCGTATTTTTCGTGATTAATTCGGTGGTGAGTAGCCACTTCGGCAACGCCAGCGTAGGGAGAGAGTAGTCATCTTTTTCCGCTGCACTCTGACTCGGTTTGCAATAGCCGCCAAGGTCGTTAAATCCCGTGTACAAGATGTAATGATCAACATCGAGCTTAGATAGCAGGTTATCGACGATCTTTCTCTGATCTTGCAGTGAGTAACCAGCGATCCCCGCATTTATTACGCGCATCGGTCGTGACGTTTTATCAAGACTGTTATTCAGAATGTCCTGTAACTGATAGGAGAGTGTGTCACCGTTATTCCGTGTATAGGTTCCCATCACCGTAGAGGCACCCACTAACGCAATACGATACTGATTTTCGGGCTTTGGGGATTCAAGATCATCATCACGCAGGCCCAAAGCATTCGTTGTGATGACCGCGTTTGAACCAGCAAGTGTATGGTTTGGACGGAGCAGTTTTATGCCAAGTTGTTCGTTAAACTGATAGGTCGTTTCATTTGCTAGCGCGTTGAAAACACTTTGTCCAAACCGAATGTGGGAACGCACCTGCAAGGCTATCTCAATTAAGAGGAGGAGCGCTAAGGTAATAACGAGCGTATTACGACTCTTTCTAAGCATCTGCCAAGACTCATTCTCTCGTGAAAATACTCAAAACTTGGTATCAACTGACAAAGAGACCGATCCTTGGACGTTGTCTGTTTTGCTATTAATCCGAGTAGATTACTCAAGTTTTTTTAATTGTCGCTGAATCGAGCCTATCGGGGCAATTACTAGTTGTAGTGCTTCAAGCATTACTGGGGGTAGGCTAGCCCTTATTGCGTCGCTTTTTTAGCTCTGTTTTAAGATAAAGTGCTTCGACTTTATCGCGTGCCCATGGTGTGCGGCGCAGAAATTTCAGGCTTGAATTGATGCTAGGATCTTTTTTGAAGCAATTGATATCGATCTGCTTTGCTAGCCCCTCCCATCCATAAAAGGCCTCCAACTCGGTAACGATGTGTTTGAGTGTGATGCCGTGAAGAGGGTCATTGGCGCCGGGGTTAGTCATTGATACATCCTGCTTATTGGCTTGCATAGTTGTTCTTAATCGTTCAATTAGAAAATTCTATCACACTCTTAGAAACTATTAATTTCCGAAATAAAAGCCGGTTTTTTACTATCTCTCCTGTCGAACACATACATCATCTCAAAGGAGAGAATCATGTCACATACACTGATCAACACTGAAGTTAAGCCATTCAACGCTACCGCATTTCACAATGGCGAGTTTATCGAAGTTTCTGACGCAGACCTGAAAGGTAAATGGTCAGTTGTGTTTTTCTACCCTGCAGATTTCACATTCGTGTGCCCAACAGAGCTAGGCGATTTGGCTGACTACTACCCAGAGCTTCAAGGTATGGGCGTTGAGGTATACAGCGTATCGACTGACACGCACTTCACGCACAAAGCGTGGCACGACACCTCTGACACGATCCAAAAGATCTCGTTCCCAATGATCGGTGATCCAACAGGTGCTATCACGCGCAATTTCGGTGTGATGATCGAAGAAGCGGGTCTGGCAGAACGTGGCACATTCGTGATCGACCCAGAGGGCAAAATCCAGATCATCGAAATTAACGCCGGTGGTATCGGCCGAGACGCGGGTGAGTTGGTGCGTAAAATCAAGGCAGCGCAATATGTTGCAGCTCACCCAGGTGAAGTATGCCCAGCAAAATGGAAGGAAGGTGAAGAGACGCTAGCACCTTCGTTGGACCTTGTTGGCAAGATCTAAATAGCGATACCCAGCCTGCCCTGCGGGGCAGGCGTTTCAGACTTATTTGGAGGCACTATGTTAGACGCTACGATTCGCGAACAGCTATCCCAGTACTTAACTAACTTAAAGCAACCTATCGTCTTAACGGTTTATGTTGACGATTCGGCCAAGTCGAAAGAGCTGCACGCATTGGCTAACGATGTAGCGGAGCTTTCCGATAAGGTCTCTACCCAAACAGAATCTGGCGCAGCAGGGCGAATCCCGCGCTTGCAAGTCAGCCCCGCAGGTGAAACATCGCGGGTTGCCTTTGCCGGAATCCCAATGGGTCACGAATTTACATCATTTGTGCTTGCGTTGTTGCAAGCAGGTGGTCACCCCTCGAAAGAGGATCAAGCTTTATTAGCGCAGATTGGTACGCTTGATCAGCGCTTGGATTTTGTTTCATATATTTCGCTGTCGTGCCAGAACTGCCCTGCGGTTGTGCAAGCGCTTAACTTGATGGCGGCGTTAAACCCGAATATCACCCACACCATGGTGGATGGTGGGCTCTTCCCGCAGGAGGTTGAAGAACGCAATATTCTTGCGGTTCCAGCGGTGTACTTAAACGATGAACTCTTTGGCCAAGGCCGTATGTCATTGAGTGATATTTTGGCGAAGTTAGATACCACCAGCGATAGCGAACGGGCAGAATCGCTCAATGCAAAAGAGCCCTTCGATGTCTTAGTTGTAGGGGGTGGGCCTGCTGGTGCGGCTTCTGCGATCTATGCGGCACGTAAAGGGATTCGCACAGGTGTATTAGCTGAGCGTTTTGGTGGGCAAGTCGCGGACACGATGGCGATTGAGAATTTTATTTCGGTTGCGGCGACGGATGGCCCGAAACTGGTTCGCGATCTTGAGCAGCATGTCAAAGAGTATGATGTTGATGTGAATACCGGCGTGCGTGCGACGCATCTTGAACCGGCAGAGCAGCCTGGAGGTTACTCTACCGTCACATTAGATAACGGTGCGCAGCTAAAGAGTAAAGCGATCATTCTATCAACGGGCGCCCGCTGGAGAGAGATGAATGTGCCGGGTGAACATGAGTACCGTGGTAAAGGCGTGGCGTACTGTCCGCACTGTGACGGTCCGTTGTTTAAAGGTAAAAAGGTTGCCGTTATTGGCGGCGGTAACTCGGGGATTGAAGCGGCCATTGATCTGGCGAATATCGTTGACCATGTGACAGTATTGGAGTTTTCCGATGTGCTGCGTGCCGACGAAGTGCTCATCCGCAAAGCGCGCTCGCTCAAAAACATCGAGATTATCATGCAGGCGCAGACCACAGAAGTGGTGGGAGATGGCCAGCGGGTAACCGGTTTACGCTATACCGATCGTCAAAGCGGTGACTCACACGATATCGAATTGGCGGGCATCTTTGTACAGATCGGGTTGGTGCCTAACACGGAATGGCTGAAGGGCGCGGTTGAGCTGTCGCAACATGGCGAAATCATCGTCGATGAGCGTGGCCAAACATCGGCATTAGGTGTGTTCGGTGCGGGGGATGCCACCACCGTGCCTTACAAGCAGATCATTATCGCAATGGGCGCGGGCGCAACGGCTTCACTCGGAGCGTTTGATTACCTAATCCGGTCAAGCGATAACGACTAGACTACGTTTTAACTGATCAAAGAGCCTAGCAGGCAGCTAGGCTCTTTTTTGTTGCAGTGTCTGCAAGCGGTAGCGCGAAGCGGAGTTTATATAAGCTCAGGCAGAGGCGAGCGTGGTTAACTTTGGCATGCAGCCCTCAGCAGGGGCCGTAATAGATACGCCCGCGCCATCTGGCCAACTAAGCGTATTGTGTGCTTCTTGCAATGCATAAACTTGCTCTGCAATCTCCGTAGGCCATGCTTCGCAGCGGCGCGATTCCATATTCACAGCTAGCATCACACTCTCCATGGTGGCCATGAGCGTGTTGTCATTTGGGTCACGCATTTCGTGCCACAAGCGCAGGCGTTTGTTATCGCTGGACAGCAGACGCGAGTGCGCAACAACCTGTTGGCCCTGTTTGACCTCGCGGAAATAGCGAAGGGTATTCTGCACGGTGAAAGCGCTAAATTGGTGCTTGTCTCGTGAAGTGGCATCTAATCCGGCATGATCAAGAATGGTATCGGTCGCCGTAGTGAGCATGACGAGATAGTAGCCCTCGTTCAAGTGGCCGTTATAGTCACAAAACGAAGACGGTATAGGCTCATAGTGCGTGAGCAACATAGGCGTTCCTTTTACTTTCTGTCTCTGGACCGGTACGCTATCCGGCATTATTTTTTTAGGGCGCAAGTATAACCACACCTGCTATTTCTATGACAAGTCCTATTCTCTACACGTTTCGTCGATGTCCATACGCAATGCGTGCCCGTTTAGCGATTGCTGCGAGCACTGTAAAAGTAGAATTGCGCGAGATTATCTTAAAAAACAAGCCCGCAGCGATGCTGGAGGCGTCTCCAAAAGGCACGGTGCCTGTGCTCCTTGATACAGACGGTGCTGTCGTTGATGAAAGCTTGGATATCATGCATTGGGCACTCAAGCAGTCCGATCCAGAAGGCTGGTTAGATGCAAGCTACTACGAAAGCGGTATGCAGCTTATCGGGCAAAATGATACCGCGTTTAAGCCTTGGCTAGATCGATACAAGTATGCTGATCGCTATCCAGAGCATCCAATGAGCTATTATCGCGACCAATGTGCCGATTGGCTGAGTGAGCTTGATCACAAGATTGCGTCAGACGGTGGAGGCCTGTTGGCATCGCATTATGTGTTGGCCGATTACGCGCTGTTTCCGTTTGTCCGCCAGTGCGCTCATGTTGATAAAGCGTGGTTTAACGCTCAGCATTGGCCTGCGTTGCAACAATGGCTCACACACCACCTTGAAAGCGACCTATTCGGCGCAATTATGCATAAATACCAACCTTGGGAGGCGGGCACACAGGGTGTTATGTTTCCCCAGATGAGCGAGTCGCTAGCTGACTGCTAAGGTATTGTGCTGAATAGCGCGGCACCTTTCTCCACTAAAAAGTCGATCAATACCCTGACTCTGCGTGCTTTTTGGCTATTTTGCATAAAGTAGACAAACAGACTGGGGTAGGGGTACCAATTGGCTTCGAGAACCGGTGTCAGCGAGCCGCGCTTAAAGTCTTCTGCAACCAGTGGTGTCACAATCCGCCCGATACCAAGCCCCTTGCGTGCTGCATCTACCATAACATCCGTATCATTGACGATTAACGCAAGTGGCATCTGTACAGATGCAGCCTGACCTTGGCTTTGCAACAAAAGCGGCGCCAACTGATTGGAGGCGATGTAACGATATTGGATCAGCTTGTGGTCCTTTAAGTCATCAGGCGTTTTGGGCACGCCATAGCGCTCGATATAGCTCTCTGAAACAAACAGCGCCTCGCGCATAGGGGCGGTCAGCTGGCGGGCAACCATGCCGGGGTCGATACGATCACCAAAGCGAATGCCCATATCATGCCCTTCGCTGATGATATCGACGGACTTATCAGAAACAGATATCTCTAACTGGATATCAGGATAACGCGCGCAGAACTCGGCATAGATCGGGCGCAGAAAGAAATCGAACGCAAAGCGTGGCAACGTAATACTGACTTTTCCGGAGGGAGAAGTGTTCAAGTCTTGTACGCTCTCTAGTGCAAAATCGAGCGTGGAGATGGCCCCACTGACCTGCTCATGGAGTAGCTTTCCTGCTTCAGTGAGTTCAATGCGACGTGTACTGCGGGTAAACAGGGGCAATCCGATATGCGCTTCGAGCTGCTTTAATGCGTGACTGGCTGAGGGCGGCGCTACCTCGAGTTTACGTGCTGCTCCGCGAATACTGCCTTCCTCAACAATCGTGCGGAAAACGACCAACTGATGGAATGTGCTGCCCTTCATAACCCATCTCACTGTTCAATTTAAACTAATAGTCCATTAGTTATTGCAAGTCTAATCCGTATTAATAAGGGAGGATACACTACCAATATTCGATCAGCCAGTTCACAGAGTATTGGAGCAAACATGAGTAAAGTCGTTGTTATATCGGGTCATCCCAATCTAGAGCAGTCCTATACTAATACGGTTATTTTGCAGCAATTAGAAGCGAGTGCGCTTGATGTGGAAGTGCGCCGTTTAGACAGTCTTTATCCTGACTATCACATTGATGTGGCAGCCGAGCAGCGCGCTTTAATGGCGGCCGATGTCATCGTGTTGCAGTTCCCATTTTACTGGTACTCGACACCGGCTTTGTTAAAAAAGTGGCTTGATGACGTATTTGCGTACAACTTTGCTTACGGAGCCGAAGGCGACAAGTTAAAGGGCAAAGACTTTTTCCTCTCACTGACGGTTGGCGGCCCCGAAGAGTCCTATGATCCGCTTGGCTATAACCACTTCACCGTCGAGCAGATGCTTCATCCGTTGCAGCAAACGGCCTACCTAGCCGGTATGAATTACCGCGCACCGATCTATACCAACCGTATGGTTTTTATTCCGGGCGTCTACAACACCCAAGCAGACGTCGAGGAGCGAGCGCGAGATCATGCAGCGCGCCTGATGAGCGCCATCCGCAAGGTGGTGGAATCGCCTGAGGCGATTATCAAAAAGTTTGTTGCTGCATGGTTCGCCGAGTTTGATCAATTGCCAGCAGAATCCGAGTTCTTTACCCAGAGTCTAGCGAGCGATGTGCAGTGGGTCATGCCAGAAGGTGAGTTTGCGGGGCATGAAGGGTTTCGTGACTGGTACCACATCGCTAAAGCGACTTTTAAGCCAGGCTGTGATCACCACGTTGAGCAGATCACGGTGAACCCTAAAGGCGCGGGTTTTGAAGTGCAGCTGCGCATCCGTTTGAGCGCTGAAACGCAGCCTGCGTCTGAATTTAAGGGTGCGCCAGTGAATATGCTCGTCAATGAAACGTGGCAAGTGCAGATTGAGGCGGCACGTGTCGAGATTCAAACCTATTACGTTGAACCGGTTACCGCCTCGTAAGCGAGCTAGCAAAAGAGCAGGGCGCCTTAGTTGCAAGGCGCCCTGTTGTTATCACTTCTCTTTTTGCTGTGAGCTTAACTCAGAAATCATCGCTTTGAGCGACTGGATTTCGCTATGCAACGCTTGCATGGTTGGCTCGTTGTTCTCTTCTGACTTGCGCTCCTTCTCGGCAGCGTGTTCCGTTTCCATCACGTTCACAACGATACCGATCACCATATTTAGGAAAGCAAACGTGGTTAAAAATATAAAGGTTAAGTAGAAGAACCAACTTAACGGATAGACCGCCATCGTTTCATACATAACATCGGTCCAATCCTCGAAAGTCATGACCCGGAAGAGGGTAAGCATAGCGATCGAGATATCGCCCCAAAGTGTGTCATTGATACCCGCAAAGAAGGTTGCACCGATCGCTGCATAAATATAAAAGATGATAAACATCAATAGGATAACGTATCCTAATTGAGGAAGCGCTTTAAGTAAGGAGTTCAGCAGCACGCGTAGCTCAGGCACGATAGATACCATCCGTAAAACGCGGAAGATACGAATCAAACGGCCTACCAGTGCCATCTCGCTATCTTCGATAGGGATAAGGCTGACCACCACGATCAATGTATCGAAAATGTTCCAAGCGTTATGAAAAAAGCGCTTTTTATCAGGCTCACCTAAGAAACGAACGGTGATCTCCACCAAGAAAAATAGGGTGATCCCAACATCTAACCAACCGATAACGGTCAGCAGCGCAGGGGGCATATCATAGGTCTTCGCGCCGATCACCAGAGCTGAAAATAGAATAACGGACACAACAAAAAGCTCGAACGCTTTGTTGCTGCGCAGCGCGAAAAAGCGCGCTTGTAGATTTGCGTAATTCATGAGGCATGGGGTTCAGTAGTTAAATCGGCAGCACTTTACCGTTGTTTTGATGCGGGTAAAAGTGATTCTTAGTGGTATGGACGTTGTACCGCGTGTTGTTAAAGCTGGCGCAAGTAGCGAGTGCCCCCTAAGTTGTCGATTGCACGGATGATTAAGCGTTGCTTACGCTTGAGCGAGCGGCTAGGTTGCAAAGCTTGATAGCGCGCTGGAGCTGGCAGCATACAGGCCAGCATGGCAGCTTGAGCGGTGTCCAGTTGTGTAACCGGTTTGTTGAACTGGTATTTAGCACCTTCGGCAACGCCGTAATGGAATGGCCCAAACTGCGCTAGATTTAGGTAGAGTTCTAGGATGCGAGATTTGCTTAAGGTGGTTTCCAGCAGCAAAGTTAGTGGAATCTCCAGCGCCTTTCGCACATAGCTACGCTCCTCCCAAAGAAAGAGATTTTTGGCAAGTTGTTGGCTAATTGTGCTGCCACCTCTGGCCTTCTTTCCTGCGATAACTTGGTGTAGCGCGGTTTTGAGTGCTTGAACATCAAAACCTGGATGCTGAGCAAACTTTTGGTCCTCTGCTGCAATGACCGCCATCTGCATCCTAGTTGGAATGTGGTCGAGACTTTGCCATCTATGCAGCGGGTAAGGCGTGTCCTGAATCACTGACATCAATTGTGCCCGCAGCATAAACGCGCTTGTGGGCGGGTTAACCCAGCGCAGAGCCACACTCATTAGCACCGGTATCAGCGTTACGACTAGTATCGCAATGAGGATAAACCGCTTGGCGCGCTGTAGGGTTAAACGTAGCAAAACAACTCCTGAAAATGTGGAGATTTAACGCGCCATAAAGTCGATGAGATCGCGCACGCGCGCCGGTAACAAGCGCCGGCTTGGATAAACGGCAAACATATCACGGTTGAGCATTTTTGCATCGGCCAACATGAGACGGCGTAAGTTTCCATCGACCATCTCTTGCGGGAGCATCGCTATACCCATACCACGGCACACCGCGTCCTTGATAACATCCAGGTCGTCAATCTGGTGGCGTATCTGCTTAGGACGGACACGGCTGCCGCCGCTGAGTTCCCAATGTTGATGTGAAACGATCGCAGGTAATTGCAATACTTCATCCAATTTAACGGGTGAAGTCAGTTCGTGCTGTGCGATAAAGCTTTGGCTGGCACATAGACAATATTCAATTGGCCAAAGTTGGCGAGCAATTAGATTGGAGCTGTCTAGTGGTCCAACTCTGAATGCAAAGTCGATATGGTCGCGAAAGAAATCTAGCATCGCATTGGTGGCGGTTAGGTGGATCGATAGCGCGGGGTTTTGCTCTGCATATTCTAGCAACTTAGGGCCAACAGTGGTTCTGGCGGCGACTACAGGCGCTGTGATATGCACCGTGTGGCTTTTGATATCATCGGCAAAACCGGCGGCCTCATGGAGCGCTTCCATGGGGGCTTGGCAGCGGTTTAGCAAGCGCAAGCCCTCTTCAGTCAGGCGGACGCGGCGTGTTGAGCGCTCCAGTAGCTTAACGCCGAAGTGATCTTCCAGTTCAGCAATACGCCGACTAACGCGGCTGAGCGGAATACCGAGCTGGTCGGCAGCAGTAGAAAAGCTCAAGTGCTTCGCAACCACTGTAAAGAGTGCAAGATCGTTATAAATCATTATTCTACCTGCAGTATAATATCTTCTATATTTGGATATTATCATATTGGGCGTGGCTCGATATCCTCTTCTCAACTAGCTTTTCAGAGGAGATCAACATGTCTTATGCCATTCATATTCCCCAAGTCGGCTCACCGGATGTTTTACAGCGCATCGAGCATGACATCCCAGTGCCCGCTAAAGGGCAGGTGCTGATTCGCAACCACGCTACTGCCGTGAACTTTATTGATACCATCATTCGGCGCGGTGAGATGCCTGCTGGCATGATGCCAGATCTGCCGCATATACCGGGTGTAGAAGGCGCTGGATTTGTTGAAGCTGTGGGCGAAGGAGTGCAGGGCATATCCGTTGGTGAACGCGTGGCGTGGATGGGGCCTATCGGTGCGGGTGGTTACAGCGCGCATTCGGTTATTGATGCGCACTACGTTACCCCAATATCCGCCTCCACCAGCTTTAACGCCGCGGCTGCGCTCCCTGTGAACGCTATGACCGCTTGGCATATGCTGGTTAACCTAGGCCATGCTCAAGCGGGCGATACTGTGTTGATTCACGCCGCAGCTGGCGGTGTTGGGACAATGGCTATCCACATTGCTAAGCACCTCGGCCTAACTGTGATCGCATCGGTGAGTGGTGGTAAAAAGGACTATGCGCGTGCGCAAGGCGCAGATCATGTCATCGATTACAAAACAGAAGTGCTCGTTGAGCGTGTCAAAGAGATCACCGACGGTCGCGGTGTTGATATTTCGCTAAATCCTATTTCTGGAGACTCCTTACGCGATGATATGAGCGCACTAGCACCACTGGGCACTGTGGTGCTGTTTGGCTTTTTGGCAGGGCCGCCAGCAGGAACGTTTGCAGAGGATATGGCGCAGCATTTCCAGAAATCGATTGCCGTACGTGTCAGTGATATCTACACCTACTTCACTGCAAAACCTGACGCGTTCAATCGCGATATGCAGCAAGTGTTTGAACTAGCGCGCAGCGGTGTATTGGTGCCAACTATTACAGTGCAGCCTTTGGTCGATGCTGCGCAGGCGCACCAGCGTTTAGAGGCAGGTGAAACCACTGGCAAACTGGTCTTAGAGATCGACTAGCCGGTAACGAACATGAGAAACCCAGCCACTAGATCGAGTTGGCATCAACTCAGATCCTACCTTTGCTGTGTATGCAGAGCGATTCTGCTACATTATGCGCTCTTTTTAAGAGTCTTGGGGACGATCAGATGACAATCCGCCTAGGCGCTGCCGTAATGGTAGCGTTGTGCTGGGGAGCGACCGCATTTGCGGCATCGCCTGTGTGGAAAATAGAGAAAGCAGGTAACACGCTTTACCTAGGTGGTACCGTCCATGTTTTGAGTATCGACGATTATCCGCTACCGCAAGGGTTTGAGTCAGCGTTTAACGCATCTCAGCGCTTGGTATTTGAAACCGACGTGCAGGCGATGCAGAACCCCACCTTCTATATCGATTTCTTTGGCCAATTAACCTACCCCGAAGGCCAAACACTAGCCAACGATCTACAGCCAGAGACCATGGCAAAGCTCAGCGCTCTGCTGGCCGCTCGCCAATGGCCTGCAGAGAGTGTTGTGCACTTTCGCCCCGGCGCCGCAGTTGCTGCGCTCACTATGATGGAGTTGGATCGGCTCGGGCTTGCGGAGGCGGGTGTTGATAGCTACTTCAGTGACAAAGCGCTCATAGCGCAAAAGCCCCAAGAGGGTCTGGAAACCGTCGCCGAGCAAATTACGCTGCTTGCAACCATGGGCCAAGCTGATCCAGACAAGCTCGTGTTGCATAGCTTAGCAGAGGTGCAAACGCTTGCGAGTATGATGGCCGACTTAAAAGCCGCGTGGCGTGTGGGTGATAGGGAAGCGCTTGTTCAGCTTGGCATTGTGCCTTTTCAGGAAACCTTTAGTGAGCTGTACCAACGGCTGATTGTGGCACGTAACCAAGCTTGGTTACCCAAGATTGAGCGTTACCTGAGTACCGCTGAAACGGAGTTTGTGCTGGTGGGGGCGCTGCACCTTATCGGAGACGATGGTCTATTAAATACGCTGCAAGCGCGTGGTTATACGATATCCCAGTTGGAAGAGTAGGAGTATTTTGTGGAGTTTATGATACTGGGCACATCGTCGGGCATGCCAACGAAATCGCGCAATGTATCGGGTTATGGCTTGCGTAAGAGCGCTGTAAAACCGTGGGTTATGATCGATTGTGGCGAGGCCACTCAGCATCAAGTGATGCGTATGCCGGTCTCTTTGTACCATTTAGAGGCGATTTTTATCACTCACCTACATGGTGATCACTGCTACGGCCTGCCGGGGCTGCTCTCAACGGCTGCTATGCAGTCGCGCCAGCGCCCGCTGACCATTGTTGCGCCAGCCGAGGTGTTAACCTTTGTGAATGCTGCGGTGGTGTGTAGCCAAATGGAGCTCGGCTTCGAGCTAGTGTTAGTCGATGTGACGACGCTTGCGCCGGACTTTACCACCGAGCACTTCGCGGTATCGGTGCACGCGCTTTCGCACCGCACCGCCTCGTACGCATACAGTTTTACGGAGCGGGAGGCGCTTTTCGGCAAGTCTGCCCGTAAGGTTGTGATTGCGGGTGATAACGATGAGCCAGCGCTACTCAAAGAGGCGGTACAAGGGGCAAGCTTTCTGTTGCATGAGGCAACGTACACTCAGGCCATCGCAGAGAAGATCGCGACCAATCCTCAGCACAGTTACGCGGCACAAGTGGCTGAATTCGCACAGGCCAGCGCGCTACCTGCGTTGGTATTAAGTCACTTTAGTGCGCGTTATCTAGACTTTCCTACCCAGCGGCAACTCTCGCTAGACGATATTGAGGCGGAGGCAAGCGTACATTACCAAGGGAATTTGTTTATCGCACGTGACCGCGATATCTACACGTTAGATGAAGCGGGTGCTTTGTCGCTAACACAGCGCCAGCGGCGCTTTCGTTAAAGACTGCTAGTATCTTTTTTGATATAAAGCTAATTATAATAAAGTAAATTTAATTTACTGTTTTAAAAGGCTTTATGTCGAATATTTTTCAGCCATTGTTTGACAGCCCAACGCATGTAGAGGAGGGCAACGAACAGGTAAATCGTTATCTCACGCAGGTGGCGATGAACCGTGTGAATGATGCGTTATTAGCCTACGAGCTGGCGTATGAGTGGCTACTTGAGCAGCGCTTTAGCGAGAACAATTTCAAAAGCTACCGCAGTGAAGTGACGATATTTCTACTGTGGGCCTTTGAGGTTGAGGAGTGTTCCGTTGCTGAAATAACCCGCCGCGTATTGATGCGTTATGTTCGGTTTTGTGTGGCGCCACCTGAAGAACTGGTGGGGTATCACAATGTACCGCAGTTTATCGTCTGCAAAACGACGAAGGAGCGTATGCCCAATCCTGCATGGCGCCCTTTTCGCGGTCCGCGGATAGATGGCGTGCAGGCGCCGTATCAAATTACTGAACGTGCGCTCAAGACGAAGCTTGCGATTCTCTCCTCTTTTTTCAATTTTCTCATCGAGGCCGATTACACCGAGATCAATCCGGCCATGGTGCTCTTAAAGAACGGCCGCTTTAAGGCCGCTTATGGCATCGTGGATCAATCACCGCCGGACGAGATCAAGGCGTTTAGCGAGTTGCAGTGGTCCTATATTGTTGAAACCGCCGAGCAGCTCGCGACAGAAGAACCAGAACTGCACGAGCGCACCTTGTTTTTAATCGCGCTGATGTATAGCTGTTACCTGCGGATCTCTGAAGTGTCGGCGCGGCCCGGCTTCGCGCCGGTGATGGGGCTGTTCCGCCGTGATAACCACACCGGCGTTTGGGGTTTCTTTATTCCGGCCAGTAAGGGCGGGAAATCGCGCACCGTGGCGCTATCGAACTCTATGCTGGCAGCACTGAAGCGTTATCGGCGCTTTTTAGGCTTAACAGCATTGCCCACGCGCAATGATGATACGCCATTGTTTGTGCGCCACCGAGCGAGTGGCCGAGGACGAGATGCAGGCCTTAAAAACGCGAACTTGGGGATTCGTCACCTGCGTGATGAGATCCGTGCCTTGTTTGAACGCACTGCTGATCGCCTAGCAAATGACGGGCTTTACGAGGATGCTCAAGAGGTCCGAAATATGACGCCACACGCGATTCGGCATACCGGCATCTCCCATGATATTAACTTAAACCAGCGGCCGTTAGCGCATGTGCAAGCCGACGCCGGTCACGACAGTATTGATACCACCTCCCACTATCTGCACACGACTCAGGTGGAGCGGCACGAGTCAGCTGCGGGCAAACCGATTGATCGTTTAGAGGCGTTACGCTGATCAAATACGCGGCACTAGGCTATTAGTCGTAATGAAGCCAAAGTCTTTGAAAAAGATCGGTTATTTAGTTTTGTTGTCATCGTTTTTCAGTAGAATGTCGGCTGGCCAACTACAAAACCTTGACCTTGGCTGAATGGTGTGGAGGACTCCACATTTCAAGGATATTCGCCCCGAAGGAGCGTTCGGTGAAAAATTTAAAAATAAAACATAAGATCCTTTTACTTACAGTTCTACCCCTGACGATCACACTGGTTGCGCTGCTGTTTATCTCGATTGCGCAAATCCGCTCATTGGGTGAGGCGGAGATCGTACAAGTACGCCAGACGATGATGGAAGCCAAAAAAGAGTCGCTGAAAAATTACTTAGCGATTGTGAAAACATCCATCCTGCCAATCATCAAGAGCGATCAACCTGAAGATGTTGTGCGTCAGAAGGTTGATGCGGTGTTGCGTTCTATCCGTTATGGCAGTAACAACGGCTATATTTTCGCGATCGCATACGATGGCATCACGCAGGTTCAGCCGATCAAAATCAGCCTTGAGGGGAAAAATACGCTCGAACTTGAAGATGAGAATGGCGTGCGCTTCATCGAAGAGCTGATCCGTGCAGCCCGTAATGGTAGCGGTTATGTCGAATATATGTGGCGCAAACCCTCTATCGAGCAGTCAGCACCTAAGTTGGCCTATGCTGTCGATCTGCCTGAATTTAACTGGATTCTAGGTACGGGCTTCTACATCGACGATATTGACCTAGTCATTGAGCGCCGCCAGCGTGAGATCGACGATAAGGTAAAAGCGACGACGATTTTATCACTGGTGGTGGGGCTGGTTATTCTGCTGGTGATTATCGCTGTGAACCTGTGGATTTCGAACCACGCCTTGGTAAAACCGATCCGTGAGCTGTCTGAAAGTGCTCGCCAAATGAGCTTGGGTAAGATGGATACAGAGATCAACGTGGAGTCTAACGACGAGATTGGCGAACTGGCAGACGCGGTAAAACGTATGCAGAAGAGCTTGCTGGTGATCTTTAAAAAGCTGAAACAGAAATAGTTAGCACCCATCTTTGCAAGAGGCAGCGAAAGCTGCCTTTTTTGTTGCTAAACTTCTTAAACTGTTGTGAGTGTTTTAGCGCTGCTTTTGTAACGTGATAGCGGGGCTAATCGAACTTAACTTCTGCCTATTGATCAAATAGTTAATTACACGAGTGCAGCCAACTTCTCGGCTGTTTTAGTTGTCCTGTTCCTGATGTATGTAGGATAAGAATGAAAAAAAACCGTGATGACCTGCCGTTGATCTTAGGTCTCTTTAGTGTGCTGTTTATCGGTATTTACGTTGTTGATGGCGGCCAGCTCTGGATCAAGATGAGCGAGCTAGTCTTTGCGCCGTTGTCAGCGTTGCCGTTAGCACTGGGTTTAACCGGTTTAGTGTTGCTTTGGTATGTTGTTGAGCTTTGGAAAGACAGCCAAGCGGCCCATGAAGAGCTCAACGATGCACTGGCTAAAATGCAGAACGAAGTTGAAGAGCGCCGTCTTGCAGAAGAGCACGCGCACATTCTAACAGCGACTAAAAATGAGATTATCGAGAGTGAGCTGCAGCGGACAAAGCGCCTCGAACAGATCCGCAGCATGGGGGATTTCCTTGCCGGTGCCAGCTCCCTAAAAGAGTTGCGACAGATCGCCGTGCGCTCGCTCAATACCATTCTTCCGGAGTACACGGTAGGCGTGCTATTCGCTGATCGCGAGTTTAAACGCTGGAAGTTGATTGGCGCTTGGGGCGAGCATAAAGAGAGTGTCCACACCGAGATCGACATTGAAAGCTGCTGGGTGCTGCGCCAAGGGCAGGCCTACAAAGATTGCTCCTCCACACAGATGATGATGTGTGATCAAGCCAACCTTACGACAATTAAGTCCGTTGCCTGTTACCCCATATTCTGCCGCGATATGCAATTTGGTGTGCTGCATATCCGTTCTGATAAACCGCAAGAGCCGCTGCTCTCTACAGATGATGAGAAGTTGATTATCGGTGTCTGTAACACACTTGGGCTGCACTTTTACAACGCGCAACTGCGTGCTGAGCTGAGTATGGCATCTAACCGCGATGCGTTAACGGGGCTCTTAAACCGGCGCGGCCTAGGTAATACGCTAAAACGAGAGATCCGCTCCGCTGTTGCGCAGAAGTATGAAGTTGCGGTGGCGATGATCGATATCGACCACTTTAAACAGTACAACGATACCTACGGCCACCCCGAAGGTGACAAAGCGCTGCGTTTTGTTGCAGAGGTGCTAACCGAGAACACGCGCGCGCGTGACGTTGTGGTGCGCTACGGCGGTGAAGAGTTTATGTTGATTCTGCCCAACACCACAAAAGCTGAGGCGGAATCAAAACTCAATACATTGATTAAGACGGTTGAGAGCGAGTCTAAAAACAGCCCGCAGTGTCAGCGGGCGATCACGCTATCGGTGGGTGTGGCGTGTGCGCCGCGAGACCAGCGCAGCGAAGAAGCCTTAGTGCGCTTAGCCGATGTCGCGCTTTACAGCGCCAAGAAACTTGGGCGTAATCGCGTGGTTGCACACAAGTCTGAGCCACAAGATAAGATTATTCGTAGTAGTGCGCGTACTTAAATCAGCTATTTAGCAAACTGCCGTTTTTATTGATCTCGATATACGCATTTAGGTTTTCAGATGCCACGCCTTTTTATTGCAGAAAAACCCAGCCTTGGCCGCGCGATTGCTGCGGCTTTACCGAGCCCGCAAAAGAAAGATCAAGGGTTTATCCGCTGTGGCAACGGCGATGTGGTTACCTGGTGTATTGGCCACTTGCTTGAGCAGGTTGAACCCGATGCTTACGATGAAAAATATAAGCGTTGGAACCTTGATGATCTGCCCATTATTCCTGACAAGTGGAAGCTAAAACCGCGTAAGGAAGCAGCGAAGCAACTGAGTGTTGTGCGCAAGCTACTCAAAGAGTTTGATACAGTTGTGCACGCCGGTGACCCTGACCGCGAGGGCCAATTGCTTGTGGATGAGGTGATCGATTATTGCCGCGTGAGTAAGGCCAAGAAGGATAAGATTCAGCGCCTCCTGATTAGCGACTTGAACTTGCCAGCGGTTAAGACATCGCTTAGCCAGATGCGCAGTAATCGCGAATTTATACCGTTATCTATATCTGCGCTGGCGCGTTCAAGAGCTGACTGGTTATACGGGATGAACATGTCTCGCGGCTATACGCTGCTGGGGCAGAAGGCCGGTTATAAAGGCGTACTATCGGTTGGCCGCGTACAATCGCCGTTGGTTGGGTTAGTGGTGCGCCGCGATGAAGAGATAGAGAACTTCGTCCCGAAGGACTTCTACACCCTAGATGCTGTTATTCCGTATCAACAAGCCCCTATTTTAGCGCGCTGGCAACCCAGCGAAGCATGCCAGCCTTGGCAGGATGAAGAGGGCAGAGTGCTTAACCGTAAGTTGGTTGAGAATGTCGCATCACGTATAGCTGGCCAGTTGGCTACCGTCACGGCATCTGAGCAGAAGCAGAGTAAACAAGCGCCGCCACTACCCTATTCGTTATCAGCCCTACAGATTGATGCGGCCAAACGCTTTGGTATGAGCGCGCAGCAGGTATTGGATGCGTGCCAATCCCTGTATGAAAAGCATAAGCTGATCACCTATCCGCGCTCTGATAGCCGACACCTGCCGGTAGAGCACTTTAAGCAAGCCAGCGCAGTGCTTGGTGCCGTCTCTAACAATGAGGTTGCATTGGCGCAGGCGGTTGCCGGGGCTGATCAAACGCTACGCTCAAAAGCATGGAATGATAGTAAAGTGGATGCTCACCACGCGATTATTCCAACCCCTAAAAAGCAGTCGTTGAGTGGTTTATCAGCCCACGAAGCCAACATCTACCAACAAGTTGCACGCCAGTACATCATGCAATTCTATCCAGCGGCGATGTATGCAGACTCCAAGCTGATCTTTGATATTGCAGGAGGCTGCTTTATCGCCAAAGGGCGCGTGCTAATTGAGCCCGGCTGGAAAGCGCTGCTGGGCAAAGATGCCCAGGATAAAGACGATAACACCGTGCCGGCCTTACCTAAGGGAGCGGAACTGACGTGTACCGAAGGCTTGATAAAAGATCGCAAAACAGAGCCGCCCAAGCACTTTACCGAAGCAACGCTGCTACAAGCGATGACCGGAATCGCCAAATTTGTTGCCGACAAAGAGCTGAAAAAGATTCTCAAAGAGACCGATGGCTTAGGCACAGAAGCAACACGAGCGGGCATTATTGAAACGCTGCTAAAGCGCAAGCTGTTAACGCGCGCGGGTAAACTTATCAAAAGCACCGCCGCAGGGCGGGGGCTGATTCATGCCTTACCACCAGAATCTACCTATCCCGATATGACCGCCCACTGGGAGCACCAACTGCACTCTATGGCTGAGCGTGGCTACGCCTATCAACCCTTCATGGATGGGCTGGTCAAGCAGGTTGAAACCATTGTGGTTCAGTTGAAAGCGGGCGATGTTCCCGAGTCCTTACGCCACCTGCCAGCGGCGGAACCCCGAAACTTTAAGAGAAAAAGAAGAACCACCAAAAAGAAAGCGTAATGCCTAAAAACAGGCCTTGCCATCGCAGACACCCGCGATGTACTGTTTTATTAGTGTTGTGGCAAGTAAACGCATAGATCGTGTTGCTTGAAAGCAGGAAGCTGAACCATAAGAAAAAGTGCCTTACACTGTATGGATAGTCAGCCTACTTTTCCTGCCGTTTTTTAAGCCTCGCAAAGCGAAAACCTGCCACTCTATTTTTTCTGAAGCTGATGGTGCTGATTTAAATCCTTTTAAAACAGTGATTTAAGAACTCAGTCTAAACGTCAGAAAAATAAAATAACATCATTTAAATAATTACTATGATGCCCTAGTCGGGCGGTTAACCCTAAGGAGAAAATGTGGCACTTATTGCCGGGATGGAATTTCGTTTCGAACTAGAATTCGATGAGGTAAAACTTGAAGAAACAGAGAGCTACTTAAAAGAGGTTGTCTCAAAATACTCAGATTTAATATATGGTCAAAGTACTGAAGTTCACGTTCAGCTTTGGAAGGGAAGTTTAAGAGTAAATCTGGCTATCTTTGGGGCGATATATATTGGAATAGGTCAGTATGGCTCATTCCGATCTGGTATTGATCATCTAATTCAAGATTCCAAGTCGCTCAAGGGGCTAGTTACAAGCCAAATAGTAAAAAACGGGCTGAATGAATCTGATATCTTAGAAAGCAAAAGGATGTATTGCATCCCTGATAGAATTCGAAGAGTCCTACTAGCGATTGAGCGATTGAGCGATTGAGCGATTGAGCGGTTGGAGGCGAAGAGAAATATTCCTCAAGATGAAATGGCAAAAGAACTATCTAAGATTAAAACGTCTGTACGGAAAATCTGTTACTCCGTTGCCAAAGAGGATGCAGGTCTATTTGTTTCAGCTATTTCTGAAAAATACTGGCCAGAAAACCGGGAGATTCCTTACTTCGTAGAGCGGTATAAGCTTGTAGCTAGAGAAGAGGAGATTGTGCACTATCCGGTAGAAAGCTTAGAGCCAAAGAGGGTTAACAAGGTATTGCAGCGGACAAACCGTTGAATGCGGCGTTATAAATCACTATGAACCAGTATATTATTAAAAAAATTGCAGATGATCTTAAAATTGCCGCTGACGGTGCTCTACCTTCAGGTGGTCGATCGCAATTTCTTGGTTTCCGAATACATGATGGTGTTGCCTATAGCTTAACAAATGAAGCCGCCATAACTTTTAATGAGGTAGTATCTAAACTTCTCGAACAAAATCAGTTTTCGAAAAAGTTTTCTTCGAAATACATTGAGAGGAGGCTAAAAACCGTCTTTGCTGAATTGCTATCAAATCAAGCGTGTGATCTTGAAAAGAAAATAGCCGATCTAGCAAACGAATTATCCAGCTTCGATCAGAATAACTTTGTCTTTCTCAAAGTTGAAGGAATCGTATTATCGGCTTGCCTGTCTATAGGCAAGGTTCGCTTTGTACCGGGTGACGAATACCTAATAAAAAACATAAACGATAGGTCCAGTGCAATAATTAAAACATCAAAGAGTAATGAAGAATCCAAGAAAAGCTTTCAGGAACTTATCGCACAACAAAGTAGAAGCGAATTTCAAGGGGAGTGTGTTGGGATTGTTGAAGTAAACGCGGAACCAATTAGAGCGTTCGAATACGCTAAAGACGAAGTCCGACGAGCAATTGATCTGCTTAGGTTTTCAACAAAAGCTATTTATCCTTTGTCAGAGGATATTCGCATTGGTCTCAAGGGCGATCATCCAAAAACTCAAAGGCAATGTTTTATCGCCTCTGAAGCCGGCATTACCACGCAGGGTGATTCTGTTGGTTCTGTTCGGCCATTTGAGATTAACGAAGATGCAATCCGCAGAATGGATGAAATCGGTATTTTTCTCGTTTCAGATGCATTGTCGAAAAAACAAACAAATAACCTAGAAGAGGCTTTGATAAGAGCTATTCATTGGTTTTCAGTTGCACTTACCCAGAACGAGTCAAGCAATGCATTTCTGTTCTTAATAGTTGCACTTGAGTCACTATTCAAAGCAGAAAGAGGCAATTCTATTGGAGGTACTGTCGCCGAATCGGTAGCTTTTATTATGGCTGACAATCTCGAAGGACGAAAAAAATTAATATCATTAGTACGGGATTACTACGGTAAAAGAAGTGGCGTCGCACATGGGGGCAAGAAGTCGATATCTGATTCGGAGCTATTCACTCTCATTAATATAGTTGGTACTACGATTATGGTCGTCATTGAAAAGCTAAGAGATTTCAACTCTCAAAAAGAGTTAATGGGCTGGATTGAAGAGATGAAGCTAAAGTGATTTATAACAAGGCCAAGCAGCATCGTGCACTATGTGCGCTAGACCTCGTTACGCTCGGCCGGTGTTGGCAACGTTATGAGCCTCTTGCATATTGAACACACCTTGCAGTAATGGTCGTAGAAATTGCAGTACTAACGCTAGTGGTACAGCTAAACCAATAGTCATGGAGGACATTGAAGAATGTTGGAAAAAGTAGAGCAAGTACTTGATAGAAATGATGTATCTTATAAAACTGTAGGCAACTCACTGCACCTAAAGTTGGCTCGAGCAGGCGGAAAAGTCACAATCAAATATGACTATTCGAAAAGTTCGTACCTATATAGTTGTAATGAGTACCTATTAAGTTTCTCTAGCCTCATTTTCTTTGTTCTATCTTTCAACACGTTATACCAGCCTGACAAACAAATGTGGTCTGGCTATGTGGCTGGGGGCATGTTTGCAGCAGCAGTGTTTAATCTATTCCAAATAGTACTGGCACACATACAAATGCTGGATTTGAAATCTCAATTTAGAGAAGTGGGTGTTTATCTCAAGTCCGGCTCATAACAAAGCGTTAAAGAGGGACTTAGCGCGCGTGGCATTTTTGGTTTGCGTTGGGTTTAGTGGTTAAGGAGTGATGCGGTCACTTTTGTATTGCGTGCCTGCGCCCCTTAACGCGGCGTTATATTTTTTAGCCATGAACGAGAAAGAAACATATTTGCTAAAGAATTACCAAAACTTCATGCAGCCACATGAAAAAATGGTAGCTCGTTGGCTAACCGAAGAGTGGGATGGTAAAGAGCAAGAAATACCTAAGTGGCTACGAAATCGTGTTTGGTTATATTTCACGATGCGCAATTTCGGGAAGCCTGACGCAATGGCAAGGGTTATATGCCTTAAACTGCTAGAAAATCATAAGCATGAAATATCGTTGCCAACAAACAAAATATAACAAGGCGCTGTTGTCGCGGCCTTCGGCTGCTGGACGGCCCACTGCGTGGTCCGCCCCAAAGCTTAGCGTTAGAGGTATGAGATGAAGAAGGGAAGCATGACTGCAGCAGAGCTAATGGCAAACCTTGAAGACGATCCAGAATACCTCGCAAGACGCGCTGTGAAGGAAGCAGAGATTGAGAAGTTGTCTGAAGAATGCAGAGTCGATGAGGCGTTGCTTATCGAAGAACTGAATCATGTAGGCGTGTCAGTCGTTTCCGTTTGGGATTTAGTAAACAACGCGCCACACCCTTTACTCGAACGAAAATTCTCTGGCTCATACGAAATCGCATATCCAATTCTCGTAAATCACTTGCGTGTTCCACACCATTACCGAATTCGAGAAGGAATAATCCGGGCTTTATCAGAGCGCGCTGCTCGCAAGTTAGCGTCAGCACCACTACTGGAGCAATTAGCCACAGAATCAAATAGGCAGCATCGCTGGGTGATAGCAAATGCCCTAGAAATAATGCTTCCTAGGTCTGAGCTTGATCGGCACCCTCAAATTGAAGAGGCGCTTCGTGCAGGATACCTCTAACAAGCGCATATTATCGGACAGGTTTTCCGCTGCGCTCTAAACCAGCCGCAAATGCGGACGTTAGCATCAAAAAAGAAGGAAGAAGCACTTGTCGATTACGAGTAAGGAATGCGCATCAATGATTGTTGCGGCGTCGAAACCTGTAATTCAAATAAATGGGTTTACGAATAACGAGTGGTACAGAAAGCCTAAGGGTTCTAGGAAAGGGCCTTGGTTACAGGCTGAAGTAGAGGTTCTTGACCAAAATCTTTGGAATAAGAGGGTTCCGTGTTTGTACTTCCTGGCGAACTCGAAGGGAGAGTTGAAGTACGTTGGTATCAGCGTGAATCGAATAAAAGATCGTTGGCGCTCGTCGCCGGCCTATGATGCAGCTGATAATCCACTGCAAAGAAACGAAATGTTCCACAGTCAGTGTTGGCCACACATGTGCAACCTGAAAAAATCTGGCGTGGATGAAAAATATGTTGTTTCGGTCATCCATGATTCCGAGTTGGTTCACGTGCTTGGTGGCCTTGATCACGAGGTGTCCGCTCTATCAGCAATGCGTAGTGATCCGGATATCGCGGTAATTGCCATGGAAGTCTGGTTCATCAAGCATCTGGGGCACCAACTTTGGAATCAACGCAAATAATGCTAACAAGGTGGTCAAGTCGTTCGCTGCGCTCACTCGGACGCTCAGAACTCCGCGCTTGCTCGGGCATGGCTTCGCCATTTTTTCCCGATCAATCGCTTCGAGCTGAGCGCCGCTTACCACGGCGTTATAACTCAAGGTGAGTCATGGAAGAATTCCCTATAGAAAAGGTTGTCCCCACCAAGGCCAAAATCCAGGGCAAGGATGGAGACGTATCGATGGAGGTTTTCCTCAAACCCTTTGAACTAGAATTTGAGGACTACTACGAAGATGTTGAAACATCAATTCGTTTGGACTCAATTGCTTGCCCGATTAGCCCTTCACATTTGGAAGGTCGTTTTTTTGATTTTCCAACTAACCCAGCTCCTGGCTACATAGACGGCTCGATTTACTTCTTTGCCACACATAACCCTATAGACGTCACACGGATCGAGTTCGGAAAAATCGAGCTTGGGAAGTTACCCGTTGCCCTGACTACCAGTTGGCTACTGGAGTATGAGAGCACCGGTTTTCGTAATCTAGATACAGTTATTCGGAGTTACATTGAGTTCTAACAAGCGGCTGTTGTCGCCACTGTGTGGCTGGGACTGCCTTTTCGCTGCTTCGCAGCTACACGTCAGCCCAAAAGCCGGGCGTTATGCGGGAGAAGGATTTGAGATCGCATGAAGTACAAGATTATTGATAAGTCCCAGTCAGAAGAAATCGCCAAATTGGCAGTTTGTCTAACGAACGAAATAATTGAGCGAACTGGCATTAAGCATTTCGATGTTGATGTTCCTCTAGCGATAGACCTATGTGAAAAGTATGTGTCGAATGGCATTTATCATGTAATGGCCGCATTTGATGAGGATAAAATCGTTGGGTTTGGTGCTATCTGTGAAAGTCACTCGCTCTATGCCGAGGGAAAATTTGGAATAATTCAAGAATTCTACGTGGCTCCAGAATATCGATCAAAAGAGATTGGGAAATTTCTTATCCAAGCGATTGTAGAATTCGCGAAAGAGCAAGGATGGAAGCGCCTAGAGTTATGTACACCACCAGTACCAGAGTTCGATCGTACAGTCGGCTTTTACAAGTCTAATGGCTTTGAAATTACTGGCGGTTACAAAATGAAGTATGAAGTCGCATAACAAGCGGCAGCAGACGGACTCGGCAAAACTGTCACCTTTTGTGCTGTTCGTACCAAAGCCGCCATTGTACCTCTCCGCTGTGCCTGGCGTTAGGCCGCCGAGTTACCCAAACTCAGTAGACACCTCATATAGTCAGATCGGAGACGTATCAATGATCAGAAAAATGGTAGCTGGCGATGCTGTCG
Source organism: Neptunomonas marina (assembly GCF_004005935.1). GTDB lineage: Bacteria > Pseudomonadota > Gammaproteobacteria > Pseudomonadales > Balneatricaceae > Neptunomonas > Neptunomonas marina. The sequence goes on along the minus strand of NZ_SACQ01000003.1, from coordinate 88,427 downwards.
CTGTTAGCAACGTCTGTATGGCTGCTTTTATGAAATCGGTTGCGCCTGAGTTATCCCAAGAAGGGGTTAATACCTTTAAATCGATAGCAGAGCCAGAGGCTTTTAACCGGCGAGCGGCGCAAGGCCATGTGATCTTGGTTGCTGAAAAGAATCAATCTGTTGTTGGGGTGATTGAGCTTAAAGCGGGGCAGCATATCGCGATGTTTTTTGTCGAGCCGTGCGCACAGCGCCTCGGTATCGGCCGCGCTTTGTTAGATGCAGTGCTTGAATTTGCAAACAAAGATGAAGTCACGGTAAAAGCATCGCTCTCATCCGTGACCGCTTATGAGAGGTTTGGCTTTAAGAGAGTGGGCACTGTGGCGGTTGAGTCGGGGCTGCGTTATCAAGCGTTAAGCCTTAACCCGCGCGAGGTAAAAGCGGATTAATTCAGCTTGGCTTTAACGCACCTCTGGGGGCGTTAGCCTAAATAGCTGTCTAACGAGTCCTCGAGCGCGCCGCCACGGTAAATTTTCTTGGGTTCTAGTTCAAGGATACGAGGCTGGATCTCATCGATCAGTGGCTGCTTCTGTTTGGGTGGCACCATTGCGCGCACTAAAACGGCTTTAGCGTGCTTATAATGGGATAGGGCAGTCAGTTTATCATTCTCTGTTAGTAGTTGATTCGCTTGGCTAACATGTGCGTTAGCCACCACGCGAATATTCAACCAATAGAGTTCTTTGGCGTAGCTGGAGCCGAGCGCATAGGGCAGCTCGTTTTTTTCTACCATATCTTTAAGTAGATTCTCTGTGTAGTTCACATAGATCTGGAAGCGCTTGAGGTCTCGATCACTCGTGAAGCCCCGTTGCCCTTGTGTCATGCGGTCGGCGGTTTCTTTCTGGGCGTTCACTTGGGTCATAAGGTCTGAGTCGGGCGCAAGTGTGCTGATCTCTTCGATATAGCGTAACGCATGGCGATTCAGCCTATCCAGCAGTTCCGGCATACAGCCTGCTGCTTTGAGCATACTGATCGCCTCTAAGCAGTGCAGCGTCTGTTTGCCAAGCCATTGCAGGCGGTTGGAAACGTTGCGCGCGTTGGTTTCTCGGCGGGTAATGAAGTAACTCACCGATACGGCAATTGAGCCAATAAGGGCTATTATAAGCAGATAGATTAGACTTTCTTCAGACATATACGATATAACCTATCACAAGTGGTTGAATAAAAAGTATTTTTTATTCAATCTGTCCCAGCGCTTGAAAAGTAACTTAATGGTCATAGATTATAATAGTAAATCAGTTTTTTGACAGACTTGCTTGACCGAAGGGCGCTAAGCCCCTATATATGCTCGCTGTTTTTGTATCGCCGTTTAGCCCGAGGACATCGACCCGATGGGAAAATCACTCGTAATTGTGGAATCACCCGCAAAAGCCAAGACTATAAATAAGTACCTTGGTAACCAGTATGTAGTTAAGTCCAGTGTGGGCCACATCCGTGATCTGCCGACCAGCGGCAGTGCACAAAAGAGCGACCCTAAAGCTCGTGCTAAACAAGCGGCGTTAACGCGTAAGATGTCACCCGACGAGAAAGCTGTCTATAAAGCCAAAAAGGCGAAAGAGCAGCTGATTGCACGTATGGGCGTTAACCCAGAAAAAGATTGGGAAGCGCACTATCAAGTGTTGCCGGGCAAAGAAAAGGTTGTTGATGAGCTAAAACGGCTCGCAAAAGATGCCGACACTATCTATCTAGCGACCGATTTGGACCGCGAAGGGGAAGCGATCGCGTGGCACCTACGCGAGGCGATTGGTGGTGATGATGAGCGCTACCGTCGTGTGGTCTTTAACGAGATCACCAAAAAGGCGATCACGGCAGCGTTTGATGATCCAGGCGAGCTGGATATGCACCATGTTAACGCTCAGCAAGCCCGTCGCTTTTTGGATCGGGTGGTGGGTTACATGCTCTCGCCTTTACTGTGGGAAAAGATTGCTCGCGGTCTATCGGCTGGGCGAGTACAGTCGGTTGCTGTAAAGCTGGTTGTTGAGCGCGAGAAAGAGATTCGTGCCTTTATCCCAGAAGAGTACTGGGAAGTACACGCCGGTGCTGAAACGCAAGAGAAAGATGCGCTGCGCCTGCAGGTTGCCAAAAACGCGGGTAAGGCGTTTCGTCCAACCTCTGAACAAGAGACACAGCAGCATCTAGAGCAGTTGCGCCAGTCAACACTGGAAGTGGTTAGCCGTGATGACCGTGCAACCAGCAGTAAGCCATCTGCGCCGTTCATCACATCAACGCTACAGCAAGCTGCAAGCACGCGCTTGGGCTTTGGCGTTAAAAAGACCATGATGATGGCCCAGCGCCTTTACGAGGCGGGTTACATCACCTACATGCGTACCGATTCCACTAACCTTAGTGCAGAAGCGGTGGCGGCCTGCCGTGAGTATATTGGCGATAACTTCGGTAGTAAGTATCTGCCAGAGACAGCGAACAGTTACAGCAGTAAAGAGGGCGCTCAAGAGGCCCACGAGGCGATTCGCCCATCAGATGTCTCTATTGAGCCGGTCAGCTTAAAAGGCATGGAGCGCGATGCAGAGCGTCTATACGACCTGATTCGTCGTCAGTTCTTGGCGTGCCAAATGACGCCAGCTCAGTACACCAGTACCCGAATTACCGTGAGGGCTGGCGATTACGAGCTAACCACGAAGGGCCGTATTCTACGCTTTGACGGTTACACCAAAGTGATGCCGAGCAAAGGCAAAGGTGATGAAGATATCATTCTTCCGGATGTGAAATCGGGCGAGATTCTCACGTTATCTGATCTTGAACCGAAGCAGCATTTCACTAAACCAACCGCTCGCTACACCGAAGCAAGCTTAGTTAAAGAGCTTGAGAAAAGAGGTATTGGCCGCCCATCGACATACGCGTCTATTATCTCGACGATTCAGGATCGCGGTTATGTTGAAGTCCAAAACCGCCGTTTCTACGCCTGTAAAATGGGCGATATTGTGACAGAGCGTTTGAACGAGAACTTCAACGATCTGATGGACTACAGCTTTACAGCCCGTATGGAAGATGCCCTTGATGATATCGCCCACGGCGAGGCTGAGTGGCGCGAGCTACTGAACCGCTTCTACGCAGGCTTTACCCGCAAGCTGGAAGAGGCGCAGAGCAGCGAAGACGGAATGCGTCCTAACACACCAACAGATACCGATATCGACTGCCCAGAGTGTGGCCGCCATATGATGATCCGTACCGGCAGTACCGGGGTGTTCTTAGGCTGCTCGGGTTACAACTTACCGCCTAAAGAGCGCTGCAAGGCGACCATTAATCTCACGCCGGGCGATGAGGTGGTTAGCGTAGATGGTGATGATGAAGAGGAATCTCGCATCCTGATCAACAAACGCCGCTGCCACATCTGCGACAGTGCGATGGATAGTTATCTCATCGACGAAACACGCAAACTACATGTGTGCGGCAATAACCCCGACTGCTCGGGCTATGAGATTGAAAAAGGGCAGTTCCGCATCAAAGGCTATGATGGCCCGTCTATCGAATGTGATAAATGCGGCAACGAGATGCAGCTCAAGAATGGCCGTTTTGGTAAGTTCTTCGGTTGCACTAATGAAGCGTGTAAGAACACGCGTAAACTGCTGAAAAACGGTGAGCCTGCGCCACCAAAAATGGACCCAGTGCCGATGCCAGAGCTGGCTTGTGAAAAGGTAGAAGATACCTACATCCTGCGTGATGGTGCATCAGGTCTGTTCTTGGCAGCGAGCCAGTTCCCGCGTAACCGCGAGACGCGTGCGCCTAAAATTGCAGAGTTACTGCCGCACCAGAGCGAAATTGATCCAAAGTACGCGTTCTTGTTTAGCGCGCCAACGCACGATACCGAGGGCAATCCAACGATCGTGCGTTATAGCCGCAAGACAAAGGAGCAGTATGTGATGACTGAGGTCAATGGCAAAGCAACCGGCTGGCGTGCATTCTATCAAGAGGGTGCTTGGGTGGTTGAGCAACCGAAACCCAAGGCTAAAGCGAAGAAAAAGTGATGGCGCTGTAACGCAAAGGAAGAGACGATGAGCGATCTATATTTAGCAAGAACCAACCAAAAATTACATTTTGTGCGGTTGCACCTAGAAGCACTGGAGCGCGCTCATCAATCAACCGGCTGGAGCCAGCATGCAGAGGTTGAGTCATACAACGAATCGGTGTTGTTTCACTTGGCATCTGCTTATGGTGCGTTCTTGCGCGAGATTGCAGAGAAGTATCGTTTTAGTCCGGCGGCTGTAAACACGATTGCTGACCTAGAAGCGCAGTTTGAAGCGTCTGGCCAAGAATCGCCAGAGCGTACCGAGCTGCACAATCTAGAGGCGAATGAAAGCAGTTGGCTGCATAAGATGCTCGCTGCATATGATGCATGTTGGCTTGCATCTGATGAGCGTAAAGCCGCATCCGATACGGTGAGCGTATCTGAGATTCATGTCATGCAAATAAACCCAGACCACGCGGAAGATTCTGACATATTAGCCGAGTACCGTCGCTGGTTTGGTGAGTTCCAAAGTTTAGTTGAGCGGCTACGCGCCGGAATGCAAGAGTGGTAATGGATAGTAGTGATGTAGACCAGCCGGAAACGGTGCTGGAGATTGTAAAGCTCGAATCAGGTGATTATGTCATGCGTAAAGCGGGTGAAAAAACACCGCTGATGACGCTGAATATCTCCGAGAAGGTGAAAACCAACTTAAGTGGAAAGTCTGAAGAGCTTGCGCGGCTGATGTTGGTTGCAGGTGCGCAGATTATGTCTGATTTATCTGAAGAGGTTGAGGAAGCATTCGAGCCTCCCATGCCATCGGTCATCCATTGACCCGCTGACTTTTAGTGTGTACGGCGCGTACGCACTAAAATTCCATGGCTTCTGCCCGCAGTGGCCGACGCTTCTAATGCACTAATCTCGTTTTCTGTAATAGCGCCTTGCCAACTGATAACTGCATGATAGGTGCCAGCCCGAAGAGCTTTGGCCGCCAAATCGAGTGCGCTGTTTTTTGTTGATGGGTGAAGCAAGATCACCTTGTTTAGGTCTATACCTGCCTCGATCAGCATCTCTTTCGGCAAGTCTTTTGGTGGATCAATCCAAGCAAACCAACGATCATCAGCGCTAAGTTGTGCTAGCAATGGCATTAAAAATGGCACATCGTCTAGGTTGGTTGTTGCGGTGATGATTTCCGTAATTTTTCCGTAGCGGGTGTCGCTTTTTGCTTTGATGGGTTTGCGGCGGATCTGGGTATTCGCCACGCGCGCAGGTTTTTTAACCCGCGCCTCGTTCATGATAAACGGCAGCTGCTCCATCATGGCTCACTTCCTTGGCGTATAACACCAACGCCTAGCCCTTCAATTGATAGCTCCGATTCGCGTAGGTCGACTTCAATTGGTTCAAACTCAGGGTTTTCTGCAATCAAATAGACCATGTGATTTTCGCGGTGGAAGCGCTTCACTGTTACTTCGTCGCCAATACGCGCGATAACGATTTGGCCTTCTCTTGCTTCGGTGCACTGATGAACAGCAAGGAGATCTCCATCCATAATGCCGACGTCTTTCATACTCGTGCCCTTGACCCGTAACAAATAGTGCGCCGGTGGATGAAAGAAGTCAGATGAGATGGTGCAATGCTCTTCAATATGCTCTTGCGCCAGCACCGGAGAGCCCGCAGCCACGCGGCCAACAATCGGCAATCCTTGGTCTGGTTGCTCAAGGTCGGGAATGCGAATGCCACGCGAAGTGCCGGGGATAATTTCAATGGCGTTTTTGCGGGCGAGCGCTTTTAAATGTTCTTCTGCTGCATTGGCAGATTTGAAGCCGAGTGTCTTGGCAATATCGGCGCGTGTTGGCGGGTATCCGGTGGCTTCGATGTGTTCGCGGATACATGCTAAAACTTCTGACTGTCTTTTTGTGAGCTTCATAATCGTGCCTGTTTTTATATACAGTATCTGTGATTATATACAGCAGGTTAGTCAAGTAAAGTCATTTCTCTGTTTATATATCCAGTAAATTGGTATGATCGCCGCACGATTAAATAGGGCAGTTTTCTCTTGTTAAGCGACGATCTAAAACAAACCATCCAGCAAAGCTATCGCACCTTCTTGCAGCAACATGATTTGAAGCCCCGTTATGGGCAGAAGATGATGATTGCGGCGGTGGCGCGTACGTTGGGTGGTATCAGCTTTGGCGACAAGAAAGAGCGCACCAGCGAAAACCATCTGTGCGTGATCGAGGCCGGCACCGGCACCGGCAAAACGATGGCCTATTTGCTGAGTGCCATCCCCATTGCGAAAGCACGCGGTAAATCACTTGTGATCTCAACGGCTACCGTGGCCTTGCAGGAGCAGTTGATCAATAAAGACCTCCCAGAGGCTGCAAAGCTAGTTGATGGTTATGTGTCATACGTGCTTGCTAAGGGGCGGGGGCGTTACTTCTGTATTTCACAGGCGGAGAAACTGCTGATCTCTCAAGATGAGTTAGGTCAGATGGCGCTGTATGAGGACGAGGTTGATCAGAAGCTGGATGCCGGTGTCATCGCGTTATATCGCCAGCTACTAGACCGCTTTGCCGCAGGTGAATGGGATGGCGATCGTGACAGCTTAGAGCAAGAGCTAGACGAGCCCCTATGGTATCCGCTGACTAGCGATCACACCCGTTGTACCAACCGTCGTTGCAGCAACTTTTCGGTGTGCCCATTCTACAAGTCACGCGACACTATGGATAAAGCCGATATCGTGGTTGCCAATCACGACTTGGTTTTGGCTGATCTCTCCTTGGGTGGCGGTGCCATTCTGCCTGAGCCAGAAAACAGCATCTACATCTTCGATGAGGCACACCACCTTGCATCGAAGGCCATTGGCCACTTCTCCTACAGTATGCGGATTAAGGCGACGCAAAAGTGGCTGAAAGGATCAGAAAAACAGCTCAATCAGCTGTTAGACGAAACAGACCATCACCCCGTTATCACTAACTATCTAGAAAAGATGGCCCAGCCGGGTGTTGATATGATGAGCTTTTTGGGTGGCTTCAACACAACGCTCCATCTCATGTTGATTGATGGGCAAGAAAGTGTGCCTGAGCGTTTCCGTTTCCCGCAGGGGCTTATTCCTGAAAAGCTTAGCGAAACAGCAAAGCAGATGGCATTTGCCACCGAAAAGTGGATGCTCAAGGCCGAGCAGATCTTGGATGTACTGAAAGAAGCGCTAGATGGTGGTGTTCCCGAAATCAGCAAGGATGTGGCTGAACGCTGGTATCCGCGTGTCGGCCAGATGTGGCTGCGATCACAAGCGATCTATGCACTTAATAAAAGCTACGCAACGCCTGACCCTGAGGGTAGCGCACCGACGGCGCGTTGGATCTCTCTGCGCGAATCGCTTGATGGTCGTGACTTTGATTGCCAAAGCAGCCCCGTTTCAGCTGCGGCGACGCTGCAAGAAAACCTCTGGAAACACGCGTTTGGCGCGGTGCTCACATCAGCAACGATGACAGCGTTAGGGCGCTTTGACCGGATTATCGATGAGCTGGGTCTTCCCGCGGATGTCACTTGCGAGAGACTCCCAAGCCCCTTCGATTATCAGCAACGGGCAACCCTAATGATACCGCCAATGAGCAGTGATCCGGGTAAGCCTGATGAGCATCAAGAAGAAGTTAGCAGGTTTTTGAATAAAACCCTGCCCGAAGCACGGGCAACACTGGTATTATTCAGCTCGTGGCGGCAGATGTACGCTGTGCTAGAGGCGTTGCCCGAACGATTAAAAGGGTTTGTGTTAGCGCAAGGGGATCTCACCAAAAATGAGATTATTCGCCAACATAAACTACGTGTGGATGATGATGCGCCGAGTATTATATTTGGTTTAGCGTCGTTCGCTGAAGGTGTGGACCTCCCGGGGGACTACCTTACAGAGGTCATCATCACTAAATTGCCGTTTAGCGTGCCGGATGATCCGGTTGATGCCACCATGTCTGAGTGGATAGAGCAGAGCGGTGGAAACGCATTTATGGAATGGACCGTTCCTGAAACATCGGTGCGTTTAACTCAAGCGGTCGGACGACTGCTAAGAACAGAGCAAGATAGCGGCCGGGTCGTGTTGTTAGATCGCCGTGTTGTAACGCGCCGTTATGGCCGTCAATTATTGGATTCATTACCCCCGTTTCGTCGGGAAATAGGTTAAAAGAGAGTTAGTACGTTGGAAGACAAAAAAGATAAGACATCTCAGGAAGCAGTCAGCGCAGAAACCAGCAAGAAGGCTAAGGGAGAGCGTAAAGATCGTCGTTGTTCCGGAAATCGCTCCCGTAAGCCTAGGAAAGAGTCCAGCTGGAAACCTTCAGACTTTGTGGTAGCGAAGGTCGAAGGTAAGAAGCGTTTTCACGACTTTAATCTACCCGATAAGCTGATGCGTGCGATCCACGATCTCGGTTTCGAATACTGCACACCGATCCAAGCCGAAACGATTGAGCCTGCGTTAGCTGGCCTCGATATCATCGGCAAAGCGCAAACCGGTACCGGTAAAACGGCTGCGTTTTTGGTGGGCATCATCACCGACCTGCTCGATTACAAACTTGAAGATGATCAGCGTTTGCGTGAGCCACGTGCACTAATTATTGCACCAACGCGTGAATTAGCGCTGCAAATCGCTTCAGATGCTGAAGGGCTGTGCAAGTATACGAAGCTCAAAGTGGTATCGCTGGTTGGCGGTATGGATTACGACAAACAGCGCGCGCAGCTAAAATCGGGCGTTGTTGATATCTTGGTTGCAACGCCGGGCCGTTTGATCGATTTCGTGCGCTCCAAAGATGTTGATCTCTACAACGTTGAAGTGCTCGTGCTTGATGAAGCTGACCGTATGCTAAGCATGGGCTTCATCCCTGATGTACGTACAATTATCCGTAACACGCCGCGTAAAGGTGAAGAGCGCCAGACGCTGCTTTACAGTGCAACGTTTACCGACGACATCATGAACTTGGCGCGCCAGTGGACGAAAGATCCCGTGCAGATTGAGATCGAGGCGCAACAGCGCTCCTCTGAAAATATCTCGCAGCAGGTCTTCTTGGTCTCCAGCAGCGAAAAATACAAGCTGTTACGTAACTATATCCGCGTTAACAATATCGAGCGCGTTATTGTGTTTGGTAACCGCCGCCATGAAACCCGCGATCTTGCCGAGCGCCTGAAGAAAGATGGTGTGAAAGCCGCGTTGATGTCTGGCGAGATTCCGCAGAACAAGCGTGTGAAAACACTGGAAGATTTCCGTAACGGCAAGATCGAAGTATTGGTGGCAACGGATGTTGCAGGCCGTGGTATCCACATCGATGGCGTTACTCATGTCGTGAACTACCAGCTCCCAGAGGATGCAGATGATTACGTGCACCGCATTGGTCGTACTGGCCGTGCTGGAACGGAAGGGACATCTATCTGCTTCGCGTGTGAGAATGACTCCTTCATGATCCCTGATATTGAGGCGGAAACAGGCGTTAAGCTTGAGTGTATTCATCCGTCGGAGGAGCTTCTGGCAGACTTGGATGGCGCTGAGAAGAAACCACGCCGTAGCCGTAAACCAAAAGCCGATCAGCAAGACGCTGCAACAGAGCAAAACGCTGATGTTGAATCTGGCGAGCCAGTGGTTGAGGCGGCAGCCGTTGAAGTGGCTGAGGTTGTAGAGCAGCCGGAGCCGTCTGTTGAAGTTGCTACTGATGAGCCTCAAGCCGTTGCTGAAGCTGATGCAAACGCTCAGCCAGAGGTTGCACCCGAAACAGTAGAAGCGGCACCATCTGATCAAGCTCAAGAAGCTCAAGAAGCTCAAGAAGCTCAAGAAGCTCAAGAAGCTCAAGAAGCTCAAGAAGCTCAAGAAGCTCAAGAAGCTCAAGAAGCTCAAGAAGCTCAAGAAGCTCAAGAAGCTCAAGAAGCCGAATCTTCTGCAGAGGCGGAGTCTAATACATCAGATGCAGAAGCGGCAGCGGCCAAATCTGCCCAACTTGAGTTGCTAGAAGAGAAAGACGAGAAGAAAGCAGACAATGTCTGAAGATCGACACAACACCAAAAAACTATCCCGGATCCTCGGGGTAGTTTTTAGTGCAATTTTCTTTGCTATCGGTGTGGCGGGATTCCAGAGAACCGGCGATTTTGTGCAATTGGCGGTGTTTATTGGCTTGTCGGCGCTCGCTTACATGGTAGTGATTTTTGTCTTTGCAGGGATTGATCGCCTACTGGATAAGGTTGATGACCGTCCGGATGGTGATAAGTAGATATCATGAGCTTGGAACAACACACACAACTCAAAAAAGTAGCCGTGCTTGGTGGTGGCAGTTTCGGAACTGTTATTGCCAATATCATGGCAGAGAAGGGCATTCCTGTTCATCAATGGATGCGTGATGCAAACCGTGCAGATGAGGTGAACACTCAACACGAGAACACGCGCTACCTTCCTGGATATGCGCTATCGCCTGCGTTGGTGGCAACAACGGATGTCGAGTCGGCAGTACGCGATGCGGCGATCATCTTTGTTTCTATCCCTAGCCCGAGCTTTCGCGATGTTCTGCGCCAAGCAAAACCGTTTGTGACATCCGAACAGTATGTTGTTAGCACCACAAAAGGGATTGAAAGTACCGGCTTTCATTTGATGAGCGAGATCATCAAGGATGAGCTGCCAGATGTAAAAGTGGGTGTGATTAGCGGCCCAAATCTTGCCAAAGAGATCGCGCAGCATCATCTAACGGCAACCGTTATCGCAAGCGAAGATGAGGGTGTGCGAGCCTTGGTTCAAGAAGCGCTGCACCAGAGCTACTTCCGCGTCTATGCCAGCTCTGATACGTATGGCGTTGAGTTGGGCGGCACGCTCAAGAATATCTACGCTATTGCGGCGGGTTTAAGCGCTGCGTTAGGTATGGGTGAGAATACGCGTAGCATGTTGATGACGCGTAGCCTTGCGGAGATGAGCCGCTTTGCCGTTTCGATGGGCGCAAACCCGCTCACATTCTTGGGACTGGCCGGTGTCGGTGATTTGATGGTGACGTGCATGTCCTCATTGAGCCGTAACTACCGTGTTGGCTACGCACTTGGTAGCGGACAGAGTTTGCAAGAGGCGGTGGATGCACTCGGTGAGGTGGCCGAGGGCGTTAATACGATCAAGATCGTTAAAGAGAAGTCGGACGAGAAAGAGATCTATATGCCGCTGGTCTCTGGGCTTTACGAAGTCGTTTTCAATGGCGCGCCCGTTAAAGAGGTTGCTGGTATGTTGATGACGAATGAGCAAAGCACCGATGTTGAGTTCGTTTTGCCGCGAGATGCTGTGTAATGCTGACGTTGATGCGCCATGGTGAGGCTGGTTGGGATGCGCCAACGGATGAGTCTCGTGTGCTTACTGCGCATGGGATCGCGTTTATCCAGCACGTGGTGGCAGAGAATGCCGCTTTGTTTGGTGGGGTCAAGCGCATCCTTGTGAGTCCGTATCTGCGCACCCAGCAAACGGTGAATACTATCTTGGCAGAGCTGGCGCATCAGCCTGAGGTGATCACAGATGACCGCTGGACGCCTGAGTCAGATATCTCCTCAGCCATCGCCTCACTTGAGGCTCATTGGTGTGAAGGGTTGCTCGTAGTCACGCATCAGCCATTGGTTGGGAATTTGGTCTCCTACTTGTTAGAAGGGGATAAACTGCATCCGGAGCCATTACTGCCGGCGCACTTCGCTACGCTGACCATGGAGTGGCCAGCAGCAGCGCTTGCTCAGCGCGTATCTATTTAATCTTCCATGCTTTTTTCTTCGTGCTTTGCTAATGTAGAAGCATGAAAGAGATCACATTTTCTGTGGGCGACCACACACTACGAGGGCTCGAATCAGGGCCTGCCGACGCTCCCATATTGCTCGCGTTTCATGGCTGGCTAGATAATGCCGCGAGCTTTAATGAGCTGCGTCAGCACTTCACCGATTATCGCTTTATTGCCCTCGATATGATGGGGCACGGCTATTCTGATCATCGTCCCATCTCTATGCCGTACTATATTTGGGATAATGTGGCGGATGTACGTGCGGTGGTTGCGGCGTTGACCGATCAACCTATCACGTTGATTGGCCACTCGATGGGTGCGAGTATCGCAACACTCTTTGCGGGTGCGTTTCCTGCGATGGTTAAGCAGTTATTTCTGATCGAGGGGTTGGCGCCACTCGTATACAAAGCAGATGAGCTGCCAAGCTTAATGGCTGATGCGATCGTCAAGCGTGAGCGGCAAATGAGCAAAACGCTACGCCCTTACGCCTGTAAAGAGGACGCGATACGAGCGCGCGTGAATGGCCGCTGGCCGGTCAATCAACAAGGTGCTGAGTGGCTGATAGAAAGAGGCTTAAAAGAGACGCCCGAGGGGTTCATCTGGCGCAGTGATCCAGGCCTTATGCTGCCATCGATTGTGCGCCTTAGCGAAGACCATGTAACTGCCTTTATGCAAGCGGTTGAGGCTCCGGTGTCGCTCTATCTTGGTCACGAAGGGCTACACGATGAGAGCTGGGATCGGCGGATTGAGCTGCTTACTAACTGCTCGGTGAGCTGGTTGCCAGGCAACCATCACTTACACCTGTATAGCGAACCAGCACAAGCGATTGCGGTCGCTATAAGAGAGCAGCTTTAAATGTGATACCACCCACTGGCGGGAGCGGATAGATGATAGTACGACAGGTAGTTTTGGGCTTTATCCTTTTCACTTCCATGTTGAGCGCGGCACAGGATGATATTGCAAGCGCGGGAGTTGAGCCGATCGAGCGTTATCGCGGAGCTTGGATTGTGCGGTATGCGCAACAAGATGATGTGGACTATCGATTGCCGCTAGGGGGGATAGAGCAGGTCAATGGTGTTGAGCGCCCCGAAGACTCCGAGCTGCTCACAGGCCACCTAACGCGTATTACCTATCGCCTTCAAGAGGGCACACGTACCCGTAAAATTGCTGACTTTTATCAGGAACTGCTGGCATCGTTAGATGCAAAGATACGCTATGAGTGTCGCGGGCGGGCGTGTGGTAGCAGCAACTACTGGGCGAACGAGGTGTTTGATAACTCGCGTCTTTATGGCTTAGCGGCTGCGCAGTACTACATCGCGGCTGAGTTACCCGGCTTGTCATTGGCGATCTACATAACAGAGCGTGGTAACCGACGTATCTATGTGCAGGTGGAGGCGATTGAGACTGACTCAACGGCACGGCTGATCACACAGTTGGATATTCAAGGTCATGTTGTACTCGCGACAGATCAGCTACCACAAACTGATGCATTGCAGCGCTTGCTGGGCGCATTGGATGGGCGCGATGTTGCTTTGGTTATCCATCATCGTGGTGATGATTTTGGCGCGGCATTGGCAGCGGCGCGTAAGGTGCAATCCGAGCTTTCTAGGGTGCTCCCGCAAAGTGTCGATAGTTACGCGGTTGGCCGATATATCCCGTCAGTATTAGGTGATGCGCAGTTTGTCATCACGCTAGTGAGAGAGTAGCGATGACAACTGTATCTTTGGTATTGGGGTCGGGCGGTGCGCGTGGTTATGCGCACATCGGCGTGATCGAGGAGCTTGAGCGCCGTGGTTACACGATTAACTGTATCGCGGGCAGCTCGATGGGCGCGCTAATTGGTGGTTTGTATGCAGCCGATGGTCTTGAGGCATATAAAGCTTGGGTAGTGAGCCTATCGCGCTTAAACATTCTCAGTTTACTGGATCTTACCTTCAGTATGGGCGCTATCCGCGGGGAGCGTCTGTTTAACAAGCTGAGTGAGTTCCTCGACGACTCCGCGATAGAAACCCTCAGAATCCCTTTTACAGCCGTTGCAACGGATATCGTTCATCAGAAAGAGGTTTGGTTTCAGCGTGGTTCGCTACGTGAGGCCATCAGAGCATCGATTGCTGTCCCCGGTGTTTTTACGCCGGTTATACAAGAGCACCGCGTGCTTGTGGATGGCGGTGTTCTTAATCCGCTGCCGATTATCCCAACCGTTGCTGCGCGCTCTGATCTGATCATCGCGGTTGATCTCAACAGCAAGTCGTTGCTGCCGGAGATCTCGTTGCCCGACTATTCGATGGGAGGTATCCCACTTGAGGACGGTTTTGCAGCACATCAAGCGCAACACCGATCTCCCGAGGAGAGCAGCAAGTTTGATAGCAATCTCGATATTATTATGAACTCTCTTGAGGTGATGCAGGGGGCGTTGGCGCAATACAAAATTGCAGGGTATCCACCCGATCTGCTGATCGAAGTGCCCACTGAGGTGTGTCAGTTTCATGATTTTCACCGCGCCACCGAGGTGATCGAAGTAGGAAGGCAGGTGGCTGCAAAAGCGTTAGATGAGATGGAAGCGCGTGCCCAGAGGCCTGGGCACATTTAGCGGATCGCTTAGCGAATCAGTGAGAGAAACTCTGAACGCGTTTCAGAGTTGGAGCGGAACGAGCCGAGCATCATTGAGGTTTTCATCGAGCTGTTCTGTTTCTCGACACCGCGCATCATCATGCACATGTGCTTCGCTTCGATAACAACGCCAACACCTTTCGCACCGGTGACTTGCTCTATTGCTTCAGCAATCTGTTTGGTCATGTTCTCTTGAATCTGAAGGCGGCGGGCGTACATATCCACGATACGTGCGATTTTAGATAGCCCAACAACTTGACCGTCAGGGATATAAGCCACATGCGCTTTACCAATAAACGGCAGCATGTGGTGTTCGCAAAGAGAGTAAAGCTCAATATCTTTGACGATAACCATCTCGCTGTTATCCGATGGGAAGAGTGCGCCGTTAACAACATCTTCAAGAGTTTGCTCATAGCCGCGAGTAAGATAAGCCATCGCTTTGGCTGCGCGAGCTGGTGTATCTACCAAGCCTTCACGGGTCAGGTCTTCGCCAACCTGTTCAATAATGGTGGCATACGCTTTTTCCATCACGAGTGGATATCCCCTAAGTTCTTGTCGTTCAAAAAAGGCGCTAAGTTACGCCAACATGACAGTTTCGTAAAGTGTCCGCACTAATTATTATCGATTTTGCTTGATCAGTACGTAGAGCGCGCCGGTGCCACCGTCACGCGCTTGTGCAGAGCAGAATGCGAGAACTTGCGGTAACTGGCGGAGCCAATCGTTGACATAGGATTTTAGGATTGGCTTTTGGCCGCTCTGGCTGAATGCTTTGCCGTGGACAACCAACACAGCGCGGCAGCTGTTGCGCTGTGCATCGCGAATAAAGTGGCTCAGCTCATCTCGTGCGGTATCAATGGTCATGCCGTGTAGATCGATACCTGCTTCCCACGGAATATGGCCTTTGCGCAGACGTTTCATTACACGAATCTGCACACCGGGTGCAGCAAATAGCAGTTCCTCTTCGGACTCAACGATCTCCACCGCTTCGCTTGATAGCCCATCAATAACCTGTTCAATCTCTTCGCTTGCCGCGTCACGGTGCAACGCTTTAGATCGGTTTTTGCGGATGGGGCCATTGCTGCGGGTTACACGATCATGGTTAAGCGGCTTTACGTCCGCCATCAGGTCTGAAAAGTTTGGCGTGGATTCATCCGGTGAGTTTTTCGTATCAGACATAGAACCCTTATCAGGAATTGATTAAACTGCTGAACCTTAAATCGCGCTACGGTGCAGCAAAGTGGTTCTTATCTTTGCCTTGCTTCGCGTTAACAGTCGTTATTATCCCGATAGATATTATGTTTGATCAAGCGTTATTAAAAAATGAATTGTGTACGATCCGCGATTTTATCCGCTGGACCTGCACACAGATGAATCAACACGGCGTTTACTTTGGCCACGGCCATGTGAACGCTTGGGATGAAGCATCCCAACTGGTTCTGGCAGCCGTGAAACTTCCTTGGGATAGCAGTGAAACAGTGCTGGATGCGCGTTTGTTATCGTCAGAGAAAGAGACGGTTATCTCATATGTCGAAAAGCGTGTACTGCAGCGTATGCCGTTGCCATATATAACCCAAGAGGCTTGGTTCTTAGGCTTGCCTTTCTATGTGGATGAGCGCGTGTTGATTCCGCGCTCGCCGATTGCGCAGCTACTAGAAACCGAATGCTCCCCATTTTTGCGTCCAGGTCCCGTGGAACGCGTGCTTGATCTGTGTACCGGTAGCGGCTGTATCGGCATTGGCGCGGCGTATATTTTCGCAGAGGCAACGGTTGATCTGGTTGATATTTCGGACGATGCACTGGCTGTGGCTCGCAAGAACATCCGTGCTCACGGCATGGAAGAGCGCATTGAAGCGCTCCAAAGCGACCTGTTTGCCGGCCTGCATGGACGACGCTACGATCTGATCCTGTCGAATCCACCGTACGTTGATCAAGCTGACTTCGCATCGATGCCCGATGAGTACCAGCATGAACCCGAGTTAGCGTTGACATCTGGCGATGACGGCTTGGATATCACCAAGCGTATCCTGCGCGAGGCAAACGACTATCTAACCGAAGATGGGCTGCTGATTGTGGAGGTGGGTAATAGTGAAGTGCACCTCATGGAGCAGTATCCACAAGTACCGCTAACGTGGGTGGAGTTGCCCCAAGGCGGTAACGGCGTGTTCGCCATCACCGCACAGGATTTACGCCAATATCGCGACGAAATTTAATAGACTCGTTATAATACGCCCGCAAAAAAGCGCAACGGAGAGATAAAGACACTATGTCAGGCAACAGTTTCGGCAAGCTATTTACAGTAACGACCTTCGGCGAGAGCCATGGTCCGGCATTGGGTTGTATCGTTGATGGTTGCCCTCCGGGTATTGAACTCTCAGAAGCTGATCTGCAGCAGGACTTAGATCGCCGCAAACCGGGTACATCGCGCCACACGACACAGCGTCGTGAGCCCGATCAGGTGCGTATCCTGTCGGGTGTGTTTGAAGGCAAGACAACCGGTACTGCTATCGGCTTGCTGATCGAGAATACGGACCAGCGCTCAAAGGATTACTCAAATATCGCTGAGACGTTCCGCCCAGCGCATGCCGACTATGTGTATACCCATAAGTATGGTTTCCGTGATTACCGTGGTGGCGGGCGCTCGTCTGCACGTGAAACAGCGATGCGTGTTGCCGCTGGTGGGATTGCGAAGAAGTTTCTTGAAGCCAAAGGGATTCAGGTGCGGGGTTACTTATCGCAGCTTGGCCCTGTGGCCATCAACAATGAGAACTTCGACTGGGATCAGATTGATCAAAATCCGTTCTTTAGCCCAGATGCTGCGGCTGTGAGCGAGATGGAAACCTATATGGATGCTCTACGTAAAGAGGGTAATTCGGTGGGCGCCAAAATCTCTGTTGTTGCACAAGGCGTTCCTGTTGGGTTAGGTGAGCCGATCTTTGATCGTATCGATGCGGATCTTGCCCATGCTCTAATGAGCATCAACGCCGTTAAAGGCGTTGAGATCGGTGATGGGTTTGATGTGGTAAGCCAGAAGGGTACTGAGCATCGTGATGAGATGTTCCCAGATGGCTTCGGCTCTAACCATGCGGGTGGTATCTTGGGTGGTATCACAACAGGCCAAGATGTCGTCGCACATATCGCACTGAAACCGACTTCAAGCTTGCGCTTGCCAGGGCAGAGTATCGATGTACATGGCAACCCAATAGAGGTGGTTACCAAGGGACGCCACGATCCATGTGTCGGCATCCGTGCGACGCCGATTGCTGAGGCGATGATGGCGATTGTCTTGATGGATCACTACCTACGCAACCGCGCACAAAATGCCGATGTTGATTGCGCAACCCCGATAATCTAACGTCTGCTATAGCGGTGTGGTCTTAAGCTGCACCGCTATGACCTTTCCTTGCTATTAGCCACTCTGCAGTCTTATTGAATCTCCCGCCGAATCGGCGTTTGAAGAAACCGTGTTAAGCGGTGCTTACCGGCCTGTTTTCGTTGCTTCGCGCTTTAGTGATTTATGTCGCTAACCTTTTGAAGTTGTGTGTAATTTTTATACTTTTTATCGCTGCCTTCGCGAAGGTGAAAATTAATCATCTTTGAAATTGGTTTTTTCTTGCGTTCACTAAACAAAAGAGTGTAAAACAGCCCCTCAAATTTTTAGGCGCCCAGATTAGCTGGGCAGGTTAGGTACTGGATAGATTAAAAATCCTCCCAACTGGAGACAAACCATAATGAAAGAATCGCTTTCTGAAGTGCACCTGGCGGACGACCAAGAGGCTGTAAGCAGTGTTGCACCTTGGCCTGCGTTTACGCAAGGCGAAGAAGAGGAGCGTCTGGACTACTTTATCGAGCGTAATGGCGAGCGCTTTGCTGGCACTCACCTGATTATCGATTTAAGTGGTGCTTCTAAGTTAGATGACTTGGAAGTGATGGAGCAAGCCCTACGGGACTCCGTCGACGCTGCTGGTGCGACACTGCTACATATTCATCTTCACCACTTTACCCCAAATGGCGGTATTTCGGGCGTTGCCGTATTGGCAGAGTCCCATATCAGCGTACATACATGGCCAGAACGCAACTATGCAGCGTTTGATGTGTTTATGTGTGGCGCAGCAGAGCCTGAGAAATCCATTCCGGTTCTGGAAAACGCATTCTCACCCAGCCGTGTCAACGTGGATGAGATCTTACGGGGTAAACGAAGAGTAGAAGATGATGACTACGTATCTTGAGAAACTATACGACAGTTACGGACAACAGTTTACAATTGATGAAGTGTTGTTCGAGCAACAGACCGATTCTTGGCATCTGATTATCTTCCGTAATGAGATGTTCGGCACCGTAATGGCACTGGATGGCATTATCCAGACCACGGAGCGTGACGAATTTGTATATCACGAAATGCTGACCCACGTGCCACTCTTTGCGCACGGCGCGGCTAAGCGTGTATTGATCATTGGTGGCGGTGATGGTGGCATCCTGCGCGAAGTGACCAAACACCCTGAAGTCGAGCATGTGACGCAGGTTGAGATCGACCAAGCCGTGATTGATATGTGTAAAACGTATCTGCCCAATCACTCGGCCGGTGCATTTGATGATCCGCGTGCGAATATTGTGATTGCAGACGGCATTGAATATGTCACGCAAACAGACGAGAAATTTGACGTTATTATCTCTGACTGTACCGACCCTGTAGGGCCTGGCGAAGTGCTCTTTAGCAGCACCTTCTACGAAGGCTGCAAACGCTGTTTAAACGAGGGTGGCATCTTTGTTGCCCAAAACGGTGTTGCCTTTATGCAGATTGAAGAGGTGCAAACAACGAAGCGTCGTTTGAGCCCTTACTTTAACGATCAGAGCTTCTATTGTGCCGCTGTACCTACCTACATTGGTGGCAATATGACATTGGCTTGGGCTGCTGATAACCCAGTGCTGCGCTCAGTTGAGCTGCAAACGCTGGAAGCCCGCTTCGCTGCATCTGGCATTCAAACACGCTACTACAATCCGCAGATGCACGTCGGTGCGTTTGCGCTACCGCAGTACATCATCGACGCCCTCGATGAGGTTTAACGGCTAGTGCGATTATGCACTGAGAGCGTTGGGCTTTTGGCCTGTGCTCTCAGTGCTGCCAATATCTGCTGTGCCTGTTTGGCGGCACCCACTTGCTGACCCACATAAGCAGAGGTGATGGCTCCCTCTTTCAGAAGCATAATGGTATCCGCCCAAGCCTGTTCGTTTTCCTCAGCAATACTGCGCCGAATGGTCTGCGCAACTAACGCTTTGTGTTTTGCACAGTAGCTCGCTATTTCTGAATTAAGTTCGGTGTATTGTGCTGCGGTGTTAATAAAGAAGCAGCCACGGAAATCTCCCAGCTCCTCCACAGTGCCGTTAAACCAGTGATCGAGACCAGTAAACAACCGGTCTATAACCTCATCCACTGATTGGCTCCCCGATAACACACGTGCTAGCCACCCTATAAATTGCTCATGACGCTGCCCAAGTGCACCCAAGATAAGCGCATCCTTGCTTGCGAAGTGATGATAAAGCGTCTTCTTCGCTACGCCTGAACGCGCCAGTATTTCGTTAATTCCGACACTTTTTACCCCTTTTTCGTAAAAAAGGGCTAGCGCGGCATCTATTAGCTCTTGTCGTTTATCGTTCATGTCGGTGCTCATTAGGAGTTTGCGTATAGTTTGACAAAGGTAGACCGACTTGTCTATGTTAAGTAGACAGATTGGTCTACTTGGGTTTTTTATAATGCATGTTTTGTTATCAGTGTGGGCAGGCATTGCTGCTGCGATTGGAATCGGCATCTTGGTGCTATTAGGTGAGATGCACCCGAATATGACGCTGTTGATGGCGCCTTTTGGTGCTACTGCTGTGATTATTTTCGGCTTGCCGAGCAGCCCTCTCGCACGGCCTAAAAATGTGATTTTAGGCCACCTTATTACCGCTGCTATCGGTGTTTGTTTTGTTGAGCTGGGTGATGGCGTGCCGCTAGAGATGGCATTTGCGACAGGGCTCGGTGTCACTGCGATGTTGCTTACCGGTACAACACATCCACCTGCTGGAGCAAACCCTATGGTGATTATCCTAGCAGGGCAAGGCTGGAGCTTCTTATTGGCGCCGGTGCTTAGCGGCGCGGTTTTGCTGGTTCTTGTTGCTCATCTGGCGAACAGGTTTGTTCATACCAATAAGACAAATTAGACGCAAAATTATGCCAATTTTGGCAAAGTGTTATGTTTTTTGTTCGTTGATGGAGATATCTGTTGCTTAAAAACAACGATAACTGCTTGTAATTGCGAGATATTATATATAAATTTAATTAATTAGCGATTACTAAATAACTGGCACATTTACTGCTACTTCCTATTTAGAAAATAAATCAAAACGTTCAGCGGTAGCGGGGTAGCTCGCTCCGCTGTCGCGTTCAATTGCTGGATTAGAATAGGGTGAAAGTTATGGCAGTCACTAGACGTAGTGTACTTAAAGCAGGCGCTGCAGTCGGCTTAGCGAGTGCAGCAGGTATTGCAGGTTGGGAGTTAAGTAAACTCAAAACGACAGCAAAAATCGTTATTGTGGGAGGCGGTGCTGGCGGCATTGGTTTGGCCAATCAGTTGTTGACTCAGCTATCGGGGGCCGAGATTACCGTGATTGATCCGCGTGGGTATCACTGGTATCAACCTGGGCAAACACTGTTATTGGCCGGTGCCTACCAAGCCGAGAGTGATGTTGTTTCTGCGAACGAAAGTTACCTTGATTCGAAAATCAATTGGGTGGCTGATGAGGTGGTGGCTTACGAGCCGGACAATAATCACGTGGTGACTGCCAAAGTTGAAAAGATCAACTATGACTTTCTTGTCGTTGCCAGTGGTTTAGAGCTTCGGTACGACATGATCGAGGGGTTAGATGTTGCGCAGATCGGCCAAGATTACATTACGAGTATTTATCTAAGCCCAGAGGCTGGCGTTGCTAGCCATCAGCAAGCGCTAGGCTTTGCTCGCTCAGGCGGGGGTGACGCTGTATTCACCCGCCCGCAGGGTGCGATGAAGTGTGCTGGAGCACCGATGAAAGCCACTAACCTTGTTGAGTTCTTTGTGCGCTCAGCGGGCCAGCGTGATGCATTTCGGTTTGATTATTTTACCTCTGAACACTTTCTTTTCTCAGTGAAGGAATTCGATAAGCGGCTACGCGGCATTTGGCAAGAGCGCGCGATTGCGCCTCACTATCAGCACACGCTAACAGCCATCGATACCGAAGCAAAGACTGCACAGTTCCAAAAAGCAGATGGCACACGCGCATCAGTACCTTGGGACTTTATTCATATCGCGCCACCGATGACAGCGGTAGCCAGTGTCAGGAACTCGGCGCTGGCGGATCAAACGAAATACCACGGTTATGTTGAAGTTGATCAGTTCACCATGCGCCATAAGCGCTTTGACAATGTTTTTGCCCTAGGTGACACAGCGGGAACCCCGATTGGCAAAACAGCAGCATCGGTTAAATCGCAAATCCCAGTGATAACAGCCAATATTCGGGCGTTGCTTGAACAGCAAGAACCCGTTGCAAAGTGGGATGGCTACACCTCTTGCCCGATGATTCTGGATGTGGGCCACGCGATGCTTTGGGAGTTCGATTACAGTTTAGAGCCCATCACCGCGCTGCCCTTTGAAGTGGTTGATCCGCTCGAAGTAAGTGAGCTTGCTTGGGTGATGGAGAAGTCGCTGATTAAGCCGGTGTATGACCTCATGCTTCACGGCTATACGCCCATCTAGCGTAATCAGGGCGTGGCATCATGTCGTGCCCTAATTGGCAAATGCTGTGTCAAAATTGGCAATTCTCATCTGTAGATTATATCTCTTCAATCTGAAATTCTATTAAGTCTATTAATTTCAAAGAGTTACGCGCTGGTTTTAATTGGCATGTTTACTGCTAAAACAGTGAGCAGGTTAAGTATTTTTCATCAGGGCAAAGTAAGGTAATTTTTATGGTTTCCGAAACGGTTGTGGAGCTATCGCGTTGGCAGTTCGCGCTAACAGCGATGTACCACTTTTTATTCGTGCCCCTCACACTCGGGCTATCATTTCTATTAGCCATTATGGAATCCGTCTACGTCATGACGGGTAAACAGATCTACAAAGATATGACCCGCTTCTGGGGTAAGCTCTTTGGTATCAACTTCGCCTTGGGCGTAACAACAGGTTTAACCATGGAGTTCCAGTTTGGGACGAACTGGGCCTACTACTCCCATTACGTGGGCGACATCTTTGGCGCGCCACTGGCAATCGAAGGGTTGATGGCGTTCTTCCTTGAGTCCACCTTTATTGGCTTGTTCTTCTTTGGTTGGGATCGCCTTTCGCGGGTACAGCACTTGGGTGTTACTTGGCTGGTTGCGATCGGTTCTAACTTCTCAGCACTATGGATTCTCATCGCCAACGGTTGGATGCAGAACCCTGTCGGCGCGTACTTCAACTTTGAGACCATGCGGATGGAGATGAGCAGCTTTGCTGATGTGATCTTCAACCCAGTGGCGCAAGTGAAGTTTGTTCACACCGTCTCTGCCGGATATGTCACCGGTGCCGTATTCGTGCTGTCGATCAGCGCGCTCTATCTGTTGTGGGGCCGTGATATTGCGTTTGCGCGCCGCTCGTTTGCGATTGCATCTGCATTTGGACTCGCGTCTGTGCTGTCGGTCATCATCTTGGGAGACGAGAGTGGTTACGAAGTGGGCGATGTGCAAAAGGTGAAGCTCGCTGCAATGGAAGCCGAGTGGGAAACACACCCCGCGCCTGCGCCGTTTACGCTCTTTGGTTTACCCAATCAGGAGACTCAAGAGACCGAGATGGCGGTTAAGATTCCCTATGCATTGGGGCTAATTGCAACCCGCTCTGTCACCGAAGAGGTGACTGGCATCAAAGACCTTGTGGCGCATGCTGAAGGCCGTGTGCGCAACGGCATGGTCGCTTATGAGCTGCTTATGAAGCTGCGTGGCGGTGAAGATACACCGGAAAATCGGGCGGCATTCTCAGCGGTAAGCCAAGATTTGGGTTATGGCCTGCTACTCAAGCGTTTTACGCCAGATGTGGTTGATGCCACCGAAGCGCAAATCAAACAGGCCGCAGAGGATACGATCCCGCAAGTGGCGCCGATGTTTTGGACGTTCCGCATCATGGTAGCCTGCGGCTTTACTATGCTGCTGCTATTTATTCTTGCGTTCTACTACACCTCGAAACGACAAGAGCACCAGACTCGTTGGTTATTGAAATTTGCGGTGCTGTGCTTGCCACTGCCTTGGATTTCGTCAGAAATGGGCTGGTTTGTTGCCGAGTTTGGCCGTCAGCCTTGGGCAATTGGTGAAATCTTACCCACCTATGTTGCAACCTCACAACTAACCGAAACCGACCTATGGATGAGCATCTTCGGCTTTGTTGGTTTGTATACCGTGTTCCTGATTATCGAGGTGTACCTCATGGTGAAGTATGTCCGTAAAGGCCCAAGTGCGTTAGGTACAGGGCGATATGACAATGAGACCGAAACTGCGGGGGTTCCACACTATGCTTGATTACGAAACACTTCGGCTTATTTGGTGGCTGCTGGTTGGTGTATTGCTGATTGGCTTTGCAGTCACCGATGGCTTCGATATGGGGGCCGCGATGTTGCTGCCGCTGCTGGGAAAAACCGACACTGAGCGACGGGTGATTATCAACACCATCGGCCCCCACTGGGATGGCAATCAGGTGTGGTTTATTACGGCAGGTGGCGCGATCTTTGCGGCATGGCCGTTGGTTTACGCCACAGCTTTCTCAGGCTTTTACTGGGCGATGTTATTGGTGCTGTTTGCGCTGTTTTTCCGCCCGATCGGTTTAGAGTATCGCAGTAAGCAAGAGAGCGCTCGCTGGCGGACCAACTGGGACTTAGCACTATGCTTGGGGTCTTTTGTTCCGGCTTTGGTGTTTGGTGTTGCGTTTGGCAATCTGTTTTTGGGGGTGCCGTTTCATTTCGATGAGCTAACGCGGCCAACCTATACCGGCTCGTTCTGGGCATTGCTCAACCCGTTTGCACTGCTATGCGGCGTAGCCAGTGTCTTGATGCTAGCGCTTCACGGCGCTGTTTGGCTGCAGATGCGCGCCGGCGGCATGATCGAATCGCGTGCTCAGCACTATGCTACGCGCTTGGGGCCGGTGCTTACGGTGGTCATGCTACTTGCCGGTGCAGCGCTGCTGTTCTTTATCGAGGGTTACGAAATCACCTCAGCTGTGGTGGGCGATGCAAGCTCAAACCCACTCTCCAAAAGTGTTGCAAGAACGGATGATTGGTTTGCTAATTTTGACCAACTACCGCTGCTGTGGTTGTTAGCGCTAGGTGCGATCACGCTGCCGGTTGTGGTGAGTGGTTTAGCAAAAGCAGGGCGCAGCGGCTTAGGTTTTGTGGCCAGTGCGCTGAATATCGCGGTCATCATCTTATTGGCAGGCGCTACATTATTCCCGTTTGTGTTGCCATCTTCATCGGATCTTGCCAGCAGCCTAACGCTGTGGGACGCCACCTCCAGCGAACTGACGCTAACCATTATGTTTTGGGTCGCTGCGTTCTTTGTACCGATTATCTTGGCGTACACCACTTGGGGATACTACAAAATGTGGCGTCGTATCGAACCGGAGATGATCCAGCGTGACAGCGTGTCGCATTACTGATTTGGGAGTTGATTTTATGTGGTATTTTGCATGGATTCTTGGCGTCTTACTCGCCTGTAGTTTTGGCATCATCAACGCGATGTGGTTGGAGAACCAGCTCGACGATGGTGAGTAGCCCAGCTTCTTGAAACAATAAGAATCGGAGTTCTCATCAAAAGCATCTTGGGGGACTTAGTCCCCCGGTTTTATTTTTCGGTACAGGGTACGCAAACTGCATTGTGCGATATCGGCCACCTCTGTCTTATCACTGTGCAGCGCTAACAATGCATCCAAATAGTTAGACTCAACCTCCGCTAAACTAAGGCGCTGTTGTGCCGCCGCTAAAAAAGGATTGGTTTGAGTCGTGCTGTGTGTCGGGCTCAAGCTCAGTGCTTGTGCAACAGTGTGTTTAGACAATTCGTTACTTTCACGTAGCACCACGGCGCGTTCTAAAATGTTTTTTAGCTCGCGGATATTACCGCTGAAAGGGTGCTCACTGAGCAGAGCTAAGGCGTCATCTGTTAGTTTAAGCGGCCGCGTTGCATCGATACGTAAAAGAATACTCGCGGCGAGGAGTGGCAAATCATCACGGCGTTCTTGCAGGGCTGGCAAGCGGATTGGAAAGGTGCTGATGCGGTGATACAGATCTTCACGAAACAGCTTTTGCTCCACCATCTCAGGCAGGTTTTTATGGGTTGCGCAGATCAAGCGGAAGTCGGCTTCGCGCAGGTCCGTTTGCCCCACCGGGCGGTAGGTGCGGGTTTCGATCAAGCGCAACAGTTTCACTTGCTGGTGCAACGGGATATCGCCCACTTCATCCAGAAACAACGTGCCACCTTGAGCGGCCTCCACCAGACCTTTGCGGGTGCTGGTTGCGCCAGTAAATGCGCCGCGCAGATGGCCGAACAGCTCACTTTCAAACAAGGAGTCAGGCAAACCCGAGCACTCCACCGTAACGAACGGTTTACGGGTTCTATGGCTGGCTTTATGTACCGCTTGTGCTGCCAGTTCTTTGCCGGTGCCGGATGCGCCGGTCAAGAGTACATTGACATCGGTTGGGCCGACTTTGTGAATCAAATCAACCAGTTGGTTAAAGGTCTTCGAGCGGCCAATCATCTTGTTCGCGATGGGCTCTGCGCTCACTTCACGGATAGGGCGCATGATCTCGATAAAATAGCGCCGTTCATGCTCATCGGTGACGGGCGTCGTTTCGATACCAACATGCTCTTTGCCCTGCGGTGTGTTGTGAATATGCAGTACGCTAGAGGTGGCTCCGCTCTCCCTTGCTGCATGCATAGGGCAGGTTTCACCCTCTTGATCGCAGGGGCGGTGATAGCCGTGCGACATCGCGTAGCACTTTACCGGCTGTGGTGTTTGTTGTTCACCAAAGCGATGCTGATAGAGCTGATTTGTTGCCACAATCGTATAGTTCTCATCGATCAGTACAGCGGGGTCGCTGTAGCTGTCGAGAATATTCGTCATCGACTTGAGCCAGCTAGCGTCGGTCATCCGTTCACCTTGGAGTTTAATAGTGTGACAATATTGGCAAATTCTATGTCAGCCCAGTGTGGTTGCCTAGTGGGATATGTGTATAAGGGAGTGCTAAAGCATGCGCTATAACGGGGCAGCGGAGCTGTTAAAGGGGTTTGCAAACCGCACGCGTGGAATATCGGCTGGGTTGGTCGCGTTGGGATTGATACAAGTAGGGATGACCATTCTGTTGGCGTATAGCGTGGCTAATATGCTGCAAGGTGCCTTATTCGCGAGTACTCAGCAGCTGCCTACCGCACTCGACTGGTGGCTAATGGGCACTGCACTGATAGGTAAAGCACTGGCCGCGTACGCACAGAGCCGATTGGGTAACTGGGCCAGTATCCATATTCGTGCGGCGCTGCGCAGCTACGTTTTACAAGCGGTCTATGCGCGTAATATTCAGCTGCTCGCTCAGGTAAGGGCGGCTGAGCTTACCAATCTACTTAGCACCCAGATCGATGCCTTACGCGAGTACTTCTCGGATTTTGTACCCCAGCGACGACTTGCTGTATTGATGCCGATTGCGGTGTTAATCGCAGCCGCGACAGTTAACTGGCTGGTGGCGCTGATTCTGCTGGTAACGGCACCATTGGTGCCCGTGTTTATGATGTTGGTGGGACGCAAAGCCGCGCAAGCTAACCGTGAAAACTTAAATGAGCTCAACCGGTTAGGCAACCTACTGGCTGATCGCTTACGCCACCTTCAAGCGCTACAGCTGGTTGGTACCCAAGAGCAAGAAGCCGAAAGCCTGTTTCACCAATCTGAGCGCTTTCGCACCTCAACAATGCGGGTGCTGCGTCTCGCGTTTCTCTCTGGCACTTTGTTGGAGTTCTTCAGTGCCATTAGCGTTGCTTTGGTCGCGGTATACCTTGGCTTGTTCTTTTTGGGCAAATACGATGTGGGAGCATGGACATCAGGACTAACGTTGGGCGACGGCGTCTTTTTGCTGATGCTCGCCCCGGAATTCTATCTACCGCTGCGCCGCCTTGGAGCGCTCTATCATGCAAAGGCGGAGGCAACCAGTGTGGCGGAGGCGGTGGTTAAGATCACACAGGGCCAAGATGAAGCTGCAGCGAACCGCAAAAACGTACCCTTGCTTGAAACCCTCACCCTGCAACAGGTGATGCTCGGCTCACAGCCGATAGACCTAACTCTACATAAAGGTGAGGTGCTGCTGCTGACGGGCCCCTCCGGTTCAGGGAAAACAACATTGCTCGATGCATTAGCAGGGCTGCGGCCCTTGGATACCGGACAGGTTGTTATCAATGCGCACACACACGCAGCGCCAGCTACACTCTATCGCGAGCCGAGCTGGTTCCAACAAGTCGGCTACATGACACAGCAACCTGAACTATTGCACGCCTCAATTCGCGATAACTTATCGCTTGGGCGCACTTTTAGCGATAAGCAACTGATGGCGGCGCTGCATGCCGCTCAAGTCGATGATGTGGTTGCCGCGCTGCCAGAAGGGCTTGATTACCTTGTTACCGATGGTGGCGGTTATCTTTCCGGTGGGCAGGCGCAGCGTATAGCGCTGGCTCGGGTGTTTTTACATCAGCCCAAATTGTTGATCTTAGACGAACCCACCGCCAGCCTTGATGCTGATACAGCCGCGCGCTTTTTAGAGAGCCTTTGCCGTTATCGTGATCAAGGTGGGCGAGTGATTATCGCCACTCACCGCGATATCGCGCCGTTATCAAGCACCTATCATGTGGACGCTGAACAAGGAGTATTACAGTGAACCCGCTCGCGAAACGTTACCTGAGCCTCTTGTGGGCGCAAAAAGGCTTGGCTTTACTAGGTGTGCTACTGGCGGTTGTGACGGCGCTATCAGGGGTGGCGTTGCTGGCTGTCTCGGGCTGGTTTATCAGCGCAGCCGCGCTGGCCGGCGTGTCGGTTGTGACGGCCCATGCGTTTAACTTCTTTACCCCTGGTGCCATTGTGCGGGGGTTATCGATCTCGAGAACGGCAGGCCGCTATGGCGAGCGCATCATCACCCACGAAGCGACATTTCGGCTGTTGTCACAGCTACGGGCTGATCTCTTTCGCGTGCTTGCGGCGCGTAAATGGAGAGAGCAAAAGTTCAATCGCCATGATGTGGCCAGCCGCATGTTAGAGGATATTCGCTACGTTGAGTCGATCTACTTAAGCGCCGCCGTGCCTGCCATAACAGCCATCATTATTGCTTTTGGTTATCTTGGTGTATTGGCGCTGACCCATGCGAGCTTAGCGCTCTTTGCCAGTGGCTTTGTGGCTCTGCTGCTGTTGTTTTTGCCTTGGCTCTACAGCCGCGCGGTGCTTGTTCCGCAGGACGAGCTGCATCGCCAGCGCTCACAGCAGTGGAGCACGGCCAGTGGCATTTTACACGCGCTGCGTACGCTCACCCTCTTTGGGCAGTTTGAGCATCACAGTGAGGCATTCGTGCGCCACACGCGTAACACCGACCAACTTGAAGCGCGTGCGGTGGCCCGCCAGCAAGGGGTGCTATTGGTGGCACAGGTGGCATTGGCGCTGCTGACTCTCACGCTGTTTTGGCAGGCGTTTTCCCTTTACGGGGCAGCTGAGTTGGGTGGCGCGCAGCTATTTATGGTGTTGCTGCTCACACTCGGGGTTGCAGAGGTTTTACTAGCGCACATACCCGCGGTTGCGAACTTTCGCCTTGGTTGGCGTGCGCTCAGTCGGCTTGATCAGATGGCTGGTGGCGAGAATACCTCTGATCCGCGTCAGTTCATTCGAGGCGAGCGCCCTGCGGTGATGCTGAACAATGTGAGTTACCGCTATCCTGCGCAAAAAACAGCCACGCTGACTGGCATCACTCAAAAGCTCACACCCGGTTGGCACTGGCTCGTGGGTGAAAGTGGTGCGGGTAAAAGTACCCTGATGGGGTTGCTGGCTGGTGACTTAGCTGCATCTCAAGGTGAGGTGATCCTAGCCGGTGCGACAGGTTCTGTGGCAGTGATGCCCCAGCAGGTGGATATTCTGCGAGCATCCCTTCGCCAGAATGTGGCTCTTCATCGCACCAGCAGTGATAAAACGATAGAACGGGCGCTTGAGCAGGTCGGGTTATCGGAGTGGATAGAAACGCTACCACAGGGCTTGGATACGTGGCTGGGCGAGGGGGAGTGGCAGCCCTCAGGTGGTGAGGCAAAGCGCATCGCCCTAGCGCGTCTACTGATTGAAGAGAGTGAAATTATTCTGCTCGATGAACCCTTTGCAGGGCTTGATGCACAGCGGATTGATCAATTGATGATAAATCTGCGCAAGGCTTGGCAAGGGAAGGTGGTGATCGCGGTGTCGCACGATCACCGGTATATTGATGCGCAGGACAGTACTCTCGCGTTGCGGCCTCACCCGATGCGGTGAGGCTCCAAATCAACGCTTGTGATGCGCCGCCCCAGCACGATGACACGCCCAGTGTAGCGATCATCGCCCGTTGACGAAAACTCAAACTGGTAGCGGCGCCACAGCTTTAACTGCCCATCATCGTCACGCTTTAGCCATAACGCACGTAAACCAATGCTTTGATCAAGGAGCTGCAAGCCCATCTCCTTGCAGGTCTTGTTCGCTGCGCGAAACGCAACCTCTTTAACTTGTTGGGCCTTCCACCAGTAAAACATACCTAAGCAGATAAACGAGACCCAAAAAAGATCAGACAGCTCGATAAACATAACGCCTTATTTTGTCACTGAAATTTCGGCTAGTAGATCACACTCTATGTTGCAAAGCTACTGAGAAGGGAAGCTTGTTAAATAGTTGACTAAAATGCTAAGGTATAGGCCACGGATATAATAGAAACCCCTGTGCGACGTATCGCAGGGGAAGAGAGCGGGGCGCTTCATGAATTCTCAAAGTTCTATATTTGCGGATCTTAATCTGCGGCAAACATATCGCGATTTACCAGAAAACTTTTATCAGGATATTGCACCGCAACCGCTAAAAGAGGCGCACCTGATCAGCTTTAATCCATCAGTTGCCGACTGGTTGGGGTTAGATGCGTGCCGCGTTAACCCAAGCGATCTAGCCCGCTACTTCGGTGGTGATGGCATTCTGCCAGATAGCCAGCCGTTAGCTATGAAGTACGCCGGACACCAGTTTGGTGTGTACAATCCGCAACTCGGTGATGGCCGTGGCATGTTGTTGGGTGAGTTGGTAAACCGCGATGGGCAGCGAATCGATCTACATCTGAAAGGCGCTGGCAAAACGGCGTATTCGCGCTTTGGTGACGGCCGTGCGGTGTTGCGCTCCAGCATCCGTGAATACCTTGTCAGTGAAGCCATGTATGCCTTAGGCATCCCGACAACGCGTGCGCTATCGTTGGTCGGTAGCGAAGAGTTCGTAATGCGTAACGGTATGGAGCCTTGCGCTGCGGTGTTGCGTGTGACCGAGTGCCATATCCGCTTTGGACACTTTGAGCACCTTTACTATACCCGCCAGCACGACGCGCTACGCGAGCTTGCCGATTATTGTATCGCCCGCTATTACCCGCAGTTTCAAAACGAGGAAGACCCGTATCTTGCGTTGTTTATCGAGATACGTAACCGCAGCGCCAAACTGGTTGCGCAGTGGCAAGCCTATGGATTTGTGCATGGGGTGCTGAATACCGACAATATGTCGATACTTGGAGAGACGTTTGATTACGGCCCCTTCACGTTCCTTGATGAGTATGACCCGACCTTTGTCAGCAATAAAAACGATCATGAAGGCCGTTATGCATTCGAGAATCAGCCAGATATTGTGCTCTGGAACCTCTCCTGCCTAGCGCAAGCATTGCTGCCGCTCTCAGAGAAAGATGCGTTGGTGAGTGCGCTCAACGAATATCGTGATATCTATTTTGCTGCCTACTACGGCCTAATGCGTAAGCGTTTAGGGCTGCTGCTCGAAAAAGAGGGTGATGCTGATCTTATCAACCAGTTGATCTTGATGGCTCAGGCTCAAAAAGCAGATCTCACCCGTTTTCTGCGCGACCTATGTGACATTGCGGTTGAATCTCCTGCAACGATTGAATCGTGCATGCAGCACTTTGCTAGCCGTGACGCAATCGAAGAGTGGCTAACACGCTACCTTGCACGCGTAGCATTGGAGGCGGCTAGCCAGCCGATTCGTAGGCAGCAGATGCGTAGTGTTAACCCGGCTTATCTGCTGCGTAACTACATGCTCGAAGAGGCGATAAGAGAGGCTCACCAAGGCGATTACCGGCCGGTCAATACTTTACTGGGCATTATCCGTAAGCCGTTCGAGACACAAGCTGGGGCAGAGCGTTTTGGCGAGGCCCCGCCCGACTGGGCCGCAAGCATCTGCCTGACTTGCTCCTCATAATTTTTCGTTGCTTCTTGCAAAATAAAACCGCCACCTCGCCGTAACAAAGCTGGAGTAGGTTGGCGTTGAAAGCCCTTTGCTTTTGTTGGTATGCGGGCTTTTGCAATCACGAGAACCCCTTTTTCACAGCCGCTTACGTCCTGTAGGCGGCTATTTTCGTCATCTAGGCGTCACGTTTATGCAATGTCTGCGTCATCGGATTGACCCACTCGATACTTAACATCATCGCTTTCTCAAACAACTCTAAGGAATGGTCGTAATGAGTAAGTGGATCAGCCGCGTTAGCTGTATGGCGGCAGCTATTGCAGCAGTGCACGCCAGCGCTAACCCCGTTATCATCTCGGAATACATTGAAGGTAGTAGCTTTAATAAAGCGATCGAGCTGTATAACACCAGCACAGCGCCGGTCAGCCTAGATGGCTATGCGTTAAAGTTCTATTTCAATGGCCGGACAAGCCCTGCCACTACCGTTAACCTTGCGGGCCAGCAGATAGCGGGCCAAGCCACCTTTGTGATTGCACATCGCGATGCGGCATTTGATCCCAATCTCATCAACCTAACGAGCGCGGCGAGCTGGTTTAATGGTGATGATGCTATCGTGCTAGAAAACAATGGTCAGGTGATTGACTCAATCGGCCAGATTGGCACTGATCCGGGTAGCGAATGGGGCACAGGCGTGACCTCTACCAAGGACAATACGCTGCGCCGCGTGGTGGGCACAACAGTAGGCGATACCGTCGCTGATGACCCGTTCTTCCCAAGTGTTGAATGGGAAGGCTTTGCTAAAGATGATGCGTCTGATCTGGGGCTGTTCGCTGGCAACGGTGGCGGTGATACTGGCGGCAATGGTGGTGACACCGGCGGTAATACGGGTAATCCATTCGCGTGTGCAAGCCCAGCTACGGCGATCCACGCGATTCAAGGCGCGGGAGATGCCTCTGCATTGGAAGGAGAGGTGCACGAGGTTGAAGGCGTTGTTACCCAAGTGGTGCCGGGCCTTGACGGCTTCTTTATCCAGATGCCAGACGCTGAAGTGGATGGCGATAGCGCAACATCTGAAGGTGTCTTTGTATACTCAGGGAACGCACAGGTGAGTGTGCAGCCTAATGTAGGCGAGCGTATCCGCTTAAACGCCTCCGTATCTGAGTACTTCGGTAAAACACAGTTAACCAATATTACCGCGTTTGAAGTCTGCCAAGAGAGCGCTGAGCTGCCTTCAGCTGCCACGATCTCTTTGCCTGTTGCAGATACATCTGAGTGGGAACAGTGGGAGGGGATGCGTGTTGCGTTTGATCATCCGCTAGTGGTTAACGAAACCTATAACCTTGGCCGTTACGGCACGTTGATGATGGGTAAAGCGCGTGCTTGGATCCCAACACAAGTGGCTAGACCGGGTGCGGCTGCACAGGCCGTTCAAGAAGCCAATGCGCGTGATCGTATCTTTATCGATGATGCATCAAATCAGCAAAACCCTGCCGTTATACCATTCCCAGCTCCACAGCTGAGTGCGACCAATACCGTGCGTGTCGGTGATGTGGCACAAGGTGTTGTCGGTGCGCTGGATTACTCGTTTGGTGATTATAAAGTGATGCCTGAGTTTGAGGTGAGCTTCTCGCAGCAGAATCCGCGCACATCAGCGCCGGAGCTGTTGCACCAAGGTAACCTCAAGGTCGCTTCCTTCAATGTGCTGAACTACTTCAACGGTGATGGCCAAGGCGGTGGATTCCCAACAGCGCGTGGTGCTGATAACTACGCAGAGCTGCAACGCCAAGAGGCAAAAATTGTTGCAGCGCTGGTTAAGATCGATGCAGACATCGTTGGTCTTATGGAGATCGAAAACGATGGCTTTGGCGCGAACTCGGCCATTGCGAGCTTAACGCAAGCGCTGAATGCGGTGGTGGGCGAAGGCACTTATAGTTACGTGGCACCGAGTATGTCACGCCTTGGCGATGATGCCATCGCCGTTGGTTTGCTATACAAGCCCGCTCAGGTCAATCCATTTGGTGCAGCGCAGGTGCTGAACACGGCGAACTCGCCGCTGGACGGTTCCGGGCAGCCGCTGTTTTTGGATAGCAAAAACCGCCCAGCCTTGGCACAAACGTTTAGCTTGCTAGAGAACGGTGGCCAGCTTACTGTGGTTGTGAACCACCTTAAATCGAAGGGTTCTAGTTGCGACGCGCTTGGTGATCCTAACTTGAACGATGGCCAAGGCAACTGTAATCAAACCCGTACACGCGCTGCCCAAGCGCTGGGACAATGGTTACCAGAAATCTTTGGCGCTGAGCAACCCACGCTGATCATTGGTGACTTAAACGCCTACGCGAAAGAGGACCCCATTGCTGCGCTGGAAGCGGTAGGTTACGAGAACCTATCAGCAACAAAAGGCAATGGCCAAGCATACTCTTATGTCTTCTCTGGTGAGACCGGCCAGCTTGATCATACACTGGGTAATCTGTTTGCCGCACAAGATGTTGTGAATGTGGTTGAGTGGCATATCAATACCGATGAGCCACGCGTACTGGATTACAACACCGAGTATAAAACTGCTGATCAGATCAATGATTACTACGCGAGCAACGCGTTCCGCTCGTCAGATCATGACCCAGTGATCATCGAGATGAATCTGCAGAACCGTAACCTGCTACCTGTGGCTAGCTTCACTTATGAGGCGGCAGGTACAGCGGTGAACTTTACTGCCGTTGCAACCGATGAAGATGGCACTATTGCGAGCTACGAGTGGGAGTTTGGCCCAGACCTCTTCGCTTACGGTGAGCAAGTGAGCTTTGATTTTACCGCACCGGGTGAATACCCCGTTACGCTGCGCGTGACGGATGATAAAGGTGGCGTAACCGAGTACAACGATAGCGTTGTTATAGTGGATCAAAGCAATCAGCCGCCTGTTGCAGCGATGTATCACGGCAGCTTCTATCGTTTCCACTGGTACGTATCGACCAGTAGTGATGTGGATGGTGAAGTGGTTTCTCACCAGTGGAGTTTCTCGGATGGCCGCGAAGCAACTGGTGATAGCGTTTTCATTATCTCAACCCAAGAGCTGGGCGCGACGTTGACCGTCACGGATGACAAAGGCGCAACGTCGAGCACTGTTCACACACCACAATAAGTGGTTGTGTTGCTCCAAAGCAAAGCCCGCAATGCGGGCTTTTTTTGTTTTGGGGGCGTAAAAATAATGCGTGTTTGGGGCGGTAATACCTAGGCGTTAAATCGAGCGGCAGCCCACTCTGGCAGGAAACACGCTGTAGTTCGTGCGGATGCTGTAATTGGTTTGGTCGGGTTTCACCAAAATACGATCTTGGGTAAGCACGGTGTTGAAAATATCGTAGGTGGTGCAAACGGCATAATAACGCGCTTTCACATTGAGAATCTGAAAGCGGATAATGCCAAAGTCGTTGCTGGTGACAAGCGGCTCACGCTGGCTAGGGTCGGGCTTCATGATGCGAGCTGTCTCTTTAAGCTGCTGCTGGCGCCATTGCTCCTGTTTGGCAGCGTTGCGATTTTCAGCGGCTTGTTTGGCCTGCGCCTTATTAAAGTGGTCCTTATCGTAACGCGATAAGCAGAGGTTACGCTCTTTTTGATCACTCATGGCGTGGCAAAGAGACGCATCCATTGCCCAGCTAAGCGGCGCGATCACGAGTAGCGAAGAAACTGAAAAAACCAAGACTTTTGACACCAGTTGATATCCTTCCAACAACAAATTCTTTCGTCATTCTGGCATAGCGTGCCAGTTAGTCTATCAATATAGTTGAAAACTCCAATTGAGACGGGAGATAATTTAACTTTACTTAACCAAAAGATGTAAAGGAGCGGCCATGCCACTGCTAGACAGTTTTACTGTTGACCACACACGTATGCAGGCACCAGCAGTACGAGTAGCAAAAACGATGCAAACACCGAAAGGGGACACCATTACTGTGTTTGATCTACGCTTTTGCTTGCCGAACCAAGAGATCTTGAGCGAGCGTGGCATCCACACGCTGGAGCACCTGTTTGCTGGTTTTATGCGTGATCACCTCAATGGCGATGATGTAGAGATTATCGATATCTCCCCAATGGGATGCCGTACTGGCTTCTACATGAGCCTGATTGGCACACCAGCGGAATCCCGCGTAGCGGATGCGTGGTTGGCAGCGATGGACGATGTACAAACCGTGCAAGCCCAAAACGAGATTCCAGAGCTGAACGAATACCAGTGCGGTACGTATGAGATGCACTCGTTGGAAGAGGCGAAAGAGATCGCGGCGAATATCAAATCGCGTGGTGTTTCTGTCAACAGCAACAACGAGCTACAGCTAGATCCTAAGTTTCTTGCTGAACACTCCTAAGCAACACCGATAGGTGCCAGTGCGCTAAGATGCGTGACTGGCACGCTTGCGGCGCTCCTCTTGGGCGCCCAATATCACTGAACCGACCCCACCCACAGCTACCAATAACACACCTGCGTAGGTCCACTGATCGGGTATTTGTTGCCAGATCAACCAACCCCAAAACCCAGTAAAGGCGACGCCGGTGTAACTGATAGGCGAGATGATAGACGCTTTGGCGTACTGATAAGCTTTTGTGTAAAGCCACATCGTCAGCCAGATGGAACCGCCGATCAGCAGCATAGGCGGCCAAGCTGCGGCAGGGATAGGCTGCCAGTTCAGCAACGCCAATGGTACGCTAGCAACTGCAGAGAAACCGAAGTAGTAAAACAGAATACGGTTAGTTGGCTCTGTCAGTGCCAGCATACGCGTTGTCATAATAGAGCCTGCCAACGTAACGGCAGAGGCGAACCCCACAAGATACCAACCGTTTAACCCACTGGCATCGGGCTTGAGTATCAGCGCAATACCGGCCATGCCGATAACCAGCGGTATCCAGCGAACCAGCGCGATGCGCACGCCATAAACCGCGAGCACCAAAAAGGGCACACACAGCGGGGCCGCGTTACGTAACAGGGCAGCATCAACGAGGGGGATCTTCTCAATCGCAAGATAGTACGCGTAAAAGCAGGCCCAGCCACACAGTGCACGCACGACATGTAAACGAAAATGCTCGGTTTTGAGTTGGCTGACGCCGCGCCGAGCAAGCCAAGGTAGCATGATGGCGGTGCACAGCAGATACTGCACGGCAACGATCACCTCAATCGAGACCATCGTGGCGGCGTATTTAATCAATGCCGCAGCAATGCTCATGATAAACGAGGTGCCGAGTGCAAATGCAGCGCCTAAGGCGATATTTTCCGAGGTTGATGCAGACAATTGAGAATCCTGAAACTTCAATTAAAATAAAAATTTACATGCAATCGAGTTGAATCCATGGACACAGCAATTTCGTTCTTTTCACAAAACTGGCTTAACGTCATTGCGTTAGCATGGTTTCTGATCTGCTTTAAGGGCTATATGTTTTACGCCCATAGAAAAAGCTTTACCACCCCTTGCCTTGCAAGTGTGATGCATATGTATCGTTTTGAGTGGATGCTCAGAATGATTGATAGAGACAATCGTATCTCTGATACATCCGCCATCGCTAACCTTGAGCGTAGTGTATCGTTTTTTGCATCCACCACGATGCTTATTCTAGCTGGTCTTATGACGGTGCTGGGTTCTACCGAACAAGCGATCGATATTGTTTCGGACATCCCCTTTGCTACCCAAGCTACGCAACAAGAGTGGGAGTTAAAGATACTCCTTTTAATTGTGCTGTTTGTTTATGCATTCTTTAAGTTTACTTGGAGCCTGCGCCAATATGGTTTTGTCTCGGTGATGGTGGGCAGTGCCGTGATGCCCGGCGAAGCGGCCAATGAGCAGGTCAAAAATGCCAGTGCCGACCGCTTAGCGCGCATGACCTCGATGGCAGCAAACAACTTTAATATCGGTTTGCGCACCTTCTATTTTAGCCAAGCGGTGCTCGGTTGGTTTATCAACCCGATTCTGTTTATGGGGCTAGCAACACTGGTCACTTGGATTCTATACCGCCGGGAGTTTAGCTCTGATACGTTGCAAATCTTGATGATGTCAGGCGGAGAGGTGAAATGAATACCGAGCCGTTGGCAAAATGCCAGCGCTTTCTAGCGGCGCTGGCGCACATGCGCAAACTTAACATGCAAGCGGTCGCCGCAGACAAGCACCAAGTCACGGTGATGTTGCCTGTGCAAGAGGCGCTGCAAAACCATCAGTTCAAAACCTACATGCATGGCGGGGTGTTAACCACATTAGTGGATACCGCCAGCAGCATGTCGACGCTGGTGGCGTTGGATGAGTATGAGCTGTGTCCGACGTTAGATCTGCGTATTGATCATATGTCGACCCCACAACTGAGCCAGCCGTTATATGCGCAAGCGGAGTGCTACCGCATCACCCGCAGTGTGCTATTTACCCGCGCCACGGTTTACCAAGCATCGCTTGATCAGCCGGTCGCCTACGCGATTGCAACCTTTATGCGGCCAGAAACTGGCACCACAGATAGTGCCTTCAAAGCATTGATTGATGGCACAGCAGCAGGGTTACCCTAACATGGCACAGTTGAGAGAG
The DNA here is from genome assembly GCF_004005935.1 of Neptunomonas marina. Classification (GTDB taxonomy): domain Bacteria; phylum Pseudomonadota; class Gammaproteobacteria; order Pseudomonadales; family Balneatricaceae; genus Neptunomonas; species Neptunomonas marina. Next base: position 50,017 of record NZ_SACQ01000003.1, on the reverse strand, counting down.
ATCGTGGCGCACGCCCACCAAAGCGGCGACTACCAACCGGTTATCGAGATTATTCCCTACGCTAAAATCATCGGCGTATGTTGCGAGCGCTTTGGCGAAGAGATGATCTTCCGTCTGCCCAAGAACCCAGACAATATCGGCAACCCAACACTGCCTGCTATTCATGGTGGGGTGATCGCATCGTTTATGGAGCTAACCGCCGCCTTTGAACTTACCCTGCAGCTGGATCAACCTGCCTTGGCGAAGATTATCGACTTCTCGGTGGACTACATGCGCGCCGGGCGCGACCGAGACACCTTTGCTATCTGCACGATTGAGCGCCAAGGGCGCCGCGTTGGTAACTGCTCGATTATTGCGTGGCAAGATAAACGCAGCGAGCCCATCGCATCAGCCCGTGCCCACTTCCTGCTCGACTCACTCACCGCACTGGAATAAAACGTGCGTTAAAAAACCCTACCTTTTGCCCTTGAAATGAAAAACAGTGTCCCCATCAATCGGAAGAACACAACATCAAAGATCTGACGATAGATAGGGTACTGTTCTATGAGCACAGAAACGCAGAAAGAAACACTAGGATTTCAGACCGAAGTTAAGCAGCTGCTTAACCTGATGATCCACTCTCTGTATTCAAATAAAGAGATCTTTTTGCGCGAGCTGATCTCCAACGCATCTGACGCGGCAGAAAAGCTGCGCTTTGAAGCGTTGTCTAACGGCGAGCTTTATGAAAACGATGGCGATCTCAAGATCCACGTTAAATACGACGAAACCGCAAAAACCGTTACCATCGAAGATAACGGTATTGGTATGTCCCGCGATGACGTGGTTGACCACCTGGGTACGATTGCTAAATCAGGTACGGCTAACTTCCTGAGCCAGCTAACCGGTGACAAAGCCAAAGACAACCAACTGATTGGCCAGTTCGGTGTGGGCTTTTACTCGGCATTCATTGTGGCTAACCAAGTGGATGTATACACCCGCCGTGCTGGTGCCGATGTGGCTGAAGGCGTGCACTGGAGCTCTAAAGGTGAAGGCGAATTCACCATAGCAACCGTTGAAAAAGCGGGCCGCGGTACGCAGATCGTACTGCACCTGAAAGACGGTGAAGAGGAGTTCGCGAACGGCCAGCGCCTACGTACATTGGTGCGTAAATATTCTGATCACATCTCAATGCCAGTGGTCATGCAGAAAGAAGCACCGCTTGGCAGCGAAGATGATGAAGAAGCGCAAGCGGTCGTGGAAGAAGAGGAAACCGTAAACAGCGCAACAGCACTGTGGACGCGTAACAAAGGCGATATCTCTGATGAAGAGTATGGCGAATTCTACAAGCATATCTCCCACGACTTTGGCGATGCGCTGACTTGGGGCCACAACCGCGTAGAGGGTAACCTAGAGTACACAAGCTTGTTGTACGTACCAGAAAACGCGCCATATGATTTATGGAACCGCGAAGCGCCACGCGGCCTGAAGCTGTACATCCAGCGTGTTTTCATTATGGATCAGGCGGATCAGTTCTTGCCGTTGTACCTACGCTTTATTAAAGGTGTGGTGGACTCTAATAACCTATCGCTCAACGTATCCCGCGAGATTCTGCAGCAAGACCCTAGCGTGGATAAACTGCGCAGTGCACTGACCAAACGTGTACTGGATATGCTGACCAAGCTCGGCAAGAACGACCCAGAGAAATACCGTAAGTTCTGGAACGCCTTTGGTAGTGTTATCAAAGAAGGCCCAGCGGAGGATTACACCAACCGCGATAAGATCACTAAACTGCTGCGCTTTGCATCTACTCACGAAGATAACCCAGATACACTGGTGTCTCTTGAAGAGTATGTAAGCCGCATGCAAGAAGGCCAAGAGAAGATCTACTACATCACCGCTGAAAACTACAACACTGCGAAAAACAGCCCGCACCTTGAGATCTTCCGCAAGAAAGGCATTGAAGTGCTGCTGATGACCGAACGTGTTGATGAGTGGATGATGAGCCACCTGTTCGACTTTGATGGCAAATCGTTCCAAGACGTTACCAAAGGTGAACTAGAACTGGGCGATGCTGACTCCGAAGAGGAGAAAAAAGCGCAGGAAGAGGCCGCAAAAGAGGCGGAAAGCCTAGTTGAGCGCCTAAAAGAGCGCTTGGAAGAGCGTGTATCTGAAGTGCGTGTCACCCACCGCTTAACAGATTCGCCAGCATGCTTGGTGCTTAACGCTTACGATATGGGTGCGCAAATGCGCCAGATTATGGAAGCTGCAGGCCAAGCAGTGCCAAGCAGCAAACCGATCTTCGAGATCAACCCAGAGCACCCGCTCATTGCGAAGCTAGACCAAGAGCCAGATGAAGATCGTTTTGGTGAGCTAGCACAGATCATCTTTGATCAGGCAGATCTAGCCGCCGGTGGCCGTTTAGAAGATCCAGCCGCTTACGTAGCGCGTTTAAACAAGTTACTGCTGGAACTGAGCCAGTAAGCACTTAACGCACACTACTAAAACGGGCTACGGCCCGTTTTTTTGTGCCCGCTATATGCCGGTGCTTAGAGGGCTAACCACACCAAACGCCCCGCGTTTTAGCACATGGGTGTAGACCTCGGTGGTTTTTAGATCGGAATGGTCCAATTGCTCTTGTACCGTGCGAATATCAGCCCCGCTCTGTGGCAGGTGCGTTGCAAATGTATGGCGCAGCGTATGGCAGGTGACATGCTTAGTGATCTTGGCGTTAAGCGCCGCAGCCCGAATACATTTGTTTATTGAGGTTTCATCAACATGATGCCTGCGCAAGTGTTCAGTTTGGGGCTCAAACGATAACCGCGTTGCAGGGAAAAGATATTGCCAGCCCACTTCATAAGCGGCGTTAGGGTATTTTTTAGCTAATGCATTTGGCATCCAAACGTCTGCAAACAGCGCATGTTGTCTATCTTCTAACAAGAATCTCTCTACTTGTGCTATTTGCTCCCGTAGGGGCAGAGCCAGCTCTTGAGCCAGTGTAACAATCCGATGCTTTGAGCCTTTACCATTCCAAACGCGAATATTGAGGTGGTCAAGATCGATATCTTTAACGCGTAAGCGGGCTAACTCCATACGGCGAAGCCCCGACCCGTAAAGTAAGCATGCCATTAACCAGTGTGAGCCACTTAGCTGCGCGAGTAGGGCGTTTACCTCTTGTTTGGTGAGCACGGTAGGCAGTTTGGCTTGGCGTTTACTGCGGCGAAACTCACCCAGCTCCCCCAACGGCTTTTTAATAATATCCCGATAAAGAAAAACCAACGCATTCAACGCAATTGCCTGCGTTGCCGGTGCAACGTTACGCTGTACCGAAAGATACGATAAAAAGCGGCTGACATCAGCAGCGCCAAGCTGATCTGGGTGCTGCTTTTGGCAGAATAGAATATACCCCTTGATCCAATATATATAAGTGGATACTGTTCTACGACTGTAGTGGCGAGCAAGCATGTAGCTCTTAATTGCTTGAAGGTAAGGAGACTGAGCCATACGAGAGAGTCCTTTCTCATAAATATGTATGGATATACAGTATATTTTTCTTTCCTTTTTTCAAGCCTTCAAAAGTGAAAATTTGCCACTCTATTTTTTGTTACGCAGGTGGTGCTAATTTAAAGCATTTGGAAACAATAGCTTAAAAAGTTAGCCAAAAAGTCAGAAAAATAGAATGAAGTCATTTAAATAATTATTATGATGCCCCATGGCGTCATAATCAGGCTGTTATGCACTCATACTAAAATTCGAGTAAAGAGAGACAATGGATAGTATTAACTTAAAAATAGCCAATATAAAACATATCTCTAGTGCGGATATAGAGATCCCTCTTGAAAAAGGGGTTTACGGAATTGTTGGAAATAATGGGTGTGGCAAAAGCACTGTTCTTCTTTCTCTAGCTCAGTTAATTTCTAGGCATCATTTAAGCATTTTACACAAAGAAGACTTTACCTTCGACGATTCCAGTATTGAATATGAATATAAAGGTAAAACTGATAAGTGGACGTGCACTCAAAGAGATCAAGGAGTATTTTGGCAGTGTGACGATCATAGGAATGCCACAAAGTTTAATGGATTGTACGAGGGGAGCCTCTTCTATGGAACAAGGTTTAATGATTCAAGAAAAATTGACTCCCTTTTACAAAAAGGCGACCTAAAGCTAACTGATATCGTCGATTCTGATGATTACATTATGGAGAAAATGAGCTTCATTCTCCACGGTAACCATAGCCACTATCAGAACCTAAAGAGAATAAAGAATAGGCACATTACAAAAGCACTGGGGCTAAAGAATGCTCCCTATTTTAATGAAGTCAAAGGCTCGCTAATTAGTCAATATAGAATGAGCTCGGGCGAATGCTTACTTCTTTCACTACTGCATTTCGTTTATAACTCTATAGTTCGAAAGTCGTTAAGTAAAGATAACAAAATACTTGTACTAATTGATGAGATTGAATTGGCATTACATCCAATAGCAGTTAGCCGCCTATTGGATTTGCTCAATGAGCTGGCCAATGAAAATGATAATCTAGTAGTTATACTTACTACGCACTCCCCTGAGGTGATTCGCAAATTAAAACCAAGCAATTTGCTGAAGATAGAAAATAATGATGGTGTAATCACTCTCCAGTCACATTGCTACCCGAGTTATCTTATAAGAGATGTATATAGTCATGATGGGTATGACTTCCTTCTTCTGACGGAAGATTTATTAGCGAAATCGATCATAGATAAAATTTTGCTAAAAAATAAACTAACAGCTGGTCGGCTAGTGCATATAGTTCCTGTTGGAGGCTGGGAGAACGTGCTAACTCTGCACAGGGAGTTGTTGCGGTGGAATGTCCTCGGTTTGGGCAAACAAATTATGAGTATTCTTGATGGCGATATTAAGAATGATGTACCTGACGATTATAAAGATATCAAAAAATTATTTTTGCCAATTAAAAGCATAGAGAAGTATCTTTATGAGATTGTAATAGAAGATAAAAACCCGACATTGAAGCGAGTGTTAAATGACAAGTATTTCACGATGAATTCACTTGATACACTTGTTATGGAGCATCATAAAAGGTATCCATCGAAGCCTAAACAGCCTGATAAAAAGTTTTATTTTGGTTTGAAAAAAGATTTCGAATCCAGAGGGATATCAGAGGAGTCTTTTATAAACAATCTAGTCGATGACTTGCTGGAAAATGTGGATTTCTCTAGCCTTACTTCAAATATTCGATCTTTACTCGAAAGACCAGCTACTACATGAAAATATGCATAACAAGTCAAAGCACTCGGACGCAGCACAGCTGCGGCGGTGTTTGAGGCGTTATAAGGCAATAAAGATCTGGCAATGGGACTAATCGAAGCAATCCTATTAGGCATTCAATTCAAAAGGCTACAGAAGCCTTTGGTCTTCTTTTCAATGCTCATAGGTTTCATTCTGTTCAGCATATTTGGTCTTAGTATTGTGTGGGCTGTTGTAAGTGGTTTAGTTACTACAGAAAAAGAAATTACTTTGCAGCTGCTTGGTGCAAGTGGCGGACTAGCTGCGTTCGCGTTTTTATTTTTCGGTCTTGCATGGGTATGTGGTTATTTCATAAAAAGGTGTTTCCAGTAATGCCCTATAACAAGGCCATCAAAAATCGCCCTACGGGCTGGACGTCGCATGCGCTCCGCCCTTTATGGCGGCGTTAGCTTTTTGAGGATAAACGTTGATTCTGTATAAATATATGTCGTTTAAAGCGGCTATTTCTGTTATTGAAAATTCATCACTTGGCTTCTCTTGTCTTGAAGACCTGAACGACCCATTTGAATGCACCGCTTTTGGATTCGAGGATGGTAGTGATTCATTCGTAACTGCAAGCATGGCTACGAATGCGTGTAAAAATCGTTTTTCAAGAAACTATGGTGTGCTTTCACTTACTAGGCAACCATTGAATCCATTGATGTGGGCTCACTATGGAGACGAACATCAAGGTGTGGTAATTGGTTTTGATGCTAAATTAGCTGGATTTACAGATGAAGATGCGTGCGTCATACCTTGTCAGTATGGAGAAATTGTCTATTCGGCAACCAAGCCACATAAAAATTTGCCTACTTTAAGTAGTGAAGAACTGATGAGTATAGGAAATGGCATCAAATTTAACTCTGACTCGTTTAATCTAGTCAAAAGGGCATTTTTGTACAAATCTATTGAGTGGAGCTACGAAGAAGAAGTTCGAGTTGTTAAGGACATCTCAGCTCTACCGTTTAGCTACCATTTCGGTAAGGGGCGCAGTAACGCTTGGAATAAAATCTCAGTAGCAGGGCGTCCATTGTATTGTTTGGATATACCAGAAAATGCTATTAAGGAAATATATTTAGGTCGGCATGTATATAAGAATGTAACTAAAAAGAATGATTTCTCCGGTGATGAACTTAAAGAGATCCTTCTCTCATGGGGACGCAAAAATTTAAAATTGTTGCAATGTAAGCCTGACGTACATTCATGGCAGTTAATAGCAGAACAATCAGTCAACCAACAAAGCTAACAAGTGACTGTGGTGTTTAGTCAACTGTTTTAAGCTGTTTTCTGACACCACAACTCTTCATTTTTTACCATTGTGTTTAAGATTACGACCATCTTCCGCATGCAAGCAACGATAGCCACTTTAGGGATTTTCCCAGCAGCCTTAAGACGTTCATAGTAACTTTTGAAAACGGGGTTACTGGCGTGGCGCTAGTAGTGGTAGCGTAATTGAGCGATAAGAAGCGAATTATCGTGAACTTTGTAAACAATTCTGTGCTCATCGTTAATACGTCTAGACCAGTAGCCAGAAAGGGCATGTTTAAGTGGTTCTGGCTTACCAACACCTTCAAAAGGATCTCGTTTGATTTCCTTAATCAGCGTATTGATCCGCTGTAAAATTTTTTTATCAGTTTTTTGCCAGTGTAGGTAATCTTCCCATGCCTTTTCTGCAAAAATTAGCCTCACTCAATCAATTCCTTTTCTTGGCCGTTTCCAGCTTCAAGTTCAGCAATAGACTCAATCAGCCGTTGCGTGTTTTTGGGGCTTCGTAATAGATAAGCTGTTTCTTCAAGTGCTTGGTAGTCATCCATAGAGATCATAACCACGGCACCTTCTCCCTTACGGGTAATTGCAATTGGCGCATGGTCATCGCAAACTCGATCCATGGTTTTGGCAAGGTTACTTCTGGCTGCGGTATAGCTTATACTGTTCATAAGTTGAATCCTGTACATGTACTTAACTCTGTACCTATTGTAGGCTCGCATAACCCGTTTATCAATCCTCGCCAACACGTTGGCCGGGCCTACGCTCGCTGTGGGTTCAGGCCGTATATAAAGGAGAAGCTATGGCTAATTATTTGGGCTCGTGTTTGTGTGGTACGGTAAAGTTCGAAGTGCAAGGTGATTTCGATAGCTTCTATTTGTGCCATTGTAAACATTGCCAAAAGGATACCGGCTCTGCTCATGCGGCAAATCTTTTTTCAACGTCAGCTACGTTGGTGTGGCAGTCGGGTGAGGATGTAGTGGCTTCTTTTACACTTCCAAACACTCATCACAATAAGAGCTTTTGTCAGTTGTGCGGTTCGGCTGTGCCAAGCGTTCAGGCAGCGGGTTTGCTCGTCGTCCCTGCAGGGAGCTTGGACACCGACATTTCCATTTTGCCAACGGCACATATCTTCTTATCTAGCAGAGCGGCTTGGGATGACAAGCTGGGAAGCGCGCCACAATTTGAGAGGCTGCCAGAGTGAGCCTCCATAATCTGCGAAACGCAGCCGTGCTTACCTGCGTTTCGGTACGCTGCAAAGCCAAGCGCTATGCGTGGTAAAAGTGTTACTGGTTTTTAAGTAGAGCCCTACACGCGCGATTAACAGTTCGTCTTCGGCGCTAGGCCAGTAAAATCGGCCGTTTATTGAGGTAATGTTGTGGAAATCTGGAAGTTACTGCTCTTTATGCCTGTGTGTTTTGCACTCAATATGACGCCAGGCCCAAACAATCTACTGTCTATGAACAATGCGCGATGTTATGGCTTCAAGTCAGCCTTTATCGGGGGGCTTGGCCGCATTGCTGCATTCTCGGTAATGATCGTATTGGCAGCTTCAGGTTTAGCTGTTGTTCTTTATGCTTCTGAGATTCTGTTTCTAACGATTAAGGTGGTGGGTGCTGTCTACTTGTTGTGGATCGCCTTTAATCTTTGGTCATCAGAGGTAAGCCCTCTCTCTGGAAGGGGAGGCCGTCTCAACCGGCTAGGTTTAGCTAAACAAGAATTTTTGTTAGCTGCTGGTAACCCAAAGGCGATCTTAATTTTTACCGCCTTTCTGCCGCAGTTTGTCGATATGTCGGCGAGTGTAAATGAGCAGTTCTTGGTTTTAGGCGCAACGTTCTTAGTGCTAGAAATGGGTGCGATATCGGTTTACGCCATATTCGGAATCTACCTAAGGCAGTGGTTCTCTAAGCCCGAAATGGCGAAGCGCTTTAATCGAGTCTGCGCGGGTTTTTTAGCTGCCTCTGGCGCAAGCTTGTTGCTAAGCCGCCAGCAATAGAAACTATAGGCGGCCCCTTAGCGCTGGGCTGGCGTAAAGCTAGCCTGTTACGGCGTTAAATTACCGGGCGGCTTGCTGCAGACAGAGAAGTACCTATGTGCGCTTTAGGTAAAAAGGTAAATACACTAGCGGTTAAGTTCGTAGGCGCACATATTGACGGCGGTTGCTAGGTTTAGCGATTCCAAAGCACCGTTGCCGTGTATCGAAAAGGCCTGCACGTTTAACGCTGCTAGCTGCTCGCGGGGCACGCCTCGTGCTTCATTCCCAAAGATAAAACACTGGTGTTCAGTAAATGCAGGGGCAGACAGTTCAGTGCCTTTGATATCTAAGCAGGCGAACCGGTCAAAACGTGTTTGTAGATCACTCAGCGAAACATCCACCTCAATCGGCACATGAAAAATCGCCCCCATGCTGGCGCGCACCACTTTGGGGTTGAAGGGGTCTACGCTATTGGGGCTGAGTACACATGTAAAGCCACCAAACCACGCTAACGTGCGCAAAATGGTGCCCAAGTTGCCGGGATCTTGTATCTCGTGTAAATAGATGGTGCGTGGTTGAGCCGTGTTGGAGGGCTGGAGTAACGCAGCACTGAGCGGCACCACCGCAACAATCCCTTGGGGCGATTTAGTATCGGAGATTTTCTGCATCTGCTTATCAGAGATCTGCAACTGCTCAAGCGTGGTTTCGAAAATCCCATAGCTCTCGCTGGTATACACTTTGGCAGCGGCTAACAACGGGTTGGTTTTTGCAGCTTTTTCCAACTCTAGAATAAGGTGTTCGCCCTCTACCAGAAAATAACCTAGCTCAGTGCGGTACTTTTTTTGATGTAGCTTTTTAATGTCGTCCAGTTTCATTGGGCGTCTCTTTGATTTTAGCGTAGGTTTTCATGGTGGTTTTCACTGCCAAGGGCGTTGTTCAGCCGATTCGCCAGCATGGTTGTGGCGGTTGATACGGCCATGTTGCCGCCATCAGCGCGGTTACTAAACGTTTGGAACAGTGAAGGCGTTAATCGCTCTTAGTGCCAGCGGGCGCCATTGTACCTGAAGCCTGCGCTTCGAAATATCTTCTGAGTAAACAAAAAGCCATGTAGCAGCCAGCCGGAGCAAGGTGGTGTATAATGCGCGCCTTTGTTAAAACCACCTTTGTGTAAGTTCCCAGAGTAGCAATATGGCAAGATCTAAAAGCAGTAATCAATGGCTCAGTGAGCATGTCAATGACCCTTATGTAAAGCGCGCGCAGGTTGATGGCTACCGCTCGCGTGCCAGCTACAAGATCCTCGAGTTGATTGACAAGGATAAGCTCATAAAACCCGGTATGGTGGTGATGGATCTGGGAAGTGCGCCGGGTGGTTGGTCGCAGGTGGTGGCACCTTTGGTGGGTGATAACGGCCGTGTTGTGGCGTCTGATATCCTGCCGATGGATGCCTTACCCGGCGTTGATTTTATCCAAGGTGATTTCACTGAAGATGCCGTATTTGAAGACATTATGGCGCTGCTAGGGGACTCTCCAGTGGATTTGGTGATCTCTGATATGGCACCTAATATCAGTGGCGTTAAAACCGCCGACCAAGCATCGTCCATGTATTTGGTTGAGCTTGCGCTAGATATGGCGCGGCAGGTGCTCAAGCCCAATGGCAGCTTTGTAGTGAAGGTTTTCCAAGGCGAGAGCTACGACGAATACCTCAAAGATGTGCGTACATCCTTTAATAAAGTGGTTATCCGCAAACCTGATGCTTCTCGCCCTCGCTCGCGCGAAGTTTACTTGGTCGGCAAAGGCTTCAAAGGCTAATTCGTCTAGCGGCGGCGTTTACCGGGCTTTGACGAGCTAGCTTTGGACTGAGTACCGCGTTGCTGGCTGCGTCCTGCCGCTTTTTTACTAGGGCGCGTACCGGCATGTTTTTTACCTGCGCCTCTTGCTTGCTCACCGGTGGTTTGGCGTGAAGTTTTTGAGGCAGGTTTGCGGCTACCGGGTTTGTTTTTCCCATCCGATGTTCTTGGCTTTGCTGAGCCTTGACCGCGGGGCTTGGTGCTATTACCAGAGCGGCTAGAGCCACCGGCCCGTGATTGCTTAGCGCCGTTTTGCGGTCTGCCACGTCTTTGCGAGCTTTTACGTCCAGCCGGTGCCTCAGATGAAGAGCTTGCTACGGCGTCCAGTAAGGTTTTAAGCTCTTTCTCGGTCAGGTCGCGCCATTCGCCAACCGGTAGGCCTTTCAGATCGACATTCATGATTCTGAAGCGCTCAAGGCTCACCACCTCATAACCAAAATATTCACACATTCGGCGGATCTGTCGGTTCAGACCTTGAACTAGCGTGATCTTAAAGGCTGTTGGGCTGGTTTTAACCACCTTGCACTTTTTGGTTTTGGTGCCGAGTATCGGCACGCCGTTCGACATACCTTCGATAAAATCATCGTGAAACGGCTTGTTAACAGTGACCAGATACTCTTTCTCGTGCTCATTACCTGCGCGCAGTATCTTGTTTACCAAGTCGCCATTGTTGGTAAGAAAGATCAAGCCTTGTGAGTCTTTATCTAAGCGCCCGATAGGGAAGATACGGGTGCTATGGCGGACAAAATCAACGATATTATCGCGCTCGCTGCTCTCAGTGGTACTCACAATACCCACCGGCTTGTTCAGTGCGATAAAGACTAAATCTTCCGCTTCACGCGCTTCAATCAGCTGGCCATTCACCTTAACCACATCGCCAGGTGAAACCTGATCGCCCACCTTGGCGCGTTTACCATTTAAGTAGACATTGCCCTGTTCAATAAAACGGTCGGCCTCGCGGCGCGAGCAAATACCACTTTCACTAATGTATTTATTCAGGCGCATGGAGAAAGAATCGAACATAGACATTTCACTTGATGAAAAAAAGGTGGGACATACTAGCATATCGCACGTGCCTGAGCATCTGCGCACCGCCAAAATTAGACTCAGTGCAACAGAGCTGCGCGGCTACAAATTTTAAGCTAATGGCTCCGAACGCTAGAGAGTTTTTGCCTGCAGGGCAGCTTAGTTCGCCGCGCAGAATGGCCAGATGTGTTTGGCTTCGAGCACTGTCCGCCGCTTGTAAAGATTACCGATGTCCCAGCGGAGCTAAGCGTTTAGGTTCTATCTGTGATAGCTTTTGTTCGGAGTTTAAGGTGCTTTATTCCGGTGATTATAGCGCTGGCAGCCACCATAAACATGTAATAAGACAAACTGCACCTCAGATGGGTACGCATTCGCGTGCCACTGCAATGGGTGCTATCTGCAAGGAGGCCAAATGAACAAGTATGGCGAAATAGCAATTAAGGCAGCTCGTATCGCTAAAGACGGGTCTTGCCCACGAGCAGCGTGGGATAAGGTTGCTGCTTGTAAGTTTAAAGAGCGCACCGCTTCGATTAAAAAAGCATGTCCAAAAAACGCGTTTCTCGGCTTGACCGAAGATGGTTTTATCAAAGGTGTACCGAGCGGTAGCTATACGAAATCGGTTTTGAACAAGCAGTACGCTTTAAAAGCGCTAGCATTAATTAAACAAGATCCAAGCCTTGGAAATGACTTAAAAAAGCTATGGATCCAATCCTGTGGCTCTGAATCAAAGGCGCATAACTCTCAAATGGACATTGTAATAGCGCTGTGGTCTGAGGGGTTGTTGCAGTAAATATATAACAGAGAGTTTACGTTAGACCTTAAGACTCGGTGCTTTGAGTTTAAAAGAATTTTGTATGGATGTGGGTATTTAGTTGGCCCGTAAGGCTATATAAGTGGATTATAAAAACCTATCTGAAAATTTAAGAAAGTGGCTAAAAATCAACCAGAATGGCAATCTGATAATTCCGTCTAATCGAGAGAGGATGGCGCGGCTATTTGCGTTGGTTTTACTTATCCCTTGTTTAACTTGCGCTGTGATGGCGTTCGTGAGTAAAGCGGATGAGCGCCTCTTTTTTATGGGATCGGCCATTTTACTTTTGAGCGTCATCGCGTTGCTCCTTGGCTGGAAACGTCGGTTTGAGTTTGATGTGCTCAGGAAAGGCATCTACTTAAAAAAATCCCTCTGGGGCCAGTTTGAAAAGAGTCATCTTGTATCGTCCTTCGATGCGGCTGCGTGTGAGCTCAGTTGCACTAGGGCAGAGGGTCCCTATCAGGTAAGGCTGGTTGGAGAGATATATGAGCTTCGAACCGTCGAAGATGCAAAAGGGTTTATCGCTTTCTTAGCTGCCAAGTGTGGTATTAGCGCTGTCGAAACCATATCTGATTGGCCCAATAAAACACCGATACATACCATCTCTAGTCACTCTTACTTGGCATCAAAGTACTCTTTAGATAATAACCAAACAAAGGCTTCATTTGATTTAGAAGCGTTAGATAGTCACACGCATGATGTTGTTTTTATAGAGTTATGGAGCCGTAAAAGCTTTCTAAAGCTCTTGATACCGTTTTTTGTTTTTACAGCGCTTGCCGGGCTTATAAAATTTGGGGTGGTCTAGTGTATTTTAAAAAACTGTCACAGGATAAAGCCGTCTACCGGCAACCCAGATTAGCTAAGCTATTATTAGCGCTCTTATGTGGTTTCTTCTTGGCCATTGGCTTGCTTAATGTCTCTATGTCAGCCAAAGCTGACTCGCTGCCGATATGGGTCTCAGGGTTTATCTGTTGGTTAGGTTGGAGTGGCACTTTTGGCGGCTACGTGTGCCGTTTTGATCTATCTGCTCAAACGATACAACTTAAAGCAAGCAGCTTATACACGATCTTTAACCGCGTTTACGCGCTATCCAACATCAAAGGGTTTCGAGCGATGCCAAGTAAAGGCGTGTTCAGCCACTATCGAGTGTATGCTGTGTTAAACGACGATACCCATGTTGCTATAGCAAACTACAAGGCGCGAGCGCGCGCTATTGATGACTGCAAGCAGATGGCAGATTTTGTCGGCAAGCCCCATCAAATCAGCATCGCGCCGCTGTAGACATTGACTCCATGCACAACGCAACAAGAATCAGCGCTGTGCGTTAGCAAGCAAAGAGCTTTAGATAAAGTGCGGCTGCGTGTTCCGCCCGTGCGCTAATGTCTGGTTTTGTCAGCGGTGGAATAGAGCCGTCTAGCACTTTAATTTGGCTGTCTTGCAGCAAAAGCCCCAGAAAGTAGTTGAGAGACTGAGTAGCCTCTGAAGAGACAAGGCCTTGCTCAAGGTAGCGGCTGAACTGTGCACCAACCGATTGTGCAACGCGCTGGCGACCATGCTTGTCTAGTATTAACGCTAACTCGGGATTACTGGCGGCCTCAGCAATCACGATGCGGTTAATCACAATCGATTGCGGGCTCATCAGAAAGGTGAGCAACGCCTCACCGAACGCGGTTAAAAAGCCGGCCGGGTTGTTCGGGTGCGCAGAAAAATAGTCTGCAGTTAAGCCTGCTTGATCGGCGTTTTCCGTGACAATCGCTTCAAATAAGCCCTGTTTATTACCGAAGTGGCGGTAGAGGGTCTCTTTTGATGCGCCTGCGTGGCGGGCTAACGCGTTCATGCTGAACGCCATATTGCCTTGATCGACCAAAAGCTCCATCGCTGCGTTGAGTAGCTGCTCTCTTTTTGACACCTTTTGCCCTGATTTAGTCGTTTGCATAAAGTTGAGTGATGTAGCTTGTGATCTGGCCATCCCAAAACGGGTAGTCGGTACCGTTTGCATGACGGGCGATAACAAACCGATGCGGAATCATCATACCATCTACCAAGCGGTAATCGGAGCGTGCGGCGTATTCGCCCGAGCCGTGATAGGGCGTGTTAAGGTCACCATCGTGTTCTGCGCGCAGATGCACTAACCGGCCCAGCATGTCGATTTTGGCGATCATGCTAGCCTCCAAGCCTTTGAACGAGGCGATCACCCGTGCGTGTTCGTTATCTATCGCTTCCCAGCGTATGTATTGGCTTGGGATGAGCGCTTGCGGATAGAGGGGCGATTCGAGCAACCAGCGTCTTAAACTGATCTGATTGAGAGTTGGAGTTGCCGGTTGATCCATCACGGTAAAAGCGCCAAAGAGCTTCGCTTTCATCTCCATCTTTCCATCAATGTAGGCATCATAAGCCGTTGCCCAAACTCCCGGTAATATTGGTGTATCCGCTTCAAACATTAGCGCTGGAACGGCGGGAGCGAGGCTTTGCTTAGCGGTGGTGGGGTTGAACTCCTCATGCTGTGGGCGACGAAACTCCCCCTGCATGCCAACACGCACCAGCGCTACTGCCGGCACGCCATTGGGAAAGGTATAGGTTAAATAGCGCGTAACCGGGGCTGGCAGGGCGCTAGGGATAGAGTAGTTGGCGTCTGCCGCTATTGCCGCGTCGTGAACCTGTTGGTGAAACGCAGCAAGTTGGCTGCGTGTTGTTTGATATTGGATGGCGCCATATGCGGCTATACCTGCGGTGACCAGTGCTAGTGCTGTTAGGGCTTTCATCTAAGAGCTTCTCCTTTTTGCTATCATATAATAGTACCGTACCGTTCGGTACGGTTTAATCCTAAGTCAGCTACTAGCGCTCGTCAAGCAGGTGATAAGTTTTGCCACCACGGCCTATGTGCTGGTTTGCTGGTTTGCTGGTTTGCTGGTTTGCTGGTTTGCTGGTTTGCGTGTGCGGTGGGTGCATGTCACCGCCTAAAAAGAGATGCACTGCTATCAGTCACATGCTTTACTGCTGAAAAGGCTCTAGGGGGAAGGTGTGTGGCACGCAAAGAGGTACTGTTAATTTATGATCAGGAATGCCCGGCCTGTCACGCGTATTGCCAAGTGGTGAATATCCGCAAAAGTTTGGGGGAGTTAACCATTGTGGATGCGCGCCAACCGAGCAAGGTGATGGAGGAGATCACAGCGCAAGGCTTGGATATCGACCAAGGCATGGTGCTCAAACTGGGCGATCAGCTTTACTACGGAGCGGATGCGATTCACGCGTTGGCGTTAATTGGTAGCCGGTCGGGTTTTCTTAACCGGATTAACTACTGGGTGTTTAGCTCAAAGCAGCGCTCGGCGGTGTTGTATCCAATACTGCGGTCGTTGCGAAATGTGCTGCTCAAGCTATTGAGAAAGCGCAAGATCAATAATCTTGGTGCCGCGGGGAATGATCGCTTTTAACTTGGCATCAAAATAGAGAAGGCGCCGTGTTTGGCGCCTTCTTGGTTAGTAGCCCATCAGTAGGCGGGGTAAGAACAGTGATAAATCCGGCACGAATGTCACCAAAAATACCATTGGCAAATGCCCCAAACAAAGGAACTTAAGCGTCGGCCCGATATAGCGGTCTAACGACAGCTTACTGACGCCCCCGGCCATGTAGAGCATCGGCGCACACGGCGGTGATACGTTGCCAAGACCTAGATTTACGCCAACAACGGCAGCAAAGTGGATCGGGTCGATGCCAAGCTGTGTAATGATTGGCAAGAAGATAATCGCTGCCAGCACGCTCCCAGAGATATCATCAACAATCATGCCGATCAGCAGCAGTAGAATATTGATCATAAACAGTAAGACGTACTTGTTATCAGAGAAGCTCAACAGCGCTTCGGCGAGCTCTTTTGGTACCTGCTCCAAGATCATGGCGCGGCTCATGATGAACAGGAAGAACAGCACCGCCATGATCGAACCGGTCATTGTTACGGCGCGTACCGTGACGCTCCCCAAGCTGCGTAGCGACATCCCTTTGTAGATAAATAGCCCCACAGGGATGGCATAGATCACGGCAATTGCCGCCGCTTCAGTTGGTGTTGCGATACCGCTGTAGATCGCGCCCAAAATAATAACGGGCATGAGCAACGCGAACGAAGCGCTGTATCCGGTTTTGGCAATATTTTTAACCGACTGCCCCAGCGGTAGCGCAGGTTCAAGCTTGATGTTGGGGTTGTCGCGGACAAACCAAATATTTAGTGCACAGTAGAGAACTGTCAGAAGGATGCCGGGAATAATCGTCGATAAAAACGCCGCACCCACCGAAAGACCGCCAGTAATCGAGAAGACAATCATCGGGATGCTTGGCGGAATCAACAGCGCGAGTACAGATGAGCACGCCACTAACGCGGTTGCGTGGCCCTCTGGGTAGCCCTCGCGAATCATCCGCGGGATCATAATTTGGCCAACCGCCGCAATCGCTGCTGAAGAGCTGCCCGAGATCGCACCAAATAGGGCGCAGGTCAGCACGGTTACCGCACCTAAGCCGCCTTTTACGCGGCCAACAATCGCGTTAACAAAGTTCAGCAGCCGCTCGGATATACCGCCTTCGGCCATCAACAACCCTGCAAAAATGAATAGCGGCAGCGCGAGCAGCGCAAAGCCACTGGCTGTTTTGAATCCGTGTGGGATAAGAAAGGAGATATTGTTGCCGGTTGTGTAGGCAAACAGCACAGCACCGATGCCAAACGCAAATGCGACGGGAATCTCCATGAGGATAAGAACGACGACAATCGCCATTGCGATAAGAAACAGAGTCATTCGGCTGCCTCCTTCACGTTGCGCGCATGTTTGATGCGTGCAGATAGATCTAAATATTCGTTGATCGCTTCAAGTAGGAAGTAGCCCACCATCATGGCGAAGCCGATAATCATGCTGCCGCTCCAAAGACCACGCGGCCACTGTAGGTTGATACTCATGCGGCCTTTGCCGATGACAAAAAACGCATATTTGCAGGCAAAGTAGCCGAAGATGCAGGCAGCGATCATACAAACCACAGAGCCGACAAACCGAATAGTGCTGACTTTGATAGGGTCATGCACCACCAAGCTGACGATGCCGCCGTGGATATGCTCGCGCTGACGGGTGGCATATCCCATGCCCAAGAAATAGATCCATACACCCAGCAGCACGGCTGCTTCTTCGATGCCGGTGAAGGGGGACTCGAAACCATAGCGCAGCACAATCTGGACAAACATCAGAGACGCAAGGCCAAGGCATGCGGCTATCATGAGTGTGCAAAATATCCCGTTTAACAGGCGCTCGAATTGCACCAGCACGCGGCCCAGTGCGCTGCTTTGCTCGGGGACAACAGCATGCAAGTGGGGCGGTAGAGGATGATTGCTGAGGTTAGGGTCGTAGTCGTAAATTTTGGTGTCGCCAACCGATGTGCGTTCGGTGGGCTCGGTAGTGTTGCGCATAACATGGATCCTTTCAAAACGAATAGCAGAGGGCTCACTGGCGTTAAGCCAGCGAGCCGCGTGTGAATTTATTCGTCAGATAAGTTGATGCCGGCGATCTTGCGCATCATATCCATGATTTCAGAACCAACGACCTTCTCCATGTAAGGCCATTCGTTGGCGTAAAGCAGCTCTTTGGCTTTGTTGCGTTGCGCGTCTGTTAGCTCAACCACGTCGATGCCGTAATCGCGCACCTGTTGCAGGTAGCCGTTATCGATACGCTCTGCTTCTGTCCATACCCAAGCTAGCGTCTCATCTGCAGCGGCACGCATCTTATTACGCTCAGCTTCTGGCAGATCTTCCCACCAATCTTTGTTTACAACCCAGAACGCGTGCTCAAAGTAATCACGCGTGAGGATGTAGCTTTGCAGCACATCGCGCATCTGCCAGATCTCTACCGCAGGGCCAAAGGCGCGGCCATCAACGGTACCAAGCTGCAGGGCGGTGTAGAGCTCTGCGAATGGCATCGGTACGGCAGAGAAGCCCCAGTTTGCAAAACGCTCGATCGCCAAAGGCGTTGGTACAACGCGCATCTTGATGCCAGCCGCATCTTCTGGGAAGTTGGTTGGGACTTTATCCACGCCTTTGCGCATGGTGATGGAGCCGAAGCCGGTAGGAATCAAGCCCAATACGACAAGGTCGTTATCAGCCATGATCTCGTTGTACACGTTGAGCATGGGGCCATTTGGCCCGTAGGCTTTACGTGCTGACTCCCAGTCGTCTACCACATAACCGAGCCATGTTAGATCTAAGCGCGGATCAAACTCAGATGCGCCATAGGTGATTGTCATGGGAATAACCCCCTGCATCGCCTGCTCGAACTGAGATGTCCAGTCTCCCAAGTCGCCACCTGGGTGGTATTCAGGGCTATATGCCGATTGGCGGGCTTTGAGGTTATCGATAAATTTTTCGGAGGCGGAGTGGAAGATGTGATCTGTTGTCATCGCTTGGGCAAAGATGAAATCTTCGCCCGCCTGAGCTGTGCTGAGGGAAACAGATGTTGCAAGAACACAACCAGAAATTATCGTTTTAATAGTATTTTTCATGATCGGTACGACCCCATTATTTATATCTTTTATATTGGTCTCTGTCGGCGCTGACCTGTGTTGAAGTAGCGCTTGACTTACTATGCGCAGGGGAGAAAAAGGGTTAAATATGAAATTTCTTTCTTTCAGGTAAGTAATTGCTTAACTTAAAAACGACTAATGTTTGTTACAGTTATCTGACTAGCGATAGAAGATATTTGCGTGAATTCGCGTCTGATCGAGTGTTTTAGTGGTTGCTAATGGTGGTGTAAGCCGAGAATTTTTATGAAAAAAGTGAAAAAGTTTACCGGCCAGTTGGGCGATGTGGATCTGCGTATGTTGCGGATTTTTAAAACCGTTGTTGAGTGCGGTGGCTTCTCGGCGGCAGAGGTGTCGTTGAACATCACGCGTTCGGCGATCAGTTTATCGATGTCGGATTTGGAGCAGCGTTTAGGGTTTCGGTTGTGCCAGCGTGGCCGCTCTGGTTTTGCGCTAACGGAAGAGGGGCAACAGGTATTCGATTACACCTTGCAACTTCTCTCATCCCTCGAAACCTTTCGCACGCAGGTTAATACTCTGCACACCCAGTTGGTGGGCGAACTGAATATCGGTATCACTGACAACCTAGTGACAATGCCGCATATGACGCTCACCAATGCGCTGGCAGGCTTAAAGCAGCAGGGGCCAGATGTGAGTATCAATATCCGCATGATTCCGCCTAGCGAGATCGAATTGGGGGTACTGGATGGCCGCCTTCATGTAGGGGTGGTGCCAACACTGCGCGCATTGCCGGGGCTCAACTATTACCCTCTGTATGGGGAGCGTTCGCAGCTTTACTGCGCGGATTCACATCCATTATTTACGCAGCCAGACGAGCACATTGATATTGCCGCATGGGATGCAGTGATGCCTGCCTATGCGCAAACGCCAGAGATTAAATCTTGCTATCAAGCGCTGAAAACCTCCGCTACCGCCACTGACCGTGAAGGGGTTGCCTTCCTGATTCTAACGGGCCAATACATCGGCTACTTGCCCGAGCATTTGGCCCAGCGCTGGGTATCTGAAAAACGGATGAGGGCAGTGTGCCCCGATGAGTTTAGTTTTGATACGCAGTTTTCGGTGATTACGCGCAAAGGCGCACGCTTCAACTTGGTATTAGATACTTACCTAGAGCACCTAGGCGTTAAATAGGCCTGCCCGTTATAAGGTATTGCTCTGCTTGCAGGCAAGCAGAGCAATAAGAGTTACTGCAGCGCTTCGCTGATGCTTTTGCTCAGCGGTGTCGTGTTGCGCCCCAATAACTGGCTGAGTGTTTGGCTGTTATCCTCTAACCAGCCACGTGATGCGTGATCTTCAGCATCAGCTAACGCACCAGCAAACCCTTCAGGCAGACCAATATTTACCAATAGCGCAGCAAACTCCTCTTTTGGGTTCTTTTGGGTTCTTTTAGGCTTTTTGAGTTTGTGGTCGACTTGGCGTGCGTGACTAAAAAATATTCTAACGCCATTGGTGTTTTTGCCGTAAAGAAACAGTTTTAAACTCTGCATAGAGAGGCAACTTGCCTCAGCTCTAATAAGTCCACACCAAATTCAGAGGCATAAAGCTCCTTACTGCTTTTCCACCCTTGGCTTAGGACGTCGGCTGTATCGTCCGTATGGTGGTGGAGGTACTCTCCAAACAAGTTATTGCATGCATCCACATAGTTTCTGCTGCTTAAAATGTGCTCGTGCCACATTTCGTCCGCCAAGTGCGGTGGAACAATAATATTGTTTGGGTATTTGGCATGTAGAATCAGAAATTGTCGGTAAAGCGATTCTGCTCTTTTTACAAGGCGTTCAGACATACCGGTTTTTTCTTGCACCTTCTTTACAATATTGCTGAGATCTAATTTTTCCACTTTTGTATTAATGGTATCCATTTTAATATCACTCCTATTAGTCTCTCTTTCGAGTTGTTTGCTACTTATTGCTGTAAGGAACCTCTTTACTGCTTTGTTCAGTGATCTGCGCGGCTAACGCTGTCAGCATCAAGCCTTGATCACTCGCCAACTTATGGGTGTGGCCTACATAGTTTTGCTCAGATGCCAGCAAAGCTTGCATCGCCAAGCATTGCGCTCTGTTTGTAATTTGCTTTGCGTACTTTCGTACCAAGGTTTTTAGATGCACGGCTTTAGCAGGTTCACGTACGAGCGCCACGATATTAGCGGCTAGGGTGGTTTGTAAAAGACGTTTGAAAACGTGTTGGCCTAGCTAGCCGTCCATTAATCATAGTCATGCTTCTAATCGATTTGTATTTAAGATTAATGAGCGGTATGCGCAATGCTTAGCGCTATTATCATTGGATTGACTCTGGCAGGTTTTGAGTACAATTGAGTTTTCCCATCTGCGTTTGCTTGCGGTGTTTGCAACGGTGGTGGAGTGCGGTAGTTTTGCGGGTGCTGCGCGTAAACTGCACAGTAGCCGTTCCCGAATTAGCGAGCAGGTTGCCCAGTTGGAAAAAGACCTTGGCGTGCGCCTTTTGCAGCGCTCAACGCGGCAATTAAAGATCACGCTAGAGGGGCAGCAGGTGTATGCGCAAGCGCGGCAGCTACCTGAAATCTTAAGTGGCGTTGAGGCTGCGGTCACCGCGCAAGTACCCAGCGGGCGCGTTGCGATTACGATGAATCATGACATCGCTCACAAGTACTTACTCCCTGTACTGAGAGATTTTCAGGTGCACTATCCGCAGGTTGAGTTGGACCTTATCCTCAATGACAGCCGGTTGGACTTAATCAGCGAGCAGATCGATCTAGCAATACGGATTGGTGTTCCTCGGGATGACTCGGTGATTGCTCGGGTTTTGCATCAGGAAACATTTGGTTTGTTTGCAAGCCCGGAGTACCTCGCGCGGCACGGCACACCTAGTACACTGGCTGATCTGCACCAGCATAGTTGGATTAACTTTCATACCCCTAGTATCAATGTGGTGGGGCTACAAGAGCACGGTAAATATATCGAAATTGAGCCGCGCTACTGCTACCGCTGCAACTCACCTTTGATGATGCAGCAGATGGTGCTCAATGGTTTAGGGATTGGCGCGCTATTGCCCACCACGGTACATAGTGAAATCGCCGCTGGACGCTTGGTGCAGTTGGTGCCCTCGGTCAGCAGTGAAACGGTGGTGTTCTCCTTGGTGTATCCATCGCGGCGTCAAATTCCGCCGCGCACGCGTGCCGTGATCGACTATCTTTTAGCCGCAGATATGTTTGCCACGCGATAAATATGATCGAAAGTACCAACGGTCTGTTGCATGAATCGCCTAAAGTTAGGTCGATCAGAGTATAGATTTGTAGCGTCTAACAGGAGTAAGCTGCATTTTCAATGAAATAGGTCAGGCGAGGGCGTTTTTATAAGCGTTTTCGCCTGACTCTATTTTAAGGAAATGTAAGATGAAAACGATTGTTGTAGTAGGAGGCGGAGCAGGCGGTTTAGAGCTTGCGACTAAGCTAGGCGATAAATTAGGTAAGAAGCAGCGCGCAAAGATCATCTTAGTGGATCGTAGCCGCACGCACATCTGGAAACCATTGCTGCATGAAGTGGCTACCGGCTCGCTCGACACTGAAACCGACGGTGTGGTGTACCGTGCTCATGCCAGATCACACGGGTATGAGTTCCAATTAGGTACGATGATTGGGATCGATCGTGAAGCCCAGCGCATTCAGTTAGACAGCATCGTTGACGAAGAGGGCGTTGAGATTGTTCCTGCGCGTCAGCTGGCTTACGACACGCTGGTGCTTGCGGTAGGCAGTGTCAGCAATGATTTCGGCACACCGGGCGTTAGCCAACACAGCTACTTCTTAGACTCGCACCGACAAGCCAGTAAGTTCCACCAAGCGCTGTTAAACCAGTTCTTGCGCCTTAATCAGGGTGATAGCGAAGCGACATTGAGTTTAGCGATTGTGGGTGGCGGAGCCACGGGTGTTGAGCTTTCTGCGGAGCTTTACCATGTGGTTGGGCTACTGCGTATGTATGGCATGTCGGGCATCCGTAAAGATCAACTCAAGGTGATGCTGATTGAAGCCAGTCCGCGCATCTTGCCAGCACTGCCTGATCGTATTGCGCAATCTGCCCGCGAAGAGTTACAGCGCTTGGGCGTTGAACTGCGCGAGAACACCCGCATCACCGAAGCCACCGCACAAGGGTTTATGACCGCAGACGAGGAAGCGATCAATGCGGACCTAACGGTTTGGGCGGCTGGCGTGAAAGCGCCGCCTTTTATTCAAGCCTGTGGCGCATTTGAAACAAACCGAGCGGGGCAAATTCTCGTAGAACCTACACTACAAAGCGTTGATGATGCGGCGATCTACGTGATCGGCGACTGCTGCGGCTGCCAACAAGCGGATGGCAGTTGGGTGCCGCCAAGAGCGCAGTCTGCCCACCAGATGGCGACGTTGGTGTATCGTAATATCCTGGCACAGGAGAACAACAAACCGTTGCAGGATTATGTCTACTCCGATTACGGATCGCTTGTTAACCTAAGCAAATACAGCACCGTGGGGAGCCTGATGGGTAACCTCACCAAAGGCTCGATGTTTGTTGAAGGTCGAGTTGCCCGCTTTGTTTATATCTCTCTTTACCGCATGCACCAGATTGCGATTCATGGCTGGTGGCGCGGTACGCTAAGCATGATTGCACGCAAGATTGGCAGTACAATCAAGCCCAAACTTAAATTGCACTAGATAAGGAATGTAGATGTTCGCGTTTTTTGAACGCTTGGTTGCTCCGTTTCCCGACCGGGAGGCAGAGCAGCCCCCCAAAGGCCTCATCGCTTTTTGCCGCCACTACACGCAAGGCTGTGAGCGTTACTTGATTATCATGTCGCTGCTCTCTGCCGCGATCGCAATAGCCGAGGTTACTCTGTTCGGCTTTCTGGGGGATTTGGTGGATTGGTTGGTCAATCAATCACCTGAAACCTTGTTCTCTGATGAATGGCCTACATTACTGGCGATGTCGCTGGTGGTGTTGGTATTGCTACCGGGTCTTGTCTTGTTGCACGGCTTGATCGTCCATCAAACGTTGCTTGGCAACTACCCCATGGCGATCCGCTGGCTTAGCCATAAGTACCTGCTTAAACAGAGCGTGTCGTTCTACAGCGATGATTTTGCTGGGCGTATTGCCACCAAAATGATGCAGACCTCCCTCTCCATTCGTGAAGCGGTGATGAAGCTGCTTGATGTATTGGTGTTTGTTACGGTCTATTTCTTGGCGATTGTCTTTGTTGTGGCGCAGGCCGACTGGCGTTTAATGATTCCGATGCTGATGTGGTTTGCTGCCTATATCGGTATCCAGCTTTATTTCATCCCTAAGCTTAAGCGTATCAGTACCGAGCAGGCAGATGCGCGCAGCGTAATGACTGGGCGGGTGGTTGATAGTTACACCAATATTCAAACCGTGAAGCTGTTTGCCCACACGGAACGTGAAGCGGATTATGCCGAAGAGAGCATGACCGGCTTTTTAGATACCGTTTATCGCCAAATGCGTTTAGTAACCGGTTTGAACTTCTCGGTCCAGTTCATCAACTATGCATTGGCGTTCTCTGTGGCAGCACTGTCCCTTTGGTTATGGACAGAAAATGCTATTAGTGTGGGTGTTATCGCTGTGGCGGTCAGTTTGGCCTTGCGGGTAAACGGCATGGCGCAGTGGATTATGTGGGAGATCGGTTCGCTGTTTGAGCATATCGGCACGATTGTGGATGGTGTCTCGACGCTATCGAAGCCGCAATCAGTGGTTGATCAACCCGATGCCCGTGCGCTTGAAGTGCCACAAGGTGAAGTTGATTTCCGCAGCGTGACATTCCACTACGGGAAAGGCTCGGGCGTTATGGAAGGGCTTGATCTTGCCATTAAGCCCGGTGAGAAGATCGGTGTGGTAGGCCGCTCAGGGGCAGGTAAATCGACCCTCGTGAACCTGCTGCTGCGCTTTTACGATGTTGAGTCAGGCCGTATTTTGATTGATGGGCAGGATATCAGCACTGTATCGCAAGAGAGTTTACGTAAGCAGATTGGTATGGTGACACAAGATACCTCGCTGCTGCACCGCTCGGTGCGTGAAAACATCCTCTATGGTCGTCCTGATGCCAGCGAAGCAGAGCTATTAAGCGCAGTGACGCGGGCGCAAGCGTTAGACTTTATCAATGACCTCACTGACCCTAACGGCAATACTGGCTTTGAAGCGCAAGTGGGTGAGCGAGGTGTGAAACTCTCTGGCGGGCAGCGTCAGCGTATTGCCATTGCGCGTGTGCTGCTTAAAGATGCGCCCATTTTGATTTTGGATGAGGCCACATCGGCGCTGGACTCTGAAGTCGAAGCGGCGATTCAAGAGAGCTTGTATCAGTTGATGGAGGGCAAAACGGTTATCGCGATTGCGCACCGGCTCTCGACTATTGCGGCGATGGATCGCCTGATCGTGATGGATGGCGGCGAGATTGTCGAACAGGGTTCCCACCAAGAGCTGGTGGCCAAAGGCGGCATCTACGCCAAGCTTTGGGCCCACCAGACTGGCGGCTTCCTTGGTTTAGATACAGAAGACTAAACCAATCTGTAATCGGAGTGAGCGGCTTCATGCGCGAGCAGCCACTCCTTTCTTGATAACCCGCCAGCATAGCCAGTGAGCTTGCCGCTGCTGCCGATCACTCGGTGGCATGGCACCACAATGCTGAGTGGGTTTTTACCATTTGCCATGCCCACCGCACGTACGCTCTTCGGGTTGTCGATTTTGTGCGCGATATCCGCGTAGCTGCAGGTCTCGCCGTAGGGTATCGTGGTGAGTGCTCCCCACACTGACCGCTGAAACTCGGTACCTTCGCCTCCAAGCGGCAGGTCAAACTGCATCAGTTCACCCGCAAAGTACGCTGTTAATTGCGCACATGCCGCGTCCAGAATAGGCGAGGCGTCAGCAACCGCTTCTGGTGCTTCGACAAACAGAATTTCGCGCAACGCGCTATCGTCTGCGCGCAGTACTAGCGTGCCAATCGGTGAGTCTAAGTAGCGAGTAAGGTACGCCATAGGTTACTCCTGTTCCGTGTCTGGAGGTTGATGCCAAAGGTGTTGAGTTAAGTAGCTGCGCCAAGGCGCCGCGCTATCTGGCGAGATCTCTCTATCTAGCGTTTTAATGCGATTCTTTACCCCAAGATCGCCACCAAGATAGATATCTGGATCGCTGAGTCCCCGCATCTTCGCATAATCTATCGTCCAGGGGCCAATCCCTTTAATGCTCTGCCAATGATCCGGTGACTGCATTGTTGCCGCATCTGTCGCGAATGCTTGGGCAAAAGCCCGTAGGGTTTCCCTTCTTGCATTCGGCATCTTTAAAAATGCAAGGTCGCTATTGGCTAGTGCGGTGGGGGTGGGGAATAGCTTTAATGGCTCTAACTGGTTCAGCGCCGCGCTGTTCAGTGGCTCGCCAAGTTCCGCCACGAGCTGCTCAACAAGCTTTTTAGCGGCAACCACCGAGACCTGCTGGCCTAATATCGCCCGCACGCCTGCTTCAAATAGGCTCCATGTGCCGGGCAAACGTATTCCCGCTGTGATGGGCATAAGGGCGCTAAAGTGCTGCGTGAGGTGTGCATCAATGGTGTGGCTGTCTGCGTCTAGATCAAACAGCCTGCGGATATTGCTACAAACGCTGCGTAGCTTGCTTAAATCCTCTAATGCAAGCTCCAGTTTGAAGCGATGCTTTTCAGGTTCAGCGCTTAAGCGAAATACACCCTTCGTACCCGCCCACTCGAAGCTGCGCGCATAGCTATTGGCTTCTACGATCTCCAGCTGTGCGATGGCACGCCGTGCTAAGAAACCGTGCAGATGCGCCCAGTTAAAGGGCGGGCGATAGCTCATATGGAGGGTAATGGCACTGCATTCGCTGCTGCGCTTTTCGCGGCGCATTTCGCTAGGGGACAGCTTCATGAAGCTACGGAAGCAGTCGTTGAAGCGGCGCACACTCTGAAAGCCACTTGCCAAGGCGATATCTGTAATCGGTAGCGTGGTGGTGTGCAGTAGCTGCTTGGCCATCAAGCACTGCTGATACTGGGCATAACGCTTTGGAGCAACGCCAAGATGCTGCTGAAACAGCTGCCGTAGGTAGCGGTCTGTAATGCCTAAGCGGCTTGCCAGCTCAGGCATGCTGGTATCGGAAAGTTCACCCGCATTGATGAGGCTTAATGCACGATCCAGCGTTGTATTCACCCCGCGCCACGGGTTGGATCCCGGCGCAGCATCGGGGCGACAACGTAGGCAGGGCCGGTAGCCATCCTCAGCTGCTGCAATGGCGGCTGTGTAATAGCGTACGTTCTCTTCGCGGGGCAGCTGTACAGGGCAGATGGGGCGGCAATAGATACCGGTTGTTTTCACTGCGATAAAAAACTGGCCATCAAAACGAGCATCTCTTGAGAGCCTAGCCTGTCTAAAAATTTCCTGATCCATAGTGTGCTCCAAACTTGAGTTATCAGGTTAAAGCGGCTGCCCGAAAAGCACTAGCCGTTTTCGGAACTGTAGGTAATTTGATTCACATATAAACTTTGATTGAGCTTTAATAAATCATTATAATTTATTGAAATTAATAGATTTGATGTGTCAGTAAAGGATGATTGCGCATCTCATGTTGTAAGAGATTTTCTGTGCGTCATCGTTTTATATCGTCTGTTTTCTGCGTGTCAGCATCGCTGGCACTCGCGGCTCCCAGTTTTGCTGGTGCCTCTTTTAGCCAATCCAAACGTACGCTGAGTGAGATCTATGCAGATCAAGCCACCAGCTTCTATTGCGGCTGTGAATTCGTGAAAGAGGGCAAAAAACTGGTGCCCTTGCATGAATCTTGCGGCTATGTACCCCGTAAAAACGCCAATCGTGCAAGCCGCATCGAGTGGGAGCATGTCATGCCCGCGTGGGCTTTCGGCCATCAATTGCAATGCTGGCAAGAGGGTGGGCGCAAGAACTGCCGTAAAGATGAGCGCTTTCGTACTATGGAAGCCGACATGCATAATCTGGTGCCCGCCATTGGTGAGGTAAACGGCGATCGCTCAAATTATAGTTTTGCGATGCTCTCGGGCGAGCCGCGTAGCTACGGTGCGTGCGATATGGAAGTGCATTTTAAGTCCCGTAAGGTCGAGCCGCCTGAGCACCGTCGTGGCGATATTGCCCGTAGCTACTTCTACATGCGCGATCAGTACGGCGTGCGTTTGAGCAAGCAGCAAACCCAGTTGTTTGAAGCTTGGGATAAACAAGATCCAGTAGATCATTGGGAGCGCCAGCGCAACCAAGAGATCGCCCGTTTGCAGGGCAATGAGAACCCTTATATCAGCGGCCCGCGTTCAACAGATAGCAACGTGGCAGAGCGGCCAGCGGAATCCTCTTGGTTTAACCAAGTACTCGCGTTGCTTGCTGTGATCTATCAGGCACTGAACAGCTAACAAGCGTGTGGCAGCCTTTGATCGGCTGCCGTTTTTGGGGCCGGTTAGTATCAGCGTATTTACTTAGATTGGGGAATTCGTTGAGTCGCCCTATATAGGCGAAGTACATCTCGGATATTACGAAGATGTAAGTTCGTCACGATTTCCGGTTTTCTTGGTCTGCAACTCGGCGCAGCACGTAATCCAGCGCACATGAAGGTAGCAAGCGACGCAGATAAGCAAACAAGTAGGTGGGCAGGGTAACGTAGTAGCGGTTGCGTGGTCGTTTGGCTTCTAAGGCGTGTATCAGTTTATTGACCACCGCTTCTGGGCCTAGTGTGAGAAAGTCCGTCTCTTGTGCGCTGTCTTGTTTGGCTAAACGGTTTTCGACCGCCTCATACGTGGTTTTGTGAGCGCTGTTTGAGGTGTCGATATTGGCGCGGAACTTGGCGAAGGCGTTGTCACGAAACTTACTGGTGATGGGGCCCGGTTCAATCAGGCTCACATAAACACCTGAGCCATGCAGCTCTTGACGCAGTGTATCGCTAAGGCCTTCAAGTGCGAATTTACTTGCGTTGTATGCACCGCGATATTTTAGGGTAATTAACCCGAGTACCGAGCTATTCTGGATGATGCGGCCATAGCCTTGCTGGCGCATCACAGGTAGAAGTTTATTGGTTAGCTCAAGCCAGCCAAAGAGGTTGGTTTCGAACTGTTGGCGCAGCACGTCACGGGATAGGTCTTCAACTGCGCCGGGCTGGCCGTAAGCACCGTTATTGAAAAGGGCGTATAGCTCGCCGCCGGTCTCTGCAAGTACCCAGTTCACCGCGTGTTCAATCGATTGGCTATCGTCTAAATCGAGTAGGTGAGCTTGAAGGCCCTGTGATTGCAGTTGCGCAACATCTTGTTCTTGGCGCGCAGTGGCAAAAACGTGGTATCCACGCGATTTAAGTTGCTGTGCGGCAGCTAAGCCGATGCCCGAAGAGCAGCCAGTAATAAGAATGGTGCGGCGCTGTGCCATGGTATATTCCCTTGTATATTGGTGCGCTGACGTTACCATATCGTCCTGAGATAACAAACGCTTTGCCGCAGCTTAAAGATGGCTTTGGCAGGCGTAACCTGAAACCTAATATAGTGGTTGTTTGATGCAGATACGCTCCCTAGTGCTGGCCTCGCTGTGCGGAATTTCTTTGGGCTTTAGCTCATCGGTGGTGGCAGAACGCAGTTTCGCTGGTCCCGACGATATTCCGGTGTTTCATCCGCTTTGTTTGCAACCGCTGAAACAGCATGAAGCCGATGGCGGCGCGTTTGATATGGATGCGTGTTCTGCGGCGCTAGAGGATATCCCGGTGAAGCTCACGCCCGGTGGCTACTACGCGAAGCGTCCTGCTAATACCGCAGGCGAACCGCAAGGGTTTGCTGTCTATCAGCCTGTGGGCGTGCTTGATGATGCGATGGAGCTGCTGCTCGTGCATGATAAACAGGGCAGTGAGCCGCTAGTGTCAGAGATCTTTGTGGTTGGGCGTATTTCGGATATTTCACCGGGTACGCGGGATTATCTCACCAGTATTGAGGAGGCGGGGCAGCGCTGTAATGGTGGTATCAAATCTGCCAAGCTGATCTCGGAGAAGGAGTTGCTGGTTGAGCTGAACGTAAACCCTGATGCGCTCATGCGCTTGGCAGGAGATGCCTCCTACAGCCAAGAGATTTCAGATGATAGCGAAACCGCTGCACTGAGTCTGATACCGCCGGGTAAGCTTGATGATAGACCCACCACCTGCATAGGGACGGTGGTTAAGTACTACAACTTGCTTGATGATCAAGAGGGCTTGAGTGCGGTCCATCTTAACCGTGTGATGGCAGGTGGTGCAGATGATCCTTACCAAGCTTGCTTTGATAAATTAGTTGAAAAACGGTTTGGTAAGCAGGCAGAGCTCACGCCAGAGGCGTTTGAGGCGTTCTCGCGTGAGTTTCTGCTTGAGTGCAGTGCTGGTTAGCGTTAGCTAGCGCGGCGCATCGCGAGGGCGGTATCTAGCATCCGATTAGAGAAACCCCACTCGTTATCGTACCAAGCGAACACTTTTACAAGCCCTTCCTCTACGCGGGTCAACTGCGTATCGAAAATGCACGACGCTGGATGATGATTAAAGTCTATGGAGACAAGCGGCAGGCTGTTGCACTCCAATATGCCTTTGAGCTGTGTTTCACTGGCGGCCTGCATCGCTGCGTTGATCTCCTCCACGGTTGGCGTGGTAACGGGGGTAAAGCTCAAATCCACTAGGGATACGTTGGCAGTGGGCACCCGTACTGCTAGCCCTGAGAGCTTGCCATCAAGCTCGGGGAGCACTAACCCAACGGCCTCGGCTGCACCTGTTCGGGTGGGGATCATCGATAAGGTGGCAGAGCGCGCGCGATAGATGTCGTCGGTATAAAGGTCAGTTAAGTGCTGGTCGTTGGTGTAGGCATGGATAGTCGTCATGATGCCTGATTTTATCCCGACCGTATCGTGTAACACTTTGGCCAGTGGCGCTAAGCAGTTGGTTGTGCACGAAGCGTTGGAAACAATCTGATCGGACGCTTTCAACTGATGGTGGTTGACCCCGTAGACGATGGTTGCATCAACGCCCTTGGCAGGTGCAGATATTAGTACCTGCTTTGCGCCTTGGGCTAGATGAACAGACGCAGCTTCCCGTGAAGTGAAACGGCCTGTGCATTCAAACACGATATCGATATCCAGGGCGTCCCAATTGAGATGTTCTGGATCTTTTTCGGCGAAGGTCAGGATCTCATCGGTATCAATAAAAATGCGGTCGTGTTCGGCGCGTACCTGATGAGGAAAGCGACCATGCACAGAATCATATTGGGTAAGGTGGGCGTTGGCCTCGCTGTTACCTAAATCGTTAATAGCGATGACCTCTATATCGTGGCGGTGCTGTCCTTCATATAGCGCTCTTAGAATGTTGCGCCCTATGCGGCCGTATCCATTAATCGCGATGCGTATAGCCATAGTGTGCTCCTTTGTAGATTACAGCAAATTAAGACAGTGCTTTTTGCTGTGACCACAAGATTGCATAAAACGCTCGGTCGATACATAATTAATCGTATCAAATAATACATATTACATATTATTAGTATGAATAATCGATCATCGACACGCGAAAAAGTCTATCAGGTAGCCGATGAGTTGTTGGCTCAGGGCATTCGACCAACCCAGCAAAATGTGCGCGATCAGCTCGGGAGTGGCAGTCTTACGACGATCAATAGCGCGTTAAATGGCTGGTGGCAATCGTTATCGGAGCGGCTAACACGGCGCAACTCTCACCCTGAGTTACCGGATGCGGTATTGGGTGCGGCAAACAAGCTTTGGGATGAGGCGCTTGCGAATGCTGAGTTTCGTTATCAACAGCGATTGAATGAGGCCAGTGATGTGGTTGCGGCCCAGCGCCAAGCGGACGCCGACGAGATCAAGCAGCTAAAGCAGCAGCTGTCAGTGCAGCAAAACCAGCATCATGAGCTGATGCAGCGGTATGATCAAGCGATAGAAGAGGGCGCTCAATATCAGCGCCAGCTGTTACAAACCGAAACGGCTCTGGTAAAAGCAGATGCTAAGTGCGCAGATCTGAGCCGCCAGCTAAAGCAAGAGCAGTGGGTTCAGGCTAATCAAAAAATGCCCACATCTGACACAGATGCCATGTTTGATCTTAAAGTTGAACTTCAGGTTAAAGACAATAAAATCAAATATCTAGAAGATCTTATTGATAAAAAATCTAAAGAAAATGGTGAGCTTGTGGCAGCGCTGAAAAGTGCCGAGCTGGATGCCATCAAGCAGCAGCACCGCCTAGAGCTGGTGATCGCGCAGCAAGATGCACGTTATGAGGATGCGCAAGCTGCGTTAGCGGATTGCAAAAAAGCCCTTTCTCTGGCAAAAAGTAAGGCTTAGAAATCATGTTCTTATCTAGCCCCCAGAGGATGCCATGGAGATAGATCTACCTGCCGACCCCAGTGCCGGAGTGATTCTAGAGGCGTTGCGCTCATGTTCCGTTGGCGATGCCCTATGTTTGCACTCAGAAACTGCATTCCAGAAGGCGAAAATTCTGGTGGTGAAGGAGCAACTCACGGGCGTTTCTATCCAGCTGCTTGATGAGGATGGTTACATCAAGCGCCAAGTGGTGGGCAAGCATCGTAATGAGATAGAGGAAGGTGATTTTAACGACCGCCAAATGGCGGTGATTCGAGCGCTCGAAAAAGTGCTCTCCCATTGCAAGCGCGAAGGTGTGCGGCTGGTGGGCTACAGCGATGAGCTAGTCGCTTATCCCGCAAGCTTTTCCGATCTGAGCCAGGCCTCTGTTTATGCGTTCGATATTGACACGGATGGTGTCTACACTGGCGCAGATTCCGAGCTGAAATTGGTGGATAATTGATGTCGGCTCCTTCATAATTCCGGCGTATATAAGCTCGAGTTGTTATACTGATTAATATGAGTTCTATTAAAGTTCTGCTTGTCGATGATCATGAAGTGGTGCGTGCGGGTTTCCAGCAGCTGTTGGATCGTCACCCCGAGATCGAAGTCGTCGCTGAAGCGAATAACAGCCAAGAGGCGTTTGATGTATTTAAACGCTGCGCGCCGGATGTTGTGATTATGGATCTCAATATGCCGGTCAGTGCTGAAAGCGACGAATCTGCCAGTGCGCAAGGTGGCATTGAAGCGGTGCGCCGTATTCTTAGCTTCGACGCGACCGCTAAGGTGATTGTACTTACGGTTTGGGGCGCTGCGCCATATCCCACGAATTTGGTTAAATCGGGTGTCAAAGGCTACCTGACAAAAAACTGTGCGCCCGACGAGCTGGTTCAGGCGCTGCTTAGCGTCGCGAAAGGTGGGGAATACTTCTCTGAAAGCATCCGTCAGGTTTTGAATGATGATGGTAGTGACAGCCCACTTAAACAGCTAACTAGTCGCGAGCTGCAGATCTTCACGCTCTTGGCTGAGGGCAAAAGCGTCTCCGAGATCGCAAACGAGAAGTGCCTTAGTCCAAAAACAGTTCATGCACACCGCTCAAATATCATGCGTAAGCTGGGTGTTAAACGTAATGCCGAGCTCACTCAGTTGGCCATTCGCTATGGTTTACTGGCGGGGAATGAGTCGTGATCGCTGAGGTTGAGAATCTGCTGGTGGATTCTGAATTCATCTGGCTGACTCTCAAAGAGGGCGACAAAATCTCTATTGAAGTTAATTTTGTTCAAGATGGTGTGGTGCAGCTGCTGGCGGATAAGCCGTATGAAGTTGTCGCAAAGACCGAAGCTCAGACGGGTAATCTCAGCTTCGTTGTGGAGTCAGATATTACCGGCGAACTTGTTAACGTTCACCCCTTTCTAGTTAGCGACTATATCACCATGAGTAACCCTTACCGGGTTAACTAGTTATCGTCGGCAAACCCCTTCCTTGCACTGGCGACTCGCGCGCCAGGCTGCAAACTTCTGATAGCCATACTCCAAAATAGGGGTAACCCCCGTTGTACTGATCAACTTGCCTAGCCAGCGATAGTGGGGCAGTCGGTGCCAGATTTCCACAAAGCTATAAGCTCCTTTAATGATGTTGCCGTGGCTGTCGAGGATATGCAGCTCGCGCATCGCTTGTTCAAACGTAAAGGGTAGTTTGCTGAATTCGGTATCAGGTGCACTGATATCCACCCATGTGATGGGTGTGCTGGGCTTTGCGATACGCTGATAGTGGTCGATCTCTTTTTTACACAAAGGGCAGCTTCCATCGAAGAAGACCGTGATGTGGGTGTCAGTTGTTGCGGCTGTCATTGCATTGTCTCTTACGTTGGCTACTCTGAATATGATCTCTCTTTCTTTCAGATACGTAACAGGCACCATGAATAGATTTAATAATTTCTCATCGCAGATGAACGTGGTGGTGGTTGGTGCCACGGGGGGAATCGGTAATGCGCTTATTGAGGCACTACTCGACGAACCTCGTGTTGCTCAAATATTTGCGTTCTCACGCTGTACTGGTAATGCTCATGCCGCCCTTTGTAGTGAACGGGTTATCCATGGCTTTGTGGACTTGGAAAAGGAAGCGAGTATCGAGCAGGCCGGTAAAACGTTGCGCGATACACCGATTGACTTAGTCGTGGTGGCAAGCGGGCTGCTGCATGATGGTAACTTGCGGCCTGAAAAGGCACTCAAGCAGCTCTCGCAAGACAGTTTGCAGCGCGTTTTCCAGATTAACGCTATTGCGCCTATGCTGCTAGCGAAGGCGATTTTGCCGCATATGCGCAGCGACACGCGTTCCGTGTTTGGGGTGCTTTCTGCGCGTGTTGGTAGTATCTCTGATAACCGCTTAGGCGGCTGGCACAGTTACCGCAGCAGCAAAAGTGCGCTGAATATGTTTTTGAAAACGGCGGCTATTGGCAGCAAAATGTTGCAACCTAACTGTGTTATCGTTGGGTTGCACCCAGGTACGGTTGATACTCAGCTATCCGCGCCGTTTCAACGCAATGTCAAACCAGAAAAGTTATTTTCGCCGCAGCAGTCTGCTAACTACTTGCTAGATGTGATCTCTGATTTAATCGCGGAGGATAGTGGCAAAGTGTTTGCCTGGGATGGGGAAGAGATAGCGCCGTAGGCGCTATCAATGAACTTCAGGTACGACTTGTTTCCACGGTAGTGCGGTTTCGAACGTGTCTTTAAAGTCTGTAGATTGTTGCCCGACCATCTCATCATAAGCGCTGTTATCACGGCGCAATACGTAACTTTCTACCTTTAGTGTTTCCATCAACTCTTTGATTTGTATCATGTTGTGAAATCTGAGGGGCTTTTCATCTTCGTACAGTAGGCGCTCTTTACCTTCTATCTCGACCGTTACTTGGTAGATCATCCAATCTATCGAATGGATGACAACACGTTTAATCGGTTGCAGGTTCGCAAGATCTGATAGCTGTAATTTCATCGTCAATCCCTAACCTAAGAATTCAGCGCGTGTACGCTCGTTAGTTTTGAACGAGCCGCCCAATGCAGTGGTTTCTGTTTTCGAGTTCACATCCATCACACCACGCGCTTTTACGCAGTAGTGGGTGGCACGGATAGAGACCGCGACATTATCGGTTTCGAGCAGCGTTTGCAGCGCGATGAGCACCTGTTTTGTTAGGCGCTCCTGCACTTGAGGGCGCTGGGCAAAGAAGCGAACCAATCGGTTGATTTTCGATAGGCCAATAATTTTCTTATTGGGAATGTAAGCGACGCGCGCCGTGCCGTCGATGGTGACGAAGTGGTGCTCACACGAGCTAACCAGGCTGATTTTGTCCACCTTGACCATCTCGTCAACGTCCATTTTATTTTCGATCATGGCGATGGCAGGGAAGTTGCTGTAATCCAGCCCTGCGAACAGCTCATGAACGTACATCTTAGCGATGCGGTGGGGTGTTTCATGTAGGCTGTCGTCAGAAAGATCAAGGCCTAATGTCGTCATAACACCCGTCATCAGCTCTTTGATGTGCGCGTATTTCTCGTCCTGAGAAAGGTCTGTCGGAATCGTTGGTGTTTCAAGCCCACATTCGATAAGACGTGTTTTTACAGCGTTCGCTTCGGCGGAAATCATAGCCAGATCCTTTCGTAGTATTGGATGTTTTCCCTGTTACGAAACTGCAATGAAAACGGATGAGGCTCGCTAAGTATTTCGTTGAGTAGCCGCCTCATCTGGTTTGTGCTAGCAAGCTGCTTGTCACTGCACAAGCGTGCCGTTGCGCATATCTTGCAACGCTTGATCTATCTCTTGGGGCGTGTTCATTACGAAGGGGCCCCAGTGTGAGATCGGCTCGTTAATGGGTTCCCCAGCGAGCAGCAAGAGCTTGCCGCCCGCTTTACTGCTCAGTGTTAACGTATCGCCTGCGGTTGTGGTTGCGATCTGCTGTGTCATGATGCCCTTTGTTCCATCGACCAGCGCATCTCCCTCATAGACGTAGAGAAGCAGTTTTTTCTGCATAGCGACGCTGAGTGTAACCGCCGCGCCCTCTGTCAGGTGGATATCGAAAAAATCCGGTGCTGTCGATATACCTTGCACTGGGCCTGTGGCACTTATACTTGGCTGCCCGTTTTCTAACAGTTGCAGTTGGCCTGCGATCACTTTTGCGGTTACGCCTGCCGCCGTAACGGTGGGGATCTCTTCGGGTTGAAATTCGCGGTAAGCTGGCTCACAGAGCTTCTCTGTTGCGGGCAGGTTCACCCATAGCTGGAATCCATGTAACCGCCCCGACTCCTGCAGTGGCATCTCTGAATGGAGCACGCCTCGGCCTGCGGTCATCCACTGTACGCTGCCGCTAACCAGTTCGCCGGTATTGCCCATATGGTCGCGGTGCTGCATACGGCCCTCGAGCATGTAGGTGACGGTTTCAAAACCACGGTGGGGATGCTCAGGGAAGCCACCAATGTAATCGTTAGCATCGTCAGAGACCATCTCATCTAGCAGCAAGAACGGGTCAAAGGTGTGCATATCTTTGGCGTTGGCATTGCGATTGATACGCACGCCATCGCCATCGGTGACAGCCCTTGCGGGCCAGATTTTATCAATATGACGTGAAGTGCTCATGGTTATCTCCTAAGCGCTAAACAGCTGAGCGCGGTTATGGACGCGGTTGTAATCCAGCTCTGGCCCGGTTGGCACGATGCGGGTTGGATTGATCATGTCGTGGCTGTAGTAGTAATGGGTTTTGATATGTCCAAAGTCTACCGTTGCAGCAACGCCGGGTTGTTGGTACAGGTCGCGCAGGTAGTGAGGCAGGTGTGTGAACTCCTCAATGCGTTTGAGGTTGCATTTGAAGTGGCCAACATACACCGCATCAAAGCGGATCAGGGTGGTAAACAAGCGCCAATCGGCTTCGGTAATCTGATCACCCACTAAGTAGCGCTGCTCACCGAGCTGCTTGTCTAAGGTTTCTAGCACCTCAAACAAACGGGTCACATGCTTTTCGTATACGAGCTGATCCGTTGCAAAACCTGCTTTGTACACGCCGTTGTTGATGGCATCGTAAATGATGGTGTTTTGCGCATCGATCTTAGCTTGCAGCGCGGTAGGATAGTAATCCGTTTTGACATCCGTAAAGGCATCGAAGGCGCTGTTCAGCATCCGGATGATCTCGGCAGACTCGTTGTTAACAATGGTTGCGGTTTTCTTATCCCAAAGCACTGGCACTGTAACGCGGCCCGAGTAGTCTGGCTTGGCCTTGCGGTAGATGTCGGCGAGCACGGCGGCATCTTCTAAGGGCCCTGCGTTGTGCGCGGGTAACTCCCAGCCTTTATCGAGCATCTCAGGCTTGACCACTGTGACACCAATCACCGCTTCAAGCTGCTTTGCTGCGCGGATAATCAGCGCGCGGTGTGCCCACGGGCACGCTAAAGAGACATAGAGGTGGTAACGGTTCGCTTCGGCTGGGTAGTCGCCATCTGGCCCTATCCAATTGCGAAACTGAGCATCTTGGCGGATAAACTCGC
Organism: Neptunomonas marina; assembly: GCF_004005935.1. Classification (GTDB taxonomy): domain Bacteria; phylum Pseudomonadota; class Gammaproteobacteria; order Pseudomonadales; family Balneatricaceae; genus Neptunomonas; species Neptunomonas marina. The sequence goes on along the minus strand of NZ_SACQ01000003.1, from coordinate 12,428 downwards.
CGCCGGAAGCAGCTGTGTCATACCAGTCTGTATGCCATTCGCCGTTGATTAACAATCCCATAATACCGTCTCCGCTTATCGTATTTTGTTGGCAATGATATGGTCAGCTGCGAACTTGCCGCCGCCGTTGATCGCAAGCGCGATGCTTGCCGCCAGCAGGGTTAATGCAAACTCGTAGCCATTATTGGCAATGAACAACCCGTTACCTAGGTGAACCGTCATGGCCATGAGCATGGTAAACGCGACAACAACTGCGGCTGGGCGGGTAAGCAGCCCAAGGATGAGCGCCAGCCCGCCGAAGAACTCGGCACTACCGGCAAGAAATGCCATCAAGGCGCCTGGCGCAAAACCAACCGACTCCATCCATTGGCCGGTGCCTTCGATCCCATAACCGCCAAACCAACCAAAGAGCTTTTGAGCACCATGGGCCGCTAACACAATACCCACAGGTACGCGCAGCATTAAGTTTCCGATGCTTTGATCGCTGGTGAGTATGCGTTTTACAACGTGGGCAGAGGGTGTTTTCGTTGTTGTCAGAGTGGTCATGTTGTTCACCTTTTATTCGCTAAATTTGAAGGGTTAAAGCGCATCAAACTGGCTGCTTTATCGATGTTGTTTATTCTATGCCGCTAGTTTTTTTAAAAAATCGAAATAAAATGACTAAAATATTCAAACTATTTGAATAAAAGGTTAGCTATGCCAACACGACTCACACTGGAAGCACTTGAAGTGCTGGATGCCATCGAGCGTAAAGGTAGCTTCGCTGCCGCAGCAGCAGCCCTCTACAAAGTGCCATCTGCCCTGACGTACAGCGTGCAAAAGATGGAAGAAGATCTAGGCATTACCTTGTTTGTGCGAGAAGGGCGCCGTTCGGTGCTAACGCCAGCGGGACGCCTATTGGTTGAGCAAGGTCGGCAGCTGTTAGAAGCGGCAGATCGGCTGGTGGAGCAGAGCCGCCAAGTCGATAGTGGCTGGGAGTCGCGTGTGAATATCGCGGTAGACTCTGTTTATGGTGTCGAGAAGCTCTTCCCGCTGGTGGCCGATCTCATGCTGGAGTGCCCAACCATTGAGATCAATCTGTATGAAGAGGTGCTAGGGGGGACATGGGAAGCGGTGGCAGAGGGGCGTGCGGATATCGCCTTTGGCTCAACAGCGCCAACACTTCCTTATCGGCAGCTCGAGCTTGCAGAAGTGGCGACGATCGAATGGGCATTTATGGTCGCGCCCTCTCATCCGTTAGCGCGGTGTTTTCAGCCTCTTAGCGAAGAGGATATCAAGCAGCATCGTGCTGTTGTGGTGCGTGATTCATCGCAACACTTACCACCTCTGACTCGCAATTTGTTGGATCAGCAGCCGGTTTTATCCGTTGCGACCGTGCAGCAAAAAATAGCCGCACAGATAGCAGGATTGGGGTGTGGTTATTTGCCCCGTGGTTTGGTTGATGGCGCGTTATCTACGGGCGAATTAGTTGAGCTTGCAACAGTGGCCGGTAACCAACAGCATGCTCTTTACGCACTATGGAAGCGGGATGCTACAGGCCGCGCTGTACGGTGGCTAGCGTCGCAATTAGGGTATCTTGATAGTTAAGTTTTGGTTCATATAAAGCGGCTAGAAATAATCGTTTTATCGACTAAACTTGGCGTTACAAGCTTGGCTTGGATTATTTTCGATGCAAAGGAGTGCCGTTGTGCAGTTTTCATCTTCTACCTACCGTGCGCAAGCAGGTTTTACCATCATTGAATTGGTTGTCGTTATTGCGCTTCTCGGTGTGTTGTCGGCGGTGGCATTACCGCGCTTTATTGATGTGACGGATGATGCACGCAAGAGTGTATTAACCGCGATGGCAGGGACGCTTAGTACAACCGCTACGCTGGTGCATGCGCAACTTGTGATTGAGCAAAAAGCACACCTTGCCGCGTCTAACGTCGTCATTGATGGTAGCAACGTTGATACCGTTTACGGCTACCCCAATGCCTTCTCGAGCATCCGCACTGCCGTTAACGCGGATATCCAGCCGTATGGACGCAACAGCAACAACAGTGAACATGATTGGGTGTATCAGCTGATCCGCATTAGTGGCCGTTCTGGTATTGATGTGACCCATGGCAGCGTTGTGGGTGATGCTCCTGCACCAACGCCGCAATCCACTAACTGCTATGTCCGTTATTTTCAAGCGACAGCAACTACCCCTTACGCAGTGGAACTTGAAACCTCAGGTTGTTGATGGGTGGCTCTTTTGCATGGGCCGGTAATTCACGCGATTCGATGCGGTATGGCCCGCTGGAGGGCTTCACCATGGTCGTGAAGCCCGTGCGGCTTAAACGGTCGTTGTTTAAACGATATGATCCTCTTTAGCCGTGCTCACGGTGGCTTGGCGCCACGCTGCGGGTTGTTTCCACGTGCGTAGCCACTCGGCTATATCGGCCGCAGGCATTGGGCGGGCAATGGCGTAACCTTGAGCGAGCTGGCAGCCCAACTGTAGCAGCGCTGTGCCATGCTCAACGCTCTCGATGCCCTCGGCGATCAATTTCATTTGGAAGGCATTGGCCAAGCTAATTACACCCTCAAGAATCGCTCTATCATCAGCATCCACAAGAATATCTTTGACGAAACCGCGGTCGATTTTAAGGTACGCAGCAGGCAGTTTTTTGAGGTGGCTTAACGATGAGTAAGCAGTGCCAAAATCGTCTAAGGCGAACTGTAGGCCCATCTGCCGACATTCGTTCATCGTCGCCGATACGAAATTGGTGTTCTCTAACGCGCCCGTTTCGAGAATCTCAAGCTGTAGCAAGCTGTTGGGTAGGTTGTTGTAATAACCAAGTTGGGTGCGCAGCTTTTCAACAAACCGGTCGTGTTCAAGCTGCATATTACTGACGTTAACGCTAACACTCAGCTCCAGCCCCTGTTTGTACCAGTGATCCAGTTGCTCCAATGCTTGCGCGATCACCCAATCGCCCAGCTCTATAGACAGTGAGTGCCCCTCGATGAGTGGCAGGAAGTCTCCGGGAGGCAGTAAACCATGTTCCGGATGCAGCCAACGTACTAGCGCCTCTAAACCGATCACTTCCCCTGTCGCCATATTCACTTTCGGCTGATAGTACAGAACGAGTTCGCCGGCGCGAATCGCTTTTTGGATACGGTCTAGTCGCTGCTCACGCTGGATAATGTGCTTCTCGATCTGGGAGTCAAAGCAATGATAACGATTTTTACCCTTTGTCTTCGCGGCGTACATCGCTTGGTCTGCCTGACGGAGCAATTGGTCTGCGTCTAAAGACTCCTCTTGCGGATAGGTAGTAATGCCAATACTTGCAGAAATTTTTAGCAGCTTGTTGCTGATGTAAAACGGTGTGCCCATGAGCTTGATAAGGCGTTTGGCGATCTCGATAGCGCGAGCTTGCTCTTGAATATCGACTAAAACCGCTACAAATTCGTCGCCACCCAAGCGGGCGAAGGTGTCCTGTTCGCGCAGTATGTGATGGCCGGTGAGGGCGATCTCTTTGAGCAATAGATCGCCGGTTTCATGGCCGTGGTGGTCGTTAATATCTTTAAAGCCATCAAGGTCGATATAGATCACAGCCAGCACTTCATTATTGCGATGGCACTGCAAAATAGCTTGTTGTAGCCGGTCGGAAAACAGCAATCGGTTAGGTAGTTTAGTCAGCTGGTCATAGTGGGCCATAAACTTGAGCTGTTCTTCATATTGCTTTTGCTCAGTGACATCGACCGATATACCACACAATGCAAAGACATTACCTTGCTCATTCTTGAGTGGGAGTTTTGTGCTTCGGTAGGTTCGAGGCGGCCCACCATCCTTGGAGGTGTTCACCTCTTCGACACGCAGTGTTTGTCCGCTATCAAGTACGTTCTTATCATTTTGAATGATCTCTTGCGCGGTCAAAGGTGAGAAGAACGCGTAGTCATCGTAGCCTACGACATGCTCCAGAGGCACCTGAAAAACCTCCCGCACCGCTGCGTTGGCAAAGATATAGTTGCCCTCCATATCTTTTAGGTAAACACAGGCGTCAAGGTTGTCTAATATGGCGCGTAGCGTGTGCTTCTGTTCAGCGAGTGTGCGGGATAGTTTTGTCCTCAGTTGGTTTTGGCGTATCAAGTACGCGATGAATATCGACATGAGTCCGAAGAGAAACCCAACACTTGCCAGTTCAATAGCATAGCGTTCAAATAGCGTTGAGCGCTTGAAGCGCACCTGTGTAGCTTCGGGTAGTGGTGCGTAACTCAAATCAAAGCGGCGCATAACGCGATCATCGACAACGGTAATATTGGGGCTTTCTGTGACAACCGGAATAGCCGCAGGGGATGTTCCCGTTAAGATATAGCGCGCGATTTGAGCTGCCTTCTTGCCTTGCTCGAAATGACTAATGATCAAACCACCCAATATGCCGTCTCCTAAGCCGTGCTCCCAAAGGTGAAAAACCGGAACGGGGGACTTGGTAAGAATCAACTCGAGTGCATCATCAAAAGAGAGCTGTGTTTGATTGCTATCTCGGTAAGCCGAGAGCAGCAATATTGCATCTTTTTGATCGATATAAGGGAGGGCATCACTCAGTTCAGACCAACTTAAATCGGCCAACGACAGCACTTTAAACGTCTTACCTGGGAACTGAGGCGCTAACGCAAGCAGCGTTTTTAAATCGGCTTGGCCGCTGGGTGTGCTATCGACAATGACATGAAGTGTGCTCATCTGAGGACGTAATGAACCTGCTAAATGGATCGTGCCCGCGATCGACGCCGCCTCAACCACCCCTGTTATTTGTGGTTCAGCGTTGGCTGATAAAGCACTTTGGCGGTCATTGACGCCGAGAAAAACCATGGGTGTGTCAGGAAACAGTTCCTCTTTGAACGATTTGATCAGGTTGAAGGCGTTATCGTCTGCTGTCATAACAATGTCATACGCAGGGCGTTGGGCCAGTTTGTATCTCAAGCTCTCTAAAAAGAGTGCTTGATACTCGTTACTGACGTGGCGTTTACTATCCATGAACTCGATATCGATCTGCGGGTGATCCTCTTTCGGAAAGGCCGCCAGAATACCCTCATACACGCGTCGTGCTGTCGGGAACGTAGGATGATACGAATAGATCAACAGGACGCGCTGATCTTTGAAACGAGGGGAGTCGGTGGTATCAGCAGCCAACCTTGACGCGAAGGTTGCTAAAACAAGTGCGGTAACTGTGACGAATAAATACATCCAGCGGCGCGCAGTAACGCGATGCATACAGCTCTCCAAATCCATTGTGAAGAGGCTACAGCGGGAACGACCTCTATTGTTCTTTTTAACTTATATCATAGTCCACTTTTTAAGGCCCTTCGGTGTTACTTTAAGCCAACAAAGAGTGAATGGCTGGGGTCTTGGCTGATCGATCTTCAGAAATTAAATATAAAACCAGAATATTGCCTTTTAAGTCTTTGTTTTTATGGTGCGTTGAGTGACTTATAAGTGCGCAAAAAAACGCCGATAGGCAGTGATAGGGTGTTGTACCTGCGGGTGGATTTAAACAAAACGCTTGAAGAGCGCTGCTGCATATAAGCATGGGGCTAATTGTTTGGTTGTGTTCGCCATAAACACGTCGGATGCGGTAGTGCTGCATAGGGCTGAGTGAGATTTGTCGGTTGGTAAACTGACCGTTACCCGCTGGTGGCGGTAAACAGGACACAAACTAGACAAAATAGGTAAATAAGTTAGCTAGTGTTGCTTGAAAAGTGGTTAGTAAAAACTATATTTATCAGACAATTACATAAAAAACGTAGCCTTTTATATCTTATAAGCATAATAAACAGGCCACTCAAACCCAGCCAACAAAGGACTGACCATGACACAGCTCCCAGATAACAAGAAGATTACCGTTATTTTCCGCATAGAAGCTGGGTGTTTAGGGCCGCAGGGAGCTAACCATGTTGTTGACTTTAGTGGTGTCGCGCAGCAGAAATTGGCAGCGCGGTTTCCTGACTTTATCAAGTGGGATGTAAGCCCGCGCGACGATAAAAACCTTCCCGAGTTAGATTACGGTATCGGTTCACGCCTACTAACACGGGATCAAGCGCAGCGGTACTTGGCAGCACTCGACACACCGATAGACGATCTTGAACAGCAAGTCTTTGATCATCTGCCGCAATTGATTGATCAGTATTTCGGCCGCTAGTCACTTCTAAGCTTCCTCATTTAATGCGTTTATCTATCTAAGCATTACAGGGCAGAGTGCTTCTCTGTCCTATGTATGCGGCACCTCTTATGGCGCCTGTGTGTTTCTGTTTCTTCGCCTTTGCACCTTCAAGACTTACCCCGACACAGCATTTACCCCAGTTTTGTTCATTGAATACGCATAAGAGTATGACTGCGTTTATGCATGGTTGACTGTCAAGTTGAGTGCAATGAAACATTTGACATGGATCAATAAAATGCTAAGATTTCAGAAAATACTGAAAATTCATAAATAAAAACTCAAGTGATATAGATCGCTACGCAATGAATAAGCGGCGCAGATCACCGGCTATAGGGCTAGCTGACGACTAACACTTGGCAGAGGAGCATAAACGCGAGTAGGGCGTTGAACGCTTTGCTCACCTCTCACGGAAGAGCCGATTTGAACCAAAACTGAGTAGCTGTGCTGCGAAGTCGAAGGTGTAGTTAGCAACTGAGCATAAGAGATGCACGGTTTGCTGGCTCAACAGCGCTTTTTCATGAGTGCTTGTGTTATGCAGGCGCTCTAGTTGTTCAGCATTAATCTTGAGGTGGATTATGTTTGAAGAAACTCTAATGCTCTCGCGGATTCAATTTGCCGCAAATGTGAGCTTTCATATCCTATTTCCCACCATAACCATCGCGTTGAGCTGGTTTCTGGTATTTTTCAAAGTGCGCTTTAATCAAACGGGCGATCCGGTGTGGTTACGGGCCTATCGCTTCTGGGTGAAGATCTTTGCGCTGACCTTTGCACTGGGTGTTGTGAGCGGCATTACCATGTCGTTTCAGTTTGGTACCAACTGGCCAGGTTTTATGGAAACGGTGGGTAACATCGCCGGGCCTTTGCTGGGCTATGAGGTATTAACCGCGTTTTTCCTTGAGGCCGGCTTCTTAGGCATCATGCTCTTTGGTATGAACCGCGTATCAAACCGTGTGCATACCGCTGCTACCGTGATTGTTGCGGTGGGTACCGCGCTTTCGGCATTTTGGATACTGGCGCTGAACTCGTGGATGCAAACCCCGCAGGGCTTTGAGATGCGCGATGGGGTAGCCCACGCCACAAGCTGGTTTGATATCGTGTTTAACCCATCCTTTCCCTATCGTCTTACCCATATGGTGATGGCATCGGCCTTGACCGCCGCCTTCTTAATTGCAGGTATCAGCGCTTATCGCTTACTAAAAGGTGATGACAAACGCGCACCTAAGCTCACGTTGAAAGTTGCGCTTTTTGTTGCGGCCATTTTGGCGCCCTTGCAAGCGCTGGTGGGTGACTTCCACGGCCTCAACACATTGGAGCACCAACCACAAAAGATCGCGGCGATGGAGGGTATCTGGGAAACCGAAAGCCGTGTTCCGCTGCTGCTATTTGCGATTCCAGACGAGGAAACTCGCGAAAACCACTTTGAGATTGGTATTCCCGGCCTTGCCAGCCTGATTCTCAAACACGATATCGATGGCGAACTACAAGGCTTAAACGACTTTGAGGGTAACCATCCGCCGGTTGCGCCCGTGTTTTACGGCTTCCGTGTCATGGTGGGTATTGGCGTTCTGATGATACTAACCGCGTGGTTGGGCAGTTATCAGCTACTACGGGAAAAACAGGTTAGCCCCACTGTATTAAAGCTGGTGGTCGCTATGAGCTTTTCTGGCTGGGTAGCAACGCTTGCCGGTTGGTATGTCACTGAAATTGGCCGCCAGCCTTGGTTGGTAAGCGGCGTGTTAACAACACAGCAAGCCGCCACCGACATTGCGCCCGGCAATGTGGCGATCTCTCTGGTGATGTACTGCACCCTGTATGTGGTGCTGTTAGGTGCCTACCTAAACACACTATTTGTGATGGCGCGCCGTGCCGTTGAAATTGAAGAGATCCGCCCCGAAGAGGCTGTTGATGCACGGGCTCGTATTGGCAAGGCTATCGTCGAAGAGGTAAAAAGCTATGTTTGATGCACACACATTAGCCATTATCTTTATCGGCTTAATGGGTTTATCGGTCATCTTGTATGCGGTGCTAGATGGTTACGACTTAGGCGTTGGCATCTTGCTACCGCTCGATAACGACGAACACAACGACCGCATGATCGCATCGATTGGCCCGTTTTGGGATGCCAACGAAACCTGGCTTGTGCTGGCGGTGGGCTTGTTGCTAATCGCCTTCCCACCGGCGCACAGCTTGATCCTACGCGAGCTCTACATGCCAACCGCTATTCTGTTGATCAGCTTAATTCTGCGGGGCGTTGCATTTGATTTTAGAGCCAAGGCCCCGTTTGGCCACAAACCCACATGGAACCGCGTATTTAAGATCGGATCTCTACTAGCGGCACTGAGCCAAGGTTACATGCTGGGTATGTACGTTATGGGGTTTGAAAAGAGCGGGGCGGCGATCGCATTTAGCATCTTAAGTGCGCTGGGCGTTGCAGCGGCCTATAGCTTTATTGGTGCCTGCTGGTTGGTGATGAAAACCGAAGGCGATCTTCAGCAGCGCGCTATTAACTGGGCCAAACGCACCATCTGGCTGGGAGTGATCGGCACCATCGCGGTATCGGTGGTAAACCCATGGATCAACCCAACCGTATACGAGCGCTGGTTAAGCTGGCCGAACGTGCTATACCTAGCGCCGCTACCGATCCTGTGTATGGGGTTGTTCGCGTTTAGCTATGCGGTACTTAATAAGCTGCCAAAACCCCAAGACCGTAGCTGCTGGGTGCCCTTTGTATCGGCTGTTGCGATCTTCCTGCTGTGCTTCTTTGGCTTAGCCGTTAGCTTCTTCCCATATATCGTCCCCGGCCAATTGACGATTTGGGATGCCGCCGCAGCGCCCGAGTCACTCACCATCATCCTATGGGGCGCTATTGTGGTTGTTCCAATCATCATCTGTTACACCGCCTTCGCGTATCGCGTCTTCTGGGGCAAAGTGGATGAACTGAAATACTACTAACCCCCTCCAGACACAGCGCTCTTGTTAACAGGCCGTTACAAGAGCGCTGTACTCTAACCACCGTGCACCTCACACCTCCCTGACGCAAGTCGAACCCACAAAACCCACCTATACCGCTTGATCCAGCTTAGGTAAACCGCTACGGTTTTATTGGCTAATTAAGGTGTTTCTGATCTACTACTGCCTTACCAGTGCGTTAGTCAGCCGCGCAGCACGATTTTCGGAATTTAATGGCGCGGCGTGCCACTCTATTTTTTCGACAAGGAAGGTGGTGTTGGAAAAGTTTAAATATATCAAAAGGTTAGAAATTAGTTGACTGGCTGCTCAGAATTAGAATGAAGTCATTTTAATAATTATTATGATGCCGGTACGGCATCATAATTGTACTGTTAAACGTTTAGAAAGTTAAGTTAGAGAATTAGAGATATGGAAATAAAGGACAGTCTTATAGAAATTTTTCAGTCTAGATCGGCTGGTCCGTTTCTATTCGTAGGATCAGGATTTTCTAGGCGCTACCTACAGCTAGAAGATTGGAAGGGCTTGCTTGAAAAGTTTTGCGTTACAGGTAAACCCTTTGAATACTATTTAGCAGCTGCTGATGGAAGTTATCCAGCTGTAGCAAGACTATTAGCAGAAGATTTTAATGAATACTGGTGGACTGCTGAAGAATATAAAGAAAGCGTAGAGTTGCATAAAAGCAAGATATCTGACGCTACATCAGCCTTGAGAATAGAAATATGTAATTACTTGTCATCTTTAGATCAATCAATAGCAATTGACTCAGAGTACAAAGAAGAAGTTAAATTACTTTCCAGTTTGAATGTGGACGGAGTAATAACAACAAACTGGGATCTTTTTCTAGAGCAATTGTTTCCGGAATATGAACTGTATATTGGTCAACAAGAGCTTCTTTTTTCTAATCCACAGGAAATTGGGGAAATATACAAAATTCACGGTTGCTCTAGTGAGCCCTCATCGCTGATTTTGACGAATGAAGATTATGATGATTTTAATGAGAAAAACACCTATTTGGCAGCAAAGTTAATAACGTTATTTGTTGAGCATCCAATAGTCTTTTTGGGTTATTCGATATCTGATGAAAATATTAGCAGCCTACTTAGAGCTATAGCTTCATGTATTGGTAAGGATAATATTGAGCAGTTACGAAAAAACTTAATATTTGTGCAAAGGCTATCACCAGATGAATCTCCGAATATTTCTGATACATACTTAACAATTGACGGTGTTCAAATACCTCTAGTCCTTGTTAAAACTAATGACTTTAGCGATGTATATGAAGCTATCGATGCAACAAAAAGAAAAATTCCTGCAAGAGTATTAAGATACTGTAAAGAGCAGTTATATGAGCTAGTTCAATCTTCAGAGCCAGAAAAGAAAATTTGTGTTGTTGATATTGATGAAATTGAGTCAAAGGAAGATGTTGAATTTCTAGTTGGTGTTGGTGTTGCTAACCAAGAAATTGTCGGGCCATCCCCAATAGGTTATGCATCGATAGAAATTGAAGATCTTATCAATGATTTAGTCTTTGAGAATGGTGATTATGATAGCCAGCAAGTTGTCGATAATGTTCTACAGCGATTATCAAGAAATACACCAAATATTCCAGCCTTTAAATATCTAAGCTCTGTTGGAATTGATTCTGAAGAAAAGTATCAAGAATCATCAATACGACTTGATAAAATTGTTAAAAGAAACTTTGAATCATTTCAGGTTAGCCAATATAAGAGGCCATTCTTGACAAGGTATAAAGATATGGCAATCGAAGATGTCATTTCTTCATGTACTCCAGAAAATGCATCAGCCTACATACCGTTTCTTGAAAGAGAAAAAATTGATTTAGATGTTTTAGGTAACTTTCTGATAGAAAATATTGAAAAGATAGATTATAAAAAATCAAACTACGCCAGTAATTTCAGGAAGTTGGCCGCTCTTTACGATAAGCTGAAATGGGGCTGGTAACGTTTAACAAGGCGCTGCAACCGATAGGCAAAACTGTCACTCGTTTTGCCATAAACCCGGCAAATCAAGCGCCATTTTTGTCTGCGGCTGAGCGCGGCGTTAGGTGTCCGGAACTCTACGATGAAATGTTGCAGAAAAGAACTCGAAAACCCTGACATTATTGATGGCACTGCATACTTTGTGTGCACCGAATGTGGTGAACTCCGAGAAGTTGAAAATTATCGTGTTTACTCCATTGAAGATTCATTTGATTACTTCAAGGATAAGTATGGCTTTGAACTGCCTGAAGAGTACATTTTATTTCAATCAATAGAATATGGCAGCGTATTTAAACTCCCTCCGAGTGATAATGAATCAATAAATTACTATTTTGGCGAAGATTTCTATACAACTGGTGATATTGCAAATATTAACCCCAATGCAGATTACTCTATTCATGACTCTGCAACCTCAGGTTGGGAGTGGGACCTTCCCGCAAGTCACATTGCCATTGAAGGTGATGGTCACACGTGGCTAGCCCTAGATTACAGTAACTCAACTGTGAATCCGAGAGTGGTAGTTGTAGAGACAGATGACGGTAATAGTTTAAAGGTAGCGGAGTCGTTGAAAGAACTCATGTCTCGTATAATGCGACATGAGGATGTCTATGACACAGACGGCAATATTATTTATCACCAGAAAAGCACCTAACAAGCGCATGTTGTTGGACTGGTGTAGTTCCCCCGGTTTAGTGGACACCTCAATCTAATTGAGTTGAGGTGTTCAGTGCCAGCATATAAAAATCCAAAGAAGACGCGACAGTACAGCAATGAGTTCAAGTCTAAAGCTGTTAAGCTGAGTCACTTAAAAGGGGCAAGCGTGAAAGGTGTTGCGGAGTCACTCGGCATTCACCCCTTCATGTTGTCTCGGTGGCGAAAGGAATATCGAGAAGGAAAGATCGTGTCGGACAACCGGGAAAAGCTGGTTAAAAAACCGCGTACAGTCAGTGAAAACGAACGAATTCGTCAGCTGGAAAAGCAGGTCCAGCAGCTGAAAACGGAGAATGATCTGCTAAAAAAGTGGCAACAATTTCTCGCGGAGAGACAGCGGAAAAGTTCAGGTTCATAGACCGTTATAGAAGGTTTTATAAGGTCAACATGCTGTGCCGGTTTCTGGGCGTATCACGCAGTGGTTTCTATGCTTGGTGTGGGCGTAGTCAGAGCAAAAGAGCGCAACAAGATCGGCGCTTATTGGCGTATATACGAGACATCTTTCGTAAAAGCCGTGAAACATACGGCAGTCCACGTGTTTATCATGCCCTCAAGCGACAGGGCATCG
>NZ_SACQ01000039.1 GCF_004005935.1 Neptunomonas marina | reverse complement strand
CTTAACATGCGGATATTATAAAAGAGAAGGTACTGATAAGAATAGCAGAAATGGCGTCCCATAGGGGGTTCGAACCCCTGTTACCGCCGTGAAAGGGCGGTGTCCTAGACCACTAGACGAATGGGACGTACATATTTTGGAGCGGGAAACGAGACTCGAACTCGCGACCCCAACCTTGGCAAGGTTGTGCTCTACCAACTGAGCTATTCCCGCACATTCTTGAAGAGTAATGGCGTCCCATAGGGGGTTCGAACCCCTGTTACCGCCGTGAAAGGGCGGTGTCCTAGACCACTAGACGAATGGGACATCTAATCAAGAAGCGCGCATTTTATAGCTATCAGAATCTTCCGTCAAC
>NZ_SACQ01000038.1 GCF_004005935.1 Neptunomonas marina | reverse complement strand
GGTGCATCAGCTCTTTCCAGTAAAGACGCATATTTTCCGGCTTGGAAAACATTCCTTTGATCATCAAAAGGTAGCGGCCAAAATGCGTGAAGAAATTCATAGAATGAAGATAGTGAAATAATGATTAGTCGGCAGACGATAGACCACGGACGACTGACAACAGCATAGTACTATACCAATTAGTTAACAATTTAAAATGATGATCTGTAATTGATGTAGTTGACAGGCTATAAAAAAACAGACCACAGCAGAATATGAAACTAATCTGGTAACGATTAATCAGCATAATCTGCTGTGGTCCGTCGTCTGTAATCTGTCGTCGATCATCACATATCGTGACTTACTTTACGAAAGCGTTTCCACCATGGCGATTTAATGATGGCTTCATCAACATCTGTTTTGCCTTTCATCTGCGCATCAA
>NZ_SACQ01000037.1 GCF_004005935.1 Neptunomonas marina | reverse complement strand
CCAAATGCATGAACTCCGCCGTTAAACATCCCCGGAATACTGTGCATCAGTAAAATGCTCACCAATGTTACACGCAAAATAAGAGAAGCCGCTTTTATGGACATTGCCTGTCCGTTTGAATTATTCATGTTGGTTGATTAAAAATAATGCATCAGCGGACCGATCTGCACATAGCCATTATTATCAACAGTTGCTGTTTGTGATTTTTTAACCACGCCTCCGGCATACAGCTTTGCTGTTACTGATTGACCGGCAGTTCCTGCACCACCACCTGCTGCCGATATGGTAAAACCAGCATAGGCTGCACTGTTCTCTACAGTTATTTCTTTGCTCCATGGTAAGGAAACATTTGTCAACGTTGTGGCGCTGCCTTGTGCATTGTAATACACAATGTTCAGTTTGCCGCTGGCATTGCCGCTTACTTCGTA
>NZ_SACQ01000036.1 GCF_004005935.1 Neptunomonas marina | reverse complement strand
ACTTGAATGCATTGTTGAAAAGTGAAAGCCTTTCTTTCGAAGATCTGCTTCGTAGTAAAGCGAATCGGCCAATGCATATGCAGTTGTGCGTGTATAAATGTTTGCCAGTTTTTCAAATGGAAAAAAATGACGTGAATTAAGGAAAATGCTTTTACGCTGCATTTCTTCCGCAAACAGATCGTTCTTCTGCTGCTCGTACATTATTCCTGCATTCGCATAAATATCTGCCTGTTGCGGATTACGTTCAATGGCTTTTACATATGCATCATTTGCATTTGCATATTTTTTCTGTGCAGTATAAACTGCTATCAGGTTATTCCACGGCACAGCCCATTGCGGAGCGTTTTCTGTTGCTTTTAAAAAGCTTTCTTCTGCTTTTTTAAACTGCTGTTTGTACAGGTACAAAACTCCAAGCGTATTGTAGATATAAG
>NZ_SACQ01000035.1 GCF_004005935.1 Neptunomonas marina | reverse complement strand
AAAGTAGCGGTAGTTGGTTTGGGCTATGTGGGATTGCCGTTGGCATTGGAGTTAGCTGCACATATGGATGTGATCGGTTTCGACATCAACAGCAAACGTATTGCTATGATGCAACGCAAGGAAGACCCCAGCAAGGAAGTAGATGCTGATATGTTTGCAAACAGAAGCATTCTGTTTACTGATGATGTGAATGTATTGAAAGAAGCATCGTTCTTTATTGTAACAGTACCAACGCCTGTTGATGATCATAAAGTACCCGACTTAACGCCTTTGCAAAAAGCAAGTGAAACAGTAGGGAAGGTGTTGAAGAAAGGTGATTATGTTGTTTATGAAAGCACAACTTATCCGGGTTGTACCGAGGATGATTGTATGCCTATTCTTGAACAGTTCAGTGGATTGAAAGGTAAAGTTGATTTCAAGCTAGGCTATTCACCT
>NZ_SACQ01000034.1 GCF_004005935.1 Neptunomonas marina | reverse complement strand
CATCTCCACCAGCTTCCGGTAAAAGCCATCCAGGGCCACTAATTGGTCGTGGGTACCCCTTTCAACGATCACACCTTTCTGTAAAACAATGATTTCGTCGGCGTGGCGAACAGTTGATAGCCTGTGTGCAATCACCAAACTGGTGCGGTCCTGCATCAGGTGATTAATGGCATCCTGTACTAACCTTTCGCTCTCGGTATCAAGCGAAGAAGTGGCTTCATCCAGTATCAGAATGGGCGGATTCTTTAAAACAGCCCTTGCAATGGTCACACGCTGGCGTTCGCCACCACTGAGTTTGCTGCCACGGTCGCCAATACCTTCGTTATAACCATTCTCTTTTTGCACAATAAAATTGTGTGCGTTGGCAATTTTTGCCGCTGTTTCAATTTCGGCAATAGCTGCATCGGGCTTGCTTAATGCAATATTGTTTGCAATAGTGTC
>NZ_SACQ01000033.1 GCF_004005935.1 Neptunomonas marina | reverse complement strand
ACACCGGCCCGCCGGTCGCCCGCCCTGGCGCACCGCCACCGAACAGCGCGCCGGCGGCGCTCAGCACGCCACCGAGCAGGCCGCCGCTATCCCCACCGCCGCCGGGCATCTTGAACGCCACGCGCAGCGCCTCCTGCGCGATCTGGTCCAGCACCGACAGCGCGATGCGCGCCAGATCATCGAAGCCGGCTCGCCTTGTGCGCGCCGCGCGCCAGAGGCCCTTCCAGCGTGTCGCGCATAACTCCAACGTCTCTCGCGAAGCCCTGCGTATCGGCGCGCACCGCGATCACCAGCCGGTCGATTTCCTCATCCATCGGGAAACATCTCCTGCAATTTTGCTATATCGGGGCGGGAAGGCGGCCCTTCTCCGGCTGCCTTGCGCTCCAGCATCGCGGAGACGACAGCCTCCATCTCGGCGGGCGTGGCGTTCCAGAACTGATCCGCG
>NZ_SACQ01000032.1 GCF_004005935.1 Neptunomonas marina | reverse complement strand
CTTCTACTGCTGATGATTACAGGGACACGCCTGAGAAGGACAAGAAGCCCAGACTCATCAGACCAACCATGATAAAACGTGAGCCTAAACCGCGCAAAGCCACAGGCACGTCAGCATATTTCAGTTTTTCACTGACAGCTGCCATCACTGTGATTGCCAGAGTCCAGCCAATACCACCACCTAAACCGAACACGGCACTTTCGGCCAGGGTGTAATCACGTTCAACCATAAACGCCACACCGCCGAAAATTGCACAGTTCACTGTGATCAACGGTAAAAAGATACCTAAGGCGTTGTACAGCGAAGGCACGTATTTATCGAGGAACATTTCCAGGACCTGCACTAAACCAGCGATAACGCCGATGTAAGCGATAAACCCTAAGAAACTCAGGTCGGTATCCGGAAAGCCCAACCAATCCAAAGCACCAGGCGCCAAAAACTGCTTA
>NZ_SACQ01000031.1 GCF_004005935.1 Neptunomonas marina | reverse complement strand
AGTTGAGTACTGCCTGGCTGGCCTGTTCAAATCCTTCTTTCGGTAAAACAGAAGGTCCTGCGTTGAAATTATGGATCATGGAGGCGAAATTAATTCATTTGTTAGGAACGGGTGTTAGGAGCTTCCCCGTCTGACCGAAGGTCGGCCGGGGAAGCGACGGTTATGTTTTTAGCTGTAATGTTCAGGTGTCTGACCTCTTCGACGTACTGACGCCGAAGACTTTCTGATTTTCGGAGACTGCTGTCAGGACGCTGCAAGCGTCAGACACCTGAACCCTGTTTATGGTTTATTGTTTCAGACTTGGGATTGAAGTTTCCCGATACATTATCAACCCCGTTAGCCCTATACTTTTTCCGATTGTTTTGCGTTCTTAGTTGCGGATTATCGTTGAAAACAATCCAATACACAATGAAAAAACTGATACTGCTAATTTGCCTCGCACCTGTTTTTGCA
>NZ_SACQ01000030.1 GCF_004005935.1 Neptunomonas marina | reverse complement strand
CGTAGTCAGAGCAAAAGAGCGCAACAAGATCGGCGCTTATTGGCGTATATACGAGACATCTTTCGTAAAAGCCGTGAAACATACGGCAGTCCACGTGTTTATCATGCCCTCAAGCGACAGGGCATCGTTGTGAGCAAGAAGCGGATAGAGCGGTTGATGCGGGAGGATGGCCTAAAAGCCCGGGTCTCTCGAGTCTATAAGAAGGTTGTGGGGCTGCATCGTTTTTACCAGCGCTCACATAATTTACGTAAAGACCTTCCGAAGCCGGCGCGCAGGGACCAACACTGGGCGGCTGATCTGACCTACATTCGGGTAGGCAAGCAGTGGCTGTATTTGGCTGCTGTGATAGACCTGTATTCGCGACGGGTTGTTGGTTGGTCTTTAGGTAAACGGAAAACAGTGGCGTTAACAAAGTCCTCACTGATGATGGCCATTCGGAATAGGAAGCCGCCAC